>NZ_JBIBKX010000059.1:0-1107 GCF_042959425.1 Streptomyces sp. NPDC007896 | reverse complement strand
GTCACCTTCGCAGACGCCAGATCAAGCACACCATCCCCGAACCCAGAGACCAGCGAGCTAACCGCCAGCGCCGAGGCAGTCACGGCGGCCGGCCTACGGGATTCGACAAGACGATCTACCGACGCCGCAACGAAGTCGAGCGGACCATCAACCGGCTCAAGAACTTCCGAGCCATCGCCACACGCTACGACAAGCGGGCATACGTCTTCCACGGAACGGTCACCGTTGCCGCGATCCGGCTGTGGCTTCACCCGTAGAAGGCAGCCGCGTAGCTATCGGATTCGCCTTACCGCATGGTCGGGCGGTTGGCAGATGTGTACTCGTCCGCAACGTTGAAGATGCTGGCGCAGCCCGGGCATTCTGCATGACCGAAGAGGTAGGAGATTCCCTCGGCGAGCGCCTCCTGCCCATCGCGAACAGCCATCTCGTACATCCACTTGCCGGTTCCGGTGAGTCCCTCGGCGACCGCCGGACGCAGGTCGCAACGCTCGACGTCACCCATGTCCCAGTCCCGGATCGCGGAGTACCGCCCGTAGTCGCCGATGGCGATCGTGACCTTTGCGTCACAATGGGGACAGATCAGCGGATAGAAGTCATCCTTGAAGTCGCCCAAGGCCGCCGCCCAGTGGTACTCCTCCTCGGCAGAGAGCAGGGCGCGGAGGGATACGAGGTAGTCGGTCGGCTGCGACCGCAGGTGCCGGTTCAGCACTTCGCGGAACTGCTCAATGGCGCCAGCGCAATCCGCCAAGAGATCGTCGCAGCCATGGTGCCCTGCCGCACGCTCGAGGATCTCCCCTGCCAGGGCGCGCGCCTGCGCATTGCGAGGCGCAAGGCGCACCAAGCGCGGCAGCGCAGCGAAACTGGCCGGGGAAACCAGGTCGTGCTCAAGGACGAGCCGCCATCCCAGCTCCTTCCACGCGTCCGTGTCGGCATCGTGCTCAACCCGCTCCAAAAGCTCCGGAACACGATCAACCTCGAACCAGCAGTCACGCATCTGTGTCCAGTCCACCACTCCGGCATTGAACCTTCCCCAGGTGCCTAGAGGCGAGCTCGTCTTGCAGCTCGGTAGTGATGGCACCTCCGAGCGACCCGTCGGACACCCCCTAG
>NZ_JBIBKX010000058.1:0-1197 GCF_042959425.1 Streptomyces sp. NPDC007896 | reverse complement strand
GGGGCGCCGTAGATTGCCGCTGATCTTCCCGGAATCTCGCGGTGCTGGGGCGACGCCGCCGAAGCCGGCGAGCCGGTCGGGAGTTCCGAAGACGCCCATGTCGCCGCCGGTGGCGGCGAGGAACTCGGCACCGAGGATGATGCCCAGGCCGGGCATGCTGGTGATCACTTCGAAGTCTTGGTGCTCGCGAAACCGGGCCTCGATGAGCTTGTCGATCTCGGTGACCTGCTGGTTGAGACTCATCACCTCCGCCGCCAGCGTGTGCACCATCCGGGCGGTCAGTCTCTCGCCCGGCAGGCTGGTGTGCTGGCGCTCAGCCGCCTCGAAGGCGGCCTCTGCCAGCTGGTCGGCGCGGACGACCTTGCGGTTGCGCAGCCACGTCTCCAGCCTCTTGCTGCCGATCCGGCGGAGGGCGGCCGGCGTTTGGTAGCCGGTCAGCAAGACGAGCGGGCCGGCGTTGGTGACGTCGAGCGCACGCTCCAGACCGGGAAAGATGCCAGTGAGTTGAGCGCGGAGCCGGTTGACGGTGCGAGTGCGGTCGGCGACCAGGTCCATGCGCCGGCCGGTGAGGATTTTCAGCTCGGTGACGGTCTCGTCGCCAGCCCGTAAAGGATGCAGATCGCGGCGGATACGAGCCTGATCGGCGATGACGGCGGCGTCCTTGGCATCGGTCTTGCCTTCGCCGCGGTAGCCCTCGGAGGCGCGGTGGATGGCCCGGCCGGAGAGGTAAAGCACCGGCTGGCCGTGATTGAGGAGGAGCGTGATGGCGAGGGCGGCTCCGCCGCCGGCCAGGTCGATGCCCCAAGTCACTTCGTCGCCCAGAGCCAGGACGTCGGCGAGGAGTTGGAGGAGTTCGGGTTCGTCGTTGGCGACGCGTCGGGACAGCAGCCGACGGCCGCTCTCGTCGATCGCGACGCAGTGGTGGTGGGCTTTGCCTGCGTCGATGCCGGCCCAGATCGCGGCCATGTGCTGCCTCCGTGCGGTGTGGTGCTGGTGCCTCCCGACGGACGACCTCGCTGTCGATTCCCTACGTGGCGATCATTCGCAATTCCTAATTGGCAGCCGAGTCGTCGTGGGGCGTCGGGCGGCCAATCGATGGAAGCCACAGACGGCAGAACCTTGAAAGCCACACCCGACGCTCCTGGGTGGATGAACCATACGAAGGGCTCACCACGTCCCGCAGGACAACGTAGGGAA
>NZ_JBIBKX010000057.1:0-1510 GCF_042959425.1 Streptomyces sp. NPDC007896 | reverse complement strand
CACCAACACACCCCCGCGACCACCCGACCCCGAGCCTCGCACACCACCCCCAACCCCCGGAAGACACCCGCAGAACGGAATCAAAACCCCCGCTTGTCCAGCGAAGATCCCCACCACACCCCCACCGCGGACCGGTGAATATGCAACCCGCACACCCCCACCCCCACTCCCCGACCCGCCCCCGCGAAAATCCCCGCCCGCCCTTGAAAAGAAAACCGGTAGGTTCGTATCTTATGACCCTGCACGGTCCATCCCGGCACCTCCCACAGCACCACGGAGACCCACATGACCCTGCTCACCGTCCACCAGGACAACCAGCCCGCCCCCGCCACCACCAGCCCCGGCACACAAACCGGCAACGGAACGGGAACGGCAACAAACCCCCGCCCAGCAGCAGAATCAGACCCCGGCACACAGACAAGTACCGGAGCGGACACCGGCACAGGTACAGGTGCGGGCACCGCTGCGGGCACAACCCCCGTCGACCCCGCCCGCATGCCCCGCCTCACCACCACCGTCCCCCGCGAATACGTCCACCGCTCCACCCTCGCCGAAGTCTTCCTCACCGGCTGCGAACAAACCGGCGACACCCACTACACCCTCACCGCCCAATGGCCCCGCGCCCACACCTTCTTCACCACCCCCGACGGCACCCACCACCACCCCCTCCAAGCCGCAGAAACCATCCGCCAAACCGGCCTCTACCTCGCCCACGCCGAACTCGGCATCCCCCTCGGCCACCACTTCCTCATGCGCAACCTCCACCTCACCACCCACCCCCAACACCTCACCATCGGCCCCACCCCCACCGACCTCACCCTCACCGCCACCTACACCCCCCACCACCCCCACACCAAACGCCCCACCGACTTCACCATGCACATCACCATCACCCGCAACGGCCACCCCACCGCCACCGGCACCGGCCGCTTCACCTGCCTCACCCCCACCACCTACCAACGCCTCCGCCACCCCCACACCACCACCGGTGCCAGTGCCAGTGCCAGTGCCAGTGCCAGTGCCAGTGCCAGTGCCAGTACCAGTGCCAGCGCCGGCACCCACCAACCCCCCAACCCCCAACCCACACCCACACCCACACCCACCCACTACGGACGCACCCTCCCCCACGACATCGTCCTCACCCCCACCACCCACCCCCACACCTGGCAACTCACCCCCAACCCCCACCACCCCATCCTCTTCGACCACACCACCGACCACATCCCCGGCATGGTCCTCCTCGAAGCCGCCCACCAAGCCACCACCGCCCACACCCACCCCACCCCCACAACCCACCCCACCCACCCCACCACCCACCCCACCACCCTCCACGCCACCTTCCACCACTACACCGAACACCACACCCCCACCTACATCACCGCCCACACCACCAACACAAGCGACAACGACAACGACCAAACCCCCACCCCCACCACCCACATCACCGCACACCAAAACAACACCACCGTCTTCACCGCACAACTCACCACCCACACCCCCACCACCACCT
>NZ_JBIBKX010000056.1:0-1691 GCF_042959425.1 Streptomyces sp. NPDC007896 | reverse complement strand
GGCTTCTCCAGGGCGTGCATGTGACGCTGGGCGTGGTGCTGGTGCCGGTGCTGCTGGCAAAGCTGTGGTCGGTGATCCCCAAGCTGTTCGAATGGCTGCCGGTACGCTCCATCGCCCACGGCCTGGAGAGACTGTCCCTGCTGATGCTGGTCGGCGGCGTCATCTTCGAATTCGTCACCGGGATCATCAACATCCAGCTCTACTACGTCTTCCCGGGCTCGTTCTACCGCCTGCACTTCTACGGCGCCTGGGTGTTCATCGCCGCCTTCGTCGTCCACGTGTGCCTCAGACTCGGCCGGATGACCCGGGCCCTGCGCTCACGCAGCCTGGGCACCGAACTGCGCACCGACCTCGCCCACACCGTGCCCGAACCACCCGATCCCGACGGCCTGGTGGCAACCGCTCCCGCCCCGCCCACGATGACCCGCCGCGGCGCGGTGGGCATGGTGGGCGCGGGTTCGCTGCTCCTGTTCGTGGTGACTGCCGGACAGAGCATCGGTGGATGGCTGCGCGCCACTGCACTGCTCGCACCGCACAACCGCGATCCCGGCAGCGGCCCGAACAGCTTTCAGATCAACAAGACGGCGGCAAAAGTCGGCGTCACCCCCGCACTCGTCGGCCCCACCTGGCGGCTGGAGGTCCACGGACGCGGAGCGCCACGGGTCTTCACCCGCGAGCAGCTCCTGGCGATGCCCCAGCACGCCGCCGCACTGCCGATCGCCTGCGTGGAGGGATGGTCCACCGAAGACCAGCACTGGAGCGGCCTACGGCTGGCCGACCTCGCCGCTCTGGCCGGACTGCCCGATGCCGCAAGCGTCCTGGTCGAATCCATCCAACCCCCCGGCCCCTTCACCCGGGTGGTGCTGCGCGGCAACCAGATCCACGACCCCCGAGCGCTCCTCGCCCTCCGCGTCAACGGCGCGGCCCTCTCACTCGACCACGGCTACCCGGCCCGCATCATCGTCCCGGCCAACCCCGGCGTGAACAACACCAAGTGGGTCCACCGGCTCACCTTCAGGGCGTGACCATGGCACGAATCGCACGCTGGTACGGCTCCGGCCCCCTGCACCTGCTCGTCCTGATCGCCTCCTTCGCCCTGACCGGCTACGCCATGGTCCGCCTGTTCGCCGTCCAGCCCTGGGAGGTGGCGATCTGGTTCGTCGCTGCGGCGATCCTCCACGACCTCATCCTCCTGCCCCTGTACTCGCTGGCCGACCTCTCGGCCCTCTCCGTACTGCGGCACCGAGCCGCCGACGCACCGACAGTGCCGTGGATCAACCACCTGCGCGTCCCCGCCTTCCTGGCAGGTCTGCTCCTGCTGGTCTGGTTCCCCCTCGTCTTCCGTATGGCCGTCCCCTACCCCGGCGACACCGGGCTGTCCGACAGCGTCTACCTCGGCCGATGGCTGGCGATCACCGGCGTACTCTTCGCAGCCTCCGCCGTGGCCTTCGCGATCAGACTGCGCCGCGCGAGGCGGGCCGGCCACGGCGACGACCCCCGACCCGCCCCAGGGCATGGCGCAGCACCGTGACAACGGACGAGGACGAGCTGCACGACGCCGACGAGGATCCCTACGCACTCGCCCTGCAACCCGGCCGAGAACCGGTGTACCTACGGCTGGCCGACGGGCGCCGCATCCGGATGCCGGTACACCGCTGGCACGAGCAGCCCACGGCAGCCGACAAGACCGT
>NZ_JBIBKX010000054.1:0-2105 GCF_042959425.1 Streptomyces sp. NPDC007896 | reverse complement strand
TATCAGAGGCGAGGTGTCGGCGCACAACTGGCGTCGTTATTTCAGGTGACGCCTCAAGCTACCGCGGGGGCTTGGGCGCCAGATGCTCCTAGCCTCTTATCGCACTCGAGTAGTTCCGGAAGCGTGCGTCTGCCTTTCTGGGCTCGATCATCGAAATGGGGGGCGTGATGCTGGCGTTGGTCGGTCGAGACGGTTTGCTTCACGCCGCCCGCATCGGCTGGCTCTATGTGGCGGGTGTGGGCAAGGCCTTGTGTGTGGGCCTTGCGGTTGCCGTCGCCGTCGGCGGGGGTCTGACAGCGTCCGTGCTCCCGGCCGACGTTGGAGTGCCGGCTGCGCACGGAGTAGCCGCCCTCTCTCTCCTTGCGCGGGCCCGGACAACCGCCGAAAGGGTGCGTCTTCGCCTGAGGCTGTTCGCTGTTTCGGCCGCAGCAGGCGGCCTTCACCACTTCGTCGTAAGTCAGCCCTCTTCGGCGACAGGGCACTCTGCTGGTGTCCTCCGTTGCCTGGTTCAGGGCCTGGGGGCCGCCGGGATCGCCGTGTGTCTGGGGCTGAGTGTCGCCGGACTGGTCATGGCAGCAGCGGACAGCGGCACGAACCTGATGTGGTTACGGCGGGTCCTGGACGGATGGATGATCGCAGGGTCGCTGCTCACTCTGTGCTGGGTGCTTCTGCTGCATCGCGCCGATCAAGGCGGTGATGTGACGGCATCGGTGCTGGGTCTCGCACGCGTGGTGACGGACATCCTTGTCCTGGGTCTCGTGGTCGCCCTCTGCTTCAGCCTTGAACCCGGGAAGCGCACAGCGACCACGGTGGCGGCCGTCGCCCTTGTGGTCCTGGCTGTCAGCGACATGCTGCGCATCCTCCTGCCGGTGCCGGGCACCTGGTACGGGGTCCCTCTGGCGGCGACCTGCTCGATGACCGGGTTGCTCCTGGTCGCTGCCGTGCCGTGGATGCCGGGGGGTGTCAGCGCCGTGGGGGTCGGTGAGCGGGTGCTGCCGGTCGTCGGGGTGGTGGTCGGCTTTGTGCCTGTAGTCGTCTGCGTGCTCGCCATGGGGGCTCACGTGTTGGCCGGTGGCCGCACCGATGCGGTGATGATGGCCTTGGCAGGTACGGTGCTTCTCGGGTTCGGCGCCCGGCAAGGCATCGTGCACGCCGACCACCTGCGTATCACGCGAGAGGTCGTAGCCCGTGAGGCCCATTACCGCACCCTGGTCGACGGCTCGTCCGACGTGATCACCATCCTCAGTCTGGACGGCCGTGTGCTCTACGTCAGTCCGGCCGCCCGTCACGTTTTCGGTCACCGGCCGGAGGATCTCGTAGGCGCTCGCTTGCCCCTGTACACCCACCCGGACGACGCGACCCCGCTGATGCAAGCCGTTGAGAGGCTGCGGCAGGAAGCCGAGCCAGGCGACCGCGGCCCGGGCCGCCACGTGTTCTGCCGGGTCCGGGCCGCTGACGGGGGATGGCGCCATGTCGAGTCGACGATCAGCCACCACCCCGAGGGACTGATCTTCAGCAGCCGCGATGTGACTGAGCGGGTCGCCCTGCAGGCGCAGCTCGAACGCCGTGCCTTCCACGACGCGTTGACCGGCCTGCCCAACCGCGCGTTGTTCACCGACCGAGTCGCCCACGCACTACGCAAGCGGACCGTCGGCACGACTCCGCCGGCCGTGCTGTTCCTGGACCTGGACGGCTTCAAGGCCGTCAACGATTCGGTCGGACACGCCATGGGCGATGCCCTGCTCATTCAGGCTGCCCGTCGGCTCCAGGCATCCGTGCGGGCCGGCGACACCGTCGCCCGCCTCGGCGGCGATGAGTTCACCGCACTCCTGGAAGGAGAGGCGGGGGCATGCCCTCCTCCAGCCAGGGAAGTAGCTGAACGGATCTTGTCCGCCCTGACCAAGCCGTACCGCATCGGCAGCACTGACGCGGTGGTCTCGGCTTCCATCGGCATCGCGGTCGCCATGCCAGGCATCACACCCGACGACCTTCTGGATCACGCCGACCAGGCCATGTACGAGGCCAAAAGCGCGGGTAAGGGCCGCATCCGCATGCACCACCCCCAGCCACAGGACGTCTGCAGCGGCATGCTGAACCACTGACGA
>NZ_JBIBKX010000053.1:0-2322 GCF_042959425.1 Streptomyces sp. NPDC007896 | reverse complement strand
AGAAGCCGTTGCCATACCGATCATGGAGTCTGTTGATCGAACGGGAGTCTCGATCGGGTGATCGCGGGCACTGCCCGGCATGAGAGCAGGGCCTGGCGGTGTACGGGGAAAATCCAGGGGAGCGGACGGCCGCGCGCTGCTACGGTCGGGCGCTATGAGCTGGCTCCCCGATGACTTCGTCCATCCCGTCCTGGTACCGCTGCCGGGCAGTGGTCATCACCTGCGGCCGATCCGGGAGGCGGACACCCCGCTCGACTATCCGGCTGTGATGGGTTCGCGCGAGCGGCTGTGGACCATCTTCGGCCCAGCCTGGGGCTGGCCCGCGGCCACCATGACCTACGAGGCCGACAAGGCCGACCTGTTGCGGCACGAGAAGGAGATCGCCGCACACCAGTCTTTCAATTACGCGCTGTTCGACGCGGCGGAGACAGCTCTGCTCGGCTGCGTCTACATCGACCCACCGGAGAGGGCCGGCGCGGACGGCGAGATCTCCTGGTGGGTGGTGGACGAGCTGGTGGGCAGCAAGGTCGAGCAGGCCCTCGACGAGCTGGTGCCGCAGTGGATCGCCGCCGACTGGCCGTTCGAGCAGCCGCGCTTCCTCGGCCGCGAGATCTCCTGGTCGGACTGGCTCGCCCTGCCGGAGCACCCCGACGCGTAAGTAGCTTTTGTCGTAATGCTCTGGGGACTTGGTGCTCGAGCGGCCGTCTCGATTGGGTGGTCGTCGGGTGCTCGGCGCATGCGAGGAGGGCCTCCTGAACAGCTCGCTGGTGTCGAATCACCGAGCATCAGGAGGCCCTGGTGTCGCAGTCTTGCGTGCCGATGCCCGTGCAGTCCACCGCGGGTACTCGGGAGTGTGACTGTCTGGCTCACCGGTTCGGAAACGCTGCCGACAATCGCCTGCGAGAGCGTCGGTATCCGAGCGACATGACGGACGCGGAGTGGGTGGTGGTGCGGCCGCTGCTGCCGGTGCCGGGTTGGATGCAGGGCCAGGGCGGGCAGCCGGAAGCGTACTGCCACCGGGCGATGCTGGACGCGATCGGCTATCTCGTGGACAACGGCATCAAGTGGCGGGCGATGCCAGTCGACTTCCCGCCGTGGGACCGGGTCTATGCGTTCTTCCGCCGCTGGCGCGATCGCGGCCTGGTCCGGGAGTTCCATGACCGGGTGCGCGGGCAGGTCCGGGAGAGGGCAGGGCGCGATGCCCTGCCGACGGCTGGGGTGATTGATTCGCAGTCGGTCAAGGCGGATGCCGTGGTCGGCGCCGGCACCCGTGGCTTCGACGGCGGCAAGCTGGTCAACGGACGCAAGCGGCACGTCGTGGTCGACACCCTCGGCCTGCTGCTGGGCGTGATGGTCACCGCTGCGGATGTGGGCGATCGCGCCGCTGCCCACATCCTGCTGGAACAGGTGGCTGCCGCTCACCATCGCCTGGCCCTGGTCTGGGCCGACGGCGGCTACACCGGCAGTCTGGTCGAGCACTGCCTGGCCGCGTTCGCCCTGGTCCTGGCGATCGTCAAGCGCAGCGACAACATGAAGGGATTCGTGGTGCTGCCCAAGCGGTGGATCGTCGAGCGTCTCTTCGCGCACCTGATGCGAAGCCGCCGCCTGGCCCGCGACTTCGAGCGTCGTATCGCCAGTGCCGAGGCGATGATCTACTGGTCGATGGCCGCCCTCATGACCCGTCGCCTGGCCCGGCCACACCGGGGCCGAGGGTGAACCGGCCGGGTGCGGGCTCGGCCAGCCAGCCTCGGGCGACCAGGCGTTTCGCCTTCGACCGCAATGCCTCCACCCGCGCCGGCACCACGTCCATGCCGAACACTGCGGCCATTTCCTGGCAGGTCAGCGGTCCCTGGCCGAGACGGACACGGTCCGCGACGGCTTGAAGGATGCGCTGGTAGTCGACCGACAGCGCCGAAGAGGCGACCTCCTCACGCCACACCGGCACCTGCGATTTCGGGTTGGCCGCATCACGGGACGCCGGCTGCTTGTCCGCCTCCCGAGGCCTGGCGGCGGCTCGGGGGCCGGCGTCAGCGGCGCTGTCCGGAGCCAGAACCGTATCGACCCGCCGCCGGGCGATCACCCACTCCTGCCATTCCTCCTCGGCCGCGGCCAACTCGGCCCGAATACGGTCGGCCTCCTCACGCAGGCCATCGACCCGACGCCGAGCAAAGAGCTCGTGCTGTTCCAGTAGTCCAACGACTGACGGCATTCGAGACCTCCCGGGGAACGACGACCTGACAGGCCACTACTCCCACGGGTCTTACGCACCTATCCGCAACCAGCGGAAACACGCCAATCACACCCGGAAAGACAACAGCTTCT
>NZ_JBIBKX010000052.1:0-2698 GCF_042959425.1 Streptomyces sp. NPDC007896 | reverse complement strand
GACACAGAGGACGACCTCGTCCTGTGCGTGCACAACTTCTCCCGCTTCGCCCAGCCCACCGAACTGGACCTGCGGGCCTTCAACGGCCGCCACCCCGTCGAACTCATCGGCGGGGTGCGATTCCCGGCCATCGGAGAGCTGCCGTACTTGCTCACCCTCGCGGGCCACGGCTTCTACTGGTTCCGGCTGCGACGCGCGATCGCCCCCGGCACCGCCAGGCGATCCTGACCGCACGTGATCGCGCTTGATCGTGTGCCCATCAAAGATCGCTTGCCTCTGAAAGGACGTGTCGCCATGCCGAAGACCGCGTTGCACCGTCCGGGCAGCCATGCCCCCGCCGCGCTGCTCACCTCGCTCGCCGAACTGCTGCGGCAATGGCTGCCGCGGCAGCGCTGGTTCGCGGGCAAGGGCCACCCCGTCACCGGTCTGAGCGTGGTGTCGTCGACCGAGCTGTACCCGGGCTGCCTGCATCTCCTGATACGTACCGAACACCTCGGCGGCTCCGACCAGGGGGGTCCCGGCACTCCCCCGCCCGACGACTGCTACCAACTCCTGCTCGGCGCACGCGAGATCCTGCCACCCCGACTCGCCCCCGCCTTCATAGGCCGCCCGAGCGCGGGCCCCCTGGCCGACCTCAGCGTGTACGACGCCTTCCACGATCCCAACGCGGCGGGTCTGCTCCTGGAACGACTGCGCACGCCCGGGGCGGCGGGACCGCTGCTCTTCGAGCGGGATCCCCAGGTGACGGTCCCCTGCGGTCTCACCCCCCGGCTCCTCGACACCGAGCAGTCGAACTCCTCCCTCGTGTACGGGAACTCCTTCATCCTGAAGGTCTTCCGCCGTGTCCAGCCGGGCATCAACCCCGACCTGGAGGTGCCCTGGGCGCTGGCCCGGCAGGGCTGCACCCGCGTACCCGCCCCCGCGGCGTGGTTCGGCACCTCGCAGCCGCGGGAGGCGACACTCGGGGTGCTCCAGCCGTTCCTGCGCGACGCCTCCGACGGCTGGACCCTGGCGCTCCAATCGCTCACCTCCGGCGGGGAGTTCACCGAGGAGGCATACGAACTCGGCCTGGCCACCGCCGAGATACATGTGGCACTGGCGGCGGCGTTCCCCGTACGAGCACCCAGTCCGTTGCAGCACCGGCAACTCGCGGCCGCGATGAGTGAACGGCTCGACACCACGGCCCGCTCCGTGCCCGAACTCCGGCCGTACGCGGCCGGGCTGCGCTCGGCATTCGACGCGCTCGCGGCCCTCGACGCGGCGATACGGCCGGCGCAGCGGATTCACGGCGACCTCCACCTGGGGCAGGTGCTGCGGGCCGGGCGGCAGTGGTCCGTCATCGACTTCGAGGGCGAGCCGGCCCGTCCGCTCACCGAGCGCCGACGCCTCCAGTCCCCCGTACGCGATGTCGCGGGCATGCTGCGCTCCTTCGACTACGCCGCGCGCTCCCGCCACCCGTGGCGCCCCGAGTGGGCGCAGCGCTGCCGGGAGGCCTTCTGTGCGGGGTACGCCGCCGCGGCCTCGTGGGACCCGCGCGAGGAGCCCGAACTGCTGCGCGCGTACGAGACCGACAGGGCCGTGTACGAGGTGCTGTACGAGGCGAGGCACCGGCCCGACTGGCTACCGGTCCCGATGGCGGCGGTCGGGCGCCTCGCCGAAGCCGCGGGGGAACGGCGTGACGCACACCCCACCGAGCGTTCTGCCCAACGTCCAACCGGCCATCACGCCGAACATCGCGTCGAACGTCCCGCCGAACGCCTTTGACGACGACCCGGAGCCCAGGATCCATCCGCCCCACCGCTTTCCCCGAGGAGGCTGAAGCCGTGGCAGTTCACACCACCGCCGTTGGCACCAGGCCGGTAGCCGCGCTGGACGCGACGGACCGCGCGCGCCTGTTGTCGGGCGCCCACCACGATCCGCACGCGCTGCTCGGCGCGCACCCGGTGCCGGGCGGCGTCGTGTTCCGCGTGCTACGACCGTACGCCGAGGCCGTCGCGGTGATGGTGGACGGCCGGCGCACGGAGCTACGGGGGGCCGGTGACGGCCTCTTCTCGGGCGTCCTGCCGCTCGACACGATCCCCGAGTACGTGCTGTCGGTGACGTACGCGGGCCACGAGTCCGAGGTACAGGACCCGTATCGCTTTCTGCCCGCGCTGGGCGAGGTCGATCTCCATCTGATCGGCGAGGGACGCCACGAGGAGCTGTGGCGGGCGCTCGGGGCGCATCCCATGACCCACCAGGGCGTGACCGGCACCCGCTTCACGGTCTGGGCACCCAACGCCCAGGGGGTCAGGGTCTGCGGGGACTTCTGCCACTGGGACGGCACCGCCTACCCCATGCGATCGCTGGGTTCCACGGGCGTCTGGGAGCTGTTCCTGCCCGGCATCGGCGAGGGAACGCCGTACAAGTTCGACATCACCCGGCCCGACGGTACGCACACGATGCGCGCCGACCCGATGGCCCGCCGCACCGAGGTGCCCCCGGCGACCGCCTCGATCGTCACGGAGTCGTCCCACGTGTGGACGGACGAGGAGTGGATGGCGGGGCGGGGGGCCCGTCCGGTGCACGAGGCGCCGTTGTCGGTGTACGAGGTCCACCTGCCCTCCTGGCGACCGGGCCTGACCTACCGCCAACTGGCCGAGCAACTGCCCGCCTACGTCCGCGACCTGGGCTTCACCCATGTCGAGCTGATGCCCGT
>NZ_JBIBKX010000051.1:1432-3286 GCF_042959425.1 Streptomyces sp. NPDC007896 | reverse complement strand
ACACAGTGGACGCGAGCAACTGAGGACAAGCCCTCGGCCTATTAGTACCGGTCACCTCCAGCGGTTACCCGCCTTCCAGATCCGGCCTATCAACCCAGTCGTCTACTGGGAGCCTTAACCCCTCAAGGGGGTGGGAATACTCATCTCGAAGCAGGCTTCCCGCTTAGATGCTTTCAGCGGTTATCCCTCCCGAACGTAGCCAACCAGCCATGCCCTTGGCAGGACAACTGGCACACCAGAGGTTCGTCCGTCCCGGTCCTCTCGTACTAGGGACAGCCCTTCTCAATATTCCTACGCGCACAGCGGATAGGGACCGAACTGTCTCACGACGTTCTAAACCCAGCTCGCGTACCGCTTTAATGGGCGAACAGCCCAACCCTTGGGACCGACTCCAGCCCCAGGATGCGACGAGCCGACATCGAGGTGCCAAACCATCCCGTCGATATGGACTCTTGGGGAAGATCAGCCTGTTATCCCCGGGGTACCTTTTATCCGTTGAGCGACGGCGCTTCCACAAGCCACCGCCGGATCACTAGTCCCGACTTTCGTCCCTGCTCGACCCGTCGGTCTCACAGTCAAGCTCCCTTGTGCACTTACACTCAACACCTGATTACCAACCAGGCTGAGGGAACCTTTGGGCGCCTCCGTTACTCTTTAGGAGGCAACCGCCCCAGTTAAACTACCCATCAGACACTGTCCCTGATCCGGATCACGGACCCAGGTTAGACATCCAGCACGACCAGAGTGGTATTTCAACGACGACTCCACAACAGCTGGCGCTGCCGCTTCAAAGTCTCCCACCTATCCTACACAAGCCGAACCGAACACCAATATCAAACTGTAGTAAAGGTCCCGGGGTCTTTCCGTCCTGCTGCGCGAAACGAGCATCTTTACTCGTAGTGCAATTTCACCGGGCCTATGGTTGAGACAGTCGAGAAGTCGTTACGCCATTCGTGCAGGTCGGAACTTACCCGACAAGGAATTTCGCTACCTTAGGATGGTTATAGTTACCACCGCCGTTTACTGGCGCTTA
Organism: Streptomyces sp. NPDC007896; assembly: GCF_042959425.1. NCBI lineage: Bacteria > Bacillati > Actinomycetota > Actinomycetes > Kitasatosporales > Streptomycetaceae > Streptomyces > Streptomyces sp. NPDC007896. Next base: position 2,253 of record NZ_JBIBKX010000051.1, on the reverse strand, counting down.
AGTTCTCAGCTTCGCCACCCCGAAGAGTGACTAACCGGTCCCCTTAACGTTCCAGCACCGGGCAGGCGTCAGTCCGTATACATCGCCTTACGGCTTCGCACGGACCTGTGTTTTTAGTAAACAGTCGCTTCTCGCTGGTCTCTGCGGCCACCCCCAGCTCACGGAGTAAATCCGATCACCGGTGATGGCCCCCCTTCTCCCGAAGTTACGGGGGCATTTTGCCGAGTTCCTTAACCATAGTTCACCCGAACGCCTCGGTATTCTCTACCTGACCACCTGAGTCGGTTTAGGGTACGGGCCGCCATGAAACTCGCTAGAGGCTTTTCTCGACAGCATAGGATCATCCACTTCACCACAATCGGCTCGGCATCAGGTCTCAGCCTTGATGTGCGACGGATTTGCCTATCGCACGGCCTACACCCTTACCCCGGGACAACCACCGCCCGGGATGGACTACCTTCCTGCGTCACCCCATCACTCACCTACTGCAGGTCTGGTCCGTCGGCTCCACCACTCCCCTTTGCCCGAAGGCTCCGGGGCGGCTTCACGGACTTAGCATCGCCTGGTTCAATGTTTGACGCTTCACAGCGGGTACCGGAATATCAACCGGTTATCCATCGACTACGCCTGTCGGCCTCGCCTTAGGTCCCGACTTACCCTGGGCAGATCAGCTTGACCCAGGAACCCTTAGTCAATCGGCGCACACGTTTCTCACGTGTGTATCGCTACTCATGCCTGCATTCTCACTCGTGAACCGTCCACCACTGCCTTCCGGCGCGGCTTCACCCGGCACACGACGCTCCCCTACCCATCACAGCCGC
>NZ_JBIBKX010000051.1:0-1339 GCF_042959425.1 Streptomyces sp. NPDC007896 | reverse complement strand
CGTATGCTGCAATGACACGACTTCGGCGGTACGCTTGAGCCCCGCTACATTGTCGGCGCGGAATCACTAGACCAGTGAGCTATTACGCACTCTTTCAAGGGTGGCTGCTTCTAAGCCAACCTCCTGGTTGTCTCTGCGACTCCACATCCTTTCCCACTTAGCGTACGCTTAGGGGCCTTAGTCGATGCTCTGGGCTGTTTCCCTCTCGACCATGGAGCTTATCCCCCACAGTCTCACTGCCGCGCTCTCACTTACCGGCATTCGGAGTTTGGCTAAGGTCAGTAACCCGGTAGGGCCCATCGCCTATCCAGTGCTCTACCTCCGGCAAGAAACACACGACGCTGCACCTAAATGCATTTCGGGGAGAACCAGCTATCACGGAGTTTGATTGGCCTTTCACCCCTAACCACAGGTCATCCCCCAGGTTTTCAACCCTGGTGGGTTCGGTCCTCCACGACCTCTTACAGCCGCTTCAACCTGCCCATGGCTAGATCACTCCGCTTCGGGTCTTGAGCGCGCTACTAAATCGCCCTATTCGGACTCGCTTTCGCTACGGCTTCCCCACACGGGTTAACCTCGCAACACACCGCAAACTCGCAGGCTCATTCTTCAAAAGGCACGCAGTCACGACGCACTGAGTAAACTCAATGCGCGACGCTCCCACGGCTTGTAGGCACACGGTTTCAGGTACTATTTCACTCCGCTCCCGCGGTACTTTTCACCATTCCCTCACGGTACTATCCGCTATCGGTCACCAGGGAATATTTAGGCTTAGCGGGTGGTCCCGCCAGATTCACACGGGATTTCTCGGGCCCCGTGCTACTTGGGTGTTTCTCAAACGAGCCGTTGACGTTTCGACTACGGGGGTCTTACCCTCTACGCCGGACCTTTCGCATGTCCTTCGCCTACATCAACGGTTTCTGACTCGTCTCACGGCCGGCAGACCGTGAAAGAGAAATCCCACAACCCCACATACGCAACCCCTGCCGGGTCTCACACGCATATGGTTTGGCCTCATCCAGTTTCGCTCGCCACTACTCCCGGAATCACGGTTGTTTTCTCTTCCTGCGGGTACTGAGATGTTTCACTTCCCCGCGTTCCCTCCACTTGCCCTATGTGTTCAGGCAAGGGTGACAGCCCATGACGACTGCCGGGTTTCCCCATTCGGAAACCCCCGGATCAAAGCCTGGTTGACGACTCCCCGGGGACTATCGTGGCCTCCCACGTCCTTCATCGGTTCCTGGTGCCAAGGCATCCACCGTGCGCCCTTAAAAACTTGGCCACAGATGCTCGCGTCCACTGTGCAGTTCTCAAACAACGACCAACCACCCATCACCCC
>NZ_JBIBKX010000050.1:0-3870 GCF_042959425.1 Streptomyces sp. NPDC007896 | reverse complement strand
TCCCTGCTGCACTGGACCCGCCGCATGATCGAGATCCGCAAACAGAACAAGGCCTTCGGCCTCGGCTCCTACACCGAACTCCAGTCCTCCAACCCCGCGGTCATCGCGTTCCTGCGCGAAGCCCCCTCGACCGAGGACACAGAGGACGACCTCGTCCTGTGCGTGCACAACTTCTCCCGCTTCGCCCAGCCCACCGAACTGGACCTGCGGGCCTTCAACGGCCGCCACCCGGTCGAGCTCATCGGCGGGGTGCGATTCCCGGCCATCGGAGAGCTGCCGTACTTGCTCACCCTCGCGGGCCACGGCTTCTACTGGTTCCGACTGCGCAAGGACGCCATCTGATCCAAGGACAGACTCCAGAACCCGGTCGGCGGGGCGGTTTCCTCCGTCCCGCCCTGGGCACGCATCAGTAACACCCCGACTCCCCCGGTCTCCCGGGCCCCTGGGGAAAGGACGCGACGTCATGTCGGAAGCCGCAATCCACTCTGTCACGGCCCCCGTCGCACGCCCCGAGTTGCTCGCGTCGCTCGATCCGCTCCTACGGGAATGGCTGCCACGGCAGCGCTGGTTCGCGGGCAAGGGCCGTCCGGTGACCGGGTTCTCCCTGGTCACGGCCAACGAACTGCTGCCCTCGACGGCTCAGCTGGGCCTGCTCCACCTGCTGGTCCGGGCGCACCAGCCGCTCACCCCCGCTCAGGGAGCCGGCATCCAGCCCGGCGACTGCTACCAACTGCTCATCGGCATACGCGAGGCACTCCCGCCACACCTCGCGCCCGCCCTGATCGGACACGTGGAGGAGGGACCGCTGGCGGGACACACGGTCTACGAGGCACTGCACGACCCGCGCCCCGCCGACGTACTCCTGGAGGCCCTGCGCACCCGGGCCCGCGTCGGCGAGCTGCGCTTCGAGCAGGACCGACGCCAGGAGATACGGGGCGATCTGCTGCCGCGCCTGATCACCGCGGAACAGTCCAACTCGTCCCTGGTCTTCGGAGATACGTTCATCCTGAAGCTGTTGCGCCGCGTCGTCCCGGGGGTGAACCCCGACCTGGAGCTGCCGCTGATGCTGTCCCGGGAGGGCTGCCCGCGAGTGCCGGCACCGGCCGCGTGGATGGTCGCCGACCTGGACGAGGAGACGTACGTCCTGGGAGTGCTGCAACCCTATGTCCAGGGCGCGGTGGACGGCTGGGAGCTGGCGCTGAGCGAACTGGCCAAGGAGAACGAACCGGCCAAGGACGGCGACCTCGGCGGCGAGGGCTTCGCAGAGGAGGCGCGGGCGCTGGGCCGGGCCACCGCCGAGGTGCACACGGCCCTCGCCCGGGCACTGCCCACGGTCACGCTGGGGCACGTACAGATGGAACTGCTCGTCGGCGGCATGACCGAGCGGCTGGCCGCGGCAGTGCAGGCGGTGCCCGCGCTGCGGCCGTACGCCGCCGGTCTGCGCACCGCCTTCGAGGCGCTGGCCGACCTGGCCACCGAGGGGCAGACCTGGACCGCCCAGCGCATACACGGGGATCTGCACCTCGGCCAGTGCCTGCGCGCGCCCTCCGGGCAGTGGTCGCTCATAGACTTCGAGGGCGAGCCCTCGAAACCGCTCGCCGAGCGCCGCATGCCCCAGCCGCCCCTGCGGGACATAGCGGGGATGCTCCGCTCCTTCGACTACGCGGCCCACGCCGTCCCCGGGGCCCTCGGCTCCGGGGACGGCGTGGGTGACTGGGCCGACACCTGCCGGGCCGCGTACTGCGCCGGATACGCGGAGGTCGCCGGCCGCGACCCGCGCGCCGATCCCGTACTCCTGCGCGCCTACGAGACGGACAAGGCGATCTACGAAGTCCTGTACGAGGCCCGGCACCGGCCCGACTGGCTACCGGTGCCGATGGCGGCGATACGCCGACTCGCCGCATCCCCCTGACCTTCCCCACCTCACCCCGCCGAGGAGGCCCTGCCCGTGACGCCCCGCCCCCCGTCCGACGACAGTCCGAAGAAGAACGGTGCCAAGAAGCCGGCTGCCGCCAAGAAGACGGCGGTGAAGAAAGCGGCGGTGAAGAAAGCGACGGTCAAAAAAGCGGCGATCAAGAAGGCCCCGGTCAAGAAGGCCGCTGCTCAGAAGCCCGCCGCGAGCAAGTCCGCGAAGGATGCGAAGGTCTCGACGGTCTCCAAGGTCTCCGATAAGGGGGCCGTGGCGAGGGTTCCCGAACCGCGCGCCGCCGAGCCGAAGGGTGCCGAGCCCGCCGTCGGGGTTTCCGAGCCCGCCGTCGTCGACAGCGCTCCCGTCTTCACCGGGGTCGCACCCGGTGACCGCGAGCGGCTGCTCTCCGGCACGCACCACGATCCGCACGGAGTGCTCGGCGCCCATCCGGTGCCCGGCGGTGTGGCCTTCCTGGCCTTCCGTCCGTACGCGCTCGGGGTGACCGTCGTGACGGACGACCTGCGGGCCGAGCTGCACGACGACGGGGACGGGTTCTTCTCGGCGCTGGTGCCGCTGCGCGCGGTTCCGGAGGCGTACCGGCTGCTCGTCGCGTACGAGGGGACGGTTCAGGACACCGAGGACGCGTACCGCTTCCTGCCCGCGCTCGGGGAGTTCGATCTCCATCTGCTCGGCGAGGGACGCCACGAGGAGCTGTGGCGCGCCCTGGGCGCGGAGCCGATGGTGCACCAGGGGGTGACCGGCACCCGTTTCACGGTCTGGGCGCCGAACGCGCGCGGTGTCCGCCTCGCCGGCACCTTCAACTTCTGGGACGGCACCGGGTTTCCGATGCGGTCGCTCGGCTCCTCCGGGGTGTGGGAGCTGTTCGTGCCGGCGATCGGCGAGGGCGAGCTCTACAAGTTCGAGATCACCCGCCCGGACGGCTCCCGCACCCCGCGCGCCGACCCGATGGCCCGGCGGACCGAGGTCCCGCCGCGCACGTCGTCGATCGTGTACGCCTCGCACCACGTGTGGACGGACGAGGAGTGGATGGCGGGGCGGGGGGCCCGTCCGGTGCACGAGGCGCCGTTGTCGGTGTACGAGGTCCACCTGCCGTCCTGGCGACCGGGCCTGACCTACCGCCAACTGGCCGAGCAACTGCCCGCCTACGTCCGCGACCTGGGCTTCACCCATGTCGAGCTGATGCCCGTCGCCGAGCACCCCTTCGGCGGCTCCTGGGGCTACCAGGTCACCGGCTTCTACGCCCCCACCGCACGACTGGGCACCCCCGACGACTTCAAACACCTCGTCGACGCCCTGCACCAAGCCGGGATCGGCGTCCTCATGGACTGGGTACCGGCCCACTTCCCGCGCGACGCATGGGCCCTCGCCGAGTTCGACGGACGCCCCCTGTACGAACACGCGGACCCGCAGCGGGCCGCCCACCCCGACTGGGGCACCCTCGAATTCGACTACGGCCGCCGCGAGGTACGCAACTTCCTCGTCGCCAACGCCGTGTACTGGTGCGAGGAGTTCCACATCGACGGACTGCGCGTCGACGCCGTCGCCTCGATGCTCTACCTCGACTACTCACGCGAGCCGGGACAGTGGACCCCCAACGAACACGGCGGCCGGGAGAACCTCGACGCCGTCGCCTTCCTCCAGGAGATGAACGCCACCGTCTACCGCCGCGCACCTGGCGTCATGACGATCGCCGAGGAGTCGACGGCGTGGGACGGGGTCACCCGGGCCACTCATCACACCGGGCCCGGCGGGTTCGGGGGGCTGGGGTTCGGGCTGAAGTGGAACATGGGGTGGATGCACGACTCGCTGAGCTATGTGCAGCACGAGCCGGTCCATCGCAAGTATCACCACAACGAGATGACGTTCTCGATGGTGTACGCCTACAGCGAGAACTACGTCCTGCCCATCTCCCACGACGAGGTCGTCCACGGCAAACGCTC
>NZ_JBIBKX010000049.1:0-4411 GCF_042959425.1 Streptomyces sp. NPDC007896 | reverse complement strand
TGACGGCGAGCGGGGTTCCGTGACGGTCGACGATCAAGTGGTGCTTGGAGCCGGGGCGGGCCCGGTCGACGGGCGAGGGGCCGACGTGATCCCCCGTCACCGTCTTCGTGGCCTCGTAATGAGGCTCCCGGCCTTCGGCCGAGCAATCGTCAAGACCTGTGGATTAGTTGTACGGCTCGGATCGTTCCTCGGCTGCGTGATGCTGGAGGCCGGAGTGTGCCGGCTCAGTCCTTGATTGGCTCGACCTGAATGGGGTCTGATCCCAGGTAGAGCATGTACCCCGCGTACTCCATGTCCACGTCCATCCGCTCTGGTGGCACGACGTAGAGTCTTGCGATAGGTGCGGGAGCCCAGCCCAGGTTGCGTGGAGGGTCGTACTCCTCGTAGTGCCCTACGTAGAGCCTGGTCGGCGGGATGGACACGTCGCAAGCGTCTCCAACCCGGAGCGTGGAGGCTGCCGGCGAGAGATGAAATGGGCTCCATTCCTCATGGGAATCCGCGTGCGGGAGTGCGACTTGCCCGTTCCAGCGGAAATTGGAGGAATTGTCGATCGCTCTCCACGGCCATTCCAGTGTGATGTAGCGATCTGCCCCGACCACCCGAGTGGATGCTGGCTCACAGGAGACGATCACTTGGTCGCCGATCCGAGGAACCATGTCTGATCACCTTTGTTCCGGTGGTGGATGTGGGAGGGGTGTCTTACCTTCGCGCTTACGCGGCCTGCTCCTGGCGCTCGACCAGGATGCCACTCTCGAACCTCGCGCCTGCCCGGACCAGGGACACCAGGTGTGCTCCGGTGATCGCCCGCCAACGGGCTTGCGCGGATTCGACGAGCTTGAAAACCATCGCGAGTGCTGCTGCGGGGCTGCCAGCGCCGCGGGTGACCTTCGTCCGCAGCTTGACCGTGGAGAACGTCGACTCGATTGGGTTGGTCGTCCGCAAGTGGATCCAGTGCTCGGCCGGGAAGTCGTAGAACGCGAGCAACTCGTCCACGTCATCGGTGATCTTCGCGACGGCCTTGGGCCATTTGGTTCCGTAGGTGCGGGCGAACCCCTCGACCGCTTTCTCGGCGCGAGCTCGGTCCTCGGCGTTGTAGATCTCTTGCAATGCTTTCGTCGCGCCTGGCTGCGCGGACTTCGGCAGACAGTTGGTGACATTCCGGGCTTTGTGAACCTAACACCTTTGATGCCGTGCGGCCGGGAACACCTCGACGAGCGCCTTCCACAGACCCATCGCTCCGTCGCCGACGACCAGCTCCGGATCGCGCATGCCACGTCGGCGGCAGTCGCGCAGCAGGTCGGCCCACGACTCGGTGGACTCTCGCAGCCCCTCGGCCAGAGCAATCAGCTCCTTGGTGCCGTCCAAACGGACACCGAGCAGGACCAGGACACAGGAGTGGGTCTGCCCGAGCCGGACCTTCGGGTGCACTCCGTCCGCCCACACGTACACGAAGTCGCGGTCCGAGAGGTCGCGTTGCTGAAAGGCAGCGTGGTCGTCCTGCCACTGTTTCGTCAGCCGGGTCACGGTGGCTGGCGACAGGCCGGCCGCGCCGCCAAGGAACTGCTCCAGCGCGGGCACGAAGTCGCCGCTGGACAGGCCGTGCAGGTAGAGCAGCGGCAGCACCTCGGCGATCTTCGGCGACTTGCGGCACCACGGTGCGAGGATCTTCGAGGAGAACCGCTTCCGCTCGCCGGTCGCCTCGTCCGTCCGCCGGTCGTTCACCCGTGGTGCCCTGACCTCGACCGGTCCGGCGGCGGTGACCACGGTCCGAGGCTGATGGTGGCCGTTGCGGACCACCAGGCGCCGGCCGTGTTCGTCGGTTTCGGCAGCCAACTCGGCTATGTACTGGTTGACTTCCGCCTCCAACGCGGCAGCGAGCATGCGACGGGCGCCTTCCCGCACGATCTCGTCAATCAGGGAGCCGGACTGGGTCGAGCCGTCGTCGGTGACTACGCTGAGCACGGGCGTGCCTTCCCGACCCGCGCGCCAACGCGGGCCTACTCGGAGACCATCACAGGATCATTCGGGAAGGTACGCCTTCCGCGTCCCCCGTCGATCCACAGGTTCTGAGCATTGCTCCGATGATCGGCTTGACGCCGTCGACACCCTTTTGGCACCTGATGGAACTCGTACGCACCGAACATGTTTCCGTGGTCGCTCATGGCGACAGCCGGCATGCCCTGACGCTCAACTTCGGCGAACATCGGCTTGAGCTTCTGCGCGCCGTCGAGCATCGAATATTCGGTGTGATTGTGCAGGTGAACAAAGGAATCCGTCACCGGGAGGGCACCTCCGGAGTCGTGGGAAGGACTTCACCCTAGCCCCCAAACGATGATCAGATCCGGCCCTGAAACGACGTCAAAGCCGTCTCGGCCAAGCCCTTCCCGGGTGACCTCGCACTCTCACAGAACGAAGTCGAAACGCCCCTCGGCGTGGCGGCTCGTCCCGTGTAGGAAGCGATCTTCAAGAGCCCGAGACAGCCCGGAATGCCTCAGTCAGTGAGCGTTGCGGGGATGCCGCCAACATCTCACGAGAGTGGCCGATTTCAGCCGTCTCGCCCGGCTCCGGAACGCAGTCGGGTGCAAGAGCAGACCGGGTCGTCGCCCAGTCCGGCAGCAGACGCCTTGAACCCGCTCACGCGCGATGGCGACGACGGCTGAATCGTCCCCGGGCTACGGGGACGGGGGCGTTCGCGCCGGGTCGCGGAAAACGTCCGGGCCGCCTTGTGCCGGACCGGGCCTGGCAGGCGTTCTGGCAGCACTGCGAAGACTGCGCCGACTGCGATCCCTCCGGATTCCCCTGCCGGACCTACGGCACGCTGTGGTAGTCCGTCGCCAGGGAACGGGCCGCTTCCTTCCGCCCCGTCCCTAGCGGGATCGGCCCCGCCGACCTGCGCATTGCCACCGACGACATCGCCACCATTGGGAGTTCGCGAGGCGTCCGCGCCTTCACATCGTGTCGTTGGTGGTGGGAGCTGGCGAGCGGCGGTAGTGGTCCAGGGCTGCAGCGTGCTCGTGGTACGGGATGCGCGGGATCCGGGAGACGAGGGACCACATCGTGCGCTCGGCGGCGATTTCCTTGGGGATGTCCAAACCGAGGGATGCGGCCAGCGGGTGTCGTCCGACGTTGACCAGGGCCCGGACGGCGGCCGCCCATTCATCTGTGGCGCTGACGGCGCAGCGGTACCAGACGGGGATGAGGGCGGCGAGGACGACGGCGGTGGTCGCTGCGGCTGTTGCGCCGGTGGCAGTGGAGGTGAGGGTCACGGCCGCGGCGAGCAGTACGGCGAGGTGGCCGTAAAGCAGGCAGACGAAGAAGTCGACACTGGTGCGTGCGGTGTCGACCTGGCGACGCGCCTGTTCTGGGGCGGTGGCGGTCAATTCGTTCCACAGGAGCTGCGAGTCCAGCTGGTATCGGTCGTAGGCGTAGACCTCGAATCGGCGGATGGCATTGCCGAGTCGGGTCGGCGCGAGGTGGCCGTCGCCGACCGGGTAGCGGGCGAGGCGTTCTTGCAGGAGGGCCCGGCGGGTGACGGTGCTGCGCTGATCCAGGCTGCGATAGCGGGCCAGGTGAGGGCTGTGGCGCAGGAGCGTGAGATCTGCTCTGTCGACGGCGGACAGGTTGATGCCGGTGGCACGGCGTTCGAGGCGCATGAGTAGCAGCCGGTCGGTCAGGTCACGTCTGATGGCCTGATGGCGGCGGCAGCCGTATTCGTACGCGAGCGAGGGCCACAGCAAGTAGCCCTCCAGGATGCGGTAGAGGGGGTTCTGCAGGGCGTTGAGTACCAGCCCCAGCATCAGTGAGGCGGTGAGAAAGGCCAGCGCGCCGCGTTCTTCGGCCAGGCCCCATGCGTGTTCGAACGGCGGGACCTTGCGAAGGCTGGAGAGCAGGGTGGTGGTGAGAATGGCGAGGTTGAGCGCGGTGGGCAGCACCCACCCGACCAGCAGACTCCAGGCGCCTCCCAGCGCCCCCTTGGCGATGTCCCCCATCAGGCGTCAGCGCTCCGTTGTGCATGGAGAGGAGCGGTCGGCTGGGTGGGCGGTGGGGCCGGCCATTCGTCATCATCCGGGGCGGGCGAGGGCCCAGGCGAGGTGTGCAGGGTCCCGCCGCCCAAGGGGTGACGAGCGCGGTAGGCCTCCCGGTACGCGGCCGGGGACGTACCCAGCTGTCGGCGGAAGTGACCACGCAGGGACACCGGTGAGCGGAAGCCGCAGCGTTCGGCGATCTCGTCGAGTGAGTACTCGGAGGTCTCCACGAGGCGCTGCGCCTGGAGAACTCGCTGAGTGGTCAGCCACTGCAGCGGGGCGCTGCCCGTCAGCGAGCGGAACCGGCGGTCGAAGGTGCGGCGGCTCATGTACGCGCGTGCCGCCAGCGTCTCGACGTCGAACTGCTCGTGGAGGTGCTCCAGCGC
>NZ_JBIBKX010000048.1:0-6246 GCF_042959425.1 Streptomyces sp. NPDC007896 | reverse complement strand
ACGTCGGCCTACTCGATGACCAGAAGTCGATCACTCGGGAAGGTACGCCCTTCGCGTCCAACCCGAGGCCGATCCACAGGTCATGAGCAGTGCTCACTCTCGCTGACTGCCTGGCATTACTTCCGGATGCCGCCCACGCTGCCTGGCACCTGTCTCCCCAGGCCAGGGGCGGTTCAGCAGTGACCAGCCAGCCTCTACGTCACATGCCTGGCTCTGCCGGCTGCTCGCCCTGGAGGGGAGGGTGAGATAACACTCGACACGAACATCCTGCAGGGACTGCGCCGCTCCCTGGGCAGCGATCCCGCCGGCCACCCCTACGAGCCGTGCATTGAGGGTGCTCGCCGACAACGAAACCCCCGGTGGTACACGGCAGCGGACCCAGAGAAGTTCCTGATCCGGATCGACAAGGAGGTGCCCGCTCACCTGCGCCGAACCATTGCTTGGCGGCGGGCTTCTTGGACGCCGTCTTCTTCGCGCTCGTGGCGGACGCCTTCGTTCCCCGCCGCAGCTCAGGCGACGATCCCTACCGGCTCTCTCCCAGCGTGCGCTGCGACTGGACTCGCTTCCTTCAACTCGCCGAGCGCGCCCTTCCCCTGGACCCGGCCGGCCTGCCGGATCTAGAGAGGGCACTCGCTCTGGTGCGGGGTGTCCGGCACCTCCGTCGCGCAGGCGCATGCGCCCGCAGCCTCCGGGCCGCGCGAGCACGCAGTAGCGGCGCGGGCCGCATCTCCCGCGGACGACATCCCGCCCGACTTCTGCCGCGGCAGGGCCGACGGCAACTACCCCTACCCTGGCGATGACACCAAGATGATCTCGTGTGTCGCCCAGCAGTACATCTACGTGCGGCACTGTTTCGAGGGACTGCACTTCGACCCCGAGTACAGCGAGTGCGACTGACCCCGACGAGCCGGACGGTATGACACATCCCCGTGACTGCGGTGGAGGGATCGACCCCACCGCAGCCACGGGTTTGTCAGGGTTCCAGTTCGAGACAGAGGCCCACTTGGTGGCCGCCAGCCCTGTTATGGAGGGGGACCGTAGTGGCCTCACCGGCCGGTGCAACAGCGGTGGCGCCAGAGGTCACCAGGGCATAGGCGCGGGCGAGTTCCTCCAGGGCCATGGACGCCTGCCCCTGGGACTTGCTCATGATCGCCTCTGCCTCGGCCGCGATGGCTTGCAACAGCTTCTCGCGCGCCTCGGTGGCAGCGGGTACTTCCCGGAGCTTGATCACGGTAGGGATCTGCTGAATTCCGGTGTCGGCTGAAACGGACTCTGCTTCTTCGCTGGGCATGGCGGTTCCTCGGTTCCTCGTGCGGGGCAGCGGTCAGGAACGCCAGCTGTGGGCGGTTCCCCGGCCCAGAGGTGAATGCTGGTTGCCGCGCGCTGCTTTCCGGTGCTGGTCACCGACATATTGCGGTTACATATGGTAACAAATGGGACACGTTATGCGGCTGGATTGACTGCCTGCTGCCGCGGCTCCCGCACGGGCCCAGCAGTGCATGCTTTCCGCTGGGCAGGATCGCCTCTGCCCACACTCGGATCGCAAATGGGGGCGCAGGCACCCTGCAGGGCGGGAACTGACGGCGCGCCAACCCATGCGGTTTCCTTGCCTTCGTCGGCATGGCAGCTGCACTGACTTCCAAGTCATCAAACGAGATGAGTTCCAACCGACCTCACCTATCGTGTCCAGCCGGAGCGCCAAAGGCTCCCGATTGCTCCTGCTGAGCCGACCCGATGAGTGCGCACCAAGCCCGGATTACGACGTTCCCGCAGGGACCAGCGCTCATCAGATCGCGGACCCTACAGCGCATCTAGGATCCGCAACTCCGTTGTCAATGACTATTCGTAGTACCGGTCCTCACTGGGCTCTTGCAATCTCTCCTGAGTATGCGCTGCCCGTCCTCCGTACCGTTCCGCTTCAGGTGAGTGGCGATACCAAGGTTGCGGGGGTGGGGCCGTCGGGGCGGACGGTGATGCCGTACACCGCCTTCGTGGGAGTGGAGTAGAAGGCCGGGGTGTGGACCGGCAACAGGTGTTCGAGCAGGACGGTCGATTCGCGGAGCGCGAATTGCAGACCGAGGCAGGCGCGGGGACCGATACCGAAGGGGAAGTAGGCGCCCGGGTGGGCAGGTCGGCCGTCCGGGGTGAGGAAGCGCCGGGGGTCGAAGTGCTCTGGGTCTGGCCACAGTCCGGGATCGCGGTGCGTAAGGTACGGGCAGATCAGGATGTCGGTGCCCGCTGTGACGGCGTAGCCGGCAAGGGTGTCGTCCTCGGTGGCGTGGCGGGGCAGGATCCAGGCGGACGGGTAGAGCCGGAGCGTCTCGTGGACCAGGGCCTGGATGGCCTGGCGGCGCCCAGCTGAGCCTTCGCCGCCGGCGGCGAGGGCTTGTTCGCGGGCGGCGGGGTGCTGGTCGAGGAGCAGGTAGAGCCAGGTCAGGGTGGTGGCGGTGGTCTCGTGCCCGGCCACGAGCAATGTGACCAGCTCGTCGCGGATCAGCTGGTCGGTGTATTCGGGGCGCTCGGTGGCGGCGTCGGTCAGCACGTGCAGCAGGCCCGGGCCGTCGGGTCCCGCCGCCCCGCTGCGAGCGGCCTCGATGGCGTGCCGGGCGACCGCATCGATCCGGGCGAGATCGGCGGCAACGGCGTCCTGGGCGTCGGTGACGTCAGCGGGCAGAGTCGGTAGGGCGGTCGCCACGGCGGCCACGGCGGCCAGTTCGCGCTCGGTCCCGTCGTCGAGGGGGTGCCCGGTAAGAGAGCGCCAGATGGCATCCAGGGCGAAGCGGCGCATCTCCTGCCCGACATCGAGGGTCTGCCCGGTACGGGCGTACCCGTCCCAGCGCCCGGCGGTGGTCCGGGCGGCCTCGGTGATCCGCTGTTCGTAGCGGCGCATCCCGGTACCGGTGAACTGGGACTGCAGCAAGCGGCGTTGGCGCTTCCACGCCTCACCGGTGGCGGCGAGGACGCCGTCGCCGATCAGCATACGGGCGCGGTGGGAGCGCTTGACGTACCGCTCCGGGTGCTGGGCGAGTACGTGCTGGACCGCCTGCGGGTCGGTGACAAGAACGGTGGGGGCCGGCCCGAGGCGGAACGCGGCGATGCCGCCGAACCGCTCGCGCACCTGGGACAGCAGCTCGACCAGTTCGCCTCCTCCCGATCGCCACTGCTCCACGAGTTCAGGCTCGGCTTCGGGGACCGGCCGCCCCGTTCCGGGAACGTACGGAAGGGAGCCGAGGCTGGCTTCGGTGTCCATGTTTCTTCTCCTGGTCAACCGCTGGGCTTGGCCGTAACGGAGCACTGGCACCACGGACTGTACGGGAGAGGGCACAGATGGTGACAGCCCACCCCCCGCGTGGCCACTGTCCGGGCATGGCCCGGATCCCGCTGCCCTGCGCCGCGCAGGGCAGCGGGATCCGGGCCAAGGCAGTGGCGGAGGCAGTGGTCAGCTGCCAGGAACAGAAGCTGTCGAAGCCGCAACCGGGCTACTGAGGTGTCCCGCAAAGGAGCTTCGGGGCCCGCAGCGGGCTATCCCATGACTGCTCGGGCCGCGTCGAGAAAGGCCAGCCTGTTGTCTTCCAGGTAGTCACGCACGCTCTCGCCGTCGGGCAAGCCTTCCCACACGGTCCGGTTGAGGTCGAGGAAGTATTTGCGTGCTGCGTCATGCACAGGAAGGGGAAACTGGATACGGATCAGCCGCTCGGCGACCCACAGCCTGTTCATGGCGTCTTGGGTCGTGAAGAACCAGGCGCTGGTGTCGTCCCATTCGTTCGGTCGGCTGAAGGCGGCGCGCTCCGCCTCGGCCCCCACCTCGACGAACCGCTCCAGCAGCGCAAGCCGCTCCGCCCGCCGGGCCTCCGACAACTCGGTCTGCTGCCGCCGCTGTTCCGTTCGTTCCGCCGACCGCTGCGTAGCGAACTGAACGAGGAAGGACAGCACGCCACCGAGCGCAACGCCGCCCAACGATATGAGTGACACCCAGACCTGACCAGACATGGCGACCATCGTTCCACGCTGTCGATCTCCAGCAGCCGTGGGCGTACCGATGAGGATGGTTGACCAGCCGACGAGCACAGAACACCCCAGTACTGCTGCTCCACTTGGCCCATCTTGATCAACTCCTGAGGTGCGCCTAGGCTCCCGTGCCCATGGAGACGGGAGAGCAGGATCATGGCCAGCGGCCGTGGCGCGAGCGGCCGGTCGGTCGTCGTGCCGTCGTGCCGCTGCTGGCCGGAGTGGTGGGACTGGCCGTTCTGGGAACCGTGTTCCTCGTTCTGCCAGGTGTGGTGGTCGACCACGATCTCGCCGGGGCAGCCGTCGTGCCGCAGGATCGGCTGAAGGCCGTAAACGATGTCCGGACGACTCTTCTGCAGATGATCGGCGGCCTGGTCGTGCTCTTCGGCGCCTACGCCACGTGGCGGCAACTCCGGGTCAGCCAGGATGGCTTGCGCGCTACCCAGGAGGGCTACGTCACCGACCGGTTCAGCCGGGCGGTCGATCAGCTCGGCAGTGACAAGCTGGATGTACGCGTCGGCGGGCTCCACGCGCTGTGGCGGGTCGCGGAGCAGTCCACCCGTGACCGCGAGGCCGTCATCTCCATCCAGGCCGCCTATCTGCGCACGCACCTGCCCTGGCCGCCCACCGGACCGGACGCGCCGACGGCGGACGTGCCCATCAACGACATCGCACCCCTGGAGGCCCGTGCCGCCGACTCACAGGTGGCGCTGACCGGCCTCGGCGTGCTGTGCCAGCGCCGGGAGCAGTCCTGGGTCAATCTCAGCGCCACCGACTTGCGCCGGGCCGACTGCGACGGGCTGTGGCTGCCCGAGGTCAATCTCGACCGCTCCTGTATGGAGGCGGCAGGCCTGTACCACGCCAACCTGACCCAGGCATCCCTGGTCTCGGTCAACCTGCGGCACGCCGACCTCAAGACCGCAATCCTCCACCGTGCCCACTGTGCACTGGCCGACCTGCGCGGCGCGCGGCTGGCCGAGACCGACCTGCGGGACGCCGACTTCACCGAGGCCGACCTGCGCGAGGCGAACCTGCGCAAGGCCAACGCGCGCGGTGCGGTCTTCCGCCGATCCGACCTGCGCCTGGCAGACCTGCGCGGCACCGACCTGAGCACGGCCGACCTGCTCCAGGCACGCCTGACCGACGCCCTGGCCAGCGACCACACCCGCTGGCCCGCCGGCTTCGACCATGCCGCCGCCGGCGTCGTCGTCACCGAGGACCCCGGCCCCGAACCCCCGCCCCTGCTCCAGCCGCCGGGGATCACGACGAACTACCCCCCGCTGCGATCCATGTCGTGACGAAGAAACCCGTGTAGCGCCGGCCGTACCCCGGAGATGTCGGCGGACTCCAGGACCGCCGCCGCCGGATCAAGGACATCGATCAGGCGCCCGGCCCGCACGGACTCCGGGACATCGCGCAGCGAGGCCCGGAAGGCCGACCCGCTCCACTGCGCCCGGGCCAGCCCTTCGGCGAGGAGACGCTCCCCCGTACCCGGGCCCCCCGCCGTCGTACTCCTCGAGGAGCGTGCGGGCGTCCCACTCGAGGACGTCGGTCATCGCAGCGGTCGTCACACGCGGTCCAACGAGCCACGGCGGGCTGTCCTGTGACAGTGCACGTTGAGCGCGTGCCAACGAAGTCTGAGCGGCTTTGGTCGAGCGCCTGCGCGCTGGCTCTCTCCAGTTGCCGTTGGGGTGTGCTCAGCGCTTTCTGGAAGAGCGGGTGGAACCGCCCGCTCTTCCAGGAGGAGCGCACCATGGCGCAACCGATAAGTCGGCCAACGATCAGCGCTGAACAGTTCAGCCGAGTGTGTGACGAGATTGGGAGCATGGCGGCGCCCGAGAAGGACGCTCAGTCCATCCGGGACTGTGCTCTGCGCATCGTGCAGACCCTGGGCCTGGCGCTATCCACGGATGACCTGAGCAGACTCCTCACCGAACTCATGGCCCCTAGAGTGGCCCCACCCCCAGAGAGCCCTCAGTACACCCGAGAGGCCATCCTGGACATGCCTGACGCACAGCCAGGAGAAGATGAAGGCCCGGTCAGGTAGACCCGGACGCCACGCCTGACTACATCCGCGGCTCGCCGGAGGGCGCCTGGCCCCCACCGCTCAATCTTCGGTGACACGGACTCGCGGCCGTCAAGATTCCCTACGTTGTCCTGCGGGACGTGGTGAGCCCTTCGTATGGTTCATCCACCCAGGAGCGTCGGGTGTGGCTTTCAAGGTTCTGCCGTCTGTGG
>NZ_JBIBKX010000047.1:0-8851 GCF_042959425.1 Streptomyces sp. NPDC007896 | reverse complement strand
CACGCTTCCACAGCAGGCGGCGGTACTTGTCGAAGTCGTAGCCCCGGTCCGCGTACAGTCGCCGAGGCTTGCGGCGGGGGCGTCCCCGCAGACCCGGGATGGATGGGACCGCGTCCAACAAGGGCAGGAGCTGGGTGACGTCGTGCCGGTTGCCGCCGGTGAGCGTGACGGCGAGCGGGGTTCCGTGACGGTCGACGATCAAGTGGTGCTTGGAGCCGGGGCGGGCCCGGTCGACGGGCGAGGGGCCGACGTGATCCCCCCTTTAGGGCCCGGAGGTGCGAGCCGTCCACGGCGCAGTCGTCCAGGTCCAGCAGGCCGGCGCGGCGCAGTTCGCTCAGCAGGGCGGCGTGCAGGCGGGGCCAGACGCCGGCCTCGGTCCAGTCCCGCAGTCGGCGCCAGGCCGTCACCCCGGAGCAGCCGACAGTTTCTGCGGGGACGTCACGCCAGGCGACACCGGTCCGCAGCACGTACAGGACGCCGGCGAGTGCCGCTCGGTCGGGAACACGCAACCGCCCCGGATAGCGGCGGCGCCGCTCGGGAGCGGGCGGCAGCAGCGGAGCAACCCGCTCCCACAAGTCGTCAGGAACAAGATCAGCACGCACACCGGACACCCTGCCGACCAAGATCAGTGAGCACAAGACCCACAGCTCAACCCATTCTGAAACGATCAGTTAGGCGCCGTGGCTTGCGGTCAAGCAGGCCGTCGTTGACCCGGCCGGAGTGGTGACCTCGGGCCTGTCGTTTGGATCATCTGGTAGTTGGCCAAGGCTGCTGACCGGAGAGTCGATCGCGGTACCGATAGTGGCGTATGCGTCGGCGCGGAGGACTTCCGCGGGGCTCACGGGAGCAGTTCGATGTGCGGATGGTCCGGGGATGCCGGGCAGACGTGGAGTTGGAGGTCGTAGCCGCCGATGATGTCGATCAAGGTGAAGTTGCCGTCCTGGGCGCCCAGGGGAGGCGGGGCCGGGTTCGTCGGTTCCTCCTCGGCGATCCAGGTCCCGCTGCCGCCGTCCCATTCCCAGGAGGCGATGGTGAGGAGCGGGACCTGCTCGGTGCCGCACTCGGGGCAAGGGCGGGGCTTGGGGTCGGTGCGGGGCCAGCTGCTCCAGCCGCCGGTCTTCCAGCCGGGGGCGGTGGAGAGGTTGTTCAGGTAGAGCTCGCCCGGGTCGTCCGCGTACGTGTTGTACTGCGCGGGGTCGATCGTCTCCCAGCGGCTCATGTCGTCCAGCTGGTCCCGGAGCTCCTTGTCCAGCTCCCCGGGGTGGGGGAATTCGGTGACCTGCTCCGGTGAGAACAGGCACGGCTCCGGGAGGTAGCAGTCCCGCTGGACGATGGGCGGCTCGGGCGGTGCGTCGAGGATGTCGGTGACGGCGGCGGAGGAGCGCCAGAAGAGGGCTGTCCGGGGGTGGGCCATCTCGTGGTCGAAGGGGCACCAGAGGACCTGGAGGAGGTCCGCGTCGGGCGGGCGCGGGAAGGAGACGTCGCGAGCGTAGAGCTGGGCGACGGGGAGGAGGGGGATTGGGCCGTCGAACCAGGGGCGGTCCGCGAGCCGCTCCCACGTCGCCCGTTCCTCGGGAGTCCACTGGGGTGCCTCGGGGTTGAGGCGCAGCCGCTCGGCCGCTGCGGCGCGGTCGTGGCGGAGGAGCCGGACGTCGTCGGGGGAGTGGACCACCGGGGCCGCGCGGCTGTCGTGCGGCTCGTCGCAGTACGGCCACGCCTCGTCGGCGGGCCACAGGAGCGGCCCGCCGACGGAGCTGTCGTGCACGGTCGGCGACCCGGGCCGCGGGTGCAGCCGGGTCGCCGTGCGCGCCAGCGGGGCCAGCTGAGGGAAGAGCGCGGTGATGTCGACCGGCCGCGGTGGGGTGGTGAAACTCATGCCGGCTCCTGTTGGCGCGAACTGGGTGGGATCAGTTACCGAGCTCGAACAGCCCGGTGTCGGTTCGGTACCCGGGCGTCGGGCCTGCTCACTGGACCAGTTCGATGTGCGGATGGTCCGGGGACACTGGGCAGGCGTGGAGTTGCAGGTCGTAGGCGCCGGCGATGTCGAGGAGAGTGAAGTTCGCGGGCGGGGTGCCGATGAGGAGCGGAGTTGGGTTCGTCCGTTCCTCATCGGGCATCCAGCTCTTGCTACCGGAGTTCCATTCCGAAGACGCGATGGTGAGGAGCGGGGTCGTCTCGGTGCCGCATTCGGGGCACGGGCGGGGCATGGGGTCGGTGAGGCCCCAGCGGGTCAAGCCGCCGGTCTTCCACCCGGGGGCGTGACACAGGTTGCGGAAGTAGAACTCCTGCGGGTCCAGCGCGCCGGTGCCGTCCCACGCGAATCCGGCTGTCTCCCACCGGCTCACGTCGCCCAACTGCTGCTGCAGTTCCTTGCTCAGCTCCATGGGGCTGGGGTAGTCGGTGACCTGTTCAGGTGCCAGCAGGCACGGTTCCGGGAGGTACCAGTCGAACTGGATCACGGGCGGCTCGGGCGGGGCATCGACGACGTCGGTGACGGAGGCGGAGGAACGCCAAAAGAGGGCGGTTCGGGGGTGTGCAAACTCCTCGTGGCCGCAAGGGCACCACAGGACCTGGAGAAGGTCGGCTCCGGGAGGGCTGGCCGGGAGAGGGACGTCGGGGGTGTAGAGCTGGGCCACGGGGATCATGGGAATCGGGCCGTCGAACCACGGGTGGCCCTCGCGGAGCCGCTGCTCGATCTCCCGTTCCTCGGGCGTGATCGCGGGTGCCTGGGGGGCGCGGAGCCGTCGCTCGGCCGCTGCTGCATGAATGCGACGCAGGAGCCGGATGTCGTCCGGAGAGTGCATCTCGTCTGCCGCTTCACTGTCGTGCGGCTCTTCGCAGTGGGGCCACGGCTCGTCGGCGGGCCACAGGAGCGGCCCGCCGGCGGAGCTGTCGTGCACGGTCGGAGACCCGGGCCGGGGATGCAGCCGGGTCGCCGTGCGTGCCAGCGGGGCCAGTTGAGGGAAGAGCGCGGTCACGTCGAACGGCCGTGGCGGGGTGGTGAAACTCATGCCGGCTCCCGATGGCGCGAACTGAACTGTGATCAGTTACCGAGGTTGTACAACCCGGTGTTCTTCAGGGTGTTGGTGACATAGACGTTGGGGAACAGCTCCTCGGTCGTCCCGTTCGCCCGTTCGCCCGTTCGATATTAGCGTTCATTGTGACGCCCACCGGAATGGTGCTGTTCGCGTCCTTGTGGACGGGCGTCACTTGGTAGAAGATCGCGTCGTTCGCTCCGAAATTGGCGAGGGGCCCTGGATCATGTTCTGCGCCTTGGACTCGAACGTCCGTATGCTGGGCGTGCCCGTGTTCATCTCGCTCTGCCAGCAGGGGACGAGGTTGGTCCGAGTGAGCGCATCATTGCCCCGTCCGCCGAGGATGCTCGCGATGAGATGACACCGCGACAGGCCGTAGGTGAGGTTGTTCGCCGTCTTGAACGCCTCCGCGTCCTTCCAGCCGGTGACGGGATCGCTGGTTCCCTTCCCCCCCGCCGGTCTTCCGCCCCAGGCATGCCTGCGCCTGGGTCGGCCTTTCTCCGGCCCCGCCCGCCGGGTCGCTCTGGTTGACGAGAGGAACCGCCTCGGTGGTGTTCCAGAACCAGCCGTCGCCGTTGGGAATCGAGTTGATCGGTGGGGGGTCGTTCAGGCAGCTGGCCTGCGGGCTGGTGTCCGGCAACGAGAACGTCAGCTCGAACTGGTCGGAGTCGATCACCCGCTGATCCTTGAAGCCGTTGGCGAGCTGCGTGTCGGCGAACTGCTTCTCGTCGGGCGTGACATGGGCCTGCACGCAGGGTGAGGCGGGGTCCACGACACGGGCGTCGTTCAGGATGTAGGTGTCCCGTTCGCCGTTGCCGAGATTGGGGATTACCTCGACGCACTGCGCGCCGGCGGCACCGCCTTCCTTCGTGGTGCCCCCTGCAGCGCAACGTGGCGTGCGTGAGCCGACCCAACGCAGAGCCCGATGGTGTGGATCAGGCGTCTTCCTCGTCCAGCGCCTTCAGCACCTCAGGAGGAAGCGTCGGCCCGTGCGATACGGACACCGTGGTCATCATCGGCGGAGTGTTGGCCTTCCGCAGGGCGGCCATCTCATCCGGCCCACTCGCTTCGAAGTTGCACAGGTAGCAGCCGAAGCCGTTCGCGGAGTAGTGCGTGTTCGTGGCCGTCCGGCTGGCCAGCTCGAACGTGAGGAGTCCCTGACCGCCGCAAGCCGGGCATTCGCCACCCGAGGTCTTCAGGACAACGATGCCGTCCTTCAGGTACTCCGTCGGCCGGACGAACCACTCCTCGTTGCGGGGCTGGGGCGCCTTGAGAGCGCCCTCCTTGACCTCCGCCGGAAGGCCGACGAACCGGCCTTCGAAGGCGTGGCGGGCCTGGGTGATCCGGAGCTGGACGTCGCGGAAGACCTGGTCCTCCTGCTCGTTGACGGCGGCCTTGACCGCGTCTGTCCACCGTTCCCAGAAGGCGTCCAGCGGCTTGCCGAGATCACCAAGCAGTGCCGCGACCGTCCGCGCGAGGGGAGAGATCATCCCCTTGGCCAGGGCGCTGTCAGGAGCGGTGTGAGCTGCTCCGTTGCGCATCTCGATCAGCAGGTCGAGCTGGGGGTCCGGCTGCAGCACGTTGATCTTCCGGAGCCGCTTGATGGCCTCCATGGCCCCGACCGTGCGGACCTTCTCTTCGTCCACCTGGAGGTGCCCTCCGAGGTACAGCACTATGTCTGCGCTGTTGTTACGGATCTCCGCGATGTAGACCGGGTTCTTCGAGACGAGGACCGCCTTGGCCAGCTTCTCGACGGCGACGCCGGCGTGGAGTGCGAACTCGTCGTGCTCTGGGCGGCCATGGTCGTCCATGGCTTTGTGGGCGGCCTTCTTGGCGCCGTGGAAGAAGCTCTCGGAAGAGAGCGAATCGTTCATGACAAGGACATTAGTAGTCCAGTACTGCAGGGGCGATCAAATTCACAGACGCGACCCATGCCTTTAGAAGACAACCGTCACGGAGTTGAGGGGATCGGAGAGCTGGTCGTAGCCGATCTTCTTTCTGCCGACCCCGTCGTGCGGGTGTTGAGCTGCTGTTGGCGGCGGTGATGTGACTGATCCAGGGCCAGTGCCGGGCTGGACGACCAGCTCGAGGCCACCGGTCCCGGCAAGCGCGGACCGTACAGCCCAGATGGCCACGAGATACGTCGACGGCGGGAACTCCTCCACCAGGTACGCCTGATAGGGCTCACCGGGGACGCCCGCTGGGACGACCCGCACTGGCCCGACGGCCTCTACTGAGTTGTGTCTCACCGCGCCGCCCGATGGCACGGCATTCCCGTGGACACAGCCGGCCCGGCGCCCCGGAGGCATGTCAGCCATGCTCGGACAAAACCGCGACATCCGGTCAGCTTCCCCGGGTGGCCTCTGGCGCCTTGTTCGCCAACTGGCCTATTCAGTTACTGTTGAAGCCGACCTGCGCCGCCGGAACGGACGGCGAGGCGAGCGTCATGATCCTGCCGAGGTTCATGACCTCTCCTAAGCCCAGCAGGCCATAGAACTCCCGGTTCTCCTGCGCTGCGTCCGACATCGCCCAAAGCCCGGCGCTACCCGTGGACCTGCGGGCCGGCGCGGCACCTGCTGGGCCTGTGGATCGGTCCGGCATGCCGGCCGCATGGCGGGACGGAGCACCTTACTGAGGACCGGGCTCCTGCGGAACCCCGTTGTGTCTGCTGAGCGCTTGCGTTGCCTGACGCTGCGTCTGTTCGGCCACCGCACGAGCTTCTGCTACGACGTCACCGCGTTCACGTACCAGACTCTCGTAGACCGGCAGGTGATCGTTTCCGGTGGAGTTGGGTGTCACAGGGCTGGCCCTTCTTGGTGTCGTATTGCGGGCCCGCCGGATCGGACCCCGAAATTCCTGGTGACCGCTAGCACAATCGTGGCTCACTCACATCGGGCGTCTGGTCGGCAGGACTCTCCAGCCGTGGGAATGTGGTCATGCGCGGCCGAGCCGTGCAGCGATCCCGTGTCCGACCAGCAAATAAATCAGGGCCGGCAGACCATAATTGAGGAGAACGCGAAGGCTTTCCGTGTCCATAGTGAAAATATCCTGTGACCACCAGGCCAGCCAGTTGGCCGTTCCGTGCACGAACTCGACGAAGACATTGGCTTCGTTGGCTCCGAGCAGATGGAGCAGGATCCACAGCCCCAGGAAAACGGCGGCGATGTCAGCGATTGTGTGGACGGTCAGGGCTATCCGTCGAGCAGTGGACTGGCTCCGCTCGTAACGGTGTGAGCGCCCCGAGGGCTGGTCGTAGGCGCCGTATCCGGGCGTCGGTTCGGTATTGCTCACGGGAATCCAATCTGGCGCATCACTGTACAGGCCGGGGTACGGCCATCAGGCTCCTGGGTTGTCTTTCCCAGGAGAGTTTCCTGCGGCATCACGCGCACGGGTCGTCGCGCGGGCCTGTATAGGTCAGCGGCCTGCGGCCGCCGCCGCGTTACACCATCCCCGAGATATCCCAAATATGGGCACGTAATCTGCACCTCTCCTAAATCGCAACCGTGCGGTCTATTAGCGACGCGCTCCTTGCTCCAGAAATAGGGCTTGACCTGCTGGTCGGGCGACGCCGACAGCCGACGGCCATCCGGTGGAGGCTGGGGTGAGGTCCCGGGTTCAGCCCGGTTCCGCGCACCCGAACGACGGCGACAGGCGCGGCGGAAACCGAAGCTGCGCACCAGCGCGTCGACCAGCCACGCTCCACATCCCGACCGGCCGTTCATCTCACCTTTCCCTCCCGCCAAGCGTTGATCAGCAGGGCCAGGCGCAGGCGAGAGACCGGCCTGGGCATGCGTGTCCTCCCGGACTGTCGAGACAGACCGGCGGCATCAACTGCCAGCTAAGCGAACCTGCGGTGCTGCGGGTTGCTCGAATCACGCGTTCGGGCTGGCCGGGCGAGCAGACGGCTCCAGGGCCTTCGTATCGCAACCCGCTCTGCAGGACCGGAGCCTTGAAGACTGCTCCCCACTGGCCCCGCTCCCGATCCGTTCAACCGCCGGGCCGGCGACGGCACTCATGATCCTTCAGGTTTGCCGTGGGTGTGACGCTGTTGCCCCTTCGTGCGCTGTAGGGGGTGGGCCTGCTGTGTCAGGTCCCGTGATACTCGCCCCCCTCTTTTCGGCGAGTGTTCGCGCAGTGGGGCAGGCAGGTGCGTCCCCCCGTCGTCTGCCTGCCCCGTGAGAGCTTCGCCTGGACGGTCTCTCGTCGTCGCCCCGGTCTCCTGGGCCCGCCGCTGCCCAAATGACGATCAGTCATGAGAATTCGGGCTTGTGCGGTGTGCCGTTGTCGTCATGAGTCGGGGTGGGGGTGAAGTGCTGCTGGCAGACCGCTATCAACTGGATGAGCTGCTGGGACGCGGCGCGATGGGCGAGGTGCGGCGAGCGACTGACCAGGTTCTCGGGCGCCCCGTCGCGGTCAAGCTCCTGAGGGCGGACGAGGCGACGGACATCGAGCGGTTCCGGCTGGAGGCACAGACCGCGGCCCGTCTCAACCATCCGAACGTCGTGGGCGTGTACGACTTCGGCTCCCATCACGGCCGGCTCTACCTGGTCATGGAGCTCGTCGACGGCTGGAGCCTGGCCCAGGAGCGGTCGATGCGCGGCACCCTGGCCCCGCACGAGGCGGCCGCCATCGCAGCACAGGTGGCGGCGGGCCTGTCCGCAGCCCACCGCCAGGGAGTGATCCACCGGGACTTCAAGCCTGCCAACCTCATGATCTCCACGGACCGCACCGTAAAGATCACCGACTTCGGCATCGCCCGTTTCGCGGACGGCGCCGCCAGCACCCTGACCGCCACCGGCAAGATCATCGGCACCGCCGACTACCTGGCACCGAGCGGGCCCTGGGGCATCCAGCACAGCCCGCCTCGGACGTCTACTCGCTCGGCTGCGTACTGTACGAACTGCTCACCGGCCGACCCCCGTTCCAAGGCACCACCTCGATCGCCGTCGTGCAACAGCACGTCAACGCCGCCCCGCTGCCGCCCGCCCCGCTGCGCCCCGAGATACCCCAGCCCCTCTCCGACTACCTGCTGCACCTGCTTGCCAAGGACCCCCCGCACCGACCCAGCGCCGAGCAGGGAGCCAACTGGCTCCACGCGCCGCAGCAGACTCCAGCCCTCGCCGAGCCGCAGAGCACCGCCCTCATGCCCGCGCCGGTTGCCCCCGCACCAGCCCCGCCGCCTCCAGCGGATCCGCGCGCTGCACACTCCCATCCGCACGGCCACCGCAGGCTTACGCCGAAAGCAGCGCTGGGCATCGCCGCCGTGGTCCTGTTCGCTCCTGCCGCCGCCATCGGAGCCTCGCTGAACTCAGGTAACGACGGCCCGTCGGCGCCTACGTCGCCGACGACGACCGTCACATCCGTACCTGTCAGCGAGCCCCCGGCGACTGCGGCGCCGTCCACCACGGCACCGCCGACGGAAGGCCACAAGGACAGCGAGGATCACGATGGCAAGGGCAAGCACGACAAGGGGAAGGGATCCGACTGAGCCGCCGTCGGAGGCCCGAAGTCGCCCGACCACATCGAATCCCGCACCAAGCGACCGTGACGGGCGACCGTCACTTCGGGCCCATGAGTCCGGGCGCCCCGCCCCTTCCCGAAGGGCTTCTCCTGGAGGTGCCGTCAACGCCAGACGTTATAAGCGTTCGGAGGTGATCTGTACACCTTCTGTCGGCGTGTCTGCGCTTGAGGAAGAAGGGGCTCACGGGGCTCAGACATCCGTCAGCAGCAGCCGGTCTCGGCGGTGCCGGAGCGGATCTGCTCGATGAGGGGGCGTTCGACGCCGTTGGCGACGGGCAGGACCCGGGCGCCGGGAT
>NZ_JBIBKX010000046.1:2813-10319 GCF_042959425.1 Streptomyces sp. NPDC007896 | reverse complement strand
CAGGCCCTGCTCTCATGCCGGGCAGTGCCCGCGATCACCCGATCGAGACTCCCGTTCGATCAACAGACTCCATGATCGGTATGGCAACGGCTTCTGAGCGGGCGTGCCTGGGGCCGTCTGGTCAGGTGTCCTGGCGGGGGGTGTAGAGAGCGGCGGTTGCTGCGGCTTTGCGGGCCAGGGCCTGGCGGAGGCCGTCGGGGGTGAGGACGACGGCGTCGGGGCCGAAGGCAAGGAGTGCTTCGGCGGCAAGGAGTGAGCGGAAGCGCAGCTCGACCCTCGTCCAGCCCGGTTCGCCGTCCGCCTCGGATCGGGAGTCGGTCGGGGTGGGGTCGGCGAGGTCGGCTTCGTGGATGCGGAGGAACTTCGCCAGGATCTCGTCGCGGACGCGGGCGGTGACGGCGAGCGGGGCGGGGATGTCGTCGATGCGGCGGCGCAGGGCCTGCCACACGTCGGTCAGCTCCAGGCCGTCGCGGCGCTGGGCGGGCTGGGTAAGGACGGTGGCGGACAGGGCGCGGTCGGTGCGGAAAAGCCGGGGCTCGCCATCGTGGTCGGCGACCAGGTACCAGACGCCGGCTTTGTTGACGAGGCCGTAGGGGTCGAGGGTGTAGGTGTGTACGCGGTTGTCGCGTCCGTGCCGGTAGCGCAGGCGCAGGCGCCGGTTACCGAGGACGGCCTGCTGGAAGGCGGCGAGGTCGGGAGCGGGGCGATCGGGGCCCGGCGTGCCGCGCCAGCGGACGGGGTCGATGAGGATGCGGCGGCTGGCCAGGTCGGCGTCGGGACGGTGCGGGGCGGGCAGGGCGGCCATGACCTTGCGCAGAGCGGAGCCGAGGGCCTGGCCCAGTCCGAGGTCGGCGTGGGCGGTGCCGGAGAGCAGCACGAACAAGGCGCGTGATTCGTCGGCGGTCAGTCCGGTGACGTCGGTGCGGTAGCCGGGGAGCAGGGCGATGCCGCCCTGGGGGCCGCGGACGGTATAGACGGGGACACCGGCCGTGGACAGGGCCTCCACGTCGCGCATGATCGTGCGGACCGAGACCTCCAGACGGTCGGCCAGGTCGGAAGCGGGCAGCTGCGCGTGGGTCTGCAGCAGCAGCATGATCGAGAGCAGGCGGTCGGATCTCATGGCTCCAAAAGTCTCTCAGCTATATGACACAAGGTGTCATATAAGGCCGCGAGGATGCAGTCATCGGGTCGCCGAAGGACGCGGCCCGGACGCTCCCGGAAGGTGGGCTGCCGGTACACGGGCTGTACTGGGGCCTGGGACGCACGGGAGCAGTGCACCAGGAAAGGGAACACCTTCAATGACTGCCATCACCGGCTCCGCCCAGAAGATCGCCGACGAATTCGTCCGTGCCTGGCTCGGCGGCAACATCGACGAGGCACTGTCCTTCGTCTCCGAGGGCATCGTGTGCCAGGCGCCCAACGGCCGCTTCGAGGGGCTGGAGCGTTACCGCCAGTTCCTGGAGCCGTTCACCAGCACCCTCATCAGCAGCAGCGTGATCGGCGTGCTGGGCGACGACACCCACGCCGTGACCGTCTACACCACCGAGACGCCGTTTGCGAAGGACTTCCGCGGCATCGACTACCTCACCATCGAGAACGGCAAGATCACCCACATTCTCAGCGTCTTCGACCTCTCCCCGCTCGTCCAGGCCGGCGGCAACCCCCAGCACTGACCGGCCGCGCGCACCGGGCCGGGGCCGTGACGGTACCGGCCGGTGACGTGGCGCGCCCGCCGCCGCACCACCTCACCGTGCGGGTCCGGGACCACACCGAGGCCCGGCCCGCACGTGTGACCCGCATGCACGTGAACGAAGGCAGCATGACCGACACCGCCGCAGCACTCACCACCCGGGGCGACCAGATCTGCTTCGCCGAGCCCTTGACCTGGGCCCGTGTCGTCCGGCGCCCCAACCGGTTCATCATCGACGCCGACGTCGCCGGGACCGAGGTCGCCTGCCACTGCCCGACCACCGGCCGCATTGGCAACCTCGTCCTGAACGGCCTGCCCTGCCTGCTCTCCCGCAGCCACAACCCCGCCCGCAAGACCCCGTACACCGTCGAGGCCGTCAGCGTCGAGGCGCCCGGCACCCGCAAGCCCGCCTGGATCGGCATCAACCAGACCGCCGCGAACCGCTACGTCGAACAGGCCCTGACGAACAACCTCCTGCGAAAGATCGTCACCGCGCGCAGCGTCCAGCGCGAGAAGACCCTGGGCCGCTCCCGCCTCGACTTCCTCGTCAACGACGACACCTACGTCGAGGTGAAGACTCCCCTGGACAATCTCCAGGTGCCCCTCGGCGACCACGTGCGCACCCGGCCCCGCCCGCCGCTTGCTTCCACCGACCGACTCGTCAAGCACATCGGCGAACTCGGCCACAGCCTCGAAGCCCACGAACGCGCGGTCCTCCTGGTCTGCTTCCTCTACGACAACCCCGGCTTCCAGGTCCGCCACAGCAGCCATCACAACGAGGTCAAAGCGCAGGTCGCCCAAGCCGTGAAGCGCGGCGTCGAGATCTGGCAGGTCAACTTCCAGCTGGATGCGGCCGGCGTCCGCGTCGCCCGCCAATTCGAACTCACCCCACAGTTCCTCGCTTGAGGAGCCGGCCGCCGTCGGGCGGCACCGCACCCGGGGGAGGCCGTCGCGAACCGGACTGCGCGACGGCAACTGCTCGCCCGGCCCCGCCATGCCCCCACGCCACAACAGGGGGCACCGGAAGAGATCTTTTCCACCTATATGACACAACCTGTCATATAGGGCAGCAAAAATGCAGGCAGACGGGCCGCCGGCCGGACGGCCCGCGCCACCGAACGCAAGGAGCCCCCATGACCACCGCCACCACCGCACGCGACGTCGCACTCGCCTGGCTCGACGCGCGTCTCGCCCACGACCTGGACGCCGTCGTCGGCCGCGCCGCCGACGACATCGTCTACGACGCGCCGGGCATCCACCTGGCCGGTAAGGATGCTTTCCGCAAGGCCGAGGCCATGTTCCTGCCGATGATCAGCGGCGTGACGGTGATCAGCGCGTTCGGCGACGACACGTCCGCGCTGCTGATGTACAGCATCGACACCGCACCCGTTCCCGGTAACACGACCGGCGCTCACCTCACCGTCACCGACGGCAAGATCAGCACGCTGCGGGTCGTGTATGACCAGACGCCGTTCGCCGCCCTGCGCGGCGGCGCAGACCAGTAACTCCGCAGGCCGGTGACACCACCGGCCCGACGCCACAACCTGATCCACGGCCCTGCCGGGGCACCGTCGACACGCACCAGTACCCCAGCACCGCGCCACCCCGTCCGTCAGGGCGGGTCTTCTTCGAGGAATACGTCTCATGCGCAGGATCCAGTACTACCGCTATGGCGGCCCGGACACGATGCGGCTGGAGGACTTCGTCCTGCCCTCGCCGAAGGAGGGCGAGGTCGCGGTCACGGTCGCCGCGGCCGCGGTCAACCCGATCGACTGGAAGGTCCGGCAGGGCGCGCTGAAGATGATGACCGGCCGGTCCTTCCCCCGCGCGATGGGCTCGGACTTCTCCGGCACTGTCACCGCAACCGGCCCCGGCGTCACGGCCGTCAAGCCCGGTGATCACGTGTACGGAATCGCCCCGCTCAAGCCCAGCGGCGCGTTCGCCCAGGCGGTCATCGCCCCCGCCTCCCACCTCGCCCTCAAGCCCGCCGGCCTGTCCTTCGAACAGGCCGCCGCGCTCGCCACCCCGGCGGTCATGGCCTGGACCGGACTCATCGGCCGCGCCCGTCTGCGAGCCGGGCAGCGCGTCTTCGTCAACGGGGCAACCGGCGGCGTCGGCGAAGCCGTCGTCCAGCTCGCCAAGGCCCTCGGTGCCACCGTCACCGGCACCAGCGGCCCCACCACGATGGAACGCGCTCGTGCTCTCACCATCGACCACGTCTACGACTACACCACTACCGACCCCGCTGACCAGGCAGAATTCCAGGGCGCGTTCGACGTCGTCTATGACACCAACGGCTCTCTCCCCGTCCGGACCGCGATGCGGCTGCTGAACAAGACCGGCGTCTACCTCGACATCAACGCCACCCCCGCCAAGTTCGCGCACGCCGCCTTTGCCCGCCGCCACAAGATCTTCTTCTGCGTGCCCGACACCCGGACCCTCACCGAGGCCGCCGCCCGGGCTGCCGCCGGAGACGTCCGCATGTCCATCGGTGAAACCGTCCCCCTGGACACCGCCACCGCCCTGATCACCGACCTGGAAAAAGGCCGCAAGATCAACGGCAAGGGCCTGATCCTCATGGACCCGGGCAACTGACTCGGCAGCGCCCCGGTATTCCTGCGCCGAGGCAGCCAGCCCCACGCCCGCCACAGGACGGCTACCGCCATCCAGCGGCGCAACAGCGGCGGCATCCCCGCCCGGGGCCGCGCCGGATGCCCGATCGCGTCCGCGCGCCCCGGCACCCGGCTCCAAAACGTCACCACACCGACTCCGACGAGGAAACCTCATGATCACCATCACCGCGGCGACCGGACAGTACGGCCGTCTCGTCATCGATGAACTGCTCAAGCGGGGAGTGCCCGCGAGCGGCATCGTGGCGGCCGTCCGCGACCCCGCCAAGGCCACCGACCTGGCCGAGCGAGGCGTGCAGGTCCGCGAGGCCGACTACGACCGGCCCAAAACCCTGGTGCCCGCCTTCACTGGCACCACCACGCTGCTGCTCATACCCGGCGCCGTGTTCGGGCAGCGGTACCCGCAGATGCGGCGAGCGATCGCCGCCGCCGCCGAAGCTCGCGTCGGCCTGGTCGCCTACGCGGGCTTCGTCAACACCGGCATCAGCACCCTCCGGCTCGGCGAGGAGCACAAGCAGACCGAGCAGGAACTGCGCTCCTCCGGACTGCCGAACGTCATGCTCCGCAACGGTGCCTACACCGAGATGTACACCAGCACCCTCGGCCCCGCCCTGGAACAGGGCGCCATCATCGGCTCCTTCGGCGACGGAAAGATCTCCGCAGCCACCCGCGCCGACCTCGCCGCGGCCGCCGCCGCCGTCCTGACCAGCGACGACCAGACGGGAAAGGTCTACGAACTCGGCGGAACCGCGTTCACCATGTCCGATCTGGCCGCCGAGGTATCGCGGCAGACCGGCAAACCCATCACCTACCGGGACCTGCCGGTCGACCAGTACGCCAAAATCCTGGCCGGCGCCGGCCTGCCCGACGCGTTCGCCGACCTCCTCGCCGACACCAGCCTCGCGGCCACCCGAGGCGACTGGTATACCGACAGCACCGACCTGCCCCAGCTCATCGGCCGGCCCTCCACTCCCCTGGCCCATGCCGTCGCGGATGCCCTCAGGGCCGGCCCCGCCCGCACCCTCGACCCGCGCGGCTGACCCACCACATTCACGAACACGGGTGCGCAGCTCACCACGAATCCCGCGGATAGCCAGTGTCAACTGGATCGCAAAACAGACGAAGGCGGCAACAAAGAACGACTGTCCGGTGCCAAGTACGGCGATCCGCTCAACGACCCACCCCAGGTCGAACCCATGGCACGGTGTCATCTATCCCGCCCAGTCGCAGCGACCTGCGGATTCATCGGTGGAGCCGCGCGGTTCAGCCCCCGGCTCGCCAACTACCGCGCAAAGAAGCCGCCATCTGGAAATCAAAGCTGCCCTGTGACCAGCAGCGTCCTACGCGCAGCCCGCCATGTAGCGCTCAAAGTCACAACAACGTGACCAAGGCCGGGGCCACCAATCGGCCCCGGCCTTGACTCACCGCGTCCGCAGACGAACGCACACCCGCCGAACAGGCAGACTCAGCCGCGCACTGTGGGCTCCTGTCCGCTGGGCGCCTCCCTGTATGCGAGGTGCCCGACGGCGGAGTATGCCCTGCCCAGCACTCCCGCGAGTTCCTCGGCCGCGACGGACGCGCCGGTGAACCGCTGGATCGCTTCGCCGAGCGTCTCGTCCCTCAGGAGTTCCCTGTCTCGAAGGCCTTCCACGGAGGTCCCGAGCAGGGTCAGAGCCGCCCTCATCTCCCCCGCCACGCGGGTGAGGAAGCTATAGATGCGGTAGGCCTCCAGCGGGTACTCGATCCCCCGGTACTTGAGGTCGGTGACGAACTCGGCGAGGGAGCGGGCCGCGCTCTCCGCATGCCCAACGATGTCCTCGGTGTTCTCACTCATACGGAGCCGGTTCTCCTTGCTGGGGTGGCGGGTTACGGACGGACGGTGACGTGGCAGCGGGCTTGTACGGATGACGCCGCCTTCATCAAGCGGGACGGCGACCGTCTCCGTCCGGCCCTCTACGCCGCCGGTGCCGTGGCCGTGGAGGAGACCGGGGTGCTGTCGGCCGTAGAAGGCCCACAGGTCCAGCGCAGCGTCCAGGAGCGCCGCGCGGTCGGCTGCGGGAATCCGCTCGACTCCTGTGAGCAGCAGTCGGGCGTCGCCCCCATGAGCGCGGGCGTGCTGAGCGAGGAAGAAGAACACCTGGGCGGGCCCGTCGGCGGGGACTTCTCCTTCCACTTCGCGGGCTGCCCGCAGGCGGTAGGCGGCGTCCGCTGTCACCGCGAGCACGATCGGGTCCTCCTCGAGGAGCTTCGCCGTCAGGGACTGCCGACACGGTGCACACCGTTCGATACTGGCCCCGATCAGCGCGGCAGCCGTCCGTTGGTCCGGCACGGTCTCGACTCCCCACCGGCCGGGGTCGGCTGGCTGGAGGTCCGTGTGGGACGGGCCGCTGGCGTGTACGTGGAGGGTTCCCGCGTTGGCGGCCGTGTAGGCGGCGCCCTGGCGGCGGCTTCTGCTTCGCGCCCGGCTCTTACGGCCGTGGCTCTTGGTCATACGGCTCTCGCATCTTCCCGCGCCCGGCCCCATGACCCGATGCGCGTGACGAAGAGCAGCATGCGGAAGGCTCAACGGCCCTGTGGCCGCCGGAAGACGTACGCCTCACACTGATGCTCACAGACCGGACCCTCGTGCGCGGGGTCCGCGGGCACCTTCGCCGTGGTGCACCCCGGTCATGGGCCAGGGAGCGGGCTTGGGCCGATGCGCCAGCCACTGCCCGCACCCTACCGCCCGGCGTCCGGTCTCGGGAGCCGATGGCCAAAGGCACACTGCAAGGCTCCCCTGGGGGCCGTTTCAGCGCAGCATTCCGGGTGGATGCCTCGCCACCCCCTCGTGCTGCGGGTCCCAGACCCATATCCACGATTCGCGCCAGGCGGGGCAGCTCGTGAACCGCCTCGGCGTACGGGCTGGCTTCCTCCCCGGTCACGGGCTCCCCTGTGGTCCTGTCCACTCAGCCAGCCTCAACGTGCTGCTGTGGAGTGGGCGCGCTGCCGTGCGCGTCAGCAGTCCTCGTGATCCCTCTGCTGCGGAACCGCGGCTGCCCCAAGCGCGACCTGGCCCGTGGCCTTCCGCGGTCCCCGCGCGCGGGGACCGCGGAAGGCCCCCGGGCCCGGCGCGCCGGCGGGGGCGGGCCCCCGGGCCAACAACAGTTCCCAGTGGGGCGCATGGGCGCCCGCACTCCCACGCGCCCG
>NZ_JBIBKX010000046.1:0-2803 GCF_042959425.1 Streptomyces sp. NPDC007896 | reverse complement strand
CCCGCCGGGGCGGCGCCCCCCGGGCGCCCCCCCGGCCCCCGCCCCCCCCCCCCCCCCCCCGGGGCCGGGCGGGGGGGGCGGGGGGGGGGGCGGGGGGCGGCCGGGGGGCCGGGCCCCGCGGGAGGTGGCGTGCCCCGGGACCAACTCCTGTGCAGAGTGCGGCGATGGGCAGCGCGAAGTCGCAGGCGCCGGTCCTGTCGCCGATGCAGGCCGAGCAGGCAGACCTGTTCCGGCGGGCACACGCCGGGGACACATTCTGGTAACGGGCCGCACTCGCCCATTCACCCGGAGCGATCGATCAACCGCCCATACCCGTCAGTAAGTTGTCTGCGTGTCACGGTCGCCGCCTTACCGGATCCGCCCTCCAGGAGATCCGGCTCGGCAAGGACTTCAGTGACACAGGTTCTTCACATGTGATCAAATCCGGGGGTTCCAGCAGGTCAGAGCCCTGCTGGGCGTCCATCTTCTTGCACCACAGAAAGGGACTCCATGAGAGTCCGGATATCCCGCCGCGCGCACGCGGTCATGATCGCCGCTGCCCTTGCCGGGAGTGTCGTGGTTCCGCTGGCTGGCGCACAGCCGGCTGCGGCCGACGACTGTCTCACCTCCGTACCGACGTACGTGTGGGAGCCGAACACCACCGGCAACATCGCGGCGCCACACGTGCTGCACAAGTACATGGACTGGGGACCCCAGAGCGGTGCCACGGACACGTTGATCGACACCCTCTACACGGCGAACCTGCCGACCACCAGCAAGGTGTTCACCGGCGGCGGCAACGGCATCATCTACGAGGCCACCTCTGGCGGCCAGGTCAAGTCCTACAAGGACAACACCGCCACCGGCGGGGCTCTGCTGACTCCGGTGAAGACCTACAGCCTGGCGTGGCAGAACGCCAAGCGGATCTGGACCAACGGCAGCCGGGTGTTCGTACTCAACGCCGCGGACTCGCTCGAGGTCTACAAGCAGTCCGCTCCGACGACGGGCAACGGCACCCTCACCAAGATATCCGAGACCGCGACCTCGACCGCCGCCCTGTTCGATGCCACGAACGTGTGGATGGTGAACTCCACCGTCTACGCGCTCACCAGCACGGGCGCCATCAACCAGTACAGCTACACCGAATTCCCGATTATCGGCACCATCGCTGCACGCCTTCAGAGCGCGGGCGTGGTGGCCACTGGTCTGACCAACGTCAGCCAGGCCTGGAGCCCGGGTGCTGGGGTCGTCAACACGCAGACCACCACCAGCGATCCCGACACCACCGGTCAGATCGCCAAATACTCCACCGGACCGTGGACTCAGCTCGATCCAGAGGTCCGCACCGGAATCGTCGGCACGATCATGGCGGACGCCGGACCGTGCCTCGCGGACCCGGACCCCTCTGTGCAGCCCTACTTCGCCGCCCCGCCGGACGAGACCGGAGGGGCGGAGGCTGTCGACGCACCCGAGGAGGCCGCCCAGACCCCGTCGAACACGGTCACCGGCAAGTTCACCCTGGGCAACGGGCAGCCCGCCGCGGGCCTTCCAGTCACCCTGACCGCCAACGACCTCGGCGACGACGCCACCGGCGAGACCCAGGTGCCGTTCCTCGGCACGGCGACGACCGCAGCTGACGGCACCTGGTCCATCACCCTCCCGAGCACACTCCCGGCCGACGTGCAGCAGGCCAAGGACGACAACGGCGGCATCCTCAACCTGCAAGCCACCGCCCAAGGCGTCACCACCACCACGAGCACGCCGATGCTCGGCGTGGACACCCTCTCCACCACCACGGCCCAGCAGAGCGCGACGGTCTCCGGACAGAACGACTACGGGCACAGCACGCTGCTCGCCCCGAACACCGTGTCCGGCACGACGCAGGACACCTACGCGGCGTCCACGGACAGCAGCACCCTCGCCGCGAAGATCGAAGCCGACCCGGCTCCGGCCCCGGACACGGTCCCTATGTGGCAGAGCGACAACAGCACCCTCGCCGCCGACTACAACCCGTGCCTGGTCAACGGCCACGACGTCAGCGCCGAAGCGGTGCGCCCGCCCACCGTCCCCATGAGTTCCGGCAACTGCTGGGACACCAAAACCCAGATCGACAGCTCGACGAAGTACACGGTCGTCGGCGAAGCGCACGCCAACTGGGACGCGAAGTCAACGTTCGAGTACGAATCCTCGATGTCCAGCAGCATTGACACCGCGGTCAAGAGCAGCGGCAACTGGACTATAGGTGCGTCCAAGGAACTGTCGCAGAGTAACGGCATGACCGTAGGCTGGTCCAACAAGTCCAAGTACTCGCACCAGTACCAGGTGCCGATCCTCTACAAGAAGTGGAAGTACCAGCACTGGTGCTCCGGCTCGGTGCGCGCCACCTGGTACAAGATCGAGGCAAGCGGATACCACATTCCGGCCGACGGCGCGGCGGGCAAGGTCGGCAAGGACGTGTCGTCGAAGGACGGGACGGCGAACTTCAAGAAGTCCCCGTCGGCCAACCGGGCCTACCTTCAGGGGGGTGGTGGCACCCTTTCGCTTGCTCACGGCAGTTCCGTGAAGTTCGGCGGCGCGGTGAGCGCCTTCGGTATCTCTCTCGGTGCGAAGACCGGCTACGACAGCAGCCACAGGCAGAGGATCACGTTCGGAAACCAGCCCGGCAAGCACTGGGTCTGGGGCAAGAACGGGTCGCTCAGCAGTGGGCACGCTGGTGTCTTCTACTCCAAGTAGGCGCGGCCGGCTGATCGCCGGAACCACATTCCTGATCGTGGCGGCGGCCCTGGCAGCCTGGCTGGTCCCGCAGCGACCAGATGACACAGGT
>NZ_JBIBKX010000045.1:0-13315 GCF_042959425.1 Streptomyces sp. NPDC007896 | reverse complement strand
CGCAACCGCCTCGGGCCGCTCGGCCTTCTCCGCCGTCTTGATCCACTGCCGCAGCGTCTCGTGGTTCACACCCAGCTCGGCGGCAACGCGCGAGAGGGGCCGGCCCGACGAACGGGTCAACGCCACAGCGTCGGCCCGGAACTCCGCCGAGTACTTGTAGGCCCCCACCCGGGACTCCTCTCCCTGGACTCAAGATCCAGTGTCGAGGTGCCCACGATCAAGGTGGAGGGCCCGACCTCTGGTGGCTGGTCTCCTGATTCCCCGGTGTTCCCCGCAGTTCCCCATACGATCTGGCACGCGTCTGGCACGACCTCTTCGTCCCGAACTCTCGGCGGGTAGGTCATTGATGGTTCCCGGGCTGCTCAATCAGCCGTGGACGGCTGTTGGGGTGCAGCCTTGGTCACTGAGGTTGCTGTACTTCCGTGCTGTACAGCTTCGGCCTTCTGACGGGCGCTTGCGTAAGTGCACTGTGCACGCGGCTTCTGGGCAGTGAAGGTGCCGCTGTCGGCGTCGGTCGACACGAACGGCCCAGCCGCCGCTGCACCCTTTGGGAGCGGCGGGGCCTGGGTCCGGTAGTGGGGTCAGTCGGGCGCGTAGATGAGTGTGCCGGAGTCGGTGTCGTTGACGTATCGGCCGGCGAGGTCGGCGTAGTACGCGTCGGACGGGTTGCCGTCCGAGAGGTCGGCGGCCTTGACGGTCGAGGACGTGGCGGTGCCGTCGGTGGAGACCGCTGCGGCGAAGTCGAGCAGCCGGCCGGGGTAGTTGTCGAGCAGGTAGGTGTTGACCTGCTCGCGGGCGGCCTCCTGGGCCGCGGTGCCGGGGTGGGCGGCGGTGAACGGCGCGATGGTGGCGAGATAGACGGTGATGTTGGAGTTCTGGGTGACCGGCTGCTGGTTGATGTAGATCTGACCGTCGTCGGTGGAGTAGGAGCTCAGCTGGCTGTCGAGGGAGGCCAGTCCGTTCTCCACGTCGGTGGCGCAGGTGTTGGCGTCGCTGGTGCAGTTCAGCAGGTCGGCGGCGCCGGTGGAGACGAGGACGGTACGCACGTTGCCTTGGACCAGCACGTTGCGGTCCTGGGGGTTGAGCGCGTTGAGCGGATTGGTGCTGTTGGTGATCTGCGGCAGCAGGCTGTTGCTGTCGGTGCCCGCGTTGAGCACGCCGTACTTCACTGAGGTGTCCCCGTGGGGATCGTTGACCAGGGCGTTGGTGATCGCATCGCTCAAGTGATGCTGGCCATCGTCGCTTGCGGTGTCCCCGTTGACGCTCTGGTCTCCGTAGAGGACCAGCGAGCCGGTGGGGTTTGAGGTGGAGGTGGTGACGTCGATGCCGGAGAGGTACGGCAGACCAGCGTACGTGGTCTGCGTGTAGTGGGCGGCGGCTGTGTCACTGGTGCGGTTGGCGTGGTCACTGACCCAGACGGGAGTCCGGGCCACAGAGTGGCCGGGCATGGCGGGCGCCTCGCCGTGCACCTGCAAGCTGACCAGCACGGTCGCTTGAGGTTGGACGGTCAGGGTGACTGGGTCGCTGGTGGCGTCGCCGCCCGCGGGAATGGTGACGGAGGGGGAACCGTTGAAGGTCAGCGTTACTGGTGCCGCGGCTGCGGTGGCGCCGGCTGCGGTGGTGTCCTGCAGGGCAACGGAGGCCGCGTGAAAGGTCACCGGGGTGGCACCAATCGCGTTGGACAGGTGGATGCGCGCTCCGTTTCCGCTGTCGGTGCCGATGCTGACGTGGGCCGGGATGCGTAGGGTCTGGCTGTTGACGGCCGCTGTGCTGCCGTTGGACAACGTGCTGGCCGACGCCGGCTACGGCCGTGACCCGCAGCCGGACTCCCCCGCCTGTGCAGGAAGAACCGGGGAGGTTCCCCTCGATCCCGAAAGGGGGAACGGACCACCCCCGCTCGCGCGGGGAGAGCGTTCGAGATGTCGTCACCTCCCCTTTCACCAGTCCCTGGCGTCGTCCGAGCCGCTGAGCAGGTCCCTACCGAGCCGGGTCGGGTGATGGTGAACGGTCTGGGCGTTGCGGAACGTGGCAATCAGGCCGGCCTCGCGTAGGGCGGTGGCCTGCCGGGAGGCGGCGGCAGCAGACAGGCCCAGGACCGCCGCGAGGTCTCCGGTGGTCAGAGCCGGAGCCTCGACCACGGCGGCCAAAGCGGCCGCCCTGGTGGAGCCGAGCAATGTTGCCAAGGCCAAGCTTGGCGCGCGTGATGCGGGATCAAGGGCAAGGACACCGTTGGTTGCCGGGTACGTGATGGTGACCGAGTCGGCAGCGGGGTTGATGCTGATCCCGATCGCGAGCGCCGAGGGCTGAAGAACCAACGGGCGGCCCTCAAGCGGCTCGTGGCAGTCGTGGAGGATGTCCAGGGCCAGTACAGACCCATCCCAGTGCACCATGGGGTGCAGAGTGCGCAGCATGGCATCGATACCGGATGTCGCAGCCCGGGTTCCGGCTCGAGCCGAAGCGGTAGCCACAACGGAGGTGATCCGGCGTCGGAACGGATCCAACGCGATGGTCTGGAAGCCGGAGACCAGCTTACTTAACGCGCTGTACGCGGGAGCATGTCCATCGGCCAGAGCAGTGGTGAAGGGCGTCAGGGCACGGGCCCGAGCCAGGTCGCGCACGTGGAGGACAGTGCCGGTGGAGTCGGGATCGACGGCCGGGTGGGCCATCTGGGCCTGGACGGGACGGGCGGCCAGGCCGGAGAACGTCGGCAGATAGCCCGGGGTATAGAGGTCAAATAGCCTGGAGTAGCCCGGGTTCCAGTTGCGGGCGACCTCACGTCGCCATTGTGAGAGATGACTGGCTCGGGTCCGGTCGGCCAACACGGATCCGCCCAGGGCGAGTTCATAGCCGAAGTCGGGCGCATCAGCAATCTGCACCCGTTCAAGATCATCGGCGCCGAGGCGTATCCGTATCAACCTGAGTCCCCCAACTCGTGCCTTGCGTTGATGTCCTGAGGCCTTTGCGCGCCGGCGCAAAAGCGTAGTCGGACGCCCGGCCGGCGGGCAATCGTAGAGGCACTGAGTCACTGCGGAAGCAGCGTTCCGAGCACCTGCCCCTGGGCGCTGTGCTGAGAACGAAGACGCCAACCACCACCGCGTGGTTCATCGCCGTCGAACCATCCAAGTCACGGACAGGAACAGGGGAACCACGAGATGATCAAGAAACTCGCACTGCTCGCCCTCACCACCGGAATGCTCGCAGCGTCGCTGGCGGGGACCGCCTCGGCGCAGACCGCCCCCCGCCAGCCGGCCAAGGCCCTCAGCTGCGGCGTGATCAACATCGGGCTGCCCGGCAACGTCTATTACGGCGGTGAGTACGCCGGGCAGGTCGAGCAGCAGTACAACACCTGCAACGGGCAGGCGTCCGCGCACTGGCAGTGGGCGGGCGGCTTCCAGAACTCCCACCCAGGCGCGTGGGTGGACGTCAACATCATCTCCTACTACAGCGCTGTGTACGGATACGGCGGTGGGTACACCTACACCAAGGACGTCCCCACAGGCACAGTTGACATCCACTCGGCGAACCCGGACGCCTGGCACGCGCGGGCGATCGTGAACGGCTGCGGCTCCTGGGCGTTGGGCACGGAGCACTGGTACGGCGGGCAGGACTGGGACGGCCCGCACTCGGGCGGCTGCTGACCCTATGCGGAATGAAGCGGTGCGAGGCCGGTGCGTCGACCAGACGTATCGGCCGGACCCGCACGGTACAGACAAGGCCCGGAACACCGCTCGCGCGAGAAGAACCCGAAGAAGGCCGCGGCCTGGGTCCAGGGCAGAGTCAGGACGGCGATGACCGTATCGCGGTCAGGTCGATGCCCACACCGAGTACGTGGAGGCCGGGGGGTCGTCTCGCCGGAGCCACTGTGGCAGGTGTTTGCCCCGGCGCTCGGTGAGCTTCTGACCGAAGGCACGAACGTGGCCGATGAAGGCATCGAGGTCAGCGCAGTGAGCCAGGACGGCTTTGAGCCGAAGGCGCTGTGGCTCGGCGGGCGTGACAAGGACGGGCGGCAGCAACCCGCCGGCACGCCGACGCCTACCACGCCCGTGCATGCCGGCACAATCGACCCGGACCGGGTCGATGATTGATGCACCGCGGGACCGTGCTGCGCTGCTTGTACTACAGCCGGAGATCTTGAGGGTCTGTAATCGGCGGGATCGGCTGGTGCTTGGCCCAGGGGCGTAGGTGGCGCGGGAGGGGATCGCCCCGGCGGCGGTATTGGCTGACGAGGGCGCGGGTCTGGTGGAGGCGGCGCCAGAACTGGCAGGCCAGGGTGGTCTCGACGGGGTGGTGGGGGTTGAGGTGGGTGGCGGCCAGGCAGTGCCGGATGGTGTGGGCGGAGGGCCGCAGGAGCGGTCCGGGGATCAGCCGTGGCCTCGCTCTCGGCCGTGGCCAGGACTTTTCCCGAGGCGGACGGCCGCAAGTCGGCGTCGCTCTCCTGCCCTGGTTCGGGGAAGGCGGCGCGTTGGACAGCGAGGAAGGCGGTGGCCAGCATGCAGGCGGTGACATGCCGGTACCAGGGCGTCCACTTGCGGACCTGGTATTGCGCGAAGCCGACGAGCTGCTTGTTGATCTCGTTGTCCTCCTCGATCTGCCAACGGCCTCCCGCCCTGGCGATGATCTCCGAAACGGTGCTGCAGGCGGGTGCGTGCACGAGGAAGTAGGCGATCTCGCGATGGAGTTGTCCGTCCTTGCCGCGCCGGTTGGGATGCAGGGATCTGCGCAGGACCATCCAGTGGGAGAGGCCCACGGCCGGCTTCTCCTCCTTGACCTCGACGGTGAACGCGGCCCAGTCGTGGAGCCGTTCGCCCTTGGTGCCGAAGCCGCAGGAGCGGCGTTCCCACTGGTCACGGACGCGGGCATAGTGCAGCAGGTCATCGGCGCGCTTCACCGCCGGTTGGCGGGATTTTCCCGGCGGGCCGTCCAGCGGGAGGTCGACGGGGACGCCGAGCAGGTAGGGCACGGCCCGGTCATGGCACCAGGCCCGCACCTGTGGATCGCGTCCGTAGCGGGAATCGGCCAGTATCCAGGTGAAGGGGACACCGGCGGCCAGGGCGCCGTCGAGCATGGCGATGGCCAGCTCGGGCTTGGTGGCGAAGTCAACCTCGTTGGGGATGCCAGCCGCCCGGCACCGCTCACGGTCCTCGGTCCATTCCTCGGGCAGGTACAGGCGGCGGTCGATGAAGGCGTGTCCGGCGGCGGTGGCGTAGGTGAGCATGACCATGGTCTGACAGTTGCGGACATCTCCGGTCAGTCCGCAGTGCAAGCCGCTCAACGTGTATGACGGACACCCCGTCGAGGTCCAGCAGCAACGTCGTATCGTTGACCAAGCCCATGGCTCCCCGGTGATCCTTCTGCGTAGAGAACAGAAATGATCAACCAGGACCACGGGCGTCCTTCATCCAGGGGCGACAACCGCACTGCCGATCACAGCCTGTGACAGTCAGTCAACGTAGGCACGGCTGCACCGCTCAAGTTCGAAGACCCCACCGGTGCAGAACGAGCAGGTGATCGGCCTGCCCGTTCTGCATCACGACCACGACCCTCCGAGCTCAGGCGTGGGGAACCAGGTTCTGTTCGGTGCCGAGGGTGCTCATCCCAGTGTCGACGTACATCGTCGTCTCGCCGTCGGACCAGCGGATGACGAGGTCGTCGGTGCGGTGGTTGGTGGTGAAGTTGCCGGTCGTCATCACCGTGTTGTGGGTCCACAGCCCGTTGGGGTTCTGGATGCGTGCCTCGGTGCCGAGGGCGGAGGTGGTGGTGCCGACGTAGTTGTCGAGTTCGCCGTCCGACCACTGCACCATCAGGTCCCACTTCTGGTTGCCGGAGAACTCGCCACTGGTGAGCAGTGTGGCGTTCTGCCAGGTGGAGTTGGGGTCTTGGAGCTTGTGCTCCTGCCCGAAGCCTCCGGCGCCCACATTGGTGTAGAGGGTGAGTTCGCCGTCGGACCAGCGCACCATCAAGTCCGTGACATAGGCCGAGGCGTTGAAACGGCCCGCGGCGATCTGGGTGGCGTGCTGCCACGTCGAGTTGGGGCCGATCATCTGGGTGCCGGCGACGGTGAGACCGTTGGTGCCGACATCGCCGTAGAGGGTCACCTCGCCATCGGACCAGCGGACGAGCAGGTCGAACCGGTTCGACCCGGTGAAGTCGCCCGCGGTCATGGTCTCCGCGTGGGTCCAGGTCGAGTGGGGGGCCAGCAACTGGCGCTCTGTGATGAAGTGACCGTTGCCGTCATTGGTGTAGAGGGTCACCTCGCCGTCGGTCCACACCACGATCAGGTCGCTGTGGCCGGCGCCGTTGAAGTCGCCGGCGGCCATGAGCTTGGCGTGCTCCCACGTCGTGCCACTGCCCATGGAGTAGGGCAGGGGCGGCTGGTGGTACGGGCCGTAGTCGGTGTGCAGGCCCTTCTGGGCATCGTCGTAGAGCTGGAAGAACCGGTCGCCGTGCAGGGGGCTGTAGGTGATCCGGTTGTACAGCGGGTTGTCGGTCTTCACATCGGGGCCGCCCTGCAGGAAACCGCCCACATTGCCGATGATCTCGCCGGTTTCGCCCGAGGAGTCGAACTTGGAGAACCACGGTCCGCCGGAGACCCCGCCCCACATACCGGCGCAGTCGATCTGCATCTGGTTGTAGGCCGGCAGTGGTGTCGTCCCGACGTTGGGGCAGCGGAAGGCGCGGTCCTGCGAGTCGTACTTGACCATGGGATAGCCGATGACGGTCACCTGGTTGACGAAGCCCGGCGTTCGGGCCAGGGTGTTGGCGCCCACGAGGTCCTGGACCTTCCGCCCGCCGTTCTCCTTGAGGCTCGCGAAGGCGAAGTCCAGGTCGGAGTTGGCGCTCCGGTCCGAGGCGTACTGTGAGTCGCGGAACCACTCGTCGACCGGCCAGATTCCGTACGGCTGGTCGCCCGCCGACTTGGTGTGGTCGTACTTGGGCACGAACGCCGCGTTGTGGCCGAGGCAGTGACCGGCGGTGAGGATGAGGTTGCGCCCTGGGCTGCGTACCACGCTGGCTGTGCAGTTATGGGCCTTCATGTCACTTGTGGTGCTGAAGAGCGTGCCGACGGATTTGAAGCCGTCGAAGTGCTCGCCGGTGATGCTGGTGGCGACGGATCGCTTCCCGCGCGGTGCCTTCCAGCCCTGCGGCTGCGCGATGCGGCCCGAGGGGTCGGTGGCCGAGGCCATGCGCTGGGGCGTCCAGAACCGGACGGCGTCCTGGACCGTCCACGTTCTGTTGCCGGCCGATGATGGTGCGACGGACACCGAGGGACTCGCGGCGGCGGTTGTCTTGCCGGTGCGTGTCGACTGGGCCGTCACATGTCTGGTGGGGGCCGGGGTCGGTGTGACAGCTCGGGCCGCAGCGGCGTTGCCCAGCAGAATCGCGGCGCACAGTGCGAACACACCCCCCAAGCTTATTCGTGTATTGCGCAACTCAATTAACTCCAGGTCAGGCAGGCCGTAGGGCTCGATGAGCCGGGGCCACGCAAGCGGTTGACGGCCGACGAAGAGTGCGAGGCCGGGTAATTGCCTGGGGAAGTTCAGTCCGTCACCACGAATTGCGAGCGGTGGCCAGGCCGCCGTCGCCGTGCGGCGACGCGGGTTGGGGACCTCCGCAGTGACGGCGGCTTTCCGAGTGTCGGCGTTTCAGCTGGGGCGACTGACCGTGATCATTGTTCAGGCGCCCTGCGTTGGTCACTGTCGACACCGCGGAAGCGAGGGTGCGGCCACACAAGGCGACAATGAGCATACGGATGTCCGGCCCGGGCCCCCGACGGATGCGACATCGGCACCCGGTGCCGGCTGCCCTCTGCGCCCACAGGGCGCCACGGCAGACGACGGGCTCGG
Source organism: Streptomyces sp. NPDC007896 (assembly GCF_042959425.1). Lineage (NCBI taxonomy): Bacteria > Bacillati > Actinomycetota > Actinomycetes > Kitasatosporales > Streptomycetaceae > Streptomyces > Streptomyces sp. NPDC007896. Next base: position 5,471 of record NZ_JBIBKX010000045.1, on the reverse strand, counting down.
TAGCCGGCCCGGCGCGGGCCGGGCGGCAAACAGGCCATCACCTGCGGACAGGAATGGACACCCCTGTAATCCGGCCCAGCTCACAGCGCACCCCCCGATGCGTTCCCCCGTGCCGCCCGTGAGGCGGCATCCAGTCGACCGTGGTCAGCGGTCGCCGTTGCCATGATCGCACAATCCTCGAACATATGAACACGTATATATCCGGGCTGAGATGACAGCCGTACGGCGGGCCCTCCCCACTGGCTCGGCACCGCCCAACCGACGAGAACGCAATGCCGGCACGGGGCGCTGTGCCGTGCGCCGTCTACCGCAGTCGGGGTGCGCCGAGGTGAACGGTGTCGCAGAACACCGGGGTCACATTCCGGCCGTGTAGGTCGGTGATCTGCACGGTAGCGCCATAGTCGGTGGGCGCGGGGTGCGGCGGCAGCACCTCGATGCGTGGGTCGTCGTCGACCGGTATCGAGCAGGAACCGTTAGGGGCAGGGGACGCAGGGTAGAAGAGCGGGAAGTCGACCGAGTTGCCGGGGCCCAGCATCAGGCGGACCGGCGCCTTCGCTTTCGGCTCTGACCAGACGGCCGGCCCTTTGCCCGCGTAAGCGTGAAGCTCCGGATAGCCGTTGAAGGCGCAGGACGCGGTGCTGGTGTTGGTCGCGCTCAGCAGGGCCGTCGGCGCCTTGCTCGACTTGTCGGCGAGGCGCGTCAGTCTCCATCGCAGCTGCTTGGTGCCGCACGCGGCACCTGGTCGGACGCCTGCCGAGGCCGAGGGCGACACGGTCGTCTGTGACGGTTCGACAGTCGGCGCCGTTGTCCGTGACGGCCCGGTGGTCGGCTGCGCGGCAACACGGTGTTCTGGACCGCAGGCTGCAGCAGCCACAACCACCCCCAGGCTGATCGCGCAGACTGCCGCTGTTCGCCGTGCCATGAGTACATCCCCCTGGTGGAGCACCCCTGCAAAGGCCGTGTGCCCCCGCTTGTGACTCCCGGACAGGGAGATGCACACGCCTCCCGAAAGGTTCCCAAGGCTGATTCCCCACGCCCATGCCTGAGCCATCTTCCGACCACCACGGCCCCCATAACAGGGCAGTGCCCGCAAGAAGCGCTCCCGCATCGCACAATCCCTTGGGGATTCACGCAATAGCGGCCAGACCTCCCGGCCGCGTGAGCCCGGCCAGGGTGTACTCGACGCCGAACCGGCGGCGCACGATCTCGGCGATCCGGGCTGGCGTCCAGCACTGGTCACTCCAGCCGAAGGCGGCCGGACCGGCATCCAACGCCGTTTCCAGAACGCGCAGTTGTCCCGGATCGAGCTTGCAGCGGGCACCGCCAGGACCCTTGGAGGCCAGAACATGCCGACCACCGGACCCGACGTGTTCGCGTACTTCGGCCCGGGCGGTGCGGACCGCCAGCCAACCTACTGCGCCACCGCCAGCGGGCCCGCGCCGAGGACCGCGTCCGCGCCGTCCGCACCACCGGTCTGCGCAATCTGGGTCCTCGAACTTGAGCGGCTTGAGGACGGTACGCGCCGGGTCCATCTGGCCACGGCGGACGCCTCGGCCAGGGCCTGCCCGGTGTGCGGGGTGTTTGCGTCCCGGGTGAAGGGGGCGGCGACCACCCGCCGCGTGATCTCCCGTACGGTGAGCGCCGCCTGGAGTTCTTGTGGCACAAGCGACGCTGGTGGCGCCGGGAAGCGTCCTGTCCTCGGAAGTCGTTCACCGAGCAGATCCCGCAGATACCGGCCGGGACCCGGCTGACCGAGCGGTTGCGGTGTGCGGCCGGACGCCGGGCCCGTGATGCCGGCTCCACCGTCGTGCAGGCCGCCCGCGACCGCGGTCTGTCCTGGCCTGTGGTGATGGACGCCTTCCGCGCCGCTGCTGCGAGGGTGATCGAGGCACCGCTGCCCGAAGTCCGGGTCCTGGGCATCGACGAGACCCGGCGCGGCCGCACCCGCTGGGAGCAGGATCCCGACACCGGGAAGTGGCAGCTGACGCGGGACCGCTGGCACACCGGGTTCGTCGACGCGCTCGGTACCGGAGGGCTGCTCGGCCAGGTCGAGGGCCGCACTGTCGCCGACGTCCTGGCCTGGCTGTCCACCACGCCTCTGGCCTGGCGCAAGACCATCCGCCATGCTGCCATCGACATGTCGGCCACCTACCGGGCCGCGGTCCGCGCCGGTCTGCCCGACGCCATCGTGGTCGTCGATCACTTTCACGTCGACCAGCTCGCCAACAAGATGCTCTCCATGGTGCGGCGCCGCACCACCGCCGAGACCCGGGGCTGGCGCGGACGGGCCGCGGACCCGGAGTGGAAGGCCAGGCGCCGACTCCTGCGCAACCGGAAAGACCTCACCGACGAGCAGTTCGCGAAGATGTGGAACCCCCTGCTCGACGAAGGGAAGATCGGACAGATCCTGCTGACCGCCTGGATCGCCAAGGAGAGCCTGCGTACCCTCCTTGCCCTGGCCCGCACCGGAGCCGACCGCGAGCAAGTAGGCCACGCCCGATGGAAGTTCCTGACCTGGTGCGCAGACTCAGACATCCCCGAAGTCCGCACCGTCGCCACCACCGTCGACCGCTGGTGGCCCGAAATCGCCGCGTTCCTCGACACCGGTCACAGCAATGCCAAGAGCGAGGGCATCAACCGCGTGATCAAGCTCGTGGCCCGCAACACGTTCAGGTTCCGCAACGCCGACAATCAGCGTCTACGGACACGCTGCGTCACGACACGACGAGCCCGCGAACACCTCCGCACCGCTTGACGTCGAAGACCCGGTAAAGCACGACGTTGGGGCCATGATCTTCGAGGCTCGCGCCAAAGTGGCTGCTAAAGCCGTGGAGCCGACCGCCCCAGCCACGACGTGTTCTGACCTCATGCCGCCGGCCAACCCTCACCAGGGCGCGCGTCGGCGCAGCGCGGGCGGAGCGGGCCGAAGGCAGGAGCGTCGCCCGGAGCGCGGCCGGCGGAGCGGAGCGCAGCCGGGGCTTGACCAGTAGTGGAGAAGGTTGTAACTCGGTGCGATTCAGGGAAATCTCGGGCTCACGGACCCACACGCTAGCCCCCTCCCTGTCAAGGGAGGGGGCTCAAATGGTCTCGGTGGCACGGCAGCGCCCGAACTCATTTCAGCCCCACTCCACCTCGGAGACGATTCCTGAGACGTCCCCAGGGTCCGGCAGCAGGGGTGTGCTGGGCGGGACCGACGGCGCAGGCCGGCGAGGGAGCGAAGCGCCGACCGCAGCCAGCGCGAGCGGCCACCTCGTCCTCGCTCGCCCCCGCCAGGGCCTGAATCACTCGATCGAGTGCCTCGCTCACCTCAGTGGGCGTGACGGCTCGGTGCTGGCGCGCAATACCTTGTGTACCGGCATTGACCCAGGCCATCACGATGCCGCTGTTCTTCGGCTCCAACGCCCTCTACCCGGTCGCGGTCATGCCCGGCTGGCTCCAGGCCATCAGCAAGGTCAACCCGCTGAGCTACCAGGTGGACGCGCTGCGCGGCCTGCTGCTCGGCACGCACGCCCACCTGGCCCTCGGCTACGGGGTCCTCGTCCTGGCCGCCGCCCTCGGCATCCTGTCCGCCTCGTCCCTGTTGGGCCGCCTGGCCCGCTGATCCGGGCACGGCCCCGCACTTCCTGACGGGTCCTCCCCGTTCTTCCTGACGGGTCCCTCCTGTACGTCGGTGCGTGTGCATCGCCCCCGCTCGTGACTTGACCAGATGATGAGGGTCACCGGCCCACGGGGCTCATAGGCTGTGCGCCAGTGATCACGCGATGACGTGATCACCTGATCAACGCCGCACCGGAGGAGCCAACGTGACGCCACGTCCGCATCAGACCACCAGACGCACAACTGTCCTTCGCAGGGAGGCAGTTGTCGCCGCGGTTCCCGTCGCCGTCGCGGCCCTGCTCGTCGCGGCGGGCCCGGCGGCGGCCGGTACGGTGGGCTCGTCCGGCGCGGGGGACCCGTACTTCCCGCTCTCGGGCAACGGCGGCTACGACGTCCGGCACTACGACCTGACCCTCGGCTACGACCCCCAGAGCCGCCACCTCGACGGCAAGGCGGTCATCACCGCCCGGGCCACCGAGCGACTGACCCGCTTCGACCTCGACTTCAAAGGACTGAAGGTCACCGGCGTCACCGTCGACCACGCCAAGGCGTCCTACCGCCGTGACGGCCAGGAACTGGTGGTCACCCCCCGCCACTTCCTCCGGCGGAACCAGGAATTCCGAGTCACCGTCACCTACTCGGGCACGCCCAAGCCGGCCACCGACCCGGACGGCTCCCTGGACGGGTGGATCCCCACCGACGACGGCGCGTTCGTGGCCGGCGAACCGCAGGGTGCCATGACGTGGTTCCCCGCCAACAGCCACCCCAAGGACAAGGCCTCCTACGACTTCACCATCACCGTCCCCAAGGGACACACCGCCGTGGCCAACGGAATACTCCGCGGACAGTCGACCAGCCACGGCCGTACGACGTTCCGCTGGCGGCAGTCCGAGCCGATGGCGGCCTACCTCGCCACGGCGACGGTCGGGAAGTTCAAGGTCGAGCAGTACACCGCCCGCGACGGACTCAAGGTCTACAACGCCGTCGACCCGCGTGAGGCGACCGCCGCGGCGCCGGTACTGAAGAAGCTGCCGTCCGTGCTGGCGTGGGAGAGCGGTATTTTCGGGCCCTACCCCTTCCGGGCCGCCGGGTCCATCGTCGACCGGGCTCCGCAGGTCGGATACGCGCTGGAGACCCAGACGCGTCCCGTGTACGACTCCGCGCCCGACCTGAGCACCCTCGTCCACGAAAGCGCGCATCAGTGGTTCGGGGACTCCGTCAGCCTCACCGCGTGGAAGGACATCTGGCTCAACGAGGGCTTCGCGACGTATGCCGAGTGGCTGTACGCCGAGCAGCACGGTGGGAAGACGGCGCAGCAGACGTTCGACTCCCTGTACGCCAGTCCGGCCGGCAGTGGTCTGTGGGCGTTTCCGCCGGCGAACCCCGGGAGCGGGGCGCACATCTTCGACACGCCCGTGTACGCACGGGGCGCGATGGCTCTGCAGAAGCTGCGTACGGCTGTGGGGGACGGGGTGTTCTTCCGCATCCTGCGGACCTGGGCGACGGAGCACCGCGGCGGACACGGCACCACCGCCCAGTTCGTTCACCTCTCCGAGCGGTTGTCCGGGAAGGATCTCGACGCGTTGTTCCACACCTGGATCGGCACGGCGGGCAAGCCGACCGCTCCCTGACAGGACCTAGGGGCGGAGCCCCCCGGGGATGGGATGGGATGGGATGGGACGGGTAGGGGCGGCGGGGGTGAGAACACGTCAGGCAGGGCGGAGCCAGATCGTGGCCAGTGGGGGGAGCGTCAGGCGCAGGCCCCCGTCGTGGACCCGAGGGTGGGGGTTGTGGACGTCGCTGCCGCCGTAGCGGGCGGTGTCGGTGTTGAGGACTTCGTGCCAGGCGGGGATGTCTTCGGGGATGCCGAGGCG
>NZ_JBIBKX010000044.1:0-19359 GCF_042959425.1 Streptomyces sp. NPDC007896 | reverse complement strand
ACCGCGCTGCACTTCCTCGTGGTGCACGGCGCCCGCAACCTCAACTGCCTCACGGGATGAGTGTTAGTGCTCGTCCCCGATGGCGTGACCCTGTACTCCGGCCCTTCGGGGTGGGCTCCTGATCGAGGTCACAGAAGCTCCTGTAGATCGTCAAGTGGCTGGATATGTCGATGGTGCGCTGGTGAGGTGGTGGTAGACCTCTCGCGCGACGAAGCGCTTGAGGCATCTGAAGATGTCCTTCGTCTTGAGCCCTTCGAGGGTGCGTCGTGCGACGTAGTTTCGGGTGCGTGGGTCGTGACGCATGCGGACCAGGACGATGGTGTGCAGCGCGCGGTTGGCCTGGCGGCCGCCGCCGCGGTTGAGTCGATGGCGATCAGTGCGGCCTGAGGAGGCCGGCACGGGTGCGGCTGCGCACAGGTGGGCGAAGGATGCCTCCGAGACGAGCCTGTCGGGGTTGTCCCTGGCGGTGACCAGCAACTGCCCGGCGGTTTCGGTCCCGATGCCAGGTAGCGCGAGCAGGCCGGGCGCGGTGTGGGTGATCAGGGCGCGCAGTTCGGCGTCCGCGTCTGCGATCTCCTCGCTCAGGTGCTGGTATCGCTTGGCCAGGCGTTTGAGCGCGAGTTTGACGGCGGTGGCCGGGGTGGTCAGATCGGAGCCGGGTCGGCTGGCGGCCAGGCGCCGTATCAGCTCGGCGGTGGTCAGCGAGCGCAGTGCTTCGCGCGCCGCAGCAGGCGCGGTGACGATCAGTGATTTGAGCTGGTTGATGGTCTGGGTGCGGGCCTTGATGGCGCTGGCACGTACCACGCGCAGCGCGCGGATTGCCTCGACCGTGCCGTCGCGGTCTTCGGGGTGCCGTTGGCACGGCCGGAGAGCACTGCGGTGGCGGCGGCGTTGGCGTCGACAGGGTCGGATTTGCCCGCGGCGCGGCGAGCTCGACGATCGGGCCGGTCCACTTCGACCACGGTGATCTGGCTGGCACGCAAGTGCCGGGCCAGTTCGGCGCCGTAGGATCCGGTGCCCTCCATGCCCACCGTCAGCACCTGGCCGTGCGAGCGCAGCCACGCCGGCAGGTGCCGATAGCCGTCAGGCGTGGTGGGGAATGCGTCGGTGGCCAGGTGCCGGCCGATGGTGTCGATGACGGCGGCCTGGTGGACGTCGGTGTGGGTGTCGATCCCGCCGATTACTTCGATGGGCTGTGGCATGGCGGCCGTGTTGGTCCTTCCGTGCGCGGTGGTGTGGGCTCGCGCGCACCGGCTCGGCGGACGGACACGACTGTGATGGGACCGCCTCGGTCAAGCTCCTATGAGGTCACGATCGCCGAGCCGGTGCGCGCAATGGCACCGCTCGGCAGGTCGACGATTCAGAGTGAGGACAGCCGGAGCGTCAATCGGGGATCGGGTCAGACCCACGAGCGGTGCCTCCCGCATCCTCACAGTCGGGGATCTTGGGGGGTTGAGATCAGGTGCCGAGGGTGCGTCAGGACTTCGACCGGGGGATCCCGTGGTGGTCCAGGTAGGTCTGGAAAGCGGTCGGCGGCCGTGCTGAAGGGACTTCCTCCGCTGGTGCCAGGTTGCTGAGGCGTTCGATGTTCACGGCGATAGCCGTGAGTGCGTGTTGCGAGTGAGTTCTGGGCAGTCCTCGGCAGCGGCAGTGGCGCATGCCGTGTCCGTGGGCGAACTCGTTGATGGTGCCCCTCCACTCCGGAGCGGACCGCGTAGCGGGCCTTCCACTCGGGTGTCTGTTGCTCGCTGCGGGCACGGACTTGCAGGTCGGCTCGCCTTCATCTGGCGGGGCTCCGTGATGTGAGGGGGCATGGTCCGTTAGCTGACTGGAAGGAAACGGCTGGCCCCGGGCGCTCGCCGAAGGCCCGGCCGGCGCCGGGGCGGCGAAAAGGTTGGTGGGCGGGTCCGACGGAACCGGGTAACGTCTTGTTCATGTTCTTCCAGACGCCGATTTACGAGTGAGAGCGTGATGGGCCCCTGCTGACGTCCTTCGACGTTGCCGCGCCCGTCCCCCACCGATGAATCCGTAGATCACTTCACATCATTCCGGGAGAACCCGTGAGCAAGAACATCAACAACCCCGTGGGCATGGGAGGCGGCCAGCGCAAGAAGCTGTCCCGCGCCGAACGGCAGAACAACGGTCCGCACCGCAACCTCGACCGCCAGGGTGCCGCCGACCAGAAGGCGGAGCTGGTGCGCAAGATGCGCGAGAAGGTAGGCGCAGCCGAGGGCGCCGGGCAGACGAGCGACGACACCGCACAGAGCTGACGCACCGCCGCCGCAGGGCGGCACCGCATGGGGCAGGGCCCGGACCGCGACGCGCGGTCCGGGCCCTGCTGCCGTACCGGGCGCGGCCGGTCCCGCTCAGCTCTCGGCCGAGCACCCGCGTCTCAGTCGACCACCCGGGGCGGCCGCAGATTCGGCAGCCGCGTCACCGCCACCACCCGAGCTGCACCAGCAGCATCACCACCAGCGCGTTCCCCGTGCCCAGCCCGGGCGACACTGTCAGGGAAGAGCGTGCAGAGCGTCCTTCGCCGCTTTGTGCGGGGTCAGTCCCGTCGAGCGTTCCTCGAGACGCCGGCAGTACCGTCGTCTCAACCGCGGCGGCGACCGGCAGGCCAACGCCGTGCTCCACCGCATCGTGTTCACCCGCCTGCGGGTCGACCCGCGCACCCAGGACTACTACGAGCGCCGCATCAAGGAGGGCAGGACCCGACGCGAAATTGTCCGTTGCCTCAAACGCTATGCGGCCCGAGAGGTCTTCCACCTGGTCAGATGGCTACAGCCAGGACCCCGCTCATAAGGGCTGTCGTGACAGCTGACAGCACGACGAAGCCCGGCCGGTCTGGGCGGATTCCAGTGGTCGTCGCAACACTGTGAGAGGTGAGGAGCCCCCGTCGGCTGATGCCGATGGGGGCTCTGCGTGTGGTGGGTTGCGACGGTGTGCCGTGATTGGCGGGAGCAGTGGCTTCGGCTTTCCGTCACGCTGCGCCGTTGCGACGAGGCCAGAATGCTTGGCTGCTCACGGCCCCTGGGTCATGTGGTCCTGGGCTTCACGGGGTGGTCGCGCTCTGGTGTTGATCCTGCGCGGCGCCGCTCGACTTGATCGTACGTGCCGGATGATCAGCGGCTGCGGGGCACGACGGTTCGCACGCCGTGGATGTGCGGGCTGCCTGGGGAGGGGCGTCGTGCAGTTCAGAAAGCGGGATCGCCGCGGATCAGCCGACCCCGGGCCCACGCATGCTTGATCCTGGTGAGGCCGTAACGCCGCAAGGACGTGCCACCCGCGACGCGCACAGAGCGTGACCGGCGCGGGGCTGCTCGTGCGGGACAAAGCGGTGTATATGCGGATGATCGTCGTATGCCCTGGAGTTCCCGAAAGCGTGGTCCAAGGACCGATCCGGATCGCTCCGCGCACCGTGTCGCTGGTAGAGGGACCCTTTCGACCGTAGGTGAGGAACTGCCGCGCACTCTGTACGCGGAGCACGCAGGAGCCCTGTTCCACTACGTGCTGCGACTGACCTCAGGAGACTGGCAATGGGCAGAGGACGTGGTGCAGGAGACATTGCTGCGAGCGTGGCAGCATCCCGCCGCGTTCGCCCCCGCACGCGGCCCGGCCCGGGCATGGCTGTGTACGGTCGCCCGGCACCTGGTCATCGACGCCCACCGGGCCCGGCAGGCCAGACCGGCCGAGGTCCGCGGCGAGGCCCTTCAGCGGGCCGCCGAGCAGACGCCGGGCGAGGACCAGTTCGAGCAGGCACCGCAGAGCTGGGCGGTTGCCGACGCCGTCCGGTCACTGTCCCCGGACCACCGCGCCGTCCTGCTGGAGACCTAGTACCGGGGCGGAGCATGGCGGAGGCCGCACAGGTGCTGGGCATCCCGCTGGGCACCATGAAGTCGCGGACGTACTACGCCCTGCACGCCCTGCGGCTGGCGCTGCAGGAACGGGGGAGCGAGCCATGACCGTGGTGGGCAGGAGGCGGTGACCATGAGTGCGGAGCACGACGCCCTCCAGCTGACGCTGGGTGGATACGTCCTGGGCACGCTGCCCTCGGCGGACATGGAACAGGTGCGCGTCCACCTCGCGGCGTGCGCCGAATGCCGGGCCGAACACGTCCAGCTGGCGGGATTGCCTGCGCTGCTGGCGACGGTGACCGAAGCCGAAGCCGAAGCCGCGGGCCAGACGGTGCCGGCGGCCGACAGGGGCCTGACCGACCGGCTGGTGGCACGGGCAGCCGAAAGCGCGCAGGGCTCCCTGCCCGAACGGCCCGCCGCGCCCGCGGTGTCGCAGACGCCAGAGGGGGGTGTGCTGGAGAGGCTGCTCCAGCAGGCCGCGGCCAGGCGCCGCAGGTCCTGGCGTCTGCAACTGGCCGGCGCTGCGGTCTCGCTGACGCTCATCGCGGCAGCGGCCGGCGGCACATGGCTGGCAGCCATCGGCTCCGTGGGCAGTCAGGCGAGAGCACCCGGGCCGACTACCTGGCGCGCGTTCTCCGGAAGCGATCCCACCACCGGCGTCTCCGCCTCGGTGAAGGTCTCGCCCTCTGCCTGGGGGAGTCTCCTGCAGATCTCCGTCAGGGGGGGACCCGCCGGAATCACCTGCCGGCTGCAGGCGGTCGAGCCCGGCGGGGCCAGGACGGACGGCGCTACCTGGCGGGCAGGCGAGTACCCTCCCGGCACCACGATCCCAGGAGCGGTCGCCATGGCTCCGGGAGCCATCGAGCACTTTGAGATCCTCGCAGGCGACGGTCAGAAGCTGGTCACCATCCGAGCGTGAGGACAGGCCGTGGCGGTCCTGTCACGGGACGGCCCGGCCGCCCAGTGACATGACGACAGCAGCCGGGCGTGAGCGCATGGTGGCACAAGAGGCCAAGGAGACGTCCTTCGAGAGGCCGGGCCGTCAGCGGAGAGGGGCCCCGGGCAGTCGACATCAACCGGGCCGCCTCAAGACCGGTGGACCGGGTTGGAGGAGCGCGCACGGGACGTCCAGCCGATGGCCATCGAAGAGGTTTCTGCTCGTGACATCGGCTGTACAGGCACGCTCGTGATCACCGTCGTCCCCCGAGGCCGCCACACCGCACGGCTCCGGCATCGGCGAGACCGTCCCGACAAGGGCTCCCGGCCGATGAGCGCGGCGGCCTTGGAGGCCGACACCGGCACCTTCATGGCCGAGGGCTGATCGGCACCAAGCGCGCGGAGGCGGCTGGTGGTCGAAGCGGCCGCCACCGGCCGGGAAAGATCACCCCCGCGGCCAGGCTGATCAAGGTGAAGGCCATCCGGGTGCACGACCAGCGGGTCGAGGGGCGGGTTCAAGCAGCCATCCGATCGATCTGGCCGCTGTGGTGCCACACATCGCGGGGCCGGTCAGCCGCTGCGGCTGCTTCGCCTGCACGACCTGTCATCGGGGGACTGTGTCGGTATCGGGGCAGTTCTGCAGCTCGGTCGTGGGGCTCTGGCCCGCTTCCGTCACGCGACCTCCGTAGTGGCTCCCGCGACGCGCCGACGGTTTCCAGGCCGTGGTCACTCTCGCCCCCGCTCCGGCGAACCGGCCCAGTCCGCAGCTGACTGCATGCATGAGTGGGCCGACGGGGCGTGCACAACTCTTCTATTTCCCCGAAGTCCGTACAGCCCGGAGAAGAAGGTCCAGCACGTCTGCACGCCGAGGACTGCGACCCAGCCGAGATGCGGCAGGGATGTCGGTCCCGCTCTACGGTGCGACGTTCCCGCAGGGGCGTCCGGGAGATCACGGGCGAGGGGACCGAGCTGCCGGCGCCCGGTCCGGCCGTGCGGCAGCGAGCTCTGGGCGGAGGCGGCTGAGCCCAGACAGGCGCCGACATTGACATGACTCGCAAGAATCCGAACAAAAGAGGCGAATAGCTCGAACCGTCCGGCATGCGTCGTCCGTGGAACTGAATGAGCGCGCCCATGCAGGATCAGGATCCGGCCTACCGACCGCCCCCGAAATTATGTGCGGTCACCCCGTTCCGGTCTCAGCCAATCCACAGAAGAGCCAGAAGACCATGTTTGTGACCGATTCAGCCAGCCCGACTTCACTGCTCGGCCGGCCCTGCCGCCGCCAGGCACTGCGCACCCTGCCGGCGCAGGAGGTGCACGTCTCCGCCGCCCGTCACTTCGCGGCCGATGTGCTGGAGACCTGGAGTGTGCCCACAAGCGAGCGGGACTCCGCCGTTCTCATCGTCGACGAACTCGCCGCCAACGCCGCCCAGTACGGCCATGAGCGCATGACCCTGCTGCTCGCCCTCGACCACGACACTCTGCACATTGTGGTCACTGACTCCGGCGCGGCCGTGGAGCGCCATCGCTCCGAGGCCGCCCCCGACGAACACGGCCGTGGCACCGGCATCGTCCAGTACCTCGCCCAGTCGACCGAGATCCACCAGACACGCAGCGGCCGCGAAGTCCGCGCTTGCCTGAGGTGCTCGCCATGACCGGACCGTACGCTCCGCACGAGCTGCGACCCCCTGCCGGGGCCGGCACTGCAGCACAGCGACGGGCTACCGGGGGCGGCCGCGGCGCCGGGTCACCCGACGCCCCCGCCGAGCGGGTCTTCGCGACCCACAAGCCGTGCCCCATCGACGGCCGCCCGGGCCCGGTCCACGTACCCATGCGGTCCACGGCACACCCATCGGCCCTCGATCACGGCGGCCCCCACCACGACACGGTGCTGTGTCAACGCTGCGGCGCTGGCCCCTGCGTACCGGCGGAGGTGTGAGCGTGGACGTCACCCCGAACAGCGGCAAGGGCATCGACGCCCCGCCCCCGCACGAGGCATATACGAATGCGCCAGATCTGCGCCGCGAGATGCACCAAGTGCTCGCCCCCGGAGCCGAACGCGACGGCCGCCAGGCCAGGCCCCTCACACGGCCCCCAATCGATGCGACGGCCGCCGAACGCGCCTGGCTGCTATGCCGGACCGCCCTCATGGACCGGATGGCCCTGGACGACCCCGGCCCCGGCCCGGTCGCAGAAACCGCCGAACAACTCCTCCTCCACGACCGCCACCATCCCGACCTGGCGGCCGGACCGCACCACTCCGACACCATCACGCTCGCGTGGCTGGCCCAGATGAGCCACGTGCATGACCGCCAGTTGCCACAGCCCACCACCAGTGACAAGGAGCCACAGAACATGGGTGGAAAGCAGAAGACACTCGCCATACTTGCCGGAACCGTGCTGGCAGCCGGACTCACCAGCCCGGCCTTCGGGTCCACCACCGTTCACTCGCCGGCCCTGCGCACCGCCGCGACGGGGTCGGGGATGTCGGTCGTGGAGTGGAACCGCGAGCTCATCACCATCCTCGGCGATCCGAAGGCGCAGCCGTCCACCGTCCAACCCACGCGCAGCTTCGCGCTTCTCCAGGCCGCCGAGTACGACGCCGTGGTATCGATCACCCGGGCCGGCCCCGCCTACGTGTTCTCGGTGTCGGCGCCAGGAGGCGCTCGTGCGGATGCCGCAGCGGACCAGGCAGCCCACGATGTGCTGGTCGCCCTGTACCCGGCCAAGCGCGCGGGCGTGGACCAGCGGCTGAGCAGCCAGTTGTCCGCGATTCCGGGCGGCCCGGGCAAGCAGGCGGGCATTGGTGTGGGAGCCGCGGTCGCCCGCCGACTGATCAGCCTGCGGTCCCACGACGGGTCCTCAGCCGAGCCGCCGCGGTTCCGTCCCGGCGACAAGGCCGGTGACTACCGGCCCACCCCTCCCAAGTTCCCGGCACCGGTGTTCACCAACTGGGGCTCGGTCAAGCCGTTCGTGCTGGCCAGCGGACGCCAGTTCCGCCCGGCAGCGCCGCCGGCCGTGAGCGGCGCCGCGTACGCCACCGCCTTGAACGAGGTCAAGAGCCTGGGGAGCAAGACCAGTACCACCCGCACCCCCGATCAGACGGCAGCCGCGAAGTTCTGGGCGGCGGCACCCGTCTGGAACGTCTGGAACCAGGTCGCGCAGGGCCTTGTCACCTCCCAGAACGCGAGCCTGGAGAAGGCGGTGAAGGTCTTCGCCCGGCTCGACCTGTCCCTCGCCGACACCACGATCGCGATGTACGACGCCAAGTACGCCTACCGCGTATGGCGGCCCGTGACCGCCATCCGGCTCGGCGGTACGCACTACAACCCGAGCATCGTCGGCGATCCCAACTGGACCCCCCTGCTGCCGACCGCACCGGATCCGTCCTATCCCGGCGCTCACGGCGCTCTCAGCCAGGCTGCGGCAACGACGCTCGCCGGGTTCTACGGTGCGCGGCATCATCTCGCGGTGACATCGAAGGGCGTCACCCGAACCTTCGCCGGCTTCCAGGACGCCGCTACCGAAGCGTGGCTCAGCCGGATCTGGTCCGGCCAGCACACCTCCCTCGACAACCGCGCGGGCCAGCAACTCGGCACCCAGGTGGCCGATTTCGTGGCGCGTCATTTCTGACCGCCCCCACCGCGCGACAACCATGCACAGCATGGCAGTGGCCAGAAGCCAGTGGTCCCGGCGCATCGGGTACCACTGGCTCGGACCACGCTCAAAGAGCGGCCATCCTCCGCGCCGAGGGCCCGCAGTTGCTGGCCGGCAGGCCGGATGCCTGCCCGCAAGAAGTCCTGGCTTCCTACTGACTCCGGCTCGTCAGACATCCCATGGCGTTGAGATGTCTGACGAGCCGAAGTCAGGTAGACGGGGACCTCACCAATGGAGCAGCGTCTGCCCAGGCGGGCCAGTTGGAGTGGACAGGACCCGAGCACCCGGGGCCAACTGGGAGAAGCGGTCCGCTGGGGTCGTTTCCCGCGGCTGCCTGGATGCGCCGTCCAACACCATGGAGCGCCCATGAAAGGAATGGCCGCGGCGGCAGTGCCGGCGGTTTCCGCCGTGCCGCTTGCTGCTGCAAGCGGCTGTCCCAGCCGGACGATCTCATCCGCCTGTCCCAGGCCCACCTCTGGAGCGCTGTCAGTCGGCATCCCCGTATACATCGGCTCGGCCGCACCCGGCAGCGCGGCCGCCGCCACTGGCACGGCCATGGTGCACTTCAGCAAGCTCGGCCCCATCCTGGATGACGCCAAGAGGCGGACGCTCTACCTTCCCGAGGCCGCCAAGCCGACTACGCCGACCGGCGGCGGAGCATGCGCGTTTGCCTGGCCGCCGCCGCTCACCTCCGGCACGCCCCCCGCTTGCCAGAAGCAACCTGATCAGCACCTCAAAACGCTCCAACGGCATCACGCAAGTGACCTACACCGGGCACCCGCTGCACTGCTTCGCGGATGACACGACGGCCGGTGACACCAACGGCGAGGAAACCAGCGCGTCCGGCGCCACAGTGGTACGTCGTAAACGCATCCGGCAGCGAGGTCGAACCCGATTGATGGGGGACTGATGACCGGGCACACGGGCGCGCGGATGCGGCGTCCCGCACGAGCGGTGGCGGGCTTTTTGGCTGCTTTGCTGCCGGTCGCGGTCGCGGAGGGGGTGTATGCGTTCGGCCGCACGCACACACCCGACTACGTATCAGGATTCCGTAGGTCTGCTCGACCCTCCACCGCTTCGGCTGCGGCAGGAATCCCCGGTAGCCGGGGTCGCGTTCGACGATCTCGACGTCGATGCCCAGGGTGGCGCCGTGGTCGACGACCTGGTTCTTGAAGCCCTGGTCGACCAGGGCTTTGCGGACGGTGTCGCCGGTGTGCTCGGCGACCTGGTCCAGCAGGACGATGCCCGCGGTGTTGTCGTGGGTGTTCGCGGCGAGGACGACGACCGCGATGACCAGGCCGAGGACGTCCACGGCCACGCCGCGCTTGCGGCCCGGCACCCGCTTTGCCGGATCGTAGCCGGTCGTGGCGGCGGGGACCCCGACGGCCGCGTGGACACTCTGGGTGTCCAGTACCACCAGGGTCGGGTCCTCTCATTGCCGGGCGCGTTCACGGACCTGGCAGCGCAGGAGTTCATGGATGACCTGGTCGGTTCCGTCGTCCCGCCAGGCGGCGAAGTAGTAGTACGTCGCACTCTTCTGCGGCAGGTCGTGCGGGAGGTAGGCCCACGGGCAGCCGGTCCGCCCCTGGTAGAGGATCGCGTTCACGATCTCCCGCATGTCGTAAGCGCCCTGATGACCGCTGACCGAGCGGTGCCGGTCCTTCCACGCGGTGATCACCGGCTCGATCAACGACCACTGCTCGTCCGATAAGTCGCTGGAATACGGCTTGCGTTCACTCATCCCGCCAACCCCAGCAGACCCCGCACCACGGACCCACGGGTTCCGCCCCCACCCCACGTCATCAGGCGACCACAGAACGACTCAAAGACTCACGAACCGCCCACTTACACCGTGTCCTACATGGTCAGTTGGTCGTTGGCCGGGTTATGGGGAGTGGGCGGTGGGGATGGATCGTGCCGGCGGGGCTGTGGGAGATCGCCAAGCCTTTGCTTCCGCCGGCGCGAGTACGTCCGCACGGCGGCGGGGTGGCCAACATCGATGACGAGGCGGTGTTCGCGGCCATCATTTACGTGCTGGTCAGCGGCTGTGCCTGGCGGGCTCTGCCGCCGTGTTTCGGGGCGTCGAAGTCGACGGTGCACCGCCGGTTCCTGATCTGGTCGCGGGCGAGTGTTTGGGGACGGCTGCACCAGAGGGTGCTCGAAATGCTCGCCGGCCAGGGCTTCATCGACCTGTCCCGGGCGGTACTGGACTCCGCTCACGTCCGCGCCCAAAGGGGGCGAACTTGCAGGTCCGTCGCCCGTGGAGCGGGGTAAGCCGGGTTCCAAGATGCACGTCCTGTCCGACGCGAACGGACTGCCCCTACGCGTCGGCCTCTCCGCAGCGAACACACATGACAGCCTCGGGCTGAAGCCGATGGTCGCCCATGTCCACATAGGACACGAATCCCACAGCGACCATTCCAAGCCCCAGCGACTGCATGCCGACAAAGCCTACGACGTTCCTGACCTGCTGAAATGGCTGCACAGTCAACGTATCGGCATCCGCATCGCCCGCAAAGGACTCGACTCAAGCGAACGACTGGGCCGCCGACGGTGAATCATCGAGCGCACCCTGTCCTGACTGACCGGCTACCGCCGCCTGTCACCCCGCTACGAGCGACATCCCCGCAACTACCTGGCATTCCTCGGCCTCGCCGCTGCCCTCTGCTGCTACAAACGCCTCGGCAAACTGACCATGTAGGAAACGGTGTTAGGCAAGTTGGTGTCGGTGACGCCGTGGTGGCAGGCAGACCTCTGGTCAACGGACGGATCTGCTGAGCTGAGTGCTTGTGTCTGATGCCGACAGCCCAAGCCACTCCTTTGGGGCAATGAAACGTAGCGGCTGCTCCTGGCTTGTGCGCTCATGGTGCTGTGGATGTCTGCACCTTGTAGCGCCAGCAGGCCCATGTACCTACCGCGCGAAGCCAGGAGGGCGCACCGATGGACAGGCTTGATCCGGCCCGGACGGCTCTGATGGTGGTGCATATGGCCAAGGGGGTGGCTGGGGAAGTTGACACCCCCTTCAACCGGCTTTTCCGGCACCGGGCCGAGGAGACAGGGCTCATCGGGGTCCAGGCACGGCTGCTGGACGGGTTCCGCACGGCAAAGGCGAAGGTGGTCTACACCCTGGTCACATACCAGCCAGGGTTCCCCGGGGTCAGGCCGAACTCCCCGCTGTTTCGCACGCTCATCGACAGTGGCTGCCTGCTGGAGGGCACTCCCGCGGTCGAGGTCATCGACGATATCGCCCCCCGGTCCGAAGAACCGGTCGTCAGGGGGCAGGCGACCAGCGGGTTCGACCGCACCGAACTCGACACCATTCTCCGCCTGGCAGGCGTCGACACCCTCGTGCTCGTCGGCATCGCCACCGACGTTGCCGTCGAATCCACCGCGCGCGGTGCATGCGACCTGGGATACCGGACGACCGTCGTCTCCGATGCCTGCACCGCCGACAGCGACGCGGCCCACGCCCGCTCGCTCGACGTGATCCAAAAGTGGTTCGGCGAGACACCCACCGCCGACCAGGTGCTCAGCGCCCTGGGATAACCGCCGGCGCCCGGCGGCCCCGACAACCGATACGGACTCCTGTGCAGGATCGAGGGTGACATCGCGATCCCTTGAACAGAGCCCCGCCATTCCCAACCGCGCGGTTACCGGCCGCTCAGCAAGACAACGTCTGTGGCTTGTGGCCACAGACGTTGTCCGCCGAACACCGAAAGAAAGATACAGAATGTCAACGTACGCACCCTACGCGCCGAAGAAGTTTGCCGAGGTCCACGGCATTCAGATGGCCTACATCGACGAGGGTGAAGGGGACCCGATCGTCTTCCAACACGGCAATCCGACCTCGTCTTATCTCTGGCGCAACATCATGCCGCATCTGGAAGGGATGGGGCGTCTCATCGCGTGTGACCTGGTCGGCATGGGCGACTCGGGCAAACTTCCCGACTCGGGCCCCGACCGATACACCTTCCAGGAGCAACGCGAGTACCTGTTCCGCCTCTGGGACAAGTTGGGAATCGACGGAAATATCGTGTTTGTACTGCACGACTGGGGCTCGGCCCTCGGGTTCAACTGGGCTTACCAGCACCAGGATCTCGTTTCCGGCATCGCCTACATGGAGTCAATCGTGATGCCGCAGGTATGGGATGACTGGAACAACGAAGAAGCCATGAAGGTATTCCAAGGCTTCCGTTCGCCTGCAGGTGAAGCGATGGTGCTGCAAGACAACGCGTTTGTTGAGCATGTGTTGCCGGCAAGTATGCTGCGGGATCTTTCCGATGAGGAGATGGCGGTTTACCGTGCTCCGTATGTGAAGCCCGGCGAAAGTCGACGCGCGACGTTGACATGGCCGCGCGAGCTTCCAATCGAGGGCGAGCCGGCAGATGTGGTTCAGATCGTCAATGAATACTCCTCCTGGCTTGCCGAATCGGACGTTCCAAAGCTTTTCATCAACGGCGACCCTGGGCTTCTTACCACTGGCCGTCACCGTGACTTCTGCCGCACATGGCCGAACCAAACCGAGATCACGGTTCCGGGCATCCACTTCCTTCAGGAGGACGCGCCAGATGTGATTGGCGCGGCCCTTGTGGATTTTGTGAGTGCTGTCAGAGGAGCTAATTAGCGAGGCTCGATGATGGCTGCTACAACAACGGCATGAGCATCCTGCCCTCGAACCCCGCCAGTTGTCAGCGGTCATGCAATTCCCCAGCAGCTTGCTGGGAGGGCCGGGGGCTCGGGTGGAGGCTCTGCTGCCGCTCGTCACCTTCTGGCTGTGACTCAGTACCGGACATGCCTGAACAACCCCCGGATATCCGCGAGGGTGTTACCCGGCGGGGCCATTTGTCTCACGTGCCTGAAGCCATCGGGCCACCCCAGATAAAACATCGCGGTGCGGGTGCCGGAGGCGTCGACCATCACGCCGCCGAGCAGTGATCCGATGGCGATGGAGGTC
Organism: Streptomyces sp. NPDC007896; assembly: GCF_042959425.1. Classification (NCBI taxonomy): domain Bacteria; kingdom Bacillati; phylum Actinomycetota; class Actinomycetes; order Kitasatosporales; family Streptomycetaceae; genus Streptomyces; species Streptomyces sp. NPDC007896. Next base: position 5,955 of record NZ_JBIBKX010000044.1, on the reverse strand, counting down.
TGGAAGGTGGCCACGAACATGCCGGATGGCCAGCCGTGGTCCGCTGCCGGGATCACCGGCCTCCACCACGGCGTCGTGCTCATCTGCCCCGTCGGCGACTGTGCGGCTGGACGAGGAGCGCATCTGTACTGTCGCAAGCTGAATGCGGGTTAGGGGCAGGCCACCGTCCGCAATCGTCCGGGGGCGCGTTTCACGGCGACGTTCCCTCTCAAGGCACAGGACCGTGAGCCCTTTCCAACCTGGCGTTCGATGCCCGCTGGGAGTTGATCGGTTCCGCGCTCACCGCCTGGCGGGCCGAGCCCAGAGGCAACGGCCTGGACATCGGCCGCCCGCCCGAGCACGACCTGCGCCGCATCACGGACGCCATCCTCTACGTCGACCGCACCGGGATCCCCTGGCGCTGCCTGCCGCACGACTTCGCACCGTGGGAGACGGTCTATGGCTACTTCGCCGCCTGGCAGAAGAAAAGCGTCTTCGACCAGCTCAACGGGCTGCTGCGACGCCTGGTGCATGAAGCTGAAGGCCGCAGCGCCGAACCGAGCGCCTGCGTGCTGGATGCTCAGAGTGTCAAGACCTCCGCCAACGTGCCCGCGGCCGGCCCAGGCATTGACGCAGGCAAGAAGATCGCAGGATGCAAGCGCCATATCGGCGTCGACACCCTTGGCCTGCTGCTGGCCGTCCGGGTGACCGCCGCCAGAATCTCCGACAACACCGGCGGCATCCACCTCAGCCGGCTCGGCGGGCCTGCACCAGGCAGTTCATCCACTGGTGATCTTCGCGGACGGCTCGCCACTCGAAGATCACCACCGGCCCGTCATCGCAAGGAGTTGATCGGTTGCCCGACGCTCTCTCGGGTGAGGAACTCGTCGATGGCTGTCGCGATCTCCTCGGCGTGGGTCTCAAGGGCGAAGTGGCCGGTGTCCAGGAGGCGGATGACGGCGTCGGGGAGGTCGCGCTTGAACGCCTCGGCGCCGGGGGGCAGGAAGAACGGGTCGTTCCGGCCCCACGTGGCCAGGAACGGCGGTTGGTGCTTCCGGAAGTACTCCTGGAATGCCGGGTAGAGCGCGACGTTGGTGTGGTAGTCGCCGAAGAGATCCAGTTGAATCTCGTCGGCGCCAGGTCGCGCCAGGTACGCGTCGTCAAGTGTCATGCCGTCCGGGGAGACCGCAGTCGGATCGGCTGTACCGTGCGTGTACTGCCAGCGGGTTGTGTCGGGCGACAGGAAGCCGCGCAGCGCGTCGCGGTTGGCGGGCGACCGGTCCTGCCAGTAGGCACGGATCGGGTTCCAGCCCTCGCTCAGACCTTCCTCGTAGGCGTTGCCGTTCTGCGAGATGATCGCGGTGATCCGCTCCGGGTGCTTGGCCGCGATCCGGAAGCCGGTCGGCGCGCCGTAGTCGAAGACGTAGAGCGCGAAACGGTCCAGGCCGATCACCTCGGTGAAGCGGTCGATGACGCCCGCGATGTGCTCGAAGGTGTAGTCGAAGTCGTTGCGCGGCGGCATGTCGGACTGGCCGAAACCGGGCAGGTCGGGGGCCACGAGGTGGAGACGCCCGGCCAGGTGGGGAATGAGGTCGCGAAACATGTGGCTCGCGCTCGGGAAGCCGTGCAGCAGAAGCAGTGTCGGAGCGTCGGCGGGACCGGCTTCGCGGTAGAAGATGTTCAGGCCGTCGACGTTTGCCGAGCGGTAGGCGATGGAGGTCATGTGGTTCTCCCTTGACTGTGTAACTAGTTAAGTATCTCTAGTAAGGTTACTTTTCCGACTTGGTCACGAGGACTCCCCGGTCCTCGACACGCTGCGGGCGGCGTCCAGGATGATGTCCACGACGACGTCGGGGGCGGTGACCATCGGCGTATGGTCGACCGGCTTCGACACCTGGCGGGCCGACATTCGCTCGGCCATGAACCGCTGGGTCTCGGGGGCGATCATGCGGTCCTCCTCGGCCACGAGGAACCAGCTCGGCCGGTCCTTCCATAGAGGCCGCTGTACCTCAACGGTGATGTTGGACAGGGCGATCGGCCGCTGGACGACTGCGAGAAGTGCCTGCTCCTCGGCGGTGGCGCGCTGGGCGAACGCGGCTGCGAACGCCTCCTGCGGGAGCCAGATCAGGCCCTCGGGGTCGGGGTCGAGCGCGGGGGTCTTCGGGTGTGGCTCGGCGCGGCCGAAGACGGCGGCTACCGTCTCGCCCTCGTCCGGCGCGAGCGCGGCGACGTACACGAGGGCTTGCACCTTCGGATTGCGTGTCTCGGCGATCACGGCGCCGGCATAGGCGTGGCCGACCAGTACGACCTGGCCTTCGACCCGATCGAGCGTCCGCTCCAGCGCAGCCACGTCCTCCGCCAGTGACGTCAGCGGCAGCTGCGCCGCGACCACGTTCGCACCGGCATCCCGCAGGGGTCCGATCACCTTGCTCCAGCTCGAACCGTCCGCCCATGCACCGTGTACGAGTGCCACGGACACGCCGTTCAGGGACATTTCCCGCTCCTCTGGATCCGGTCGCCTCGAAGCCCGACACGTAACCGCCTTGGCGACATTTTGAAGGTTAGGGAGGCGGTTTGTAACTTGTCAAGGGTCGACAGGGTGGTTACTCTCGATTCGAGGCTGACATCGACCCATGGAGCGTGTTCCGTGTCGGACCACCGGCCGCCGGCCATCTTCATCGCCGACGCCCTCGGCCTGGACTTCCTGAATTCGGTCGCCACCCCGGCCGGTACCCAGGTCGACTGGATCACCGACGGCGAGGGTCTGATGGCATGGCTGGACCAGGCTGAGCTGGTGCCGGCCGAGGTGCTCGAGAGGCTGCGAGCGGAGGTCATGCCGGGGGAGATGGACCATGTCGCCGCCCAGGCGAGAACCCTTCGGGAATGGTTCCGGGGGTTCGTCGATGTGCGGAAGGGGCGGTCCGTCCGGTCCGAGGACGCCCGCGATCTGGAGCCGCTGAATCAACTGCTCGCACGCGATGAACAGTTCGTTCGGGTCGTGGCCGGCGGGCCCGCAGGCCCCAACGGTCTGGAACTTCGCACGGAGCGCCGATGGCGGACACCGGATTCGCTGCTGTTGCCGATCGGGCAGGCACTGGCGAGGGTCGTCAGTCAGGAGGACTTCACGAACGTCAAGGCGTGCCAGGGATCGACCTGCACACTGTTGTTCGCCGACCATACGCGAAGCCGCGCTCGCCGCTGGTGCAGCATGGCGACCTGCGGCAACCGTGCGAAGCAAGAGGCTCACCGAAACCGCGCCAAGGCACCACGCTGAGGTCGGCGACCTCGGCCAGGGCACCGCTGATTCCGTGACCGCCTGGTGGCCTGGCTCCGTCGGGGACGGGGACGACAGCAGGTGTCTCGTGAGCGGATCCGGATGAAGGCCGCCGAGCAGTTCGCCGCAGGTGCCTCCAACGCGGCATTGCCTCTAGGCGTGCATTTCTTGTCGCTCGGCATCGCGGATGGCGCGAGCGGCGTTGATGAGTCCGATGTGGCTGAAGGCTTGGGGGAAGTTGCCGAGGGCCTCTGCTGTGGTGGAGTCGGTCTCCTCGGCCAGCAGGCCGAGGTCGTTGGCGTGTGCGAGGGCGGTTTGGAAGGCGTGTCGTGCATGGGTGGTGTGGCCGGTGAGGGCGAGGGCTTGGGCAAGCCAGAAGGTGCACAGCAGGAAGGTGCCTTCTTCTTCCTGTAGTTCGTCGGTGAGGTAGCGGCGGACCAGGCCGTTGTGGTCGGTCAGTTGGGTGGCGATGGCCAGCACGGTGGACTGGATGCGGGGGTCGTGTGGTGGAAGGAAGCCGACGATGGGCAGCATCAGTGCGGAGGCGTCGAGGTCGTCAGTGTCGAATGCCTGGGTGAAGGCGCCAAGGTAGGGGTTCCAGCCGCGTTGTTCGATGGCTTGGCGGATCTGGTCGCGCTCGTGCTGCCAGTGGGGCAGGCGTTCGTCGGCCTGGAGGGCAGGGGCCATGCTGATGGCGCGGTCCAGGGCGACCCAGCACATCAGTTTCGAGTGGAGGAAGTGTCTGCTGGGTCCGCGCCTTTCCCAGATGCCTTGATCCGGTTGGGTCCACCGCTGGGCGGCTGTCTCGGCTGCCTGGAGCAGGAAGGTGCGGGTGGCTGGGTCGAGAGGCTCATCGGGTGGAAGGGTCTGGGCTGCGGCGTCGAGGAGTTCGCCGTAGACGTCGAGTTGGCGTTGGCGCCAGGCGTCGTTGCCGATCCGAACGGGGCTGCTGTTGCGCCAGCCGGTCAGGTGAGGCAGGGGCCGCTCGCTCAGATCACGTTCTCCGCCGATGCCGTACATGATCTGCAGGTCGGCGCCGCGGTCGAGTTGGGTTGCCGCGGCCCGGGCGAGGAAGCCGAAGAACCGGTTCTTCTCCTTCTCGCAGGCGGCCGTGGCCAGTGCCTGAATGGTAAAGCTGGCGTCGCGGACCCATGTGTAGCGGTAGTCCCAGTTGCGCATTCCGCCCGTCTTCTCGGGCAGAGAGGTGGTGGCCGCGGCGACGATGGCCCCGGTGGGTGCGAAGGTCAGGGCTCGCAGCACGCGTCCACTGTGGCTCACTTCGTCCTGCCAAGGGCCGACGTAGCCGCGGTGGAGCTTCGACCAGGAGCGCCAGCCTTCGACGGTGTCGGACATACGACGCCGGATCCGTCCCGTCCGCCAGGCCGCCGACTCCCTCTCCCACGCCGTCCCGACGTGCAGGGCGAATCCGAGGCGGTGCCCCGCCGTGAGCGGGATTCGGCCGTGGGCCGTGGAGCCGCTCATCCGCAGGTCGACGGGGCTCGACAGCAGCAGAACATGGGCGCCCCCGTACGCCGCAAGCCCACCTGGCACGGCTGAGAGGAGTGGGTGGACGAGTCCGAACTCCGGGCGCGGCGCGTAGGCGATCTCGATGTCCACCCGCCCTTCGGTGCAGGTGATCTGCCGCAGCAGCATTCCAGGGGAAGCGGTGCCGAGCGCGTGCCCGCGTTCGCGCCGTCCCAGGGCAAGGGCATCCCGCAGGACCGCGGTGCCCCCGGTCGTGCGGAAGACCGTCTCCAGAACGAGGGTGTCCTCGACGTAACGGCGGCTGATGTCGACCGGGCCGGTGACAGGGCGGATGGACCAGTGGCCGGCGTCCTCGTCGAGGAGCCGGGCGAAGATCGCCGGGCTGTCGAACCGGGGCACGCACAGCCAGTCCACCGAGCCGTCGGAGGTCACCAGCGCGGCCGAGCGGCAGTCTGACAGCAGGGCGTGGTCACCGATCGGTCGCGCACTCATGCGTCGCAGCCCGTCCACCTCGGGCCGGACGCGGCCCGGCCGGGACGACGTGAGCAGTCGCCCGCGCCGCAGGTCTCTCCAGGTGCCTGACGGGTGACATGGATCCCAGCCTCCCTGAACAGCGGATTCCCCTCCAGCCAATCAGCACGACCGGTGGATCGCACGTGCCGGTTGCCGACGGTTGCTCCGACCGAGTGGCACGAGCCGGTGCCGCGCTCGGCGTCCGGTCGGCGTCCGGTCGGCGTACGTCGTGTCTCCCCGCCGCCGCGTGGCCGACCCCGCGTCATCAGCGAGGTCCCGAGGCCGAATCTGGGCGGCCGAGGGCGAGGAAGCGTCGGTGGCCGTATCCCCACTGGTCGGTGACGCTGAGGGCAAGGTCGGCGGCGATCCTGTTGAGCGCTGGTCGTCCGAGCCGCGCCCAGGGAAAGAACGGACCGCTCCGGCCGTGGAGGTCCTCGAACCGGGCAGTGCACTGTTCCTCGACGTCGGCGGGGTCGACCTCGACGACGAGACGCCCGGTGGGGGCGACGAGGCCGCGGCAGCGGCGCAGCAGGCCGCGAGGGTCGCCTCCGATGCCGATGTTGCCGTCGATGAGCAGCACCGTCTGCCAGCCTCTCTCGGCCGGCAGCTGGTCGAAGACCGATCGGCACAGTGCGAGCCCGCCCAGAGTGGTGGTCAGTGCGACCGCGCGAGGGGCGATGTCGACCCCGAGGGCGAAGACTCCC
>NZ_JBIBKX010000043.1:0-20108 GCF_042959425.1 Streptomyces sp. NPDC007896 | reverse complement strand
CGGCAACAGCGGCTCCAGCCGCTCCCACTGTGTATCCGTCAGATCGCCACGAGACATCTGAAGATCGTTTCACGACCTTGATCAACATCTCAAACACGCCCTAGCACTGGATGACTACGCGCGCCTTGTAGTCGGGGTCAATCGCGATGACATCGGCTCGGCTGCAGCGTCGGCCGGAGGCGCGCTGCCTCCTCAATTGCGAGGTTCCAAATGCGATGCGCGGTGACGAGATCGATGTCGTATGTCTAGGTCTCCCCACCGTCCGGCATTTGTGCACTGCTCAGGGTGTGCACAATGCCCTCTGCCCGGAAGCGCTGGCACACGCGACGCCGCGAGTGACGACCCTCGAGTCCCGTGAAGAACCACGATGCGGCATAGGGTCAGCTGTCCCAGCCGGCAAGGTCACTGGCGGCCGAGGCGGCGTGTTCACGTGCCAGGTGTTCGGCCTGCTCTGCGTCACGTTCCCGCAGGGCGGCCAGGATCTCGCGGTGCTGCCCGTAGCGATGGATCTGTCCCGGTGAGCCTGTGGACAGCTGGGCCGAGGCGATCTTCAGCCGTTCCGAGCGGCTGAACGCACGGACCTGCTCCAGTGTCCGTGTCAACTGGACGTTGTCCGCCGCCTCCTCGACCAGTGTGTGGAATTGGCGTACCGCGTTGAAGATGCTCTCCATCTGGTCGGGGTTGAGCCCCCGGCCGGCGTCGCGGTCTGCGCGCAGAGCACTCGCCGCCTCGTCGGCCGTGTCCAGTTGGCGCTCCATCTGATCGAGTTGCTGTGCGGATGCCTTCTGAGCAGCGAAGCGTGCCGCGACGCCCTCCAGCGCGGCCTCGATCGTGCCGCTCTCCGTGCGGGCCTCGGCGGACACGGTGGTCACCCGCAGGGAGCGGGCCCCGGTGCGCTCGACGAGTTGCTCTTGTTCGAGCCGGCGCAGGGCCTCGCGGACGGGGGTGGGACTGACGCCGAGGCGTTCGGCCAGACCACGTTCGGTGATCTTGTCTCCCCGGGGCAGGTCGCCCGCGATGATCGCGCCTCGCAGTGCCCGGTATGCCTGGTCGGCCAGTGACTGCGCGCTGAGTGCCGGGAGCGTCATTGCACTATTTGATGTCTGCTACAGCAAGGCTGTCAAACACTGTGCAGCTCGGGGACGGGCTGGTCGACGCGCTGCGGGCCACTGTCCTCGGTGACGAGACTGGCGGCATCGGCGGCCAGATCGACCCGGACGGTCGTCGTATGGAGAGCGCGCGTGGTGGGAGCCGTCAGGACATGGGGCCCGATCCGGAGGGTGTGGAGGTAGTGGTCGCCGAGGAAGGTGGTGTGCGTGACCTCCGCCTGCCATCCCGTGCTTGGAATGCCGGTGCCGGACGCGGTGACGGTCAGGGCTTCGGGGCGGATGGCCACGGTGACCGGCCCCGGCGCGGGCCGGGCGTCGGTCCGGAACGAGATACCGCCGGTCAGGCCCGGGGTTTCCAGCACCCATGTTCCGTTTCCGGCCGAACGTGCCTCGCCGGTGAGGAAGTTGCAGCGACCCAGGAATTCGGCGGCGAAGCGGCTTCCGGGGCGGTGGTAGACGTCTTCGGGGGTTCCTGCGCGCACAATGCGGCCGTGGTGCATGACCAGGATTTCATCGCTCATGGAGAGGGCCTCAGCCTGGTCGTGGGTGACGAAGACGGTGGTGATGCTGAGGTCGCGCTGGAGAGTGCCGAGCCATTCGCGGGCGCGTTCACGCAGTTGTGCGTCCAGGTTGGAGAAGGGCTCGTCGAGCAGGAGTGCGCTGGGGCCGTGGGCGAGCGCCCTGGCCAGGGCGACGCGCTGCTGTTGACCACCGGAGAGCTGGTGCGGGTGTGCGTCGGAGCGATGGCCGAGTTCGACCAGGTCGAGGACCTCACCGACCCGTCGCTTGACCTCGGCGCGGTCGGTGCGCCGGATCTTCAGAGGGAAGGCGACGTTCTGTGCCACGGTCAGGTGCGGCCACAGAGCGTACGACTGGAAGACCACACCCAACTCTCTCTGCTCGGCAGGGATGTTGTGGCGGCGGGCGGCGTCGAACAACACGCGCTCGCCGTGGGCGATGGTGCCGGCGTCGGGGGTGTGGAATCCGGCGATGGACATCAGGGTGGTGGTCTTGCCGCAGCCGCTGGGGCCGAGCAGGGTGACGAACTTGCCGTCGGGGACGGTGAATCCGACCCGGTCCAGGACGCGGGTACTCCCGAATGTCTGGGTCAGCTCGTGTATGGAAATCTCAGGCATGGCGGCCTTTCTTGCGCAGGGTCCACCCGAGGCCGAGGCCGAGGGACAGGGCGGCGGCGACGAGGACGACTTGGACCAGGGCCATGGCAGCTACGGGACCGGGCAGTCCCTTGGCCCAGGTCTGGAGCATGCTGGTGCCCAGGAGTTCGGTGCCGGGCTTGGTCAGGAAGACCACCGGGTCGTAGTCGCTGACCAGGGTCACGAACATCAGCACCAGGGCGCTGAGCAGGGCAGGCCGCAGCAGGGGCAGGGTGATGCGACGGGTGGCGGACCACCAGCCCGCGCCGGAGGCGGCCGCCGCCTTGGCCAGTTCCGGGCTGATCCGGGCAAGAGCGGGGGCAAGCACGATGTAGGCGAGGGTCATGTTGCGCACGCTCAGGGCGAGCAGTTCGCCCCACAGGCTGTTGCGCAGGAGCGCCCCGGGCCAGTCGACGATCAGGAAGAGCCAGAAGAAGCCGACGCCGAAGACGATGCCGGGGGTGGCCCGCGGGTAGACCAGCAGAGCGGGCAGGGTGCGGCGCAGCCGGAAGCCGGAGTGATGGGCGATGACGGTGGCCAGTGCGACCACGGCAACGGTCGCCGCACTGCCGATGACGGCGACGATCAGGCTGTTGGTGACCGCACGGTGCAGGGCGGGATCGCCCCAGATCTCATGCCAGTTGGCGGCGCTCCACAAGTGCCAGGGCGCCACCAGGGTGGTCAAGTCGGTCACCGACGACATCAACGCCAGGCCCAGCAGTGGAATCACACACGTGAAGGCTACGAAACCGGCCATGCCCACGGCTGCGGGAATCCGCCAGCGGCCCAGGTCCAGGGGGCGGGCGGGCGGGGCGGCCCGGGTACCGCTGGAGTAGCGCGCAGCGTGCCGCAGCAGTCGGCCCCGTACGGTCAGAAGGGCCGAGGCCACGGCGAGCAGCAGGATCGCCCCGCCGGAAACGACAGGCGGGTCGGGGATGCTGCTGCTGGACCAGGTGTCGTAGAGGTAGCTGGCGATGAACTGGATGTTCGCCGGGCGGCCCAGGAACAGCGGGATGCCCAGGACCTCCAGGCAGAGCGTGAAGATGAGCATGCCGCTGTCGAGCAGGGCGGTGCGCAGCATCGGCAGCGTCACGGTGCGCAGGACGCGCACCGTGCCGCCGCCGCAGGCCCGGACCGCGTCCTCGAGCGTGCCGTCCGCGCCGTCGAGGACGGCCTTGCAGGTCAGGTAGGCGATGGGGAGGGTGACGACGGCGCCGAGCACGGACATGCCGGGCAGCGAGGTGAGGTTCCAGGCGGGCAGGTGCAGGTTCTTGGACCACAGCTGGGTCAGGTAGCCGGCCGGACCGTACAAGGACTCCCAGCCGACGATCAGCCCCAACGGCGGGACTAGCAGCGGGGCCAGCAGTGCCGGGCCCAGCCGGCGTCTGCCGGGCAGGTTGGTGCGGGTGACCAGGACGGCGAAGGCGGCACCGAGCAGCAGTGCCAGTGCGGTGGCCGTGAGCGCGAAAACGACCGTGTTCCAGGCGGCCTGGTGGAAGGCCGGGTCGGTGAACAGCTGCCGGTAGGCATCGGTGCTGAACACGCCTCCGGGCAGGTAGTACGGCTTCGAGCGGAGCGAGGTGATGACCAGCGGGACGAGCGGGGCCAGGGTCAAGACGGCGACCGTGGCCCAGATCAGGTACTGGCCAGGACCGGCGGGCAGGTGGCGGCGGCGCCGGTCGCGCCGAGCGGCCGGGGCAGCGGCGAGCGGGTGCAGGGCCATGGCGCGCTCAGCGCCCCAGGGCCTTGTTCCAGCGGTCCGTGATGGCCTTCTGCTGGTCGATGACGTCCCGGGAGACCGGGACGAGGTACATGGTCTTGGCGGGTACGTGCTTGGCCAGGTCGGTCAGGTTCGCCGTGCAGCCGGACGCGGACGTGAAGTTGTTCATGGACGCCTCCATCCCCGCTGCACACATGACCCGCTGGCCGGCGGCGCTGTAGATGAAGTCCAGGAACAGCTGGGCCGAGGCCGGAGAGGCGGCTCCGGTGGTCTGGGTGATCAGGCGCGGAGTGAGCGGGGTGGCGTCGCTCATGTAGCCGTAGGCGGCAAGGCCCTTGTACTTCGGGATGATCGCCTGAGCCAGGCCGCTGGAGAGCCAGCCCACCGAGGCACCGCCCTGGACCATGTACTGCAGACCGTCCAGGCCCTCGTCGAGGGTCTTGGTGCGCCGGCCGTAGGCGTCCAGATACCCGTAGACGGTGTCAGCGCCGAGGATATGGACGAGTCCGTAGACGGCCTCGTAGCCCAGCGGGTTGTTGGGCGAGTAGCTGACCAGCGGGTAGTGGGCCGGATCGTTCTTCACACGCGCGGCAAGCCCCGCATAGCTGGTGGGGACCTTGGGACCGGACAGCAGTTTGGCGTTCCACGAGACCAGAACCGGGTCGGGCGACATCACGTACACGCCGTGGCCCTGGTTGGTAGACGCCGGGAAGTTCGCCAGACCCTGCGGAGTGACGTCGGCGAACAGGCCGTTCTCCGTACCCTGCAGGACCTGCTGGATCGAATCGGAGATCAGCAGGTCCGCGGTGTGGCCTCCCTGGGCGTGCTCGGACTGGTACTTGCTGTAGACCTGGTTGTCCGAGAGCTGCGAGTACCCGGGCTTGATCCACGGATAGGCCCTGGTGAACGACGTGAGCAGCGGCTTGATGACCGCGGCCGGCGTATTGCCGTAGATGATCAGCCCCGACTCGGAATGCGACTTCGCCACCAGGTCGGCCACTGCGGCCGGGGCGGCGGGCTTCTGCGATGTGGCGGCCGGAGTGGTCCCGGAGCCGGAGGACGAACAGCCGGCGAGCACCGAGCCGAGCGCCAGAGCGGCGATCGCCAGGCGGAGGGCGGAGCGGGAGGGGCGGGCACGCATGACGACCTCTTTCAGAGCATTCTATGTGCTATAGCAGAAGGTAAAAATTGGGGGCTCATGCAAGGTGAGCCTGGCGTTCCAGCGTTTGGTGTTTGCTATGGCAGCACTGCTGCTTCCAGGGTGTCAAGACTTTCGAAACCCCCGGGTGATCTGCTTCCAACCTCCCCGAAACAGTGCTGCGGCGCGAGGGCAGGGAGGTAAGCGAATCGCAAGGTTGGCGTTTCTACCTTCGGAAGCGTTGCCGGTGTGCGTGTGCATCCGGCCAGGTCGTGGAGGTGGATCTCGTGGAACGCTTCGCCGCATTCGTCATGCGGCACCGGATGTGGGTGGCCCTGTCCTGGGTCGCACTCACCGTTGTCGGGGTGCTGGTGGCACCGCATGTGGCCGACCGACTCAAGAGCGGTACGACGGTGAATACGGCCAGCTACCACGCCAACGTCGCGCTGCAGAAGCAGTACGGCGGGGCGGGCGCCAACCCCAGCGTGCTGGTCGTCGACCTGCCGCACGGCGTCACCGCGGACAGCCCCGCCGCGAAGTCGGGCCTGGCCGCCGCGGACAAGGTCGCCACGTCCGTGCCCGGGGTACGCGACCTGTCGTACGCCGGCACCGGTGACCGTGCCCTGGTCGGCGCCGGTGGGGCCTCCACTCTGGTGATGGTCTACCCGCCGCAGGCCGGTGATCCGGTCGCCCCGCAGGTGCTGGACGCCATGAGTACCGCGGTCTCCCACGCCGTCCCCGGCGCCTCCGTGCACCAGACCGGCATCGAACAGCTCAGCTCCGGCGGCTCCGGGTCCGGCTCCAGCGTGCTGACCGAGATGCTCGTCGGCATCGGGCTCGCGCTGCTGGTGCTGGCCTGGGTCTTCGGCTCGGCACTCGCCGTCCTGCCGCTGCTGTCGGCGATCGTGTCCGTACTGTCGATGCAGCTGGCCATCTGGGGGCTGACGTATGCCACCAACATCGCCATCAACCCCTCGGTGCAGTTCATCGTCGCGCTGCTGGGCCTGGGACTCTCGGTCGACTACTCCCTGCTGCTGGTGAACCGCTGGCGCGAGGAACGCGACCGGGGCGCCGACAACAAGCAGGCTGTCCTGCGGTCGCTGAACCGCGCCGGGCACTCGGTCGCCTTCAGCGCTCTCATCGCCTCGCTGGGCCTGTTCGCGCTGATCGTGGTGCCCGTCTCCTTCCTCCAAGGGGTCGGCCTGTCCGGCCTGTTCATCCCTTCCGTCGCGGCTCTGGTGGCGCTCACCACCATCCCGCTGCTGCTCTCCGCGGTCGGGCCGCGCCTGGACAAGATCCGGATCCGCCGCCGCAAGAGCACCGGGCCCGGCGGGGTCTGGACCCGCACCGCACGCACCATCGTGGCCCGCCCCAAGGCTGCTGCCCTGCTGGGTACCGCGATCCTGGGCACCCTGTGCGCCTTCGGACTGACCCTCAACAGTGCGGCTCCCGCCTCCACGTCGCTGGCCGCGAACGGCCCCGCACAGCAAGGTCTGACCGCCCTGCAGCACGACGGCTTCCCCACCGGCGTGCTCACCTCCGTCCCGATCGAACTCCCGAGGGGCACCGACCCGTCGGCCACCGCCGCAAGCCTGCGCGGCCTGCCCGACATCCACGGCGTCCTGGTCGCCGACACCCCCGCCTGGCACCATGCCGGCAGCTCGGTGATCATGGCGCTGCCGAAGAGCGAGGTCGGTACCGCCCACGCCGGGACGGCCCTGTCCGACCTGCGGGCCGCGGTCCCGCACAACGCGAAGATCGGCGGCAACCTGGTCCAGTCGACCGACGTCAGCCACATCATGTCGAGCTGGTTCCCCGTCCTGCTCGGCCTGGTCGCCGTGCTGACGTTCGTACTGCTGGCCCGCGGAATGCGCTCGCTGATCCTGCCCGCCAAGGCGGTCGCCCTGAACCTGCTGTCGGTCGGCGCCGCCTACGGCGTACTGGTCCTCGTCTGGCAGCACGGCTGGGGCTCGAACACCCTGTGGGGCATACCCGCGACCGGGTCGATCAGCCCGTTCGTCCCCATGCTGCTGTTCGGGTTCCTCTTCGGGGTCTCGATGGATTACGAAGTGTTCATCCTGGCCCGGGTCCGCGAGGCCTACGACCGCACCGGACGCACCAACGATGCCGTGGTCGAAGGGGTCAGCCGCACCGGCCGACTGGTCACCAGCGCCGCCCTGATCCTGTTCCTCGCCCTGATCTCACTGTCCTCGACCCCGGACGTGACCATCAAGATGATGGCCACCGGCATGGCCGCGGGAATCCTGATCGACGCCCTGATCGTACGGACGCTGCTCACCCCCGCCCTGGTGGTGCTCTTCGGCCGGGCCAACTGGTATCTGCCCGCCTGGGCGGCACGCCTGCTGCGGATCAAGCCCGCCGCTGCCGGCGAAGGACCGGACCGCCACGCCCACGACAGGGACGACGGCACGCTCGACCCGGCGGGCCCCCACCCGTCCGTGCATGCTTGATCCATGCGCATCCTGGTCATCGAAGACGACGAAGCCCTCGGCGCATCCCTGACCTGGGGGCTGCGGGCCGAGGGCTACTCGACCCAGCTGACCGCCGACGGAAACGAAGGGCTCTGGCAGGCCACCGAGCACGACTTTGACCTGATCATCCTCGACGTGATGCTCCCCGGACTGGACGGCTACCAGGTCTGCACACGGCTGCGCGAGGCCGGGAAGTGGACACCGATCCTCATGCTCACCGCCATGGACGCACCCCTCGACCAGGCCGAGGGACTGGACCTGGGCGCCGACGACTACCTCACCAAGCCGTTCGAGTATCCCGTCCTGCTCGCCCATATCCGCTCCCTCCTGCGCCGTGCAGCACACCCGCGCCCCGCCCTGCTGCAGTCCGGCGATCTGACCCTGGACCCGGCCACTCGGGTGGTCCGCCGCGAAGGCCGGGCCATCGCCCTCACGCCCGGCGAGCTTTCGGTGCTGGAGTACCTGCTGCGCGCGGAGGGGCGCGCGGTGTCCAAGAGTGAACTCCTCGAACACTGCTGGGACGTGTCCTCCCAGGCGGACCCGTCCGTCGTCGAGGTCCGCATCCACCACCTGCGCCGGAAGATCGACCGGCCGTTCACCGCCCGCACCATCGAAACGGTCCGAGGATCGGGGTACCGCATTGACCCGCACCGCCCCTAGCCGCTCCCTTCGCCTGCGGCTCACCCTGCTGGCCACCCTCGCCATCACCGTGACCGTCGCGCTCGTCACGGCTGTCCTCGCCTTCACCCTGGTCAGCTCCGTACGGTCGAACGTCGTGACCACGCTGAACGCGTACGGGGACTCCGTAGGACAGTCCGCGACCGCAGGCAACATCCCCAACCCCCTGCCTCCGGCTCCCGGTGACACCAGCGTGTGGGCCCAAGTCGTGGACTCCTCCGGCACCGTGATCTCCGCAACGGCCAACATCGCGGGACAGCCCGCCTTCTACACACTCCCCGCCGCCAGCACCACGCCCGAGCCGGCCAAGACCTCGGCGTCCGGCCGCGGTGACGAGCGGGTCGTCGCCCAGCGCTATGTGACCGCCGGCGAACCCGTCGTCGTCTACGTCGGCGGCTCCACCCGGCTCCTCTCCTACCTGACCAAGGACATCCAGGGGCACCTTCTGTATGTACTGCCCCTGATCCTGCTTGCCGCCGTCTGCGTCTCCTGGCTGCTGATCGGCCGAACGCTGCGCCCGGTCGAACGCATCCGCGCCGAAGCCGCCGAGATCACCGGCAGCGATCTGCACCGGCGCATCCCCGAACCCGGCAGCGACGACGAGGTCGGCCGCCTCACTCGCACCCTGAACGGCATGCTCGACCGCCTCGAGGCGTCTGCCGACCGCCAACGGCGCTTCGTCGCCGACGCCTCCCATGAACTGCGCACCCCCCTCGCAGCCGTACGCACCTCGATGGAGGTGGGACTCGCCCACCCCGACCGGGCCCCGTGGCCCGAACTGGCCGCCCGTGCCGTCACCGAGACCGCCCGGCTGCAACGCCTGGTAGAAGCACTCCTGGTGCTGGCCCGCTCCGACGACAGCACCCTGCTGCACCACCGGGAACCGGTCGACCTTGTGGCGCTCTCCCGGTCCGCGATCGACGCCGCGCCGGGCCGCGTACCTGTCGGCCTCCATGCGGCCGACACCGTGCGCGTCCTCGGAGATCCCGACCAGCTCACCCGGCTGATCCGTAACGTGCTGGACAACGCCGACCGCCACGCCGACCACGGCATCGAGGTCACGGTGACCAGGGACGGCCCGGACATCGCCGTCCTGACCGTGGCCGACGACGGCCCCGGCATCCCGGAAGCGGACCGCGACCGCGTCTTCGACCGCTTCGTACGCCTGCAGGCCGCCCGTACCCGGCACGCCGGCGAGGCCACCGGCACCGGCCTGGGCCTGGCCATCGCCCGCGACATCACCACCGCCCACGGCGGCACCATCACGGTCACCCCGACTATTCCTGCCCACAACGGGCCAGAACGTGGAGCCACGGTCACGGTCCGCCTACCCACCACCATTGACTCTTTGCTATAGCAGGAGTCAATCTTGGGTGCCCACCTAAGGCGGCCCGGATCGAAGGGGTGCCACCGCCCGGGACTGCCTGCGTGCCGACTTCGCGAGACCCGGCCGCTCAAGCAGATATCCCTATTGCTATAGCATATTGCGTTGGAGTCGCCGCTATGTTGCACGAAGACATACCCCCACCACCCCCTTCAGGCATTGCCCCCTCGAAGACCGCCCCCGCGCCTGCAAGGCCGGAGCGTATGAGCGGGAGCGCCGTCCTGTGGGTCGCCCTCGCGATCTTCGCCCAGGAGTCGGTGTGGAACTTCTACGACGCCCAAGTCCCCGCCCAGCTACGCCACTTCGTGTCCTCCGCCACCGTGATCGGCCTGATCATGGGCCTGGATACCGGGCTCGGCGTCGTCATCCAGCCGTGGATGGGCCTGATCTCCGACCGCCTCGCCCGCCGTCGCACCGGCCGATGGCCCATCGTCATCGCCGGGGCCTGCGTAGCCGCCGTGCCTTTTGCGCTGATCCCGTGGGCCACCACCCTGCCGATGCTGATCTTGTGCGTGTTCGCATTCGGTGTGACCGCCAATTCCTTCAAAGGGGTCACCGAGACCCTCGTCTCCGACTACGTCGACCCCCAGCAGCGCGGCAAGGCCCAGGGCTTCATCAAGGCCGGCGTCAGCCTCACCATCATCGTCTCGGCCCTGATCAGCCTGCTCGTGGTGGACCACAGCCTGAAGGCCGCTTTCGCCATCCCCCCGATCCTGATGATCGTCATGGTGGCACTGTCCTACCGCTTTCTGGGGCGCCGCCATGCCGCCGTGGTGCGCCACGAGGACTCCGCGGACGAGCAGGCCGATCCGTTCTCCTCGCCGTGGGCCGTCCTCAAGGACCTCATCCGGGAACCGAGCCGGGCCCGCCTGCTGCTCATGGCAGGAATCTTCTGTTTCGCCGGCATGTGGGCGGCGCTGCGCTCCCTGACCACCCCGTACGGCACCGAAGTCCTCGGCATGTCGCGCGGTGCGGCCGGCGGCATCGCGCTCCCCGGTGCGATCGCCTTCCTCCTCTGCGTCGTACCGCTCGCCTACCTCTCCCACCGGCTCGGCGAACTGCGCATGATCCGCTATGGCATAGCCCTGTTCGTCGCGGGCCTCCTGGTCGGCTTCGCCGAGCCCACTCCGACGTTCACCGCCCTCTCCGTGGCCATCGCCTCGATCGGCTACGCCGTCTTCTCCGTCAACGGCCTGGTCGCCCTGTGGAGCCTGGCCCCCAACAACCATGTCCTGGGCGCCTACACCGGCCTGTACACCGTGGCCTCCGCCTCCGGCATGGCGCTCGGCCCCGCCCTGCTCGGCGCCACCGTCGACCTCACCGGCTGGCGCTACATGCTCCTGAACGCCGCGATCTTCGGCGCCGTCACCTTTGCCGTCTTCACCCTCGTGGCCCGCCGCGCCCCCCGGACAGCATCCGCCGCTTCCTGATCCCGACCACACAAGAAAGTCACCCTTATGGACCTGCGCATCCTCGCCCCGACCGGGGCGCTCGGCGCCGGATTCGACGCCGACGCCCTCGATCGCGGCATCGCCGCCCGCCCCCACGTCATCGCCTGCGACGCCGGATCCACCGACTCGGGCCCCGCCGCCCTCGGCTCCGGCACACCCAAACTCTCCGACCAGGCCGTCACCCGCGACCTGCGCCTGCTCCTCAAGGCCCGCAACACCCTCCAAGTGCCACTGATCATCGGATCCTGCGGCACCAGTGGACGGGACGTCGGCGTCGACCGGGTCGCTAGCCTCGCCAGGGCCATCGCGGCGAAGGAGGGACTGCACTTCAAACTCGGCCTCATCTACTCCGACCAGAGCGCCGAGCGCCTCCAAAGCCTGTACGACCAGAACCTCATCCACCCACTCGCCAACGCCCCTGTCGTGGAGCGGGAGTTGTTCGCCCGCAGCCATACCGTCGCCATGATGGGCGTCGAACCCATCCAGGAAGCCCTGGCCGCCGGCTGCGACGTCATCTTCGCCGGACGGGCCAGCGACACTGCCCTGTTCGCCGCCCTGCCCCACATGAACGGCGCCGACCCCGGACTGACCTGGCACATGGCCAAGACCATCGAATGCGGTGCGGCCTGCGCGATCCCGCCTTCCGCCAACGGCCTTCTGGTCACCCTGCGGGACGACCACTTCGACGTGACCTCCCTTGCCGAGGGCAGCCGCCTCACCCCGCGCTCGGTCGCCGCCCACACGCTGTACGAGAACGCGGATCCGTTCCACATCGCCGAGCCCTCCGGCACCCTCGACACCAGCCACGCCACCTACGATGCCGTCGACGAGCAGACCGTCCGCGTCCGCGGCGCCCGCTACGTCGAGGCCGAGGGCTACACCAACAAGCTCGAAGGCGCCCAACTCGTCGGCTACCAAACCGTCATCATCGGCGGCGTCCGCGACAAGGTCGTCATCGGCCGCCTGCCCGAACTCCTGCCGATGGCCAAGAAGTACTTCGCCGCCAAGATCCTCGACGTATTCGACGGCCGGGTCGACCCGGACACCGTCGACATCGACTACCGCCTCTTCGGTGCCGGCGCCGTCCTTGCTGGCACCGAACCCAGCCCCCTGCAACCGCAGGAGCTTGGCGTCCTGATCACCGTCACCGCGCCCGACCAGGCAACCGCCCACGCGATCTCCACGTTTGTCGCCCACGCCTCCTCGCACCTGCCCATCCCCGAATACGACGGCCTGGTCTCCACCCTCGCCTACCCCTACTCACCGCCCGAGATGGACCGCGGCCCGCTCTACCGCTTCACGCTCAACCACGTCGCCACAGGCATCACCCCCACCGAACTGTTCCGCACCACCACCGAAGAGGTCTGACCATGGCCACACTGCTCGACTACTGTTCCCTGGTCCGCTCCAAGAATGCCGGACCCTTTACCCTCACCTTCGACTTCATGTGCCACGACCAGCACACCTACGAAGCGCTCACCAAGACCGCAATCCTCAACCGAACCCTGTTCGCCGGACTGTTCAACACCAGCGAGAACGAGATCCTGGTGGTCAACCACCCCCGCGCCCTCGCCGTCAAAGTCTCCCTGCCACGCCCTTGCGTCCAGGGGGACCTGCATGACAGCGACTGCTACGCCGGACAGCAGTACGCCCCGCTGATGGAACTCCGGCTGCCCGACCTCCCCTGACGCAGTCGATGGCGCGTACCAAGTCTTCGCCCGCGACGCAGCCCATCGCGGTCATCGGTGATCCACTGGCTGAGCCGGTGCCTGTTCCTTAAGCTGCTGTGGCACATCGGTACGGCGGACATCGTTCGGCCCCTGCTGTGGGCTCTTGGCCTGCCCCGGCCCTTGCCGCCGACGTGTCCGAGCGGCAGAGTGACGTCGTGGTCATTCCGTTCCTACGCGACGACATGCAGGGTGCGGTACCGGTGACGCTGGAGCGCGTCGATGATTCTGCTGCGATCGGCAAGCACCCCTCAGCCGATGGTTTCCCGTGCTGCACCGCTGAGGTGGACTATCCGGGCAAGGGGTATCGGGCCCTGTTCGGCTGGGTTCAGCTGGTGCGTTCGACGGACAACTCCTCCGCCGGGGCAGCCTTCGACATGGACCCGTTCTACCTGTTCGAGGATGCGCTGTCGCCGTATGCCTTCTTCGGTATCAATCCCAGCCTGTTTGACGCACCGTCACGGGCCGAGCGAGACCCACTGACCTGGACGGCCCACAGCTTTCTGGCATGGACACCGATGGACGACACCGAACGGCGCGTGCTGCCGCTGGCCGGCTTCTCCTGGGGGTTCAACACCGACTCGGCCAGCCGCATCACGCTGCAACAGGTCCAGACACTGACAGCTGTGGACTGGGACGCGCACCTGCCCTACCTCGGCACTTCCCATCCAGGCTGGGTATTCGATAAATGGCAGCCCGGCAGTGAGCCCTGACGGTCTTCGCGGCTCCCGGACGACGCCGAGGCTGCGCTCGGGGTGCCAGGGCCCGCAGCCGGGGAGTGGTGGCCCTGCCCATCGGTAGTGCCACGATGATCAGTCCCGTTTCGTGCGTGGGCATCGGATCCACCGCAGGGCGCAACACCAACAGCGCCGGGCCCTTCGGCTGGGCGTCGCCCTCCCCGTTCACCCGGATGCGGACCGGACGGAGGCGGAGCTCCTGGCGGCGCGTAGCCACGCCGCCGCAAAGGTGAAGGGCGCCTCGGATGTTCCCGGGGCGCCCTTCGTGGTGGTCGTCGGAAAAGGCTACTCAGCGCACGTCCACGTAGTCGTGGTAGCTCTCGGCGTCCACGTAGGAGCCGGACGCGAGGTAGACCCCGACCCAGGTGCCGTCCTGCTTCGCGGTCCTCGTCGAACATGGCGCCCTTGCCGGGGCCGAGGTTCTGAAGGTAGGTGTCCGGGACGATCAGTCGGCCGCGGGCGAGGCGCACGTCTCGGATCCATGACGTCCATGTCATGTCGAGGGCAGCGAACAGGCCGAGAAGGGGCGCGGCGTAATCGCCGCGGCCCATCGGCGAGTTGCGGTGCAGCCGGTTGGGCGGCATGTTCGGCACGTAGACGGCGGTGAGTACGGGGATACCCGTCTGGATGCTGACTGCGTCGGCGCTGAGACTGTCGATGAGGTCGCGGGTTGCCGGGTTGCCGGGTTGCCGGGTTGCAGGGTGCTCGGTGAGCGGCACGGCGCGGCCGATATCGTCGGTCGTTCCCTCGTATAGGGCGTGGACGATGCGGCCGGGCTCGTGTCGTTCGATGCGTCGCCACACGGTGTGGGTGTCGCTGTCGAGTCCGGCGGGTGCACCCCGCCCGGCGTCCCGTCGGCACGCCGACGGCGTACTACGTCGGCACCTACGGCCTCCAGCGGCTCGTGGTGGGCGGCGAACTGGGCAAGCAGTAACCCCGCCTCGCGCAGTTCCTCTTCCGTACAGTGGTCGGCTGGGAGGTGAGATTCGGGGGCTTCGCTATGGCGTCACCCTCGACGATCCGTCACCGGCGGGAACGGATTCGCGTATCACTGTCAGTGGCGGCCGGTATGGTGCCTCACACGGGTCGTGCACCGGCCCAAGCCCGCCTCAGCCCATGACCGGGAGCGTTTGAGGCGAAGGTACGCGGGACCACGGGTCCGGGCGCGACAGTGCGAAAGACACCGCCGCTCGACGCAGTTACCGATCACCGCAGTCAGCTCTCACGCGCGTGTATCGGATCATGGATCCGTGCACGCGAGTTGAGGACTGCCAATGGTCAGGAACCAGCGGAAGAAGAGCAGGGACAAGAAGCGCACCGCGACGACGGGCGCGTCCCGGGCGTCCGCCGCAACGGGGAAGGCGCACCTCCACGAGCCGCTGCCGGACATGACCGCGCTCGGGCAACTGCCGTACGCGCCCGGGCGGGACCTCGACACCGGCCTCGCCGCGCGGCTGGTCGCCGCCTCGACACCGAGACGACAGGCCGGGACCGGGAGGCCCTCATCGTCGACCTCGGCGTCCAGAAGGTGTCCGGCGACGTCCTGGTGGACACGCTCCTCAACTCAGGCGAACCGATCCCCGTCGACGCGACCGACCTGCACGGCATCTTCGACGACCAGGTCCGTGACGCGCCGTCCCTCGAGGACGTCCTCCCGCAGCTCACTACCGCGCTGGCCGGGAAGCGGATCCTGATCTACAACCGCGAATTCGACGTCGGCCGGCTCAGGCACGAGCTGACGCTCCACTACCAGCGGGCCGGCCACGACAACCCGAAGGCCAGCGCCGCCGCGTGGCTCGACGCGGTGCGCTTCGAAGACGTGATGATCCTCCTACTCGACGTGGTACGGGGACTGGTCGGACTACTGGGGCGAGTACACCTGGCAGCCCTTGCAGGGTGGCAACCACTGGGCGCTCGGGGACTGCCGAGCGTTACTTGAACGACTTAAGGAGACGGCAAAAGGCCGTGGGTTCGAGTTTTCCGAAGGGGGTTCGCCGGCCAACCGACGGGCGGCTTGGCCGTAACCGTACCCGAGCCGACTCGGGTTTGCCCGGGCCCGCCGAACCGCAGGTGTCAGCCGACGCCGTCGGTGCAGGGTCCCTGGTGGGCCGACGGCGTCCCGACATCGGCCCCGGAGCGGGTACAGGGGCGCGCAGAGGAGAAGGGCAGCGCCTGAGTCGTCTCCGTACGACCCGGGACATGCAAGGCCCGGCCTGTGCTGCTTCCGTTCTAGTGGTCGTCGCTACACCCCAGTTCAGGAGATGCGATGGACTTCAAGATTCGGGAGCTGCGGACCGTAGCTCAGGGACGCAAGAAGCTGCTGCGTGAGCGGGAGGCATACTTCCAGCTCATGCAGCAGGGCCTGAGCAACAACAAGGCGTGCCAGATCGTCGGTATCGATCCGAAGACCGGCCGACGATGGCGCAACGGGCGCAACGCCGACCGTAAGCAGATGGCGGCACACCCGGTTCGACCGGCGGTGCCGCCTTCTGGCGTGTCCCGGTACCTGTGTGAGGACGACCGGGCCTACATCGCCGACCGGCTGCGGGAGAAGGCCACGATCCGTGCGATAGCTGCTGAACTGGGCCGCAGTCCCTCGACCATCAGCAGAGGGGTACGCCGCAACCGGACCGTCGGGACTCGTGGGCAGTGGCATTACCGCCCGTACGCAGCTCAGGCCCGCGCTGATGCGCGCCGACCGCCGGGGAAGGTCGGCCAGAACCTCGAGCTGCGGGACTTCATCCAGAATCACCTGGACCTACGGTGGAGCCCGGAGCGGATCTGCCAGGCTCTGCGTGCCCGCTTCCCCCGACGGACGGCCGGAGATGCACGTGGTCCACGAGACCGTCTACCAGGCCCTCTATGTCCAGGGCCGCGGTGAACTGCGACGCGAACTGGCCCAAGCCCTGCGCACGGGCCGCGTGCGGCGCAAGCCCTGCCGTCAGGCTCAGCAGCGTCAGTCCCGCTTCCGCGACCCGATGGTGATGATCAGCGAACGGCCGGCCGAGGTGGAGGACCGGGCCGTTCCTGGCCACTGGGAGGGCGATCTGATCATCGGCAAGGACGGCGCCTCCGCCATCGGCACCCTTGTCGAGCGTGCCACCCGCTACGTGATACTCCTGCACCTGCCGAATGGCCGGGCACCGAGCTGGTCCGCGACGCGCTGGTGGATACCGTGCAGACGCTGCCGTTCCACCTGAAACGCTCTCTCACCTGGGACTTCGTCGACGTCCAGGACTCCTACGAGCGTTTCGATCCGGCCACCCCTGCGGGGCTGCGGCCTCCTGCCGCAGAGGACGTCGACACCTCGGACCACGCGGACGAGGTCGCATGCAGCGGCCGGTTCGGCCCTGTTGTCTTCCGGCGTTACGAGTGGGACCTGACGTACACCACGGCGGAGTACCTGGAGGTGCTGCGGACCTACTCCGGCCACCGGGCGCTGCCGCCGCAGGCCCGGGAAGGGGCTGGGGTGCATCGCCGGGCTGATCGACGGGCGGTACGCAGGCCGGGTTACCAAGCGGTATCTCACGGAGCTTCGGGTGTCACGAACAGCCCCACGTTGACGACCTCCACGATCAGCACCTGACCGGGCCCAGGCAGAGTCCGCAGCATCAACTCGCTCCTGCGGCGGCTGGACGACGAGAACCGCCCTGATATGACAGGCACGCCGTCTCCTTTGGACAGCGGCGAGGCCGGTCTCCTGCCTTTGGAGGGGGTAACGGTCCCTCAACGGAAATGGCGTGGGCGATTGTCATACCGGTGATCTAAGGTCGCGTTGTTCTCTGGGGAGGGGGTGACGCATGGTGCGCGGGGGACGGTGGGCTGTGCTCTGCGCGGCCGCGGTGCTGATGCTGGCGGGGTGCGGGCAGCGGGCGGCGCAGGCCAAGCCCGGGTTCGGGAGCGCGGAGAAACTGCCGGAGAAGCTCGGAAAGGACGGCACCACCATCCTGGTGGGCGATCCGGACGCGAAGATGACCGTGCACCTGTATGAGGATCCGCGCTGTCCGTACTGCGAGAAGTTCGAGACCACCGGCGGTTCCTCGCAGTTGCGGGAAGCGATGCTCGACCGCCGGACGAGAACCGAGTACACCCTGGCCTCTTTCCTGGACGACCGGGCCGGCGGCAGCGGGTCGAAGAAGGCGGTCAACGCACTGCGCGCCGCGCTGGAGCAGGGCAAGTTCGTGGAGTACCACGAGGTGCTCTACGCCCACCAGCCCGTGGAGAGCACCGACGACTACACCGGCGCCTATCTGCTGGAACTGGCCGGCAAGGTCGAGGGCCTGCGCGGCCCGGAGTTCAACGCGGCCGTGAAGAACATGAAGTACCGCTCCTTCGTCACCACCTCCCAGAAAGCGTACGAGCGGGCCGGGGGGGGTGAAGGACCCCGATGGACCGGGAACGCCCACCGCTGTGATCAACGGCAAGCAGATCCCGGCGGAGTACAACGGCCTGCTCTACGACAGCGATGCCTTCGCCGAACTGCTGCAGAAGATCTACGCCAAGCCCTGGGAGTGGGAAGAGACCTACTTGTGAACCATCGCGTCATCACCGAGGTGTGGTGTGGCCGCGCGACCGGCTTGCTGATGCCGTGCTCCAGCCACATCCGCGAAGGAGACGGGCGGATGACTCACTGAACCGACCGGGCGGGACTCCAGCCCCCGGCCGCACCACGCTGACCGCTGGTCGGCGGCCTGCGTAAACCCCCTTCAAAC
Source organism: Streptomyces sp. NPDC007896 (assembly GCF_042959425.1). Taxonomy (NCBI): domain Bacteria; kingdom Bacillati; phylum Actinomycetota; class Actinomycetes; order Kitasatosporales; family Streptomycetaceae; genus Streptomyces; species Streptomyces sp. NPDC007896. The sequence continues at coordinate 1,806 of NZ_JBIBKX010000043.1, read as the reverse complement.
GTAAGGATGTTGATGAGACGTATTTCCCTCACCGGTTTAGCCGCAGTGTTCCTTTCGGCTGCGGGTCTGGCCGCATCGCTGCTGGGCGCCGGCCCAGCCGGTGCTGTTGCTGTTTCGGGCCAGCCGGTGCTCACTCTTGACGCACCAACCCCGGCGGCCTTGCCGGCTGCTCCTGCCACGGACGGCGTGTACTTCGACTTCCATACCAAGAGCAAGAACCTGACGGCACACGATGTCACGCTGACCGTGGACGCCCGGGGACTGTCGAAGATCGCCAAGGTGGCGTTCTCGAGCAACTGCACCGCCCATGGCCTGGTCGCCACGTGCTCGGAGTCGTTCGAGTCGGGCTCCAACCCGAACATCGGCCTCGGGGCCATGACCCGGTTGACCCTGACCGCGCTCAGAGGCAGCCGACTGGGCGCCACGGGAACGTACAAGATCACCGGCCGGTCCGCGCATGCACAGATCACGGGCGGCACGGGATCGGTCACCGTGGGAGGGCCGTCCTTCGGCCTCGACCGCCTCGCCGACCACACCAACCTGAAGGTCGGCAGCAACGTTGCCGAACCGGTCCGGTTCACCAACATGGGCAACCGTCCGGCCCGAGGCGTGCAGACCGTCCTGGCCGCCTCACCCGGCCTGGACTTCGCCGACCACTACTCCAACTGCAAGTACGGGTTCAACGGCGCGATCCACTTCGCGGAGTGCTACCCCAAGGGCGCCATCAACATCGGCGAGACCGCTGCCCTCGCCGCCCCGGTGCGTCTGCACGTGGGCTCCACCGCCCTCAACACCTACCTCGACGCGCTCACCGCGCCTCTCGGTCAGCCGGGCTGGCCGGACGGACAGGGCATCAAGTGGACGTGGGGCAAGGGGTCCGCGCTCAAACTGAAGGTGGTCAAGGCGGGCCGGCGGTCCTCGGTCCCGGCGGGCTCCGTCTCCCTGCCGCAGACGGGCAGCGTCACCGACTACTGGATCGCCACCCTGAGGGCCCGCAACACGGCCGACTTCGCAGTGTCCGGCGCGAGTGCTCAATCCGGCGCGGGCAAGGCCGCGACCCTCGCCTTCCACCTGACCGCCAACGGTCCGGCGACCCTGTACGACCGCAGCGGCGGTGAGGGAGTGCCCACCGCCTGGGTGACGCTCCCGCCCGGCACCACCGCCGTCGGCCATTCGGCCAACTGCGCCCCGTGGCAGGAGAACAACCCGACAGCCGAGGCGAAGGGACCGTACGTCTGCACGCTGCCGGGCATCATCGTGCCCAAGGGGCAAGTCACCAACTTCTCCTTGACTCTCCGGGTCGACGACGTGGTCACGCACGCCAAGGGCGGCGTCCAGCTGGTCTGGGGCCCGGACCCGGCCGACTCCCACCGGCCCGCCTTCGATCCGGACAGCCGCAACGACTCCGCCGTCCTCACCGTGAACTGAGCCACGGCCCGCGGGCGGTGCCGGGCTCCTTCACCCCGTCATGGCCGAATGGCCTCTGTGCGAGCCGTACGTCCTGCGCCTTTCGCTTCAGTCGGTCAGGCGCCCATGAAGAGCCGGGGAAGCTGCCCGACCGTCCCCAGAGCCGCGGCATCGTTCACCTGGGCCTGTCGAACCGGGCACCCGGGGGCGGGTCGGGGGCAGCAACAACTCGGTCGGCGCCCGGAGTCCATCGCCCCGGTCCGTGACGTCAAGACGCCCCCCAGAACCACATGTTCTGGGGGGCGTGCTTGGTTGCTCTATTTCTTGGCGAGGCGGAGTTGGTTGACGCACCGCAGGTCCTGCCGGTACTTCACCGAACCTTGCCGGTACCAGAACCGG
>NZ_JBIBKX010000042.1:0-23391 GCF_042959425.1 Streptomyces sp. NPDC007896 | reverse complement strand
GGGGCGGCGCCGGCCCCAGCCCCCCCCGGGGGAACAGAACATTGTCCCCCGACACCTCGCCGACATCGGCGCCATCCGCACCCGCTGGCAGCACGCCACCGGACCGGTCCCGCCACAGCGACCGCGCCCCGCGCCCACCACCCGCGCCGGCCCGCCGACCACCACGGCCGCACGCGCCGCACGCGCCGCACGCGCAACCTGATAGCACCCCGCATACGCCGGTGGCCGGACACAATGGCGCGGCCACCGGCACAGGAGACGAGTCCGCAACGTGACCACCGCACTGCCACTCGACGCTGACGTCCGCCTCGAAACCCACCCCACTCATCACAGCGCCGTCATTGCCGTCCTGACGGGCTCCCAGGCCCGCATCGCCCACCTGGGCCTGGAGGCGGCCGACTGGACCGTCGTCGCCGAGAACGCCCTGGTCCTGGTCCTGGTCCGCATCGACCACGAGGAGCCCTACTGGGCCGAGGACGCAGCCAAGCACCTGGCCGCCGAGGGGATAGCCGTCGAGACCCCCCCCCTCGACTCCGGGAAGCCATGGACGAGGAATGGACCTGGGCCAACCACCCAATGCCCTGGTGCACCCACAGCGAGATCCGCGAGGTCTCCAACGAGGCCCAGAAGATCCACGACGAGATCCGCCACGGCCAGCTCCTCATCCACGCCCACGCCGAGGACGGGCAAACACCACCGTCGCGGTCGGCACCTAACCTCAGCGGCAACGGCAAGTCCATTTACCCCCACGGCGAGGACCACCCGCGGCAAGTCACCGACACCTTCGACTCGCCCGCCCAAGCCCAGCTCGCCTTCGGAAAAGGCACCCTGCCGACATGCGCCCCGGCCCTGCACCCCTGACCGACACCGAACGCGCTGCCGCCGAAGCCCGCACCCAAGGCTGCTCTGCTGCGGCAGGCGGCTCAGGTGCCGACAAGCGAGGCACAACGGCGAGGACTGCGCCGGAGGACCGACTGTCAGACCTGGTCGGCGCCGGCCCGCTTACGCGCACGATAGTTGCGCAGGTTGGCCGCGTTGCCGCAGACGTGGACGTCGTGCCAGACGCCGCTGTTGTTGCGCGAGCGGTCGTAGAAGGCAACCAGGCAGCGCGTGTTTCGGCACGACTTCAGGCGGCGCAGGGTGTCGGTGCACTGCGCCTGGTAGACCTCGATGAGGGCGAGTGACGCCGCCTGCCGCCATCCCGTGCCTCGGGGCTCGGCGTGGATGGCCCCGTGCTCGTCGAGCCGCAGTGCGGTGGGCAAGGTCATCAGTGAAGCCGCCGGGCCGGGCTCCGTCGCCGAGTCACCGAGCTGGGCGTGGAGGCTCTGACCCAGGTCATGACGGAAGTCGCGCAGGCCCTGCACGTCCTCGGCTGTCAGTTCGATGCCGGGTGCGGGCCGGTGGGTCACACCACTCCAGCTCTTCAATGCCTGGTCAAGCCAAGCACGGGCGCCCTCAGCGGTCTGCAGAAGGTCGGGCTCCCGGGGCTTGCCGGCGGACAGTGTGTTGAGCAGGTCCTGCACGAAGGCCAGCCCGCCCGTGGCGGGCTCCAGGCCGTATCGGGCTGTCGCAGTCCAGGACATTCGCGGATCTCTTTCGGTGACGGCAGCTACAGCAACATGCCCATAGCCTATTTACTTATTACGTCTGAAAGTGTAACTCTCCGAATGACGAGTGCCGGCTTCCCGAAGTTCCGCGCAGGGCCCGATGGGTTCGCCCATGCAGGCCCGGCCGGTCAGCCCTTGGCGGACCTCGCCGAGCCCCATAGTGCACCCTCGTTGACTCGGCCAGGATGCAGTTCCAACATGCCGCGATAGAGGTCGAGAGTGGTCGTGGTCCGCTCTGCGACCGCCTCGAAGTCGTGGATGTAGCGCCGGGTCTCCGCGATTGTCCTCGGGTCGTCCGGACGATCGGGGTTCTTGTGTCCCGCGACCACCGCTTCCGGCTCCAATGCGGCGATGGTGTCGAGCGCGTCCAGCCAGGCTCGGCGGCCCTCGGCAGGCGATTCCGCGAGGTAGAGGTGAACATCGTTGTAGACGGCGTCTCCGGCCACGACCAGGCCGATCGACGGCACGTGCAGACAGGTGGTGTCATCGGTGTCCGTGTGCCCGAGTCCCACGACGACGAGGTCGCGGCCCTCCAGCTCCAGCCGATCTCCGGCCAGCGGCTCCGCGGCCACGAGCCTGTCCGGGATCTGGCCGGGGAAGCGCTTGTCCCAGAACGACGCGACGAACTCCGGCGCCATCTGCTTCTTCATCTGCTCCACCACCGCCGGCGTCGCCACCGCGCGCGCCTCCGGGAAGCGTTCGAGAAGGGTGCCCAGCCCGAACCAGTGGTCACCGTGCCCGTGGGTCACGAAGACCGTGGTGAGGTTCATGCCGCTCGCCGCAACCCAGTCGGCCAGCCGGTCGGCCTGCTCGGCGGTCATCAGCGCGTCGACCAGCACCGCGTCGCGCTCGCCTGTGATCAGTGTGGCCGTGATGGGCGACCACATGCGCCGGGGCACGTCGGGTGGCAGGTCCGCGATCTCAGTGGGGATCGACGGCGCCACGTGGACACTCCAGCTCAGTTGCGCTCCGGGCATGATCGCTTCCTTGGGACTCAGAGGCAGCCACGAGAGAGCTGTAACCGATCAGCCATGTCGATACCTGTGAATGCTGCCTGGCCTGTCGTACTTCTCCAGCCGAAAGTAACTCGACTCAGCGACAGAGTCAATACACGTATGATTATGTCGTATGGTCGTCGTTGTGTAGGCATTGAATTCCGTTGCGCAAGCGGTCCGCCGCAGCAGGTAGGTGACCAGACGACCGCGCGGGCCGCACGTCGCCCCTCAGGGAGGAGTCATCATGACCGCATCCGCGCCCAGCTCTCTGGAGTACGAGACCTTCGTTTCAGACGGCACACCCCGGACCGGCGAGGAACGCCTGCCGGACGGTGACCGGCTCGTTTCCTCGCCGCTGACCTCGACGCTGATCTTCGGGGAAGAGGACGCCGTCCTGGTCGATCCGCCTTTCACCCGTGAACAGACCGAACAGGTCGGTGACTGGGTCGAGCGGTCCGGCAGGCGCCTGACCCACATCTACTCCACCCACGGGCACGGCGATCACTGGTTCGGCACCGCGGAACTCGTGAAGCGCTTCCCCGGCGTCACCGTCTACGCGACCCGCGGCACCATCGAGGTCATGCACCAGCAGGCCACCGACGGCCGCGAACAGATGTGGGACAAGCGCTTCCCCGGCCTGATTCCCGACAGCCCGGTTCTGGCCCAGCCCATTCCCGCCGACGGCTTCCAGCTGGAGCGCAACCTCATCCAGGCCGTCGAGGTCGGGCACACGGACACCGACGAGACGTCCGTCCTGCACGTACCGTCCATCGGCCTCATAGTGGCCGGCGACGTCGCCTACAACGGGGTGCACCAGTACATCCTCGAAGGCGGCAACGGCGGCCTGCAGAAATGGCTTGCGGCCATCGATCGCGTCGCCGCGCTCGAGCCGCGCACGGTTGTGGCCGGCCACAAGAACAAAGATCTACCGGACGATCCCGCCATTCTCAACAGAACCCGGCAGTACCTGTTGGACGCCATCCGGCTGCTCGACGAAAACCCGACTGCCCGCGAGTTCTTCGACCGGATGACAGGGCTCTACCCGGATCTCCTCAACCCGGGTCCGGTGTGGTACGGAGCGGTCGGGCTACTGGGAAAGTGACCAGGAGAAGCCGTGGTGGCGACAGTGCAGCGGCTGACACGAACGGTGCCAGCACCTTGCAGCCGTCCGGACCCCTGGAAACAGCGCGTACGCCTCGCCGCGCTCCGTCGGGCAGATCAAGATTCAGCTCGTCTAGGAAGCTCGCCGCGATGGAGACGTCGCCGGTCACCCGAGTATCTTCACGCAACGGAATCCGGGTGGTCGACCAGGCCAGGAAGTCGAAGGTCGATGACCCGTCACGGCAGCTTCAGGAGAGGGGGCCGTGCCGCTGCTCCCCATCGCGCGGCGATGTGGCAGCCGAACTACCGCCCGGTCGCGGCCATCTGAGGCCATGGACCGCGCGCGGGCACCGGGCCCGCCCCGCCCGGCCGGGTCGCGCCCCTGCCAGCTGGCAGCCATCCTGAGGGGGGTACCGGCCACCCGCGACCGGGGCAGGAGCTGCCAAAAGAGCGCCGCCCAGCACGTTATAGGCAGGCGTCGCCGACCGAGGCGTCCTGCCGGGCCGCCGCCTTCCGCCGCGGCATGCAGCTGATGCCCCCTGCGCAAGGGGATTATTTCTGGTCCTGTGCACCGCCTGGTCCCGTGCGGACCAGACACGTTCGCTCCGACTGCGGGGCGTCCGGGGTGAAGGGCACCCAGCGCGCGACGATGATGCCGTGTCCGCGGCAGGCCATGCGGCGGGCTGCGGACCGCGAGACGTGGAAGGCGGCGTTCGAATTTCCCCGCCCCGCTTTGCAGAAGCCCGATTGCCTTTTCTCGGAGGAATTTCAGATGACCACGCGTACCGGCGTCATCGACCACGCCGCCCGGCGGCTTGTCGTGGGGCTCCCCACTCCCTACGACGCGGCCCGCGAGCACTACGAAACCCTCGTCCCCGAGGCCGATCTCGGCCGCTTCTACGACATGACCTCCTGGCGGGCCACGCTCGAACTGGCCGAGATCAACGCTCCGCACGGCTTCATGCGCTATTACCGCAGCGACATCACCGCTGTGATGACCGGATCGGCGTCCTGCTGGAAGGCCACCCAGTACCTCATGGGCAACCACACCATCGCCGAACGCATGTACCGCCACGACCCATCGGTCATGCTCCACGCCCCCCTGCGGACCCTCCTGTACAGCGACCTCGACGGCGACACGAAACTGGCCATCGACCAGCCGAGCCTGCTGTTCGCCAGCTACGGTGACCCGCGCATCACCGACGTCGGCCGCGAACTCGACGCCCACCTCGCCCGGCTGGTCACCCTGCTCGGCGGCGAGGTGCCCTCGCAACTGGCCCTGTGACAGTTCCGGACGGTCGACATGCCGCGAGCGCGATGGGGCCCAGCAGTTGTTGACGGCCCGTCTCCCCCTCGGCACCGGGGTGTACGCGGTTCTCAAGGTCGGTTGTGCTGCGCCAGCTCACGGTGCCCCACATGACGTCCTCGTCGCCGACGGCGGTGTTTACGGCGCACAGCGCGCAGCCTGGTGCGTCTGTCATGAGCTTCGCGGCTTCGAGCAGGATCTCGGCCAGGGCGTCGCGCTGCCCTGCTGCGCTCGGAACTTCCCGTACAAGCCTGTCTTGCCCATGGTTCTACCCGGTGGCGCGGCGGAACGTGTTCCGGAAACCCGGCCTCCGCTCCCGGCGTGACCCCGCCCGCTGGCGGGATCGCCGCACCGCGGCGGGCCGCTCCACGGGTTCCGGAAGCACTCGCCCTAGGTCAGGCGAGGCGGGCGCCCTCGATGCGGTTTTGGTGCAGGCGCAGGTGCATGGTGACCAGATCGAGCAGTGGAACGGTGAGACCGAGCCGGTGGGCGCGCAGGACCAGGTCTCCGTAGATGTGCTCGGTCTCGGCGCTGCGGTTGCCCGTCACATCGCGGTACAGGGACGAGGTGAGCGGCGAGCCCGCCTCGGTCACGGTCGCCAGCGTCTGCTGCAGGGCCGGTGCGGGCACGGGGTAGCCGGCCGCGGCGGCGACGGAGGCGCACTCGTCGACCACTTGCCGGGCGAACGCCGTCCCGCCGGGAACGGCCGCGATCTCGCCGACCGAGCCGCGCATGAGGCAGGTCACCGCGCCGAGAGCGGCGATGAAAACCCACTTGGCCCACATCTCCGCGTCGATGTCGCCGGACAGGCCTGTCGTGAACCCGGCACCGCTGAGCACGCGGTGCACCTCGTCCAGCCGCGCCGGGGCGGTGTTGCGGCGAGCTCCGTAGCGCAGGTCCTGCAGGGGCGGACGATGTCCCCTTGGGCGTCGAGGGTGGTCGCCACCTTCGACACGCCGCCCAGGACGGCCTGGTCGCCGAAGCGTGCGGCCAGGACGTCGACGTGCCGGACCCCGTTGAGGACGGGGACGACGAGGGAGTGCGGACCGACCGCGGCCGCCATGTCGTCGACGGCCCGCTCAAGCCCGGTGGCCTTGACCGCCAGCAGGACGACGTCGTAGGGGGCGTCGATGTCCCCGGCCCGAATCACGCGGGGACGCAGGACGGTCTCCTCGTCCAGGCCGGTGATCCGCAGCCCGCGCCGCTCCAGAAGCTGCGCGCGCCCGGCCCGCACCAGGAAGGTCACGTCCCGGCCTGCCCGCGCGAGCCGGCCCCCGAAGTATCCGCCCGTCGCGCCGGCGCCCACCACCAGGATTCTCATCGGCCAACTCCTCTCTGGGCGTCGCCACAGCGGGCGCCGCAGCACTTTCGCCAGAGGCAAGCACGATACAGCTATGTTCCGACAGGCCCCCATCGTGAGGGAGGGTGCCGTAATGTCCCACTTGCGCAACATAGTCAAAAGCCATACGCTTATTTCAAACGGGAGCTCGAGATGCAGCGCCCCCTCTCTCCGGCGCCACCCATGAGCCGCTCTCCCGGCAGTGGTCGTACGGCGTGCAGCGCTGTTCCCATGCCGCGTTCCCACCGATGGAGGTCTGACGATGATCATTGACGCTGCAGAACTCGACGCCGCCCACGCGTACAAACTGCTGATCGGAAGCATCATTCCGCGCGCCGTGGCCTGGGTCAGCACGGTGTCGACCGAGGGCGTGGCCAATCTCGCGCCCATCTCCTTCTTCACCGCCGTCGGCAGGAAGCCGCCCATGGTCTCGATCACCCTGCAGCCGCAGGCGGACGGCGTCACGCTGAAGGACACCTTCATCAACATCCGTGACACCGGCGAGTTCGTCACCAACCTGGTGACGCTGCCGCAGGCCGACGCCATGCACGGTTCGGCCTACGGGTTCGAGCCGGACGTGGACGAGTTCGAGGCGCTCGACCTGGGCAAGGAGCCGTCCGAGGTCGTGCGCGCACCCCGGGTCAAGGACGCGCCGATCTCCTTCGAGTGCGTCGTCGACCGGATCATCCCCGTCGGGGACGACATGGTCGACCACGTGGTGTGGGGCCGGGTGGTGCGCTTCCACGTCCGGGACGACCTCTACCTGGAGCGGGGCCGGATCGACACCGCCGCCCTCCCGGCCGTGGGACGCCTGGCCGCCGAGTACACGCTGGTCGAGAACGTCTTCACCACCCCCCTGGACAAGGACCTGCTCGAAGCCCGGCACGACCGGCGGATGCAGCGCCTGGACGGACGGCCCGCCGACTGGTCCCCGATCAACACCAAGGAATGGTCCCCCTCGGGCGAAGTCAGGGTCGCCCCCGGAAAGTGAGCACGGCGATGAGGACAGAGCGGATCGGAACGAGCGATGTGCGGTTCCGGCGGCAGGGCGAGGGAGACTTCGCTGTGGTGTTCGTCCACGGCTTCCTGGACGACCAGTACGTCTGGGACGGCCTGATCGGCGAACTCACCACCCCTGGCATCGAATGCGTCACCCTCGACCTGGCCGGGAGCGGGGACCGCACGCAGGCGAGCGGGCCGTTCACCTACGACCGATTCGCCGACGAGGTGGGCGCCGCGGCCGACACCCTCGGCAAGCCCTTCGTGATCGTCGGGCAGAGCCTGGGATCGGCGGTGGCCGAGCTGGTGGCCGCACAGCGCCCCGACCGGGCTCTCGGTCTGGTCCTGGTCACCCCGGTCCCGCTGGCCGGCACCCGGCAGCCCGACGAGGTGATGGACACCTTCCGTTCCCTGGGCGGTGACGGCGACGCGCAGCGCGCGGTCAGGACGCAGCTGTCGGCCGCGCTGGCGGAGGCGGACCTCGACCGGCTGGTGGTGAGCGGCACGCGGATGCGTCCCGAGACCGTGCGGGAGGCCGCCGACTGCTGGAACAACGGGCACCCGGCGGGCGAGCAGCCCAGCCGGTACGCCGGGCCCGTGCTCATCGTGCGCGGCGAGGACGACGGCTTCGTCACCGACGAGTCGGTCGCCCAGGGGGTCGCGCCGCGGTTCGCCGCGCCCGAGACGGTGGCGGTCGGCCAGGCCGGGCACTGGGCCCACCTGGAGCAGCCGGCCCGCGTCGCGGGCCACCTCGACCACTTCCTGGCCCGCGCGCTGCCCGCCGTGCAGGTGTCGGCCTGGACCAACGCCTTCGAGGAGAAGTCGGCCAACGCGTTCAGCGACGCTTTCGCCGCGGACGTGACGCTGGAGGCGAGCGCCCTCACCCGCACGGTCGAGGGCCGCGACCAGGTCAAGAACGTGATGGCAGCGGCGAGCACGATCTACGACTCGCTCGTCTTCACCCAGGAGACCGTCAGCGGGGAGCGCTCCTACCTGGAGTGGCGGGCCACTGCGTTCGGCGGCACGCAGATCGACGGCGTGACGATCCTGACGAAGAACGCGGACGGGCAGATCGTCCGGGCCGCCATCCATCACCGGCCGCTCGGCGTCGTCCACCGGTTCTCCGCCGAACTGGGCCGCAGGCTGAACGGCGTGCTCGACGCCGAGTACTTCCACCGGGGCTGAGCCCCCGTTTCCGCCATTCCGGCCAGGGCCCGGCCCCGGTCGCACCGAGGAGGTTGTTCAATGGTCCAGCGCAAGGATGTCGCATTCGACGCCGACGGCGGGGTCACGCTGCGCGGCTGGCTCTTCCTGCCGGACGGTCCCGGCCCCCACCCGGCGATCACCATGGCCCACGGCTACGCCGGGGTCAGGGACCACGGCCTGGAGCCCTTCGCGCGGGCCTTCGCCGAGGCGGGCTTCGTCGTCCTGCTGCACGACCACCGCAACTTCGGCGCCAGCGACGGCCTTCCCCGGCAGGACATCGACCCCTGGCGGCAGATCGCCGACTGGCGCCGCGCCATCTCCTACCTGGAGAGCCGGCCCGAGGTCGACGCCGGCCGGATCGGCCTGTGGGGCACCAGCTATGCCGGCGGCCACGCGATCGTGCTGGGCGCCACCGACCGCCGACTGCGCGCCGTGGTCTCCCAGGTGCCGACCATCAGCGGCTTCGAGCAGGGGCGGCGCCGCATCGCGCCGGAAGCGGTCACGAAGCTGGAGGCGGCCTTCGACGAGGACGAGCGCGCGCAGGCCCGCGGCGAGGCCCCCCGCACCCAGGCCGTCGTCGGCGACGACCCGGCCGTGCCCGCCTCCTACCGCACGCAGGAAGCCATCGACTTCTACCTCCAGCCCGTACCGGAGGGCGTGTGGAGCAACGAGGTCACGGTCCGCTCCAACCGGCTGGCCCGCATGTACGAGCCCGGGACCTGGGTCACTCGGGTCTCCCCCACGCCGCTGCTCATGGTGGTCGCCGCGAACGACACCGTGACCCTCACCGACACGGGGCTCGCGGCCTTCGAGCAGGCCCTGGAGCCCAAGCGGCTGCAGTTGATCCCCGGCGGCCACTTCGACCCGTACACCACCGAGTTCGACCAGGCGAGCACCGGCGCCCTCGACTGGTTCCGCCGGCACCTCTCCTGACGAGCGCCCCCGACAGACTGCAAGGACGAACCATGCCCCATCTGACCTACTCCATCGACGATGGCCTCGCCACGCTGGTCCTGACCAACCCGCCGCAGAACCGCATCGACCCGCAGATGGCCACCGACCTCGCCGAAGCGCTGGAGGCGATCGGCCACAGCGACGCCCGCGCGGTACTGGTGCGCGCCGAGGGCCCGGACTTCAGCTTCGGCGGCGACATCGTCGACTGGCCGGATGCGGACGTACGTGAACTGCGGGCCCTCTTCGAGCGTTACATGCAGGTCTTCAACCAGCTCGAGCGGCTCCCGCTGCCGGTGGTCGCCGCCGTCCACGGGCTGTGCTTCGGCGGCGGTCTGGAACTCGCGCTCCGCGCCGACGTGATCTTCGCCGGCGAGACGGCCCGCTTCGGCCACCCCGAGCAGACCCTGGGCATCGTCACCCTGCTCGGCGGGATCTACCGGGTCGCCGAGCGTGCGGGCCGGGCACGCGCCGCGGAATGGGCACTCACCTCCGAGCAGGTGCCCGCCAGGGTCATGGCCGACGCCGGTGTCGTCAACCGGGTCGTCGCCGACGACACCCTGCTGGCCGAGGCCACCGCCTTCGCTCGCAAGGTGGCCAAGGGACCCACCCGCGCCTACGCCGCACACAAGGCCCTGCTGCGCGCCTGGGCCGTCGGAGGCGTCTCCGCCGCGGACGAGGCGATGTTCGACATCGCCATGCCGCTGTTCGAAACCGACGACGTCAACAAGGGCCTCGCCTCCGCCGTCAAGGCCTTCAAGGCAAAGCAGCCCCGGCCCGCCGTCGACTTCCAGGGCCACTGACCGTCCCCGGGCCCACCCCCACCACCACAGAAAACCGCAGGACCCCTCTCCCAGGCACCACGCCCCCCGGCCGGCACCCGCCGATGAATGACGAATGTCCGTTGCACGGCACACACCGTGACCGGGCCCCCATGACCGGCACCGTGGCCCGGCAGTGCGGCCGCCACGGCCCGGGCCGGGCCGTGGCGGCCGCAAGGCCCCCGGCACCACGGCACTCGGCGCCGGCACGACAGTGCACGGCGCCGGCCCGCCGCCGCGGGCGCCTGCCCGTCCCGTACGGCACCAGCCCGGGGGAACGGACCTCCACCGCAGCCCTCGCGTTTGCCTGCCCAGGGCAGGCAGGCGCGACGCGCACGAAGGAACAGCAGTCATGAACGCAGAAAGCGCCACGTCAGCCGAGCACCGCGAAGCCGTCGGCCGGGACAGCGAGCCGGTCTTCGCGCTGCACCGCCGCGGCAAGATGGCGATCACGTCGACCGTGCCGCTGCGCGACAGCGACGACCTGTCCCTGGCCTACACCCCCGGCGTCGCCGAGGTGTGCACCGCGATCGCCGAGCAGCCCGAACTCGTCCACGACTACACCTGGGTCTCCCACACCGTCGCGGTCGTCACCGACGGCTCCGCCGTGCTCGGCCTGGGCAACATCGGGCCGCAGGCCTCGCTGCCAGTCATGGAAGGCAAAGCGGTCCTGTTCAAGCGGTTCGGCGCCGTGGACGCGGTCCCCGTCGCACTGGCCACCACCGACGTGGACGAGATCGTAGAGACGGTGGCCCGCCTCGCCCCCTCCTTCGGCGGCATCAACCTCGAGGACATCTCCGCCCCCCGGTGCTTCGAGATCGAACGCAGGCTCCAGGAACGCCTCGACATCCCCGTCTTCCACGACGACCAGCACGGCACGGCCATCGTCACCCTGGCCGCCCTGCGCAACGCCGCCCGGCTCACCGGCCGCGACCTCGCCGACCTGCGCGCGGTCATCTCCGGCGCCGGCGCGGCCGGCGTCGCCATCGCCAAGATCCTCATAGAGGCGGGCATCGGGGACATCGCCGTCGCGGACCGGGCCGGCATCATCCACCGCGGCCGTACCGACCTGACCGACGTCAAGCGCGACCTCGCGGTCACCACCAACCGGGCCGGACTCGCCGGCACCCTGCAGGACGCCCTCGCCGGCGCCGACGTCTTCATCGGTGTCTCCGGCGGCACGGTCCCCGAAACCGCCGTCGCCGCCATGGCCAAGGGAGCGTTCGTCTTCGCCATGGCCAACCCCACCCCGGAAATCCACCCCGACATCGCCCGCAACTACGCGGCCGTCGTGGCCACCGGCCGCAGCGACCACCCCAACCAGATCAACAACGTCCTCGCGTTCCCCGGCATCTTCGCCGGAGCCCTCCGCGTCCGCGCCGGCCGCATCACCCCCGGTATGAAACTCGCCGCTGCCGATGCCCTCGCCTCCGTGGTCGCCGACGAACTGCGCCCCGACCACATCATCCCCTCCCCCTTCGACCCGCGAGTGGCCCCCGCGGTCGCCGAGGCCGTCGCCACCGCCGCCCGGCTCGACGGGGTGACCCGGCGGTGAGCCACTCAGCGGTGTCACCGCGAACGGTCCCACTGTCGTCGATCCACCACCAGTCATGGAGAAACCCGGAGTGCATCCCCAGCCCCACCCCCCGCATCACAGGCGCCGCCGTCCCATCCGCATCTGGCTGCAGCCGTTCCTGATCGGCCTGGTCGTCGTCTCGGCGTTCGTCAGCTGCTACGTCGGACTCATGCGCGACCCCCAGCCCCACCGGATCCCCGTGGCGGTCACGGGACCGCAGCTGGCGAACAAGGTCCAGCAGGCCCTGGGCGACTCGATCGACGTCCGGCGCGCCGACTCCACCACCGAGGCACTCGATGCGCTGCGCCACCGCGACATCGTGGCCGTGCTCGGCACCGGCCCTCACGGCAAAGACCTCAAACTCGACGTCGCGAGCGCGAACGGCCTGTCCACGACCACCGCGGTCACCAAACTCGTCACGGCCTACGCACACGGCGCCGACCAGCACCTCAGCGTCTCCGACATCGTGCCGCTCGACCGGTATGACGCCCGGGGCTTGGCCGGTTTCTACGTCTCCTTCGGGGTGACCCTCTCCGGCTTCGCCCTCGCCCAGAGCGTCGTGGGACTCAGCAGCCTGCTCCACCTGCGGCACCGTTTCACCCTGATGGCCGTCTTTGCCGCGGCGTCGGGCCTTGTCGCGGCCGCCATCGCCGGCCCCATCCTCGGCGCCGTCCCCGCACCGTATCTGCCCCTCGCCTTCGTCCTGGCCCTGCTGGCCGCCGCCGCAGCCTTCACCACGAAAATGCTGGCCACCTATGTCGGCTCCCTCGGTATCCCCCTCGCCACCCTGCTGCTGCTGACCGTCGGCAACTCCACCAGCGGCGCGACCGTCGGTGCCGACCTGATGCCCAGCGGAGCCCGGACCGTGTCGGCACTGCTGCCCCCCGGCGCCGCCGTCCGCGCCATAGCCGACCTCAGCTACTTCCAGAGCTCCCACGTCCTCGCCCCGCTGGCGACACTTATCCTGTGGGCCGCGGGTTCCGCGGTCCTGCTGGCCTTCCGCACCACCGAACAACGCCCGGCCGCCCCCGCACCGCCCCAGCCCCAGACCGCCCCGGCCCCGCACCTGTCCGCCGATGACCGCTCCACACCGCACAGGGCCGCAACCGACGGCACGACAGGGCGCCCGACGTTCACCGTGCCGCAGAAATCGCCCGACGCAATCACTGAAAGTTCCGTCTGACTGCGACGGCCGACCGATGGACAGCTACCAGGAGGACGCCACGGCACCACCAGCGCGGACGTCGCTGTGCGGGCCGACAGCGAAGCTACTGAGGCCGGGCGGATCGACCCACGCGCCCCCGGTGATCCCGTCCGGCAGGCAGGTGCCGCTTTGGTGTCGTGAGCATCCTCGCGATGCCGTTTCTCTTCTTCGGCGAGGGTCACCGGGGGTATCCGTGCCAGATAGGGCTTGAGCGGGTCGTGTTGGGTTGGACGAACGCTTTCAGTGAGGCTTTCAGTGCTGGGCACAGCCACTCGCTCGCGGGAGCCACGCTTCTGCGGTTGCGGGCCTGGTCCCACGCGTCACGCGACGAACATCACAGACCGTCATCTATTTCTGGCCAGAGCTCCGATGAACGAAGAACCGAGGTCATGGCCAACCACTGCTGCGAGGCGATGAGCAGCCGCGTCAACGTGCCCTGCGACCAGCACGACGACCCCTTCGCCTGCCCGGACGTGCTGATCAAATTCAGCGCCAAGTTCCAGGAGTACGGCCTGATCATCCATGACGGCGGCACATCGAGCATCACCATCGAGTTCTGCCCCTCGTGCGGCCGACTTCTCCCCGAGTCGCAACGGGACCGGTGGTTCGACGAACTGGAACGCCGCCGGATCGATCCGGGGAAGGACGAGGTCCCTGCCTAGTTCCAGGACGGTCGCTGGCTGGCCTCGCTTCCTCAGGAATGACGGATCAACAGCACCTCTAGGCACTTTCCATCTGTCACCGGCCGCTCGACACGCTGGCGGGCTGAGTCCCGAGCCGGCTGTCGGGTGGGGAACTCGAGTTGCCGCACTCCGAGGGAGCCCTGGCAGCGCGGGAAGCACGCGCACCCCCACGCCGCTCGTCCAAGGTGCGGCCCTCTTGGTCGGGACCGCACCTCGGAAGCGTGGTCATCACGGGCCCGGTGACCGGGCCGTGGCTGCCGCTCAGGCGCGACTCGGGGCCACGGTACAGCGCAGGTACGGCTTGAGCGTGCGGTACCCGGGGAAGCGTTCGGCGGCTTCGGCATCGCCGACCGCCGGCGTGATGATGACATCCTCACCGTCGCGCCAGTCAGCAGGCGTAGCGACCTTGTACTCCGCCGTGAGCTGGAGCGAGTCGATGACGCGAAGGATCTCGGCGAAGTTCCGGCCCGTGCTGGCCGGATAGGTGAGCGTCAGCTTGATCCGCTTGTCCGGGCCGATTACAAACACGGAACGCACCGTCGAGGTGTCCGAGGCGTTGGGGTGAATCATCCCGTACAGCTCAGAAACCGCGCGGTCCACATCCGCGATCATCGGAAACTCGACGCTGTGGCCCTGCGTCTCAGCAATGTCCGCCGCCCACGCCCTGTGGTCGTCGGCGCTGTCCACGGACACCGCCGCCACCCTCGTGTTCCGCCGCGCGAACTCCTGGGCGAGCGCGGCAACGGCGCCCAGCTCCGTCGTGCAGACAGGTGTGAAGTCCGCAGGGTGGTAGAAGAGAACCCCCCAGCTGTCACCCAGCCAGTCGTAGAAGCGGATCTCCCCGTCTGCCGTCGGAGCGGTGAAGTCGGGGGCGACGTCTCCAAGTTGCAGCGCCATTGTCCCACCGCCGCAGGCGGCACTCGCTGACGCGGCCGGACAAGAAGGCGAGGCTGGGGCCCCGGACTTGACCGGCCGCGACTTCCACACCGACGGGCGACGGCTGACTCCGCCTCGTCTGCCGGCGGGACCTGGCCACCGGCGAGGTCGCCGGCCACGCGACGGCCGACCACAGCTGCGTCACCCTTCTCATCGACGCTCTGCGGTTTGCCGTGGGACGCGGCCGGCTCCCGCCCGCTCGCCGGCACAGCGCATTCGGAGCGCGGCAGCGCGTACCCGTCCAGTCAATTTCAGTGGGAGACAGGCGAAGAGGAGATCGGTACCCCGGCATGTCCGGACCGGTCCACCGCCCACGCCGACGGCGCGGTCTTCGGCGGCTGCCTCACCCCAATCGAGTGGGCAGAGGCAAGCTCAGTGCTGAGGGGATTGGGAGAGGGCAGCTTTGAGCTGCCTGGTGGGCTCGTCAGCGAGGACTTCGGCATGGCCGGCGGCAATCGCTTGCATGGTCTGCTCTGCCACCTCGGCCGCGGTGATCTTGGGTTCGTCGATTTGGGCACTGAGGTCGGTGTCGACGAAACCTGCGTGGACACCCACCACCAGGGTTCCCTGCTCCCGCAGGCCTTGGCGCAGGGAGTCGGTGAGTGACCACTGGGCTGCCTTGGAGGCTGCGTATCCGGGGAAGTCGGGCCGCCCGGTCCAGGAGGTCATGGAGAGCATGTTGACCAGCGCGCCGCCGCCGTGGCGCTGCAGGATCGGGGCGAAGGCCCTGCAGACGGCCCACGTACCGAAGTAGTTGACTTCCATGGCCAGGCGTGCGCCGTCGAAGGAACCCTCCAGGAGGCCGGTGTCACCGCTTGCGGTACCCGCATTGTTGATGACGATGGTCACGTCATCTGCGCTCGCCGCGGCAGCGGCAACGTCCTCGGGGTTGGTGACGTCCAGGCGCAGTGGGATGAGATCCGCGCCGGTCACGGTTGCCGGGTCCCGGGCGCCGGCGTAGACCTTGGCTGCTCCATGTTCGATTAGTGCGTGAACGAATGCGCGCCCGATTCCGCGGTTGGCTCCCGTTACCAGGGCAACCGAACCCTTGATGTCCATGGTGCTTCCTTTGCCACCTGCACGCCTTCTTCGGGTAGGCAGGTCGATAAGGGTGATTGCGCGTCCGGACCGACCTGTGGCGCTCATTGCGAGGGAGCTGCTGCACGATCGCGGCTGGACACAGCGCCTGGTTGGACGGTAATCAGGGTCCCTTGTCAGCCTATGCGACGGGCGCCCCGCGGGCACCATGACATACCCCGGGTCCTGCATCTACATCGAGCAGCTCAGGATGCAACGTGACGGGCTGCGCCGTAGGGTCGATTTGTGCACTGACTCAGGGCGATGTCAGCAATCCCCGCTCGCTGAAGCGAGAGGCTAGCCCGCGCGAGGAAAGGCCGTACGAGGTCTCACCCCACCCACGTTCGGGCACGACGCGGCCAGGACGGCCACGTCCGGTCATCTGGTCCGAGTCACCTGGTGGGGGCGGTGGCGTTAGCTGGCTGCGAGCTGTGGTTGCCCGGCCCTGCCGGCCTGTCTGGTTGCCCGTACGGGGTGAGCTTGGATCCAGAAGCGACCGAGACGGAAGAGTTGATTGATCATGTCGACCAGCGACATCGCGTTGACCGCTCCGAACCAGTTCGTCGAGGGTTCCAACGGGATCACCTACGCCTACCGGCGGTTCGGCACTCCCTCCCCCGGCGTGCCTCCGCTGGTGATGCTGCAGCACTTCCGCGGCAACCTGGACAACTGGGACCCCCTGCTGCTCGGCGCCCTCGCCGCCCACCGCGAGGTCATCCCGGTCGACAACGCCGGTGTCGGCCTGTCATCCGGGACAGTGCCGCCCACCATCACCGGGATGGCCCGCGACGCCATCACCTTCATCGAGGCACTCGGGCTGTCCAGGATCGACCTGTTCGGGTTCTCCATCGGCGGGATGGTCGCCCAGGAACTCACCCTGATCCGTCCCCAGCTCGTCCGCCGGCTCGTGCTGGCCGGCACCGGGCCGCGCAGCGGCGTGCTGATGCATGGCTGGATCAACGACGTCCAGGCCCTCGCCAATGTCGCCGACAATCATCCCGAGGATCTGCTGTCCCTGTTCTTCGAAGTCACCCCGACCAGCCAGCAAAAGGGCCGGGAGTTCCTGGAGCGGCGCGCCTCACGTACCGAGGACCGGGACAAGCCCGCCGGTCTGCAGGCCCGCGACGCCCAGATGGACGCCATCACCGAATGGGGCATCCCCGACCCGTCCCAGTTGGACCGGCTGGCTGGGATCACCCAGCCGGTTCTGGTCGCCAACGGTGACAACGACATCATGATCCCGACGCCGAACTCCTGGCTATTGGCCAAGCACCTGCCCAACGCACGCGTCAGGATCTACCCCGACTCCGGACACGGCTTCCTCTGGCAGTGGCCCGAGGAATTCGCCGCACTGGTCCACAGTTTCCTGTCCGGTGCCGGCGAGGAAAAGGCCCCATGATGGACATGACCAGCCAGGTGCACAGGCAGCGGCGAGCGTCGCACGCGGCGGCGACCGCCGGGCTGCGGGTGCTGCTGTGGTGGCTCGGGCACGGGCTGGTGCTGGCGGCGCGGTTCAGCGCAGCGCTCCGGTCCCAGATCACGCGTAGTCTCACAGTGGAGTTCTCCGCCGACGACGGTCCCGCACGGCACTGGGACTTCGACGGTCAGCGGCGCCGCGTCTCCACCTCGGCGGGCAGGGCCGCAGCGCCCGACTTCGCGGTCCGCTTCCCCGGCAGCGGTCACGCGCTTCGTGACCTGTTGTCGCGCGATGCGATCGACGCCATCATGCGTGATCGCATCGAGGGAACCGTCCGCGTCGAGGGCAACCATCTGCTCCTGATGTGGTTCCGCGGTCTGCTCCGGAAAGTGGTGCCCATCGGCGGGGCCGGTCGTTCCCGGCGGGCCCTCCCGGGCGCGTACGTGGCGCACGACCCGGCAGCGAACGGTGTCGAGAAGATCATCATCGAGCCGGCCGTACGGCAACTGGATCCACAGTGGACTGGAGCCTGGAACGCGCGGGCCAAGCTGTGGATCGTCCGCGGGACCAATGGGGAACCGCTGCGGGAGCCATGATGAGCGCCCGCGCCATGACACCTCAGGAGGCAACGCCCGCTCCCGCGTTGAACGACCGCTCTCTGGGCTGGCTGCGGTTCATATGGGACAAGGCGACTACCCCGGACGACTGGAGCGACCAGGGCGAACCTCTCCCGTGGTGGGACCGCTACACCGCGCCGCCCATGTGCTCGTTCCCCCGGTTCGACGTGCACAACATGGCTTACGTCCTCCCGGTCATGCTCGAGGCAACCCCGGCATGGCGGGAGGTCTACACCCGCATCTCGGACGAACTCGTCCGCCGCTACACCTCGTTCTGGGGCGCGGTCGACTGGTGCACGCTGATCGGTCCCGATCCCGGTGCGGACCGATATCCCCCCGCGTGGCAGGCATTCATCCCCGAACCGCTGCGCGGCCGCTACCCGGTACCGGGGTGGACCGGAAACGGGATCGAACCATGGGGACTGCAGCCCGACCCGGTCGGCGCCGACGGGAACGTCTTCTACCGGGGCTGGCTGAACCTGGTCCTCGGCATACGCCGCTATGTCTCGGGAGAGGCCACTGAGCATCAACCGATCGAGATCACCGGTTACCAGAGCCGCCAGTTCACGTGGACTCACGCGCGGATCGCGGAATTCATCTCCGCCCAGTTCCGCAGCCGCCCGCAGGGGCCGCACTGCGAGAACACCAAGATCTGGCCGTTCTGCGTCAGCGCCACCGGACTCGGGCTCAAACTCTACGACGCGCAGCTCGGAACCACCCTGAGTGAGCCGGTCCCGCGCTGGTTCGACTACCTCCGCCGGCACTACATGAGCCTGACCCGCTCCGGCGAGCTGCGCACCTTCGCGCTCTACTACGACCCGGTGGAGCAACGCCTCCACTCGCTGCCCGGACCCTCCGTGGCCCACGGGGTGTTTCCCTGCCTGCTGTACATGTACCCGCAGGACCGCGAGTTCTCTCTGCGGATCTACGAGCTGGCGATGCGGCGACTCGGCTGGTCCGACCCGAATCTCCCGCTGAGCAGGCTCCGGGCCGACCCCAACCACGTCAGCACGGCCATGTGGATGGCACATGAGGTGAAGGACACCGCCACCGAGGATCGCCTCCGGGACTACATCGAGAGCACATACCAGCCCCGGTTCTTCGGCGAGGAGAACGACCGATTCGGATTCTGGTTCGGCTACGACTCCACCTGGCCCCGCGGGCAGGTCAACGCCACCCTGATGCTCGCCGAGTGCGGCAGCCCGGGAGCGTGGTGGCGGATCTTCAACGAACCCCTGCTCGCTTCGGCGTCAGAACCGCAACTCCGCGGCGTCGACTACCCCAACATCAGCATCCGGCGCGCCCAGAACGACATGGCCCAACGCGTCCTCAACATCGAGACCGCGGCCCCAGCACCCTCTCAGCGAGGAAAACCCACCAGTTTCACCATCGATCAGCTGCCCAGTCCCGCTGAGGTTTCGGTCACCGTCGACAACCAGGACTCGGCCGGCTGGCACGTCACCAGTGGCGATTCCATCCGGCTCGACCTCGACATCGATGACCATCAGATCCGGGTCGCCTTCCCGAGTGGCAGCTCCCAGCAAAGCAGTCCCCGCACATGAAAGGTGCCTCCATGACGTCCGCATCCGCGTGGGCAGCCCCGCTCATCGAACTGCTCGGCCTCGCACACCCGCCAGTCGCGATCACCTTCGGCACACAGCCCGCCACCTCCAGCGACAGGAGTCTCCCCGCCCAGCCCGCAGGCTGCTGCTTCTGGGAACCAGCCCAGCGGCAATCCCTCCACACGCGTGCCGCGGACCACGCCAACTGCAGCGCGGGAAGCTACACACACGGTCTGATCGACATGGCCACCGCCGCGTCCGGAGTGGACAGCGCCGCCCTGATCAGCAGTGGATGGATCACCCCAGCGGACTTCGACCTCGTCGCACGCCTGCCCTTCCGGCCGGCGTCGATCCGCTACGAACCGCTCACGGCCGCGACCAGCCCGGACGTCGTACTCGTCCGGCTCTCGCCTTCCTCGCTCATGACACTCCAGGGCGCGTGCCCGGACCTGCGGCTCGCCACCAAGCCACAATGCCAGATCATTCCGCTGGCCTACGACGGCCGGATCTCGGTCAGCCCTGGATGCGCGGTCAGCCGCGCCCGTACCGGCCTTCCCGCGCAGGAGATGACCTGCGCGCTGCCCGCCGCGAGCCTGCCCGCGGTCATCGACCGCCTGCGGCAGGCCGTTGCCGCCGACCAGACTGCCGCCAGCTACGCCGCCGCCGACCGCCGGCGCTTCGCCACGCTCGACTGACCGGCCCCGCCCACGGTTGGTCCGCCTCCGGGACGGTACCGCTCGGCCTCGTCAGCGCGACCGGGTACTGCAGTTTCGGTGACATCGTCAGCTTTCGAGTCCCTGGCCCTCCCAGTCGACGCGCACGTTGGGGGCGGCGTGGGATGGCAGACCCGACACGCTACGCAACGCTGCGGTGAGCACTTCGGGATCGAACCTTCCGGACTATCGCACCCGAGGGGATAGGACAATCACCATGGACTCTCAGCCCGGCGAGCAGTGAATGGCGATCCTCACCCGCTCCCGCGGACGACTTCACATCCGCCTTCACTGACGACTTCGAACTCACGCTGTCGACCACCCACAGCACCTTCGTGGGACCGAAGGACGTGGAGACTGTGGGTGCGTACGGGATGGCTGACACGAACGGGAGAATCAAAGCATGAGGGCAATCCGCTTCGCTCAATATGGGAGCCGACGTCGGTTCTTCGTGTGGAAGAAGTGCCTGTTCCTGAACCTGAGGCAGGGCAGGTAAGGGTTCGTATCCCCTGTGATAGGGGAAACCGGAACCCAGATTTTCAAGGCGCTACATGAGGATGGTCGCATGCTGGTCTACGGCTCACTCACGGGAGAGCCGATCCGCATAGGCGAGGATCCGCGGTATGTCCTGGCAGGACGCCGCATTTTGGAAGTTTTTTGGCTCGGCTACTGGTTGCTTAGACTCAATGACTCAGAGCGAAAGCAGTTGGGTCAGGACATTATTGAGCTTATGCGCGAGGGAATCCTCAAGACCTCTCCCGGGCGTAAGTACTCGCTCGAAGAGATCCATGATGCCGTTACTCAAGCAGAGCAGACGGGCAGAAAAGGCAAGGTATACCTTGTTCCGTGAAAGCAGTAGCAGATCCTATCCCCGCGCCGTTCCTGAGGTGTGGGGAACCGGCCGTGGATCGTGGATGACCAACTGCGGGACCTGATTGAGCCGTTGCTGCCGCCCCGGCCGTAGAAGGCTCCCGGACCGAAGCCGGTGGAGGACACCGTCCGACCGCGCGGTGATCCGATGCGCTCGAACCCAACCCGGGGCACCGGCGCAGGTCTCTCGCACGAACATGTGAGGGGCGCGGCGCACTGCGGTTGAGGAAGGCGGCGGCTACCGCTGCTCGAGTTGCCGAGCCACCGTCTCCAGCAACTCGTCGGAGAGCGCGGGGTCGGCGACGGCCCTGGCGAGGAGGGTGGCGCCGACGAGGGCGCTGAGGGTGAGCATGGCCTCGGCGCGGGACTCCTCGGAGCCGTCGCCGCCGAATCGGGTGAGATAGCCGCGCACCCGCTTCTCGTACGCCTCCTTGAGGGAATCGTCGCCTCGCCCGGCGGCAGCGCCGAGGGTGACCAGGGCGCAGCCGGTGCCGGGGGAATCGCGATGCTCCCTGGAGAGGTAGGTGTCGATGAGGCCGGTGCGCCGGTCCTCCTCACTCATCCCCGCGAGGTCCTCGATCTGCGCCGAGCCCTCGCTCAGGGCGGCCGTCGCGGCCTGGGCGATCAGGTCCTCACGGGAGGCGAAGTGCTTGTAGAAGCCGCCGTGGGTCAGCCCCGCCTCCTGCATGATCTCGGCGACACTCGCATGACCAGGCACCCCGACACGCTTTCAGAGGAAGACGCGCGCCACCTCCAGCCACTTCTGAGCGTCCTTGCCGGTCGCCGTCATGTTGGTCTCGGACCAGGGGCGACGCCGGGTGACACACAGGCAGAAGTCGATAGCGCCGCCCTGTACCCGTTGCGCGGCAGCCTCGGGGCCCCACACCCAGGTCCGTCCGTCAGGTGCTGTCAGCTCGACGCGGAAGGGGTCCGCCGGCTCAGGCAGTCCGACGGCGGCGAAGGACAGCGCCCGTCCCAACACCCCCAGCGACGCCACGTGCTGCAGTCGATCCGTCGGGCGGTGCGCCACGCCCACAGCATCGAAGACGTCCTGCCCGTGTGCCCAGGTTTCCATCAGACGAAGGGGCGCCATCAGGGCCGGGGTCACCTTCGACATGTACCAGGGGTATGCGTGGTCCCATGGCGTGTCGCGCAGTGCCGCCGCCAGTTCCGCTCGACCGGCCCGCCACTCGTCCAGGAGTACCGACCGCGGTTTGGCCGCTCCCGCGGCGGCGGCCTTGTCTGCGTACCCGCTGCCTTCGGCTTCCGCCCGCCTGAGCTCGGCGCCGAACGCGTCCGGAGTGCGTAAGGCGCTGAGTGCGTTCGCGTCCGCCCACGCGAGGTGGGCTATCTGGTGGGCGACCGTCCAGCCCGGTGCCGGTGTCGGTATGGACCAGTCGTCCACTGCCCTGACCAGGACGTCGAGCTCGTCGCCCTCAGCCACCAGCGCGGACAGGACACCGGCGTCATCTACATCGGGGACGGCGAGGTTGTAGTTCAACATGTGCGCCATGGTGCCACTCCTTCCTGACCAACGGCGGAGACGAAATGTGCGGGCAGACTCCGATGTCGCCGGAGTCTGCCCACTCGGTGGTGGGGCCCGAGGCACCACGGGACCACCGTGCTTCCTCGACGGCGGCGCAAAGCGTGTCGGGCTGGCTGGTTATGCGAGACAAGTGACGGTTGCGATCTGCTCTCCAGGCACGGCGACGGCCCCGGAATGATCACGTGGTGTGTGCCAGTGTGACAACTCCGAGGCCGTCAGCGGTCCATGCTGTCCGTCCAGCCTGACCGATGAGATGTGGGAGGTCATCCGGCCACTCCTTCCCGTGCGTAACCTGCGGAAAGGCGGCGGGGTGCGTAAGTACGGAGACCGATTGGTGCTCGACTCGATCTTCTACGTACTGCGCTCGGGCTGCCAGTGGCGGATGCTCCCGCGCGACCTGATGCCTTGGGACGCGGCGCACCGCTGGTTCACCAAGTGGCGCCGGGACGGCAGCTGGGACCGCATCCACGATGAGCTACGCCGCCAGCTCCGGATCGGGGCCGGACGCGACCCTGAGCCGTCGGCCGCCGTGATCGACGCCCAGTCGATCAAGACCAGCGAGGGCGGCGAGGCGAGTTGATTCGATGCGGGGAAGCGAACGACAGGGCGGAAGAGGCACGTGATCGTCGACACGATGGGCCTGCTGCTGGTCGTCGCGGTCACTTCCGCGTCCGTGTAGGACCGCGCGGGGTGCCGCACCGTCCTGGCCCGGCTCGCGGCTGCCGCACGGTCAGCCTGGTGTGGGCCGACGGCGGATACGCCAACTCCGTTAGAGGGCGTCTGAAAAGCCGGTCAGCGGGGCATACGGGCAGGTAGCGGGGTGGTGGCGCACTTTCGGGGGCTGGGGTGGGCGAGCCGCGCTCCC
>NZ_JBIBKX010000041.1:0-25698 GCF_042959425.1 Streptomyces sp. NPDC007896 | reverse complement strand
GCCAGGCAAGAAGCGGACGACGACGCGTTGATCAAAGCGCTGCAGGCTCGCGCATGGGATCCGGGCCTGCGATTCGACCGTGCGGACGTCCCTGTCGCGTGGATCGTCGAGCGTTATGGCAAGCCAAGGTTGGAGCAGGATCGAGACGACATAGTGTCGTACTGCAGTGACGGTACGGTCCACCTCAAGACTGGGGCCGAGGAGGTGACTGACTACTACGCCGACGCTCCTCGCGGGCCGCTGTTCCCTCCAATCTCCCTGTCCGAGGTCGAGAAGGCAGAGCGCAGAATCGGACGCCGCCTTCCCGAACTGCTTCGGCGTGTCTACACCGAGGTCGCCAACGGAGGATTCGGACCCGATGGCGGGCTTGCCTCCCTGACCGACGGCAACCGGGCTCCGAGGCACTTGCGCGACTGGCCGTGCGCGGTCAGCGTCCACGAACGCAACCTGTCTGAAGGCATGCCGTCATCATGGCTTTTCCTCACCTATGGCGGCTGCACGATGGAGTGGCATGTCTCATTGACCGCGGTCGACAACCCGGTGCTTCTCTACGACACCGACGGCTACACCTTTGGTGAAGACCCTCACGACGGCCTGTGTCATGCGACTTCCTCACTACGACGGTGGCTGGCGACCTGGGCTGACGGTGGCGATGTCTGGGATGAAGTCCTGTGACTGCTCTTACGACTAAGAGGTCGCGCAGATAGGCACTGTGGGGGCCTCGTCGGCCCCGCACGGCTGCGGGTGGACACCGTCCGCTTTGGATGGATCGGCACCCCACTCCTGCACTCGCGGCCGGGCTGGACTCCGACGACGCGATCACCGCCGCCGGATCGACCACTCCTTTCGGCCGCTTCGGCACCGCCGAGGAAGCCGCCGCCTCGGCCCTTTACAACGGAGCGTCCGTCTGCTGGCATGCCGGGGTCGAGAAGGCGGCGAACGCAGCGTCCAGCAGTTTGCCGAGGTCTTCTTCGCCGTCGCTCGCACTCCATTGCCCGAGGACGATCCACAAGCATTCGAGCGCCGCCGCTACGCGAACGTTGGCGATGACCGATGACCCGTCGGTCGAGGAGGTTGTCTTCTGCAGTCGGGCAACGATCCCTGGTCGCCATCCAGCCTGCTTCTCCCGGAGGCGTGCGCACAGGGCTGGGGTCTGCTCGATGAGGCCGAGGATCGTCACGAGGTCCTGGACGTCGCGCACGAGGAACGTCACGGCTGACTCCAGGGCGTTGCGCAGCCTGTCCCAGTCGTCCTGGTTGGCCCGGCCGGCATCGAGCGCGTCAGTGATGACGTCACCGACAGGGTCGAAAACGAACAGGACCACGTCTTCCTTGGTGCCGAAGTAGCGCAGGAAGGTGCTCCGCGACACTCCGGCGGCTTCGGAGAGGTCGGCAAAGGTGACCTGGTTGAAGCCGGTGAGGCAGAACCGGTTGAACGCGACGCGGGCCAGCTCTGCTCGCACCGCGTGGCGGCTGATCTCACGGGTACCGACTGGCGCTGCGCTCATGGGCACGAGTGTACTCCGACACACTCGTTTGCTTCTTCGGATACAGGTTTCTAACCTGATACTCAGTGTCAGTCGCGACGCTGAGATTCGCGACGCTCCCAGTCGGCGGCCCGATTACGGGCCGTCCCTTACCGCGAAATGGAGCCACCTCATGAGCTACGAAGACCTTCCCGCCCTGACGATCGACGTCTCGGACGGGGTCGCGACGGTGACAATCGATCACCCGCCGCTCAATCTGATGGACGCGGTCCTCCTGCCGTCACTCCGGGCATTCGTCGCGCGTGTGCGCGACGACGCCGACGTCCGCGTCATTGTCTTCGAGAGCGCTGACCCGGAGTTCTTCATTGCGCACGGTGACATGGCCTACCTCACCGACCCAGACGCGCTGCCTGCAGCCACTCGCGCTGCCATCGCGGCCGCGCCGGGCTCGACCGTCCCGGAAGGCCTGAACATCCTCCAGGCGATGAGCGAGGAGGTCCGCTCGCTGCCACAGGTCACCATCGGCAAGCTGGCGGGCTTCGCGCGCGGCGCGGGCAACGAGTTCTTCATGTACCTGGACATGCGATTCGCGGCGATCGGCAAGTCGGGGCAGGGGCAGCCGGAGTCCTTGATGGGGATCCTCCCCGGAGGCGGCGGCACGGTGAACATGACACGCCTGGCAGGAAGGGCCCGCGCGCTGGAGCTCATCCTCGGCGCCGAACTCGTGGGCGCGGAGCTCGCGGAACGGTACGGCCTGATCAACCGTGCCCTGCCCGCCGCAGAACTCGATGCATTCGTCGACACCCTCGCCCGACGGATCGCCGGCCTCCGGCCGGAGGTGCTCTCCATCACGAAGGCTGCGGTCGACGCGGTCGCGCAGCCCATTCCGCGTGCGGCGTACGCCGTTGAGAACGAGGGCCTGTTCGCGGCGTTCGGCGATGAGGTCACCGAGCTCGCCCACAAGCTGCTCGCCGCTGGTATCCAGACCCGCGAGGGCGAACGGGACCACGAGCGCATCGCCAACAGCATCTGAGTGCCCAAGCTCTCGCCATCCGTACGCAGAGGCTCCGTGGGAAGAGTTCCTCAGCCATTGCCGACACGCGCGTTGTCGAGTGGTCAGTTCGACCACCCTGGTTCGCCGGGCCTGTCGGGAACACGATCGACTGAAGCGCCGGAAACGGCGGGCAGGGCAGTGGATGGCGCAAGTAGCCGTAAGCTCGACAACGCTGTTCGGCCGCGCGGATAGGCGCGGTTGGGAAGGTAGGTAGCCGAGCGGGCACGGGTCCCGTTGATCATGGAGTTGCTGACGCTCTGTGATCACCGAGGAGACCTGTGCCTGCGCTTCCATCATGGCTGACCGAGCCGCTCTGGGACCAATTCGCGGTCCTGCTGCCCGAGCGGCCGGAATACCACCCGGACCATCCACTTGGCTGCCACCGCCGACGCATCAGCGACCGGATCATCTTCGACAAGATGCTGCAACTGCTGCGCTTCGGCTGTTCTTACGAGGCGATCGCCGACACAACCTGCTCGGCCACCACGATCCGCAGCCGCCGCGACGAATGGATACGACTGGGCGTCTTCGCCCGACTCAAGCAGATCGCGCTCGACGCCTACGACCGGATCGTCGGTCTCGTCCTCGACCAGATCGCCGTAGACGGCTCCATCACCAAAGCTCCAGGAGGCGGTGAGGTGGCCGGGCGTTCCCCGGTCGACCGCGGCAAACAGGGCCTGAAACGCTCGGGCATGACGGACGGATACGGCATTCCACTGGGTCGTGTTCTGGCCGGCGCCAACTGCCATGACTCCCCACTGCTCGCCCCGACCCTGGGCCGCCTGAACGACCTGGGTCCGTTGCCCGACGAGGTCACCGTCCACCTGGACGCCGGCTACGACTCGAACAAGACCCGCACGATGCTCGACGAACGCGGCCTGCACGGCCGCATCGCGCACAAAGGCGAGAAGGCGCCCATCCAGGCCAGTCAGCGCTGGCACGTCGAACGCACCCATGCATGGCAGAACGCCTTCCACCGGCTCGCCCGCTGCTACGAGCGGCGCGCCCCCGTCGTCAACGCATTCTTCGACCTCACCGACACGATCATCACCGTGCGCAGCCTGATCCGGCGAGCATGGATGACTCACCGCTGGGACGAACGCCCGAACCGCCGACCATGACCGCACCCCTTTCCGCGCCACCTCTAAGAGTGACCTCGCATCCCACGTCCAGCTCATTCTGAAACGGTCAGTAAAAGAGCGTTTTATCCCCCCGGGGTTGTTTGGCGTCGATTCGCAGACCGAGCCGGTATGGGGCTCTCGGGGCAGACGTGCCTAATGCGGGGCAAGGGATTCGTGTCGTCGTTCGGCGAACCGTTTCGTTGCCTCTGCTCCTGTCTGATCCCAACGCGCCCCCGGTTGACCTCGTTTGCGCCCTGGGGAGGCGGCCTGCTCGACGGTACTACCGAAACATGACGCGACACCGCCCGTATCCCAGTGACCTCTCCGATGCGCGCTGGGAACTGATCGAGCCCATCCTCACCACGTGGCGGGCCGAGCGCAGAGGCAAGGGTCTCGACATCGGTCGCCCGCCCGAGCATGACCTGCGCCGCCTCATGGACGCCATCCTCTACGTCGACCGCACCGGCATTGCCTGGCGTTACCTGCCCCACGACTTCCCGCCATGGGAAACGGTCCACGGCTACTTCGCCGCCTGGCAAAAAGAAGGCATCTTCGACCAACTCAACGGCCTCCTGCGGCGCCTTCTCCGGGAAGCCGAAGGCCGCGACGGCGAGCCAACCGCCTGCGTGCTGGACGCGCAGAGCGTGAAGACCTCAGCGAACGTGCCCGCGACCGGCCAGGGCATCGACGCCGGCAAGAAAATCGCAGGCCGCAAGCGCCACATCGGGGTCGACACCCTCGGCCTGCTCCTGGCCGTCTGGGTCACCGCAGCGAGTGTCTCCGACAACGCCGGCGGCATGCACCTGATGTCCCACATCGCCGCCACGAACCCCCGCGTGACCAAAGCATGGGCCGACACCGGCTACCGCACCAAAGCCATCGACCACGGCGCCCGCCTCGGCATCGACGTCGAAGTCGTCCAACGCGACCCCGGCGTCAAAGGATTCAAGGTGATCCCGCGACGCTGGGTCGTCGAGCGCACCTTCGGCTGGCTGATGCATCACCGCCGACTGGCCCGTGACTACGAAACCCACCCCCACCGTTCCGAAGCCATAATCCACGTCGCGACGATCGACCTCATGAGCCGCAGACTCACCCGCGAATCCACCCCGAACTGGCGCGACACCTGAACCTCGAACCAAACAACCTCGGCGGGACAAAACGCTCTTTAAGTGGCTCACGGACTTTCGACTGGGTCGGATGACGTACGAGGCATCGCGAGTCACGCTTGAGGTGCACTTTCGCGGCGAGGTGGCGCGTCGGCACTGGCGCGAGAACCGGGAGCACTGGCGCGGATTCGCAGTAGCTGACGGTGATCGCCGGGTCGTGCGTTTCATGTCGCTCACGGACGAGGTGTATGAAGAAGCGCTGGCGTCCGGTCCTCCTGTCGCAGCATCTGCGTATTTCTCGCCGCCCAACCCGTGACTTCTACCTGCTCGTGGGGTCGGCGTGTCTCCGGCGTTGCCGGGGTGAGGAGCCAGAGCGACAGCAAGTCACCGCTGTCGAGGTACTGGTCGTCGATCGCCAACGGCACTGCGCCCCCGGTGGAGCTGCGTCCCGGACCGGTCGACGCTGCCGTGCGGGTCATCCTGGCGGCAGCGCCGCTCCCTCGGCACGCTGAGCGGTGTGTGGCGCCCACAGCAGGACGCCATGCATGACGCGCTTCATACGGTTAGGGGCGGGGGGCGAGGTGTCACCCGGTGGGCTTGCCTTCCCCGCCTTGGCGCTGTCCGGACCGGTGTCGGCGTCTACGGTCGGCGCACGCGTACGTGGGCACACGCTGGGGGAGCGGGATGAGGAACTGGGAGAGGGCGCTGTCGGTGCTGGAGGCGCTGTGCGAGCGCGGGCAGGCGGCCGGGCACGGCTGGACGCTGGACACGGAGCTCCTCCCGGCGCACCAGCAGCAGGTGAACGCCCTGGAGAACCAGGGTCTGGTGGAGCTTGCTTCCCGGGAAGACCGCGCGGAGCTATCGGCTCTGGAGGGGCGGCCCGTGCGGTGGGCGGCCCGGCTGACCCCCGGCGGCCACGACACCCTCGCTTACGGCCAGTCCCGCCCCCGGGCTGAGCCCTCTCCTGGCAATGCGGGCCTGAACCGGCAGCTGGTGGAGCTGATCCCGTCGCAGATGGCGGCGCTGCGCGTGTTCGTCGGCCTCGCCGGCCGGCTCCAGGTGCCGCCGGTCGACGGGCTGGCGGAGCAGGTCCGTACGGCGTCGTGTGATCACGGGATCAAGCGGTGGCGGCTGCATCTGACACAGGAACAGATGGAGTCCGTGGCGTACGGGTTGTGGCTGCACCGGATGACGGGTTCCGCCGCGGAGGCCAACCGTTTCGGCCGCGAGTACGGCGTCGTACACAGCCCGGCTCGGGCCTCGGACGAGGGACCTCCGGTCGCCGACGGCAGGCCGTCGGCGACCGGAGCAGCTGCGCGCGGTGCGGGGGTCAGCGGGCGAGGGTGACGGTGATGGGCTGGTCGGGGCCGTTACTGAGGACAACCGACGAAATGTGGCTCGTAAGGGGACGGAATGCCTTGCCGAGTGAGAGGTGTCGATCAGTCGCTGCCTGTGTTCGGGGCGCGCCCCCGCACGCAGGCCGCTGCCCGGGCCTGGCGCGACAGCGCTCCGGAGCCACTGGAGGCGCCCCGGCAGATCACTGAGCAGGCCGGCGGACCCGTGGTGGCTATCTTGCCTGGCCAATGCTGAGTGGGAACCATGGCAGCAAGAGACGGGCCGGGTTCCCTGCAGGCACATGACGCGATGCCGGGCGGCTCGATACGGGGGAGGGGTTGCGCATGTCCGTGCCAGGGAGCGGGTCGGCCGAGCCCGGCGTGGCTCATCGTATGAGGCGGTATCTGACACGCTTCGAGTCCGCGGTGACGCGGTTCTTTCTCCTCGGAATCTTCGTCGTCGGGCTGGCTGCTCAGTTCGTCACACCGCTCGGAGACGCCCTGCAGGGCAAGGCGTTCCTGGGTGGCGCGCTGCTCAGCCTGGTGGCGTACGTGCTGTACGACGCGGTGAAGGACCTGGCCGCGTCGCTTCGGCTGCCTGAGCGGTCACAGGTGGGGTCGCGTGAGTTGGGCCGATTCGTGAACGAGGCCTTCCGGGCCCGGACGGTGGAGATCACCTTTCTCGGCTACACCGGGGAGACGATCTTCGGTGTGCTTCACGGCCGCTTGGAGGAGCTTCTCGACGATCCCGGACGGACCAGGCGTGTCTGCATCAGAGTGCTTGTTCCGGATTTCGGGCAGCCCATGACTGTCCCGTCCAGGGTGGGCCCGAACGGTGAGCCGCTCGACGACCCCGCAGTCCGGCGAGTCCAGGAACTGAGGTGCCAGGGGTACGACCGGTCGATGTCCGGGCTCGCGGAGCGGCTCAACAGGTTGGGACGGGGGTCGGACTATCCGTAGTCGATGATGCCCTGTGCTTTGAGCGGGTTGGTGTAGGACGTGGAGGGCCGGACGGTGGCGGTCCAGCCGGACACGCAGATGGTGCTGTGGATGTTCGACTGGGTGACGTCGGGGTTGTAGGAGCCGGGCGTGCAGGACGAGTCGGGCAGCGGCAGGTATGACTGGGAACAGGCGGAGGCGTGCGCGGTGCCGCTCACCGCGATGATGAGGCCTGCGGCGGCCATGCCGAGGGCGGTGGTGGTGGCGGTGACGCGGCGCAGAGGTCGCATTTGGGGGTCTCCCGAATTTGGCCCGGAGGCGAGATTCCGGGCGGCTGACGGTATGACAGCACCAGCCGGATCTATGCGGGTAGACGCAGGCGGTGAACATATGGTGACCTGCACCTTCTCCATACCAGGGCATGGGCGAGCCTTGCCCAAAGCCGCAGTTTCGCTTGGGACTTGAGCCGAAGAACGTGGCCGCGGCGAAGGACTCAAAAGCCATGGGGACCTCGCCGGCACCCTGCCGCTGATCCACTGACACACCTGTCCACGGCGAGGTCACCTCCCTGGCGGGCCCGTTCGCTGACCTGTTGCAGCACACTCATCCCCACGGCCTTCCTTGTGAACCCCTGGATCTCGTCGCAGAGTTCAGGATCACGAGGAAGGCCGCCCTCATACCCTGCGATCACTCCAAGGAGTGACCGCTCGACCGGGCCCGAGGTTAAGGAACAAGGTGAGAAGCTGCGTCAGAACCGGTGATCTGTGACGTCCCGTAGCGAGTGGGCCATGGTGAGGTGCGGTCACTTCAAGCCAAGGGGTAGGCGGCAATCAGACGGGCTGAGCAACGGTCAGGGTGATCACGACGGGAGGCGATCTTTCCGTAACCCGGTTTTTTGTCCAATAGGTGCCTGTTGTTGATCGGTGAGCTGATGATGTGATCTTCTCCATGAAGAAGATCACGACGCTCGCTGCCGCCATGGCGTTCGCCGCTTCGCTGATGTCGGGGACTGCCAGTGCCGCTCCGATGCCCGTGGTGCCGCATCCGTGGGACCAACGGGTCAAGTGCCAGACAGACGACCCGGAGGGCAGGCACATCGTCACCCGCTACGGGAACTCGGAGCTGGGCTGGTATCACTTCACAGGCCGTCACAACATCAAGAAATGCTCCACCCTGTACGTAGCCCTGCACGGCCGTGTGGACCGGGACGATCACCACGGACACCTGGAGTACGACGGGGTCGTATTCGAGACAGGCGTCCCCAGGCCACGACAGGTGAAGTTCACGGTGGTCGTGCAGTACACGCGCAAGACCACGGACGGCCGCTATGATGCCGGTCGCGGTCAGAAGATCGGCGTCATCACGGCGTACTGCCACAACCAACCGGGGAACAAGTGTCCGGCATGGGCCAAGCTGTGAACTCTCCTGAACCAGGCGTCGAGCAGGCAGCCACCGGCCGTCTGCTCGATCTCGCCCGCTCCTTTATCACCACGCACGTGTCGTGGAAACCACTGTTCATCGGCGCGGTCATCACGGGCGACGACCGCATGCGCCTCTATTTCCGTTCACCCGAGCGGGACCGCACGTATGGTGTAGACGTGCTGATCAGCAATACGGGGCCTGGTCTGATCGGCGCTCTGGTATCCCCGGCGTTCCTGGCCAACGAGCACTTGCATCTGCCTTCCGACGATCCGCACTGCGATGTGATCGTGGATCTCACCGACTACTGACGGATGGGATGTGCCACGCCCACTCGCTGGTCAGCGCAAGGCGTTGGGGGCCAGCCGGATTGTCTGTGGCTGCATCCGGATGCGTATGGGCTTGGGCTTGTCGGCCGTTTTCACCGGTTCGACGGGGTGCGGTGCGGCACGCGGCGGCCGGGGAGGCCGGGTGAGACGGCGCGCCATGAGGGTGATGAAGGTCCACATGATGTGGACCTCGCTGTGGGAGATGAGCCGCTCGTAGGCACGGACGTTTCTGCGTGCTCTCATGATCGACGAGATGGCCCGTTCAACTCGCCACCGCTTGGCGAGGACGGCGAATCCGTCCTGGTCTTTCCGGCGGGGCACCGTCTTGAGGGTGAGGCCGAGGAAGGAGTGGGACCAGTGGATGAGGTTCCCCCATAGGCGGAATCCGCCCAGGCGACGGTGACTTCGGGATGAGTAAGAGGTCGCGCGGATAGGCGGCCGCTCGGGCGGTGTTGAGGGCGTGTACTCCAGTTAGGCTCAGAAGATCACTATTTACAGACCGCTATGAGGAGCCATGGCCGTCACCTACTTGATGCTCGCGCGGCTACCTGAAGGGGGCTTGGGCGCCTTTGACGCCTATGAAAGCGCTGTCCTGCCGCTCCTTGCCGAGTATGGCGGGCGCCTTGAGCGTCGACTGCGCACTCTGGACGATCAGGTCGAGGCCCACCTCATAACCTTTCCCAACAGTGAGGATCTCGCTGCCTACCGGGCGGATCCCCAGCGCACTGCTGCTGCACCACTGCTGGAGTCGTCTGGGGCAGCGGTCGAACTGCTCGCGGTGCGCGACATTTAGAGGTGGCGCGGATACGGGTGCGGTCATGGTCGGTGGCTCGGGCGTTCGTCCCAGCGGTGAGTCGTCCGTGCCCGCCGGAAGAGACTGCGCACGGTGATGATTGAGTCGGCGAGGTCGAAGAATGCGTCGACGACGGTGGCGCGCCACGTAGCAGCGGGCGAGCCGGTAGAAGGCGTTCTGCCAGGCGTGGGTACGTTCCACGTGCCAACGCTGACTGGCCTGGATGGGCGCCTTCTCGCCTTTGTGCGCGATGCGGCCGTGCAGGCCGCGTTCGTAGAGCACAGTGCGGGTCTTGTCCGAGTCGTAGCCGGCGTCCAGGTGCGCGGTGACGTCGACGGGCAACGGTCCCAGGCGGTCCAGGGGCGGCGATACTGCGGCGGGTCTGTTCGGCGTTCAGCTGGGCGAGTTTGTCCTGAGCTCTGGCAAGGCTGACTTCGAGTCCTTCCAGCTCACCGAGCCAGCCTTCGCGTTCGCCCTCGATGATGCGAGCCAGGAGGTTGTCACGGATCTGGTCCGGCCGGACCGAAAGAACGAACCGATCCGGCACGGTCGACTTGCCCGCGTCCGTCTGTGGATCGAGGCCGTCTTCGACACCCTCAAGGGCCAGCTCAGCCTCGAAAACAACACGGCGGCAGAACCCAGGCCGGCGTCTTCGCCCGCGCTGGCCAACGCCGCCTCGCCCTGGCGGCCGGCATCTGGCACAAACTGGACCACCGGCGCCAAGATCAAACGATCCTTGACCCCTACGACCACTGAGAAACATCGGGCTCACCCAATCCAGGCGTGGCCCGGGAAGGGCAGGGTTGTCACCAGGTCCGGAGCACGTGAGAGAACTTTTCCGGATTCCTGTCACATCTGCGTGCGCCGATCCGTCAGCGCTGTGAAGACGCCAACCAGGCCGTAGCGAAGGAGAGCAGCCATGACGAACACCTCCATCTCCCGGATGCCCAACCCGGCCGAGTTCGTGCCCGAGCTGAACGACATCAGCGCCGCCCTCTTCCGGGCCACGGGTAACCACTCGGTGGCGCGCACCACGATGAACCTCGTCCACCTGCGCGCCGGGCAGATCGTCGGCAACACCTACCTGACGATCCTGAACACCGGCTTCCTGCGCAAGGCCGGGGAGTCCGCGGAGCGCATCACCGCCGTCTCCTCCTGGCAGGATGCCCCGTACTTCACCGACGCCGAGCGCGCCGCTCTCGCCTTGGTGGAGGCCACCCTCCAGCCCGCCCCGCACGGCAAGGAGCGCGTCTCCGACGAGCTGTACGCCGAGGTGGCGAAGCACTACGACGAGAAGGCGCTGGCCACCCTGACCATCTCGATCGGCCAGATCAACTTCTTCATCGCCCTGGCTGTCATCGGCAAGCCGCAGCCGGTCAGCTCCCTCGCGGACGAGCAGTGGGACTGACCTGTCCGTCAGCAGGGTCGGCCGATTCGGCGACGTGGGGCCACACGGTCGTCGATGAACACGTCCAGTGCCGCCAAAAAAAAGGGCGTCCGGGCTGGTAGTCACACACGAGCCAGCGGACGCCCTTCGCCATGGTTGCGGCCAGCGCAGACCTCGGACCCAATCGAGCCCGAGGTCCTCGGCTCCGCCGCGGAGGCCAACCGCTTCGCCCGCGAGTACAGCGTCGTGCACAGCCCGGCCCAGGCCTCGGGCGAGGAACCTCCGGCCACCGACGGACTGCCGTCGGCAGCCGGAGCGGCCGCGCGGGGCGGTGCGGGAGTCGGCGGGTGAGGGTGACGGTGATGGGCGCGGCCTCCTGCGGACCCTGGCCGCTTGCGCCGCGCTTCTGGGACAGAGCTGCTGGGCTCCCGCGCCGCGTGGGTGCAGCCGGTCCCCTCTGTCCTGTCACGCGGCGCGGCCTGCGGCCTCACTGGAGGTCAGCCGATGCCGGTGACCTGGAGTGCGGTGGTCCAGTTGTTCTTGATGGCGCTGCGGGCGGCGGAGAGGGTGATGGTGCCGTTGCAGACGGCGTTCTTCAGTTTCGTCTCGGTGCCGTCTTTGGTGGAGGCGGTCTTCGTGCCGTAGTGCGGCTCGGGCCACAGGTTGCCGGGGTCGCGGGGCGCGCCGCCGAGTTCCAGCGGCACGAGGTGGTCTTCCTCGTAGTCCGACATGTTGGTGTCGGAGTAGCCGTAGTCGATGGCTTCTTCGAGTTCGTCTGTCGGTATGCCGTATGCGGCACGGAAGTCGGCTCGGAAGGAGTCGAGCAGGGGCGTGGTGGCCGCGTGTATGGCGCGGGCGAAGGCCAGAGTCTCGACCGTGGCGGGGGTGCGGCCCTGGGCTGCGAGTTCGCCGGCGACACGCTGCTTGAACAGGGCCCAGGCGTGGGCGCCGGGGTTCTCCTGCTGCGCCAGGTGCGGCCAGATGATGGCTAGGTAGACGAAGGTCGCGTCGACGAGACGGCGGGCGGCGGCGTCGTTGCCGAGATGGATGCGGCTGTACTCGTAGTAGGGCTGGTCGTAGCGGGCGTGGAATTCCCGGAAGGCGCGGGGCATCTGGGCAGGGGTTTCGTCGATCGTGTGTCCTGCAGGGTCAGGTGGCTGGCTGTTCATCGACGGCCTCCCTCGTCCAGTGAAGCCGTGGTGGAGGGCGAGGGCTGAGGCTGCTGGTCGATCAGGGTGGCGGCCCCGATCCGTACGCCGGCGCCGAGCAGGCGCCGCACTAAGAACCACACGTCGGGCGCGAACGACCGCGCCGCGGCGGAGATGGCCAGCGCAAGGCTGACTGCGTCGTAGTTCACAGTGGTTGCTGTCCTTCTTCTGGTGCGGCGCCGGACCGCTCCGTCCCCCAGTCCGGTACAGGTAGGCGCCTAGAGCCTCGTTGCTCCGGGAAACAGATAAGCGGATCGCTCCTGGGAAGCGTGCAGGCCACCCAGCATGGGTTCTTAACGGAAGGTAACTTCCGCCTTACTGAGGGGATCCCATAGGATTCGCGATCGCTTACCGCCAGGGGAGCGCCACCCCGGACAACGCTTTCGCCACCCGCCTCGAACTGCATCTCTGTCAAAATGCGAAGATTTCGACCTCAATTTGCGCGAACGTGAAATTGCACGCTCATTTGCAACCTGTGATGCGGATCACTAGATGCTGCCAAGTGACCGATTGCGCACGACAGCGCCACCCACCTGCACTTTCCCGGCGAGCCGCCTTAACCACCATCATGATCCAGCGCTCGCGACATCAACGGCTCCGAACGAAACGCGCTGTCGGCCAAGGTGGGCGCACGGGCGGTCTCGCGGATGATCCGGGCACGGCGAGCAGGAGTCTGCGTCGCGCCGACACGTCCGTGCAGCCGTCGGTCCTCCCCATGACACGACATAGAAGAGGGTCGAGCTTGATCAGGCGTTTCGGCTTGGCGCCCGCCTTCGATGTCCTTAGGCAGCAGTTCGTGGTCGAGGGCTTCGCGGACGTCACGGGCTCGGAGGGGGCCGTGGCCCCACCCGTTACCGGCAAGGTGGAATTTGGTCAAGGTGATATGCGACACCATTGACCTAAATGATCAAGTAACACATGATCCTCACAGTTTCTTATAAGAAAAATATTAAGAAAACGGGTGGGGCGTGGTTTTACAACAACGGTGGCACGGCTGGCGTCAGGCGGTGCGGAGTGGGGCGATAGCCGTCACGCTCCTGGGGGGTGCGGTTCCGGTGATCGGGGCCGGGGCGACTCCGGCACTCGCCGATGACGGGACGGCCTCAGTAGCGGCTGACAGGACCCCGGAGTCGGAGGCGAGCGCTCTCGCGGCCAAGACCGGTGAGCGGGTGGCCGTGGACGCAGCGACCACCGAGTCGTCCCAGGTCTTCGCAAATCCGGACGGCACCTTCACACAGGAGATGAACGCGGCTCCGGTCCGTGCCCGGAAGGAGGACGGCACCTGGGCCCCCATCGACACCACCCTCGCGCGCGAGGCCGACGGCTCTGTGCGGGCGAAGAACACGACGGCCGAGCTCACCTTCTCGGGCGGCGGCAGCAGGGACGGACTAGTCACGCTGGCGGACGAGGGGCACAAGCTGCAGCTCGGCTGGCCCACCGCGCTCCCCGAGCCCCGGCTCGACGGCGACACCGCTACCTACGCCGGAATCCTCCCGGACGTGGACCTGAAACTGACCGCGCTGAGCTCCGGCTACACCTCGGTTCTCGTGGTCAAGACCGCGGAGGCGGCAAAGAACCCGGCGCTCGCGACGATCAGGATGACGGTGTCAGGTAGCGGCCTGGACATCGCCCCGACAGCTGACGGCGGCTTCGTCGCACGCGACAACAACGGCACCCCGGTCTTCGAGAGCCCGGCAGGACGGATGTGGGACTCGGCCGGTGACACCCCGGCCACCGTCAGCTCGCCTGCCCACGTCACCGCTCAACTCGCCTACACCACTTCTTCAGCAGAGGCTGAGACCGAGGGTGAGCCGGCGGCGGAGACAACCCCGCTACCTGCCGCCGGGGGTGAACCGACCCCTTCGGAGGGCCCCGGCAGCGGTGATGCGGCAGCCGAGCTCCCGCTCAAGGTCAACGGAACCACTCTGGAGATCACGCCCGATCCGGCCCTGCTCCACGGCGAGGACACCGTCTTCCCGCTCTACATCGACCCCCCGACCAAGGGCATCGCGCTGGGCGACTGGACGGCCCTGGCCTCCAACGGCACCAAGTACTGGAAGTTCGACGGGGACAAGGGCGTGGGCCGCTGCTCCAACTACGCCGGCTACCTCTGCTCCAACAGCCCGTATACGCAGCGCATGTACTTCGAGTACCCGCTCTCGTCGATCCACGGCAAGAAGGTCCTGGACGCGACGATGGAGGTGTACCAGCTCTGGACGTTCACCTGCGATCCGCACTGGTACGACCTGAGCCGTGTGGACAAGGGCATCTCCTCCAGCACCACCTGGTCGTCCCGCCCTACCGGGGTGGACCTGATGGGCGACAAGAATGTGGCCTACGGGCGGGGCAGCCTGTGCAGCCCGTCGCAGCCGGCGAACTGGGTGCGCTTCAGCGACAACCTGAAAGAGACGAATGAGAACCTGACGACCACGCTCGCGTCCTACGCCGCGAACAAGTCACCGCAGATCACCTTCTCGCTGACCGCGCACGATGAGTCCGACGCGGGCGCCTGGGCGCGGTTCCGCAACGACGCGAAGCTGTCGGTGACCTACGTGTCCTACCCGGACAAGCCGACCTCGTACGGCGTGCAGCAGGGCACCGCCGGACGGGCCTGCAACGCCTCCACCCTGCCCTTCGCCACCAGCGCCACCACGCCGAAGATGCTGGCCACGGTGCAGTCGGCGGACGGCGCCAACGCCCAGCTGCGCGCCATGTTCGAGGTGTGGAAGGCCGACGGCTCCAGCCGTGCCTGGTACGCGGCCTCGCCGGACAGTGCCTGGGTGGCCGACAACGCCGCCCGCGACGCGTCCACCAGCGCGCTGCCGGCGCAGACGGACTACCGGATGCGGGTCAAGACGCAGGCGTATTACAAGACGGACCGGGGCGCCACCGGTGTCCTGGACTCGGCCTGGTCGTCCTGGTGTTACTTCCGGGTCGACACCGACTCGCCACCGCCTCCGATCGTGACCAGCGCGGACGGCGTCTACCAGCCGGCCGAGACCGACCCGGCCGCGGGCGGGGTGGGCACACCGGGCAGGTTCACCTTCACCCCCGCGGACACCAACCCCACCACGCCCGGCATCCAGTCGGACGTCGTCAGCTACAAGTGGAAGCTGAACAGCGGCGCGCTCTCCAACCCGATCACTGTCGCCAAGGGCACGGCCACCACCCAGACGATCCCGCCGAACCAGGCCGGTGAGAACACCGTCCAGGTCTGGGGCTACGACGCGGCAGGACACAGCTCGCGCACCGGCTACTACAGCTTCCTGGTGAAGGGCGCCGAAACGCCCTCGGGGATCTGGCACCTGGACAACGCCCTCACCGACGCCACCACCGCCACCCAGCACCCGCTGACCTCCTCGGGGGCCACCTGGGACACCCTGTCCCGCAGCGGCGCCGGTGCGGCGAAGCTCAACGGCACGAGCGCCTACCTCTCCACCTCCGGTGCGGTCCTGGACACCACCAAGTCCTTCACCGTCTCGGCCTGGGCGCGTCTGACGAAGAAGGACGTCAACTACACCGTCCTGTCCCAGGCGGGCACGAACGCCTCCGGGTTCCAGCTGTACTACTCCACGGCCTACAACGCCTGGATCTTCAACCGCCACCAGACGGACGTCACCGACCCGGCGATCACCCGCTCGGTCGGCACCAAGCCCCCCGTCCTGAACGCCTGGACCCACCTGGCGGGCGTCTACGACGCGGCCGGGCAGACTCTCCAGCTCTACGTCAACGGCGTCCCGCAGGGCAATCCGGTGCCGTTCACCACCCCGTGGAAGGCGTCCGGCAACCTTCAGGTCGGACGGCTGTGGCACGCCGCGACCGGCAAGGAGTACTTCTCCGGAACCATCGACGAGGTGAAGGTCTGGTCCCGCGCGCTCGCGGACACCGAGGTCGCCCACGAGGCCTGGCTGGAGGACGAGGATCTCAGCGACGGCACCGCCGGCGACCCCGTCCCGGCGATCGTCGCCAAGTGGGATGCCACGGACATGGCGAACGCGACCGGCACCACGGTCAAGGACACCAGCGGCTTCAGCCGGAACCTGACGCTCAACGGGGCCGCGCTCACCCAGTACACCGTCGGCGACCCGGACATCGGCGAAGAGGTCACGACCAAGCAGACGATGACCCTGAACGGCACCAGCGCGTATGCCACCGCCACCGGCCCGGTCGTCGACGACTCCGGTTCGTTCACCGCGACCGCCTGGGTCACGCTTGACCCCGCCAAGCTCGCCGACACCAGTAAGTCGTATTCGGTGCAAGTCTTGGGCCAGTCGGGGACGAGCCAGTCCTCCTGGGGTGTCTGGTACGAGCAGCCGGCCGGCAGCACCCAGGGCCGGTGGACGTTCGGCCGTCCCGACAAGGACGGCACCGGGGCGGTCTGGACCGAGAGCGAGTCCACCGCCTTCACCACGGCCCAACTGGGCGTACCGGTCATGCTGACGGTCGTCTACGACGCCCAGGCGGCAGCCGACTCCGACGACACCTCCAAGCTCGGCGCGCTCAAGCTCTACGTGAACAGCGCGCTGATGGGCGACGAGGACGGCGTGTCGTACCCAGCCGCCTGGCAGGGCGGCGGAGCGTTCGAGATCGGCCGGGCGAAGATCAACGGCGCTGCCACGCGCTACTTCCCCGGATCGATCGACAGCGTCCGGGTCTGGGCCGGAGCCACCTCCACCGACACGATCGCCAACCGGTACAACACCGAGCA
The DNA here is from genome assembly GCF_042959425.1 of Streptomyces sp. NPDC007896. Lineage (NCBI taxonomy): Bacteria > Bacillati > Actinomycetota > Actinomycetes > Kitasatosporales > Streptomycetaceae > Streptomyces > Streptomyces sp. NPDC007896. The sequence continues at coordinate 8,811 of NZ_JBIBKX010000041.1, read as the reverse complement.
GCAGCAGTAGCAGCGGAACGGGACAGGGCGGGCCTACCTTCATGCCCGCCCTGTCCCGTGTGCTCGGAACACTTGGCGCGCTTCCGCTGACGCGCCCTCAAGATCCGGCGTTCTCAGGCGCCTACGCCGCCCGAGCGCCTCCTGCCCCTATCCGAGAACCGGGAAATCACTGTGTCTTCATCCCCCTTCCGCCCACGCTTGCCAGGGGCGGTCATACGCCGCTGGCTCGGCCGTGGCGCACTGGTCGTCTCTTTAACCCTCCTTCCACAAGTCGTGGTTCCTTCCGGCTACGACTTCACTGCCCAGGCCCAGTCCGCCGCGGCCCGCAAGAAGTTGGAGGACCGACCCGACGCGAAGATCGACAAGGTGGGCGTGCTCAAGCCCAGCACGTCCAAGGCCCCGAAGGACAAGGCCGCCTCCGCCTCCCGTGAGACCCGTGAGCGGCTGAAGAAGAGCGCGTGGCCGAAGGCCGGCAAGGCCACCGCCGAGGTCGCGGCGACCGGCGAGGCCGCTGTCAACGTCGGCGGGCTCGGCGTGGAGCTGGCCCAGGAGCCCGCCGCCCCGGCACCCAGGACGGCGAAGAAGACGGCCGCCAAGGCCACCGGTCCGGCCGAGAAGGTGGCGCTCAGCGTCCACGCCCAATCGGCCGCGAAGAAGGCGGGCGTCAACGGCGTCCTGCTCACCGTCGACCTGGCGGAAGCCGCCTCCGGACACTCCGCCGGTGACACCGACAAGCTCCGCCTCTCCCTGGACTACTCCTCCTTCAACGACGTCTACGGCGGCAACTTCGGCCCCCGTCTGCGCCTGGTGACACTCCCGGCGTGTGCGCTGACCACCCCGGAGAAGAGCTCCTGCCGCACCCAGACCCCGGTGGCGGGCGCGGACAACGACGCGCAGTCCCAGACCCTGACCGGCACACTCTCTGCCCGCACCCTCACCACCGGCACCCCGGTGCTGCTGGCGGCGGCCGCCGCGAGTTCAGGCGGCGGAAGCGACTACGGCGCCACCTCGCTGTCCCCGACCGCGACCTGGGAGGCCGGCGGCAGCACGGGTGACTTCACCTGGAACTACCCGCTGCGAGTTCCCCCGGCGACCGCCGGCCCGTCCCCGAACCTGTCCATCTCCTACAACTCCGCCTCGGTGGACGGCCGCACGGCCGGGGAGAACAACCAGACCTCCGTGATCGGCGAAGGCTTCTCGCTCACCGAGTCCTACATCGAGCGCAAGTACGCCTCCTGCAAGGACGACGGCCAGTCCGGCAAGGGCGACCTGTGCTGGAAGTACGCCAACGCCACCCTGGTCCTCAACGGCAAAGCCGTCGAGCTGGTCAACACCTGCACCGACAAAGCGGCCTGCGACACCGCCGCCCTGTCCCAGGCCTCCGGCGGTACCTGGAAGCTGAAGAACGACGACGGCACCCGCGTCGAGCACCTCACCGGTGCCACCGGCAACGGCGACGACAACACCGAGTACTGGAAGGTCACGGACACCTCCGGTCTGCAGTACTTCTTCGGCAAGCAGCGGCTGCCCGGCTGGAGCGACAAGGGCACCACCTCCACTACCGACGACGATCCGGTCACCAACTCTGTGTGGACCGTCCCGGTCTTCGGCGACGACTCCGGAGAGCCCTGCTACAAGTCCACCGGCTTCGCCGACTCCTCCTGCAACCAGGCATGGCGCTGGAACCTGGACTACGTCGTGGACACCCACGGCAACGCCTCCACGTACTGGTACACCCCGGAGACGAACTACTACTCCAAGAACGCCGACACCACCGTCAACGGCACCGGCTACACCCGGGGCGGCTACCTCGACCGCATCGACTACGGCCTGCGCAGCGACCTGATCTACTCCAAGCCCGCCGCCCAGCAGGTCAGTTTCACCTACGCCGAGCGCTGCGTCACCTCGGGCGGCTGCTCCAGCCTGACCAAGGACACCAAGGACACCAAGGACACCAAGGCCAACTGGCCCGACGTGCCCTTCGACATGATCTGTGCGGCCAGCACCAAGTGCACCACCCAGATCGGCCCGGCCTTCTTCACCCGCAAGCGCCTGGCCGACGTCACCACCTCGGTGTGGACCGGCACCGGCACCACCCGCCGGGATGTGGACACGTGGCACCTGGAGCAGGATTTCCCCGACACGGGTGATGCCTCCTCGGCGAGTCTGTGGCTGAAGTCCATCCAGAACACCGGCAAGGCCAACACCACCGCGGCCGTCATGCCGCCGGTCGTCTTCGGCGGCATTCAGCTGTCCAACCACGTCGAGGGCAGCGGCCCGGACACCCTGCGCTACATCAAGTGGCGCGTGCGTACCATCAAGTCCGAGACCGGCTCGACCCTCACCGCCAACTACTCCGACCCCGACTGCATCTGGGGCTCGAGCATGCCGGCGGACATCGACAAGAACAGCCGCCGCTGCTTCCCGGTCAAGTGGTCCCAGTCCGGCGCGACCCCGGTCACCGACTGGTTCCACAAGTACGTGGTCACCTCCGTCTTCCAGGACGACCCCTACGGCCACGGCGACACCGGCGAGACGTACTACGACTACCAGGGCGGCGCCGGCTGGGCCTACGCCGACGACGAGGGCCTGACCAAGACCTCGAACCGCACCTGGTCGCAGTGGCGCGGCTACGGCAAGGTCGTGGAGACCTCCGGCGATTCCGAGGGCCCGCGCTCCAAGAAGTCCACTCTCTACATGCGCGGCCTGAACGGCGAGAAGGAACTCGACGGCACCGCCCGGGTGGCGACGGTCACCGACTCCACCGGCACCGCCATCGACGACTCCCGCCAGTACGCCGGCTTCGTCCGCGAGACCATCGCCTACAACGGCACCGACGAAGTCAGCGGCACCATCAACACCCCCTGGTCCCACAAGAACGGAAACCACACCTACAGCTGGGGCACCACCGACTCCTGGATCGTCCAGCCAGCCGAAAGCGCCACCCGGACCAAGACCTCCACCGGCACCCGCACGGTCAAGCAGACGACCACGTACGACACCACGTACGGCATGCCGATGACCGTCGAGGACAGCGGGGACGCCGCCAAGACCGGCGACGAGACCTGCACGCGGACCACGTACGCCCGCAACACGACGGACTGGCTGGTGGCCAAGGTCAGCCGCACCGAGGTCTACTCCGTCCCCTGTGCGACCGCGCCGGTGGTTCCCGACAAGGTCGTCTCCGACTTCACCGCGGCCTACGACGGCCAGGCGGCCGGCGTGGCGCCCACCAAGGGCGACATCACCGCCTCCTACCGTGTCGCCAGCTACAACCCGGTGGACAAGACCCCCGTCTACCAGCAGGTCTCCGCCTCCACCTACGACAAGCTGGGGCGTCCGCTCACGGAGACCAACGCCCTCAACAAGACGGCCAGGACCACCTACGTCCCTGACGACACCGGCTACGGCCCGCTGACGTCCAAGACCACCACCGACCCCAAGCTCTACAGCTCCACCACCGAGGTGGACCCGGCCTGGGGTGCGGCCACCAAGACCACCGACGCCAACGGCAACGTCACCGAGTGGTCCCTGGACGCGCTCGGCCGCCTGCGGTCGGTCTGGAAGCCGGACCGCTCCCGCACGCTCAATGACGCCGCCAGCATCGTCTACACCTACAGCATCAACAACGACAAGGAGACCTGGGTCCGCACCGACGCCCTCAAGGCCGACGGCAAGACCTACAACAGCTCCTACGAGATCTTCGACGGCCTGCTGCGGTCCCGCCAGAAGCAGGTCCCCGCGCCGAACGGCGGCCGGGTGATCTCCGAGACCCTCTACGACGACCGCGGCCTGGCCTACATGACCAACAGCCAGGTCCACGACAACGTCGCACCTTCGGGCACTCTGGCCAACACCTTCCCCGGTTCCGTCCCCGCCTCCACCGAAACGGTCTACGACGGCGCCGGCCGGGCCACGGACTCGATCTTCCGGGTGTACGACCAGGAGAAGTGGCGCACCAAGACCGACGAGCAGGGCGACCGTACCGCCGTCACCGCCGCCGCGGGCGGCACCGGCACCCTGAGCATCACCGACGCCCGAGGCAGGCTCGTCGAGCGCCGTGAGTACGGCGGCCCCGTCCCGACCGGCAACGACTACACCCGCACTCTCTTCGAGTACGACCCCGCCGGCCGGCTGACGAAGATGACGGGCCCGGACAACGCCCTCTGGTCGTACGGCTACGACCTGCGCGGCCGCAAGACCACCTCCACCGACCCCGACAAGGGCACCGTCACCACCACCTACAACGACGCGGACCAGCCGCTGACTACCACGACAACCCTCAACCAGGTCACCCGCACCCTGACCACCGACTACGACGAGCTCGGCCGAAAGATCGGCACCTGGGACGGCACGAAGGACAACGCCCACCAGCTGACCAAGTACACCTACGACTCCCTCGCCAAGGGACAGCCGACCGCGGCCATCCGCTACGTCGGCGGCACCACCGGCAAGATCTACTCCCAGGTCGTCACCGGCTACGACAGCCTCGGCCGCCTCAAGGGCACCAAGACCGTCATCGCCGCCAGCGACCCCTTGGTCACCGCCGGCGCGCCGCAGACCTTCACCACCTCCACCGCCTACAACATCGACGGCACCGTCCAGTCCACGTCGCTGCCCGCGGTGGCCGGCCTGCCCGCCGAGACCGTCGCCAACAGCTACAACGACCTCGGCATGCTCACCGGCTCCCAAGGCATGACCGGCTACGTCCAGAACATCGGCTACTCCCCGTACGGCGAGATCGAGGAGACCCGCCTGGGCACCTCCACCGGTGCCAAGCAGCTCCAAATCCTCAACCGCTACGAGGACGGCACCCGCCGCCTGACCAACACCCACACCGTCGACCAGACCAACACCGGCTACACCAACGACGTCGACTACGCCTACGACACCACCGGCAACGTCAAGTCGGTCACGGACAACGCGGGCGGCAAGGACACCCAGTGCTTCGCCTACGACGGCTACCGCCGCCTCACCGAAGCCTGGACCCCATCCTCCAACGACTGCGCCACCACACGCTCGGCATCCGCGCTCGGAGGACCGGCCTCGTACTGGACCAGCTGGACCTACAAGCCCGGCGGCCTGCGCGACACCCAGACCGAGCACAAGACCACAGGTAACACGACCACCGCCTACGGCTACCCCACCGTGAACGCCAACGGCGCCGGCCAGCCCCACACCATGACCTCACTCACGGTCAACGGCGGCACGGCGAAGTCGTACACCTACGACGAGCAGGGCAACACCACCAAGCGTTACGACCCCACCGGCACCGCACAGAGCCTCACCTGGGACATCGAAGGAGAACTCACCCGCCTCACCGAAGACACCAAGACCACCGACTACCTCTACGACGCAGGCGGCGATCTCCTGATCCGCCGCGGCCCCGACCAGACCGTCCTCTACCTGGCCGGCCAGGAACTCCACTACGACACCGCCGCCAAGAAGTTCAGCGCCCAGCGCTATTACGCGGCCGGCGACGCCACCGCCGTCCGCACCGAGACCAGCCTGAACTGGATGGTCGACGACCACCACGGCACCGCCTCGATGACGGTCGACGCCACCACCCAAGCCGTCACCCGCCGCTACACCAAGCCCTTCGGCGAAAGCCGCGGCGCGACACCGCCGGCCTGGCCCGACGACAAGGGCTTCCTCGGCAAGCCCACCGACGCCGACACCGGCCTCACCCACATCGGCGCCCGCGAGTACGACCCAGCCACCGGACGCTTCCTCTCCGTCGACCCCGTCCTCGCCCCCGACGACCACGAATCCCTCAACGGCTACGCCTACGCCAACAACACCCCCGTCACCCTCGCCGACCCCACCGGACTCCGCCCCGACGGCATGTGTGGTGGCGCCTCGAGCTCCTGCAACGGTGGCACCGAAACCTGGACCAAGAGCAGGAACGGCTGGGACTGGGGCTACACCAAGACCTACACGGGCGCGGGCACACAAAACGGCCAATCCGGCACCTTGACCGCGGTAGTCACCCAGACCCAGAACAGCACGACGGTCAAGATCACCTTTAAAAAGGGCCCAGAACCGGTCCCTGTGAAGAAGTTCGGTCTCACAAACATCCTGAGTCATGTGGCCGGCTTCGCCGACGGCATGATGGCGGCAACCGACCTTATAAATCCGCCTTGCTGGATCATCTCAGATTTCTGCCATTATCACCCCGAAGCAACCGATAAATTGGCGGCTTGGGCGGGAGCGGATACTGACTCGAGTCTCTACGAGTCGGGGAGGAACAGCAGTTTCCTGGCGGGCACGCTGGCCATCGGTGGAGAATTTTCGATAGGCGAAAGCGGCGGGGCCGCAGTGGGTGGGTCCCTCAAGTTCGTCAATGCGGCAGAACATGGTGCACCCAAGAATTGGTACAATTGTGGAGCATGCGCCATCGCGACCGACAGTACGCTCGCGGGTAAGCCTATGAAAGCATGGGATAGTGGCGTCCTGGCCCCCGAGGCGCTGGAAGGTCACTTCGGAAGTACGTTCAAATATCAGGAGGGCGGTGCGGCTGGGGTCGCGAAAGAGCTGACCAAGGCAGGCGACGGAGCGAGAGGGGTTATCTTCACCTGGCAGGAGGGTTCGGACATAGGCCACTTCTTCAACGCAGTGAACCATGGAGGGAACGTGAAATTCCTTGACGGACAAGCAGGCGGATACGCCGACCTAGATTGGGATCATTGGGAATTTATGCACACGGGGGGTGGTGCGCGGTGATCACACTGGAGGCCGCCACACTGGCTGCACAAGAATTCGGATCCCGCAATCTTCCCGGAAACGATGGATTGCAATGGGGATTTCTCTTTCAAGGAATTTCGGAGTCTGGTCTCTACGTGTTCCAGATCGCCGTGAATCCACCGGCTCCGAATGGAAGACCAAGGTTCGGTGGCAGTCCCGGAGTCGTCGTCGACTCGAAGAGCGGGAATTGCCGCTATGTGCGAGGTCACGCGGAGTACAAAGATCTTCTGCGCGAGATAGCTGACAGAGCCTCATAAGATTCGACGCGCCCCCGCCAGCGACGCTAAGTTCGTCCAAATCGCCAGCGGAACTGTCTTGGGCATCGACAACGGCGATCTGGCTTCGGTGTGCCTTAATCCTGTTTTTGCAGAGTGACAGGCGATGAGGTGGATGGGTAAGCGGAAGATCCGTTAGCGTCAACAAAAATGAAGCCCCGTCAGGTACGCGGCGGATTCCAGGGTCGTTGCAACACGTGGTCGTGTTGATCAGGCTGCGAGTAGTTTATGCAGGCGCTCGGCTGGGGTTTCCCAGTCGAGCGTTTTGCGTGGTCGGCTGTTCATCGCGGCGCGGGGCCTGCCGAATTTCGCGGGTGGACCGCTTGTGCCAGCCGGTCGGCTCGTCCTGCGTGTCGGCGTCCCATTCGCGAACGGTCTGCTCGACCAGCTCGGGGTCCTTCGGGTAGCACCATGCGAAGTCGTAGCCGAAGTCCGGCCAGCCCCATACCCTGACCTCACTCACGGTCAACGGCGGCACGGCGAAGTCGTACACCTACGACGAGCAGGGCAACACCACCAAGCGTTACGACCCCACCGGCACTGCACAGAGCCTCACCTGGGACATCGAAGGAGAACTCACCCGCCTCACCGAAGGCACCAAGACCACCGACTACCTCTACGACGCAACGGCGATTTCCTGATCCGCACAGAATGACGCGCTGCCGCTGCTGATCACCCACGGCTGGCCCGGATCCATCGTGGAGTTCCTCGACGTCATCGGCCCCCTGACCGACCCCCGCTCCCACGGCGGCGACCCGGCCGACGCCTTCCACCTGGTCATTCCCACCATCCCGGGATACGGGCTGTCCGGACCGACCCACGACGGCGGCTGGGACGTGCACCGTGTCGCCAAGGCATGGGCCGAGCTGATGCAGCGCCTGGGCTACCACCGCTACGGCGCACAAGGCGGCGACTGGGGACACGCGATCACCCGGGAACTGGCCGCCATCGACACCGACCATGTCGTGGCTATCCACCTCAACACCCTCCTGACGCCCCCTCCCAGCGACCCGGCCGAAGCAGCCGAACTCACCCCCGACGACCAAGCGCGGCTCGACCTGCTGACCAGGTCGGAGCCCGAGATGTCGGGCTACGCGAAGATCCAGGGCACCCGGCCACAGACCCTGGCCTACGCACTCACCGATTCCCCGGTCGGACAGCTCGCCTGGATCGCTGAGAAGTTCAAGGAGTGGACCGACTGCATCGACGTTCCCGAGGACGCCGTCACTCGCGACCGGCTCCTGACCAACGTCATGCTCTATTGGCTCACCGCCACCGCAGGATCATCCGCCCGCCACTACTGGGAAGCCTTCCACCCTTCCCACCCACCACGCGCTGAACCGCTGGAAACACCGACCGGCGTGGCGGTGTTCGCGGCCGACCTGGCCCGCCCCGTCCGACAACTCGCAGAACGGGACCACAACATCGTCCACTGGTCGGAGTTCGACCGCGGCGGCCACTTCGCCGCAATGGAAGAACCCGGCCTGTTCACCGCCGACATCCGCGCCTTCTTCCAACCGTTCCGCTGACGGCCCGCATCGAGCCGTCGCCTTCCGACACCTCTCGCCAGCGGAGACACGCCCGAAGAAACTGCCGCAGCAAGATTCTTTCCAGTAACTTCCGGTGAGCATTGCGCCCCAGCAGACCGACCAAGATCAGTTCGGTTAAGCCTGCGTCCGCTGCTCCCTCCTGCGCCCCGACCCTGCCCAGCGCGGCCGGCTCGTGGAGATCCGCGACAACCTACTCGACCGGATCGCTGAGGCCGACCGGGAAGGCTGGCTCGGCGAGATCG
>NZ_JBIBKX010000040.1:0-26228 GCF_042959425.1 Streptomyces sp. NPDC007896 | reverse complement strand
CAGGACACCCCCGACCTCGCCCTCCTCACCGACGGCCTGCGCGCCGAGCGCGAACAGGGCATCACCATCGACGTCGCCTACCGCTACTTCGCCACCGCGCGCCGCCGGTTCATCCTCGCCGACACCCCCGGGCACGTGCAGTACACCCGGAACATGGTCACCGGCGCCTCCACGGCCGACCTGGCGATCATCCTGGTCGACGCGCGGCACGGGGTGGTCGAGCAGACCCACCGCCACGCCGCCGTCGCCGCGCTGCTGCGCGTCCCGCACGTGGTCCTCGCCGTCAACAAGATGGACCTCGTCGGCTACGAGCAGAAGGACTTCGAGCGGATCGTCGAGGACTTCGCGGGCCACGCCGCCGAGCTGGACCTGCCCGGCTTCACACCGATCCCGGTCTCGGCGCTGTGCGGGGACAACGTGGTGGAGCGTTCGGCGCACATGGACTGGTACGAGGGTCCGGCGCTCCTGGAGTTCCTGGAGACGGTGCCGGTGGGTTCCGAGCCCACGTCCGCTCCGGCACGCTTCCCGGTCCAGTACGTGATCCGGCACGGCGAAGTGCGCCACTACGCGGGCCAGTTGGTGTCCGGAACGCTGCGGGTCGGGGACCGGGTCACCGTCCACCCCTCCGGAGAGACCTCCGAGATCGTCGGCATCGACGTGCTCGGCAGGGACACCGGCCTCGCGTACGCCCCGCAGTCGTTGACCCTGCGCCTGGCCGACCAGCGCGATGTCTCACGCGGCGACATGATCACCGCCGGACCGGACGCGCCCGCGCTCACACACGACGTCCGGGCGGCCGTCTGCCACCTGGCCGACCGGGCCCTCAGGGTCGGCGACCGGGTGCTGGTCAAGCACACGACGCGAACCGTGAAGGCGATCGTCAAGGACCTCGGCGGGGTGGGCGAGTTGACCGCGAACGACCTCGGCCGGATCACCCTGCGCACCGCCAAGCCGCTCGCGCTCGACGACTACGCGGACGTACGCCGCACCGGCGCGTTCCTCCTCGTCGACCCGGCGGACGGCTCGACACTGACGGCGGGCATGGCCGACCTCTCCGCCCAGGACGCCTAAGACGCCTAAGACGCCTAGGACGCCTAGGACGCCTAGGACGCCTAGGACGCCTAAGACACCAAGGACCGACCTTCGGCCGCCCTCAAGTCCCCAGTGAGAGCCGGGGCTTGGGGGCGTCGGTGCGTCCGGTCTGCGGGCGGCGGCTGCCCGCTCGGTAGGGCTTGGGCCAGGTGACGCCCGGACCCTCGTACCCCTGCTCGGCCGCCGCGTGCAGCGTCCAGTGCGGGTCGTAGAGATGCGGCCGGGCGAGTGCGCACAGGTCCGTACGCCCGGCCAGGATCAGGGAGTTGACGTCGTCCCAGGAGGAGATCGCGCCGACGGCGATCACGGGGAGGCCGGTCTCGTGGCGGATCCGGTCGGCGAACGGGGTCTGGTACGAGCGGCCGTACTCGGGCTGTTCGTCGGCGACCACCTGCCCGGTCGACACATCGACCGCGTCGGCGCCGTGCGCGGCGAAGGCCCGGGCGATCGCCACGCCCTCGTCCCCGGTGTTGCCGCCCTCGGCCCAGTCGGTGGCGGAGATGCGGACGGTCATGGGCCGCTCCTCCGGCCACACGGCCCGTACGGCGTCGAAGACCTCCAGCGGGAAGCGCAGTCTGCGTTCCAGCGAGCCGCCGTAGGCGTCGGTGCGCCGGTTGGTGAGCGGTGAGAGGAAGCCGGAGAGCAGGTAGCCGTGGGCGCAGTGCAGTTCGAGGAGGTCGAAGCCACAGCGGGCGGCACGCCATGCGGATGCGGCGAACTGCTCCCGAATGTCGGTGAGTTGTGCGCGGGACAGCTGCCGGGGGGTCTGGCTGCGCGGTCCGTACGGGACGGGGGAGGCGGCCACCAGCGGCCAGTTGCCCTCCTCCAGGGGCTCGTCGATGCCCTCCCACATCAGCTTCGTGGAGCCCTTTCGGCCGGAGTGGCCGAGCTGGACGCCGATCGCGGTGCCGGGTGCCTGGTCGTGCACGAAACGGATGATCCGACGCCAGGAATCGGCCTGCCGGTGTGAGTAGAGGCCCGTACAGCCGGGTGTGATGCGGCCCTCGGCGCTCACGCACACCATCTCGGTCATCACCAGGCCCGCGCCGCCGAGCGCCCGTGCGCCCAGGTGGACGAGGTGGAAGTCGCCGGGGACGCCGTCCACGGCCGCGTACATGTCCATCGGTGAGACCACGACCCGGTTGCGCAGGGTCAGACCGCGCAGCCGGAACGGGGTGAACATCGGCGGTGTGCCGGGCGGGCAGCCGAACTCGCGCTCGACCTCCGCCGTGAAGTGCGCGTCGCGCAGCCGCAGGTTGTCGTGCGTGACACGGCGGCTGCGGGTGAGGAGGTTGAAGGCGAACTGGCGGGCGGGCTGGTGGAGATACAGCCCCAGGTTCTCGAACCACTCCAGGCTGGCCCGTGCGGCCCGCTGGGTGGACGCGACGACAGGGCGCCGCTCCTCCTCGTACGCGGCGAGTGCCTCGTCGAGAGTGGGCCGCTCCTCCAGGCAGGCGGCCAGCGCGAGCGCGTCCTCGACGGCGAGCTTGGTGCCGGACCCGATGGAGAAGTGGGCGGTGTGCGCGGCGTCGCCGAGGAGGACCAGATTGCCGTGGGACCAGCGGTCGTTGACCACCGTGCGGAAGGTGGTCCACATCGACTTGTTGGACCGCAGCTGCCGCCCGCCGAGCGCGTCGGTGAAGATCTTGCCGCAGGCCTCGACGGACTCCTGCTCGTCGAGGTCCGCGAAACCGGCCGCCCGCCACACCTCTTCGCGCATCTCGACGATGACGGTGGAGGCGTCGGCCGCGTACGGGTAGCCGTGCAGCTGCATCACGCCGTGTTCGGTCTCGACGATCTCGAAGCGGAAGGAGTCGAAGGCGAAGTCGGCGGCGAGCCAGATGTAACGACAGCGGTGCTCCTCGACCGACGGTCCGAACACCTCCGCGTACGCCGCCCGGGTCGGGCTGTGCACCCCGTCGGCGGCGACGACCAGGTCGTACGCCGTGATCAGTTCGGCGACCGGCGGGGCCTCGGCCCGGAAGCGCAGCTCGACGCCGAGCGAGCGGCAGCGCTCGTGCAGGATCTCCAGGAGCCGTCGCCGGCCGAGCGCCGCGAAGCCGTGGCCTCCGGAGGTGCTGCGCACGCCCCGGTGCACGATGTCGATGTCGTCCCAGCGCACGAACTCGTCCTGGAGCGCCGCGTACACGACCGGGTCGGCGTGCTCGATCCCGCCGAGCGTCTCGTCGGAGAGCACGACACCGAAGCCGAAGGTGTCGTCGGGGGCGTTGCGCTCCCAGACGGTGACCTCGCGGCCCGGGTCGAGGCGCTTGAGGAGCGCGGCGGCGTACAGCCCGCCGGGACCGCCGCCGATGACGGCGACACGCACAGACGCACCCGTCCGCGTCGCCACGGCTATCGCCCCCGCCACTTCGGCGCGCGCTTCTCCGTGAACGCCGCATGGAACTCGGCGTAGTCCTCGCCGGTCATCAGAAGGGCCTGGGTCGCGGCGTCGAGCTCGACGGAGGCGGCGAGGGGCATGTCCAGTTCGGCGGTGAGCAGGGCCTTGGTCTGGGCGTACGCGAGAGCCGGGCCCTCGGCCAGGCGGCGGGCCAGCCGCTGGGCGGCCTCGTCCGCGCTGCCCTCGTCGGCCAGCTCGCTGATCAGGCCGATCCGCTCGGCCTCGGGCGCGCGCACCGGTTCGCCGAGCATCAGCAGCCGGGTCGCGTGGCCGAGCCCGACGACCCTGGGCAGCAGATAGGCGGCGCCCATGTCGCCGCCGGACAGTCCGACGCGGGTGAAGAGGAAGGCGAACCGGGCGCTCGGGTCGGCCACCCGGAAGTCGGCGGCCAGGGCGAGAACGGCTCCGGCGCCCGCCGCGACCCCGTGCACCGCCGCGATCACCGGGAACGGGCACTCCCGTACGGCCCGCACGACCTGCCCGGTCATCCGGTTGAAGTCCAGGAGCTGGGCGGTGTCCATGGACAGGGTCGCGCCGATGATCTCGTCGACGTCGCCGCCGGAGCAGAAACCGCGCCCCTCCCCCGCGAGCACCAGCGCCCGTACCGACCGCTCACGGGAGAGCTCGGCGAGCAGATCACGCAGGTCGGCGTAGGCGCCGAAGGTGAGGGCGTTGAGTTTCTCGGGGCGGGCCAGGGTGACCGTGGCGACCCCGTCGGTGACCTCGCACCTCAGGTGCTGCCAGTCGGAAGTGCGAGCGGCGGAGCCGGTGAAGGGACTCATGACGGGCGGCCTCCTCGGACGGGGGCGGCGGTCCGCGCCCCAGGGCGCTGGACAGCGGTCGTCGATACTCCACGAAGTTATCACCAGTCTGTGACTGTCGTCACGACCACGCAATAACCCGGTCGTGAAGTGACCGTTTCCCGTCGCCGAGTCACGGGTTCTCGATAGCCCCGTAACGGCGGGGCAGCTCGCGGGAGGCGGGGCGTTGAGCTGGGTACGGGGCCTCATGCCGAGCCGAACGTCCTGGGAGGGCGCCCACCGAATGTCCTGGAAAGCGCCCGCCTGACGCCGCCGTCCGGCCGCGCCGTACCATTCCTCACATTGAAAGCAGGACAGCCTGCTCCATGAACGGACCCACCTTGCACGACACCCCCGCCCCCGCCTCCTGGCGCATCGCGCTGCCGCACACCTCCGCGGCCGTGCCGGTCGCCCGTGCCCTGGTCCGCACCGCGCTGGCCGAGCTGAAGCACGCGGCCGACAGCGACACCGCGGAACTGCTCACCGCGGAGCTGGTCGCCAACGCCGTGGAGCACACCGCGGGGGACGGTCCCATAGAGCTGGTCGTGGAGCTGATGCCGACCGGCTGTCAGGTCGAGGTGCACGACCCGGACCCGGCGCCGCCCGGCAACCTCACGGTCCCTCAGCCGCCTGGTGAGCCCGACCCCTGGCAGGAGCACGGGCGCGGCCTCCTCCTGATCCGCACCCTCAGCTCCTCCTGCGGTCACCGTCCCACCGGCTCCGGCAAGGCGGTCTGGTTCAGACTGCCTGTGGTGCCCGCTCAGCGGCGTCCGGTGTAGCCGCGGTCGCCGTGGCCGATCGGGCCAGCCGCGAATTGCGGCGCCCGTAGAGCACGTACACGAGGAAGCCGGCCGCCAGGAAGCACACGAACTGGATCCAGGTCGTCCAGCCCGTCTCGTACATCAGATACAGACAGAAGCCGATGCCGAGCAGCGGCACCACGGGGTAGAGCGGCACCCGGAACGTCCTGGCAAGACCGGGTTCCCGGCGCCGCAGCGCGATCACCGCGACATTGACGGCGGCCATGGTGGCGAGCGTGCCGATCGTCGTCAGGTTGACGACGGCGTCCAGCGGGGCGAAGGCCGCCGGGACGGCGAAGACGATCGCGACGATCAGGGTTCCCGCGACCGGTGTCGAGGTCCTCGGCGAGATCTTCTCGAAGACGCGCGGCACGAGCCCGTCGCGGGACATGGACATGAGGATGCGGGTCTGTCCGTACATCACCGCGAGCACGACCGAGGCGATGGCGACGACCGCTCCGAACGCGACGACCCCGGCGCCGACCGTGGAGCCGGTGACCACGTTGACGACGTACGACAGCGCGGCGGGCCGCCCGGCGACCGCGTCGCCGCCGACGGCGCCGATCGCCGCGAGAGCCACCGCGCAGTACAGCAGGGTGACCAGACCGATGCAGACCAGAATGGCGATCGGGATGTTGCGGCGGGGGTCCTTGGCCTCCTCGCCGGCCGTGGTGATCGCGTCGAAGCCGATGTACGAGAAGAAGGCCGCCGTGGTGCCCGCGCCGATCCCGCCGAGCCCGGCCGGGGAGAACGGCGTGAGGTTGCCGTGCTTGAAGGCGCTGAACCCGATCGCGCAGAAGGCGACGAGCACGACGAGCTTCAGCACGGCCATGGCCGCGGTCGCCCGGGCGCTCTCGCGCACCCCGCGGATCAGCAGGACCGAGGCCAGCGCGATCACGATGACCGCGGGAAGGTTGACGATCCCGCCGTCGGACGGGCCGGCCGAGAGCGCGGCGGGCAGCTGCAGGCCCGTGAGGCTGTGCAGCAGCTCGTTGACGTACTGGCTCCAGCCGACCGCCACGGCCGACACGGAGACGCCGTACTCCAGGAGCAGACACCAGCCGACGAGGAAGGCCGTGCCCTCGCCCAGTCCCGCGTAGGCGAAGGAGTACGAGGATCCGGAGACCGGGATCGCGCCGCCGAGTTCGGCGAAGGCGAACGCGGTGAAGACACAGGTGATCGCCGCGAGGATGAACGACACGACCACGGCGGGTCCGGCCTGCGCGACCGAGTCGGAGAGTCCGACGAAGATTCCGGTGCCGACGATCGCGCCGACGCCGAAGCAGATGAGCTGGAAGAGGCCCATGGTCCGCTTGAGGCCATGGCCTTCGCGGTCGGCGCCTGATTCGGCCATCAGCAGCTGGGGGGACTTGATGCGTGGAGCGGACATGCGGGTGGTGCTCATTTCCGGTGGTGCGGGGTGCGACGGGGTCGGTCGCGCGGCGGTCGCGGAAGGGGTGGCTCCGGACCGCCGGTCAGGATAAGGCCTGCGGGAACCTCCGTCAGGCCAGGACCTCGGGGATTCCCGGTCGCCCCAGGGTGGCGACCATGATCGCCTTGATGGTGTGCAGCCGGTTCTCGGCCTCGTCGAAGACGACCGAGTGCGCCGACTCGAACACCTCGTCGGTGACCTCCAGCGAGTCGAGGCCGTGGGTCTCGTGGATCTCGCGGCCGACCTTGGTGCCCAGGTCGTGGAAGGCCGGCAGGCAGTGCAGGAACTTCACGTCCGGGTTGCCGGTGGCGCGCAGCACATCCATGGTCACGGCATACGGCGACAGCGCGGCGATGCGCTCGTCCCACACCTCCTTGGGCTCGCCCATCGAGACCCAGACGTCGGTGGCGACGAAGTCGGCGCCGTGGACGCCCTCGCCGAGGTGCTCGGTGAGGGTGATGCGTCCGCCGTTGCTCTCGGCGAGCTTGCGGGCCCGGGCGACGATCTCGTCGGCCGGCCAGTAGGCCCCCGGGGCGACGATCCGGACGTCCATGCCGAGGAGCGCGCCGGTGACCAGGTAGGAGTTGCCCATGTTGAAACGGGCGTCACCCAGGTAGGCGAAGGCGATCTCACCGAGCGGCTTGTCGCAGTGCTCGGTCATGGTGAGCACGTCGGCGAGCATCTGGGTGGGGTGCCAGTCGTCGGTCAGACCGTTGTAGACGGGCACTGAGGCGTACGCGGCCAGCTCCTCGACGGAGGCCTGGCTGTCGCCCCGGTACTCGATCGCGTCGAACATCCGGCCGAGCACACGCGCGGTGTCCTTCACGGACTCCTTGTGGCCTATCTGCGAACCGGAGGGGTCCAGATACGTCGTCGAGGCGCCCTGGTCCGCGGCGGCGACCTCGAACGCGCAGCGTGTACGGGTCGAGGTCTTCTCGAAGATCAGCGCGATGTTCCTGCCCCGCAGGTACTGCGTCTCGGCCCCGGCCTTCTTCGCCGCCTTGAGCTCGGCGGCCAGCTCGATCAGACCGCGGAACTCCTCCTCGGTGAAGTCCAGCTCCTTGAGGAAGTGGCGTCCGGCGAGGGCGGTCGGGACTGTCGCCATGGGGGCGCTCCAGAGGTACGGGGACGGCGCGAACAAGGGAACGATTGGAAGTCTATACGATCGCCCACATTTCTATACGGCACTTCCTGGGTGACATCAAACCCCCACCCCGTCCCTCTCCACCGGACAGCTCATGCACCGAGGCCCACCCCGCCCCCGCCCCAGCTCACTCCCCGGAATCTCGATCACCTCAATACCCTGCTTCCGCAGATGCGTATTGGTGGTCACGTTCCGCTCATAAGCGACGACGACCCCCGGCTCCACCGCCAGGACATTGCACCCGTCGTCCCACTGCTCCCGCTCCGCCGCATGCACATCCTGCGTCGCGGTCAGCACCCGGATCTCGCTCAGCCCCAGCGCCGCCGCGATCGCCCGGTGCATGTGCTCCGGCGGATGGTCGGTGACCTTCAACTCCTTGTCCCCCGAGCCCGGTTCGATCGTGTACGAGCGGAGCATGCCGAGCCCCGCGTACTGGGTGAAGGTGTCGCCGTCGACCATCGTCATCACGGTGTCGAGATGCATGAGGGCCCGCCGCTTGGGCATGTCGAGCGCCACGATCGTACGGGCCGACCCGGCGGCGAACAGCTTGTGCGCGAGCATCTCGACGGCCTGGGGCGTCGTGCGCTCGCTCATGCCGATGAGCACGGCGCCGTTGCCGATGACGAGCACGTCACCGCCCTCGATGGTGGACGGGTAGTCCGCCTGCCCCTCCGACCAGAGATGGAAGCCCTCGTCGCGGAAGAGCGGATGATGCCGGTAGATCGCCTCGAAGTGCACGGTCTCCCGCTGTCGCGCGGGCCAGCGCATGGCGTTGATGGAGACCCCGTCGTAGATCCAGGCGGAGGTGTCCCGGGTGAAGAGGTGATTGGGGAGCGGGCCGAGGAGGAAGTCGTCGAGGTCCATGACATGGAAGCGCACGGAGGTCGGCTCCAGGTGCGCGTCCAGGAACTCCCGCTTGGTCATCCCGCCGACCAGCGCGGCCGCCAGTTCCGGGGCGGGCAACGTCTCGAAGGCCGCCCGGAGATGGTCGGTGGCGAGCGGCCCGTACTCCTTCTCGTCGAAGACCCGGTCCAGGACGAGCGATCTGGCCGCCGGGATCTCCAGAGCCTCGGTCAGCAGGTCGCCGAAGAGATGGACGGTGACCCCGCGGTCGCGCAACACGTCCGCGAACCCGTCGTGCTCCGCCCGGGCCCGGCGCACCCACAGCACGTCGTCGAAGAGCAGCGCGTCCTTGTTGCTGGGGGTGAGCCTCTTGAGCTCGAGGTCGGGTCTGTGCAGGATGACGCGGCGCAGCCGCCCGGCCTCGGAGTCGACATGGAATCCCATGCCTCCATCCTGACCATCCGGACGCCTGTTCACCCGTGGATCGACGGGAGACGGGCGAGTTGATTTCGTCCCCTTGACGATAAGGGGGCCCCTTCGTTATCGTCACTGCGACGACAAAAGCACATCACAGCGGGTCGCCGGGATCGCCCGGCGACGAGGGGGTACCCATGGCCGACATCACCCGGCGTCTCGGCTGGCGCCATCTGCGCGGGGCGCCGACCGCCCATGTCCGGCACCACCGGTCGGGCCGGCTGGTGCACGACGGCCCCGGACTCAGCTTCTGGTACCGCTCCCTGACCGCCACGCTCTCCGAAGTCCCGGTCGACGACCGCGAGTTGGCGATGACCTTCCACGCCCGTACGTCCGACTTCCAGGACGTCGCGGTGCAGGCGACCGTCACCTACCGGATCGTCGATCCCGGTGTCGCGGCCGCACGGCTCGACTTCTCCGTCGACCCCGACACCGGCTCCTGGCGCGGCGCGCCCCTCGAACAGCTGGGCTCGCTGCTGACCGAGACGGCCCAGCAGCACGCGCTGGACGTACTGGCCCGTACGTCGCTGGCGGCGGCCCTGGTGGACGGCGTCGCGTCGGTACGGGAGCGGATCGCGGGCGGGCTCGCCGCCGAACCCCGGCTGCCCGCGACGGGGATCGAGGTGGTGGCCGTACGGGTCGTCGCGTTGCGCCCGGAACCCGAGGTGGAGCGGGCGCTGCGCACTCCCGCCCGCGAGCAGATCCAGCAGGAGGCGGACAAGGCGACGTACGAACGCCGGGCCGTCGCCGTCGAGCGGGAGCGGGCGATCGCCGAGAACGAGCTCGCCAGTCAGATCGAACTCGCGCGGCGCGAGGAGCAGTTGGTCGACCAGCGCGGCACCAACGCGCGGCGCGAGGCGGAGGAGCACGCGGCGGCGGACGCGGTGCGGGCCGGGGCGGAGGCGGCGCGGACCGTGCGGCTCGCGGAGGCGGAGGGCATCCGGACGGTACAGCTCGCCAAGGCCGAGGCCACGGCCGCGCGGGAGGTCGGCGAGGCGCGGGCCGCGGCGCAGGCCGCCTGGCTGCGGGTTCACGGGGACGTGGACGTCGCCACGCTGCACGCCCTGACGGGCACGCGGCTCGCCGAGAACCTGCCGCGTATCGACAGCGTCACGGTGTCGCCGGACGTCCTGACGGGCCTGCTCGCGCGGCTGGGCAACGGGGCCACCGGGGGGCCGGAGCTGTGAGTCTCGCGCCCCGGGTCGTCCTCGTCCATCGCACCACGGAGTACGAGGAGCTGGTGGCCCGGCACGGGACGCACGGGCAGGCGGCGTTCTTCCTCTCCTCCCGGGGGCGGGACATCGAGGAGGTGGCCGAGCGGCACCGGAGGGCGCGGGAGGCGCTGGCTGAGGTGGTGTCGGCGGTGCCGCTGACCTGGCGTCAGGCGCGCGTCGAGCGGGGCGACCTGGACCGCTTCCTGTTCGCCCCGGAGGACGTGGTGGTCGTGGTCGGGCAGGACGGGCTGGTGGCGAACGTGGCCAAGTACCTGACCGGACAGCCGGTGGTGGGGATCGACACCGACCCCGGACGGAACCCCGGGGTGCTCGTGCGGCACCGGCCGCGCGACGCGGGCACGCTGCTCGCCTCGGCGCGCGGGGGCCGGGCCGACGAGCTGACCATGGTCGAGGCGGTCGCGGACGACACGCAGCGGCTGGTCGCACTCAACGAGATCTATCTCGGAACCGCGAGCCATCAGACGGCCCGCTATCGGCTGGGGCTCGACGAGTACGGGGGTGCCGTCGAGCCCCAGGCCTCCTCCGGGGTCCTGGTCGGCACCGGGACGGGCGCCAGCGGCTGGCTCCGCTCGGTGTGGCAGGAGCGGGGCGGTGAGCTGCCGCTGCCCGGGCCCGCGGAGGAACGCCTGCTCTGGTTCGTCCGCGAGGCCTGGCCGTCGCCGGCCACCGGCACGTCCCTCGTCTCCGGCACCCTCACCGCCTCCGCCCGCCTCTCCCTCACCGTCGAGTCCGACCGCCTCATCGCGTTCGGGGACGGCATGGAGAGCGACGCGGTGGAGCTGGTGTGGGGGCAGACGGTACGGGTGGGGGTGGCGGAGGTGAGGCTGCGCCTGGTGACCTGAATCTCTCAGGGGCGCGGGGCGAAGCCCCCGCCCCAGGGGCGCGGGGAACCGCGCGCCCAGCCCCCACCGCCCCGCAGCCGAAGAACGCCTACAGACGTGGGTCCACCGGTTCGGACTCCAGCGCCAGCACCCCGAACACCGCCTCATGCACCCGCCACAACGGCTCCCCCTCCGCCAGACGGTCCAACGCCTCCAACCCGAGCGCGTACTCCCGAAGCGCAAGCGACCGCTTGTGGTTCAGGAACCGCCCCCGCAGCCGGGCGAGGTTCTCCGGACGCGTGTACTCCGGACCGTAGATGATCCGCAGATACTCACGGCCCCGGCACTTGATGCCGGGCTGGACAAGACGTCCCTGCCCGCTCCGCACCACCGCTTCGACCGGCTTGACGACCATGCCCTCACCCCCACGCCCGGTCATCTCCAGCCACCAGTCCACCCCGCCCCGCACGGACTCCGCGTCCCCGGTGTCCACGAACAACCGCCGAGTCGTCTGCAGCAGCCCACTCCCGTCGTGCTCGACCAGCCGGTCGATGAGCGCGAGCTGCTCGTCGTGCGGCACCGCGGCGAGACTGCGGCCCTGGACGGCGAGGATCTGGAAGGGAGCCAGCCGCACCCCCTCCAGCCCGTCCGTCGGCCAGCAGTACCGCCGGTACGCCTCGGTGAACGCGGCCGCGTCGGCGGCCCGCTCCCGCTGCCTGCCGAGCAGCTCCCGGACGTCGACCCCACGCTCCGCGGCCCCTTCGAGCGCGGCCAGCGCCCCCGGGAACGCGGCCCCGGCCGCGGCGCCGACCGCCGCGTACTGGCTGCGCAGCAACCCGGACGCCTTGAGCGACCACGGCATCAACTCGGCGTCGAGCAGCAGCCAGTCCGTGCCCAGTTCCTCCCACAGACCGGCCGCCGTCACGGCTTCCCGCAGTCGCCCGAGGATCTCCTCGGTGACGGCAACGTCGTCGAAGAAGGGCCGGCCGGTACGGGTGTACAGCGCCCCCGTGGGCCCTTCCGCGACGCCGAACCGCTCCCGCGCCACTCCCGCGTCCCGGCAGACCAGCGCCACCGCCCGCGACCCCATGTGCTTCTCCTCGCACACGACGCGGGCGACACCGTCCTCCTTGTACTGGGCGAAGGCCTCGGCGGGGTGTTCGAGGTAGCCCTCCACCTGCGAGGTCGCCGTGGGCGCCATCGTCGGCGGGAGGTAGGGCAGCAGGCGCGGGTCGACCGCGAACCGGCTCATGACCTCCAGGGCCGCCGCCGCGTTCTCCTCGCGCACGGCCACCCGCCCGGCGTACCGCGTCTCGACGGCCCGCCGTCCGTGCACGTCGGCGAGGTCCAGCGGACGGCCCTCATGGCCGCCGGGCGCCTCGGAGGCCAGCGGCTTCGCCGGCTCGTACCAGACCCGTTCGGCCGGTACGTCGACGAGCTCGCGCTCCGGCCAGCGCAGCGCGGTGAGCTTGCCGCCGAACACGGCGCCGGTGTCGAGGCAGATGGTGTTGTTCAGCCAGGTGGCCGTGGGGACCGGGGTGTGACCGTAGACGACGGCCGCCCGGCCCCGGTAGTCCTCCGCCCACGGGTAGCGCACCGGCAGGCCGAACTCGTCCGTCTCCCCGGTCGTGTCGCCGTACAGAGCGTGCGAGCGCACCCGGCCCGACGTGCGGCCGTGGTACTTCTCGGGCAGTCCGGCGTGGCAGACGACGAGCCGCCCGCCGTCCAGGACGTAGTGACTGACCAGCCCGTCGACGAACTCCCGCACCCGCGCGCTGAATTCCTCGCTCTCGCCGTCCAGCTGCTCGATGGTCTCGGCCAGCCCGTGGGAGTGCTGGACCTTGCGGCCCTTGAGGTAACGGCCGAGCTTGTTCTCGTGGTTGCCCGGCACGCACAGCGCGTTGCCTGCCGCGACCATGGACATCACGCGGCGCAGAACTCCGGGGGTGTCCGGGCCGCGGTCGACGAGGTCGCCGACGAAGACGGCCGTACGGCCCTGCGGGTGCGCGCCGTCGGTGTAACCGAGCTTGCCGAGCAGGGTCTCCAGCTCCGAGGCGCAGCCGTGGATGTCACCGATGATGTCGAAGGGGCCGGTGAGGTGGGTCAGGTCGTTGAACCGCTTCTCCGTCCGCACCTCGGCGCTCTCGATCTCCGCAACGCCCCGCAGGACGTGCACCTTGCGGAATCCCTCGCGCTCCAAGTGCCGCAGCGAGCGGCGCAGTTCACGGATGTGGCGCTGGATGACGCGGCGCGGCATGTCGGCACGGTCGGTGCGGGAGGCATTGCGTTCGGCGCACACCTCCTCCGGCACGTCGAGCACGATCGCGATGGGCAGCACGTCGTGCTTCTTGGCGAGTTCGATCAGCTGGCGGCGGCTCTCCTGCTGGACGTTCGTGGCGTCCACGACGGTGCGCCGGCCGGCCGCGAGCCGCTTGCCCGCGATGTAGTGGAGGACGTCGAAGGCGTCGCCGCTGGCGCTCTGGTCGTTCTCGTCGTCGGCGACCAGGCCGCGGCAGAAGTCGCTGGAGATGACCTCGGTCGGTGTGAAGTGCCGGTGGGCGAAGGTGGACTTGCCGGAGCCGGACGCGCCGATCAGGACGACGAGGGAGAGGTCGGTGACGGGCAGGGTGCGCCCCTGGGTGGTGTCGTTGCCGGTCATGCGGCCTTCTCCTCCTTCGTGGTGGTCGGGGTGGCGGTGGCGAGGGTGAAGACGGCCATCTGGGTCGGCGGACCGACCTCCGGGTCGTCAGGCCCGACGGGCGTGAACTCCACGTCGTATCCGTGCCGCGCGGCCACCTGGTGGGCCCAGGTCCGGAACTCCTCCCGGGTCCACTCGAAACGGTGGTCGCCATGGCGGGAGTGTCCGGCCGGGAGGGTCTCCCAGCGGACGTTGTACTCGACGTTCGGCGTCGTCACCAGGACCGTACGCGGCCGGGCCGAGCCGAAGACGGCGTACTCCAGGGCGGGCAGCCGGGGCAGGTCGAGGTGCTCGACGACCTCGCTGAGCACGGCGGCGTCGAACCCCTTGAGGCGGTTGTCGGTGTACGCGAGCGAGCCCTGGAAGAGCCGCACGCGGGCGGCCTGCCGCTCGCCCATCCGGTCCAGCTTGAGCCGCCGCGAGGCGATGGTGAGCGCGCGCATCGACACATCGACACCGACGATCTCGGTGAACCGCACGTCCTTGAGCAGCGCCTGCACCAACTGACCCTGACCGCAGCCGAGGTCGAGCACGCGGGCCGCGCCGGACGTGTGCAGCGCGGCGAGGATCGCGTCCCGGCGCCGCACGGCGAGCGGGATCGGCTTCTCCTCCGTGTCCGCCTCCTCGTCGACCGCGTTGTCGATCTCCTCGACCTCGGTGTCGTCGGCCTCGGCGAGCCGTACGAGCTCCAGCCGCTCCATGGCCTCCCGCGTCAGCGACCAGCGGCGCGAGAGGTACCGGTCGGCGATCAGCTTCTGCTCGGGGTGGTCCGCCAGCCAGCCCTCGCCCGCCCGCAGCAGCTTGTCGACCTCGTCGGACGACACCCAGTAGTGCTTGGCGTCGTCGAGCACCGGAAGCAGCACGTAGAGGTGGCGCAGGGCTTCGGCGAGCGTCAGGCCCGACGCCTCCAGTTCCAGGCGTACGTAGCGGGAGTCGCCCCACTCGGGGAACTTCGCGTCCAGCGCCACGGCCTCGACCGCCACCGTCCACCCGAGCGGCTCGAACAGCTTGCGTACGAGGTCGGCGCCACCCCTGGCGGGAAGCGCGGGTACCTCGATCCGGAGCGGCAGCGGCCGGGCGGGCAGGTCCGGCTTCGCGACGCACTGGCCCTTCACAGCGCTGGAGAAGACCGCGCTCAGCGCCACGGCGAGCAGGGACGAGGCGGCGTACGGGCGGTCGTTGACGTACTGCGCGAGCGCGGCGTCGGGTGCGCCGCCGCGGCCCTTGCCCTTGCCGCGCCGGACCAGCGCCACCGCGTCGACCTCCAGCAACAGCGCGGCCGTGCACCGCTCGACGGACGCCTCGGGGTAGAGGACGTGCGCCGTGCCGTAGGAGGTCGAGAACACCTGCGCCTTGTCGGGATGCTTGTGCAGCAGGAAGCCGAGGTCGGTGGCGGGGCGCTCTGGGGTACCGGTGGTACTGATCGTCAGGAACACTGGAATCTGCCTCGAAACGTCTTCTGAGCTGTGTATACCTCACCTGCGCCGAGCGCCGGTGAACCACAGCGGGGGGAGAGCGCGCCGGGGGATCACTACTCCCGGCCTGTCGTCGGCGCGCCCGCTCCAACGTATAGCGAACGCCCCTGGGGGACCCGAGAATTTTCCCGCCGAGCTGCATGGCAGCGGTTCCAGCTGGGTCGGCTGATGTGACCGGTGCATGATGGATGTATGGATCTTCGAGTCTTCACAGAACCGCAGCAGGGAGCGACCTACGAGACGCTGCTCCGCGTCGCCAAGGCCGCCGAAGACCTCAACTACGGAGCCTTCTTCCGTTCTGACCATTACCTGCACATGGGATCCGTCGACGGACTCCCCGGGCCCACCGACGCCTGGATCACGCTGGCCGGCCTCGCCCGCGAGACGAGCCGGATCCGCCTCGGCACGCTCATGACGGCCGGTACCTTCCGTCTCCCCGGTGTCCTCGCCATCCAGGTCGCGCAGGTCGACCAGATGTCGGGCGGACGGGTGGAACTCGGTCTGGGCTCCGGCTGGTACGAGGCCGAGCACGAGGCGTACGGGATTCCGTTCCCCAAGGAGAAGTTCGGGCGGCTGGAGGAACAACTCGCCGTCGTCACGGGCCTGTGGGAGACGCCCGTCGGTGAACGGTTCACCTATGAGGGGAAGTACTACCAGCTCAAGGACTCCCCCGCGCTTCCCAAGCCTGCGCAGTCCAAGGTGCCGGTCCTGATCGGCGGGCACGGTGCCAAGCGGACGCCCGAGCTGACGGCGCGGTACGCCGACGAGTTCAATATTCCTTTCGCCTCCCTCGGGGACACGGAGCAGCAGTTCCAGCGGGTGCGGGCGGCGGCCGAGCGGGCCGGGCGCAAGGGGGACGACCTTGTGTACTCGAACGCGCTCGTCGCCTGTGTCGGCAGGAACGACGCCGAGGTGAAGCGGCGCGCGGACGCCATCGGGCGGGACGTCGACGAGCTCAAGGCGAACGGGCTCGCGGGCTCCCCGGCGGAGGTCGTCGAGAGGATCGCCCAGTATCAGGCCGTCGGGTCGCAGCGCATGTACATGCAGATGCTGGACCTCGATGACCTGGACCACCTGGAGTTGATCGCCGCGGAGGTCATGCCGCAGCTCGGCTGAGGTCGCGTTCCTCGGGCCCCCGGCGGGCGAAATCCGGCGCCCCCTTGTGCGGCGTGGGTTCGTGGCAGCGACCCGGGTAGGTGGTGATCGCCGGGCTCGGGCGGAGCCGGAGGGCCCGGCTCATGGCGACGCCCCACCTGGGGGCTCCGCCCCTTCAGGGGCGCGGGGAACTGCGCGCCCGGCGGCCCCCGCCTACCCCGTCGCCCACCCCCGCTCCACCACCCCCTGGTCCCGCGCCGCCAACCGTCTCAGCATCTCCAGGACCCGGTCGCGGGACTCGTCCGCCGCGTCGATCGCCTCCATGCACTGCCAGTACGTCCCCTGTTCGTCCGCCGCGCAGGCGATACCGACGAGAGCGATACCGACCTCGCCAAGAAGACCCCCGAGGCACAGCAGGGACTCTCGTGCATCACCCAACTCGGTGAGCTGAGCGGCGCGTAAGTCGGCCATGTCGAGCGGCGGCGCGTTCAGCACACCGCAGCCCCGGCCCGCCAGCTCCGTCAGTCCAAGCGCCTCGCCCCGGAGTTCCGGCGGCCCCGAGACGGCGAAGCGACTCCCTATGGCCTGGGCCAGGGCCTGCGCCTGCCACGCCTCCGCGATCACTTCGACCGTGTCCCCGCTCCCCGCGAGGGCACGCCTGCTCGCCCCGATGAGCCGCACCGCGTCCATGCGCTGCCCCCGTCTGTCCCGACGCGCTCATCGCACGTCCGCCCGAACTCCCCTGTCCACTACCCAGAGTGAGAGCCCGCGAGACGAAAAGCCAGAGGAAGACCGAAATCTGTGGACACGAAGTTGAATGTGGACAACTCAACGACCCCGGAGAGTGACAATCGGACTCGCCGCTTCCCCGGCCCCCGCCCCTACGCCCCCTCCCCCACCGGAAACCTCCGCTCATTCCGGTCGATCTTCGCGTCGAGCGCCGCCAGCGCGTCGATGCCGAGCACCTCGCACAGCTGGAGCAGATACGCCAGCACGTCCGCCACCTCGTCCGTGACGCGGTGCGCGGTGTCCGCGTCGTCCATGACCCGCGCCGACTCCTCGGGCGTCAGCCACTGGAAGATCTCGACCAGCTCGGACGCCTCCACGCTGAGCGCGGCGACCAGGTTCTTCGGCGTGTGGTACTGCTGCCAGTTCCGCGCGGCCGCGAACTCGGCCAGCCTGCGCTGCAACTTCGCCACGTCCAGTTCACTTTCACTCACGGCGTCAGGTCTACCACCGTGACCCCCGGCACCTCGCGCACCCGGACGACATCGCCCACCGCACCCACCAGGCGGATGTGCCCCCGCTCGCACATCCGCGCCGCCAGCCGCACCAACTCCCCGGCCTGCCGCACATCCAGCCCCCGGTCGAAGCCGTCGGCCAGCACCGTCAGCGTCTGCAGCGCGGCCGGGACCTCCCCCGCCGGATCGACCTCCAGCACGCCGGGCCCGGTGAGCAGTACCAGGGCCAGTGCCAGATACTTCAACTCGCCGTCCCCGAGCAGCCCCAGGTGCGTACGGACGCCGTCCCCGCGGTCGAGGAGCGCGCGCACCGTGCCGTCGCCGAGCGGCTCGGCCAGGACGTCCGTGACGGGGCCCGCGCAGCCGGCCCGTACCGCCGTGACCAGGTGCGCGTAGCGATGCCCGCACTCCGAGCGGGTGCGCCACAGCACCTCGGCGAGGTTGTCGCAGCCCCGGAGCAGCCGTCCCGCGCCGAGCGGGGCGGCGGCGCGCATCCGTCGGGGGCTCGGGTCGCAGGCGTACACGGACCGCAGGGCGACCACCATCTGCTCGGCCGCGGCGAGGACCCGCCGTTCGCCGTCCGTCCGGCCGGCGACGCGCAGTGGCAGCAGCGCGGTGCCGAGGCGGTTGTCGGGAAGGGGGCCCCGGGTCACCGTCGACGAGCCCGCCGTGTGCCAGGCCGCCTGGACGACCCGGCGGCCCGGGTCCCGTAGCGCGGTCTCCAGGAGGGTCAGGCCGCCCGCGGTCAGCCGCTCGCCGACGATGCGCAGTTCGGGCTCGGCCTGTACGGCGACATCGAGCCGTACGGGTCCTTCGGGGCCGTCGACCGTGCAGCCGATGCGGAAGCCGCGCCGTCGCTGGGCGTCGGGCCGGGCGCGTTCGGGGACGCAGGAGGCCGGGTCGGGGAACACTTCGCCCAGCGGGGCGCCGCCGCCGAGCCGCGCCAGTGCCTCGTACGCCCGCAGGGCACCGGTCTTGCCGCTGCCGCTGGGCCCGCTGAAAAGAGTGAGGGGGCCGAGCGGGAACCGGGCGCGCCGGTGTGCCGCGAAGGCGGCGAGCCTGAGTTCGGTGGCGCCGGGCCGGTCGGGGCGCGCCTCGGCCTGGGCGGGGGCCGCCAGAGATGACACGGTCATATGTGGACGGTAAGCGCCCCCTGCCGGGCGAACCGCAGGCGAACCGTTACAGCCTGGCGGCCTTCCTACGATCGGGGGACCGGCGCGCGCCCGCGCGCGGAGGCCGGTCCTGGTCGCCCGTGCTCAGATCCCGGGAACCCCCGCCCCTTCCATCAGCCCCCGCACCTCGGTCCCGCGCGGTGTGAGCAGGAACACGTTGCGGTCGACCCGGTGCATGCCGCTCGCCAGACCGAAGACCACCCCCGTGCTGAAGTCCAGCACCCGCTTGGCGACCTCGGTCTCCGCACTGGTCAGGTCGAGCAGGACCGGGATGCCCGACATCAGCGTCTCGGCGACATCGCGGGCGTCCGCGAACACATTGACCCGCAGGACCACGAAGCGGCGCCGCGCCTCGGTCACGGCCTCGGGTATCGACCGGTGATTCACCGCCGAGGGCCAGGCGTCCCGGCCCCGTAGCGGAACGACCTGGGCGAGCCCTTCCCACTGCTCGTCGGTGACGTCGTGGCTGTTCACTGGCCCACCCCGTCCTGGCTCGCACTCATTGTCTGCACCGGCCAATTCTTACGCATGGTCACCCGTTCGGCCCAACAGCGACACGGTCCGCGACACCCTCACATCGGCCGCCGGCCGGTTGTGCAGCGGGCGTAACCCTCCAAGATCAGACCATGTGACATCCGCGTAACGGGCAATTCGTACTGTCGTCGGCATGACCACGACCCCACGCCCGGAGCAGGTCCGGACCGTCTGCTCGTACTGCGGTGTGGGCTGCGGCATGGTCCTCGACATCGGCCGGGGGCCGGACGGACGGCGTACGGTCCTGAAGGCGTCCGGGGACAAGGAGCACCCCGCCAACTCCGGTCGGCTGTGTACCAAGGGCGCGACCACGGCCGACATGCTCGCCGCGCCCGGCCGGCTGACCACCGCGCTCGTGCGGGAGGACCGCGGCGAGGAGCCGCGACCTGTCCCCGTCGAGGCGGCCCTCGCCGAGACCGCCCGGCGCCTGCGCGCGATCATCGACGAGCACGGCCCGGACGCCGTCGCCTTCTACGTCTCCGGACAGATGACCCTCGAAGCGCAGTACCTCGCCAACAAGCTGGCCAAGGGCTTCGTACGGACGAACCAGATCGAGTCGAACTCACGGCTGTGCATGGCGAGCGCGGGCACCGGCTACAAGCTGTCGCTGGGCGCCGACGGACCGCCGGGGTCGTACGACGATCTCGACCGCGCGGACGTGTTCCTCGTCATCGGGTCCAACATGGCCGACTGCCATCCGATCCTCTTCCTGCGGCTCATGGAGCGTGTGAAGGCCGGGGCCAAGCTGATCGTCGTCGATCCGCGGCGCACCGCGACGGCGGCGAAGGCCGATCTGTTTCTGCAGATCAGGCCCGGGACCGACCTCGCGCTGCTCAACGGACTGCTGCACCTGCTGCACGAAGGCGGCTACACGGACCCGGACTTCATCGCCCGGCACACCGAGGGCTGGGAGGCGATGCCCGCGTTCCTCGCCGACTATCCGCCCGCGGCCGTCGCCGAGATCACCGGCATCCCGGAGGACGACATCCGGGCGGCGGCGCGGCTGATCGGTGAGGCCGGGGAGTGGACGAGCTGCTGGACCATGGGGCTCAACCAGTCCACGCACGGCACCTGGAACACCAACGCGCTCGTCAATCTCCATCTCGCCACGGGCGCCATCTGCCGGCCCGGCAGCGGGCCCTTCTCCCTGACCGGGCAGCCCAACGCCATGGGCGGGCGCGAGATGGGGTACATGGGTCCCGGGCTGCCCGGACAGCGCTCGGTGCTGGTGGACGAGGAGCGTGCCTTCGTCGAGGAGCTGTGGGGGCTGCCGGTCGGGAGCATCCGGAAGGACGGGGTGGGGCAGGGCACCGTCGAGATGTTCCGGAAGATGGCCGAGGGGGACATCAAGGCCTGCTGGATCATCTGCACCAACCCCGTCGCCTCGGTCGCCAACCGCCGGACCGTCATCGAAGGGCTCGAAGCCGCCGAGTTCGTCGTCACCCAGGACGTCTTCGCCGAGACCGAGACCAACGCCTACGCCGACGTCGTGCTCCCCGGCGCGCTGTGGACGGAGGCCGAGGGCGTCCTGGTCAACAGCGAGCGGACGCTGACCCTGGCACGGTCCGTCGTCGACCCGCCCGGGGAGGCGCGGGCGGACTGGCGGATCATCGCGGCCGTCGCCCGCGCCATGGGGTACGAGAAGGAGTTCTCGTACGACAGTGCCGAGCAGATCTTCGAGGAGATCAAGGAGGCGTGGAACCCGAAGACGGGGTGGGATCTGCGGGGTGCCTCCTACGAGCGGCTGCGGGGCGGGCCCGTGCAGTGGCCCGTCGCGCGGGAGGACGGGCCCGCGCGGAATCCGATCCGGTATGTGGAGAAGGGGGGCGACGGTGAGCTGTCGTTCCCCACCGCGAGCGGGCGGGCCGTCTTCTACGCGCGGCCCCATCTGCCGCCCGCCGAGATGCCCGACGACGACTTTCCGTTCGTGCTCAACACCGGGCGTCTGCAGCACCAGTGGCACACGCTGACCAAGACGGGGAAGGTGGCGAAGCTCAACAAGCTCAATCCGGGGCCGTTCGTGGAGCTGCATCCGCAGGACGCGGCCGCGCTCGGCGTCGTGGAGGGCGACTCGGTGGAGGTCGCCTCCCGGCGGGGGCGGGCGGTGTTGCCGGCGGTGGTGACGGACCGGGTGCGGGTGGGATGCGTGTTCGCGCCCTTTCACTGGAACGACCTGTTCGGCGAGTACCTGAGCATCAACGCGGTGACCAGTGACGCGGTGGATCCGGTGTCGTTCCAGCCGGAGTTCAAGGTGTGTGCGGTGTCGCTGGCGCGCGTTGCCGCCCGAAGGGCTCTTCCGAAGGCGCCGGACGGGCCGAGTGCGCCCGACCGAGTCGAAACGACGCCCGGAGGCTTCGGCACGACGCCCGGAAGCGTCGGCACGTCATCCGGAAGCGTCGGCACGTCACCCGGAGGCTTCGGCCTGGAGCCCGCTCCCCCGCCCGTGCTCTCCTCCGTCGAGCGTCAGTATCTCAGCGGCTTTCTCGCCGGGCTCTCCTCCGGGCTCCCGGGCGTGCCCGTCCTCCCCCCGGACGCCCCCTTCGACCCCGAGCACGCCCTCTGGGTGAACGGCGTGCTCGCCGGGATGTACTCGCGCTCCGCGCCCCCGGCGGCTCCGGCGCAGGAGTCCGCGGGCCGTGAGGTGGTGGTGCTGTGGGCCTCGCAGACCGGGAACGCGGAGGAGTTCGCGACGGCCACCGCCGAGCGGCTCGCCGCCACCGGGCACCGTGCGCGACTGGTCGGCATGGACGAGGCGGACGTCGGCGCCCTCGCCCGCAGCGCCGATCTGCTCTTCATCACCAGCACCTTCGGGGACGGTGACGCGCCCGACAACGGGTCCGGCCTGTGGGACACCCTGTCCGGGCAGGAGGCCCCGCGGCTGGACGGCGTGCGCTATGCCGTGCTGGCCTTCGGCGACTCCTCGTACGACGACTTCTGCGGGCACGGACGCCGGCTGGACGCGCGCCTGGACGAGTTGGGCGCCGTACGCCTGGCTCCCCGTACGGACTGCGAACCGGACTACGAGCCGAACGCGGACGCCTGGCTGGAGCTGATCCTCACCGCGCTCGGCGGGCGGCCCGAGGCGCCCAGGGCACCCGAGGCGCCCCGGACCGCCAAGCCCGCCAAGCCCGCGCCGGCCGCCGCCACCGCCCGCCTCACCGGCAACCGGCTGCTCAGCCTGCCCGGCGCCGGCAAGGAAGTGCGCCGGTTCACCTTCGACACCCGGGACAGCGAGAGCCCGCTGCCGTACGAGGCCGGGGACGCGCTCGGCGTACGGCCCGTCAACTCGCCCGGCCTGGTTGCCGAATGGCTGGAGACGATCGGGGTCGACGGCTCAACGGCCGTCGAGGTGACGGGTGTTGGTGAGGTCCCCCTCGGCGAGGCCCTGCTTCGGCATTTCGACATCACGCGGATCACGCCGGACCTGCTGCGCTTCGTCGGCGAACGGACGCGTGACGGGCGCGAGTTGAGGAAGTTGATGCGTCCGGACAACAAGGGAGAGCTGGCCCGCTGGTCCTGGGGGCGACAGGCCGTGGACGTGGTGGCCGAGCATCCGGTGCGCGCGTCGGCGGCGGAGTGGGCCGAGGTGTTCAAGCGGTTGCAGCCCCGCCTGTACTCGATCTCGTCGAGTCCACTCGTCGACCCGCACCTCGTCTCGCTGACCGTCTCGGTGGTGCGGTACGAGAATCCGGCCGGCCGGCCGAGGGGCGGGGTGTGTTCGCCCTTCCTCGCCCATGCCGAGCCGGAGGCGGAGGTCCCGGTCTTCGTGCAGCGGTCGCCGCACTTCAGGCCCCCGGCGGACGCGACGACACCCATGGTGATGGTGGGGCCCGGTACCGGAGTCGCGCCGTTCGTCGGCTTCCTGGAGGAGCGCCGGGCGCTCGGCCATCGGGCGCCGAACTGGCTGTTCTTCGGCGAGCAGCACCGCGCCACCGACTTCTACTACGAGGACGAGCTGACCGGACTGCTCGACGACGGCTCGCTCACCCGGCTCGACACGGCGTTCTCGCGCGACCAGCGCGCCAAGGTCTACGTCCAGGACCGGATGCGTGAGCACGGGCCCGAGCTGTGGCACTGGCTCCAGGACGGCGCCCGCTTCTATGTGTGCGGAGACGCCTCGCGAATGGCCAAGGACGTCGACCGGGCGCTGCGGGACATCGCGGTCTCGCACGGCGGTCTGGGCGAGGCTGAGGCCATCGCGTACGTCAAACAGCTGGCGGCGGAGAAGCGGTATGTACGGGACGTGTACTGAGACACGGGAGACACGGGGTGTGGTGAGCCCACCGAGGGTCGCGAGTTGCACATAATTGGCGAAACTCAACTATTCCCACCGCACCGACATCCGTTGTCCCTCCGCACCGCACATTGAGGCGTACCCATGAGCCTGAGCATCCGCAACCAGCTCCCCGGAACCGTCACCTCTGTCACCCCGGGCGAGGTGATGGCGACGGTCAAGGTCCGTCTCGACGGTGGCCAGGACCTCACCGCGGCCATCACCGCGGAGGCGGTCGAGGACCTGGGTCTCGCAGCGGGGTCCACGGTCCGCGCCCTGGTCAAGTCGACGGAGGTGTCCCTGGCCACCGGGCCGGTCGACGGGGTGAGCATCCGCAACCAGTTCCCCGGCACGGTGACGGAGGTCTCCACGGGCGGGGCCATGGCCCGCGTCAAGGTCGAGGTCCCGGGCGGCGAGCTGACCTCCGCGATCACCAAGGACGCGGTGACGGAGCTGG
The DNA here is from genome assembly GCF_042959425.1 of Streptomyces sp. NPDC007896. NCBI lineage: Bacteria > Bacillati > Actinomycetota > Actinomycetes > Kitasatosporales > Streptomycetaceae > Streptomyces > Streptomyces sp. NPDC007896. The sequence goes on along the minus strand of NZ_JBIBKX010000040.1, from coordinate 2,241 downwards.
GCCTGGCGGCCGGATCGGCGGTCGTGGCGCTCATCAAGTCCACCGAGGTGTCCCTCTCCAACGCCTGAGACACCCACATATGCCCAGTCAAAGCACGAGACGCCCTTATATGAGACGCTCCCACACGACACGCACCCACATCGGCCGTAAACACTCTTCTTACCACCCTCATACCGGACTCTTCACGTCCGGCATCACGGCCTTCATCTGCGGGAATTACCGTCCAACCCCGTGTACTTGGCAGAAATGAGGCCGTCGACCACCGGCCAGAAGGCCCTCACGAAGGCGTCGCCCGACGAGACGCCCGCGCAGTGGCACCGCGTCCTGACCCTGCTCGCCGACGTCAGCCTCTTCATCGGTACGCGCCCGATGTGGACGGCGGCCGCGAGCCATCGGCTCGCCGTCGCGGCGGTGATCTCGGTCTGCTATGCCTCGATCCTGGTGACGGGCGTCCTGACGCTGACCGTGCGCCGGAGTCGCTCCCTGGCCCGCCTCGACCTGGTGGTCCTGGTGACGGCCGTCATGCTCGCGGTGTGCGGGTTCGCCATCTACCACGGCGGCGGTGACGAGTCCGTCCTCACCGCGCAGGCCGCCCGCGAGTTCGTCGCCGGGCACCAGGTCTACGACCACCCGTGGCCCTGGCTCTTCGGGCAGCACGGGGTCGCTCTCACCCCGACGATGACCGGCGGGTACGACTACACGTACGGCTATCCACCGCTGCCCCTGCTGCTCACCGCGCCGCTGCTGTGGGTCGGGCACGGGGCCGCCCCCGCGGTCCTGACCGCCACGGGCGCCCTGATCGTGGCCACGATCGTGATGTGGCGGATGCTGCCCACGCAGTGGCGGTCCGCGGCCACGCTGGTCTGCCTCGGCCTCGGCCTCTTGCCCGCGTACGCCCGGCTCGGCTATCCGGCGATCGTCGCCTGCGCCTTCCTCATCCCGGTGGTGGTGGGCTGGCCGCGGATGGGCTACGGCGGATGGAGCGACTGGGCGCGAGCGGCCTGCCTGGGCGCGGCCTGCGCCTCGCAGCAGCTGCCGTGGTTCCTCACGCCGTTCCTGCTGGCCGGGGTCTACGCGCTGCGCCGCGGCGATCTCGGAGCGCGTGCGGCGACGGCCGCCGTGGGCCGGATCGCGGGGGTGGCCACCCTGACCTGGCTGCTGATCAACGCGTACTTCATCGTGAGCGAGCCACGCAGCTGGCTCTCCGGGATCGCGCTCCCGCTCACCCAGAAGGCGAACCTGCACGGCCAGGGCCTGGTCGGCATCTCGCTGTACTTCACCGACGGCAGCGACCGGCTGTCCTGGTACTCGCACGCGAGCATACTGCTGGCCGCGGGGCTGCTCGGGCTCTTCGTGCTGTTCGTGCGGCGGCTGGGGCCGGCCGCGGTGGTCCTGCCGTGGTGCGCGTTCTTCCTGGCGACACGTTCGCAGGACGGCTACTACCTGATGATGACGCCGCTGTGGCTGGCCGCTGCCGTGACCGCGCCGCCGTCGGCCTTCACCACGGCGTGGCAGCCCCGGCCCGCCTTCCTGCGCGGCCCGCACCGGCAGCGGGCGCGCATCGCCACGGGTGTGCTGCTGATCGCCCCCGCCCTGGTCGCGTCGACCCTGGCGGTGACGGGCTCACCGCCCCTGAAGATGCGGCTGGTCGGCGAGAGCCGGACCACCACCGCCAAGGCCGTGACCGCGCTCACCGTCCGCGTCACCAACCTCGGCGACTCGGCCCTCACCCCGCACTTCACCCTGACCACGGGCCAGGGCATGGGCCGCTACTGGTCCATCAAGTCCGGCCCCGCCACACTCGGCCGGCACTCCTCGGCCAGCTACGAGCTCCTGCCGCCCTCCGGCAGGTTCACCCTCCCCCGCGCCGGAGTACGCATCCGGCTGCGGGCCGTCTCGGCCACACCGATGACACTGTCCAGCACGGATCTGCACCTGAAGGCCCCGGCAAGCACCCGCTAGACCCCCCTGGCCTACGCCGCCGGTCGCGGTTCTCCGCGGCCGGCGGTAGACGTCAGGAGGATGATCCGCAAGCGGCGTACTGCGTTCTCAGTAGTCGGAAATGTCGGCAGGTGCACGACGACGGGAGAGGTCTGCCACGGGGAACCTGATGGGGTTCCCGAGATCGGACGAGTGGAGACCTCAGCCCGTGGCTACTTTCCTTTATCGACTGGGCCGTACGGCCTTCCGGCGGCGCTGGTACGTCGCCTTGATCTGGGTGGCGGTGCTCGGCGCGGTCGG
>NZ_JBIBKX010000039.1:0-34637 GCF_042959425.1 Streptomyces sp. NPDC007896 | reverse complement strand
ATGTGGTTCTGGGGGGCGTCTTGACGTCACGGACCGGGGCGATGGACTCCGGGCGCCGACCGAGTTGTTGCTGCCCCCGACCCGCCCCCGGGTGCTCGGTTCGACAGGCCCAGGTGAACGATGCCGCGGCCCTGGGGACATTCGGGCAGCTTCCCCGGCTCGCACAGGGGTCGTTCGGCCATGACGGGGTGAAGGAGCCCGGCACCACCCGCGGGCCGTGGCTCAGTTCACGGTGAGGATGGCGGAGTCGTTGCGGCTGTCCGGATCGAAGGCGGGCCGGATCCGGGCCCCAGACCAGCTGGACACCGCCCTTGGCGTGCGTGACCACGTCGTCGACCCGGAGGGTCAGGGTCCGCGAAGTCCTCTTTAGGTTCCGGCCGGTTGCTCGTCCGGCCTGCACGCTGGACGGGATCGGGCTATGCGTCGGGGCGCTCGCGTAGGTCGGCGAAGAACCGCAGCCGGACGCCCGGCTCGCCTGGATCTCTGGTCGTCCGGTCTGCCGGTGCCGCATCGTTCGGTGAGCAGGTCCTGGATGGCGAAGGCTGTCGCGTCGTCGGCGGCTGCGATCTCCACCACCGCCAGGCCCGGCTCTGCCACGTGTGCGTCAAGGCTTGCTCTCATGCCCGGCATGACGCTTTGGCGCTGCCGGCAGTTCTCCGTCCCAGGGAGCATCACCCCACCGTGTGCTTCCGCGCGCAGTTTGATGATTGTCAACGGGCACCGGCGCCTTGATGTGCGTTCTAGGATGCGCGAAGGCTGAGGTCCCGGCGCCAACGGGCTGCTGGTCCACAGTTACAGCCCGGTCCCGTAACGCTCTGGCGGGGCCGGGCTGACCACTTCTCGGCGCTGCCCGGGCTGGCCAGGTTCGCGGGGGAACAGAGGAGGGGCCCGGCTGCGCCGGACCCCTCCTCACTCGGTGGGATTCAACCCGAGGCTCTCGAAGGCCTCGGACTTCCACTCTGCGATGTTCGTGTCAGCCGCGGACGATGTTCTCGGCCTGGGGACCCTTCTGGCCCTGGCCTACGTCGAACGTGACCTTCTCGCCCTCAAGGAGCTCCCGGAAGCCGTTGCCGGAGATGTTGGAGTAGTGGGCGAAGACGTCCGGTCCGCCGCCCTCCTGCTCGATGAAGCCGAAGCCCTTTTCGGCGTTGAACCACTTCACGGTGCCGCTGGCCATGCTGACGTCCTTCAAATCCTGCCGGAATTCCCGGCTCGTCTGGGTGCAGGCCCGTCCTCGACCGGACGGTGCCCGGCGTCCGTTCTACCCTGCCGGCGGCTCAGGTACCCGGCTTTGCGTGCGGCGTAGCGTGCCGCGTGCCCAGCCTGGCACCTGACCCGATCCGTGCTCCGCGGTGCCCCGCAGGACACCGGGAGCCGGGGGTCACTTGCCCTTGGCGGCTTCCTTGAGCTTGGAGCCGGCGGAGACCTTCACGCTGTATCCGGCCGGGATCTCCAGCGGCTCGCCGGTCTGCGGGTTGCGCGCCGTGCGTGCGGCCCGATGGGTGCGCTCGAAGCTGAGGAAGCCCGGGATCGTCACCTTCTCGTCGCCCTTGGCGACGACATCGCCGACGCTTTCGGCGAGGGCGGTCAGCACGGCATCGGCGTCCTTGCGGGTCACCTGGGCGCGCTCCGCCAGCGCAGTCACCAGTTCGCTCCGGTTCATTGCTTTGCTCCATATTCCTGGATGACCCCGGTCTGCGGCGTGCAGGCGGGACGAGCCGACCATGCTGCCATCGGCCACTGACAGTGCGATCCTCGGGGCGAAGTAGCAGTATCAATGTCACGCATAAGAGCTCGTAACAGGATCTTGGTGAGATGTCCTGGTCGGGCGTGACCGGTGTGACGATTCGGCCGTTCGTGATGCTGTGAGTACTCGGCCGTGGATCGTGGACGACGACTTGTGGGCACTGATCGAGCCGCTGCTGCCACCCTGGCCCGAGAAGTCACCGGGGCCACGACCGGTGGCTGACCGACACTGTTTGCAGGGCATCCTGTACGTCCTCTACAACGACATAGCCTGGCAACTCCTGCCGCTGGAGCTGGGGTTCGGCTCCGGGCAGACCTGCTGGCGACGCCTGGAACGTTGGCAGCAGGCAGGGGTCTTCGACCAGCTACACCGGATCCTGCTGGCCGAACTGAACGCGGCCGGCCGCCTTGACTGGTCGAGGGCCTGCGTGGACGGCTCTCACATCCGCGCGAAAAAGGGGGCTCCAGCACCGGTCCGTCGCCGGTCGACCGGCGGAAGACGGGCAGCAAACACCACTTGATCTGCGACGGACGAGGCACTCCGCTCAAGGTCATCACGACCGCGGCAAACGTCAACGACGTCACCCAGACCCTCGCCCTGGTCGACGGCATCCCGCCCGTCGCGGGCCGCCCCGGCCGTCCCCGCAGACGCCCCGAGGCCCTGCTCGGCGACAAGGGCTACGACTCCAACGCCAACCGCGACGAGCTGCACAAACGCCGGATCCTGCCGGTCATCTCCCGCAAGGGGCCCCGAACATCCAGGGCCTGGGCAAGCTCCGCTACGTCGTCGAGCAGAACTTCGCCCTGCTCCACCACTTCAAAAGACTCGCCGTCCGCTGGGAACGACGCACCGAACTCCACGATGCCTTCGTATCCCTGGCCTGCAGCCTCATCTGCTGGAGACGTCTCAACAGGCCCGAATCATGACGGTTCAGAAGGGCAGCGGTTCGGCGTCCAGTGACTCGGTGTATCCCAGGGCCCACCGTCCGGGAACGGTCTCGCAGATCGCCTCCAGGTCGGCCCGGGTCCGGCCCCGAACGTGCAGCCAGCTGTGGGCGCCCAAGCCGTCCTGGCGTAGCAACTGTCCCGGGGCGGAGAACCAAGGCACTGGAAAGTCCTCCGGACCCGTCCACATCGGATAGTCGGGCAACGCGACCCGCTGGAAGCGTTCGGGCACCACCCCAAGCAGGTCCGCCGGCAGCTCGCACGCGTTGTACAGCCGACCTCCACCGCCGAACAGTGCCTCGCTCAGTACAAGCTCGACGCATGCCAGAGACACCCGGTCCAAGAACGGCACCCAGCCGTGCCGCGCCTGGACGAGCACCGGCGGATCGTCCTGATCAAGGTCGCGCAGGCGCACGCCCCAGAAGGCGCAGCCCTGTCGACGATCAAGTTTTTCGGCTCTGGCGACGATCACGTGATGTTCTCTGGCCGACGCGTCGCGGCGCACTTGTGTTCGATATTACCGACCGCAGGAGCTCGAATACCGGCTCTGAACTGCGACGATTCATAGACTACGTGTCCGTGACGGGGAGTTGGGGTCGTTGCTGTAGCTCGTCCGGGTGGTCTCGTGAGGCGGCCCGTCCACCGGGACGGGGGGCGGGCCGTGAGGTCGTCAGCGGGACAGGACCACGTTGCGGATTCCGGGTTGCCCTAGGCTTCCCGGGCTGCCGAGGTGAGGGACATGTCCGCGTAGCGGTCGCCCGCCACCTGGCCGGCGATCGGCTCGAGGAGCGCTAGCTCCTCGGCGGTCAGCGTGATCCGGGTGGCTGCGGCGTTCTCCAGGAGGCGGCTGGGCTTGCGTGTCCCGGGGATCGGCACCACGGTCAGGCCGTGCGCCTGCGCCCGCTGCTGCAACCAGGCCAGGGCGATCTGCGCCGTGGTGGCGCCACGGTCGGCCGCGATCTTGTGCAAGGGTTCCAGGAGCGCGGCGTTCGCCTTGGCGTTGTCGCCGCTGAAGCGCGGCATCTGCTGCCGGAAGTCGCTGCTGGAGAGGTCTTTGCTCGCGTCGGTAAAGGCACCGGTCAGAAAGCCCCGGCCGAGCGGCGAGTACGGCACGAAGGCGACCCCGAGCGCGGCGGCCGCGCCCACCACGCTGCGCTCGACGTCCCGGCTGAAGACCGACCACTCCGTCTGCAGGGCGCTGATCGGGTGCACGGCGTGCGCCTCGCGCAGCTCGGCACCGGTGACCTCACTCAGCCCGAGGTGCTTGACCTTGCCTTCCCGTACCAGTTCGGCCATGGCGCCGACAGACTCGACGAGCGGGACGGCGGGGTCGCGGCGGTGCATGTAGTAGAGGTCGATGACCTCGACGTTCAGACGGCGCAGACTCGCCTCGACGGCCTTCTTGATGTAGGCGGGATCGTTGCGGATAGCCCGGTAGCTCGGGTCGTCGGCACGGTACTCGATGCCGAACTTGGTGGCCAGAGTGATCTCGTCGCGGTGCGCGGCGACGAACGGCGCGAGGAACTCCTCGTTGGCACCAACGCCGTACATGTCGGCGGTATCGATGAGGGTGACGCCCGCCTCGACGGTGGCCTCCAGCGTGTCGCGGGCCGCCGCGTCGTCCGTCTGTCCGTAGGCGACACTGATGCCCATGGCACCGAAGCCCTGGACGCCGACGAGGGGGCCGCCGTTGCCCAGCTCGACCTTGCGGATCTGTTCGATGGCATTGCTCATGAAGGCGCTCAGGCCCTTTCCGACGCCCGGCGGGCGCCCGCAAAAAAGTCGATCTTGGAGTCGAGTACGGCGACGGTGTCCTGCAGCTCCGCGATGCGCGCCACGACCTCGCGCCGGGTCTGTTCCAGAATTTCCCGCCGTTCGTCGAAGGTGACCTCGCCCCGGCGGACCAGCTCCGCGAAGCGGACCATGTCGGCGATCGGCATCCCGGTCAGCCGCAGCTTGCCCACGAAGGAGAGCCAGTCCAGGTCCCTGTTGTCGAAGCGGCGCTGGCCGCTGTGCGACCGCTCCACCTCCGGCATCAGACCGATCTGCTCGTACCAGCGCAGGGTAGGCGCGTTGAGCCCGGTGTACGCCGCGACCTCGCTGATCGTGTAGCGGTCCTGGCCGTCGGGTCGCGGATGGGCCGACCCCACGGGCACGCAAGCGTCCATGGGCGGGGACTTCACGGGAGTGCTGTCGATCACCGTCATGCCGACCACGCTAGAACCTTCAAGTGCACTTGAAGCAAGTGCACTCCGCGCAGACGCCTCCTGGGCCGGGCGCCGCTACGGAGGGGCTGCGGGATTTTAATCAGGCGATGATCCCGGGGCGATGAGGGCTTCGAGGTCGGCGATGCGCCGGTCCTGGAAGCGGAGGTTGGAGCGGGCGGCCTTGAGCCGTTCGTCGAGGGTGCGGTTGTCGGCCGTCAGCTGGCGGATGCGCTGTTTGAGGGTGGTGTTCTCGGTGGTGGTCCGCTGGATGGCCTCCTCGGTCCATTCGGCCTGCAAGTCGCGGATCCGGCCGAGCAGTTCGCCAATGCGGGTGCGTTGGGTGAGGATCTCGGCGTGGGCGGCCTTGAGGGCTTCCTCGGCGTTCAGGGCGCGTTCGCGCCAGGTCGCCTCGCGCCCGTCGTCCTGCTCAGCGAGCATGCGGGATTGGCGTTCACCAGCCTGAGCCGTCGCTGCGGCGACCGCGGACCTGGCCTCGGTGTTGTCGTAGAGGAAGGTACGTGAGACGTCCGCGCGGCGGGCGACGGCGGCGACACTGATCTGGCCTTTCTCGCGTCGGAGCCGGGCGATGGCCTGGTGGACGCGCTCCAGGGCGGCTTCGGTCTTGCGTCGGCGGGCGGCCAGGGCCGCCGCGGTGCGGGGTTCGGGAACGGTAGCGGTGTTCATGCAACTTCCTGTTCAGAGGTCGTTTCCTCCCGTTTTTTATCCAGGAATTTGGTGTTTGATCTGGGGTGTCGGGTCGCGCCAGGAGATGGTGTTCTCGCTGGTGAGGCGGCGGGCCATCAGGTCGGTCATGGCAATGTGGATCACGGCTTCGGAGCGGGTGGGCAGGGTCTCGTAGTCGCGGGCCAGGCGGCGGTGCAGCATGAGCCAGCCGTAGGTCCGTTCGACCGCCCACCGCTTCGGCAGGGGGGTGAAACCCCTGGTTCCGGGCTTGCGGGCGGTGATTTCCATGTCGATGCCGAGGGTGGCGGCATGCTCGACGAGGTGCTGGCGGTAGCCGCCGTCGACCCACACCTTGCGGATGTGAGGGTGGTCAGCGGCGACCTGGTCCAGGAGCCGGGCACCGGCGGTGGAGTCCTGCACGCTTGCCGCAGTGACCACCACGGCAAGCAAGAGCCCAAGTGTGTCGGTGACGATGTTCCGCTTCCTGCCCACGATCTTCTTCCCGGCGTCGATGCCCTGGCCGGCGGCGGGGACGCTGGTAGAGGTCTTGACGCTCTGCGCGTCGATGACACAGGCCGACGGCTCGGCGTCCCGCCCTTCCTTCTCTCGTAGGAGCCGCCGGAGCAGGCCGTTGAGCTGGGCGAACACACCCTCGTCGGCCCACTTGGCGAAGTAGCCGTAGACCGTGTTCCAGTGCGGAAAGTCGTGCGGGAGGTAGCGCCACTGAACGCCGGTGCGGTCCACGTACAAGATCGCGTCCATGATGTCGCGCAGGTCGTGTTCCGGTGGCCGGCCGAAGTCCAGGGCTCTGCCGCGGCGCTCGAAGCGCCAGGCCGTAAGGACCGGCTCGATCAACTCCCAGCGGGCGTCGGACAGATCACTCGGGTACGGGCGTCGCGGCGGCATGCTTCCGGCGTACCGCCGCAGCCCGAGTGCGCCCAGGCGCACAGCGATGAAATCGGAAGCACGCGACCTCGAAGGCCGGGCATCCTGGGATGAGACAGGCACAAGCCACTTCCCACCCCACCTGACCAGCAAGAACCAACCCGCATCTCCAGCAGCACGAGCACCACAACCCGGCAGTCTGGAAATCGCTGAATACACGGGCAGTCCAGGTGAAAACGACCTCTGAAAGAGCGTTTTGTCCCGCCGGGGTTGTTTGGCGTCGATTCGCAGACCGAGCCGGTATGGGACTCTCGGGGCAGACGTGCCTGATGCGGGGCAAGGGATTCGTGTCGTCGTTCGGCGACCCGTTTCATTGCCTCTGCTCCTGTCTGATCCCAACGCGCCCCCGGTTGACCTCGTTTGCGCCCTGGAGAGGCGGCCTGCTCGACGGTACTACCGAAACATGACGCGACACCGCCCGTATCCCAGCGACCTCTCCGATGCGCGCTGGGAACTGATCGGGCCCATCCTCACCACGTGGCGGGCCGAGCGCAGAGGCAAGGGTCTCGACATCGGTCGCCCGCCCGAGCATGACCTGCGCCGCCTCATGGACGCCATCCTCTACGTCGACCGCACCGGCATTGCCTGGCGTTACCTGCCCCACGACTTCCCGCCATGGGAAACGGTCCACGGCTACTTCGCCGCCTGGCAAAAAGAAGGCATCTTCGACCAACTCAACGGTCTCCAGCGGCGCCTGGTCCGGGAAGCCGAAGGCCGCGACGGCGAGCCAACCGCCTGCGTGCTGGACGCGCAGAGCGTGAAGACCTCAGCGAACGCGCCCGCGGCCGGCCAGGGCATCGATGCCGGCAAGAAAATCGCAGGCCGCAAGCGCCATATCGGGGTGGACACCCTCGGCCTGCTCCTGGCCGTCTGGGTCACCGCGGCGAGTGTCTCCGACAACGCCGGCGGCATGTACCTGATGTCCCACATCGCCGCCACGAACCCCCGCGTGACCAAAGCATGGGCCGACACCGGCTACCGCACCAAAGCCGTCGACCACGGCGCCCGCCTCGGCATCGACGTGGAAGTCGTCCAACGCGACCCGGGCGCCAAAGGATTCAGGGTGATTCCGCGACGCTGGGTCGTCGAGCGCACCTTCGGCTGGCTCATGCATCACCGCCGACTCGCCCGCGACTACGAAACCCACCCCCACCGCTCCGAAGCCATAATCCACGCCGCGATGATCGACCTCATAAGCCGCAGACTCACCCGCGAATCCACCCCGAACTGGCGCGACACCTGAACCTCGAACCAAACAACCTCGCCGGGACAAAACGCTCTTTGAGAGGCTGTTTTTGATCCTCAAGTGTGAGGACGCGGGACCGTCGAGCACATCCACAATGCTGGCTGACCCTCCGAGGAGAAGAACGAGGCATGCCGGACGGGTGGCTCAGGTGTGCTCGGATACCAGCATGGCTCGCGTGCCGGGTTCGAGGGCCTGGAAGATGTGCGGCACATCGGCCGGATAGGCGATGTAGTCGCCGGGGTGGAGTTCAACTGGTTGGTCCGCCGTGCCGACAAGTGCCCGGCCTGTACCGATAACGACGTGCTCCGCGACTCCTGGAGTGTGGGGCTCGGACAGGCGCTGATTTCCGGGCTCTGCCGTGACGGAGTAGATGTCGCGGCGGGCGTTGGGTGGGCAGGCGGCCAGAAGGGTGGCCCGGTAGTCGGCTTGTGAGGAAGCGACCGTTGGGCCCTCGCCAGCTCGGATCACCTGGACCTGGAGTCGAGGTGGGTCGAGCAGTCGCGAGAAGGGGGCGTCCAGCGCAACGCACAGCGCCCAAAGCGTCTCCAGGCTGGGATTTCCCATTCCTGACTCCAGCTGGGAGAGGGTGGATTTCGCGATCCCGGCCCGGCGGGCGACCTCGGTGAGGGATAGTCCGGCGCGACCGCGTTCCCTGCGCAGCGAGGCGGCGACGACCTTTAGCGGTGCCTTCGAGGAGGATGCGGGGTCTTCTGCCATGTGTTCGCTCCAGCGACCGCTTGTTTTCTATACCGAACGAGTTCACTATAGCGCCCATGCGTTCGTTTTGGAGAACACTCGATCGGGGCATGCAACGAGACATCGCGCTGGTATGCCTAGCTGTGGGTGCCATCGGTTTGTCGTACGGCGCGATCGCGGTCGCCTCTGGATTCCCGCTCTGGCTGCCGGTGTTGATGGGTGCCCTCGTCCTCGCCGCGTCCTCGGAGTTCCTGTTCATAGGGATCATCGCGGCCGGTGGCAGCCCCATCGCCGCCGTGCTCGCCGGGCTTCTGGTCAACGCACGCCACCTGCCGTTCGGTTTGGCAGTCTCCGAGGTCGTGGGCGACGGCTGGCGAAGGATCATCGGCACGCATCTGATGAACGACGAGACCGTCGTCTTCGCTCTCGCTCAATCCGGGCTCAAGCGCAAGCGTGCCGTCTACTGGGCCTGCGGACTTGGGATCCTGATCTGCTGGCCGACTGGAGCACTCCTGGGTGCTCTGCTCGGCTCCGCCGTGCACGACACCGGTGCACTCGGTCTCGACGCGATGTTCCCAGCCGTACTCCTGGCCTTGATCCTTCCGGCCCTTCGCCAACGCAGCTATCGGCGGCCTGCCCTCACCGGGGCTGCGCTGGCCTTTGCCACCACTGCGTTCCTGCCGGCTGGCCTTCCCGTACTCCTGGCCCTGGCCGGACTGAGCTGCCCCTCCAAGCTCAAGGAGACCTCTCGATGAACGACCCGACGCAGCTCGTCGGTGCAATGCTCACCTTGGCCGCCGGAACCTTCGCCCTCCGTCTCGCCGGGCCGCTGTTGCGCACTCGGATCAACATTCAGCCCCGGGCCGAGCAGGTGCTTGAGACCTCAGCCGTGGTGCTGCTGACCGCCCTGGTGGCCACCACGACGCTGTTCGAAGGCCACGGCTTCGCCGGCGTCGCCCGTCCCGTTGGAGTGCTGGTCGCGGGTGTACTCGCCTGGCGTCAAGCACCGTTCCTGGTCGTCATCCTCGCTGCTGCCTGCACCACGGCAGTCCTGCGCCTGCTCGGCATCTCCTGACCGCCATCGTCTCGCGTGATGCTGCGGGATGCCGTCGCGGCCAAGGCGGTTGGTATCCCTGAACGGGAGGTCCGCAGGCCGGGGGTGGAGCCGGAACGAGCCTGCTCGGGCTGATCAAGCACCTGACGGCGGTCGAGCTCGACTGGTTCGCATGGGCTCACGCCGGCACCGGGACCGAGCGGTGGGACGACGCGGTGCCGATCGCTGACGGCGAGACGGTGCACGGCATGCTGGACGCCTATCGGGACGCGGTCGCGAGAAGCAACAAGATCGCCACGGCGTGCCAGGATCTGGACCGGCCCGGAGTCCGCTCACTGCGCGAGACGCCTCCACCGTCGATGCGCTGGGTCCTGGTGCACATGATTGAGGAGACCTCGCGGCACGCCGGCCACGCTGACATTCTGCGCGAGCAGATGGACGGTAGTACAGGGCGCTAACGCCCGCCTCCGAGGGGTAACAATTGATGTTGCGTGGGGACGCATGGCGCTTGCATCATCCCTGGATGGACGACACACCAAACACGTTCCCAACTGCTCTGCCTGCGTTGCGCGTTGCGGCGCGCGAGGCGGGCTTCACCGTGTCGTGTGAGGAGCGAACCGGCAACTTGCTGGCCGTACTCGCGGCTGCCCGGCCGGGTGGCCGCATTCTCGAACTCGGCACGGGTGTGGGCGAAGGCACCGCTTGGCTCCTGAGCGGGATGGACGGAGCCTCTCGTCTGGTCACGGTTGAACTCGACGCTGCTGTCCAGACGGTTGCCCGCGGGCAGTTGGGGTCTGACCTGAGGGTGACCTTTGTGGCCGGAGATGGCGGCGAATGGCTGGAAGGCTATGACGGGGAGCCCTTCGACTTGGTGTTCGCGGATACGTGGCCTGGCAAATTCACCCACCTTGAACGAGCCTTGGAACTCGTAGCACCTGGAGGGACCTACCTGATCGACGACCTGTTCCCGCAGCCAGGGTGGCCAGAGGCCCACGAGGCCTCTGTGAAACGTTTGCTGGCCGAACTGGAAGGACGTCACGATTTCCGATCCGTCCGGCTGGCATGGGCAAGCGGGCTTGCCATGGCTGTGCGGGGTGCATCGGAGTCAACGGCCTCTTCATGATGCGGCCTACGCCAGCGATCAGCCGGAGGGCTTGGGCTTCTTGGTCCAGGCGTCCGCGGAGTGGTTCTTGCGGGTCAGGCGCCGACTCATCACCGTAATGAGTGCCCAGTTCAAGTGAGCTTCGGAGTGCTGGGGCAGGCGTTCGTAGTCGCGGACGTTGCGGCGGGCGTTCATGATCCAGCCAAGTGTCCGCTCGACCTTCCAGCGGCGGGGCAGGACGACGAAGCCCTTGGTGCCCTTCGGCCGGGAGACGATGCGCAAGGTGATCCAGAGGCGTTCGCGGGCCCAGTCCACGAGTTCGCCGGCGTATCCGCGGTCGGCCCACACCTGGGTGATCTGCGGCTGGGTGAGACGGAGTCGCCAGAACACGTCCCGCGCGGCGTCACGGTCCTGGAGGTCAGCGGGCGTCACCGTGATCATCACCGGCAGGCCGAGCGTGTCCACCGTGATATGTCGTTTGCGCCCGTTGATCTTTTTCGCGGCGTCGTAGCCGCGGCTGTTCAGTCCGACAGTGGAGGCACCCTTAACGGACTGGGAGTCGACGATCAGCGTCACCGGGTGGGGGCAGCGGCCCTTGCCGGTACGGATCCGGCGGCGGAGCTGGTCACGGATGTAGGTAACCACCCCAGCCCGGTTCCACCTCCAGAAAAACCCATAAACCGTCTCCCACGGGGGGAAATCCGCGGGCAGAGCCCGCCACTTCGCACCATTGTCGACGATGTAGCGGATGCCGTCGACGATCTCCCGCCGTGGCCACTTCTCCGGGTGTCCGCCGGTCTTGGTCTGGCAGGTCGGGACCGGCAGGAGAGGCTCCAGCAGGGCCCACTCGGCAACGGAGGTGTCGGACGGGTAGCGGTGGCGACGGGCAGCGGCAGGCATGGCGGGCTCGGCAGACGGGGTGACCGGCGGTGAACGGGGGACTATTTGGAGAGCTGAGCGAGGGTGGCACGGACGCCGGTGAGCTGGGCGGTGGCGAGCTGGGCCCATTCGTCGTCGGGGTAGCGAGCCAAGTGCGGGTCGAGCGTGCCCGTGATCACCCGGGTGAGCCGGCCGAGGATCTGCCGGAACTGCCGCTTGTCGTACTCGATCCAGTCGACGGGGTCGTCAGAGAACATGTAGCCGTCCCTGCGGGTCCACGTGATCGGGGTCAGGTTCTCGGCGGCAACGACGTCGCGGACGTGCCTCACCCCGCGGCCGACCTGTGAGCGGGTGAGGCGGGTGGCGGCCATGAGCTGATAGGTGTGCAGGCCCGCTGGCCTGGCTTCCATCAGGGCGACGCGGACCAGGTCGCCGTAGTGCTCGGCCAGCGGCCGCGCCTCCCGGCGTCGCGGCATGGCCTACTCGCCCTTAAGGAGCTGGACCAGCTGCTCGTCCAGGGTGAACTCGCCGTTGTCGAGGGCGCCTTCGAGCCAGTCCGCCGCGGCGCGGACCCGGCCGATCTGCCGGCGGACGGTTTCACGCTCGTCCTCGGTGAACTCCTGCCCGCGCAGCTGCGGGACCAGTCGGCCGAGGGTGGCCACGAAGCTGTGGCAGGAGCCGACCAGGTCGAGGTACTCGATGGTGTGCTCCACTGCGCGGACCGCCGGGGTCCGTTCACGGATCCGGTCGCGCGTCTCGGCGGAGTTGTCGAACTGGGCGCGGTTGACCAGCATCCTGGTGGTGTCGTCCCGCATCGTCGTCCGGGCGGCGCAGCAGACCAGTGGTGACCTCCTTCGCGACGGTGTCGTCCCTGGTCAGCTCCGTTACGACCCGGACCTTCTCGGCGGGGGTGACGTGCTCGGTCACCGCCGGCCGCTTCAGCAGGTCGGTGGCGACCTGGGCGGCGACCTCGTCGTCGCGGGTCAGGTCGGCGACGGCCTGGACCTTCTCATCCACCGTGACAGGCCGCTCGACCCGATGCCCAACGACCCGCTTCGCGCCATCAGGCGTCCACTGCCGGGCGCCGGTGCGCGGGTTGAACGGCGCGTCTTCGATCGCCGCCCACCGCTCGTCCTCGTCCACGACCGAGGCCAGGATGCGGTGAACGGTGAACGACACGCCCTCCTTGCGACGCTCCTTCGGCCACCGGTTGGCGGTGTACCGCCAGTCCTCCGCCGTCCGGCGCTCGACGCCGATGTCGTCCGCGAACAGCTGCAACGACTCCGTGACGGTGAACAGGTCGTCCGTGCCGTTCGACATGGACCCACCCACCGGACGCATCGGCTCGATCTCCAGCGCCATGTCACCCAAGGCAAACTGAGCGCGGGCGACCTGCGCGATCAGCTCCTTCGCCTGGGTGACGAGCTGTTCGTAACGCTGCCGGGTGACGTTCCCGATCCGGTCGGTCACGTCGGTCATGATGACCACCGCCCTCACCCAGGTCCGGCCCGGTCACCACGATGTGACCGGTCAAAGAGGCGCCGGCCCCGGTCACCGTCCACGGTGTCGCGGGCGCGACACGCCGGGGCAGAACGTGAACCGGGGGCGCTCGGAGCACCGGACAGCAACCTGCAACACCCCTGCAAATCAGGGGTGTTCGAGGTGCTCGCGAGGCGTTCGGCTACGGCATTTCCGCAACGCCGTTCCGTGACGCCCGCCGCTGACGGCAGGCCCCCACCCGGCAGCGGTCCGAGCAGTACACCGCTGCCCTCGACCGCTCCACCCCCACCGTCCACGACCTGCCACAAACCGGGCACTCCGCTTGCTCACCCCGCTGCATCGCGATGACCCGCTGCCGGGTCCGCTGAAGCCTCCGCCACCGCTGTGACCTGCACCGACCCGAGCAGAACACCGCCTCTGCCGCCATCGTCTGCGGCAGAGGATCACCGCACTCCCGGCAGTACCGCCGAGCCGTTCCGTCAGCCCCCACAACCCAGATCATCCAGCCGTACGCATCTCTACGGCCAGGGATCAAAAACACCTACTGAGGGCCCTTGCGGCCGACGTGCCGGGTGTCGGAGGAAGGACGGTCGGGGTCGTGGTACTCGACGCGGGTGACCCGGCGGTCGAACCGGACCGTGTCGCGCACCTGCGCCAGCAGCGCGTCCGGCAGCACCGCCGTGCCGCCCTCCAGTTCCCAGAAGGCGGTGTCGGGGCTGATGAGGGAGGAGCCGATGAAGCTGTGGATGAACGACAGGGGCAGGCGTGACGTGAGGTTCTCCAGGGTGCCGATCAGGTCGACCGTGCGCTCGTCCAGCCCCGCGTGCTCGGTCAGGAAGCGGAACATCGACCAGTCGCCGAACCGCTGGATGACCCTGGCCCAGCCCTGCACCCGTTCCGGCAGCGGCTTGTCGACCCGCTTGCCGCCGGCGTCCACGGTGCTGAACTCGTCGCGCACCGGGCCCAGCACCGACCGAAGGATGGCCGCGGCGGGAGTGTCCCAGCGGGCGCGCGGCACGCCGAAGGACCGGTTGATGCGGCGGGGCGCGCGGGCGTAGTCCACGCGCCGCATCCGGATGCCGTTGACGTGAATCCAGGTGCGGTTGGCGGGCCGGCCGTCACCGTCGATGTCAATGTAGTGGAAGCGCCGCTTCTTCAGGTTCAGTTGGTCGATCAGACCCATCACCAGCGGGTGGCTGGCGGGCAGGCGCATGGCACCCGCCTCGGCGTACTGGAGGGGGTCGGCGAAGGGCTGTGCCGCCCGTTCGTGGCCGCCGCGGCGGAAGGTCTTGATACGTCCGCCCGCCCGGTTGCCGTTCGCCTCAAGAACGGTCACGTGGTGGCCCGCCCGCTTCAGCAGCAACGCCGTCACCAGACCGGCCGGGCCGGCCCCGACGACGAGGACCTTCTTGGGCGTGGCCGTCCGCTGAGCGGGCAGTCCGTCCTTGAGCACGCGCTCGTAGCGTGGGACCAAGGGGCGGTCTTGGTCGTCCACGACCAGAAGGGCCCGGGCCACAGTCAGGCACCTGTCGAAGTCCGCGCCCCGGGTGGGTGCCGGTGCGGCCGGGACGGCCTGTACGGGCATCGCCCCGGCAGGCGTGCCCTGGCCAGCGTCGTGGCCGCCGCAGCCGTTCCCGCTGCCGTTGTGAAGCTGCGCCTGGTCAGGCCTGAACCTGCCACGACGGCCTTGTGATCTTCAGTCATGACGCACTTGTACCGGTCGGCCGACCCCACCCGCCCACCTGCGCCTCGGCGTTGCCCCGAACGAGCGATGCCGAGGTCAAACCGCTGACGCACAGTCGGACATCCGCGGAGCGGCACCTTCGGCGACGTCCCCGAAGGGATGAAAGACAGACGGTGACCCGCGTGTCACGTCCGTCTTGTCGGCACACTCCCAGATGGCCGCGTGGCCGTGCGCGGTCGGTGGGGGAACGGGCGGGGTGAACCGGAGCGGCATGGCTGCCGCCGCCGGAACTCCGGCGGAACAGGGGGGCAGGCGTGGCACGAAGGGTTTCGCTCAATGGCAGGGCACGCTATTGGTTCGACACCACTTTGGCACGTGGCATCCCGGCGCTCGTCGGCTGGCTGGCTCTGGGCTGTCTCGTCGTCGTCTTCCCGGTGAGCGCCGTGCTGGTGTGGACGGACCCACATGCGCCCGCGTCCCGTTCGGGGAGGCTGGCAGCGATCTGGCGTCTCACTGGTGAGACGTTGCGGCTCGGCGGGGCGACAGGCCCGCTTCTGCGCGTACTGTTGTCGGTACTGCTCGCCCTGGTCGCCCTGGTATACGTCTCCACCCTCGTCGGTCTGATCACCACCGGGCTCACTGAGCGGCTCACCGCGCTGCGGCGAGGCCACTCCACCGTCATCGAGCAGGGGCACTCGGTGGTGCTGGGCTGGTCCGAGCAGGTGTTCACGGTGGTGAGCGAACTGGTGGCCGCCAACGCCAATCAGCGGTATGGCGCGGTGGCCGTCCTGGCGGACCGGGACAAGACCACGATGGAGGAGGCCCTCAGCAGAAAGGTGGGGACCACCGGCCGTACCCGGCTTGTCTGCCGTAGCGGTTCCCCCACCGACCCCGATCTGCTCGCCCTGACCAACCCTGGCGCGGCCAGTGCTGTGCTGGTGCTGCCCCACGACGATCCGTCAGCGGACCCGGAAGTGGTCAAGACGCTGCTGGCGCTGCGGTCCGCACTCGGAGAGGAGGAAGGTCCGCCTGTCGTCGCCGCCGTCAGAGACGACCGGTATCGGCTGGCGGCCTCCCTCGCCGCGGGAGCGCGTGGCATTGTCCTGGAGAGCGACGCGATCACGGCCCGGCTGATCGTCCAGTCCGCTCGCGGGCCGGGACTCTCCCTGGTGTATCGCGACCTCCTGGACTTCGCCGGAGACGAGTTCTACCTCACCTTCGACCCGGCCCTGACCAGCCGCTCCTTCGGTGACACGTTGCTGGCCTTCGCCACCTCCAGTGTGGTCGGCCTGCTGCGTGACGGCAGGCCCTTGCTGAACCCGCCGCCGCAGACCCTGATCGGCCCCGACGACCGGCTGATCGTCATCACGCGAGACGACGACACCGCACGGCGCAGCGACTGCTCCGGGCTGGTCGACGAGTCGATGATGACGCCCTGGCAGCGAGCGAGTGCCCGGCCCGAACGGGTCCTGATCCTCGGCTGGAACCGGCGGGGCTCGCTCATCGTCGACCAGTTCGGCCGGTACGCCGTGCACGGCTCGGTCATTACCGTGGTGGCGGACCGGAAGGAGGTAACGGCCGAGCAGGTACGGGATGCGGGTACAGACTTCGCACGCCGGCTGACCATGACGTTCCGGCCTGGAGACGTCACCCGGCCCGAGACGCTACGGTGCCTGGAGATCGACTCGTACGACAGCATCGTCGTGCTTGGCCCGGACCCCGTTCCGGGACAGCAGCCCGACGAGGCCGACAACCGGACCCTTGTCACGCTCCTCGTTCTGCACCTGCTGGAACAGGAGACCGGACGGGAGCTGCCGGTGGTCACCGAGATGACCGACGACCGCAACCGGACGCTCGCGCCCATCAGCCCCGGAGCCGATGTGATCATCAGCGGAAAACTCATCGGCCTGCTGATGGCTCAGATCTCTCAGAACCGGCACCTGGCCGCCGTGTTCGAGGAACTGTTCTCCCTCACCGGCAGTCAAATCCACCTGCGACCGGCGGCTTCGTACGTCCTCCCCGACTGCGAGGCGTCCTTCGCCACAGTCGTCGCAGCGGCGCAGCAGCGGGGCGAATGCGCCATCGGATACCGCCGCCACGACCGGGCCACGGCCGTTCCCGACCACGGAGTGCGTATCAACCCGGACAAGAGCGAGCGACGGCGCTGGACCGATCGCGACGAGGTGGTCGTGATCGCGCAGGACTGATGCAGCCCCTCACAGTATGACGTTGGTGATGCCGACCACCGGACGGGCAGCCAGGATCAATTTGGTTTGCGGGCACAGTCACCGGCGGTGTCTCGACGCAGGCGATCCGCCTGTCTGCCTCCGCATGGAAGGACCGGGACCTCGGCACCGTCCAGGACATCACCGGTGACGGCGTCACCGATCTCCTCTACCGCACCGACGTCTCCGCCCGGCTGCTCCTCCGCAAACGCATCGCCGCGAGCGGCGGCGGCGTCGACTTGAACTTACTGGCTGCCGCCGCCAACTCCTCCGGCGGCGCCGACATCATCTACGGGGCCTCGGGCTGGTCCAGCACGGATGTACCCCTGCTGATCGGCACCCCGGATGTCACCAGCGATGCCATACCAGACATCTGGGCCGTGAAATCCAACGGTTCAGTGCGCCTACAGCCAGGACGCCGGACCTCGCTCACCGGGACGGGAAGCGAAATCATTGGCCCGGCGAGCTACTGGCAAACCCGCATCGCCATCGGATGAGCGTCCAGCGTTGGGGTTCCGCCTCCGTGGAAGCGGACTGGGCATCAACTGGGCGTGCGGTTCAGGCGGTTTGAGGCGGTTGCTGCCGCATTTAGCTGGTGTGGTGATTGAGTCGGTGGAGCGGGCCACTGAGGTGGTCACGTTTCGTACGTCGTGCCGGGCGCTGCCGGTGCGTTGTCCGGGGTGCGGTAT
This sequence comes from Streptomyces sp. NPDC007896, assembly GCF_042959425.1. NCBI lineage: Bacteria > Bacillati > Actinomycetota > Actinomycetes > Kitasatosporales > Streptomycetaceae > Streptomyces > Streptomyces sp. NPDC007896. Next base: position 17,035 of record NZ_JBIBKX010000039.1, on the reverse strand, counting down.
GCCGTCCTGGCGGGTGCACGGCCGGTACACGCGGAAGCTGCGGGATGCGCCGGTCGGGCTGACACCGGTGGTGATCGAGCTCGTGGTGCGGCGGTTTAAGTGCAGTAACTCCCGCTGCGCCGCTGCGACGTTCGCCGAGCAGGTGGAGGGCCTGACCCGGCTGCACGCCCGATACACGCCGGTATTACGGCAGATGATGTCGTCGATCGCCCTCGTGCTGGCGGGGCGTCCCGGGGCCAGGCTGGCCGCGCTGCTGGGGATACCGGTGGCCAAGGACGTGCTCCTGGGCCTGCTCCATACCGTTCCGGACCCGCCGTCCGGCCCGGTCAGGGTACTGGGCGTTGATGATTTCTCCCTCCGCAAGGGCGACTCCTACGCGACCCTCCTGGTGGACCTGGAAGCCCGCCGCCCGCTGGACGTCTTGCCCGGCCGGGACGCCGAACCCCTGGCCTCCTGGCTCGCCGGCCACCCCGAGATCGAGGTGATCTGCCGCGACCGGGCCGGCGCCTACGCCGAAGGCGCCCGCACCGGGGCCCCGCAGGCCCTCCAGGTCGCTGACGGCTGGCATCTGTGGCGCAACCTCGCCGAAGCCGGCCCGTTCGCCGCCGCCCTCTCCCTCAGCACCGGTCTGCGCCGCCGAACTCCTCGACAGCGTGCGGGAGGCCGTGGCCCCCGCCGCCACGGCTGGGTGTCGTGGTGGCGACCCTCGCCTTCACCGGACGCAACGCTGTCCGCCCAGGCCAACTGGCAGAAAGGCCCCTGCCGCCTGGCCCCGGTACCGCCGCCATGTCCTCGACGGCTACCGCTGACCTGGGTGCAAGCCGTGCTGTCGACGCGCGGTACCGGGTGCGGGCTCGGATCGGGGACAAGCGTGTGCCCGGCCTCCACGAACCTCGGCTCGACCTGTGGGTGCGACCGGGCCAGCAGCCGCAGCGCCCGGACCGCGATCCGGGCGAGCAACCACGACGTCGCCCAGATCGCCACCGGCCCCTGAATGACCTGCTGGTTCACGGAGCCCAACTGCTGCACTGCGAGCACGAGTTCTTTGCTGATGCGCTCCCCGGTGGCGGCGAGCAGCCGTCCGGCCGCTGTGAGTTCCAGTCGTGTGCCCGAACGGTCGACCAGCGGCAGACCCACTTCCCTTTCCAGACTTGCCAGTTGCTCGGAAACCGCCGAACGCGTATGGCCCAGCACACGCACCGCCGGAGTGAGCCCGCCGCTTTGCGCGATGGCGCTCAGGACCAGCAGGCGCCTGGGGTTGAGGTCCATGCGCGCCGCCCTCCTCTGCGTCAGGGGGAAATCGTGCCACGGACTGTAGCGCCGTACCGCCAGTTCTCCTGTCGAGGGGGAGTAAGCACCGCAGTACTACGAGGCTGACTCGCGGCCGTGCGGCTGCGAGACTTGCCGGCATCCCGAGGGCTTCAGCCGACACCCCTGGCACAGCCATGCCCGAAGCCCGGTCATGCCCCGTCCACAAGGAGGCCGCACGTGGCCAGTTCCGTTCCCCGGCGCGTCCGAGCGTCGTCCGCGCCGTGTCCCGGTCGGTCCACTGTCGCGCTGGCCGTGGTCTGCACCCTGCTGGGGTTGCCTCTGGTGTCGGCCTGCGGCCCATCCACCGGCTCGGCCGACGCCCCGGTCTCTCCCGCCGCTCAGAGCAGTGCCACTGCCCCGGCAGCAGCCGGGAGCGGCGGTGCCACCGCTCCGGGTGGTGCCACCGACCTCGCCGCAACCGGGAGTGCGCCCGGGGGCGGGACCTCTGACGGCGGCACCGGCGGCACTTCGTGGGTGCTCACTGCCCCGCAGGTCGCGGCCGGCTACCCGCAGGGTCAGCCGCCGGCGGACATGGTGCAGAGGTTCGACGCCGATACCCGGCAGAACGCCGCGCCTCTCGGCGTCTCCGGCACACCGGTACACCGGCACACCGGTACACGCCTACTACGACGACCGGGCGGACGGCGCGTGGATCTTCTACACCGGGGTAACCGGCAGCGGCCTCGACCCCGATCGCCTGCATGACATCCTCTACCGACTCCCGGCGGTCACCGACGACGGTGCCGGTGACCGGACCACCACCAGCGCCATTGACGCCAAGCCCGGCCCGCACGGCGGCCGGGCGATCTGCAACACCGTCCTGATCCAGACCGACATGCTCGCCACGGCGGTCTCCACGTGCTCCTGGTTCACCCCGACCACCGCCACGGGCATCACCCTCGTCTCAAAAGCCGACGGCACCAGCACCAAGCTCGGCTTCACCGCCGTCGATGTCGCCCCGATCATCCGGGCAATCCGCTCCGAGGTCGAGATCCCGCGGCAGTAGCGCCAGTCAGCTCAGCTCACTGCGTCGGACGCCTGGCCAGGCAGGGCCCAAGTCATCCCCGCGCCGGACGTACTCAGGCGATCCGGTGCGCGTCCGGCTGTCCACAGGGCGGTGATCGTGGGACCTGGTGACCAGCATCGTGAAGTCCTTCGTCGCAGCGCGCCTGGCCTCGTCTCCACGCCTCCATGTCATCTCTGCATCACGGCCAGCTCTTCAGGCGCTTCCACGCTCGCCGTGCCGTCCGCCGCGGCAGCAACCGTCAGCGGGCATCCGGCGACCTGGAGTCCCGTCACTGTCAGGGGGCCGTATGCGTAGGCGAAGGTGGAGGCGACGGTCACCGTGCCCGCGGGCACGTCGGCGCCGAGGCCCAGAGCCGCCTGAAGCACGAGGACCGACGCTGCTGCCGCCCACGCCTGCGGTCGGCACGAGGCCGGGTAAGGGGCGGGACCAGGTCCCATCTCGGTGCCGTGGCCGGCGAAGAGTTCGGGTAGGCGGGCGTCGAATGCCGCCGACGCCGTCAGCAGGCCGTCGGCCAGGGATGCCGCGGCGTCCGGGAAGCCGGCCCTGACCAGGCCGTGCACGGCGATGGCGGTGTCGTGCGGCCAGATCGAGCCGACGTGGTAGCCGTAGGGGTTGTAGCCCACCGCGTCGCTGCTCAGCGTGCGCAGGCCCTGTCCCGCATCGAGGTCAGGCGCGGTAAGCCGGGCAGCAAGCAGCGCGCTCTCCTCCGCGTTGAGCAGGCCCGTGCCCAGGAGATGGCCGAAGCCGGAGGTGACGGAGTCGACCGGCCTGCCGTCGCCGTCGAGTGCGACCGCCGGGTACGGGCCCTTTTCGTCCTCCACCCAGAAGCGCTCGCGGAAACGGGCGGCCAACTGCTCTGCCCAGTCCTCCCAGGCGTCCGCGCCCGGTCGGCCGAACGCGCGCAGCAGCGCTGCTCCGCCGCGTGCAGCCTCGTAGGCGTACGCCTGTACCTCGCATAGCGCGATCGGTGCGTGGGCGCGGCGGCCGTCGCGGTAGCGGATGGAGTCGTCGGAGTCCTTCCAGCCCTGGTTGGACAGGCCGTGGCCGGTCTGGTCGACGTACTTGAGGAACCCGTCGCCGCTCGCCTCCGCCGCCTCGCGCATCCACGCGAGCGCCAACTCGGCGTGCGGCAGCAGCTCCTCGACCTCCGCCCGGCTCAGGCCCCAGCGCCAGGCGTCGTGGAGCAGGGTGATCCACAGCGGTGTGGCGTCGACCGTGCCGTAGTACACCGGCGGAAGGGAGAGCCGGTCGGCGATCTGGAGGGTGTCGCGGCGCACTTCGTGCAGGATCTTGCCCGGCTGTTCCTCGGTGGCCGGGTCGGTGACCAAGCCCTGGCGGCGGGCGAGCGTGCGCAGGGTGCCGGCGGCGAGGTCCGTGCCGAGCGGGAGGAGCATGCGGGCGGCCCAGAGGGAGTCTCGGCCAAAGAGGGTCAGGAACCACGGAGCCCCGGCGGCCAGGAACTGGTCCGGGCGGTCCGGGTCGGGCGACTGCGGGTCCGTCAGGCGCAGGCGGTCCAGATCGGCGAGGGACTGCTGAAGCCACTGGTCGAAGCGACGGTCCGCGCTGCGCAACACGGGGATGCGCCAGGGAAGTTGGCCCGCGGGCGGGGCCGGGAACTGGTCGCCGTCCGTGTACGCCGCGGTGCAGGTCAGCGTCGCGCTCCACGAGGTGCCGGGCTTGAGATCGATGTCGTACGACAGCTCGCCCGCCGGCACCTGAAGCGCGTCCGGTGCGGGCTCGGCGGACAGCCGGACGGTGAAGTCGCCCGTGGACCAGGCGAGGCCGATGTTGTCGCTGTCCGCGACCTGGGGCGGTGCCTCCGCAGGGACGTGTCCCGACTTGACCTGCTCCATGGTGGCGAGGTCCGTACCGGCGCCCACCGTCAGCCGGAAGCGGACGTGTTCGCCGCCCGCGTTGGTGATCTCGAAGACCTCCTCGAGCCGGCCGTCGGAGGTGCTGCGTCGGCGGTGCAGGGCGACGGCCGGGTCCGGCGTCAGCTCGCCGAGCCCGCGCAGGATCGCCCGGAAGCCGGCGCGGTCCGCTCCCCGCAGTCCGCCCTGGACCGGGGCCAGGGCGATGTCCTCGGCCGTGACGGTCAGCCGGGACAGCGCCCTGCGGTCGCCGTGGTAGAAGCCGTCCGCACCCCCGCTGAGCTGCCCGTCTTCTCGTGAGATCACGAGGCTCGGCGCGTGCAGTGTGACGACCGCGTCATGCAGGAACGGCTGAAGGCCGCCGGTCGCGGAGAGGGGCGCCATGACCGAGCCGTTGGTGTCCTGGGTCTTGACAGTGGTGTCCAAGGAAGTAGAACCTCTCAGCGTTAGATCGTTCAAAAGACACTAAGCCAGTCGTCAGAGCGATGACAACGTTTTTTGAACGCTAAAAACAAGTCCGTATCTCCTCGGCAAGTCGGAGAGCCGCATGCCCCGCTCCAACAGCAGTTCCTCGGCCAAGAACGGCCCGGTGACCCTCGCGATGGTCGCCCGCCGCGCCGGGGTTTCCGCACAGACCGTGTCGAACGCGATCAACTCGCCGGACATGCTGCGGCCCGAGACCCTGGAGCGGGTGAGTCGCGTGATCGAGGAGATGGGGTACCGCCCCAGCCGCGCCGCGCAGACGCTGCGCACCCGCTCCAGCAAGCTGATCGGCTACGGCGTCCAGCCCGCCCTTGCCAGCTCGCCAGTCCTGGACCGGTTCCTGCACGCCCTGTCGCAGGCCGCCGACGAGGCCGGTTACCGGATTCTGCTGTTCGCCTGCCCGCCGGGACTGCCGACCCTGGACGGGTACGAGGAACTGCTCGACCAGCACGAGGTCGACGGGTTCGTGCTCAGCGGCACGGAGCGCGAGGACCCGCGCCAGGCGTGGCTGGCCAAGCGCGGCGTGCCGTTCGTCGGCTTCGGCCGGATGTGGTCGGGGCGCAAGATCGGCGACTGGGTCGACGTCGACGGCGCCTCGGGCACGGACGCCGCGGTCGAGCACCTGGTTGCCCGCGGTCATCGCGAGATCGCCTTCCTGGGCTGGGAACGCGGTGCCTCCGGCGCTGGCGACGACCGTGCCGAGGGCTGGCAGCGGGCCATGCGCCGGCACGGGCTGCCGACCCGCGGGCGGCGCGGGCAGACAGTGAACGACATCGACACGGCCCGCACCGCCGTGAAACCGCTCCTGGACGCGGGGGCGACGGCCGTGGTCACGGCCAGCGACATGCTGGCGCTCGGCTGCTACCAGGCGCTGCGCGAACGCGGCGCCGTCCCTGGCCGGGACGTCGCCGTGGTCGGCTTCGACGACTCGCCGACCGCCGAGATCCTCTTCCCGGCCCTGGCCTCCGTCGCCCAGCCGCTGGAGGAGGCCGGCCGGGAGTGCGTACGGCTCCTGCTGGCGCGGATCGCCGCTCCCGACGCGGCGCCGGAGCGCCTGCTCCTGGAGCCGTCGCTGGTCGTGCGCGACAGCATCTGCGCGCCGGACGGCGGCGGCACGGCGGCGAGCGCCTTAGCCGACTAACAGCAGCCTCGGTCCGCTGACGACGGCCCTGGCCCAGTAGCGACGGCCTCAACCGAGCCACGACCGCCCGGGCGCTCCGCGTGCCCGGCACCGCTTCGAGACGTTTCCCTCTCTCCTCCTCCCCCACCCCGGTCCCGCATCCCCGCGCCGACCGGGTGGAGCCGCACGTAACACCCGTATCCCACGGAGGAATTCCATGGTCAACCGCAAGGCCACCGCAGCCCTCGCAACCTGCGCGGCGCTGATGGCCGCCACAGGCTGCTCGTCGAATTTCGACAGCGACAAGAAGACAGCACAGGACGCCGGCTCCAAGCAACACCTGACCGTGCTGATCGCCAGCTCGGGCGACGCGGAGACCAAGGCCGTCAGGGAGGCGGCGGCAGCGTATGCGAAGGAGTCCGGCAACACGGTGACCGTGGATGTCGCCAAGGACATCAACCAGCAGCTCGCCCAGTCCTTCGCCGGGCACAAGCCACCGGACGCCTTCTACGTCAACTCCGACCAGTTCGCCAACTACGCCAAGGGCGGCTCCCTCTACGCCTACGGCGACCAGGTCAAGGACGCGGACGACTTCTCGGAACAGCTGCGTACGTCCTTCACCTACGACGGGAAGCTGGTGTGCCTGCCCAAGGACACCTCCACCCTGGCCCTCGCGATCAACACGGACTTGTGGAAGAAGGCCGGGCTGACCGCCAAGGACTACCCGACCACCTGGGCCCAGCTGAAGACGGTCGCCGCCAAGCTGACCAAGGGCAAGGTCACCGGACTGGTCACCAACGGCGAGTACGCGCGCGTCGGTGTCTTCATGAAGGAGGCCGGCGGCTGGATCACCGACGCCGGCCAGACGAAGATGACCGCCGACAGCACGCAGAACACCGAAGCGCTCACCTACGTGCAGTCGCTGTTGAAGTCCGGCTCGATGAAGTTCGCCAACCAGGTCGACACCAACTGGGGTGGTGAGGCCCTCGGCACGGGCAAGGCCGCGATGACCATCGAGGGCAACTGGCTCACCGGCGGCATGAAGGCCGACTACCCCAACGTGAAGTACAAGGTTGTCCCGCTGCCCGCCGGCCCGTCCGGCAAGGGCACGCTCGCCTTCAGCCAGTGCTGGGGGGTGGCCCAGGACAGCAGCCACCGGGCGGCGGCCGTGGACCTGGTCAAGTACCTCACCACCAGCACGCAGCAGCTGAAGAACGCCCAAGCCTTCGGCGTGATGCCCTCCCGTACCAGCGCGCAGACCGAGTACGCCAAGCAGAATCCTTCCGCCAAGGCATGGGTCGACGCCAACGCCTACGCACAGGGCCCGGTGACCATCGCCGGCTTCGACAAGGTCCTCATCCAGTTCAACACCGACCTCGCCGGGCTGGGCACCGCCGACCCGAAGAAGATCCTCGCCGACCTGCAGAGCAACGGCGAACAGGCCCTCACGAAGGGCGAATGAGCCGCCATGCCTCCCCGTGACACCACACCGACGGTAACAGGCGGCAGCTCCCAGACGGCCGACTCGCCGGGCGCACCTGACGCGCCCGGCGGGTCCGGCCCGGCCGCGGCGCCCCACACCAAGCCCGCCCCGCGCGTGGGGCGCCGCGGCGAAGGAGCCTGGGGCTGGCTCTTCGTCAGCCCCATGGTGATCATCCTCGGCCTGTTCCTGGTCCTGCCGACCCTTATGGCACTGTGGGTGAGCCTGCTGCACTGGAACGGCCAGTCCAACCCGTTCAGCGGCAAGACGAAGTTCGTCGGGCTCGACAACTACCGGGCCCTGCTGACCCAGAACGGCCTCGACCGCACCCTCTTCGCGACCTCGCTGCGCAACAACTTCTACTACGTGCTGCTGACCGTGCCGCTCCAGACCGTCCTCGCGCTGGGACTGGCGCTCATCGTCAACCAGCGGATGCTGCGCGGCCGGGGCGTGCTGCGCACCACGTTCTTCTTCCCCTCGGTGACCAGTTCCATCGCGGTCTCCACCATCTTCCTCTTTCTCTTCCAGGGCAGCGGGGCCGTCAACTCCCTGCTGTCCTGGATCGGGGTGAAGGGCCCGAACTGGTTCAACGACTCCCGCGGCATCCTCTCCCTTCTCCTCGGCGGCCTGGGCATCGTCGACCCGAACCATCCCTCGGGCGCCCTGGCCAACCACTTCTTCATGGGACTGTCCTGGTTCGAGTGGCTGTCCGGGCCGTCCGTCGCGATGTGCACGATCATCCTGCTCGCCGTGTGGACGACCTCCGGCACCTTCATGCTGATCTTCCTCGCGGCCCTCCAGGGCATCCCTCGGGAACTGGAGGAATCGGCCGCCATCGAAGGCGTCAGCCGCTTCCAGATGCTGCGGCACGTGACGCTGCCCGCCCTGCGGCCCGTCCTCTTCCTCGTCCTCACCCTCGGCATGATCGGCACCTGGCAGGTCTTCGACCAGGTGTACGTCATGAGCCAGGGAGCCCCCGGCAACACCACCCTCACACCGGCCTTCCTGTCCTACTCCTCCGCCTTCGGTGACGCCGACTTCGGCCAGGGCGCGGCCATCGCCTTCCTCCTGCTCGCCCTGATTCTCACCATGACCGGCCTGCAACGCCTCGCCCTGCGCGAGCGCACCGCCCGCCCCCGGAGGAAGCGATGATCGCCACGTCCACGCCCGTCCGGAAACACCAGGACAAGAAGCAGGCCCGAGCACAGGTCCGGGCACAGGGACATCCCGTACTCGGCCGCTTCCCGGCGCCACTGCGGATCCTCGGCTACACAGCGGTGGCCGCGGTCGGCCTGCTGTACCTGATGCCGTTCCTGATCCAACTGGTGACCGGATTCAAGACCGACCCGGACGCCGCCGCACACCCCCTCGGACTCATCCCCACCACCCCGACCACCGCCGCCTACCAGCGCCTGTTCGGACTCAGCCAGGCCGGCGACGGCGTGCCCTTCCTGCGCTGGCTGGGCAACTCGACGTTCATCGCCGTCGTCGTCACCGCAGGACGCGTGCTGTTCGACTCGATGGCCGGCTACGCCCTGGCCCGGCTCCGCTTCCCCGGCCGCACACTGCTGTTCGGCTTCATCATCGCCGTCATGGCGGTGCCCGGCATCGCCCTGCTGATCCCGCGATTCCTGGTCCTCAACACCTTCGGACTCTTCGACACCTACACCGGCATGATCCTGCCGCTGCTGGTCGACGCGGCGGGCATCTTCATCATGAAGCAGTTCTTCGAGTCGATCCCCCGCGAAGTCGAGGAAGCCGCCCGCGTCGACGGCGCCGGCGTCTTCCGCACCTTCTGGTCGGTCGTCCTGCCCATGGCCCGCCCCGCCCTGATCACCCTGACCATCCTCTCCTTCCAGGGCTCGTGGAACGAGTTCACCCACTTCCTCGTGGCCACCCAGTCCAGCCAGTACGAAACCCTCACCACCGGCCTCGCACGGCTCGTCTCCGGCGGCCTGGGCGGCGGCACCCAGTACCCGCTGAAGCTGGCGGCAGCCCTTCTGTCCACCCTGCCCGTGGCAGCGCTGTTCTTCTGCTTCCAGCGCTACTTCGTGCAGGACGCCAACGCCGGAGCCGTCAAGGAATAGGAGCTGACGGGTCCGTTACCACCCAGTCGAGGAGTTACGCGATCGCATGTCCGCAACCGGTAGCGCACCGTGGTGGCGCAGCGCCGTCATCTACCAGGTCTACATCCGCAGCTTCGCCGACGGAAACGGTGACGGCGTCGGCGACCTCGCCGGCATCCGCTCCCGCCTGCCCTACCTCAAGGCGCTCGGCGTCGACACCCTGTGGATCAACCCCTGGTACAAGTCCCCGACGGCCGACCACGGTTACGACATGGCCGACTTCCGCGAGATCGACACGCTGTTCGGCACCGTCGCCGAGGCGGAGCAGCTCATCGAGGAGGCGCACCGGCACGACCTCCGCGTCATCCCGGACATCGTCCCGAACCACACCTCGAACCAGCACGCCTGGTTCCAGGCAGCACTCTCGGCCGGACCGGGCAGCCTGGAGCGGGAACGCTACATTTTCCGGCTCGGCCGCGGCCCCGACGGCACCCAGCCACCCAACAACTGGGTGTCGGTTTTCGGCGGCCCCGCCTGGACCCAGCTGCCCGACGGCGAGTGGTACCTGCACCTGTTCACCCCCAAACAGCCCGACCTAACTGGGAACACCATGAGGTACAGGCAGAGTTCGAGTCGATCCTGCGGCTCTGGTTCAACCGAGGTGTGGACGGCTTCCGCATCGACGTCGCCCACGGACTCATCAAAGACCCCGAACTGCCCGACCTGCCACCCCGCCCGGACGCGGAGCACGCCGGGCCTCGGCAGCACGCCGCACACCGGTACGGTGCAGTGAGAGGGCTTCGAGGCCGCTCTGCTCGGTCATGACCCACCCTCCCCCGTGGGCAACCAGCGGTCGAGGTGGACGCGTAGCCCCTCCAGATGCGCGCCGCGCGCGACGTAGCCGATGTAACCGTCAGGGCGCACCAGGCCCTGGGCGACGTCCGGCCAAGGGCTGTCCTCGCCGATCCGGTGCACGCCGACCAGTTCCTCGCGCCCCCGCAGGATCGGGGCGAGCCGTTCATCGGGCCAGAGGGCAGGCGGTCCGGACAGCAGCAGGTGATAGCCCGGCCCTGCGGTCCTTGCCTGGAGTCCGTGAGGCAGGTCGGGCAGCCGGTCCCCGGCCCGGGGGCCTCTCTTGGGCGAGTGCGGCCCGGTGCCCGCGGCGGGGCTGCGGCGGTAGTGGATGCCGAGCTCGGAGACCGTACGGAAGACGCGACCACGCAGCCCCGTCGCGCGCTTCACCAACGGGAAAAGACGCGGGGCGAGTTGGGTGCGGGCCAGCCGGATGGCCGGGTTGCGGCCAGTGCCGATGGCGAAGGCGCGGTCGGTGAAGCGCAGGACGCTGCGGCCGACCGGGGCACGCTCGGCCTCGTACGTCTCCAGCAGCTCCTCGGGCGCGGCACCCCGGCAGACGAGGGCGAGCTTCCAGCCCAGATTGAGCGCGTCCTGGATGCCGGTGTTCATACCCTGCGCGCCGGCCGGGCTGTGGATGTGCGCCGCGTCCCCCGCCAGGAAGAACGGTCCCGAGCGATACCGGGTGGCGCCACGATTGTGGAGCCGGAAGTCAGTCATCCAGGCCGGATCCCGCAACACCAGCCGGTCCGTGGTGTACGCGTGGACGATCCCCTGCAGCAGCCCCAGCTCCACCTCGGCGTCCGGGGCACCGGGCGGCCGCACCGCGAGCATCCGCCAGGTCGCGGGCGAGCCGAGCGGGAAGAACAACAGCATCCCGGCCCCGGCCACGTACGCGTGCACGGCCCCCGGCTCCAGCCCGTCGACCTCAAGATCGGCGAGCAGGAACACCTGCGGATACGCGGAGCCCACGAAGTCGATTCCCGCCTGGGTGCGCACGGTGCTGTGGGCGCCGTCGCAGCCCACGACGTATCGCGCCTCCACGGTCTCCTCCGCGCCGTCGCCGTACCGCAGCCGGCAGGAGGCGTACAAGCCCTTGGGCTCCAGTTGGACCAGCTCGGTGCCACGCTCGATCACCACGCCGTGGGCGGCGAGTCGCTCCGACAGGACGGCCTCGGTCTCGGCCTGCGAGAGGAACAGCAGGAAGGGGTACGCGGTGTCGGCCAGCCCGATGTCGAACAGCGGCATCTGCACCACGCGCCGCGGTACATGCATCCGCAACCGCATCGCGGGGTTGCCGCGGTCGACCAGTTCGTCCGTCACCCCGAACCCGGCCAGCGCCTCCAGTGTGCGGGGCTGGATGGCCAGGGCCCTCGACTCGTGCGCCCGGTCCAGGGAACGGTCGAGGATCCGGAACCGGGCCTCATAGGCGCGCAGTTGCGAGGCGAGCGCCAGCCCCGTGGGGCCTGCACCCACCACCAACACGTCCAGCGGCGCCGTCATGAGTCCACGGTAGCGCCGGGAGGCATCGCAATTTGGGTGGTAAGACCACATACGGCGAGAGATGGGGCGACAAGGGGATGGCTTGGTTCCGCTTTACGCGGTCGCGGACGTCAAGGACGGCGAAGCCGAGCAGCGACCGCACGTTGCAACACAGGCAGCCGCCGGCGACCCTTGGCCCGCTCATCCAGCCATGCCGGTCACGTCGCATCCGATGGTCACGCCAGGGCCTCGACGCCCCCGCCTCCGACGCCCTCACCCCACATCGCCGAGACCGCGGGCCACGACCCAAGCGGTCCCTCCAGCAAGCCCCGTAGCGGTGTTGACCGGCGAGGCCGCGGGTACCAGCCGTCACCCGTGCGCCGACTCGCCGCGGCCCTCCCGCTCGTTCCGAGGGATGGGTGGCGGAGCTGTGGTGGCCCGTGGGATCACATGGGTGGGCAGGACGAGGTGCCGCTTGTGGTCCGCGTCCGGGTCGTTGATGAGGGAGAGGGCCAGTTCGCCGGCCTCGCGGCCGATGTCCGAGGGTGACTGGGCCACCGTGGACAGGTCGAACCAGGCGGCCAGCGGCTGGTCGTCGAAGCCGAGAACGGAGATCCGTTCGGGGACCGGGATCTGCGTCGCCCACGGACTGATCAAGCACCCCGAACTCCCGGACCTGCCGCCCCGCCGGGACCCGGACGACGGGCAGCCCTGGCAGCACATCGACGCCGTGTGCAGGCCGTCCCGGCGGACGTATGCGGCGAGCCGCTCGGGGGTGTCCGCCCATGCCTCGGCGACGACCTGAAGGACGGCCTCGGGCAGGTCCTCGACCTCCGGCAGGCCGAGTTCCTCGCCCTGGTAGACGTAGGCGCCGCCGGGCAGGGCGAGCATGAGAAGGGCGGCAGCGCGGGCGCGACGGGTGCCCAGTTCGAGGTTGAGGGGGCCTTCTGGGCGGTAGGTCTCATTGGCCACCCAGCGCCTGGCCGCCTTTCGGCCGTAGCGGCTGGGGTGACGTACGACGTCGTGGTTGGAGAGAACCCAGGTGGCGGGGGCGCCGACCGCGCCGAGCATCGCGAGTGAGTCGTCGATGACCCCGCGCAGATCCTTCGGGTCCCAACTGGACATCAGGAAGTCGAAGTTGAACACCCCGTATGGGAACGTTCCGGACACACCGACCGCGGACGCGATGGCTGCCGCGTGCCGATCCCCTGGTCCGGGCAGGCCGCACCGTTCGGCTTCAGCCCCGAAGGCGCCTCCGCCACACCCTGGCTGCCGCAGCCCGCGGACTGGGGCGAGCGCGGCGTGGAAGCGCAGACCGGGGACGAGACGTCGATGCTGGAGCTCTACCGCACTGCCCTGCGCCTGCGCCGCGAGCACCCCGCGCTCGGCGACGGCACCCTCACCTGGCTGGACGCCCCCGCCGGAGTCCTCGCCTTCAGCCGCGAACCCGGCTTCGTCTGCGTGGTCAACCTCTCGGCCGAGCCGTATCCGCTCCCCGGTCACACCTCGACCCTGCTGTCCAGCGGCCCCGTCGAAGACGGCCTGCTGGCACCGGATCAGGCCGCCTGGTCCTCGGTCTAGCCGGCCGCCATGGGGAGGGGCGGACGGCACCCGCCTGCGGATCCCCTCCCTTGTGTCCGCCAGGGCCTGTCCGGTGTCCTCTCCCCTGACCGGACAGGCCCTGGTTCTCCCGTTGCGCCATCGGCGTTCGGGTCCAGTTCGGCGATACGCAACCAACCGATGCGCCTGGCGCCCCTGCAGTCGCTGGTGAACGCGCTCGCACCCGCCATGTCCAGCACGCTGCCCCGCCGAGCTCACCGGCTGTCATCCGGAGCAGCACCGGCCCGTCCCACTCCTGAGCCGACGCGGGCCGCCGTGTACCACCGCGTCAGCACCACATGCGCCACTGCCCGGCCAAAACGGACACGTTCGACCAGCAGCCGGCCGCCATGAACCGTCAGCCGGGCATTACGGTGGGACACGAAGACCTCCTGTGCGGTGCAGTCCTGGACAGCTCCACCACAGCCATCACGATGCCTCTTGCGCGGGAGGGAGCGGCAGTTCGGCCCAGATGGTCTTGCCGGTGCGGGTGTGGCGGCTGCCCCAGCGTTGGGAGAGCTGGGCGACGATGAGGAGGCCGCGGCCTCCTTCGTCGGAGAGACGGGCGCGTCGCAGGTGGGGGGCTGTGCTGTTGACGTCGCTGACCTCGCAGATCAAGGCCGTATCGCGGATGAGCCGCAGGTGGATCGGTGGGGATCCGTAGCGGATGGCGTTGGTGACCAGTTCACTGACCACGAGTTCGGCCGTGAAGGAGGCTTCCTCCAGGTGCCAAGCAGCCAGGCGCTCGCCGGCAAGTCCACGGGCCCGGGCCACGACAGAGGGCTCGGCGGGCAGTTCCCAGGTGGCGACCTGGTCGGTGCTCAGGGCCCGGGTCCGGGTCAAGAGGAGAGCGACGTCGTCCGTGCGGGCGTCGGGGAGCAGGTCGCGCAGCGTCCGGTCGCACGTCTCCTCCAGCGGGCGGCCGGGGTCGGCGAGGGCGGAGCGCAGCAGGTCGCAGGCTTCGTCCACGTCGCGGGCTTGGGATTCGATCAGCCCGTCGGTGTACAGGGCCAGGACGCTGCCTTCGGGAAGGGTGAACTCCGCGACCTCGAACGGCAGGCCACCCAGGCCCAGCGGCGGCCCGGTCGGCAGGTCCAGGAAGCGCACCGCGCCGTCGGGGGTGGCCAGGGCCGGCAGCGGGTGGCCGGCCCTGGCCATGGAGCAGCGGCGGGAGACAGGGTCGTACACCGCGTACAGGCAGGAGGCCCCGACCTCTCCCGAGAGGTCGCCGGGATGGTCGGGGCGGTCCACGGTCTCCTCTCGGTCCATACGTAGCACCAGGTCGTCCAGGTGGGTGAGCAGTTCGTCGGGAGCCAGGTCCACGTCGGCCAGGGTGCGTACGGCGGTGCACAGCCGGCCCATGGTGGCGGAGGCACTGATGCCGTGGCCGACGACGTCCCCCACCACCAGCGCCACCCTGGCACCCGACAGGGGGATGACATCGAACCAGTCACCGCCGACGCCGGCACTGGAGTGGGCGGGCAGATATCGGGAGGCAACCTCGACCGCGGGGTGATGCAGCGCGGGGTGCTGCGGGAGGATGCTGCGCTGCAGAGCGAGCGCGGTGGCGCGTTCCTGGCCGTAGCGGCGGGCGTTGTCGACGAGGACCGCCGCACGGGCGCCGAGTTCTTCGGCCAGCCGCAGGTCGTCCTCCTCGAAGGGGACCGGGGCGCGGTGGCGGAAGAACAGTGCCAGCCCCAAGGTCACTCCGCGTGCCCGCAACGGCACCGCCATGAGGGAGTGGATCCCGTACGTGCGAATGCTGTGGGCACGCTCGGGGGAGCTCTCCTCCCACCACTGCAGGATGTCCCTGGCAGAGTGCAGCGCGCCCCGGCCCGCAGCGAGAGCGCGCCCGGGCGGGGAGTCCTCGGGATAGGAGTACGTCGCCCCGAGCGGGACCACGGACTCGGGGCACCCCGGCAGCACGGAACGCTGGGCGGTTCGGCGGAAGACCAGGAGGTTGTTCCGGCCGGCGGCCGTCTCCTCACCTCGGAGGACGCTGTCGAGCAGGTCCACCACGGCGAAGTCGGCGAAGTGGTCCGTGCCGACCTCCGCCAGCTCATCGGCGGTACGGCCGAGGTCGAGGGTGGTGCCGATCCGCAGCCCCGCGTCATTGAGGATGGTCAGTCGCCGACGGGCGCGGAACTGCTCGGTGGTGTCCACGGCGGCCGCCGACATGCCGCAGACCTGGCCGCCGGGGTCGCGGACGGGGTACAGCGACAGCAGCCAGACCCGCCCCGCGGTGCCGCCGGGGCCCAGCCCGTGCAGTTCCGTCGTCACGGCGTCTCCTGTGGTCAGCACCCGCCGCAGGGTCTCGTCGACGCCCTGGGAGCCCGCCAACGTCTGACCGGAGGCGGACTGCCCCATGGGCCAGCCGATCAGGTCGTGGTCCGCTCTGCCCGACTCGCGTGTCATGGCGGCGTTGACCTCGAACCTCACTCCTGCGCGGTCGTACAAGGCCATGGGCAGGGGAAGCTGTTCCAGCGCCCACTGTTTGAACAGCGCGGTGTCCAGTGCACCGCCGCTCGCAGATGGGACCCCGGCCTGGTCGAGGCTCACCACCGTGAGGAACCAGTACGTGTCCCCGGCTGTGTCCTGCAGTGGGTGGCCCTGAACCGTCACCAACAGAGAGTCGCCGTCTGCGCGCCATACGGTGACGGGCCCGCTCCAGTTTTCCCGCTCGGCACAGCTGCGCCGGACGGGCGCGGGCAGGGGCTCGGCGAGCAGCCTTTTCGCGGCCCGGCCGACCACCTCCGCCAGCTCGTACCCCAGAAGTCGGCAGGTGCCCATGCTCAACGCGAGTACCACGCCCCGCGGATCCACCACGGCCCCGGAGTCCGGTACCGACCCGCGCCACGTCGAGCCAGGCTCGTCGGGTGTGGTGGCGCCTTTCGCCATGTCCACCGCCCTCGTCCTGTCGTCCGGGTGCACCTGGAGTCGATGGACCCATCCGCAACACTGCGTCCAGGCTGCTCCTGCTGTCGGGCTTTCACAACTGCTGATCGCTCCCAGCGCGGAGACCCGAGGCTGCCTGCGCCTCGGGCTCAGCAGCACTGCGCCGGTCACCCCAGCCGAGCGGACCGCCGCACCCAAGGTCACTCCTTCCTGAGGACGATGTCGGAGGTCGTCGAAGTCCAGGTTCCCTGCGGCTGCCTGCCGTCCGGCGCCGGAGTTCCGGCCTCGTGACGGTCGAAGCGGTACGCGAGCGACTCCTTCACGCCGAAGACGGAGCCGGTGTCCGGACCAGAGGCGCCCGAGAAACCGCACCTGACAAGAGCCACATGTTCGAATTATGTTCGATATCTTTTTCGCGGAGCGGACGAACTACCCCTGCCGCTAGAGGTGGGGCGGCACCTCACGAAGCGCCCGCGTTCGATTCTTCTGAATCGGCCACGCGTCAAAGCTGTGCCCCCAAAGACGCAGTGGCGAGACAGTTTGCGGCGTCTGACCCCGAGCTGATCGAGTGGCGCGCGGCGGGCCATACGACTGGAACACCACCGGATAGCAGCCCGCCCGCCGCACGACGGCACGCATGCCCGGATCCGGCGGCAGCCCCACCGGTGAAAGTCAGGCCCAGACCGGCTCCGGTGTGCGCGAGAATCGCGAGCAGTATCAGGGGCGCACCGGCCAGCGCCATATCTGTCTTCCCTATCAGAGGCGAGGTGTCGGCGCACAACTGGCGTCGTTATTTCAGGTGACGCCTCAAGCTACCGCGGGGGCTTGGGCGCCAGATGCTCCTAGCCT
>NZ_JBIBKX010000038.1:0-43963 GCF_042959425.1 Streptomyces sp. NPDC007896 | reverse complement strand
GAGGTCAGCACGTCCCCGTCGTCCACGAAGAGTTCTCGCGGGTCGACGTGGACCGACGGGTAGCGCTTGGCCAGCGTCGGTGCGTACATCCAGTGCGTGGTCGCGGGGCGGCCGTCCAGCAGGCCTGCCGCGGCCAGGACGAACACCCCCGTACCGAGCCCGACGATGCGGGCGCCTTCCTCGTGCGCCCGGCGCAGCGCGTCGAGCGCCTCCTCGGACGGCGGTGAAGTGATCGAGCGCCAGGCCGGTACGACGACCGTGCCCGCGCGTGAGATCGCTTCCAGGCCGTACGACGCGGTGAGTTCCACGCCCCCTGTGGTCCGCAGCGGGCCTTCCTCGCCGGCTGCTACCAGCAGGCGGTAGCGCGGCACGCCAGCGTCCTGACGGTCGATTCCGAACACCGAGAGGGGTATGGAACTTTCGAAGATGGGGCCGCCGCTGAACAGCAGCACCGCGACGATCTCCTTGCGGCGGCGTCTGAGGACCTTCCGCGTCGCAGCCTCCAAGGCGCTGGGCGTCTTGGCCATGAGAGAGGGGAGTCCTGAGGTCACATTGGGCCCACCTGGTTGGTGGCCGGGCTCCTCTCGGGCGTCGGTCTCCGGTGTGACCGACGCGAATTGGCTCACCAGCCGCCGGAGCGGTGTGCTGGTACGCGGTCGGTTGCGCAGGACACGGCGCAAACGCATGCGCAGCTCGGCTTCTACGTCAGCGGCCGTGTCCTTCTCGCCGTGCTCGAGGGCGTAGAGCAGATCGCTCCGAGCCCGGTCCAACTCCTGCCGTACCCCGTTCGCGCGAGCGTCGCTGCCCGACTCGTTGTCGACGAGGAACGTGACGAGGGCGTCGCGGACAAGCGGCCAGGAATCCTCACGCATGCGCTTCATCAGCTCAGCCGCACAAACCGCGACGAAGTCGTTCAACGAACCCCCCGATTCCCCAGAAGTCTCCCGGCAGCCCCTGGGCTGCCGGAAACACGGTAGGAGGTGGCGACCAACTCTGCACATCCAGACCGGACTTGAACTTTGCGGAGGTCCGGTGGTCGCGCGGAAGAGTTGGCCGAAACATGCTGCACAAAGAGGGTTGAAGGTGATGCATAGTTGGGAACGCAAGGTGTTGCATAAGAGTGCAGCACTAGACGCGAAGTGAGGAATTCACGTTGGGCCACGTTCGTCCACTCGCCAACGGCCTGCGCACCGACCACCCGGTGCCGGGCCTGCCGTTCGTCGACGACTCCCACCTCCCCCTCGACGAGGGGCCCGAGGCCATCGAAGCCGTCGGCCGCCACGAGGCCAGCGGCATGTGGGGGCGCTTCGACCTCAACCGCCAGAGCGGCGGCTGGCACGCCTTCACCACCGACCCGCTCCAGCACACCCTGGGCTGGTCGGTCCGCTACCACCCCGAGCACGGCCGAACCGTGCTCCTGATGAGCGACGAGGAGACGCCCTCCCTGCACAGCGACTGGGCGGGAGACAAGTTGCTGTTCCGCGCCGGCGGCTACTGGTGGGACGGCACCACCTGGTACCGGCCCGGGCAGGTCTGGGACCCCGTCGAGCAGGACTACGAGCGGCGCAAGTCCCGCGCCTCCGTCACCGTCAGCGCCGCCGACATGCTCGACGGCCGCGCCGACCCCGACAACGCCTACATCGGCAAGGTCACCACCTTCGATCGCGAGGAGGCCGCCCCGGACAACTGGCTCGACCACCTGGCGCTGTGGGCCAGGCACCACCAGGAGCAGGACGGCGCCCTCCCACTGGACAAGTGCGTAGTCGACGTCGCCAGCCCCGAACTGACCGGCGGCCAGCTGCTCGGCGTGCCGGAGATGGCGGAGCTCGGCGGCATCACCGCCTCCACGCTGCGCGCCTACATCTCCCGCCGCAACAGCGAAGTGCCCCAGCCGCAGGCGACCGTAGGCGGCCGCGACCAGTGGGCGCGCGCAGTGGCCGACGACTGGGCGGAGGCCCGCCAGCGCTCCCACGAAGGAATCCGGGCCACCATGTCCGCCGGCGACCGCGACAACCTCACACCTGGTGCGGCCGCCGTACGCGAACGCTTCGCCGCCGACTTCCACAGCACCCTGTGGGGCAGGCCAGACGTGCGCAAACGGTGGGTCCTGCGCCAGCGCAACGAGGCCTCCGTACGCGAGATCTCCGACGCACTCGCCTGGAGCGTCGCGGCCAGCCTGGATCGCATCCTGCCCACCGACATCCTCGGCCCCACGGTCGAAGGCACGATCCTCAACGACTTCGCCGAGTCCATCGAACTGCACGAGCACGGCAAGAGCACAAGGAAGGGGACACGGAAGGAACCGTCCTGGTACCACCTCAGCCTGACCATTCCGGTGTCCAAGATGCTGGACTGGTACATCCGCCACCACCCCTCATCCGCCTACTGGTACATCGGCGAGATCATGCGCGAGGCCCGCAACCGGTGGGACGTCCCGCCCCAGGAAACACTCCGCACCCTGCGCCAGGCGCTCTCCCTCGACGGTGAGCTGAGCGCGGAAGCCCGCGACACGTACTTCGCGCTCCTCTCACCACGCGAGGACATCGACGACTGACCCGCGGCCAGAAGGGTGCCGGAGCCAATGCCAGTGGCTCCGGCACCCCGCCCGCGAGCGTAGCCTCCACGGACCGGCTGCCCGCCACGCCCTCGCATCTCACCTCTTCGGCGGCGGTTTCCGAAGACGGCTGTATTCCCTGGCCAATTCAACCCGGGAGCGGTGCGGGCCGGCCGGGCTCTCGCACGGCGTGTTGTAACCCCTGCCGCAGTCCGGGCAGGTGACCTCGTCCACCCGCCACGCCCGCGGGGTCTGCTTCTGCTTGGCCTTGCGCTCGTCCAGGATCAGCTGCACCCGCTCGTCATGGGGATACTTGCGCCTTTCGCCCGTGTCGGTTCCTTCGACGAGCACGCAGTCTTTGCCCTGCTCCGCGTGACAGCGTGGACAGCTCCGCGCGATCCAGTACCGGCGTCCCACCCGGCTGTGCAGCGGATACGGGGGCAGCGACCGGCCGGCGGCGAAGCGCTCTTTCCACAGGGCAACGTCTCGCGCCTGCCCGGCAGTCACATGATCCCCCGCCAGAGCCGCCGCCCCCAGCAGCTCCTTCACCTGATCACGGACCTCGTAGGCGTATGCGTCATGGCGGCGCAGGCCTTTGAGGAGGGTGCGCACGCGGCTGGCCGCTTCCGCCGCCGCCCGCTCGGTAGCCGCCTCCGCCTCAACCGCCTGCCGCGTGTGGCTGTCGAGGCCGGCGAAGTAGTCGGTCGCCCGCGCCACGATGGCCTCCTCGGCCTCCGTGCGGTCATGGGAGGCGGTCGCGTTGACCCGAACCAGGAGCCTGCGCACCCGCCTGGCCCTCTTATCAGCCACCGCCTCGTCCAACCTGGCGAACAACTTCCGGCGGACTTCGGCCTGCTCCTCCAGCCAGACGCGCGCGTGGCGCACCGCGGCCTCCAGCTGCCCCAGGATCTCCGGGCTCACCCCGGCCAGGTCGGCGATCTCCCCGCACACCTGCGTCACCAGGACCACGGATTCGATCCGGCGCGCATACAGCAGCCGGCGCAGCAGCCCCTGGGCCCGCGCATCCGGCTCCGGCACCTTCTTCGCCTTGCCCGGCGACCACCGCGACGGAGGAGGCGTACGGCGGGACTCGATGATCCGCTCAACCGCCGGCGTCGACAGGCCGCGCTCCGTCATCGCGCAGTCGTCCAGGCCGAACCACTCGGTGGGCCGCGCGAACGCCTCCGTGCCGATCTTCACCCGGCGGGCCGTGCCCTCGCTGTCCAGGCGGATTCGGTGCACGTACCAGCGGTCGATCAGGGTGTCGCGGTCCACCGGCACCGACACCCCCAGCACCGGCTCGCTCCCCTCGTCCCACACCGGGGCCACCGCCCCATCCAGGTGCACCCGTAGCCCGCGGTCCTTGAACTGGATGTCCACGACGGAGCCGACCGGCGCGCCGTCGGGCCGGGTGAAGTCGAAGCGGGCCTGCTCGCCGCGGCCACGCAGCCAGGCGGCGGCCGCGGACTTCACGTACAGATGGTCGGCGCTGGCCACGCCCCGCGAGCGGCGCCGGCACTCGTGCGGCTGCCCGTCCGGGTCCGGATGGTGCGCGAAGTGGCAGACCATCCCTATTGAATCGGCGTGTTGAAGCCGATCTGACAGGGTGGCGGAATGAGCAAGTGGCGTGTCTTCTGGGTTCCCAAGCCGGCGCCGATCGCCGCACCGCGGGCACCTGTTCTGGCGGGGTGGACCGACCTGGCGGAGCGCGAGGCGTCAACCGGCATCCGGCCCGGCGACCCAATTCTGCTGGCGCCGGACTACCGCATCGACGAACTCCTCAGCCTGTACACGCGCAGTAACCCCTTCCGGGGATACACAAAGGAGACGAAGCGGAACTACATCACGGACCTTTGCCTGTTCCTCAACTTTCTGTGGCAGCACGGAAAGGTCTGGACGCAGGCGGTCGAGTCGGATGTCGACGACTTCCAGTTCTGGCGCCAGACGTCGCCCGAGAACCCGGTGCGGGTGGGCGGAAACAAGTGGAATCGTGAATTGGCCGCGCTGATGAACCTGTACACGTGGGCGACGAAGCCGGGGAACGAGTTCCTACCGCGCAACCCGGTGCCGGTGCATCGCGTGGTCGGTCGGCATGGGCAGATCGTCGAGGTGCCGGATGGGAAGGTGAAGGACGCCTGGGGCAGCAACGTTCACTGGCTGACGCCTCGGACGTTCCGGCTGTGGGTGGATGTGGGGCTGCGCGGGTACGGCGCTGACGGTCTTCCCGCGCCGGGCTGGGTGGGTCGGCTGGAGGGCCGCAATGTTGCGTTCGTGCGCTTGCTGACCTCGTCGGGGGTGCGGCGGCTGGAGGGCGCCTCACTGTTGACGTTCGAGGTGCCGTCACTGCGTCTGGAGGGCGGCCGTTACTACACGGGGCGCCTGGCAGCGGCGGTCACGCGTTCCAAGAGGGCCCGTACCTACTACGTCGAGGCTCATGTGGTGGGCGATGTCGAGAACTACGTCGACTCCTCGCGCGCCGAGGCCATCCGCTCGGCCCAGGCTCGGGGCCGGTACGACGGCGTGGCGGGGATGCGGCTGGTCACCCGGGTGAGCCGGGGCCGAAGCCGACGGTGTACTGGTGCGACCGCCGGGGCGTGACGGGCCGCATTGCGCTGACGGAGGCTACTGCGGACGAACGGATGACGTGGTACGCCGAAGGCCCGGAGGGACCGGAGCCGTTGTGGCTGTGGCTGAACGAGATGGGCCTGCCGTTCCAGCCGCACTCGTGGAACAACGTCTTCACGGCGGCGAACCGGCGGTGCCGGGCGGTGCTGGATCCGGAGCCGGAGCGTCGGCTGGACCCGCATCGCAGCCGGGCGCCGTATGCGACGCCGCATTCCTGCCGGCACAGCTTCGCCCTCTACATGCTGGTGATCCTGCACCACTTGATGGATCAGAGGTTCGCTCTGAGCCCGGAGGAGCGGCGGGACTACCGGCTGCTGTACGGGGATCCGTGGCGGATGGTGCAGGACCTTTTGGGTCATGCGTTCCTTGAGACGACCCGCGAGCGGTATCTGGCACCGGTCGCCGATCTTCAGCTGCGGTCGCTGCTGACCACCGCGCCCCCGTTCCGCGACGGGGAGCGGCCGACGCGGGAGATGGATGAGGTGTTCGCGCGTCTGGCGCGGGAGGCCGAGGGCATCCAGGACATCGACGCCAAGCTGCAGGTCACCCCGCGGGGGGCGGGATGAGCCGGCGCGGGCGTACGGCGCCTTTGCCAACAACGCCCGTGCACAGGCCACCGGTTCTGACGGGCGACGGCCTCGTCGTCGAGCACCGCGACCGAACGGGAGCCGTCGCGGTCTACGACTTCCGTACTCTGCCGGTCGAGGACGCCTTGCGCAGGTCGCTGGCCCGCCTGTTCGCCGCGCGGTGCGTGCCGAGCCGGTGGACCTCGCACCACAGCAGCAGGTACTTCTGGCTCCCCTTGCAGGCGTTCACCGCGTACCTGGCCACGCTGGACGCACCGGTTGCCGACCTCGACCAGCTGACCGCGGCGGTGTGGCAGCAGTGGAGGCTCAGCCGACAGAACACCCGGTTCGGCTACCGCCAGATCACCACCGTGCGAGGGCTGCTGCTGGACGACCCGCGGCTGTCCGCTGCGGCACGCGAAGCGCTCGCCCGCCGCGTCCTGCAGCCCACAGCCAAGGAAGTGTCCTTCCAGGAAGCCGAGTTCGACGCGATCGTCACCACTGCGCGGCGAATGTTCCGTGCCGCGCATCTGCGCATTACGGGCAACGGCCGTCACCTCGCCCAATGGCGGTCGGGGACGTTCACTCGCGGCAGCGAGGCATGGCTGCTGGGTGACGCGCTGGACTGTCTGGCCCGGACCGGTGAGGCACCCCACGACACCAGGGTGCGTCGCCAGCGTGGCCGGGTGCTCGCCCGTTACGCACGGGTGCTGGGCGGGGAGCGGCCCGAGCACACGTGGCAGCGGCTGTTCTTGACCCGGATGGAGACGGTCGCGCTGGGGGTCCTGCTGCTGGCCGAGCACGGCTGGAACCTGTCGGTGATCAACCGGTTGAAGGTGCCGCAAGCGGCCCCGGACGCCGGCAGCGACGGCGGCCCGCGGATCTACCGGGTCGAGCTGGAGAAGCACAAGCGGGGCGCCGGACGGTACTTCGAGACCCGCAACCTCACCGACGACGGGGCCGCCTCCCCCGGGCGGCTCATCACGCAGGCGTTGGAGGCCACCGTGTTCGCCCGCGCGGCCGTGTACACGCTGAGCCCCGGTACTGACCGCTTCCTGATCTGGCGCTCCGCCAAGGCCCCGCTGGAGCACCCGCACGATGAGACCGGCAGGAAGTCGGGGATCGGGGTGTTCGGGTTCGGTATCTCCGGCAGTACGGCCAAGGGCTGGGCGACCCAACAGGGTTTTTCCTCCTCACCGTTCCGCAGGGGGCGACGGACGGTGAACACGCTGCACCGGCGCGCGCCCGGACAGAACAGCCAGGCCACCCACGACCGCGTCTACACGCTGACCGATCCCCAGGTCCGCCAGAGAGCAATCCCGGTCATCGCCGAGGCAGCCGAAGCCGTCGTGACCCAAGCCCACGCAACCGTGCTCGCCGCCGAACTGCGCGAGGGAGCCGATCCGGCCGACCAGCCCACAGCCACCGCCGACTGCCATGACTACAACAACAGCCCCTACCCCAAACCCGGCGGCGGCTGAAGGGCCTCGTTCCTGATGTGCCTGGCCTGCCCCAACGCCCGGATCCACCCTGCCCACCACAGCCGCCTGGCTCACCTGCATCACGCGCTCGATAACCTGCGCACCGCCCTGGACCCAGGCCAGTGGCACCGCCAGTGGGAGGACGGACACGCCCGCCTGGAACACCTCAAGGGCCAGCTCGGCACCGCAGTGTGGACTCGCGCCCTGGCCGACGTGACCGACACCGACCGCGAACTCATCGCCCTGCTGCTCAACGGAGACCTCAACCCGTGAGGGACACCCCTGCCCCTGCCCCTGCCTGTGTCCTTCCCGGGCCCGACACGCCCGTCATCCCCGCCCACCGGATCGCCGGCGGCTACACCGGCCCCATCGCGCGCTACGCGGCGCGGGCCTGGCCGCTGATCCCCATGAACGCCAACCCGGGCGTCACGCACAGCACCATCCACTGGCCGACGTTCCCCGACCTGTTCCGGGAGGAGATGCGGCTGGCCGCCTGGACCTTGATCAACGGTGAACTGCCCGCGGTGTTCCTGCGTGAGCGCCATCCCACCTGGCGCTCACGCCAGGCACCCAAGGCGCTCTGCCAGACGATCGGGACCTGGTGCCGGCTCGCCGTGTGGCTCACCGACCGGGGCATCACCACACTGAGCGACTGCACCACCCAGGTACTGGATGAGTACGGCCGGCACGTGCGCGACAGCGGGGCGGCCCGCATCACGGTGCACAGCGTGCTGTCGTCGCTGACCCGGCTGTGGGTCTTCGACCAGCTCAGTGCCCGTCCTAGTGGGATCGGCTGCCCGCCCTGGGAGACCGAGGGGGTGGACGACTACCTGCCGCCGGCGACGCCGGGCGGCGAGAATGCCGCCGAGGCGATCGCCGAGCAGACCATGGGCCCCCTGCTCGTGTGGGCGATCCGCACGGTTGACGAGTTCAGCGACGACATCCTGTCCGCCTGGACCGAACGCAACCGGCTGCATGCGACGGCCGCCGGCAACAGCGCCACACCCGCCTCACGAGCCGCTCTTCGGGCCTTCATGGACCGCATCGACGCCGGTCAACTACCGATTCCGACCACCCAGTGGCTGGGCAGAACCACGATCGCCGGCGCCTATATCGCCGCGCTCTCCGGCGCCTCCCCTGGCCAGGTCTACAGCGCCACCCGTGATTACGGCTGGCGGCAGGCCGCACTGGACCGTCCCGGCCGCTGCCCGCTCCGTGTTCCGGTCACCGGCCGACTCGGCGGCATCCCTTGGAGGGAGGCCGTCGACTACACCGAAGCAGGCTTTCTGATGCGCCAGTTGGGCACGGCGTGCTTCATCGTCATCGCCTATCTGACCGGGATACGTCCCGGCGAGGCGGCCGGACTGCGCAGCGGATGCTGTCCCGACCCGGAGCCGGACAGGGCGGGGCGCACGGGGCGGCACTTGATCACGAGCACCGTGTACAAGACCGCCCGCGACGAAGACGGCAACCACCGCTCTGAGGGCGAAGTCCGCGATGCTCCCTGGGCGGCCATCGCGCCCGTCGTGAACGCCATCCGTGTGCTGGAGCGCATGGTTCCCCCAGGGCAGCTGCTGTTCGACCACTACGCCCACGACCTGCGCGGCACCCGGGCCGGCACCGGCGCTCTCACCGTGCACACCCTGGGCACCCGGGTGGAGGACTTCATCACCTGGGCCAACCACGAGGCAGCCGCCCGCGGGCTGGTCCACGAGGTCATCCCGCCGGATCCACACGGCAGGATCGGAACCGAGCGGTTCCGCAGGAGCCTGGCCTGGCACATCGCCCGCCGTCCCGGGGGCCTGGTCGCGCTCGCGATTCAGTACGGCCATCTGCGAACTTCCGTAGCGGCCGGATATGCCGCGCGCAGCCGGGACGGCATCCACGACCTCCTCGACATCGAGACGGCCCGCGCCACCATCGACACCGTCGCCGACCTGAACGCCGCTCTCGAGGACGGCCTCGGCATCTCCGGGCCCGCCGCCCGCCGCGCCATCAAGGCCGCCGCCACCGCACCCCAGTACACCGGCACCGTCATCACCGCACGGCAGGCCCGACAGATCCTCGCCAACCCCCACCTGGCCGTCTACGACAATCCCCACACGCTGCTGATGTGCGTCTACAAACGCGACAAAGCCCTGTGCCACCGCGGCCTCAAAGACACCCCAGCCTCGACCAGTGCGTCCCCGCCTGCGCGAACATCGCCCGCACCGACCAGCACGCCACCGGCCTCCGCCTCCGCGCCACCTCACTTGACCAGCAGGCAGGCCACGCCCCCGGCCCCCTGGGCGAGCGCCTGCGCGACAACGCCACCAGGCTGCGCAACCTCGCCGACGCCCACCACCGCACCCGCATCAGCCTCCAGGACGGCACCGCATGAGCCCCGCACCCGACGAACGCGACCGCATCCGCGCGGCCATGGGCCGCATCCTCCAAGGAACCGCGCAGCACTCCAACGGCGCCTTGACGATCGTCGCCCTGGCCCAGGAAGCCGGCGTACCGCGCAACGCGCTCACCCAGCGCCACCTCAACCTCAAGAACGACTTCTACGCACAGGTCAGGGCACGCGGACAGACACCGGACTCCGAGATCCGCCTGCGCCAACAGATCGTCAAACTCAAGGAGCTCCGCGCCAAGGACACAGAGGAGCTGTCCCAGCTGCGGACCGACGTCGCTCACCTGGCGCGCGCTGTCAACCAACTGACCGTGGAGAACCGACAACTGCGCGGTGCACTGTCACAGCCCACCTCCCCCGTTCGAGTGCTGCCAACCCAACCGCACCCGAACCGGACCCTCTGAAATTGCACAACCTCAAAGCAGCAGCTCAAAGGGGCTGGCATGAACGGCGGTAGGCGTACTGGCCCGGTCGGCGGTGACAGTACCTACCGGAGATCATCTGACAGGCCGCCGCCCGAGCCGCAGCTTGCGGTTCTTGCGGGGCGGGGTCTGGAAGCCGCCGGCTGTGTCGTCGGCTCGGCGTCTTCGGAGCCCGTGTCGGCCCGTCGCTGCTTCAGAATCCGCCCACCCGCGGGGCTTGGTCGCTCGGCGGGACTCATGGACTCGCGGTATGTCGCATCGCTGGCTGTGTCGTTGTCCGTGGATGTCGTTCCGACGTGAGTTCGGGAGTCACTGAGGCTGGGCATGATCGATGTCAGTGGGAAGTGATGTCACTCTGCGTTCGAGGGATCGCCCCCGCCGCCGCCCCCGCCCCGCCGTATCACCGGTAGCGGCAGGCGCCCGGGCGGCCTCGTGCCACGGCAGGATGCTTGTGCGACGATCGGGATGTTTTTTGGCACGATGCCAGTTATGCAACCACTGCCCGTCCCATGCCCTGGTCACCTGATCCCGGATGCCACCGACCGTATTCGCGGCGGGCCTTGCGCTGCGCCGGGATCCCCGGGTCGCCCTGGGCGCCGTCGGGGGGCTGACAGTGGTCGAGGAACTGGCGGTGGACCGTGTGCGTGGCGCTGACGCACAGGGTGTAGCCCTGGCCGCGTCGTACGATCACGCCCTGGTCGAGCGCGGCCCGCTCGACGTCGTCCAGGTCGGCGGCACGGAGGGAGTCGGCGACCTTGCCCGGCATGTCGAGGGTGACCGGCATGTCGAGGGTGACCGGCAGCTCCGGGGCTGGGGTGCCCGGGTCGGCGGCCGTGTACTGGGGCAGGAGGTCGGCGACGGCGGTGCGGATAGCGCCGCGGCTGACGTCGTGGATGCGCAGGGCGAGACGGTCGCGGGAACCCTGGAGATGCCCTGCTTTCCTGCGCTGATTCGTGTCCTGAGAACAACAGTCATCGCGGGTAGCAGGGCATCTCTAGGGTGGATCCAGGCTCAGTGGGCCATCATGGGCTCGCCCTCGGACGGCTCCAGGGTCCGATTCGGAATCAGGAACGCCGCGATCACCGCACCGACCAGGAAGAACCCGGAGCCCCACGCGAAGGTGGCCGTGTAGCCCTCGACCCCGGCCTGCGCCGCGGCCAGCGCGCTGGGCTTGTGCGAAGACAGGTAGTCGGTCGCGGCCGACGAGGCAATGGTGGTCAGTAGCGCCGTACTGATCGAGCCGCCCACCTGCTGACCGGTGTTGATCAGCGCCGAGGCGACACCCGTGTCATCGCGGTGCAGGCCTGAGGTCGCCCCCTGGAACGCCGTGGTCATCACCGCGCCGAGGCCGAGACCCATCAGGATCATCCCGGGCATGATGTGGGTGGCGTAGGTGCTGTCCAGCTCGAGCCGGGTCAGCAGGGCCATACCGGCTGCGGCGACCAGGAAGCCGGCGCTGACGACGATCTTCGGGCCTACCCTGGGCAGCACCAGCGTAGGCATCGTGGTCGACGAAACGACGACGCCCGCGACCATCGGCAGGTACACCAGACCGGTCTTGATCGGCGAGTAGCCGAGGCTGGCCGCGAAGTAGTAGGTCAGGAACAGGAAGATCGAGAACATCCCCATGCCGATGACGAACACCGCCACGAACGAACCACCGCGGGTCCGGTCCAGCACGACTCGCAGCGGCAGCAGCGGATGCGAGACCCTGGACTCCAGCCAGACGAACACCGCGAGCAGCACCGCGCCGACGATCATGGAGCCGAGGGCGACCGGGTCGGTCCAGCTGGTGGACTCTATGTGCGCGAACCCGTAGACGATGGCGAACAGCGCGGCGCTCACCACGACGATGCCCGGAATGTCGAGTTTGGGCTTCTTGGTGATCACGGGCTTGGCCAGCAGCAGCAATGCCCCGATCAGGGCGGGGACCGCGAAGGCGACGTTCACGTACATCACCCACCGCCATGACGCCCATTCGGTGAGCATGCCGCCGACCAGCAGCCCGACCGCGCCGCCCGCACCGCCCAACGCGCTGAAGACACCGAAGGCCTTCGCCCTTTCAGACGGTTCGGTGAAGGTCACGCTGAGCAGCGAGAGGGCCGCGGGCGCGAGCACTGCAGCGAAGAGACCCTGGGCCACGCGTGCCGCGACGAGGATCTCGAAGCTGCCGGCCGCGCCGCCGAGAACGGATGCGGCCCCGAAACCTGCCACGCCGATCACGAAGAGGGTACGTCGGCCCAACAGGTCACCGAGTCGGCCGCCGAGCAGCAGCAGGCTGCCGAACGCCAGCGCGTAACCCGTGATGACCCACTGCCGGCTGCCGTCACTGAAGCCGAGATCTTGCTGCGCCTCGGGCAGTGCGATGTTCACGACGGTCGCATCGAGCATGACCATGAGCTGTGCCAGGCCTAGCACGACCAGCACCCACCAGCGCACGGCATGGGAGCCGCGAAGGCCCGAGTCTGTCTTTCCGGAGGCGGGCGCCCCGCGGTCGATGCTGGTACTCATTTCTCCCCTTGCTTGCTGGGCATGACTGAAAGCCGTTTGGCCGTTTGGAAACTGATTGGTTTCCTCACCGGTGAAGGTGAGGCGAGCGGGTGACGGGCCGAGATCTCAGGGCTTCGAGATCATCGTGTGGCCGCTTTGGGGCTTCCCTCGGCGATCCTCTGGAGGGCCGCGTCGGTGTCCGCGGTGGCCAGCATCCTGTTGATGTAGTCGCCGGCCAGTGCGCCGGCCGCTGCAGAGGCCCCGACCTGGGCGACCGGATCGGTGGCGTTGCCGGCCACCCACACACCCGGCACCTCGGTGGTGCCGGCCATGCCGGAGGCGAAACCGCGGCCCATGTTGTTCGGCAGGTCCTGCACCGGCAGGCCCAGACCTTCCAGGCCCTGGGTGCGGGCCTGCATCTGCGGGGCGACCGCGAGGACGCGGCGGGCCACGACCTGGCCGTCGGCCAGGCGCACCCCGGCGAGGGCACCGTCCCCGTCGTTGACGACCTCGGTGACCGGGGTGTCGATGATGCGGATGCCGCGGGCGGCGAAGCGGGCGCGGCTGTCCTCGTCCAGGTCGGTGCCGTGGGTGAAGTAGGTCAGGTCCTCGGTCAGCTGGCGGAACAGATACGCGTGGCCGATGGAGGCCGGGCCGGTGGCGAGGATGCCGATGGGCTCGTCGCGCATCTCCCAGCCGTGGCAGTACGGGCAGTGCACCACACTGTGCCCCCAGTGCTCGGCGAGCCCGGGCACCTGTGGCAGCACATCCGTGAGGCCGGTGGCCACCAGGATGCGGCGGGCGGTGATGCTGCGGCCGTCGGCCAGGGTGACAGTGAACCGCAGGTCCCCGTCCGCCGACGGGGCGGCAGACTCGGCCGAGACCACCTCGCCGAACACGACGCGTCCGCCGTACTGGCGCACCTGCTCCCGGCCCCGTCGAAGGATCTCGGACGGCGGGGTGCCATCCAAGACGATGAAACCGTGCACGGCCTCCGCGGGCGCGTTGCGCGGGGAGCCGCTGTCGATCACGACGACCGAGCGGCGGGAGCGGGCGAGGATCAGTGCACCGTTCAGCCCGGCGGCGCCCCCGCCGATCACCACCACGTCGACGGTCCCCTCGGCCAGTGCGTCGCTCGCATACGGAGGAGTCGCGACAGCCATGGCCTCCTGTCTTTCCTTGTCAGTCATGGTTCGGTCAGCCCTTCGAGTTCTGGGTGCTTGGAGGGGGGGCAGCTGTTCAGAAAGCCGAGGATGTGGTCAGCGACCTCACGACGGTGGCTGTTCACCGCGTGGAGAGCGGCTCCGCTTTGCTTGGGACGCTCGTGATGTACAGATCCAGTACGGCGATGAAACTCGCCGTCGCCAGGATCGCGAGGATCAGACCGGGCCTTGCCGGCCCGGAAGGCATCGCAACGCCGGGCGGCACGGAGGAGTTCAAAGGCATGGGTTGCCCTCAATCGCGCCAGGCGTGCACGCAGCCCGTCCGGTGAGCTCAGGATCGTTGTGTACTGAACTGTCAGAAAACTAGGCGGTTCTGTACTGAGTTGTCAAGTGCGACAGGTCGGCCCTCACTCACCACGACGATGCCCAGAATGTTGAGTTTGGGCTTCTAGGTGATCACGGGCTTGGCCAGCAGCAAGGCACCGATCAGGGCGGGGCCACGAAGGCGACGTTCACGTACATCACCCACCGCCACGACGCCCATTCGGTGAGCATGCCGCCGAGCAGCAGCCCGAACCGCTCGATGGTTTCGGGCCCGTAGATGCCGGCGAAGTCCTCGCCGGGGCGAACAGCAGAAGACCGCAGTGCCACGCTCCGATCGAGACTCAGCGTGGACCAGGTAGGGGCCGGTTTGATGCAGGCGCCGGGTGTACTGCGGGGTCAGCCGGCCAGTCGGTTGAGCCTGCGGATTTGTCTGTCGAAGGCGCGCGAGGGCACGATCCGGCGCAGGACGCTGACGCGTCCGGCCATCGAGCCGGCGGTGTACCGGAGCTTGGGCTTGGAATCGGTGGCGGCCGCGACGATCACCTTCGCGACAACGTCCGGGGCGTCGGCGGTGCGCAAGGCCGTGGCCATCACGTCTCGGGAGACCTCCCGCTGCGCGGCATAGACCGGCAGGGGCGAGTCGGGTGCCATGCTGCTCGCCTCGAAACCCGTGCTTGTGTAGGCCGGCTCGACCAGCAGCATCCGGACGCCGTGCTCGCGAAGCTCGTGATCGACGGACTCGGAGTAGCCCTCGACCGCATGCTTGGTGGCAGCGTAGACGGCCATGAAGGGGGCCGGGATCAGACCCAGTACCGAGGAGACGTTGACCACGCGGCCACGGCCCTGGGCGCGCATGTGGGGCAGCACTGCGTTTGTCATCCGCATCAGGCCGAAGACGTTGACGTCGAAGACCTCCTTGGCCTGGTTGATCGAGCTCTCCTCGCCGGCGCCGACCGCGCCCACGCCTGCGTTGTTGACCAGGACATCGATCCGGCCGAACCGCTCGATCACCTCCTCGACCAGGGAGCGGACCGACTCGTCGCTGGCCACGTCGAGATCGAGGAACGTCACCCCGGCGAGCGGCTCGGCGTTCGCCGCGTTGCGGCTCGTGCCGACCACCGCGAAGCCGGCGCCCACGAGGGCGAGCGCCGCCGCCCGCCCGATCCCGGAGGAGGCGCCCGTCACGAGGGCCACTCGGGGAGCTGTCTGCATGTTGGTTCCTTCGGTTGTGGCCATGACTTCGTCGTGCGCTGCGCGGGGTCGCCTGTGCTGAGGTCGACACGGTCCGCACCGGTCCTGCAAGCCCGGACCAAGCCGGTCCGGTGAGCCCAGGATGGTTGTGTACTGAACAGTCGGAAACCTAGGTAGTTCTGTACTGAGTTGTCAAGAAGGGCGGGTCGGCTTTACCTTCTGTGTATGGCGAGACCACGAAGCTTCGACCGCGACCACGTTCTCCATGCCGCCGAGCGGCAGTTCCGCACCTCGGGCTACAACGGCACGAGCGTCGACGACATCAGCGCCGCCACCGGCCTGGGCCGCGGCAGCCTCTACGCCGCATTCGACGGCAAGCACGGCGTGCTGCTGCAGTCGATGGCCAGCTACTTCGCCCGGCTGGGGCAGTTTGCGCCGAAGGCGCTCGCCGGACCGGACGAGGGCGCCCTGGAACGACTGCACGCGTACTTGCTCCGCGCCGTCCACGGGGTGCCACTCGCCGCCGACGTACCCCCCGCCCCTGACCGGGCGGCGGCGGCCTGCTTCGCCGCCAAAATGGCCCTGGAGATCGGCGCCTCCGACTCCGAGGTGAAACGCCTGGCCAACGACTGCTTCTCCGTGCTCGCGACGGCGGTGGCCGAGTGTCTGCGAGCGGCGCAGCGCAACGGCGACATCGACCCCGACGCGGATCCCGACGACCTTGCATACCTTCTGCTGACCTTCATCCGCGGGACCGATGTCGTAGGCGCGTACGGCCACAGCCCCGCCCGCCTGACCTCGATCGCGGAGAGCGCGTTCGCCTTGCTGCCTCGCCCACGCCACCACTGACAAGGCCACGGCCGGCCTCATTGCACAGGCATCTGATGCGGTCGGCCCACTTCGACGCCGCGGAGGCACGGCCCGTAGGTTCACGCGCCGCCGTGACCTCGTATGTTGGCGCGTGCTGTGGTGTTCCGGGGATATGCGGGGTGGGCACTGCTCGGCGCTTCGGACGTGAGGCGGTTCCATGGATGCTGCTGCCCAAAATGAGGGCCAGGACCCGCTTGCCGACCGTCTGATCAGGGCCGGTGCCGCGTTCGAGGGCAGCGCGGAGATCGCCGAGGCCCGTGCCATGGCCCGCGACTTCCTCACCACGGTGCAGGCCGTGCACGGGCTGCCGGTGTCGGAGCGGGCGATGGGCATGGTGCAGCTGGTCGTCAGCGAGCTGGTCACCAACGCGCGGAAATACGCGCGTGGACCGTGCTCTGCGCCGGTCTCGTCTTCTGGCGGGCGTCCCAGCGCAGCGCCCCACGGCGACAGCCCGACATGCCTGACAGGTATCACCGAATGGGTCGAAATCCTGCTCTGACCCGCACCGCGCACCAGCAGCTGTCGGCCACTGCCGGGCCCCGGAGGGGCCGCCGGGCAGTGGCCGAACTGCTGTCGAGGGTCGTGAACAGAGCCAGGCAGTCCTTCCCACAGGGGTTCAACACGCTGCACTTGACAGGGAACAGGCCCGGTCGGTGTACAACTTCGTGGTCAATCGCCCCCCGCAGCCGCCGAGCAGCAACCCGCACCAGAACGTGTCGCTCGCATGCAGGTGGCGGAAGGCGTCCAGCTCGATCGCCTCCAACGGCAGCATCAGCGGATCGTCGGAGTCCGCGCTGCCCAGTACCGCCGTCTGCATCTGCCGCCTGTCGCCCTGCAAGAAGCCTCCATCCTTCGCCTCAACTCATCGTGCCACCTGCCCAGTTCGTCCTCGAGAGCACCCAACATGCCAGCTCCAGGCGAGGATCTGGGGGCGTAATACAACGCTCGGGGACAGCAGGCTGCTGTTGCCGCGTACCGTCGCCTCAGGCCATGCAGTGACCGGACGGTCACACGGGGTCGCAACCCGGGAGGGGGCGAAGATGGTGAACGCCGGGACGTACCTGCAGCGTTGCGCATTGCTGCACAGGTATCGCTGCCGATAGGGCTTTCGTCGAGAAGCGGGAAGAGAGCGGTGACATGGGCCGGGACATTCGCACCGACCGAGGGGTCCAGCCGGTTGCGCCATGCCCGAACAACACGTTCCTCCTCATCAGGGACCCTGTCGATTAGTCCCGACCGCCCTGCTCGAAAAGGACTCCGGAAGTCGGCTGGGCGCCCACGGCCGACTAGTCGCACCACTCCGGCTCGACAATGCTGCTGCCGGCATCGGCGTGCTCAGCGGGCGTCGACAACGTCAAACCCTTCCCCGGACAGCGACAACAGCCACTAAATTGCCGTCGCTGCAACCATTCCCACGGCTGTGTCACTGGTCAGGGCTGGTCAGGCTTGCAACTTCCCTCATTGACTCGATGGTTGGCTCTTCCTGTATCTGGGTGACACGAAGTCGGTCGTCGAAGGCGTCCGCGCCCACGATGGCGGGGCGTTGCCGACCGTATACGACATGGACCCTCAGCCCCTCGTGACCGGCGAAGGGGGTCAGATCAACAGAATGGGCAGTGCTGGGCTGAGGATGAAGAGTGAGTTGGGTCAGCGAGGGGAACACGCGTGCGAGCTGCCGCAGATCGCCTCCTTCAGCGAGGGAGGGTAGGACCAGAGTGCGTATCGTCGACAGGACCGGGACCGATTCCAGCGCCACAACGGGCGACGCAAGAGGAAGCTGCACCGCGCGCAGCCTGGGCAGTGATGCCAGGCACTCGAAAAGGTCCTGTACACGTACCGGCTGCCATAAAGCTAGACCCTGCAGTCCTGTCCACTGGTTGAGTCCGTCAAGGTCGAGAGAGTGGCTGTCAACCGACAACCGGGCGACACCTGGATGGGCCGGTGGCAGCCGAGTCGCGCCTGGGCCGGGGAGGCCAACGAGGCGCACCTCACGCAATGCCGGGAGCATCGGTATGGCCTCGAGGTCCTCGGGACGCATTCTCAAGGCGTGCAGTTCGAGTTGCCTGACTCCCCGCAGTTGCGGCAGCCGGTGGAGCAGGTCGCTGTGCCTGATGGTGAACTTCAAGTCGTCGAGCCGCATGTGTGCGAGGACTTCTCGCGCGTAGTCCGCTACGGAGAAGGAGAAGAGATCCCAGGCCTTGACAATGAACTGGCGAACAGCCTGGCTTCGCTGCTGGGCGTACGCGCGCAGCAAGGGCAGGCAGTCGGGTGTGCCGATCTTGTACAGGGTGTCGAGAACCAGTAGCTGGTGTTCTTCGCTCAGCGGCTCGGCGGAGGGCAGGAACGGGAGCACGTAGGAGCCCAGCTTGGCGAGTTCGGCCGACTGGATGCTGTCTCCCGGCGGCATAAGAGCAGCGACACGTGAGTCGACTTCGCCGCGTACCTCCTCGCTTAGGTAGACCGCTGCGAGGGCGCAGTTCGCGGCCAGGATACGCAGTTTCCACTGTGTCCATCCGGTCGCTTGGTCGCCTTGGGCGATGAGAGATTCGAGGATCTTCGGCAGCTCGCTACGGTTGCATTGACCGCTGGCCAGCAGTACAACGTCCTCCCACTCCTGCTCGGCTGCGTGACGCAAGAGCTCGCCAACGTGGTCGCTTTCCCGGAATTCCTTCGCCGCCAAGTAGTCCTGGAACGTGCGGTGGATGAACTGGATGCTGTCCTCTGCTCGTTCCTGCAGAAGCCCGCTTCGATTGAGTATGTGGCGGAGGATGCGCGACACCGGCCCCTGCTCGGCAACCCGTGGCATGCCGTGCAACGCCTCCTGGAGCTGCCTTTCTGCCTGCCCGTACGAGAGCTGTGACTGGCCGTTCCGCACCAGCCATACGGCGATTCGCTGGAGCAGCTGTTTGTGCTGCTCCGATTCGATCTCGATTCCCTCCGGCGCGTCGATGCGACGGAGCGCATCTCGGCTGCCCAGAAGCATGTCCAGGGCAGCCTGGTACAGCTTGGTGCGGCTGGTAGGCAGCAGCCCACGGCGCCGACGATGCAACGCGCAGATGACAGCACACAGCAGCGGCGTACGGGCAAGGTCACGCAAGGCAGGATTAGTGGCGAACTGCTGGGCGAGATCCTTCTCCAGCCGGATGAGCTCGGCACGTTCGTCGGAGGAAGACGAAAGTTCCAGCCGTGCCGCGTCGTGCCATACGTGGACGAAGGTCTGGATGTCCGAGTCTCGCATGCTCAGGAGCCTCAGGCCGAGTACACCCTGCTGCATACCGAGCCAGTCCCCGTCCCCCTCCACCGCCAGTGGTCTCATCGTGACCATGCAGCGCACATGCTCGAAGGTTTCCAGCAACTCGATAAGCCACCTCCTGGCGGCCTCCCGGTCCTCCTGGGGCACCTCGTCCAGCCCGTCGATCAGCAGGAGTGCACGCCCGGCCTCGAGAACTCTGCGGGCCCAGCCCTCGGGCGGGTCGTCAGTCATGAGTCCGGCTACCTGCGGCAAACGCTGTGGCGTCGGAAATCCGAGGCCCTGGGCGCGGAGGGTGCGCATGGGGATGACGAAGGGTACAAGGCCGTTGAAATCGGCGAGCTTTGGCCCGAACGTCGCACACGCGGCGTGAGAAGCAAGCCACCAGACCAGCGTCGTCTTCCCAGCCCCGGCTTCTCCGCGCAGCAGGACCACCGATTCGGTGCCGGACAGCAGGTCGTCAATGCGCCGTGGCCGGGAGACGCCAGACCTCTGGCGGGAGCCAGACGACTCCGCTTCCAGTGGTAGATACGCGGCGTCCAAATCCCAGCGGGACTCGTCCTTACCGAGCTCCTCGATACCGATAATCTCGATCTTGCGGTACCGATTCTTGACCGCCTTGCTGTACTGCTCCTCGAAGTGTTCGTCACGCCGATGAAAGTCGGTCACCCGTTCCATGGCCAACGGCAACTGCCTGTCTGGCAGTAGGCGGTCGAAGGGAAGCAGATCCATGGGTACCGCCTCGGCACGCATGTGATCGCGCCCCTTCGGAATGTCCGTGACGATGCCGATCAGCACTCCACCCGCGAACACCGGCGCGCCAGACAACCCGGCCAGGGGAGAAGCGGCCTCGGCCCGCTCGACAGCTGGCCGCCGGGAGAACTCGCAGATCACGGTAGGACGAGGACGGCCCGCCAGGGGCAGTACTGTCACCTCGAACTGGTCAAGCTCCAGATCCCCTGATGGGCCTCGGCGTTGGACCGCAGGAAAGCCCACGATCTGGCAGTCGGGCAGTGGTTGCCCCGTGGTCACCGTGCCCCAACGCAGACGGCGCTGCATGGCGACGGAGCTACTGGGAAGCACTGGCGAATGGGCCCGTAGGACGGCAAGGTCGGTGGGTGGTCCCTCAACGTCCCGGGCTTGCCGCTCTCTGGCCTCGGGAGAAGGCTCCTCCTTATGCGAACGCTGGACCTCGGGCGAGAGCAGTGCCTCCCCGGAGCTACGGTTCTGCGAGTTAAGCGAGGAACGAATCTGTCTAAGGGCATCACCCTGGGCACTACCGCGCCAATACACGTCGCAGGTAATCCACCCAGAGAGGTCCGGATGGGTGACGCGAACGGTGTTTTTGTCTCGCAGCAGGTGAGCGGCTGTGAGGATCAGCGTAGGTGTAAGGAGCACCCCGGTGCCTTGTTGGGCACCCTGTACCACGACCGCCCGATGAGCCGCGGAGCGCGCCATACTCACGACGTCGCCGGGCCTCGCCCAAAGTTAGAGACGTTGCCTGGTGTGTCATTCCCGACCTGCCATGAACCACCTGTTCTGGCATCTTTGGGCTTGAGAGTGAGGGCAACTTTGTGAGTGCTGGTGTTGGCTGATGCTTTCTCGGCGCCCGCATCCACCACCCAGGCACGGACTTTCAGCCCGCCCTTTGTCTCCTTGCGAAGCTCGACTGTGAACTCCATGTCGATGTCGCCGAGCTCGAAAACCAGGTTGGTTCCCACTCCTTGGGCAGCGGCGGTGAGCAACTCATCGCGTACCGCTTGGACCGCGGCCGCCAGTTCAATCGCGTCGTCGCTCACTACGTCCCCCTCTGCCAGCTTGGCCTCTTGGCAGGAACGTACCCCCTGGCAGCATGGCATGAGAGTCGTTTCACAGCATGGAAGCTGTTCAGCCTCATCACTAGGCCGATGCTCTTCTCCACTCGCTTGTCCGGGTCCCGGCGTTGGAACACAGCAACGAGCCCTTCGACTGCACAGTCGCAGCCGGCGTAGTGGCCTTCGACGCCAGCTTCCCCACCATGCTGCGCACCCTGACAATTCTTGACGGAGCCACCCTTCCAGAACGGAAGTCGTCGACGCTGTGATGCATCACGTTCCGGGCGCCGTCGCCCTCGACAACCCGCCACCCGCTCCAGCAGGGCGACGTCGGCCGTGCCAAGTCGTACAGCGACAGCCCGTTGCCCAGCCCCGCGTCCAGTGACAGCAGCCGCCCGCGCTGAGGCAGTTCCCGCTCGCAGCCAGCTGGCGCCGGGACGGGCAGGTCGTCTCCGCGCCTTCAGAGGGTTGCTCGCACCCACGCCGCGCCTGATCGGCTTCCCGTCGTCGTTCCCGCCGCCGAACGGGGCCACTTGGCCTACGCCGGTGTCCGACCGAGCGACCACGTGGCTCGACACCACCGCGTGCTGGCTGGCGTTCTCACGCCGTGCGCCGGCCCACTGTGCTCTGCGGTGTATCGGCGGAGGCGTTTGCCCCTTTGGCTCATTCCTCGCGTGCCCGGCACACCGCCGTTGCGTGCACGGCTGCGGCCGTCCTGCGGCGCTCGGCTTGGGCGTCTTTGTTGGGCGTTGCCCCGGCAGCAGCCGCTGCGCGCTGCTCGTCGCCGAATGCGCGCTCGCTCAGTTTGCGCAGGGCGCGAGTCTGCCGCTCAACTGAAGCTTCCCCTTGATCGTGGACACCTGGAGACTGGGATCTGAGGTTCCAGAGGAAGCAGTGTCAGGTGGGAAGCAAGTACACGAATCGGTACTCGGACGAGTACAAGCGGGACGCGATCGAGCTCGTGCGGTCGTCGGGCCGAACGGTGACCGAAGTCGCCCGGGAGCTCGGGGTCAGTTCGGAGTCCCTGCGGGGCTGGGTGAAGAAGGCCCGTGCCGCCCAAGAGGCCGAAGCCGGTGCCGGGCTGTCGGGGTCGGGCGGCGACACTCGGGACGAGGAGCTGAAGCGGCTGCGGAAGCTGACCGCCGAGCAGGCGAAGACGATCGAGATCTTGAAAAAAGCGACCGCCTTCTTCGCGAAGGAGAGCGACCGGTGAGCAAGATGTGCCGGTTCATCCATGCGGAGAAGGCGAACTACACGGTCACACTGCTGTGCAAGGTGATGAAGACCGCCCGCTCAACGTACTACGCATGGGTGGCCGGACGGAAAGC
Source organism: Streptomyces sp. NPDC007896 (assembly GCF_042959425.1). Taxonomy (NCBI): domain Bacteria; kingdom Bacillati; phylum Actinomycetota; class Actinomycetes; order Kitasatosporales; family Streptomycetaceae; genus Streptomyces; species Streptomyces sp. NPDC007896. The sequence continues at coordinate 21,490 of NZ_JBIBKX010000038.1, read as the reverse complement.
CCGCGAAGCAAGGCAGCGGGACGACGAGGCCCTGGCCCACGAAATCACGGTGATCCACCTCGCGTCCCGGCACAACTACGGCGTCCCGCGCGTCACCGCCGCATTGCGCCGCCAGGGCCGGCTGGTCAACCGCAAGCGGGTGGAGCGGGGCATGCGGCAACACGGCATTGCCGGGAACAGCCGCCGCACCGGGCGCCGCAGTCTGACCAGGGCCGACAGCAAGGCCGCCCCAGCTCCCGACCTGATCGGCCGGGACTTCACCGCCACCAGCCCCGGTACGAAGATCGTCGGGGACATCACCTACATCCCCACCGCCGAGGGCTGGCTCTACCTCGCCTCGTGGCTGGACCTGGCCACCCGGGAAGTGATCGGGTACTCGATGGCCGACCACCACCGCGCCGAACTCGTCGTCGACGCCCTGGACATGGCCGCCGCGCCGGGTCGCTTGGAGCCCGGCTGCGTGATCCACAGCGACCGCGGATCGGAATACACCTCCACGCAACTCCGCACCAAAATAGGCGAGTTGGGGCACAGGCAAAGCATGGGCCGAACCGGAAGCTGCTTCGACAACGCCGCCGCGGAGAGCTTCTGGGCCGTCCTGAAAGAAGAGATCGGCACCCGCTTCTGGACCGACCGGGCCACCGCCCGAGCCGGCATCTTCGACGTCATCGAGACCTTCTACAACAGACGCCGTCTACGCAAGCACATCCACTGGGGCTACCTCACGCCCCACGAAACACGCCTGCGCTACCGGCAAGATCAGGCCCTCGCGGCGTAACAACACCGTGTCCAAGATCTCGGGGAAACTTCAGGTGTGGGTCACCGCCCAAGGCACCAAGCGTGTCTCGATGGCGGCGCTGATCTGCACCAAAGCCGGCCGCAGATCACGGCTCATCTACCGCATTCACCTCGACCGTGGTCCCGCCAAGGGTCGTCGCAAGGGCTTCACCGAGACCGACTACGCCCGCCTGCTGGATGCCGCGCACCAGCAACTCGGCGGCCCCGTCGTCTTGGTGTGGGACAACCTGAACACGCACGTCAGCCGTACCATGCGCGAGCTGATCGCCGCTCGATTATGGCTGACCGTCTACCAGCTGCCGCCCTACGCACCTGAGCTCAACCCCGTCGAGGGCGTGTGGTCGCACCTGAAGAGGTCGCTGGCCAACCTCACCAAACACAGCCTTGACCAGCTCACCGCGCTGGTGAAGACGCGGCTGAAACGGATACAGTACTGCCCACGCCTCATCAAGGGCCTCATCGCTAAAACTGGGCTCGACCTCCAACCTCCATAACCTCGGCCGTTGAGGATCTCCTAGAAGTAGGAGGCCACCAGGTCGCGGTCCACCGTGATGGTGTCGCGATCCAGTGCGGGCAATCCAAGGTGGTCACAGATCAGCTGGGTCAGCTGCTCCTCGTAGGTCTCGTTCTGACGGTCCAGTCCGGCCGCCGTGATAAGAGGGGCCATCTTGTTGGGCCAGTATTCTCCGACGTAGTCGGGATCCTCGTAGTCGATGCAGGAGGATGTCTGGCCATCCTTGTAGTGGTACGCCTTGGGTCCGTGAGCCTTGGCAACGCACGGGTTGGGAACGAACACCATCAGCTCAGCGCCCTGGGGGCACAGCTCGCGGTAGTCGATCTCGTCGTAGTCGTCGTGGTTGAACATGTGGTGCACGATCACGCCCCAGTCGCCGGGTGCCGTGTCATTGCCGTAGGCGAACGGCGGCCGTTGCTGCGCGGACAGACCTTCGGCCATTGCGGCCAGGCTGGTCCCCTTGAAGTAGACCAGGACGGTTTCGTCTTCCCGGTACCGTCTTTCTTCTATCCACGCTATGACGCCGCAGTCGATCCAACTTGTCATGCCCAGCAACATAACCGGCGCCACTGACATACCAGCGCACAGAACCGCCACTCGAAGCCAAGGCCAACCGCCTTACCCGCGCCGTCCAACCGCCGTAACCCGCGCCGTTAAAGATCTCTAGCAAGAACGAGCTGCCGAACTTGCCGAACTCCTTGCCGGAGGCGTGCCGTGCCCACGAAGCGGTCGGCTCCGGCTATGAACGACTTCTCTGGCCCCAGCGGAACGTTCCTCTGGGGTCAATGGACTCGTTCGAAGCCACGCGGTGCGGGGAGCAGCGGGACTGGGGCGCCGGGCAGCAGTCTGCGGCGGCGGAGGACCTGGGAGCGGCCGCGGCCGCCGGTGATCTGCGCGGGTGGGACGGTTGGCGCCCGCGACTCCGGAGGTTCGAATGGAGGCCGCCGTGGGCGAGCGCGGCGAGGCGGCGGGGTCAGCGGCTGCGTGAGCCGCCCCCGGCTTCTAGGCGGCGTAACATGCAAGGGCGGTTGACGAAAGCCGTGCGCCCCCGACGAGGCAACCGCGACTTACGCTCCCATGACGCTAAAGTGCGTCATGCTGTGTACATGCGGACGGGGGATGAACGGTCGCGTTACGGGGTTCGGCTGCTCGGCGCGGTGTCAACGATCGCCGGTGTGGCCGGCATGGTGTGGACCGCACGGGAGACACACCGCAAACACCAGGACATCAGCACTCTGGCGGGTGTGCTCGGCATCGGTTTCAGCGCCCTCGGCCTCATCGTCGGCGCGGCCTCGCTGCTCATCTCGTGGCTTACATACCAAGCCGACCGCCGCGAGCACGCCGACGCCCTGAGCCCGTCTGACATCGCCGACGAGTTCGCGGTCGCGGTACGCGTCCAGTGGGAGGCCGAAGCCCGGGTGCGTCGCCTCAACGACCCGTACCCGCTACCGGTGTCCTGGCTCCCCGCAGACAGCGAACTCACAGAGCCCTGGCCCGTCCTGCTACGGATCACCCGCACCGCGCCGGATGCCTGGCCCGCCGATTCCGACGCCCTCGCCGGGACGGACGACCAGATCGTCGACGTATTCACCCGGCAGGTGCCCGGCGGCCGCCTCATCGTCCTCGGCGAACCCGGCTCCGGCAAGACGATGCTCCTCGTGCGGCTACTCCTGGACCTCACAGGGCGGCGCGCCGCAGGCGCACCCGTTCCCGTCATCTTCCCCCTGGCCTCCTGGAACCCGGCCGAGCAGGAGCTGGACGCCTGGATGGCCCACCGCCTCAGCACCGACTACCCGGGCCTGGCCGCCGGTTATGGCATCACCAACCGCGCCCATGCTCTCCTGGAACGCAGGCTCGTCATCCCTCTCCTCGACGGCTTCGACGAACTCCCGCCCCGCCACAGGGCCATGGCCCTCGACGCCATCAATCGCGCCCTCCCGCCCGGCCACCAACTAGTCCTCTCCAGCCGCCTCACCGAATACCGCGCAGCCCTTGCCCCCGCCTCCGGCGTCCCCGTCCGCCTCACCGCCGCCGCCGGCATCGAGCTCCAGCCCCTCACCGCCAACGACGCCAGTGCCTATCTCCGGCGCGACGCGGGCGGCGAGGGCACCTATTCCGCCGCCCGCTGGGACCTGGTCGCCTCCTTGCTGGGCAGCGCCTCGCCCGTCGGACGAGCTCTCACCACCCCGCTGGCCCTCTTCCTCGCCCGTACGATCTACAACCCGCGCCCCGGTGAAGGCACCGCCGACCTACCCATCCCCTCCGAGCTCTGCGACCCCGCCCGTTTCCCCAGCCCCGGCGCGATCCGCCTCCACCTCTTCGACGCCTTTGTCCCGGCCGCGTACCGCGCCCACCCGGGCAGGTCCTGCCGGTGGACGCCGGAGCAGGCAGAGCGATACCTGGGCTTCCTGGCCCGGCACTTGGAGCGGAATGTTGGCGGTGCTGTGGATATGGCGTGGTGGCAGCTGCGCCTGGCGGTGCCGCCGCGCGTCCTACGGCTCATGACGGGCGCCGCCCTCGGGACGGTGCTGTACATCGTCACCCTGGTGTTGTTCCTGGCCTCGGTCGCGGGTGCCGCCGCCGACCTCCACGGTGTCTGGCCCTCCCTGACTCAGGCCGCGAGCGTCGGAGTCTGGCCCCTGTGGACGTTCGACGACATGTCAGCGGACTGGACGGGCTTGGCCGTCACGGTCGCCCTCATCCTTCCGCTCGTCGACCTGATCATCGGGCTCATCCTCAGCTGGGCGACCGGCCTCCGCCCGCGCACTGTGCCCGCGACGCGGATGCGCTGGTCCGGCAGCCTGCGTGTGCTGCTGTTCAGCCTCGGCATCGCCGTCGCGGTCGGCGTGCCGCTCGGGATTCGCTTCGAACTCCCTGCCGGCGGGTGGGGCATCGCCGCTGGCCTTGTCGTCTGTCTCGTCACCGGTTGGGGTACTGCCCCTGCCGACGTAGCCGCCGCCGCGAGCCCGTCCGCGCTCCTGGGCCAGGACCGCCGCACCCTACGCCTCTTTACCGGCACCGGCGTCGCGGGTGGATGCATCTTGGGCCTAGGCCTCGGGATCGTCCTGGCCTTTACAGAGGCCCGCGTCAGCCCCAACGATGAACCTCTCAGCCACGACCTCTTGGACGGCGCCTTACTTGGCCTGTCCGTCGGCCTCCTTTCCGGCCTCGTTCTCGGCCTCGCCACCGCGCTCAATCGCACCGCCTCCGGCCCTTTCGCCCTCACCCGCCACTACCTCGCCGCCCGCCACAGCCTTCCCCGCGACGTCATGGCCTTCCTCGCCGACGCCCACGAACGCCGAGGCGTCCTTCGTCAGGTAGGCACGGCCTACCAGTTCCGCCACATCGACCTGCAGCACCGCCTGGCGGAGCGCCCATAGGCGGATGCGCTCCGGGCCGTGGTCGACGAACGCGACGAGCGGATGATCGCCGAAGGTCTTCTTCCAGGTCGCGGTGGCGTCCTACTTCTCGGAGTGAGCGAGGACCAGCACCCCGTCGATGATCACGCTGCCGTCGGCAGCCGGACTGCGCTCACCGGCCAACTCCCAGACCCGCGCCCGTACTTCGGCTCGTGCGGACCGCGGTGAGCGCCTCGGCCCCGCTGCGGCAAGGACGTCGACGAGACGGGAGACCGTCGGGCCGGACGCCACCAGGCCGAACATGCTGGGCTCGGCCCGCAGCATGGCGACATCGGCCAGGCAGTCCCCGCCCAGAGCCGTCGCGAGCGCGATATCCAGCAGGACCTTGCCCGGGTCGTGCACCGTCCGTTCCCCAGCAGCGGCCGGTGGTGGTCGTCTGCGGGCAGCCGGGCGCCGGGAAGACCCAGACCGCCGACGTCGTGCACGCCGCACTCGACCTCCGCGGCGGCGCCGTGCGGGTCGGCCGGGACCTGTACGAGTCAGCGCACCGGCACTACACCGACGCCCTCGACCGGGTACGACGTGGCCGAGGCGCGCTCTTCCCTCGACTGCGTGACCCCGAACAGACGCATGCTCTGGGCCCGGCGCGCTTCCTCGGGGCTGCGCGGCACGATCGCCCCGCCCTGGCCCGTCGTCAGATTCTTGTTGGGTGCAAAGGAGAAGCACGTCAGCGCCCGCGCTGCCGACCGTCGTGGTCCCGGCGTGCGAGCCGAAGGCGTGGGCAGCGTCCTCGATCTGTTTGCCGTTCATGCTGGTCGGGCTGATGCGCGGGTGTGAGCGGTGGCAGGTCCGCCGGGCGAGCCCCCTGCCTTCGACGCTTTGACGAGGGCATGACGGGAAGGGGGGTGTGTCAGGTGATCGAGACCGTGTTGCGCAGTGAGGAGTGGCCGGTCGCCGATCGGTTTGAGTGGTGGTGCGATCTGACGTCGCGCACGCTCATACCGAGCATCGTGACCAGCGACCACGCCGACAATTTCCGAGCTAGCGTCAGGCCGCTGGATGTGGAGGCCGTGCACTGGAGATGGAGACGGCGCGGGGGCGTGCGGTCTTCGCGGAGGTCGAGGAGTCCGAGGCGGACCTGGAACGGTTTCGCTCGTGGGTGGCGAAGATCGAAGCGCGGGACTACTTCGGTGCGCCGCTCGGGGACCGGGTGCGGGTCGAACTGGACCGCGCTGCTTCGGCGTTGGCCGGGTTTGAGGCCGCTGCGCTGGCCGGAGAGGATCACGACAGCCAGGGTGCGCCAAATTAGTCGTGGGTCGTCCGTTACAGGCCCGCCAGGAACAGTGTCCCCGAGACGATCAGTCCGGCTTCGATCAGCCGGACGAAGACCCGGTCGCTGATCCGTTCGACGAGGCGTTTGCCGGTCCATGCTCCGGCCAGGATGGCGGGGGTGAGCGCCAGGCCCAGGAGCAGGACGCGGGTGGAGAGCAGGTCTCCCGCGCCGTAGGCGGCGGTCTTGGTGAGGTGGAGGGTCAGGGCGCTCGCGGCTTCGGTGCCGATGTAGGCGCCCTGGGTGAGGCCCCGGGCCAGGAAGAACGGGGCGGTCATGGGGCCGACTGAGCCAAGGAGCGCGGAGCCAAGTCCTGAAGCGGCGTCGACTGCGGTGAACGCCGCGTCTGAAGGCGGCCTGGGATGCGGATTGCGTCGGCGCCAGATGACGACGGCGATCAGGAAGACGCCGAGCAGCCGCTTGAGCGGGGACAGCGGGGCGTGGGCCAGAAGCAGGGCCCCTGCCACGGCCAGGGGTATCGCGCCGGTGGCGAAGCGGCCAATCAGTTTCCACTGCAGGTCGCGGCGGTTGAGGACCGTGCGGCTGGCGTTGCTGGCGATCTGTGCCAGCGTGAGGACGGGGATGGCAGTACGCAGGCCGAACAGGGCAGTGAAGACGGGCAGGAGCAGCACGCCGCCGCCGAACCCGGCCACTGCGGAGACCAGGGCGAGCGTGAATGCGGCGGCAGAGGCCGCGACGAGAGTCAGGATCACGCGCGGCTACTTCTGTGGTGAGGCGGTGGGCAGTCCGGCGAGGCGGCGTACGACGGTCAGGCCGTCGTCGGTGCCCGGCCAGTGCCGGGTCAGCGCCTGCGGACCGGCCCGGCGGATGACGGCACGCAGCACCAGGGCCACGGCGATGGCGTCGTCCGCGTAGCCGAGCACCGGGATGAAGTCGGGGACCAGGTCGATGGGCAGGGCGAGGTAGCCGGCCAGGATCCACAGCAGCCAGCGGGTGCGGCGCGGCAGTTCGCGGTCGCGGGCCAGGCGGGAGATCAGGCGGAGGAGATCGGGCAGGAGGCGTACGGCCTCGGTGAGCAGGTTGCCCTTGGGGCGGGCGATGGCCAGGGTCGCGAGCAGGAGCAGCCAGCACAGGAGCAGGCCGGTCGCGATGCCGATCAGGGTTTGCCACACCGTTGACTCCCGGGCTCACTCCGCGGGGCCGGAACGCCCCCACCGAGTGATGTTACGGGTGTAACATTCCGGCCAGCTGTGGGGCCGTCTCCCCCGTCGGTCCCACAGCGCTCTCGCCTTCCTCCGACCCTGGACGCGCGCAGCCGTCTGCGACCCTGCACTTCGTGGGGTTGGCTTTCCGGTTGTCGGAAGTTGGCAGCCCGATCTCGGCCGCGAACTGGGCGACGCCGGCCGTCCGTTGCTGGTGGCCGCCGTTGCCAGCACCCTCACCAGTGGCTACGCCGCCCTCGCCCTGGCAGTCGCGGCCATCGCGGCGCCGCTCGCCCTGCATGCACAAGCCCCCAAGGGCGCAACCCGACACGGATGACAGTCCGGGGCGGGATGACTCAGCGGATGGCGACGGCCGGTTCGGCCACCGCCGCAATGCCGGTATCGGCGGGCGTGTCGTGCAGACCGAGCCGCAGGTGTTCCACGTGGTACAGGGCCTGGCCGAGGAGTTCGGCGACGTGGTTGTCGTACAGCGCGTAGATCACTGACCGGCCCCGGCGTTCGCCGGTGACCAGGCCCAGGTTGCGCAGCAGTCTCAGCTGGTGGGAGCAGGCGGACTGCTCCATGCCGACCGCATCGGCGAGTTCCGTCGCCGGGCAGGGGCCCTCCTGGAGGCGGGCCAGGATCCGCAGCCGCGACGGTGTGGCGAGCGCCTGCAAGGTGGCGGCGACGTCGGCGGCGCCCACCGCTTCGAGGCGCTCGCGCGCGGTGGCGGCAGTTTGAGTGTCAGCTCCGTGGCCCATGGCGCCATCCTACGGACATGAACGCATGAATGAGTGTTCATTCGATCCTGTACGGTGGAGAGGTCGAGCCGATCCGTTCCCGTACGTGAAGGGCCACCGCCCCATGTCTTCCACCCTCGCCCGCCCGGCGCCGCCCGCCGTCCCGGCTCGTGATGCCGCCGCCCCCAAGCGGCGCACCCGCGTGTTCGCGCTGGCCGAGGCCCGCTGGGCTGCCGCCGCGCTGGTGCTGTTCCTGACCGCGCTGCCGCTGCAGCTGACCGGCGCCCCGGCCTGGACATGGATTCCGCTCTACGCCCTCACCTACATCACAGGCGGCTGGGAGCCGGGATGGGAGGGCCTGAAGGCCCTCAAGGACAAGACCTTGGACGTGGATCTGCTGATGGTTGTCGCTGCGCTCGGCGTGGCTGCGATCGGGCAGGTGATGGACGGCGCACTGCTGATCGTCATCTTCGCCACCTCTGGCGCGCTGGAGGCTCTCGCGACGGCCCGAACCCAGGACGCGGTCCGTGGGCTGCTCGACCTCGCCCCGGCCACCGCCACCCGCCTTGCCGACGACGGCCGGGAGGAAACCGTCGCGACGGCCGACCTGTCCGTGGGGGACACCATCCTCATCCGCCCCGGAGAGCGGGTCGGCGCCGACGGCCGGGTCCTCACAGGGGCCAGCGAGGTCGACCAGGCCACCATCACCGGCGAGCCCCTGCCGGTCGCTAAGGAGACCGGGGACGAGGTGTTCGCCGGCACCCTGAACGGCACCGGCGCGCTGCGGGTCAAGGTCGAGCGGGACGCCTGCGACTCGGTGATCGCCCGGATCGTGGCGATGGTCGAGGAAGCCTCCGAGACCAAGGCCCCCACCCAGCTGTTCATCGAGAAGGTCGAACGGCGCTACAGCCTCGGCATGGTTGCTGCCACTCTGGCCGTCTTCGCCATCCCTCTGGCCTTCGGCACGGATCTGACCAGCTCGCTGCTGCGGGCCATGACCTTCATGATCGTCGCCTCGCCGTGCGCGGTGGTGCTGGCGACCATGCCGCCGCTGCTGTCCGCCATCGCCAATGCCGGACGCCACGGCGTCCTGGTCAAGTCCGCCGTCGTCATGGAACGCCTTGGCCAGGTCGACGCGGTCGCCCTGGACAAGACCGGCACCCTGACCGAGGGCACTCCCCGGGTCACCGGCATCCGCCCCCTGGCCGGGTCGGACCTTTCCGAGGACGAGCTGCTGATGCTGGTGGCCGCTGCCGAGCACCCCAGCGAGCACCCCCTCGCCCGTGCCGTTGTCGACGCCGCCCGCGAACGCCGCCTTCAGCTGCCCGCCGCCGAGGACTTCGTCTCCACCCCCGGCATCGGCATCACGGCTACCGTAGGCGGCCGCAAGATCGCAGTCGGCGCCCCCGCCCGGCTGCTGGCCGACGCCGGTGACCCTGTGTCGGCGCGGGCCGAAGTGGTGGCGGGCGAGCTGGAGGACAGCGGCCGCACCGCCGTCCTCGTCCAGCGCGACGGCACCCCCATCGGCGTGCTGGGCATTGCTGACCGGTTGCGCCCGGACGCCGCCGCCACCGTCGCCTCCCTGACCACGCTGACCGGCCACGGGCCGATGCTGGTGACTGGTGACAACCTGCGTGCCGCCGCCCGCCTTGCCGCCGAGGTCGGCATCACCGGAGACGACGTCCACGCTGGCCTGCTGCCCCAGGACAAGGCCGAGGCCGTACGCCGGCTCGAAGCCCGCGACCGCAAGGTGCTGGTCATCGGCGACGGCGTCAACGACGCCCCCGCGCTGGCCGCCGCCCATACCGGCATCGCCATGGGCCGGGCCGGATCCGACCTCGCCCTGGAGACCGCGGACGCGGTCATCGTCCGTGACGAACTCGCCACCGTCCCCAAGGTCATCGCCCTCTCCCGGGCCGCCCGCAAGCTGGTGGTGCAGAACCTCGTCATCGCCGCCGTGTTCATCACCGGCCTGGTCATCTGGGACCTCGCCGGCAACCTCCCGCTGCCGCTCGGTGTGCTCGGCCATGAAGGCTCCACCGTCATCGTCGGTCTCAACGGCCTGCGCCTGTTGCGCGACGCCGCCTGGAACCGCGCCGCCACTCAGGACAGGGCAGGCGTGTGAGCCGCCGCAGCAAGAAGGCCGCCCCCACCCCGGGGGCGACCCGGCCCACGGTTACTGTCTGCCGTGGCTGCTGCTGCGGCACCCCGGCCAAAGTCCCGCGCCTGGACCATGGAGGTCAGCTCAGCGACCTGCGCACCGCGCTGGCCGGGGTGGCCGTGGTCCGGCGCACCGACTGTCTGGACGCCTGCGAGCGCGCTAACGTCATCGTCATCCAGCCCTCCGCCGAGGGACGGCGGGCCGGAGGCCGCCCCGTCTGGCTCGGTCAGGTCAACGACCCCGGCGCCACCACCGACATCACCGCCTGGGTCAAAAACGGCGGCCCCGGCCTCGCCGACCCACCCGACATCCTCGGCCTCTACACCTTCGAGCCCTCGCGCCGCATTCGACACGAACTCGACGGCTGATCCCCTCCCGGAGGGCCGCTACCACTTCACAACGGCGGCCTTCCACAGACCGCAGACCGCGTGGACAGATCTTCGAGCAGGAACGCTGAACACCGAAGGCCGGAATCGGGCCTGGCTCGCTCGCGGCCGGATCAAGCGGCCTGGCCGAAGCCCTCGGCAGTCGGGCTCTCCTCACGCAAAGCGGTGACATCCACGTCCCGTTTCGTCTCGTACGCCTCAGGAGTGACACCGAGTTCGTGGGTGGAGCAATCGCCGAACCGCCGGATGCGCTCGGTCAGGTACGGCGAAATCCGGGCCAGGTCCTCGGGACCGGTCTCCCAGCCCTGCTGCAGGAGTTGGCAGACGGTCTCGGCGATGTCCGGTGCGTTCAGCGTTGTCTTCCCGAGATTCTTTGGGCCCTTGGGCGGTTGCCGGCCGTGTTGGGGCTGCGCAGCGGGGCGATTTTCTGCAGGGCGGCTGCGTTGCTCCGGGTGGGGGCGGCCTGCACGGGGCGGAGCCGGACGACTGCGTCGAGGCCGCCGTGGGGTGCGGCGTTCAGGGTGACTTCGCCACCACTGGCGTGGGTGAGCCGTTGGACCATGGACAGTCCCAGACCGGTGCCGTCGTGGTGAGCGTCAGCGGCACGCCAGAACCGGTCGAAGGCGCGTTGCCGGTCGGCTTCCGTCATGCCGGGGCCCTCGTCTGTCACGTGCAGCTCGGCCATGGGCGCCGTACGGCCGCTGTCTGCCGGTGGGGTGGCGGTCGCCAGGGTGATGGTGGCGCCGGGAGGGGACGCACGCAGCGCGTTGGAAAGCAGGTTATCGATGATCTGTTCGAGTGCGCCCGGGACCGCCCACACCTGGCCGGCCTTTGTTCCGGCGACGGTGATGTCGACGCGCTGTTCGCCGGCGAACGCCGTCCAGATGGCCGCGCGGTCGGCAACAACGGTGTCGAGGTCTGTGACTTCCGGCGTGATTGCCGAGTTCTCCAGCCGGGCGAGGGCGAGGAGTCCTTGGACCATGCGGCTGAGCCGTCCTACTTCGCCGATCGCTTCGTTGAGGCTGTGCTGTGCGCAGGGAGTGAGATGGGGTTCGAAGTTCTCCAGGCGCAGGCGCAGTGCGGTCAGCGGGGTCTTCAGCTGGTGCGATGCCTCGGAGGCGAAGGCCCGCTGGGAGTGGAGCAGGTGCTGGAGCCGAGTTGCTGTGCGGGTGAAGGAGGCAGCCAGTCGGCGCAGTTCCGGCGGCCCGCGGTCGGTGGCCGGAGGGTGGGTGAGGCGGCCGTCGGCGAGTTGGGCGGTGGCGCGTTCCAGAGCTCGGAGAGGGCGGGTGATGGAGCGGGCGAGGGCGAAGCCGATCAGGGCGACCGCGGCCAGTACGCCCAGTCCGGTGACGGCGAGTGCCACCCAGGTGGCGTGGACTCTTTGGGTGAGTGGGGCAAGGGGGTAGAGCGTCCGTACGACGCAGGAAACGGTGTTGTCAGAGGTGCCGGGCACGGTGGCGAACAGGATGTCGCTGTTCGAGACCGGGCCGTCGCGGGTTCCGGTGGCGGTTCGGTTGTGCAGCGCGGTGGCGATGTCCGGCTCGGAGGAGATGTTCCGACCGACGGTGTCGGTGTCGGTGTCGGTGTCGGTGTCGGTGAGGACCGTGCCGTCGTGGTCGGTGACGGTCACGCTGCTGCCGGTGCGCTGAGCGTAGTTGCGGGCGATCTCGGGCAGGTCCGATGCCCGTCCGTGCTCGAGCTTGTCCTCACACACCACGGCGAGGGTCACCGCGCCCAGTTCCGCGGTGTTGGAAAAGCGGGTCAGCTCGCTGCGGGTGTAGATGAAGCCGAACGGCACTTCGAGGGCGAGCAGGACGAGCAGCATGAGGCTGAGGTGGCTGAGCAGGATGCGGCGGGTCATCGGCCGCCTCCGCGGGTCCGGATCGGTAGGGGGGAGGCAGCGGTGGAGCTTACGGGCGGTACCAGGCGGAATCCGATGCCGCGGATGTTCTCGATCCAGGAGGGGTCTCCGAGTTTGCGGCGCAGGGCGGCGATGTGGACGTCCAGGGTCTTGGTGGGGCCGAAGTAGTTGGGTTCCCAGGCCGTGTCGAGGATCTGCTGGCGGGAGTAGACGGCTCCGGGGTCCTCGGCGAGGCAGACGAGCAGATCGAACTCTTTGGGAGCCAGGGCAACCGGTGATTGGTGCAGATGGACCTGACGGGTGCGGCGGTCGATGGTCAGGGGGCCGATCCGCTGGGCGGCGGATGTACCGGTCCGGTCCCGGATGCCGGGGGTTTCCGTCACCGCACCGTCCGCGCCGGAGGGCGCGGCCTGTGTTCGACGGGTGACGGCGCGGATCCGTGCCACCAGTTCCCGGACCCCGAACGGCTTGGACAGATAGTCGTCCGCGCCCAGTTCCAGGCCGAGCACACGGTCGACCTCCGCGTCCCGGGCGGTGATCATGATGATGGGGACCGAGGAACGGGCGCGCAGTGCCCGGCAGACGTCGATGCCGTCCATGTCGGGCAGTCCCAGGTCCAGCAACACCATCCCCGGTTCCGTGGCGGACAGGCCCCCGGCACCGGTCCGCGCGTGTTCCACGGTGAAGCCGAAGCGGCGCAGTCCTTCCATCAACGGTTCGGCCACCCGGTCGTCGTCCTCGATCAGCAAGACATGCATGCTGACAGGCTCGCAAGCGGCAGACGCATCGTGCGGCTCTCGCCGGAGCCTTCCTCCGAATCAGTGACCCTTTTCAGTCTCGTGCTGTGATGTTGACGCGGGCGAGTGCCGTCAACGCTCCACGTGAAATCCGCCGGTTGGAGCAGCCGCCGGTCCAAGATGTGCGGGGACATCCAGGGCGCTGCCAGCGTCTGGTGAGGAAATGGTTAAGAAATAGAATGTCGGACGTGCTGGATCATATGCGGCCCTAGGGCGGAAGGCTAAATGCTGTGGGATTAGTAGGCCTTAACCGAGTAGCGTGCAAGGCTGCTGCGGGACAGGTCCACCCGCTCCCTCGAAATGCGAAGTCTCCGCAGGCTGGAGTGTGTCGACCGAGGGGTGACCGCAGCGGTGGCAATGGCCTCGACATCTCATCTCCCCTGCGGCACCCACTGTATTTGCGCTGGAAATCCCCTTACACGCCGTCCCGTAGCGTCCGATGTGCGGCCTGAGCCACAGGTGTGCCGCGCGAAGGAAATCACCCCACGACACCCGGGAATGCGCCATGTCAAGGAGAGCCCCCGACACATCCGTTAATCCTGCATTCCCTTCCAGGCCGGGACGGTGAGGATGTCTCAGACGACGATCGACGAACTGCGCCGAGTGCGCCCCGATCTGGTGGAGCCGTTCACGGCTGCTCTGGCCGGAGCGCGGGCCACCGTGCTTGGCCGGCTGTGGGGTGCCTTCTCACGCGAGCCGCTCCCTGGCGTGACCGGCCGGCGAAGAGAGGGGGACGCGCTGGTGGTCGCCCTGCGGCACGGTGACCGGCTCGTGGCGGCGGACGCGTGTGCCCAGCCGTTCGCCCAGGTGCCTGAGGACTTCACCGTGGTCGGACCCGGCGGGCCGCTCCACGGGCCCGCGGAACTCCTCGCGGAACTGAGGTTGCCCACCTCGGCCGCGAGCCGACTGGCGGCGGAGCTCGACAACAGCGTGGTCAACCTCGCCCTGGCCCGCGCCGCGAACGCCCAAGGCCCTGGTCCGCTGCGCGATTCGGCCGATGCGGAGCAGGCGGTGGTCGACGGCCATCCGCAGCACCCGTGCTGCCGTACCCGTACGGGCATGTCCGTCGCCGATGTGCTCGCCTACGCGCCCGAACACCACCCGGTGATCGAGCTGGCCCTGCTCGCCGTCCCGGCCGAACGCTGGCAGGGCGCCGGCACGTGGCCGCAGGAGCTGCGTGACGGCGACACGATCCTGGTGCCCGTTCATCCCTGGCAGCGGGACCACGTACTGGTGCACCACCCCGACCTCGCCGTGGCACGGCGGACGATCCCGGCCCGGCCGCTGCTGTCGCTGCGCACCCTCGCGCCTGTGACCGACTTGGCGGGCTGTCACATCAAGACCGCCCTCGACGTGCAGGTCACCAACTACCGGCGCACCATCTCACCGGCTGAGGTCGCCGACGGCCCAGCCCTGTCGGACCTGGTCTCGGCAGTCGTCGACAAGGCCGGGTTCGGCGAGAGCCTACAAATCCTGCGCGAGCTGGGCGGCGGCACCGTGCGGGTGGGCGGACAGGCATCCGCGAGCCTGGCTGCGATGCTCAGGGAATCCACGGAGTCCCACCTCGAACCCGGAGAGATCGCCATCCCGCTGACGGCGGTGCACGCGACCGACGCCACCGTGGTGGCAGGTGATCCAACACGCTGGCTCGCGGACTTCGCCGGGCTCGTGCTGCCGCCCGCGCTGGCACTGCTGTCCATGGGAGTGGCGCTGGAAGCCCACGGCCAGAACACCCTGGTCGTCTTGCGGGACGGGCGACCGGTGCGGGTGCTGTACCGGGACCTGGACGGGGTGCGGGTCAGTCCCCGCAGGCTGGCTGCGTGGGGATTCACCCTCCCGCCGCTGGCCGGCTCCCGTGCCGGTGACGATCTGGACGCGCTGCGCACCAAGCTGTTCGGAGGACTGCTCAGCGGGGTGTTCAGCGAACTGGTCGACGTCCTCGCCCGCACCCGCGCCGTCGCTCCCTGGGCGCTGTGGGAGACCGTGGCCGCGGTCGGCCGCCGCGTGTTCGCCGATCTGCCGGACGACGGGGACACGGCCGCCTTCTTCGGCGCGACGCTGCCGCTGAAGGCGACCATCGCGATGCGTCTGGCCGACGACCCCGGCAAGGCGCGGTGGACTGCTGTTGCCAATCCCCTCGCGCGGTGCCGCTGAACTCCACAGGGGCCGGACACGGCCACGTCCGGCGGTCGCCATGACCGCCGGAGGGCCGGTCCGACCGACGACTGCTGCACGACCGCTGCACGACTTCTGACGCACTGGAGCCACCGCATGACCACCTCTGCCACTGTCACATCCACGATCACGTCCACCGCCGCACCGACCGGTCAGCCTGCGCAGTCCGCCGACGCCGTCACTGCCCACACACTGCTCAACTGCCTGATCCGCGAGGTGTCCGCCCCCGAACACCAAGTAACCGTGGACGAGGACCACCTCCTGCTGCGCCTGCCGCGCTGTGACCTCCTGTTGCGCGCCCGGCTGCGCCGGGCCTCGGTCATCGGTGCACACCGTTTCCAAGGGCCGGTCCAACGGCTCGACGACGCCACCTGGGTCACGATTGGCTGGCGGGAACTGGCCGGCTACGTCCAGGACGAACTGGAGCTGCGTACCGGCATGGCCAACGACGAGTTCCTGGACCAGGTCGCCGACAGCCGCGAGACCATCCGCACCGCTCTGGAACACCGGGCCCACGCGGAGCCGGAGGCGGACCTCTACCTGGCTTCGGAACAGGCACTGGTGTTCGGCCATCGCTTCCACCCCACACCCAAGGCCCGGACCGGGGACCCGGCGGACTGGCTGGCGTACGGGCCGGAAACCGGAGCCCGCTTCCGCCTGCGTTATCTGGCGGTACGCCGCCATCTGGTGCGGGAGGAGGGGGACCTGCGCGAGCTCGACGCGCTGTGTCCGCCGGCCGACCCGGGATTCGTGACGCTGCCGGTGCACCCCTGGCAGTTCCGTCTCCTGCGCGACAACCACCGCCTGCGTGCGGCGATGGTCGCAGGCGAGATCGGGGACATCGGCGTGAGCGGGCCGGAGCTGGTACCGACCGCATCAGTGCGCACCCTCTACCAGCCGGACGCCGACACCTTCCTGAAGTTCAGCCTGAACGTCCGCCTCACCAACTGCGTCCGCAGGCACGCCAGTTATGAACTGTCCGGTGCCGTGACCCTGAACCGGCTGGTCCAGCCCATCATGGCCACTCTCGCCGAACGCTTCCCCGAATGCGCTCTGCTGGCCGAACCCGGCTACCGCACGCTCGACGCCGACGACACCGCCCTACTCGAGGGCCTCGGCGTCATCGTCCGCTCCGGCCTGGGCCCCCACCTGCGTCCCGGGGTGACGCCCCTGCTCGCCGCCGCGATCGCCGACGAGTACCCCACCAGCAGAGCTCACGTCTCCCATCTGCTCGCCCGCGGCGACGGGGACGTCCTGGCCTGGTGGGACGCGTACGTGCGGCTGCTGCTGCCGCCGGTGCTGGCCGCCTACTTCGAACACGGCGTCGTCCTGGAACCCCATCTGCAGAACGTCGTCGTCGGAGTGAACGCCGACGGCATGCCCGTGCAGATACTCTTCCGCGACCTGGAGGGCACCAAGCTCCTGCCCCGCCACCACCAGCACACCCTCGACGGTCTGCCCGAGGACGTCCGCGGGCCTCTCACCTACGACGCCGAACGCGGCTGGAACCGGGTCGCGTACTGCCTGCTGGTCAACCATGTCGCCGAGCTGCTCGGCGCCCTCGCCGACCTCGAGCCGGCCCTGGAGCCGGCGCTGTGGGGCCTGGTCCGCGATCGCCTCGACGCCTACGCCCGCTCCGCTGCCCAACCGCCACGCCTGCGTGCCCTGCTCTCCGGCGTCCCCCTGCCTGCCAAGGCTAACCTCCTCCTGCGCTGGGCCCGTCAGGCCGACCGGCACGCCACCTACGTCGCCCTGCCCAGCCCGCTCGGCATGGACTTCCCCCGCGAGGTGACCCCGTGAGACCCGCGCTGCTCCACCACATCCACCAGGTGGCCGACGACGACCTGCCCGCCTACGTCTACGATCTGCCCGGCCTGCGCGAGCACGCCCGCGCGATCCGGGCCGCGCTGCCGCAACGCGTCGAGCTGCTGTACGCGGCGAAGGCCAACTCCGACCCCCGCCTGCTGCAGGCCCTGGCCGAACATGTCGACGGGTTCGAGGTCGCCTCCGGCGGCGAACTCGGCCACGTCCGCGGCCTCTTCCCCGATGCGCCGATCGCCTTCGGCGGCCCCGGTAAAACCCCGGCCGAGCTGGACCAGGCCCTGGACGCGGGCGTACATCGCCTGCACATCGAAAGCGAACACGAACTGCGCGTCCTTTCGGCCGTGCTGGGCGAGCGCACCGCCGACGTGCTGCTGCGCGTCAACGTACCCGTCGTCCTGCGCTCGGTCGCACTTGCCATGGGCGGCAAGCCCAGCCCCTTCGGACTGGATCCCGCACAGCTGGACCCGTGCCTGGACATCATCGCCTGCGACCAGCGCATCCGGGTGCGCGGCCTCCACGTCCACCTGGCCAGCGGACTCAAGGCCACTTCCCAACTGGCCCTGGCCGAAGAGGTCCTGGCCTGGGCAGGCCACTGGGCTCACCAAAGAGGGATCGACCTGGCCGAGGTCAACATCGGCGGCGGGATGGACGTCGACTACGCCCGCCCACACAAGGTGTTCGACTGGCCCGCCTTCGGCGCCGGGCTGCGCCGGACCCTGGCCCGCCACCCGCACCTCACGCTGCGGATCGAACCCGGTCGCTCGGTCACCGCCTACTGCGGCTGGTACGTCACCCAAGTCCTGGACGTCAAGTTCAGCCGCGGCCAGGCGTTCGCCATCCTGCGCGGAGGCACCCACCATCTGCGCACACCCGCGGCAAAACAGCACGACCAGCCCTTCGAAGTCATCCCTGACGACTCCTGGCACCGGCCCTGGAACCGCCCCGAGGCCCGTGACGAGCCGGTGACGCTGGTAGGGCAACTCTGCACACCGAAAGACATCCTGGCCTGCCGAGTCAGGGTCGACCGGTTGCGTGTCGGCGACCGGATCGCGTTCGCCATGACCGGCGCCTACGCGTGGAACATCTCCCACCACGAGTTCCTCATGCACCCCCACCCAACCTTCCACCACGTCGACGATGCGGAGGTGCCCGTCCCGCACACGTACGCCTGCCGGACGTCATGAGCATGTACCGCCGCGTGCGCGCGCCACGCCGAAGGAGGGCCCCGAGCGCGGTGCTCGCCACGCTCACCGCCCGGGCCTTCCGCCGCTACCTGCTCGGCCAACTGACCTCCAACATCGGCACCTGGATGCAGCGTGCCGCCCAGGATCTGCTGGTTCTGCATCTCACCGGCAACAGCGGGAGCGCGGTCGGCATCGTGACCGCACTGCAGTTCCTGCCCCAGACCCTGTTCGGCCTCACAGGGGGAGTCCTCGCCGACCGCTTCCCCAAACGCCGACTGCTGCTGATCACGCAGACCGCCATGGCAGTGCAGTCCCTGCTGCTCGGATACCTGACCATCACCGGCGCGGTGACCCTGTCGTCCCTCTACACCCTGGCCTTCGCCCTCGGCACCGCCACCGCCGTCGACACTCCCGCCCGCAACGCCTACATCTCCGAACTGGTCACCCGCGAGCAGGTGACGGCCGCGGTCAGCCTGAACTCCGCCCAGTTCAACGTCGCCCGCATCCTCGGCCCCGCCGCCGCGGGCCTGACCGTCGCCGCCGTCGGCACCGGCCCCGTATTCCTCATCAACACCGCCTCATACCTGGCCGTCCTGTACGGGCTCATCACCATCCGCCCCGACAAACCCCGCAAACCCAGCCGGCCCCAGCACGGCGGTACGCGACTGACCGACGCCTTCCGCCACATCACCACCACCCCGGAACTCCTCCTGCCCATCACGGTCATCGCCTTCGTCGGCACCTTCGGACTCAACTTCCAGGTCACCATCTCCCTCATGGCGATCACGGTCTTCCACTCCGGCGCCGCCGCCTTCGGCTACCTCTCAGCCGCCTACGCGGCGGGCAGCCTCATCGGCGCGATCCTCGGGGCCCAATACGGGCGGCCCCCCACCGCACGACGTCTCGTCGCCGCGACGGTCGTCTTCGGGGTTCTGGAAGCCGCGCTGGGCCTGATGCCCGGCTATGGCACGTTCATGGCCCTGCTGATCCCGACCGGATTCGCCTCGGTGACCGTCACCACGACCGCCAACGCCCTGACCCAGCTTCATGCCGACCCGCACCTACGCGGCCGCATCCTGTCCGCCTACTTCCTCGTCCTCCTCGGCGGCACACCCCTCGGCGCCCCCCTGGTCGGCCTCGCCTCGGACACCCTCGGCGCCCGCTCCAGCCTGATCCTCGGCGGCATGATCTCGGCATTCTCGGCGCTTGCTCTCTCAGCGATGGCCACCAGGCGTCGGCTGCCGCACCGGCCACGGAAGACCACTGCCCCGGCCGGTTCACCGCTCACCGACCCACCTGACCCTCTGGCCGCCACCCCCGGCAAGACGCCGACCAGCCGGTCCACGCCCTGAGCACGCCTCAACCAGCGGTACGGGGCCGACGGGGCATCCTCCTCGGCTCGCTCTCTCAAACACTGGGGACGCATCATCCAACCGGCGCTGCCGTGAAGGCATTTGACAAACCAGCACATCCTGTCAGGCATCCTCCACTCGGCAAGCGGCGCCGTGTCAGCAGCGGCGGAGCACAGAGACACCGGACGAGACCTGTCGGCAACGCGGGCCGATCCCGACTGCCATTGCCCGGAACACACCGGTCGCCGAGGCACTTCACGACGGCTGATACCGTCTACTCACCTGTAGACGTTCATCTGATAGACGACCTGCCTTCATCAGAATGCCATCGGAGAGCGGACAGGGATTCACGCGGGACTTCCCGTACCTGAACCACGGCTTGGAGATCCACTTGACGACGACTTCTTCCCGCAGCATCCAGGCGCTCGACGGCGCGCGCATCGACGGCGGTCTGTACACGGACGTCACCGACTTCGCCCGTCACACGCACTGGCTGAACGGGACCGTGTCGGCCTACACCAGTTACGGCATCGCGCTGTTCGCGGTGTTCCTGCTCGCCGCCTGGTGGCATGCCCGGCGTCAGGGCAGTGGGGTCATGGCCGCCGCGCTGGCTGCTCCGTTCGCGGTCGTCCTCGCGTACGCCGTCAACGACGGGATCAAGTCGCTCTTCCAGGAGCCCCGCCCGTGCCGGGCGCTGCCGCACGACTTCCTCATCGAGGCATGCCCGCCCGCGGACGACTACGCCTTCCCCAGTAACCACACCACCGTGGTCTTCGGGGTCGCCGCAGCACTCTTCCTCGTCAACCGGCGGCTGGGCGTGGTCGCTTCGCTCGCGGCGGTTCTGATGGCGGCCTCGCGGGTGTACGTCGGCGCCCACTACCCGCACGATGTCGCAGCCGGCGCACTCGTGGGCGCCTGCGTGGCCTTCGTCGCCGTGCTGACGGCACGCCGCTTCGGAGCTCCGGCGGTGGAGCGGCTGCGCGGCAGCACCCTGCGATCGCTGCTTCTCGCCGCCTAGCCAAGCCGGTCGCCTTTCCAGGGCGGCGGCCGGGAACGGCAAGCGCATACGCGGACGTGGAAAGTGCCCGTCGTGTGGCGTCGGCGTCTGTCCCGTAGGCCGCGGAGCCTGGCGGGGCGGACGCGGGCGGCCACGCCCCTGCCAGAGGGACTTGTGGAGGAAGATCTCACCGCCGGAGGCATCAGATGATGGGCAGCCCGAGGTCGGTACCGTCGCGGTGGGAGTAGGAGGCACGCCACAAACCGTCGAAGGGCACGTCCTCGGTCGGCCACGACGGCGTCCAGGTCGACGGCTGTGCGCCGAGTTCATCGGCCGGGCCGGTGCAAGCAGTCCCTTGGCGGTACGAGACAGCCCTGACGGGTATGTGGCGTCAGACTGCTCGTCTGCCGGGTGACGAGAGCGCCGTCGTTCCGGGCTCCCGGGGCCGGACGGGTCGTGGCCCGGTGATCCTTGAGGGCTGAACGACTACATGGCGCAGGCCCGGTTGCCCATGGAGCGGCAGGCTCGCGCGCTTCCCGCGCATCTTTCTGTCCACGTGCGACCCATGGAACGCACATCGGCGACGCGGGAGCATGTCCCGGCTCGCGCCCGGCACCGGCGGTTCCCGGAGGCCGTCATGCTCCGACGGTGACGCCGGGCGAGCTGTGTGCTGCCTATGAGTCAGAATGTATCCCGGGGAACTTGGATGGCACCCCAGGCTCGAACGACGTGTCTGCGTTGCGTTCCCCAGCCGCTGACACGGGTACGCCGGTGTGCGGGCGTGTCGACCCGGTCGCTGTCGTGTGGGGCTGGCGGACGGAGCGCCGGATGCGGGGTGTGACAGGGCGC
>NZ_JBIBKX010000037.1:0-45972 GCF_042959425.1 Streptomyces sp. NPDC007896 | reverse complement strand
CAGGCCCTGCTCTCATGCCGGGCAGTGCCCGCGATCACCCGATCGAGACTCCCGTTCGATCAACAGACTCCATGATCGGTATGGCAACGGCTTCTAAGCGGGCGGCGGGGCTTCACCCGTCCTGGCGCGACCCGCGCGACGCGTTTACCAGCGAGGCTTCATGCCGCTGGAAGCGGGTGGCGAGGGAGCCTGGCATGCGCGGCGGTCGCTTTGCCTGCGCAACCCACATGAGGCGCACTCCAGTCTGCCGGTGTTCCGCGAGGAAGGAATCGTGGTTGGTCGTGGTCCTCGCTCGGCAAGGCAAGCGGGACGCGTTCCTCGACAATGCCAAGTGTCCGGCGATCATGCTGGTGGCCGTGGGCCATGTCGGGGAGTCGCTGTGCGGCGGCGGCCGGTTCGCTGCCATAAGCCGTATTACTGGGCGGTCGGCGCTCGGGGGGCGGGGAACACGGAATTGGCCGCGATCGTTGTCCGGATACACATCGAGTATGAGGAGTCACCGTTTGTCCGTCAGACCGACGGACCCCTCGGGGCACAGTCCCCGACCATCCCGCCAGGCATCTCCTGAGCACGGCGTGCGGC
Source organism: Streptomyces sp. NPDC007896 (assembly GCF_042959425.1). Taxonomy (NCBI): domain Bacteria; kingdom Bacillati; phylum Actinomycetota; class Actinomycetes; order Kitasatosporales; family Streptomycetaceae; genus Streptomyces; species Streptomyces sp. NPDC007896. Next base: position 45,390 of record NZ_JBIBKX010000037.1, on the reverse strand, counting down.
GGGGTGTCCCCTGCCCATGGATACGCCGGTGAGTGCTGCACTGGGTTTGCCGGCCGTCTTCGTCCTGACCGCCGGTACGGCTATTTCGGCGCCCTTGAATTCGCGTACGTCTCCGCCGACCGCCTGGCCCGTCTCCTTGACCGGCGGGCCGTGTAGCAACCAGGCTCGCATCGAGCGTCCCGGTTTCCTCCGGCCGTTCGACGCGCTCCGCACGGCCCCCGATCGATGAGCCCGGCAGCAGCCGTCAGGAGCGCGGGGACGGCCCGTCGCGTTCGACGACGGTGCCGGGAACCACGCGCTCTGAGCCGGACGCCGCGCCGGGGGAGTCCTGCTCCTTGAGCACCTTGGCCTCGCTCTTGAAGATCCTGGCCGCCTTGCCCGCCGAACGCGTCAGCTCGGGCAGCTTCTTGATCCCGAGGACCATGATGACGACGACGAGGATCACGGCCAGTTCGCTCAGCCCGAACATCAGGTCTCTCCCAGGGGTGGACAGGGGCCGATACGGCGTACCGGCTACGCATCTCTCTCTACAGTGCTGTAGAAGTCTCTCCCAGGGCATGATCACTCAACAAGCCTGCCTTCCGGCCCGGTTGGCCGGGAACAGTGTGCTGCGCGGAGGAACAGAGCAGGATGACGGACGTAACGGCCGAGATGAAGTCCGCAGGTGAGGTCCTGGCGCGGCGGTGTCGTACGGTCACGGAGGCACGGTGGTTCGCCGTCACCGTCTTCGCCCTGATTCTCACCAATGCCGCGCTACTCGGTGTCGAGACGTACACCGGAGTCGTCGACGACTGACACCAGTGGTTACGCCTGGCCGAACACGCCTGCGTCGCGGCCTTCACCGTCGAGATCCTGCTGCGCGTCGCCGCCCATGCCGACCGCCCGAAGGACTTCTTCCGCGACCCGTGGAACCTCTTCGACCTCGCCGTCGTCCTGAGCGCGTTCCTGCCCGTCGTACGCGAGAACACCACCGTGCTGCGGCTGTTGCGGCTGGCCCGCGTGCTGCGCACCGCCCGCTTCCTGCCGCAGCTGCGGATCGTGCTGGTCGCGGTCGGTCGCAGCCTCCCCGGCACGCTGAGTTTCCTGCTCGTCGGTGCGCTGCTGCTTTACGTCTACGCGATGGTGGGCTGGGTCTTCTTCGCTCGCTACGACCCGGAGCACTACGGCTCCATCGGTCGCTCCGTTCTCACCCTCTTCCTCCTCATGACCCTGGACGGCATCGGCGACGCCGTCCATGCCGGCCTGGAGATCTCCCGCTGGAGCATCGTCTACTACGCCTCCTACGTCCTGCTCGCCTCCTTCGTCCTCGTCAACGTCCTCATCGGCGTCGTCATCACCTCGCTGGACGAAGCGCGCGAGATGGAGGCGGACGAAGCCGAGGAGATTTCGGCCGGGGCGGTCCTCGCGGGTGCGGCCGATGCTCCTGAGCACGAACTGCGCGTCCATATCGCCAAGGCACGACAGGCCCTCGACGAGCTGGAGGAGAGCCTTGATGGGCTCCCCGCGTCTCACTCAAGCATGCCGGATTTGCGGCGAGTGCTGTGACGCGGGATCAGCCCTTGTCGTCCTTGCTGTGTCCGTTCTTCCCCTTCTGGGTGTGCTGTTGCCTGTCCGAGCTGTCGTCTCCGTTGTTGCCGGGCTCCTCACCACCGGTCGGGGGAGTGCTCAGGGTCGAGGACGTGCCCGGGGCGGGGCTCGTGGTGCGAGGCGGATCTGTCGGTGGTGTCTCTGCCGAGCTGTGGTCGGGGGAGAACCACGTCATGCCGGCCAGCAGCGCCGCGAGGAAGACCACCAGTGCGGCGACGGTGCTCACCGTCCTCGACCGGTGTACGACGAAGGCGCGAAGTCCCGTTTGCTGCCGACGCGGCGTCCGGTGGGCCCCAGCGGTGCTGCCAACGGCTGACGGGAAGGCGTACGTGGTCGCGGAGCCGGGGGCCGCGCCGGCCGTGTTCGTTCCGGGCCCTGCGACCGCCCCCAAGGCGGTCGGACGCGGCACCTCCGGCGCGGTGAGCGGCGCGGCTGCCGGGAGGGGCGCGGGATGTCCCCTCCACGCACCTGCGGCGAACCATTCGGCCGCCTGACGTGCCGTGGGGCGGCCTTCGGGCCGCTTGGCGAGGAGACCGAGCAGGTAGTTCTCGAAGGCGGGCGGCAGACCGACGCCGAGCTCCCGTGGTGGTACGGGGGGCGTGTCGAGGTGGTGGTGGAGGATCGCGACAGCGCTGTCGGCGTGGAACGGCGGTCTTCCGGTGAGGAGTTGGTAGAGCAGACAGCCGAGCGAGTAGACGTCGGACGCCGGTCCGGCGGGCTTGCCGAGGGCGCGCTCGGGGGCGAGGTACAGACTGGTCCCGACGATCTGACCGGTCGCGGTGAGCGCGGCACCCGGGTCGTCCACGAAGCGCGCTATGCCGAAGTCGCCGATCTTCACGGACCCGTCGGCGTCGAGGAGAAGGTTGCCGGGCTTGATGTCCCGATGCACGATGCCCTGTTCGTGTGCGACGGCGAGCCCTGCGGCCGCCTGGGCGGCGATGAGGGCCACCTCCTCGGCCGGCAGCGATCCCGCCTGGGAGAGCACGCGGGCGAGACTGTCGCCCTCGACCAGCTCCATCACCAGGAACAGACGGCCCTCCTGCTCGCCGAAGTCGAGGACGCCGACCACATGGGGGTGGCTGAGCCGGCCCGCGGTCTGGGCCTCCAGGCGGAAGCGAGAGGAGGCGGTGGGGTCGGAGTTCTGGGCGAGCAGGAGCTTGACTGCCACTGGTCTGGCGAGTACTTCGTCGTACGCCCGCCAGACCTCTCCCATCGCGCCCCGTCCGATGGTGGTTTGCAGCCGGTATCGGCCCGCTATCAGCACCTGTTACTTCATCCTCACGCAGTGAGACGACTCGACCGCTGCAGGCCATGTCCCTGCGAGGGGACGGATGATGGTGGGGGTGCCGCAGCGGCCCCAGCCTACTGGCAGGCCGACCGCGACATGATCTTCTTCGGGGTGTTCGTCCTTGCCACGACACTTCCGATCCGTCGGTCACTGTGCAGTACCGCCCGATCGAGACACCTTGAACCTGTCTCCTTGACCGGTCAGTGATTCGCGGCGGGCCAGCTTAGTACTCCAGCAGCGTTTCTCCATCTGTGCTGGTCAGAGTGCCTGTTTGGAGGCTAGCGGGCTGATGTCTCGTCAGGTTGGCGGTCGTTCGTCACTCACCTGATCGGGGTGCGTGCGGTGTTGGTAGTGGCAGATTCGGGCGATGGCTTGCTGGTGTCGTCGCCAGTTGGACCATCGGAGTCTGTGTGCGGGGTGTAAGGATCGCGGTGGTCGTGCCTTCGGGGAACGGGCAAGGTCCAGGAGCCGCACCGGATTTCTGCCACGGTGAGGGGCGTGAGGGTGGTCGAACCGATTCTTCGGCCCCCCTTTCGAAGGCACGGGCGGCCATGGCGGCAAGGAAGGCATGGGCGAGCATGGCCAGTGTGATGTGCCGGTACCAGCCGACATAGCGACGGACTTCCTACTGGTCCAGGCCGCATTCGTTCTTCGCGGCCTGGAAGCATTCCTCGATGGCCCAGCGGGAGCCGGCCACCCGCACCAGCTCTGCCACGCTCGTCTCGCAGGGTGCGTAGGCGAGGTAAGGGGCGATCTCATCGGGCCGGCTCAGGCTGCGGCGGGCGAGCACCCAGCGATGATGGGTGGGCATCCCACTGCCAGGGCCCTCGGCCTCGGGCAGCTTTGCGGCGGCCCAGTCATAGACACGCGGGCCCTTGGCCCCTTCCCCGCACGACAGTCGTTCCCATGCCTCGTCCGGAGCACCGGTCAGCAGGTGGTCGATGCGCCGGCTCCCGATCTGGTACTTGACCTGCTGGGACTTCGGCACTGCCAGGACATGGCCGACCCCCGCCTCTTCCAGCGTGTCGCGCAAACGCCACTCCTCTCCGTAGGCGGCGTCCGCAGTGACCCAGGCGATGGGCAGAGCGGATGTCAGGGCACGCAGGACAATCGTGCGGGCCGGCTCCGGCAGTTCTCGGTGCGGCCCGCAGTGCCCGCTTACTGCCGCTGGACCCCGGCCGACGTGGTGCACTTCTTCAGGAAGCCGGTGTCATCAAGGATCAGGACCGTCCTAGTGGCCCAGGGTCTGAGCGACGTAATTTTGCAGGCCGTCGCCGACTTCGTCGGGTTCCCACCGGCACGACGCGAGGAGTCCTTGCAGCCCGTCAGGGGTCTCGTGGCCGACATACTCGGACAGTTGCCAACCGTTCTTGCTCCCGACTGGGCCCAGCAGTCCGCGAACGTAGTCCCGCATCCGACGTCTTGGCTCCACCCGGGTGAAACGCTCGCCCACCCGCAGCAGCAACGACTCCAACTCGGCGGCCCACACCCCTGCTTCAGCGTCCGTCGCCCTACCAGGTTCAACGCACCCCGATCAGATGAGTGACGAACGACTGCCAACCTGACGAGACATCAGCCCGCTGGACTCCAAACAGGCACTCTGACCAGCACAGATGGAGAAACGCTGCTGGAGTACCAATACTCCAGCCGTAGATCGTTATGTGCCCTGGTCTTGGGGCTGTCTGCCACTGGCGGAAACTCAGGTGGCCTCAGCGCACGATCTGGGTAGAGTCGGGCAATGCCCGAGCTGAAGCGGCTGCATGCCGGCCACGCCCCGGCGGTCTTGGCCTTCGAGCTGGCGAACCGCACCTACTTCGCAGCCTCGATCTCCGACCGCGGCGACGACTTCTTCGACCAGTTCACCGACCGGTACAACGCCTCGCTGGCCGAGCAGGAGGCCGGCATCTGCGCCTTCTACGTGCTCGTCGCCGAGGACGGCTCGGTACTCGGCAGGTTCAACCTGTACGACTTGGAGGACGGCACTGCCAGACTCGGCTACCGGGTCGCGGAGCGGGTCGCCGGCCGCGGCGTGGCGACCGCGACCGTCCGGGAGCTGTGCCGGATGGCGACAGCGATGCACGGCCTGCTCACACTGCGGGCGGCCACCTCCCACGACAACGCCGCGTCCCAGAAAGTCTTGGCCAAGGCCGGGTTCGTCTCGGTTGGCCCTGCCACCCCGGCCGATCTCGGCGGCAAGTCAGGCACTTGGTACCAGCGCGACCTCCAGCCATAGGCCTTGATCTTGCTCGTGGGTCGGCTGCGGGAAGGCTGCGGCCACCGCTGTTCATCGGTGTGTGAAGACTAATGATCTTGCGATGGCCGCAGGTCGCAGCGTGGACCCTGCTCGCTGGCAGGAAGCGTTCGAGGGCCTGATGAGCCGGATGGTCGGCCGGTTCGCCCGGATGGAACCCCGGCGTCGGGTACGGGATCTGATGCTGGGGCTGCTGTCGGACCTGCCACGCAAAAACTGTTGGAGCATCGCCGAGGAACAGGAGCCGGTCGTGGCCCAGTGCCACCTCGACGAGGTCGATGACGGCCCATTCGTAGAACTGCTGTCCCTTCGCGCCGCGTGCGGCCGAAAGCTTCTGCCAGGCCCTCTTCGGCACCTTCTTCACCAGCACATCAGCGCGGAACGTGCCTGCGCCGGTGGTCATTTCGGCTGAGCAGGCCACCGCGAGAACATAGCCGATGCCTCGGTTTTCCAGCGCGGATCGCAGTCTCGGATTGTCACCGTAGACCTCGTCACCCGTGACCCAGCCGACGCGCTGTCCGGTGTCCAGGAACCGTTCGATCATCACCCGGGCCAGTTCCGGCTTGGTCGCGAAGACGGTGTCCTCGCTGAGTCCCGCGGCGCGGCAGCGGTCCGGATCGCAGGTCCAGGAGCCGGGATGTACAGCTCTCGTCGTGGAGGTGCTCGACGACGTACTCGCGCACATCGTCACGGACCGCACCGGCCTGCCCCGCGCCGCGGTTCGACCCGGGCGAACCGTCCCGCGATGCGGCCCATGGCCACCTCGAACGCCTTCCGCCAACGGGCGGGATCTATGCTGTGACTTACGGTCACCGTCTCTTCGTTACTCCACACACGTCACGATGATCAACGGTGGCCGTGCCCGTTCCCGGACCGGGCCCCACTGTCTGTGACAGCGAGGCTTGGAGCGCATGCCACCGAAGGTTGCGCAGAAGGTTCCGGGCAACGTCACCGTCCCTTGGGCTGACGCGGCCAAGCGGCTACAAGGCCACAACGAGGACGCAACGGGTGGGTGGGCGGCGCTGCGGCTCGACGCGAGTCGTCCCTACCATCCGGCGTACAGGGGGTACAAAGCGATCCCCCGGCAAGGGGGCTCTGTGCTGTCGACCGTTTCATGGCCGGTGTTTCGGCGCTTCGTCGGCGCTTTCGCGGCCGGCGTGGCCCTGGCCGCAACCTCAGGGTGCACGGTGCCCGTCGATGCCGTCGCCGGCATCTCCGTGACCGACGACGGCCATCTGCTCGGCGTCATGATGGTCTGCGGGCATCAGATCGATGGCGCGACCCTCTACGTGGACAGCACCGACGTCGACAGTGAGGTGACGGTCGGATCATGGGCCGCCGACCGACCCCTCATGGCCGGTCTCGCCACCTGGACCCTCGATTCTCCTTCCGCCGGCTGGACCGCGACCAGATCTCCCAAACCGCTCACCGCCAAGACCACCTACGACCTCTACGGCTGGACCAAGGACAGCTCGTGGTCATCGAGTAGCGTCTCCTTCACTCTGACCGACCGGGACCGGCTCACCCCGGGAACCGTCCGCTACGACGACGCCTCGGGCAACGGCGGCGAATCCGCAATCACCGTCCCCATAGCGGAGTTCAAAGCCAGGGCCTGCGGGAACAGTTGACGCCACGGCGCCTTGCGCCAGGCCAGGCACTCACAAAACCACGATCTACAGCTGGAGTATGAGGTCGTGCTCGTATTCGGAGACCCTCACTCGGTCGTTCCAGCCACCGTTGAGGTGGGGATGACCATGTACGACCCCAGAGGGTCGAGGAGACTGTCTCCTGTACCGCGGTCAACTCCAAGACCGGCATCGGCTCCACGTGCTAGAAGGAATTCAGTGGTGGCAACGCTTCCAGAGATCACAGCCCTGTTGGGCGAACCCCGGTTCAACTGGTCGGATCCGGCTCCATGGAACGAACTGGAGCAGGAACTCGGTATCGAATTTCCTGCGGACTTCCGTGAGATCGTGGACGCCTACGGTTCGATTGAGGTCAACAGGCAGTTGTATCTGAAGTACCCCGTCGGCCATCTTCTGCACAGCCTGGGAGAAAACATCAGGGGGGATCCCGAGCTCTGGCGCGAGGAGGACATGGCGGAGTTCCTGCCGAGTCCGGTGGGGGCGAACCCCGGGGAACTGATGCCGGTGGCGTCGGCCACGACGGGCGAGGCGGTTTTCCTGCGCATTCCCGACAACCTCTCATCGCCCTGGCGCGTCGTGGTCCAGGAGTTCGACAGTCCGGCCTGGACTCTCTACGAGATGACGTTCAGTGAGTGGTTGCTGGCTTATCTCAAGGGTAGGGACGTGACGTTGTGTTCTCGCAACTGCGCGCCTGACGGCCCGTTCTTCGAATTCCTGCCCTGAAAATGACCGCTGCGGTATCTCCTGTCCGAAGAACGGGCGGACCCTCGCGGAAGATGCCAGGCATGCGGGTCCGGACGGCATCCACCGGCGGCCGTGCCGGATCGAGTGGGATGCCGATGACACCTGCGTCACCGGCCGGCTCTCGTCCGGCCGACATCGGAGCGGCTGACGGCGACACGGCGAAGCCCCGGGCGGTCCGCCGACGATCAGGGGAAGGCTCCGGGGCTGTCCGGTTGTCACGGGCGCTATGCCGTCAATGGGCTGCACGCGATTGGCAGGTCGACGGGGCCGGTTGCCCCTGCAGTCGGTCGCGCAGCCACGCCGCCACGTCCTTGTAGGAGGCGCTCAGTACGCTCTCGTGGTTGGCGTCGGCGTAGATGCGGTAGTTCACGACGTCGCCGAGGTCGCAGAGTTCCTTGTTGAGCGCGGTCGTGACCTCGACCGGAACCGTCTGGTCCCGTTCGCCCTGCTGAAGCAGGATCGGCCCGGCGGAGCGGCCCTTGGCCGGTTCGAGGCTGTCGATGAACCGGCGCAGCGTCGCGTTGCGGGCCCAGTGGGGATTCCCGATGCGCTGCAACTGCACGTTGTTCAGGTAGATGTCGAGTTCGTCGGCGCAGAGCTTCTTCGCCAGAGGGATCTGTGCGGCGAGCTGCGGTGCCAGGACGTTCGTGTACTGGATGCGCGGTGAGTACAGGCGCGCTCCCACCGCGATGTACGAACCCAGCACGGCCAGCCCCACGTTCACCGGCGGCCGGGCGGCGCCCGTCTCGTCCATGACCGCTGCGAAGTGGCTGGGCGGCGCGAGTGCCACGGTGCCCAGGAAGCGCAGCCCCGGTGCCCACCGGGCCGCGTCCTCGCCGACCCTCAAGACCGGTGTCGCTCCCTGCGAGTGGCCCACGGCGAACCACTGCCGCCCGAGCTGCGTCGGCGCCTGTCGCGCTGCCAGAACAGCGTCGATCGCGGACCGGCTCTCGAGATCTGTCTGGGGGAAATTCTCCACCGTGTCAGGGAAGCCCAGCCCCGGGTAGTCCGTGCCGACGACCGCGTAGCCGTCCTGTACGAGGTGCTCGATCATGTCCGTCTCGGCGTACTGGTCGGAGGAGGGGTACAGGTTCGCGTGCCGGGAAGGGGCGCAGACCGGCCCCACACCCGTCGCGCCGTGGCCCCAGGAGATCACCGGCCAACCCCCGCGGGGAGCAGCTCCGCGGGGGACGAGGAGGAAGCCCGTGACATCGATGGGCTCCCCGTGCAGTCCGACCGAGCGGTACATGATCCGCATCGCGCGGGAGCTGACGCTCTGCAGGCGGGTGGACACCGTCATCGGCTCGGACGCCAAAAGATGTCCCGGTGACGACCGCTCCAGGGTCCTCCGGCTCGGATACCGGTAGAAGTCCCCTTGCGGCGAGGCCCCGGCGGGTGCGGCGACGGATCCTGCTGCGTTCACCGCCTCCGCGAGGAAGGCCACCACAGTCAGCAGGCAGAGCAGGCCGCGAGCCGGCCCGCTCCTTAGCAGCGGCATCACTGTTCGACACCCTTCGAACGATCTTGGTCGGCAGGTCGGCCGTACTGATTCCACCTCGGTCCTACCGCGAAGCCGATCGCCACGCTTGTCACTCTCATGGACCGGCACCGGCGTCCCGGTTCCGGGCGAGGCGGGCGCGGACCCACACGCATCGAGCACCTCCTCACTGGTCACGCCGGTGCCGAAGGCCTGGGCGCTGGTATGGGTGACGATCACTCTGGTGCCGTGCGGCCGCGCCGCCCGTAGCGTGGAGAGAAAGGCCCGGCCACCACCGCTTCCCAGGTAGGTGACCCGATGGAGATCGATTTCCAGAACTCGCGGATTCGAGCGGAGGGCGCTCCACAGATCATTGCCGATGCGTTCAGCGTTCTTCGAGGTGATCTCTCCGGAGAGTTGTACGACGGCGTGGTCCGGATCGGGGGCTGTACTGGTCGTGCGCAGCCGGAGAAGGCGCAGCACCCAGCCGCGGGTTTCCAGAAGCCCGCGATGCCGGCGCGACTCATGGCTGGATGATGGCTCCGGCATCGGGGCCCCATGAGTGGGGTGGCGGGCTGACGACTGCCGACCGGACGTGCTCCACGACACCTGAGCCGCCGCCCCAGTATTTAAACATTGCGCAAATGGAGAACCATTGGAAGCGTCCAATCGCGAACAGTTACGCACTCAGGCCCTCGAGATGCGTGGCGTCATTGCCGCCGTGACGGCACCTCGCTGGCGTCCCTCGTAGCCGAGTACGGAGTGTTGTAGAGGTTGACGACAGGACCTAGAGGTCCGCGGCGGGGAAGTTCTGCAGCACCTCGTTGGTGAAGATCGGCTGCGCGACGTGCTGCCGCTCGGACGGATCGATCTTCCCGTCGGCAGCAGCGACGAGCGCGCAGATCGCCATGCTCGCATCGCGGATCGTGTGCGATGTCGGTCGCCAAGGCGAAGAAGGAGCCGGCAGAGGGGGTTGCGAGACGGCACGGCCTGGATGGAATTGTCTGCGCATTCCGCCCCGCTCAGCCAGACGATTCCTACGTGCCGCTCTGAACCAGCAGGATGATCCGGTCCGGATCGTAGACCGCCCATCGTGGGGCTGAGGCGCCCGACAGTCGCACTTGGCACGCGGTGACGCCGTCAGGGCTGGTCCACCAGCCGACGATGGTGCCTGGCCATGGCCATCCGGCCCCGTCGTGCACGTCTACGGACTGGTAGGCGGTCCGGATCTGGTTCTCGGGCGGCGTTGGGTAGCCCTTCGCCAGTTCTTCGAGTACGCGCTCCGCAGTGGTCGTGTCGCCCACGGTCCCGGCCCTCCCCCTTGACTCCGTCATGGTTCCATTATTGCGCAACTAATGATGTATTCCTCCCGCGGACCCGCGGACCCGCGTACGAGCGCGCGGATCCGGACACGGAGACGTAAGGCGGGCGAGGCCCGGCCATGGAAGCGGAACGTCTGGGCGGTGGCGAGAACCGGTACCGCTTCCCCGGCGTCGTACGGCAGTGTGTGACGGCGGCCTGACCTGTGGGGGGACCACGTGAGCGGCGAGATCTACTTCAGCAACAACTACCGTGACTTGTGCGAGCGCAACGGCACCGGGGCGGGTTTCCAGTTCGAGTTCTCGTGCTCGCGCTGCTATGACACCTGGCGTTCGCCATTCGAGCCTTACACCGGCGAGCGGGCGGCCACCTGGCTCGGCAAGGGCGTCGACATGGCCTGGGGGCTGCTGGGCCGTACCGGCAGCGGGCTCACGTCCGCGGCCGACGGTCTCGCGGGCGCCGGTTGGGGAAGGGCCCGCGACCACGCCTTCGAGCGAGCGATCGGCAATGCGCAGGGGCACTTCAACCGGTGCGCACGCTGCACCGACTACGTGTGTGGCCGCTGCTGGAACGCCGCCCAGGGTCTGTGCCTGCGCTGCGCCCCGGACACCGCGGCCGAGGTCATGGCGGCTCAGCAGCGTGGACTCAACGACATGGCCTCGCAACGGGCGTACGCCGCGGGGCAGCAGGCCGGTCAGGGCTATGACCCCACCACGCCCCGTCAGCTGGTCTGTCCGCACTGCCGTACCGAGACCCATGGCGCCGGCTTCTGCTCCGGGTGTGGCTATCAGCTGGCCCAGTCGGTTCAGTGCTCTGCGTGTTCCGCTGTGGTGCCGGACGGCGCGGCCTTCTGCCCGGGGTGTGGCACGCGTAGGTAGGGCATGGCCCGCTTTGCCCAGGGCGCTCGCTGTCAGGTCACATCGTCGTCGCCGTTGGCTCGGTCTGGGGCGGAGTTCGACGGCTCGGGCAGAGAGCGGCTGGCCGTGACGGCTTCCGCCCCGCCGGTGTCCTCCGCGTGAGGTCCCAGCCGCACTGCTCGTAACTATTGGCTATCCGTAGGAGAGGTTGGAGCAGAGGTCGTCGTCGGCGGAGCGGGCGTTGGCGGCCGACGAGGCGGGTGCGCGTGAGACGGACATGGTGGACGCGGCGTAGCTCTGCCCCAGGACCACGTTGATGCCCGGCCCGGTGACTTGCCGGAGCTGGGCGCCAGGGAAGAGCTGGGAGACCTTCTGAGCTTGGGACTTGAGGGTCGCGCCGTACTGGACGAACGTGGCGGCGTGGTTCTGGTTGCCGGCGTTGCCGGTCCTGGTGACCGTGAAGCCGTGGCGGGTCAGGGAACGGGCCGCCCGGGAGGCCAGTCCGCTCTTTCTGGTGCCGTTGTAGACCGCCACGGTGATCCCGCCACCTGAGGCGATCTCGCCGGCGCTCGGTGACGGAGAAACGGCAACCGTCCGTGATGTCGTTGTCTTCGGACGGCCAGTGTTGGCGCCGTCGACAGTGCGGTCGGCCTTCAGCGCGGCCCACAGCTCGTTGGCGTCCGGCTGGACGACGGCGACGCGGGAACCCTGGTAGCGCCAGGGGAGGGTGACGAACTTGGTGTTGTGCAGGTCGATTGCCTTCAGTGCCATAGCGAAGGAGACCAGCCTGTTCGCCGTCCCCAAGCCGGGATCGACGGTCATCGATTTGGTGGCGGCATCAGCGAGGGGCAGAAGCTTGGTCGGCGTGAGCCCATCGCCCTTCATCTTCTTGATCAGGCTGGCCACGAACGCCTGCTGACGCTTGATCCGCCCGATGTCGGAGCCGTCACCGATGCCATGCCGGATCCGCACGTAGTCGAGCGCCTTCTGCCCCGAGAGGGTCTGTTCGCCCTTGTGGAAGAGAAGTTGGCCGCGGGTGGTGCGGTTCGGACTGAGATCTTTCTGATAGACGTCCTGCGGTACACACACCGTCACCCCGCCGACCGCCTCGGTCAGCCTGGCGAACCCCTTGAAGTCGACGACGACCGTGTGGTCCACACGCAGCCCGGTCAGCTGCTCGACGGTGTTCTGGGTGCAGGCTGGGTTGCCCTTGGTGGTCTGCCCGACCGAATAGGCCGCGTTGAACATGGTGTTGCTCTGAACCTGGGTCCATGAACCGTCCGGCAGTCGGCACGGTGGGATCGTGACCAGCGTGTCGCGTGGGATCGATACCGCGACGGCGTGCTGGTGGTCGCCGTAGACGTGCAGCAGGAACGCGGTGTCGGAGCGGCCCGCGTCGTGCTGGTTGCCGCCCCCTAGTGTGCTGTTGCCGTTGACGCGCCCGTCGGAGCCGATGACCAGGACGTTGTCGCCCTTGAGTCCGGCGTTGGGTCGGTTGTCGGACACGCCGTTCGCGTCGAACGTGTCGATGGTGCCGGTCAGCGTCAGCCAGAGGCGGCCCATCCCGGCCGTGAGCAGCACGAGCAGTGACGCGCCAGTGGCCACGAGCATCCGGATCCGCCTGCGCTGCCTGCGCTTGCGCCGGTGCACATCGCCGCGGGAGGTCCGGTGGCGCGAAGACGGGGGAGCTGTGAAGCGCTGGCTTCGGTCGCGATGCGTCGGCGCTTGATGGCTGGTCGGCATACGCGTGCCCTTCGTCCGCCGGAGTGCGTACGGAAGTCGTACGGAGAGGACTGTTCGCCCTGCCCCAAAGTTCTATGCTTGCGCAATATAGCAATCATCTGGTGTGGTTCCGCGCCTTGCACTCCGGCGCCCTGGGTGTCGGGCTACCTCTCTACAGCGGGTGGCTTGCGGATGGAGGCGGTGTTCGGCCGGGTGGCGATGGTCAGGCGGTCAACGGCCGGACGAGGAGAAGGGGGACGAGGGCCCCGATGTCGTGTAAGTCCTCCGGCTCGTCTTCGAGTTGCCGAACAGGGTGCGGTAGCCGATGAGCAGGACGAGTGAGCCGCCGATCGCCTCGCCCCATGCGCCCGCGATACCGATGGGGGTGGTACCGATCAGACCGCCTGGGGCACGGCCCGGAAGCAGGATCTTGGTGATGGCTCCGGCCGGCAGCCCGAGGACGATCCAGCCGATGATGCCCACGTCGTTGTCCTCCAGTGGGGGGCGGGTCGGGAGGGTGACGGACACGCCCGGCCGACGATGATGTGTTGCTCGGTTGCGCAATCATGGAACCGGAAGGGATGAGTTGGCGTCGATCATGATGAGTACGAGCAGCCGAAGCGGCTGCGGAGGAGTCCAATGAGAATGAGTGTGTTCCTGACCAAGGGCGGCAATGTGTCGCTGAGCAAGATGGCCCCCGGCCTGACTGCGGTCACGGTCGGGCTGGGCTGGCAGGCGGGCACCGGCTACGAGCTGGACGGGAGCGCCCTGCTGTGCGACCAGTCCGGCAAGGTGCTGTCCGACGAGCACTTCGTCTTCTTCAACAACCTCAGCAGCCCGGACGGTTCGGTCCGACACTCCGGCAGCGGTGCTCCAGGCGGCGGGGACGAGCAGCAGATCCAGGTCGACCTCGCCCGGGTGCCGGCCGAGGTCGCGAAGATCGTCTTTCCGGTGTCCCTGTACGAGGGTGCGGCCCGTGGCCAGAACTTCGGGCAGGTGCATCGCGCCCACATCCGTGTCCTGGACCGGGACACCAGCACTGAGCTGACCCGCTACGACCTCACGGCCGGAGGACTGTCGTCCGAGACGGCGCTGGTCTTCGGTGAGCTGTACCGCCACGGCGCGGAGTGGAAATTCCGTGCCGTTGGCCAGGGGTATGCCTCAGGGCTCGCGGGCATCGCCACCGACTACGGTGTGGACGTCCTGCGCGAGACCTCGGCTCCTGCGTCTGCTGGTGCGGCTACCAGCACGTACGCACCGCCGCCGCCCGTCGTCACGCCGACCCCGACCGTTGTCTCCCCCATGACGCCGACGGCCGCTGCGCCACCACAACCGACAGGGAGTTCCTCCGTGACGTGCTTCTTCGATCCCCACCACGGCCCCGGTATGACGACGGTGACGTGGTTCCCGCAGTGGGGTGTGTCCCGGCCGGTGCAGGCGTGCGGCGGCTGCGCGCAGCGCGTGCAGACCACCGCGCCACCGTTCTACACCCCGCCCCAGCAGGGCTACCCGCAGACGGCGCCCCAGGGCTACCCGCAGCAGGGCTACCCGCAGCAGTACGGCGATCACCACGATCATGGTCAGCAGCAGGGCGGCGGCCGCCGCTTCGGTGCGGGCGCGCTCATCGGTGCCGGTGCGGCCGGACTGGTCGGCGGCGCGCTGCTCAACGAGGCGTTCGACGACGACGAGCCCGAAGTGGTCGTCAACAACTACTACGAGGATTAGCCGCAGACGCCCGACGGCGCGAGGTCGTCCCCGTTGAGGACGGCCGGGTGTCCCGGCGCGAGCGGATGCCGACGCGTCGGCGCCTACACTGGGTGCGCGGATGTGCGTTGGGCGTGACGTGGGCGGGAGAGGACTGTGGCGAAGTTCGGCGGTGGCGTTCAGGACCCCTCGGCCGAGGTGCTGGGGGAGGCGGCGGCCGCCTTCGGACTGCTCGCCTCGACGGCCCGGCTGCACATCATGTGGGCCCTGTCCGAGGGCGAGTGCGACGTCACTCACCTGGCCAACCGGGTGGGCGGCGCCCTGCCCGCCGTCAGCCAGCACCTGTCGAAGCTGAAACTCGCCGGCCTCGTGCGTGCTCGCCGTGAAGGCCGGCGGCAGATCTATTACGTCGACGACCCGCACGTGGTGACCGTCGTCCGGGTGATGGTCGGGCAGTTGGCCGCGCGAGCCCAAGAGGCGTCGGCGCGTCGGCTGCACGGGACCGGTGCCTAGGATCGCCTCGGCCTCGCGACAGGGCGCCCAAGCGCCGCTGTCCGGGACCGCGTCGGCACCTGGGATGGCGCATGCAGGCGAGACGGCCGACTCTTCGTTCGGCATGGCGACGGCACTGCAGGTCCTGCGGCAGCTGGACACAGGGCCGCGCGGGCTGACGGACGACGAGGCCGCGGTCCGCCTGGTCCGCTCCGGGGAGAACCTGCTCCCGGCACGGCAGGACGCCTCCTGGCCACGGCTCGCCGTGCGCAGCCTGCGCGATCCGTTCACCGCGGTGCTGCTCTGCCTCGGTCTCGTGTCCGCCGCCGTCTTCGCTTGGTCCACTGCCTGTGTGATCCTGCTGCTGGTCGTGGTCAGCAGCGCGCTGCGAGCCTCCGGAGAGCGCCGGGCCGACCGGTCCATGGCCGGGCTGCGCGAGATGGTCGCCAGCACATCCACCGTGCTGCGGCGGGCCGACGAGGATGCGGCTCCATCGGCCCGGGAGATTCCCGTCGATGAGCTGGTCCCCGGCGACATCATCAAGCTCGGCCCGGGCGATCTGGTCCCGGCAGACGTACGACTGCTGCGCGCCGACGGACTGACCATCCATCAGGCGGCGCTGACGGGCGAATCGGCGCCCGTCGTGAAGAGTGCCGCGGACATCCCCCACCCGGACGGCACCGGGATGTTCGAGCAGTCGCAGCTGTGCTTCCAGGGCAGCAGCGTCTCCTCCGGCAGCGCCACCGCGGTCGTCGTCGCGACCGGAGCGGACACGCAACTCGCGGCCGCCCATGGACGTACGGCCGGGCAGCGCGAGGCGAGCGCCTTCGACCGGTCGGTGCACGGCATCTCGTGGATCCTGATCCGCTTCATGCTGCTGACTCCACCGCTGGTGCTGATGGCCAACGCCGCCCTGCGCGACCGCGGCCTGGAGACGCTGCCGTTCGCCGTCGCGGTGGCGGTCGGGCTGACTCCGGAGATGCTGCCGGTTGTCGTCACCACCTGTCTGGCCCGTGGCGCGTCGCTGCTGGCCCGCACGCACGGAGTGATCGTCAAGCGGCTCCCGGCGCTGCACGATCTGGGCGCCGTGGATGTGCTGTGCCTGGACAAGACCGGCACCCTCACCCAGGACCGGCCGGTCGTCGACCGTTCCCTGGACACGGACGGGCGCGATGACCCCGACGTATTGCACTGGGCGGCGGTCAACGCCTGGTGGACCCTGCAACTCGCCGACCTGCCCGAGCCGGACGCGCTCGACGAGGCGCTCCTGGACGCGGTCGCCGAGGACGAGCTCCTGTCGTACGACGGGGTGGCGGCTCTGCCCTTCGACCCGGCGCGCCGCCTGTCCACCGCCGTTGTCCGTACCCCCGGCCGCCTCGGCACGCACACGCTCGTCGTCAAGGGAGCCGTCGAAGCCGTCCTGGAGCGCTGCACCCTGGAAGAGGACGAGCGCAAACGGCTGACGGCGCCGGCGTCCCGCGAGGCGGAAGACGGACTGCGGGTCCTGGCGGTCGCCACCGCGGAACGCCCGGCCCGCATGCGGGACTACACTCCCGCCGACGAAGGCGGCCTGACCTTCCGCGGCTTCGTCACCCTGCAAGACGCCCTGGCACCCACCGCCGCCGAAGCCCTGAAGGGCTTCGCCGATCGGGGTGTCACCGTCAAGATCCTCACGGGTGACCACCCCGGGACCGCCGCCCGCGCCTGCCGCGACCTGAACATCCCCCTGGGCCCGGAGGCCGTCCGGTGCGCCGACCGCATCGACAGCCTGACCGACACCGAACTCACCGAACTCGCCCGCCGTACGACGGTCTTCGCCCGCTGCACCCCCGAGCACAAAGCGCGGATCACCGCCGCGCTGGGAGCCGGCGGTCACACCGTGGGCTTCCTGGGGGACGGGGTCAACGACCTGCCGGCGCTACGCGCCGCCGAGGTCGGCATCGCGCCGCAGGGTGCCGCGGACGTCGCCCGGGAGGGCGCCGACGTGGTACTCGCCGAGAAGGACCTCACCGCGATAGACCACGCCATCAGCGCGGGCCGGTATGCAGGCGGCAACATCGCCACGTACCTGCGTATCACCTTGTCATCGAACGTCGGCAACATCATCGCGATGCTCGCCGCGGGTCTGCTGCTGCCTTTCCTGCCGATGCTCCCGGCTCAGGTGCTCGTGCAGAACCTGTGTTTCGACACGGCCCAGCTCGCCTTCGCATTCGACCGTCCTGACCCATCGGTGCTGCGTCGCCCGACGGTCCTGAGCCCGCGCGATGTCCTGCGGTTCATCACCGGATTCGGCGTCCTCAACGCCGTTGCCGACCTGGCCACCTTCGCCGTCCTCGCCCTGACCCTGCACGGCCCGGGCACCGGGAACGACGAAGCCGCCTTCCATTCCGGCTGGTTCACCGAGAACCTGATCACCCAGGCCCTGGTGATGGTCCTCCTGCGCAGCGGACGCCGACTCGTCGAGGGCCGCGCGCTCGGCCCGGTCAGCTGGTCCGCGGCCACACTGGCCGTCATCGGCATCGTGTTGCCGCCCTCACCGCTCGGGCCGGTGCTCGGCCTGAGCACGCTGCCGTTCGAGTACTACCTGCTCCTCGCCGTCGTCCTGGCGCTCTATGCCGCCGGGCTCGCTTTGGCCCGGGCACGTCATGAGCGCAACCGCACCACCCATTGGACCCCGTCGTGAGACGCGAAGACCTCCGTACTGGCTTTACGGCTAGGAGCAGCCGTAAGGCCACCAGGCGGCACGTGGGCGATGTAGGCGCTGTGCATGGTCCCCCGCCAGTTCCCTGGAGAAGCGGTTGGCTCCGGTGACGGCTTCGCGGAACAGCGTGAGCAGTCGCGGTTCCGTGAGGCGATCGGCGGTCAGGAAGTACCGGTCGAGGATGGCCGCCACGTCGATGTAGTCGTCCTGGGGCAGGTGAGGATGACGTCGTGGGCGTGAAGCGGGGAGGCCGAGGCGCCGTCCTGGGCCGGTAGTACCAGAACGCCGCCTCGGCGGCATCGGTCGGCCCAGCTCTCTGGGGGAGTTCCCCTTTCCGGCGCGGTCTCAGCCTTCCAGCGCCAACCTTCTACGCCGACACGGGCCGCTGTACCCGGATCGACTGCAACAGCCCTATTGCCACCCACACCGCGAACATCGACGAGCCGCCGTAGGAGACGAACGGCAGGGGAATGCCCGCGACAGGCATGATGCCGAGGGTCATGCCGATGTTCTCGAAGGACTGGAAGGCGAACCAGGCGACGATCCCGGCGGCGACGATCGTGCTGTACAGCTCGGTCGTTTCGCGGGCGATCCGGCAGGCACGCCACAGCATCACGCCGATCAAGAAGATGACAAGGCTGGCACCGATGAATCCCAGCTCCTCGCCCGCGACGGTGAAGACGAAGTCAGTCTGCTGTTCCGGCACGAACTGGCCGGTGGTCTGCGCGCCGTGGAAGAGGCCCGCGCCGGTCAGGCCGCCCGAACCGATGGCGATGCGGGCCTGGTTGGTGTTGTAACCCACGCCCGCCGGGTCGAGGCTCGGGTCGGCGAAGGCCGCGAAGCGATTGATCTGGTACTGGTCCAGGATGTGCAGCCGCCACACGGAGATGGCACCGAGGACGCCGACGGCGAGCAGGCCGAAGACCCAGCGGTTGGAGGCGCCCGACGCGAGCAGCACGCCCAGGATCGTGACCGTCATGACCATGGTCGAGCCGAGGTCGGGCATCATCAGGACGACCATGATCGGCACGGCTGCCAGGCCCAGGGAATGGGCGACGGTACGGCTGTCCGGGTACTGCTTGTCACCCGCGTCGACCCCGGCCGCGAGCAGCATCGCCATGCCCAGGATGATCGTGACCTTCAGGAACTCGGACGGCTGGATCGAGAAGCCGCCGCCGATGACGATCCAGTTGCGGTTGCCGTTGATGGTGGCGCCGAGCGGAGTGAGCACCAGCAGCGCGCCGAACAGCGAGAGGCCGTAAAGCATCGGTACCGCGTTGCGCAGGACGCGGTGGCCGAGCCAGACCGTGCCGATCATCAGGGCGAGCCCGATGCCGGTGTTCATCAGGTGGCGGACGAGGAAGTAGTACGGGTCGCCATGATTGATCTGGATGCGATTGCGGGTCGCGGAGTAGACCAGGAGCGAGCCGAGCAGCGACAGCGCGGTGGCCGACAGCAGGATCGGCCAGTCCAGCCGGCGAGCCGGCGAGTCACGGTTGAACAGCCGCGTCCAGCCCGCGCGCTGGGGGCCGTAGCCGGAGACGGAGAAGCTGTTCGCGCCGGTCATGTGGACATCCTCTTGGCTTCCCCGCTTCTGCGGTCACCTGCGGGTAGTGCTGTGGGCGAGGCCGTGGTTGCCGCCGCCTGGGACGCGTCCTGTAAAAGCGAGCCTCCAAGATGACGTGCTGCTCCTTGGCTGATCCCTGGGAAATCCTAGCTTCTGGGCATGGATCTTCATGACGAACCGCCGAAGGGCGGAGACACCTGTATGGGACATCTACCAGTACCCGTTCGACAACCATGGGACGGTCGTGGCCGGTCTGATCGACAACCTACGTGACACCATCTCCCCGATCAGTGGCCTCTCGCACGTCAACGACCATGCAGGACTGTTCGTTGAACACATCGTGTTCAGGTACTCAGGCCATTGGCCGTGACGCCCAGGCACCCGAAGCAGATTGAACCGCCGGGTCCGATGGAGGCTGCGGACTGTCCCAGTTGGGTGAGTCGAGTTGCCGGTGGCTGTGCTGGAGCGGCGGCGGCTTGCCTGGCCGTGCCGCTCACGGTGCGGGCTGCGGTGACCAGTGCGGGAATCCTGGCCGTCCTCACTCTGCTCAAGGCCCTCTCCGCCACCGTTCTCCGGGAGCCCGCGGCCCTACGAGCCATCCCCTTCACCGGTGTTGTGCGTGCCTGCCGGCGGGCATCCGCGGCGGTCGGCATCCGGCGGTCACCACGGTCCTGGTGCGCCGCCTGCGAACCGGAGGACTCGTCGTCTCGTCGGCGGCCCATGCTGCCGCGGGCGCGACATCGGCACGGTGGCAGTAGCCCTGCTGCACTGAATCCTGTGAAGCATCAGCGACGCTTCACACGTGTCTTAACGCGCGTGCTGTACAAGTGGCTGGCCCGAAGAGGGCGAGAAGGGGGGGCGAAAAATGTCCGCTGCCACCTCACGGCGGCGATGGCTGGTGGTCGTGGTCCTCGCTGTGGCTCTCTACGTCGTCGTCCGCGCCGCCCGCACTCCGCAGTCGGACTCGCCGCCCCCGGCCAGGGCATCGGCCTCACCCACCCGCTCGGCCGGTTCCTCCGCCGCGCCGAGCGGTTCTGCCTCGTCGTACGACCCCGCTGACTACGCCACCCAGGTCCGCACCAGGGCTCAGCAGGCCGGCGTCAGTGCCCAGTTGGTGATGGCGATCCTGTACAACGAGGCGTACAAGCCGCACGACCCTGCCTTTGAGCGCGCCTGGCAGAAGTACAAGCCGGACGCCGCCTTCGGTATCGCGAACATGCACCGTGCCGCCTTCGACGAGGTGAAGCAGGGCCGGGACTTCGCGGACCGGAAGTGGGAGGAATTGCCCGACGACCGGGATCTCGCCGTCGAGGCTGAAGCCTGGTATCTGCACGACCTCGCCGCCCAACTTCCCGCCCGGTGGCCCGCTTCCTACAGCAGGAACGATCTGCTGGCCCTCGGCTACAACACCGGCGCGGGCAACATGCTCGCCTTCGCCCGCGGCGTGACCCCCGGCAGCCAGGCCCAGTCGTACCTCGACAACCTGCACGCCAACTGGGCCAAGGCGGGCAGGCCGATCGGCGGCTGAGCCGGTCCGGCCGTCGCCCCTTGCGTGCTGAGCATGGCGGACTTGAAGCACCGCAGCCTTCACACCGCCGGAGAAGTTCTGTGCGGCGGTGAGCGATGAGTGAGGGAACGACACAGCCCACGGAAGGCGAGACGCCCGAGCCGGGCCCCAAGCTGCCCCACGGTGCCCGGGAGGCGGAGACGCTTTCCTTGCTGCAGCGGGCCGAGAGTGGCTGACGCTTCGCCACGGACGGCCCCGGGTTCGCCGACCGCCGGATGCGTACCGCCGTGGAGGAGCGCACCGACCGTGAGGCCGTGTTCGCCCGCTTCGCCGACCACGTGTCGGACACGGACGCCGACCTGCCGCGGCAACTGCTCGGCTCCGAGCCCGGCAGCGACGACCGCTGAGCCGTCCACCTCCGCACCGTCGAAAAGGGCCCTGGGCGGGTGTCCTCGCCTACCTCCCGCCGCTGCTGCCCCAGCTCGTCCTGCTGGGCACCCGGCAGCTGTCAGAGCGACGCGAGCACCGCGCTTGGCCACCTGGCTGCTCACCGCCTCCCCGCTGGTCCCGGCCGCGGCGAGCGCGGTTTCGCTGGGGCTGCTGACCATTACAGAACTGCTCCGCGTCCCGCAGCTCGGCGGGCTTGGCCACGGGTCGGTGGACACCGCGCGGCGCGACGATCTCACCGAGCTCTCCGCATGAACACGCCCGTCTGGCCGCCCAGCACTACGCGTTCGTCGCGCCGGCCCAGCTCGATACCGCCGCCAGCTCCCTGCTGCGCCTGCTCGCCACCACCGTCACCTGTACTTCGAACGCTGGGCTGACGAGGTCACCGCCCCCCACCGGCGACCGCGCCGGGTGGCCCCCACGGGCGGCAAGGCCGCCCTCGCCGCCCGTGCCAACCTCACCCGCTCTCGCCTTCCGGGCGAGGCGCTCGGCATCCTCGGCCCTCGCCGCAGTCCACTCGGCGCCGCCGCCCCCGTGCCTGGCCGGGTGGCCGCCCTGCTCTCGCCGCCGCTGGGCCGTCACCTTGGGCTCGTCGCTGCCACTGAAGGGGTCCCGTTTGTCGCGGCCTGATCCAGCGCCGCCGAAGGCCGAGATCAGAGCGCTGATTCGGTTGGTCACACGGACATCATCAACGACAACCTCGGCCAGCCGGAGTGATCCAAACGAATCGGCCTAGCGGAGAGGCCGTCCGCGCCGAAGGTATTGATGTGTTGCCATTCAGCTTCAGGTAGATCCAGTCCAGCCCTGCCGAGCACCACGATGGCCGGCGTCATGAGGAGCGCTGTTGTCCACGGGCTGCGGTTGCGGTTTCGTACCGCGTGGCCGTCGCGAGATCCGCCGCGCCGGGGCGGCTCGGCCCGGCGCCGGTGGCGGGAAGGTGCGTTCTCATCCCGCATGGCGGTCATGGGCGTGCCCTCTTCCGTCCGACTCATACGGAGGGGACGACTGACCTCACCCAATGGTTGTACAGTTGCGCAATGTGGCAATGATGGCAGATGGTACGCCGCTCCGGCGTGCGCCACTGTCCGGCGAAGAGAAGGGGTGGGGTCAGATGCTCCGCAACGGACTGGAACCCTGGCACCTGCTGATCGTGGCGATCGTGATCATCCTGCTGTTCGGCTCGAAGAAGCTCCCCGAGGCCGCCCGAGGGCTGGGCAAGTCGATGCGCATCCTCAAGAGTGAGGCCAAGGCCATGAAAGAGGACGGCACCGCCCAGTCCGCCGCACCGGCCGAGGATGCGTCCTCCTCCGCCGCGGAGGCGCCCCGCGTCATCCAGTCCGCTCCCGGCGAGACCGCGACGGCTCGGCCGACCACGGAGGGCCACACGGCACACTGAGCCTCCTGCTGCCGGCTCGTCGGCGGCCGACCGCGTCGAAGCCGTGCCGCAGCGGCTCGCCCTTTGCGCGGAAGCCGCAGCGGTAGGTTCGAGGCGTCGTGAGGCGGGGTGCGGTCTCATGGGCTGGTGTCCAGCGCTTGAGATCAGCGGCTCCTCGGATGGGGCCAGTAGCGGTCATCGTCTCGATTGATGGTCCCCCTCGGAGGATTCCGGTCGCTGCGCCAGGTGGCGTCGGAGCCGAACTTCGTGCGTGCGGCCCGTTCGGCTGGTGCCTCCTTGGCTCCGGCCCGCGGTCAGTGTCTTGTCCCGGCTGTCATCCGCCGCTTCCGCAACGCATCTGTGACGTCCATCAGATCCTTCCTCGGGCCGAGGGCGCTGTGGATGTCGTCCAGTCCCCCTTCGCTTCCGTGCCTGCGTTCCGACGGGGCTTATGGCTGGCCAGGGGTGCCGCCGCCGGTGCCGTCAGTAACAGTTGCTATATTGCGCAATTATCCCGACCGAGGGTGCTCCCCTACGTGCGGGACCGGGGTCCGTGCCATCGGGCCGCCGCGCCGGCGGTTGACGTCGGCGACGAGCGTAGGGAGAGGGAATGGGCGACTCCTGGGACGGTGGCTCGGTGCGCCAGACGACGCGCGGCCGCTCCGCCGCTCCGCCCCGCCCGCGGAGGACGGACGACGGCGGGCCTGCCAGGCCGCCGCACGGCGGCCGGGCGGCGGCCCGACAGGCGCCTCAGTCTCAGAGCCGCAGGCCGGGACGGCGGGCCAAACCCGCGGCCCGGCGCAAGCGGCTCGGCCGCATAGCCCTGTTCACGGTGTCCGCGCTGATCCTGGTCATCGCGGGCACCGGGACGTGGCTGTGGCAGCACCTGAACGGCAACATCCACAGCGTGTCGATCGATGACGGCGCCAATGGCAAGGAGAAGGCAGACGCCTTCGGCCGTACGCCGATCAACATCCTGGTGATCGGTTCGGACGGGCGGAACAACGCGGCCGACTGCAAACTGGGCGGTGGCTGCGGCTCGGCCAGTTCGACGACCGGGCACAACGCGGACGTGGAGATGGTGGTGCACGTGTCCGCCGACCGCTCCAACGCCACCGTGATGAGTGTGCCGCGCGACACCATGACGCATGTGCCCGCCTGCAAGGACCCGGACAGCAGCCAGTCGACGCCCGGCTACTACGGGCAGATCAACAGCGCCCTGCAGTACGGGCCGGCCTGTCAGGTCACCACCGTGCACCAGCTGACCGGCATACCCATCGACCACTTCGTGATGCTCGACTTCTCCGGCGTGGTGAAGATGTCGGATGCGGTGGGCGGGGTGTCGGTGTGCGTCAGCGACAACGTCTACGACACCTACTCGCACCTCAAGCTCGCCAAGGGCCCCCACACCCTCAAGGGTGAGGCGGCGCTGGAGTTCGTCCGCTCCCGGCACGGCTTCGGTGACGGCAGCGATCTGGGCCGGACCGTCTCCCAGCATCTGTTCCTCAGCGCGATGATCCGCAACTTCAAGAGTGCGGGCACCCTGGCCAACCCCACCAAGGTCTACTCGCTGGCCGACGCCGCCACCAAGGCCCTGACCGTGGACACCGGCCTGGGCAGCGTCGGCAAACTCATCGGTCTGGCGACCGACCTGGACAAGGTCCCGTCCAAGCGGATGACGTTCACCACCATGCAGACCGCGCCCGACCCGAACAACGCTGACCACGTCGTCGTCGGCTCCGGCGCGAAGTCGCTGTTCGCCTCCATCGCCAACGACCAGTCCCTGAGCTCGGGCAGCGACAAGAAGACGGCGTCCGCCGCGCCCTCCGCGACGGCCACGGTGCCGGCCTCGCAGATCGCCGTCCGGGTGGAGAACGGCAGCACCACCGGCGGGCGCGCCTCGGTGGTCGCCTCCGCCCTCATCGCCAAGGGCTTCAGCTCCGGCACCAGCACCAGCAACGCGCCCGAACAGGCGGCGACCACCACACTCACCTACGGCCCCGGCCAGAAGACCGAGGCACAGACGGTGGCCTCCGCCCTAGGGCTGCCCGCGAAGCACCTCACCGAGGGCAGCGCGAACGGGCTGACCCTGGTCATCGGCAGCGACTGGGCCTCCGGCACAACGTACTCGGGCGGCTCGTCGGCCGCCCCCGCCGACACCCACGCAGCCGTCTCCAACGCCCATGCCCAGACCGCTGACGAATCCAAGTGCGCCAAGGTCAGCCCGTACAAGACCGTTCAGCTCAACGGGGTGGCGATGACCCCGGCCCAGGCATACGCCGCGGCGAGCGGCAAGCAGGACTCCGCGCCGTGATCAACGGGGCTGCGTCCCTATGACGCTCGTGCGAGTTGCTTCACGTACCTCGCGAACAACGGGGTGCCGGATCACCTGCTGGCCCGGGTACACCAATGTCAAGACCACGAAGCGCTGGTATGTGAAACCCGATGTGGAGGATCTTCGTCCGGCGGCGGATGCATGGGGAGGTCTGGCGAGTGTCCCCGCCCCCGCTCCTGCACAGAGTGTGGTGGGAGCGTAAGCGGGTGAGTGAGACGAACGTGGAAACCCTGCAATACCGCTTTGACGGGCCAGAAGACGCCCCGGTCCTGATCCTCGGTCCCTCACTGCGTACCACATGGCACAGGTAGGCGAAACCGTCTCCTGGCGTCCACGTGGTCTAGATCGATGCCGTTCACGCAGGTGGGGCCTTTGTGGTCCAGGTGCGTCGACGGGGTTGGTGACAGCAACGTGACACGTGATGGTCGCTGAGGCCCCCGCCGGGCAGGTGCTGGCAGGGTGCCTCAACGTTCCTCAGCGGCGAGGTCCGCTCCTCGATCCTGCTGCGGCGTCTGCGAACGCCTCGATTGCCCGCAGCGGGCGGCGCTGCCGCTGGGCCACCCACTGCGTATCGGCCCGAATGATGGGGATGCTGTGACGGGCGGGAGGATGGGTGGGTGCTGTCCCGGGTCCGAGGTCTGACTCATGACACCTTTGACCAGAGTGTCTAAATCACACAGCGTCGGCCGTTGGCCGGGGAT
This sequence comes from Streptomyces sp. NPDC007896, assembly GCF_042959425.1. Classification (NCBI taxonomy): domain Bacteria; kingdom Bacillati; phylum Actinomycetota; class Actinomycetes; order Kitasatosporales; family Streptomycetaceae; genus Streptomyces; species Streptomyces sp. NPDC007896. The sequence goes on along the minus strand of NZ_JBIBKX010000037.1, from coordinate 19,669 downwards.
GGCGTGTTGTCGGTGCCGAGCCGGCGGGGTGTGTCCCGATAGGGGCCTGCCGTTCGTTGTGGCGTCCTCACGATTCTGACCGCCTGACGCGGCCCGGTACCGGCAACGCAACACGCCGCAGGACCGGACGGGGAACGGGCATGTCCAGTACGCCGCCTTCTCCGCGGACCCGTCGTCGTCGCCCTGTGGGTGAGGTGGTTTTGGGAGTGGACACGCACCCGGATGCCCATGTGGCTGCGGTGCTCTCGTTGATGGGGACAGTGCTTGCCACTGACTAGTTCCCGGCCACTGCGGCTGGATACCGCGATCTGCTGAAGTGGGCCAGGAAGTCGGGAGCCGTGAGGCGGGCCGAAGTGGAGGGGACCGGCTCCTACGGGGCGTCCCTGTCCTGCTATCTGCTGGCCCAGGGCATAGGCGTGTTTGACGTGAACCGGATGGACCGGGCAGATCGCCGTCGGCGCGGCAAAACGGATCCGCTCGATGCCCAGAACGCGGCGCGAGCCGTATTGAGCGGGCGAGCCCACACCCGGGCCAAATCGGGCGACGGGCCGGTGCAGATCGCGAGAATGTACAAGCTCACGAAGGCGTCGGCCGTCAAAGCCCGCACGCAGGCCATCAATCAGCTCAAGGCCGTCCTCGTCACTGCCGATCTCGCCTTGCGGGAAGAACTGGCCGGACTGGGTAATGCGGAACTCTTCCGTACCTGTGCGCGGTTCACCGATGTGAGCAGTTGCGAGGAGGTTGGCGAGGAGTCGGTGCTGGAGGCCACTCGGATCACTCTGGGTCTGCTGGCTGACCGGATCGGTCAGCTCTCCGAGCAGATTCGGGATGTGGAGGCTCGTCTGGCCCGGCTCGTGGATTGTCATGCCCCGCAGTTGCTCGAGGTGGTGGGGATCGGTCCGGACACGGCCGTCGCTTTGCTGATCACGGTGGGGGACAACCCGGAACGGTTGGACAGTGAGGCGTCCTTCGCCGCGCTGCGCGGGGTCAGTCCACGCTATGCGGCCCGGGTTCCGCGTTCGGGGAGGGGCCTGGTGCGTGGTGTTCGACGCGGTCTTGCTGGGCTCCGGTTCGCCGCTCTCGACGGTGTACGGATGCGTGTACGGATGCCCCTGCCGGATGACAACGGCCTCGTGCCGTCCGCACTTCGGCGGGGTGTAGCGCCGGTCATTGGTTCGGGCGTCCTCAGCCGGTTCGGCGGCGACGACGAGCCGCAGGGCAGGGTGCGGGGAAGTGAACTCGCCGAGTTGAGGTGCCGTTGACGAGCGGCGAACCGATCGACATGTCGCTGAACGTGACGCCTGGACCGTGTCCTCCATGGCTATGGGCCGTTTTGAGGTGGGAGAGCAGGCGGTCGCGAACGCTGGGGTGCACATGACGTCCACTTCCCCTCATCGGGAGCCGATTCGTGTCGGTGTCGTAGGGCTGAGCGCGAGCGGCGGTTGGGCGGCCACCGCCCATGTGCCGGCGCTGGCCGGGCTCGACGGATACGAGGTGCGGGCGCTGAGCGCCGGCAGCGCCGAGTCGGCGCGTGCGGCCGGCGAGAAGTACGCGGTGCCGCTGGCCTTCGACAGCGCAGAGGAGCTGGCCCGCAGTGAGGAAGTCGATCTCGTGGTGGTGACGGTGAAGGTTCCGCACCACCTGGAGCTCATCCGGCCCGCGCTGGAAGCGGGGAAGGTGGTGTTCAGCGAGTGGCCGCTCGGTGCCGACCTCGCGCAGGCCGAGGAGCTGGCCGACCTCGCGCATCGCAGGGGTGTGCTTACGGCTGTCGGTCTGCAGGCCCGGTCGGCTCCGCCGCTTCGGTATCTGCGGGACCTGGTTGCCGACGGCTACGTGGGGCGGGTGCTGTCGACCAGCATGCTCGGGTCGGGCTGGATCGGGGGCGCCACTTACGATGACAACTATGCGTACATTCTGGACGTAACGAGCGGCGCCACGCTGCTGTCGATCCCCTTCGGGCACTCGGTCGACGCGCTGGCCATGGTGCTGGGGGAGTTCCGCGAGGTGTCGGCTCTCATCGAGAACCTGCGCCCGGAGGTCACGAACGTCACGAGCGGGGCGGTCGCGGCCAAGACTGCGGAGGACCAGATCGCCGTCACTGGTGTGCTGGAGTCGGGGGCCATGGCCGCGATGCACTTTCGCGGTGGGACCTCCCGCGCCACCGCGTTTCATTGGGAGATCAACGGCACGGAGGGCGATCTCGTCGTCAAGGCCGACCAGGCTCTGTGGTTCCAGGGACGGCTGCGGCTGTACGGCGCCCGAGGAGAAGAGGGCGCGTTGACCGAACTTCCGGTTCCCGCCCGCTATCAGCGCTCGCTGACGCAATGGACCGAGCGATCCGCCGAACCCGCCTGCAACGTCGCCCACGAGTACGCGCTTCTGCGCGACCAGATCACCGGGAGCCTTGCGCCGGACGAGGACGGCGTTCCCGACTTCCGGCACGCCGTCCGGCGACACCGGATGCTGGAGCGGATCCGGGAAGCGGCACGCACCGGACGGAAGGTCACACTCACAGAGCAAGGCGCGTAGCCCCGAAGAGAATCCGGTAATGAGCTCGACTGTTTCGCCCTCGGCCAGGATGCGGTAAGCCGCGGCGACCGAGGGGCGCTTGCCCTGGTTCTTGCCCGAGGTGACGACGAGCTCCAGTGGGTTCTCGGGGCGATGGCCTCAGGCGACAGGCTGGGCCCGACCGAGGGCGGGACGTCCGCCTGTGAGGCCATCCAATGTCCGGAATGTCTGGTGCCTGTACCGGCGTTGTGGCCGATGCGAGGACCTCCCTGCGACGAGAGGACGGATGCCATGTCTCTTGAGGGCGAGTATGGACCCAGCACGACGCAGTGGGTGCGCGAGCAAGTGGAGGTGTACGAGAGCTCCGGCGGCACAAGGGGGACGACACTGTGGGACACGGGGTGGCCCGTGGTGGTGATGAGCACCCGGGGCGCCAAGACCGGCAAGATCCGCAAGGTGCCGGTGATGCGCGTCGAGCACGAGGGGCGTTATGCGGTGGTCGGCTCGCTGGGCGGATCCCCCAGGCATCCGCTGTGGTACTTCAACGTCAAGGCCGATCCGCATGTCGAACTCCAGGACGGCCCGGTACAGCAGGACATGACGGCCCATGAGGCCACCGGCGAGGAAAGGGCCGAGTGGTGGCGGCGCGCGGTCGCTGTCTTTCCGAGATACGCCGAGATGCAGAAGAAGACCTCGCGGCAGTTCCCGGTGTTCGTCCTGGAACCTGTCGTCGGGTAGTGAGCTCAGGGTGTCTCGGGGTCGTTGGCGGGCATCCGGCGATGGCCAACGTGGATAGCGTCGACACCTCGACGGCAGTTCAGGGCGTTACATCTCAGCGGGGGCTGCGGGTCGGAAGGCGGTCCCCTCGCTTCTTCGGCCACTGAGCGCCCCTCAAGGCGGCTTGGCGCCGTCCATGGAGATGCTGCCGACCGCGTGAGCAGGAGAGCTTTGAGCCGGCTCGCCGACGCCTGCCGGGTGGTTGAGGCGCGGGCGTACCCGATGCTCACTCGCCGCTCCGTACGGGACGCGGGGACGATCGCGCGCGCCGGGCTCTGTCGCACGGTCGGGTCAGGGCACGCTGGTGACGTCGGCCCAGTGGACAGCGCGTCCGGGTTCCGCACGGTCGCCGTGCGCGGCGGTGAGCTGGTCGACGATCTCCAGTCCGCGGCCGTGCTCGTGGGGGGTGCGGCTGCCTGCCCAGTCGCCGTCCATGGCGGCAGGGCCTCCGTCGGACACCTCGATGTGCACTCGCTGGGTGCCCGGGTCGCGGCTCAGTCCGAAGTTCAGTGGGGGTCGGGCATGCTCCACGGCGTTGGTGACGAGTTCGGAGACGGTCAGAAGGACCGAGTCGGCCGCGTCCTTAGCGACACTCCACTGAGCCAGGAGTTCTTTGGTGATCTTGCGGGCTTCTCCGGCGGCTTCCGGGCGGTGCGCCAGGGTCCATGTGCCGACGGATGCCGACAGACTGCGAGCAGGGCCCTGCCGTGGGGGTGCCTCTGGGGCGTAGGTGCAGGTCACGGTCATCACCTTCCTCCGGCGCCAACGTGGCGCCTGGGCTGTGACCAGAACCCTCAAGGGGCTACGGTGCATATATATCACCTTTCTATATAGCTTGTCTATATAGGTGGAGAATATAGACAAGCTATATAGAAGGGTGATATAGGTGGATGTATGGATGAGACATCCGAAGGGGGTCACCAGGAGGTGGCGGCGGCGTTGAACGAGCTGGCCACCGGGCTGGTCAGACACCTTCTGTCGGAGCGGCAGAGCATGAGTCTGACCACCGCCGCGGCGCTCAGCCGGCTGGAGCGGGAAGGTCCGATCCGGCTGACCGCGCTGGCAGCGGCGGAGGGCATCGCCCAACCGTCGATGACCGCTCTGGTACAGCGGCTGGAGGACCAGGGTCTGGCCACTCGAGTGGGCCATCCCGAGGACGGGCGGGTCCGCCTCGTTGCCATCACGGAAGCCGGGCGAGAGGTGATGGCCGAGCGCCGGCGCGCGCAGTGTGCCCGGGTGGCCGACATGCTGGCCGCGTTGCCCGAGCAGGACGTGCGGGCGCTGGGCGAGGCCATGCGCACGGCCCTGCCCGTCGTGCGCCGGATGGTGCAAGCCGCCTCGCGACCAAGTGTTTCCGGCGGCGAATCGCCCTCCTGAGCCTCCTGGCTGCGCTCTTCGGTGTCTCCTCCCGCAGGCGGGATCTGCTCCTTCGCGCCCGGCGCACTGGGGCCCGGTCCCGGCACTGCCCCCATATCCGACTTCCGGAAAGGGCGGAGAACCATGAACACCTTCTCGGCACCCGGCACCGATGTGCCGTCGGCGCAGGTACCGGACTACCCCATGGCCCGGGCTGCCCGCTGCCCCTTCGATCCGCCGCCGGCCCTGCATGCCCTGCAGGTCCAGGCTCCGATCAGCCGGGTGCGGCTGTGGGACGGCAGCACCCCGTGGCTGGTCACCCGCTACGACGACGTACGGGCTCTACTCGCCGATCCGCGGATCAGTTCGGACAGCGACCGCCCGCACTACCCCCATCTGAGCCCGGCTCAAAAGGAGCGCCGGAGGCAGTCGCGGACCTTCATCAACATGGACGATCCGGAGCACGCCCGGCTTCGCCGGATGGTGACCGCAACCTTCTCCATCAGGCAGGTGGAGGCGCTGCGGCCTGCCATTCAGAAGATCGTCGACGGCCTGATCGACACCATGCTCGCCGGGCCCAAGCCGGTGGACCTGGTGCAGGGCTTCGCGTTGCCGGTGCCGTCACTGGTGATCTGCGAGCTGCTCGGCGTCCCGTATGCCGACCACGACTTCTTCCAGGCCAACAGCAAGATCCTGATCAAGCGCACCAGCACCGTGGAGCAGGCGCGGGTGGCCACACAGCAGCTGCTCGACTACCTGGACCAGCAGATCGGCGTCAAACTCGCCCACCCGGCCGACGACTTGCTCTCCACGCTGGCCGAGCGGGTCAGGGCCGGTGAGCTCTCCCGGCATGAAGCGGCCGGTATGGGGATGCTGCTGCTGACCGCCGGGCACGAGACCACCGCGAACATGATCGCGCTGGGCACCGTGGCCCTGCTGCAGAACCCGGACCAGCTGGACCGGCTGCGTGAGAGCGACGATCCGAAGGTGGTCGCCTCGGCGGTCGAGGAACTCCTGCGCTACCTCAGCATCGTGCACAGCGGACGGCGCCGGGTGGCCTTGGCGGACATCGAGGTCGGCGGCGTGATCATCCGCCCCGGCGAGGGCGTCGTCCTCGCCAACGACATTGCCAACCGCGATCCCGACGCCTTCCCCGACCCCGACCGGCTGGACATCGACCGCAACCCCCGCCACCACGTGGCCTTCGGCTTCGGCGTCCACCAGTGCCTGGGCCAGCCGCTGGCCCGGGTGGAGCTGCAGGTCGTCTACGGCACCCTCTACCGCCGCATCCCCACGTTGAAGCTCGCCGTGGATCTCGACGAGATCCCGTTCAAGCACGACGGGGCCGTCTACGGCGTCTACGAGCTGCCCGTCACCTGGTGAGCGCGGCCGAGTGCCGCGCAGGAAAGGAGGATCCGATGAAGGTGATCGTCGACCAGAACAAGTGTGTGGCCTCCGGCCAGTGCGTGCTGAGCGCACCGGAGGTGTTCGACCAGCGCGAGGAGGACGGCATCGTCGTCCTGCTCGCCGAGAACCCTCCTGAGGGCCTCGCGGACGATGTCCGGCAGGCCGTCGCCCTCTGCCCGGCCCAGGCCATCTGGCTGGAAGAACAGGAGACGAAGGAGTGAACCGGATCGTCATCGTGGGAGCCTCGGCCGCCGGCCTGACCGCGGCCGAGACCCTCCGCCGCCGAGGCTGGGACGGTCACCTCACCCTGATCGGCGAGGAGTCCCGCCCGCCGTACGACCGGCCGCCGCTGTCCAAGCAGATCCTGACCGGCGCCTGGGAGTCCGAACGCGCCACCCTGCGCTCCCTACCGGATCTCGCGCGGCTGCGGGCCGACCTGCGGCTCGGACAACGCGCCGTCGCGCTGGACGTCCCGGGCCGCCGGGTGCGCCTGGGAGGCGGCGAGAGCGTCGGATTCGACGCCCTGGTCATCGCCACCGGTGTGGCTCCCCGGCGCCTGCCCGACAGCGACCTGGCCGGAGTCCATGTCCTGCGCTCGCTCGACGACGCCCTCGCCCTGCGCGCCGCGCTGCTCGCCGGGCCCCGGGTGGTCGTGGTCGGTGCCGGATTCCTCGGCACCGAGGTCGCCGCGGCTGCCCGGGCCATGGGCCTGGAGGTGACCGTGGCCGAGCCGGAACCGGTCCCGGTGCGGCGCCCGTTCGGGGACCGGATCGGCGGGCTCATCGCCGAGGTGCACAGGGACCACGGAACACGCCTGCGTTGCGGAGTGCCGGTACGCCGGCTGCGCGGCGCCGGCGGCCGGGTGACCGGAGTGGAACTCGGCGACGGCACCATGCTGCCGGCCGACGTCGTCGTCCTGGCCCTCGGTGCCGCGCCCGCGACCGGCTGGCTGGAAGGTTCGGGCCTGCGGCTGGGAGACGGGGTGGAGTGCGATGCGTATTGCCAGGCGGCACCTGGGATCTACGCCGCCGGCGATGTCGCCTCCTGGCCCAATGCGCACTTCGGCACCCGCATGCGGCTGGAGCATCGGATGAACGCCACCGAACAGGCCATGGCCGTGGCCGGCAACCTGCTCGGCGACGCGACTCCGTTCGCTCCTGTGCCCTACTTCTGGACCGACCAGTACGACACCAGGATCCAGGCGTACGGGATCTTCCCGCCGGACGCTGAGATGCGGATCGTCTACGGCGACCCGTCGGACGGCCGCTTCGCCGCCTCCTACGGGCACCGCGGGAGGGTGGCCGGCGTACTCGGCTGGAATGCACCGCGCCAGGTACGCATGCTGCGCCGCCTGGTCGTCGACCGCGCTCCGTGGACGACTTTCGCGGTCATACCCGCGCTCAGCCCGGCAACCGTGAACTGACCCGCTCTTCCGACAGGAAGCGGAGGAGGGAGGACTGCCGGTGACCACCGACCAAAGCCCCGGCCCGGCAGGCAGTGCCCCCGGCGTTCGGCCCCGCGGTCTCCGTGCCTGGATCAGCGCCGACCACCCCCGCTATAAATGGGTGGCGCTGACCAACACCACGCTCGGCGTGCTGATCGCGACCGTCAACGGCTCGATCGTGCTGATCTCGCTGCCCGGCATCTTCACCGGCCTCCGTCTCGACCCGCTCCAGCCCGGCAACGTCAGCTACGTGCTGTGGATGCTGATGGGCTACCTGCTGGTCACCGCCGTGCTGGTCGTCACCCTCGGTCGGCTTGGCGACATGCGGGGCCGGGTACGCATCTACAACGCGGGATTCGTCGTCTTCACCGTCACCTCGGTGATCCTCTCCGTCGACCCGCTGCACGGCTCGGCCGGTGCGCTGTGGCTGATCGGATGGCGGATCGTGCAAGCCGTCGGCGGCGCGATGCTGATGGCCAACTCGACCGCCATCCTCACCGACGCCTTCCCCGCCCGGCAGCGCGGCATGGCCCTCGGCGTGAACATGGTCGCCGGCATCGCCGGCACGTTCATCGGCCTGGTCCTCGGCGGCGCGCTCGTGGAGTGGAACTGGCGCTCCATCTTCTGGGTCAACGTGCCGATCGGACTGATCGGCACCGTGTGGGCGTACAAGTCGCTGCACGAGACGGGCATCCGCAATCCCGGGCGGATCGACTGGTGGGGCAACCTCACCTTTGCCGCCGGGCTGACGGCACTGCTGGCCGCCATCACCTACGGCATCCAGCCGTACGGCGGACACACCATGGGCTGGACCGACCCCTGGGTGCTCGCCAGCCTCATCGGCGGCACGCTCACCCTGGCCGCCTTCTGCATCGTGGAGGCGAACGTTGCCGAACCGATGCTCCCGCTGCGGCTGTTCCGCGACGCCGCCTTCACCGGCGGCAACGCGGCCACGCTCCTGGGCGCGATCGCCCGCGGTGGCCTGCAGTTCATGCTCATCATCTGGCTGCAGGGCATCTGGCTGCCGCTCCACGGACACGACTACGCCGACACCCCGCTGTGGGCAGGCATCTACCTGTTGCCCCTCACCCTCGGTTTCCTCGCGGCCGGGCCGGTGTCCGGAGCCCTGTCGGACAGATTCGGCGCCCGGCCCTTCGCCGTCGCCGGATGCCTCGTGATGGCCGCCTCCTTCGCCGGGCTCCTCCTCCTGCCCACCGACTTCCCCTACGGCCTCTTCGCCGCCCTGGTCCTGCTCAACGGCCTCGGCAACGGGCTGTTCGCAGCGCCGAACACCTCGATCATCATGTCCAGCGTTCCGCCGGACGCCCGCGGCGCCGCCTCCGGCATGCGCGCCACCTTCCAGAACGCCGGCACGGTGCTGTCCCTGGGCGTCTTCTTCTCCCTGATGGTCGCCGGACTCGCCGGCTCACTGCCGCACACCCTCAGCTCCGGCCTCACCGCCCAGCACGTGCCCGCCCCAGCCGCTCACGCAGTCGCCTCGCTGTCGCCGGTCGATGTCCTGTTCGCCGCTTTCCTCGGCTACAACCCCATCCAGCAGCTCCTCGGCCCAGCAATCCTCAGCCACCTACCACGGGCCAACGCGGCGATCCTGACCGGGCGCGAGTTCTTCCCCCACCTGATCTCCCGGCCCTTCCACGACGGCCTGGTCGTCGTCTTCACCCTGGCCATCGCCATGGCCCTCATCGCCGCGGCCACCTCCCTGATCCACAGCCGCACCGAGCCCACACCCACAGCAGCCGCCACCGGCATCACGCCGAGAGCATCCACCGCCATGGCGGCATCCGCCGGTTCGCCGAAGGGCAGATGGCTCGGACGCGCACACGCTTCTTCGCCAGCACCCGGAACACAGAACACATCCGGGCCACCGGACAGCGCTCGGAGGCGGGAGGAGCACGTCCGACTCCTGCGGCTGTCCGGCCCGGTCGGCTTGCCGCCCCGCGGATCGGGTTGTCGTGACCGTGGACTTCCCCCGGGGTGAGCGACTCGGCCACGCGGAGCATGTCGCCGGACCCGCCTGCGCTTCGACCCGCGCAATGAGGAGTCTTCCGAGCGTCGCAGCAAGGAGGGCAAGACCCGACGCGAAATCGTCCGATGCCTCAAACGCTATGCGGCCCGAGAGGTCTTCCACCTGGTCAGATGGCTACAGCCAGGACCCCGCTCATAGGGGCTGGGAGAGGTGAGGAACCCCCGTCGGCCGGCTCCGGCAGGGGGTTCTGCGTTCGGGGAGGGGCCTTAGTGCTGGCTGTTGGTGAATCCGATGACGACGGCGCCCCACCAGCAGACCTGAGAGATCAGGGCCGTAGCGGCTCCCCAGATCAGGGTCCGTCTCGCCAGAAGTGTCGCCTCGCCGTGCATGCGCTTGTTGAGGAGACCGGCCTGCAGCCCGTTGAGGGTGAGGATCAGGACGAGGGCCAGCTTGGTGCGGGTGAGGTTGGAGGCGAGATCGGGATGGAGCATTGCCCCACTGACGACCAGGCCGACGAGCCCGGACCAGATCGGGACGTGCAGGCGTGCGGTGCTGTCGAGGGTCTCGCGCAGGGTGCAGCGTCCCGACATCCACAGCAGCGCGTAGTAGTCCGCGACCAGGACCGCGCCGAACCCGAGGATGAGGGAGGCGAGGTGCACGAAGAGGGCCGCGGTGTGCAGGGCAGGGTCGGCGTGCAGGTGGAGTGAGACCCACGCATAGGCCGACAGCGCCAGACAGGCCGTCACAGCGGATGCGGCCACCGTCCACCAGGAGTCGTTCGGGCTCAACGGCCGGGCCGGGCCGGCCGCGGACAGCGCGGGCGCTGGGCGGCGAGAAACCGACGACTTCGACGGCGTGGCGGACACAGATACCTCCAAGAGGACTCACAGGAATGAGGGAAGGCTTACCTAAGTAGCAGTGCATGGTCAATGCGACCTCATGCACAACGTGCGTTCGCGAGTGGGCGGCCGCCGCACCCAGGAGCCCGGCTCATTGCCGGAGCGCGGCCGGATTCACCTCCGCTCAAACCGGGAGCCGCGGAGGGTCCGCCGGGATTGCGCACCGCAACAACCGGACGCAAGTGGCCAGTTGGGCGAGTCCATATCGACCTGCCCAGAGCGGGGGCCCCTCCGTGAAGCGCTCGCGACTCGACTGGTCAGTAGCGTGCAATACCTGCATCCAGGTCTTACATATCGAGTTCGCATACTTTTGCTACCGGCCAGTCGGGCCGGCCCGCCGGAACACGGCTGACCTCTCCGCCGCGCTCGCCGCCGCCGCGCAAGAGCCGGGTCCGGCAAGGGCTCCGGTCTGCGGCCTCACGCCGGAGAGGGTCCGATCGCAAAGCCCGGAGTGACCTCGGCAACTGAGCGAGCCGCAAGGCTTGTGTAGGGTGAGCATCGCGAAGGGGAGTAGCCCCGCAAACCGGTCGTCGACACACTGGAGCCCTCGGGTTCCCGGTGGCCGGGCTCGCTTCCGGTAAGGATGCGGGTGGGCGAGACCTTCGGCCCTTTGTCGACGACGTGTACAGCGTGTCGGCGGGGTCGAAGCTGCCGCCGTCCCCCTTCGCGGTTGTTCTCGATGCCCCCGCCGGTGCGGGAAGGCTGAGCGAGACCCGTGATCCATTTCGTATTGCTGATCGTCTGTGCGGTGGCGATCTATCTCTCCTGTGAGTGGTTCGTCAACGCCGTGGAGTGGCTGGGCGAGCGCCTCAACGTCGGGAAGATGGCGGTCGGCACGATCCTCGCCGCTTTCGGGACCGCGCTGCCCGAGTCCGTGGTGACGCTGGTCGCCGTGACCACCGGCGCCACCGACGAGGCCAAGGACATCGGCGTCGGCGCGGCCATGGGCGGCCCGCTGGCGCTGGCCACGGTCGCCTACGGCGTGACCGGCGCGATGCTGCTGCTCAAACGCCGCAAGGAACGCGTCGCGGTCCTCGCCGAGACGGGCATGGCTCCCACCTACCCGGAGGCCGAGGAGGCTCTGGGAAGTGCTGCGGACATGAAGCGGCTGGCGAAGGACCAGAAGTGGTTCCTGCCGATCTTCATCGTGAAGGTGGCGCTCGGCCTGGTCGCGTTCGCGTTCAAGCCCGTGCTCGGCCTGCTGTTCTTCGCCGCCTACGCCGTCTACTTCTGGCGGGAGATCCGCGGCGGCGACGAGGGGGATGACGAGGAGGGTCCGGAGCTGGAGCCGCTGAAGTTCCAGCCCAAGGCCGCCTCCCCGGCCACCTGGGCGGTGGTCGCGCAGACCCTGGTGACTCTGGTGGTGATCTTCTTCGCCTCGCAGCTGTTCGTGAAGCAGCTGGACGCGATCGGCCCGATGCTGGGCCTGTCGGCCGCGGTCACCGCGCTGCTGCTGTCCCCGATCGCCACCGAGCTGCCGGAGATCATGAACGCGGTGATCTGGGTCCGTCAGGGCAAGACCAAGCTCGCGCTGGCGAACATCTCCGGCGCCATGATGATCCAGGCCACCGTGCCCTCCGGGCTCGGTCTGCTGTTCACCCGCTGGCACTTCGACGCCGCTCTGCTGTGGTCCGGGCTGATCACCATGGCCGCGATCGTCTACCTGCTGCTGACCATGCGCGCCCACAAGCTGACCCCCGCCCGCCTGACGGTCGCGGCCGGCTTCTACGTGGTCTTCGCACTCGGCCTCATCCCGATCCTCAGCTGAACGGGCTCCCCACGCCGCCCGCGGTGGAGCTCCCCGTCGGCGGCACTCCCGGACGCCATGCCGCAACGCGCCGCTTCACCCGTCGAGAGGTACGTCGCCCTGTCCGGGGGGCGCGGTCGGCGTGCCCATCGCCTGCCGTACGCCCGACACCGAGGAGGCGCTCGGAAGGGGCTGAGGCCGCAGGTCTCAGCCCCCTCTCCGTCGACTCCGTGCCATCACTACCAACGCCCTCTTCGGAGGTCTACCCGGCATGTGCAATGACCAGGGGGATGCCAGCCGTCCATCCCCACCGATAAGCCCGCCGACGAACGCCTTCGTTCCGGTGCCCGACTGCTGGGCCTGCTCCGCCGTCGACGCGGTCGCACAGGCGGCCTGGCGCCGCGAGGGCGGCCTCACCTTGCGCGACTGGCTGTCCGTGACCGCCAGCGGAATGCGGCACCGCATGCAGGATCACGGCCTCCAGCCACGCGCCGCAGTGCCCGGCAGCACCGGCGCACCTCCTACCCTGGGGCCGACGCCACGGCAGAGTGAAGACTGACGGAGTCTCAGACGGCCGCCGTCAGAGCACACCCGCAATCACGCCGCTCCGCCCTCATCCGGCTTTCGACGGGCCGGGCCCCTGCGTGATCCGCTCGCGGTCCACCTCGTACGGCAGCCGGGAAGTTGTGCCGGTCTCTGTCCTTTGTCCGAGCCAGGCGAGGAAGGCGAGGACGAAAAGCCCCTCGACGATCAAGGAAAGGGGGCCGTAGGGGGGGTTCCCATCCGGGTTCGTAATAGCCGTCCGGCAGGCCGATGGTGCGCGACAGCAGAAAGCCGATGATCATGCCAAGACTGACGAGCGATCCGGTCAGCCATGCGGCCATGGCGTGCTTCAGGGAGACAAGGGCCGCCGCCACCACGAGCATGACGGCACTGCCCACGGCGAACAGGAAGCCGATGTAGAACTTCTCCTCGAGATGATCAGGAACGAGCAGAGTGTGCAGCACCGTGTTGGCGACGGCACAGCACACTCCCACTCCTCTCAGGGTTGCTTCGGCAGCATGGGTGGAGTTCATGGTGACTCCAGCTGTTCATGCGCACGGATGGGTCGGCACCGGGGAGACGTCGCGCCCGCGAGCCGAAGCAGGATGTGGCTCACCGACCGCAGGTGGTTCCTGTCTCCGAGGTGCCTCCGGCCGTGTCCTTCCCGCGCAGTTCGACACAGCATGCGCCGGACCGCGGGGTGAGCACGGCTTCGGTGTGATCGCTTCCCAGGCCGTGCAGATACCCGGCCAGGAAAGCCTGGTTGACGCTGCAGACCAGTTCCGGAGCCCTGGCCGCCATCGGATGGAGGGGACAGTTGCGCAGGCGCACCAAGGTGGGCGCGGCGCGCTCCGGCTCGAAACCGAAGTCCTCGAGCATGCCGGCTGCCAGGGTCAGCCCCCGCTCGGCGCCGAGCCGCCCGGGACGTACCCGTTCACGCTCCGCGCCGCCCAGGCCCTCGCCCCGCTGGAATGCCACACGCAGTGCGGCCTCGCGGGCCGATTTGCCTTCTCCCTCGGTCAGAACCGCTTCGGTCAGGACGTCGGCCGGCATTCCGTAGCGACGCTCGGGATGCTCACCGCAATGGCCTCGGCCACCGGCTCGTACAGCTTGGGCTTGCGGCCGACCTTGCGGATGCCCGCGGGAGATTCGTAGTGGGTCCGAAGCAGCCCCGCCGACACCAGCTTGTCCAAGTGGAAGGCCGCCAGCTTCCGGGAGATCCCAAGGCTGTCAGCCACCTCCTCACGGGTGACCGGCCGCCGCTCTTGCCGGATGAACTCGAACATGCGGCGGCGCAGGGCGTCGCCGAGGACGGCCAGGGTGGTCAGTGAGCTGTGATCCAGAGTCACCCGGTCAGTATGTCGACCATCATTTTGGGTGAACCTCCCCAGTCCTGTCAGTTTCGGGCGAGTTAGCGCCCTCTCCCTGTGTACGGGTAACGACGCTCGGCGGATTGGTCAGTGCGGCGTTCGCCCACCCCAGGACAACCGCCGGGCCCGGGAGCGACCATCGGGCTCGCCGCGCCCCGCGTAATGACTTCACCAAGCTTGCGTGAAATGGCGCTTCAGGGGTTGTTAGGCAAGGCTCATCTAACCTTTACTCACTTCGCGTCCCCGCACGTCAGACCGGAGTCCCATGTCCAGCGCGAACATCACCCTGCTCGGCGCCATCGCCGGCTTCACCATCTACCTCGGCCTCCCGATCGGCCGACTTCGCACACCCACCCCCCGCCTCAAGGCGGGCCTGAACGCCGTGGCCATCGGCATCCTCGTCTTCCTCGTGTGGGACGTGCTGACCCACGCGTGGGAACCGGTCGACGAGGCACTCAGCAAGCACGACTGGGGAACGGTCGCTTCCGGAGGCGGCACTCTGGCCGCGGGCCTGACGATCGGGCTGGCCGGTCTCGTGCATTACGACAGCTGGATCAGCCGCCGCCGGAACTCCGCCGAGCGTCCGTCGGGACCCGGTGCCGCCGCCACCGCCGAGCTGGCCCCGAAAACCCGCAGCCAGGCAGGCTCACTCGCGCTGATGATCGCCACCGGCATCGGCCTGCACAACTTCGCCGAGGGCCTGGCCATCGGCAACTCCGCCGCCCAGGGCGAACTCTCCCTCGCCGTCCTGCTGATCATCGGCTTCGGCCTGCACAACGCCACCGAGGGCTTCGGCATCGTCGCCCCACTGGCCGCGGAAGGTGAACGTCCGTCCTGGATCACCCTCCTGTGGCTCGGCCTGATCGGCGGCGGCCCCACCTTCCTGGGCACGCTCGTCGGCCAGCACCTGGTCAACGACACCCTGTCGATCGCCTTCCTGGGTCTTGCCGCCGGCTCGATCCTCTACGTGGTCATCGAGCTGCTGGCCGTCGCCCGCCGGACCGGACTGAAGACCCTCACCACCTGGTGCATCCTGCTTGGCCTCCTCCTCGGCTTCGTCACGGACGCCGTCGTCACGGCAGCCGGCGCGTGAACCGACCGGCAGTCCGGCCGACCGCTCCGGGCCGATCGCCTCGCCGGGCTCCCAAAGTGCCGCTGACCAGCGAGAACCGATGGGCGTCCGGGCGCAGTTCTGGTCTCAGTTCCGGTGTCATTCAGTCACGAGGCACTCGCCGCCCTCGGGCGGCGGCTGTCTACATCCACGAGGCCGCTGATCCTTCAGCGCCTCCAAGGGAGACCGCAGCGGGTATCCGAGCCGCCACGCAGTTCTCGGCCTGGCTGGTCGCCCGTCAACTGACGCTCGCTACGCTCGGCGAGGGTGACCAGCGCAGCAGGACAGCTTCGCCACGTCGGCCGTGAAGGTCTGGGCAGCGAGCTTCAGCGCTTCGGCCATCGTCAGATACGGGGCCCAGGTGTGGGCGAGCTGGTCGACAGTCATCCGGGCGGCGATGGCATAGGTGGCGGCGGTGATCAGGTCGCCGGCGCCATCGGCCATGGCGTGCACACCGAGCAGACGACCGGTGCCCGCCTCGGCCACCATCTTGACCAGACCACGGGCGTCCCGGTTCACCAACGCCCGCGGCACATACGCCAGATCCAGGGTGCGGCAGTCGCAGCGCAGCCCGGCGGCGATTGCCTGAGCCTCGGTAAGGCCGACGGCAGCGATGGCCGGGCTCGTGAAGGTGACCCTCGGCAGCGCGGCGTAGTCCGGCGTCCGCGCCGCACCGTTCAGGGCGTTCTCGGCGGCCAGGGTGCCCTGCGCGGCGGCCGCGTACACGAACTGCGGCCCGCCCGTCACATCGCCCGCGGCCCAGATCCGCGGGTGGCTGGTCCGCAGGTGCTCGTCCACGACGGCCTCGCCGCGCGTCCCGGTCTTCACCCCGAGCCGCTCCAGGCCAAGCCCCGCGGTGACGGGGCGGCGACCGGTGGCGACCAGCAGCCGCTCGGCACACAGCTCCCTCTCGATAGCATCGGAGGTTCGCACCCTGGCCACATTGTCCCCGCCACGGGTAAGGACGGCGGTCAGGGTCGCACCGGTGTGCACGGCGATACCCTCGTCGCGGAAGACACTCTCGATGGTGGCGGAGACCTCGGGCTCCTCGAACGGGGCGAGCCGGTCCAGGGCTTCCGTCACGGTCACTGTGGTGCCGAGGTGGGCGAAGAGCTGGGCCTGCTCCAGGCCGACGGCGTTGCCGCCGACCACAACCAGCGACCTGGGCAGGGCGTGGAGCTCCATCGCGGTGGTCGAGGTCAGATACCCGGCTTCCGCCAGGCCGTCGACGGGCGGTATCCACGGGGCGGAGCCGGTGGCGATCAGGTAGTGCGCGGCCTCGATCCGCCTGATTCCGGCGCCGTTCAGCGCCACCTCCAGCGCCGGATCGTCAGTGTTCCCGGCGAAGACGGCGGTGCCGTGGACGATCTCCCAGCCGTAGTGGGCCGCCAGGTCCCGGTACTTCTCGGCACGCAGCAGGGTTACCAGGGCGTCCTTACCGACCATCAACTCCGCGAAGCCCACCGGCAGATGGGCCGGCGCCAGGCCCGGGAACCGTCCTGCGGTGGCTGTGCTGTGCCGGGCGTCGGCCGCCGCCAGCAGGGCCTTCGACGGCACGCACCCGACGTTGACGCAGGTGCCGCCAAGGGCGCCGCGCTCCACCATCACCACCCGCCGACCCTGGCCCGTGGCGGCGATTGCGGCGGCGAAGGCCGCCGAGCCGGAGCCGACGACCGCCAGGTCGAAGCCGGATGCTCTCCTGTTCATCGTGCTGCCTCCTGACATCGGCCCCGACCTCAGAGGCCAGCTATACGGGTTGCCGAATAGGTCACTGGCTCCATATTATGCGGGTAGGCGAATAGCTCCAGTGCGAGGAGGCGACCCCCATGCCGCAAGGTCTTGCCGCACCGGAGACCGCGGCGGTCCCGTGCACCCACCTGGACACCACCGCCCGGTTTTTCCGAGCCCTGAGCGACCCCACCCGGCTCAAACTGCTGGAGTTCGTCCTGGCTGGTGAGCGCACCTCCGCCGAGTGCGTCGAGCACACCGGAATCTCCCAGCCACGGGTGTCGGTCCACCTGTCCTGCCTGGTCGACTGCGGCTACATCGCCTCCCGTCGCGACGGCCGCAAGCTGCGCTACTCCGTCGGCGACCCACGCGTGGCCGACCTGGTCGTCCTGGCCCGCTCCCTGGCTGCGGACAACGTCGCCGCCCTGGACTGCTGTCCCCGGATCCCCGAGAGCCGGGGCTGACCCTCACGGGACGCTCGCCCATGATCGCCACTCACCGGCCGCACTTCCGCCCCCATCAGCCCTCCGGCAGCGGCATGGCCGTCGCCGGGATCAGCGCCGCCCTGCTGATGCTCGTATGCTGCGCCGGACCCGTGCTGCTCACCGCGGGCGTGCTGGGCGCGCTCGGCGCCTGGCTGTCCAGCCCCTGGGTGATCGCCACCGCCGTCATCCTGCTCCTCGCCGCTGTCGCTGCCGTCGTACGCCGCCGCCGCGCGGACCGCGCCACCTGCTGCCCGCCCACCGTCAACCCCGCCGACCGGATACGCCCGCACCACCCCACCGGCAAAGAAGACCCGTAACTCCGCTGACACCCCACCCTGCGGACGGGCCTCGAAGCGGCGCCCCGCCCTGATCGTCCGATGCCCCGACGCCCAATACCGCTGAAGCAGCCGCCCGGCAGATGCCCCCGCCCGGGGGCTGCTCGCCACCAGTTGCCTCGAGCACGACGAGGTGACAGTCCGCGTCGCCCCACGCAGTGGCGGTCACGACCGTCGGCGCCCTGCTGTCGGCGGCCGGCTCCGGCCGCCATGCACACCGTGGCAGCTGTATGCGGGGGTGGTGGTCTTCGCCGCCTTCATGACTGCGGTGCCGCGGTCGAGGGCGCGCAAACTCCACCGGCTCGCCCAACGGCAGGGGGACATCTGCGGGACGGTCGACGACACCGGGGTCCGGTTCACCACCGCGCACAGCTCGGCCGGCCTCGACTGGCACCTCTACCCGCGCTATGGCGAGACCCCGGAGCTGTTCGTGCTTCTCAGCGCCGACAAGTCCGCCGTCGGCTTCGTCGTCCTGCCCAAGCGGGCCGTGGCGGACCCGGAGGACGTGGACCGGCTGCGGGCGGCCCTCGACCGGCGGCTCGTGCGCGCGGACGCCGCCGAGGCGCCCGGAAGCCCGCGGAGCCGGGGCCGGGGCCGGGCCGTCGGCCGCGGGGCCGGCTCCATCGGACTGTTGCTGCTGGGGCTGCTGCTGTTCTTCTTCGCCTTCGCCGCCGTCCAAACCGCCGCGCACCCGGACCGCTTTCCCGGGATCCAGAACAACACCGTCCGCAGAGTGAGTCGGTCATGGAGAGCCCGTTGCACCGGAAAGGATCCCGGCCCTGGGCAGTGGGGGCGTCGTGCGCCACCGCAGCGAGGGGCATGCTCGGGTCCGGGGGTGTGGTGTGTTCGCGCTCCGTCGGCTGCCCGCTCTCCGCCGGCCACTCCTGATGCCAGCGTCGTCCGCGCTGGCGGGCGACGGCCATCGGCCAGTAATCAGGAGCAGTCATGACGTGGAGTATCTCGGGCAACTACCTGGCTGGTTGCTCATGCGCAATGGTCTGCGGGTGCGCGGTCGACGCTAAGCTGCAGGACCCTCAAGGACGTGAGGACGGCCTGGCCGCATGGCCGCCGGACATGACCGTCACCGGCCCCGCGGCCGCCTGGCCCCACTTCACCATGGAGCCGACGGCATCCCGCGCGGCCGCACTCGGCTTGGTCCTGACCGGCCCCGCCCGCTTACTGTGCCTGCTGCGCGCGTTCCCCCGTACGGTCGGGCAGGACGCCTGATCCCGGCAAGGGCCCCGGTCCACGAGCCGCTCGCGCAGGGGCGGCAGGCTGCTGTCACCGCCCGCTCTCACCACCTCGGCCGCGTTCAGCAGCAGCCGGTCTCGGCGGTGCCGGAGCGGATCTGCTCGATGAGGGGGCGTTCGACGCCGTTGGCGACGGGCAGGACCCGGGCGCCGGGATGCTGGTCCAGCCAGCCCTTGGCCGCGTCGGCGCCGACGCCAGCGAAGAAGTGGAATTGGTTGCAGAAGGACGCACGGGCCGTGGTGGGCGCGTCGGGGGTGACGATGGAGACCACGGCGGTGGCCGGCTCCACGTTCGTGGGTCCGTCGGGCGTCGCGGTGAGGCGGACCGGGTCCCCGGTGGCCCGGCATGGGGAGGTGACCTGGGCGGTGTGGCCGAGGACGGCGGGGAACCCCGGCCGGGGTCGCCTTGCGCCAGACCAGCTGGGGTGACGGGCCCAGCAGGCAAGCCCAGAAGCCGGCGACTGCGGCTGGCCGAGCAGCGGGTCGTACGTGAAGTGGCGGAGCTGCGCCGCTTTGTCGCCGGCTGCCTTCGCCAGGGTTTGTGCGCGGGCGCGGACCCGGCCGAGGTCGCCCAGCGGGCAGGGAACAGCGTGGAGGTTCTCCTGTCCCTGTACGCGAGGTGTCCCTATGACCGGCGCAGCGCAGCGTTCAGTATTGCTCGGTCTCCACGAAACCCGCGTCCGCGTCGTCGTCCGCGCCGAGTGCGGCGGCGGTCGGGTCGA
>NZ_JBIBKX010000036.1:0-46800 GCF_042959425.1 Streptomyces sp. NPDC007896 | reverse complement strand
AACCAAAGCTGATGGTGCCCGACCAGACGGTTCGAGGCATGGCAGACCTCCACGACGAGCCCCGAGAAGGCCAGCCTACGAGCGTCCGCACGGTCCGGCACGCGCTGCGCGGGACGCTCCGAGCCCGCGGTCCGGATGCACATCCGGACGGGCCGGGCGAGCCTGAGACCATGTCCGGAGAGCTGCACGTGATCGTGTACCCGCCATCCCCGGTCGACGGCGGCCGCCAGGTGCGCGTCAACGGAGAGATCCTCGGCTTCGCACACTCACTGCGTGACCTGACCGCCTTCCTCCGGTACGCCGGGATGGAAGGTATCGACGAGATCGATGTAGCCGACTCGCACCTCATCGAATGGCACGGAGGCGGACCCGAAGCGTGGTCGCCGCCGACGTGACGAGGCCCGAAAACGTCAGGCAATGGCGCCCAGGTTCGATCCGTTGTCAGTGGCGGCAGCGATGACGCAGGCATGGCGACCGCGATGCAGAACTACGGCCTCACCTGGACCGACCCCGACGGCACACCCCGAGCCTCCGTCGTCAGCTACGACAAGACCAGCGCCGACCGGCGGAAGGCCGAGCTTGAAGCTGCGGGCTGCACCAGCGTGGAGGTCGTCGAGACCAAGCCCGGGGAACGGCTCACGCCGAAGGGCTGACGAGTGGACGCGCGAGCCCGCTACGTTGCCGCCCTCACCGCACGCGCCTTGGGGGGCACCATGAAAATCGTTGCACTGCTGCTCGCAATCCTGTTCATCTGCCTCGCCCTCGGCGGGCTCATGAGCGCAGCCCACGGAACGGACACCCCGTCCGTCGTCGGCGACCTCGTCATCAGCGCACTCCTCGGCTGGGTAGCCATCAGCCTCTGGAAGAAGGCGAGACGCTGACGCGCGAGCGCCCGCCCCAATCCGGGGCGGGCGCAAGGCGGACGCTGGTCCATGAGGCCAGTGCGACGGTGCGGATGCCGGAACGTGTGTCTGTAAGCACTTGTTTTGGGGTCTGGCCCAAGTCGTGTGGTCCGTCACTGAGGGTGTCAGCTCCTGAGGAAAAGCAAGCTCCGTAGTAGGGCAGCGACTCTCCCGGGCTGGCTGATGAAGGGTGAGTGGCTCGTGTGCCATGTCAACGTGCTGGAACAGTGCCTGCTCATCTCCCTCTGCAGGTCGGGTTCAATCGCGCGATCCTGAGCACATATGACGTAGGTGGAAGGCGTGTTCTGCCACGATTGGTGTTTCGGCACGCCTCGACCACATCCCGGTCTCTGGGGTCGCAGCAACGATGCTGCCCAGGTCGCACGCTCTATCGGGGCGTCGTCGTAGAACACTTCCACGGCCGCTGTGGAGTCCACGTGGGTCAGGCCGTCTCCGTCATGCACGATGGAGGAAGCGAGGAGCTTGGTCGAGCCACCGAGACGGGCCGCGCTTTCGCCTTCAGCAGGCACAAAGGCTGCCAGATACACCAAGTGCCCAGCGCCCGTCAGCCCGGTGATGACTGACCCGCCGTAAGAGTGGCCCATAACCAAGGGCGGTTCTCCCATGGCATCGACGACTGCTTGCACCGCTTCGGTGTCGGCCAGAAGCGAGCCACGATGCAGTTCCGGAACAGCAACCTCGACTCCGTCAGCACGCAACTTCCCAACGACCAAGTCGAAGTGTTGTGGGTCGTGGTACAGGCCGTGCACCAACACCACGCCGTTCATGAAAGTCCCCCAGTTCAACAGAGCAGTTCACTTCTCTCAGGTCATGATCGCCTGTGCGTCGGCGGTCATGCCAGAAGCACACGTTTACGGAGGAGGGGGAAGCCGGCTCGCCCGAACATTTGCCTTTTGAGCATCTTGATCCTGTTCACGGCGCCCTCGACGGGGCCGGAGTTCCAGTGGGTGGTCAGGCCTGCGTGGACCGCGTCGTAGTCGCTGTTCAGGCCGATGGCGAAGGTGCTGATGCCGGGCAGGCCGGAGGTCATGGCGTCGGTGATCCATTCGGTCAGGCGTCCTCCGTCGAGCGTGGTGAGCATCTCCGCGAACGAGCTGATCAGGCTCGCGGCGGCCTCCAGCTCCGGGCAGTGGGCGAGGACTGCCTTCCTGCGGACCTTCTCGTCCTCGGTGAGGGTGGCAGGGTGGCGGGTGAGCCAGCCGGTGACCTGCCGGATGGACGGCCTGACGGGCCGTGGTGGTGTGCTGTCCGGCTGCGGCAGGGCCTTGCGCACCCACAGCTGCACGGTGGAGTAGCTCCCGCGCCAGCCGCGTTCGGTGATCTCCCGGTGCAGGTCGAGGATGGTCACCCGGCCGTTCGTCTCGGTCCAGCGATGTTCCAGATACGCCTTGAACGGGTCAAGCTTGCTGGACTGATGGCGCTTGCGGCCCTTCACCATGTCCTGCCAGCAGGCAGCGCGGGCATACCTCTGGACGGTGTGACGTCCCCAGCCCAGGTGCCGGGCGGTCTCCCGCAACCCCAGCCCCTGGCCGAGGAGTTCATGGACGAGAGCGTGATGGGCGCGGGCACGTTCGGCGAACTTCCCAGAAGGCTCGTCCGGCTGCTCCGGAGCCGGCTCGGCGGCGCACTCCCATGCGGGCTCCGGCTCCGGTGCCGCGGTCGGGAGTTCGCCAAGTGCTGGTGGTGGGCAGCGACGGTCTTCTCGGCCGCCTGGGCGATGTTCTGTCACAAATGGAAACGATCAGCAACTTGCATGGCCTGCGGTGCGGCGGTGCTGGCCGCGTCCGCGTAGGCGCCGGCCCGATCCCGGCAGATCACTTCGATGTCCGGGTGGCCGGCCAGCCATGGGGCCAGTGTGGCGGTGTCGCGTTCCGGCAGCAGGTCCAGGACACGGTGGGTTTCGGCGTCGATGATCACGGTTCCGTAGACATGCCCCCGCCGCAGAGCGAAGTCGTCCACGCCGACCGCGCGCGGCTCGGTGGCGGCCGGGTCGGGCAGGTCCATCACCCGCCGCAGCAGCGTGCTGCGGCTCGTCGCGATCCCCATGAGTGCCGCGAGCCGGGCACCGGCGCGGCCGGCCAGCGCGAGCCCGATCGAGCCCATCGCCGAACGCAGCCGCTCAGTGACCTGGCCATGGTGCCGGGTCAGCCCGGCCACTTGCTCGACGAACGTCTTGCGCGGGCACGAGGGATCGGCGCAGAAGAACCGCCGGACACGCAGGGACAGCACCACCCGCTGTCCCGTACTCGGCAGATCGGCGGGGAACCGCAGGTAGGAGCCGTGAACTCGCGCCGACCAGGTGCCGCAATCCGGGCACCGGAACCCGCCGCGGTACACCGGGCCTCGATGCGTATCGTCCCGTCGCCCGTGCCCACGGACGTGACTGCGACACCGTCGACCGACGGAAACAGCATCTCTTGCAGCTGGTACGACACCTCGTTCACGGCGCCCGACTGTCGGCCACGTCAGCCGAACGAGGAGCGAAATCAAGGCGAGTTCACCACCACTCACCAAAAGATAAACAGTCACAACGCGTAGTCGGTCCACAGAACTTGGGCCAGACCCTTGTTTTGGGGTCTGGCACAAGTTCCGTGACCCGGTTGCTGACCGTGATGTCAGCGGCATGTGTTGAGATGACGGGACTCTGTTCGCCGACTTGCTGGGAGATCGTCTCGATGCCTGGTGCGTACCCCTCCTTGACGCGAGCTCTGGCCGAGGCTCTGGTCGATGTCCTCTGGTTCGTCGAAGGCTGCGAAGACGAGCAAATGGATCCAGACGACGCCGTCAAGGTCCTGGAGGGCGTCGCTCACGTCGTGAGCAAGCTGTCGCGTGAGCAGCAGGACGAGTTCCTCGGTCTACTCGCCACCATGGCCCGCGAGGAGTCTGATCCGTCGCGGCGAGCGTTTCTGGAGGAGTTCCCGGACGGCTTCGGACTGGTGGAGGGCGCGGTCTGACCGCACCCTCAGGAGAGAAGGACCCGTTTACGCAGCAGGCCGAAGCCGGCGCGGCCGAACATCTGCCGCTTGAGCATCTTGATCCGGTTGACTGCTCCTTCGACCGGGCCGGAGTTCCAGTCGGTGGTCAGTCCGGCGGTCACCGCGTCGAAATCGCTGTTCAGGCCGACGGCGAAGCTGCTGATGCCGGGCAGGTCGGCGACGGTGGCCTCGGTAATCCACTCGGGCAGGCGATCGCCGCTGAGGGTGGTGAGCATCTCCGCGAACGAGCTGGTCAGCTCTGCGGCGGAGGCCAGGTCCGGGCAGCGGTCGAGTACAGCCTTGCGGCGCAGCTTCTCCTCTTCGGTCAGGGTGGCGGGATGCCGGGTAAGCCAGCCGGTCACCTGTCGTATCGACAGTGGTGGTGGGGCGGGCGTGAAGCCTTCCTGCCGCGGCAGATCGCGGCGGATCCAGTCGCGGACGGTGGAGTAGTGGCCGCGGAAACCGCGCGTGGTGATCTCCCGGTGGAGACCGAGGATGGCCACGTTCCCGTCGGTCTCGGCCCAGCGGTCGGCCAGGTAGGGCTTGAACGGGTCGAGTTTGCTGGGGAGTTGCCGCTTGCGGCCTTTGACCATGTCCTGCCAGCGGGAGGCGCGGGCGTACCTCTGCACGGTGTGCCGTCCCCAGCCCAGGTGGTGGGCAACGCCCCGCAGGCTCATGCCCCGGGCGAGGAGATCGTGGACGAGAGCGTGGTGAGCGCGGGCCCGTTCAGCGAACTTGCCGGTCGGGTCATCCATTTCGGCCTCCTGGCCGGGTGCTGCCTCGGCCGGCGTCTCCCATGCGGGCTCGGGTTCCAGGCTGGGCGGCGGTAGGTCGCGCAGGCAGGAGCGGTGGTCGGCGACGGTCTTCTCGACCGCGGTAGCGAGGTTCTGCCAGAGGTGGAACCGGTCGGCGACCTGGAGGGCCTGGGGTGCTGCGGTGCTGGCTGCCTCGGCGTAGGCGCCGGCGCGGTCGCGGCAGACGACCTCGATTCCGGGATGGGCCGCGAGCCACGGGGCAAGGGTGGCGGCATCGCGCTCGGGCAGCAGGTCGAGAACCTGGTGGGTCTCGGCGTCGATCACGACCGTTCCGTAGACGTGGCCGCGCCGGAGCGCGAAGTCGTCCACGCCGACGGCGCGGGGCTCCGTCGCTGCCGGGTCGGGCAGGTCCATCACCCGCCGCAACAGCGTGGTGCGGCTGGTCGCGATGCCCATGACCCGGGCGAGACGGGCACCGGCCCGGCCTGCCAGGGCCAGCCCGATCTCACTCATCGCCTGGCGCAGCCGCTCGGTGACCCGGCCGTGCCGGCGGGTCGGCCCCGGCACCTGTTCCACGAACGTCCGCCGCCCACAAGCCGAGGCCGTGCAGAAGAACCGCCGAACCCGCAACGCGAGCTGTGCTCGTCGCCCGGCAGCGGGCAGATCTGCCGGAAACCGCAGGTAGGAGCTGTGGACCCGTTCCGTCCAGTGAGCGCAGTCGGGACAGGCGGCCCCGGTGGGCGTGCACCGGGCCTCGACGCGTATCGCCTCGCCGTGCGTATCTACGGCCACGACGGCGACGCCGGGGACCGACGGGAACAACAACTCCTGGAGCCGGGACAACACCTCGTTCACGGCCACCGAATGTCGGCCGTGTCACCTGCACCAGGAACGATTTCAAGGCGTCTTCCGCACCCACCGCAAGAAGATCAACAACTACAATGCGTGACCGTCTCACGGAACTTGTGCCAGACCCTTGTTTTGGCTCCAGTGCACGGAGTTCTTTTGGCTCCACTGACTGGTTGGAGGGGGCGTGTATTGGTGTGATTCACGCTCCTGCAGCAAGGTGATTTGGCCCCACTTCGGACGAGTGGTTCTGCTGGCCGGGACAGGGGGGTCGGCGCGGTAGTTTTGGAGTCTCGGTCAGACCAAAGAGGGCACGTCGCGGACCTGCCTGTCGGCGTAGGCGCGAGCTTCTCCGGCCTATGTTGCGGCGCGGTCCGCCGTGCTAATGGCGTCCGCCAGTAGGTGCTGGCTCGGGCGGTGGTGGCGTACTGGCACGCCTTGCCCGATCATCGAAAGCCTTCGCGCTTTTGTGATTGCCGGGGTCCGTGCCAGCCGTTCCGGCATGCGTTTTTGGCCCGACCCGTATCCAGTTAGCGTGGCTTCTCCTTCGGGACGACCGTCATCTGTGGGGTTGCTCCTCATTGCGAGGCTTGCCCGTCCCGTGCCAGATCGACAACGGTGAGCACCGATGTCGTGACGGCTTCAGGCTGGCTGTCGTGTATGTAATGGGCTGCGTCGGGCACCACGACGTGCTCGCCTCGAACGGTCGTGGCGGCGATCTGGGCCTGCAACGAGGTCCACCGAGTCCGCAGGCCCTTCGGTAAACCCCGGGTCGCACTCAGGACGACCACCGGCACGTCGGGCAGCTGCGAGCAGGCACGTAGCCGCCGGACAGCCGGGATATGGGTGCGGAGCAGCCGGCTCTCCGCAGTGCTGGTCCGCGTTTGGTACTCGTGCGTGTTGCAGGCCAGCTCCGCCTCGACGAGCAGGTCCTGGACGTGCGGATCGCCGCTCCTCTTGCCCGCTTCCTGCGCGGCCTGCTCGCGAAGAGAGCGATCAGCTGACCCCAGGGCCCTCCTTAGGACCGACGGCCAGGTAAGTACTGCTTCAGCTGCGCGGATGGTCCAGGGCTGGAAGTCCTCGTGTGCAGGGTCCACGAGGACCAGCCCCGCTATCAGCTTCGGGTGGGCCCAGGCCACGAGTTGGGCCAGCATGCCGCCCCAGCTGTGGCCGACCAGGACGCATGCCCCGTTTCCCGTATGAGATAAGAGCGCGCTCAGGTCGTCGACCTCAGAGTCGATCGTGACCGGCATCGCGGGATCACTCGCGCCGAGCCCGGCTCGGTCATAAGCGACGACACGGGTGTGCTCGGCAAGCGCGGATAGAACCGGCGTCCAGGTCAGCGCGGGCGTGCCACTAGCCGCGTCCAGGACCACTGTCGGGCCGCCGGTACCCGCCTCGACCCAGTGCAACACGCGCCCCCTGCGGACCAGTTCACCGCGCTTCACCCCACCGGGGATCATGGCGGACATTGCCTGCGCGATGACGTCCATGCGTCGAGCCTTTCACGGCTCGGCCGATCGCGTCAGGACCCCCTCTCACCATGAGGCCCTGTACCCGGCTTCCGCCCATCGCCCACCGAGTGGAGCCAGATTGAGTATGTCGATGACGGGGAGCAACGCCTGTCGGTGAGTTCCAGCAACGGCTGGGTGGGGTCGGCGTCTGGAATGTCGGTGAGTTTCAGCAACACCGCCGCCACCGCCATCTGCGCACTCGCCACCGCTGGCTGCGGCATAACCGACGACACCGATCCCATCGTCCCGGCCGTCGCCATCGATGCCCTGCCTCCCGTCCTCGTCGGCGAGGACTCCAACTCCGTCACCCTGATCGAAACCACCACGCGGTACGGCAACATCACCGGCACCATGACACGACGGAGTTCAGCGACGACGGCCCCCAGCGTCAGACCGCCACCCTCAGTGGAAGCGTTGGTGGCCACCAGATTCTGCTCACCGCCACCTTCCCGACGGGCACCACCGTCTTCACCGGCACCATCTTCGGCACCACCCTCACGCTACAAGTGCCGAAGCAGAACGGTCAGATCGAGAACTACGTACTCAGGCCCGGCGCCGCCGCCGACTATGACCAGCGCAGCGCTCAACTGCACCCAGGCTGGCAGTAGACAGCACAGACCCCGCCTCGACGGGGGTGCAAGGCGGGCGCGAGGAGAGTGTGACGCCGGTCACTGGCAGGACGGTCATATTCCGCTTAGCGTGTCCGGGCGGCCCGCGGTCGTTCGCAGCGACACGGGCGCGGGGAATACCCGCTCGGCGGGCCGCACCAAACAGTGCACGCCCCCGCAGCTCGACGACTGCGGGGGCGTTCGCATGCTCAGCTCTCATCCTTCTGGAGCCGCTCCCCCAGCTTGGCGGCGAGGGCGTAGGCGGGGTGGTTGTCGAGCTGCCTCCGGCGCCGGTTGTACCGCTGGGTGGTGCGCGGGTCGGAGTGGCTGACGGCGTCCTGGACGTCTTGGAGCGGGACGCCGTTGGCGAGGTTGTCGGTGATGAACTGGTGCCGCAGCGTGTGGGGCTTGATGCTGGCGGCCTGCGGGATTCCGGTGCGGCGGGCGAGGACGCGGAGGTGCTTCCACACTTCGGGCTGGGACCAGCGACGGCCGGACTCGGTGGCGAAGAGCGGGCCGTCGGCGCGGTCGCCGAGGTAGGCGAGGAGCGCGTCGAGGGCGAGCGGCGGGACGGGCGCGGGCCGCGCACCTGGTCGCGCGCGTCGCGGGATGGTCTGGTGGAAGCCGAGGGCGCGTTCGAGCGCGGTCTGGGCGGCGGTGATGCAAGCGAAGTCAGCCTCGGTGCGCAGGACGCGGACGCGGTGGTCCACGCTCATGCCGCTGGTGCCGGCGTCTCGTATGAGGGCGGCGATCTGGGTGGTGAGGTGGTGGCGCGCAGGCCGAGACAGGCCAGCAGCTGCTGGGTGTGAGTCCTTCGGCGGTTGTGCACAAGTGAGCCCCGGCTGGACGGGGGAGACCAGCCGGGGCCGCAGGTGGTGGCGTGCGGAGGGCGGTCGCCTCGCGGCGGAAGGCTCCATGGGGCTTCAGCCGGACGATCGTCCCCATGGGCTATAGGTGAGGCCCGGGGACACTGGCCCCTCCGCAGCCACATGTAGATGAACGGTGAACTTCCCCTCCTTGTTCCGGTGTTGCCGCTGCGGGCCGTGTGAGGTGAGGCACGTCCCGCAGGTGTCATCGCAGTGAGCCCAGGTGCTCGCGCCGCGCGGTGACCAGGGCCCGCCAGCGGCTGCGGGTGGCTGGTTCGCCGTCGATCCACTGTGCTGGCGACGGGTCATCGAGGGGCAGGCCGGCCATGAAGTGGGCGATGTCGACGAAGTAGGCGTGATCTTCGTCGG
The DNA here is from genome assembly GCF_042959425.1 of Streptomyces sp. NPDC007896. Classification (NCBI taxonomy): domain Bacteria; kingdom Bacillati; phylum Actinomycetota; class Actinomycetes; order Kitasatosporales; family Streptomycetaceae; genus Streptomyces; species Streptomyces sp. NPDC007896. The sequence continues at coordinate 37,944 of NZ_JBIBKX010000036.1, read as the reverse complement.
ACGTCTGTTCTCGTAGCCGGGTGAGGGTGGCGTTCAGTGCGATGTGGTCGTCGAGGACGGTGTGGTGGAAGGCGCCGGCCAGCTCGATCGCGGGTGTCAGCGAGGCGAGGCCCGCGATATCGAGTTCGGTGCGCAGCGTGGCGATCTGGTCGTCGACACTGTCGCTGCCGGCATCGCGGATGAGTTCGGCCCGGCGGACGTTGATGGTGGTAGCGCGCAGATTGAGGCTGGCCAGGAGCTGGTAGGCGAGGTCGATTTCCGCGGTGGCCTGGTCGGGGGCGTAGAGGGCGATGGCAAATGCGCGCAGGGCCTGATTGTGGGCGGCCTCGCCGGCTTTGCCGTGCTGTTCGGCTTCGGTGCGTCCGGCGAGGTAGGCCGCGGCGGCAAGCTCGGGTTGGCCCTGAAGCCAGTACAGGTCACCCATCACGCGTTGGTGGCGGCCTTCCCAGCCGAGATTCTGGGCGGCGGCGAGGGCGGTGGGGAAGTCGCCGGTCAGGCGTGCGGCGTGGGCCAGGCCGCGGCGGGCGGCCGGAGCGAGGCGGCCGCCCTGGTCGGCGACCTGTTGGTAGTCGCGGCGGGATTGGGCGGCTAGGCCGGTGTCACGCAGGGACTTGGCCCGGTAGTAGAGCGCCATCTCCTGCAGGTCGGCGGGCAGCAGTTCGGCGTCGAGGACGGCGGTGAGTCGGCTGACGGTGCGAGCACGGTGTTCGTGTTGGCGGCGGGTGAGGGTGCTGAGGAGTTCCACGAGGGCGTCGGCGGACGTACCGGGCGCCGGGACACCGGCGGCGGGTGGGGTGATCGGCTCCCAGACGGAATCGCCGACGTAGGCCCAGGCGGCGTCGGTGAGCCAGTCGAGGTCGAGGTTGTAGTCCCGGGCGAGCGGCAGTCCCTGCTGCAGGCAGCCCACCAGCAGCAGGCGGTCCGGCGCTTCGCTGGCGCTCCACTGCTCGCCCAGCGCGCTGAACGCCCGCTCGGCTGCGGCGCGCCAGTCCCCGTCGGACCAGCGGTCGTCTGTCTGGTCGTCGGCGTTGCGGATGGAGGAGCGGATCAGGGCGTGCAGGTGGAACGGCCACTGCCCGAAGGGGTTTTCGCGGATGAACGGGCGCTCGGTCAGCCGCTGTGCGGGTGCCTCGTGCGTCAGGCCCGCGGCCCGGGTCGCCAGGGCCAGGTCGAAGGCGTCCAGGAGGCTGACCGAGCGCAGAACGTGCCGTTCGTCTGTGGTGAGGTCGGTCAGGGTGCGGGCGATCAGGGCCGGGAAGTCGTGGGCGAAGTCGGAAGGCCGGGGGGGGGTGCGGCCGGTGCGGCGGATCTCCAGGAACCGCATGACGGCCAGGTCGAGGTAGAGGGGCAGGCCGTGAGAGCGGGAGGTGATGACCTGGCGGATGTGGTCGCCGATGACCGGTTGTCCCTCGCGGGAGAGGCGGCGGGCGAGGTAGTCGTCGCAGTCTTCGGGCGAGAAGTCACCGACCAGGATCTGCCGTCCGTGGCTGGCGGTGCCCGGTGTGGTGCGGGCGGAGGGGAGGGCTGGGGCGGCAAGTCCCGGCCAGGCCGCCGGCCCGGTGTAGTCGAGCCGGCCCTGCAGGGCGGGGTCGGCCCACTGCAGGCGGGAGCGGCCGGTGATGACGAAGAGGGCGTTGGGCATGAGCCACACCACGCGCTGCAGGAGGCGCTCCAGATCGCGGTGGGTGCGGTCGCCGATGTCCTCGAATGTGTCGAACAGGACGACCGGCGTGACGCGCTTGCCCGTGGGGAGGCGGGCGAGCTCCCACGCCAGCAGGTGCGGGTGGTAGGAGAGCGTGTCCAGGTCAGGTTCGGCCTCCAGAAGGTCGGCCAGGCGCGTGCAGGCGGCGAGCGCGCGGACGGTCTGCCGCCGCTCGCGCAGGGCGCGCACCAGCGCACCGGTGGCCTGGCCGACGACCGAGCCGACGGTGCCGGGCAGCAGCAGCGTCTGGGCGACGTCGGCGAGTGCGGACTGCATCTGCTGGGGCAGCGCCTGGCCGAACTTGGAGGCGAGGCCGCCGCGGCGCATGTACTCCTCCAGCGGCTCGCCGGGATGGTTCGCGTCCCAGTAGCGGCGCAGCGCCAGGTCGAAGGCGGGCAGCGGCCGGCCGATCCCGGCGAGGGCGGCCCGGATCGTCAGGACGATCTGCTCGAAGTCGGTGCCGGCGGAGCGGGCGAGGTCGATCCGTACGGGCAGGATCCGGCCGGTCTGCCAGGTGGGTTCGCCCCATTGCGCGGGCCGGCCCCCCGGCGTCGGCGAGGGTCGCCTCCAGCTTCCTGGACAGGGTGGTCTTGCCGATGCCGCCCACCCGTGGAAGACGAGCACGTTGTGGCGGGGCGCTTCGAGGTCCTCGACATTGAAGCCGGGGGTGCTGGTGCGCCGCAGGTGCTCGGTGAGCGCGGCCGCGACCAGCTCCCACTGCGCCTGCCGGTTCGTGAACGCCTCGTCAGCCCGCACGCTGCGGTCGTTTGTACTGAACAGGTCCCTGAGATCCCGGCCTGCCACATCCACCCCCGAAAAAAGATCACTCGCAGGTCAACCTACGCCCGCCCTACGGGATTTGGGGAGTCCGCCCCGCTGCCATGGCCCGCCTGAGCGACGGATTCAGGCCTGCCCGCGCCTCGGAGCGCCATGGCGGCACCGAACCGGGCAGGCGGACCGGGAGGACAATGAACCATCCGATCAAGATCACAACAACGAGGGGTTTGCCATGCCCGGTACACCAGTCGAGCAGTCCTGGGAACCGTGGAACCCGGCCTGGAGGGCGATCAACGATGTGCCGGCCGAGATCTACAAGCGGTGGCACCCCGGAACGTTCTTCTCCGGCGTCGGGCCGCACTCGTGGTTCGAGCCGGTACCGGAGTTACTGTCCTGGACCATCGACTCTGGCGTCGAGGAGCTGCCCTACCTGGACATCAAGGCCGCCAACGCGCTCTCGCCCGGTCCACCACGACCGGCCACCGCACCCGCTCACGCGCCATGCGGTACCCCTTTGCGCCGGGCACGGCCCGTAGGCCGTGTCGGATCAGGCATTCGCCGCCGAGGCGACCGCCGCGCGGAACTCCTGCGTCATGAGGGTGACTGAGCCGCGCTGGACAGGAGCCTCGCCCGGCTCGCCCCACACCTTGGCAAGCGCGGCACTCATGCGTTCCTCCATCGCCGCGTCGACCACGGCCCGGAATTCCTCGGGGACGTCCCGGGTGTCCTGGACGGCGACCGTCGTGCCGAAGCGGGTGCCGATCCACCCGATCGTGGTGACCTTCCAGCCGGGCTGACGGGCCGCCTTGCGCGCGGCCCTGATGAGTTCCACTCCGCCCAGGCCGACGGCCTCTTCGTCCTCCAGATTCACCTGGTACGAGCCGCCGTAGCCGCCGGCGCCCTCGGGACAGGCGCGGCGCAGCAACGGGACGAGGGCCTCGGCCATGACGTTGCAGCGAGGGTCCTTCGCATAGGAAGCCATCAGCGCACCGTAGGGCTGAGCAGACATTGCGGGCTGGCGTTCCACGGGGCCGCTCACTCGAAGAGGGCCATTCCACCCGGGGGCGTACGCCGCGCTGGGGTCCCCGTTTCGAGGTGCGGCACCCCGCCTGCTACCACCCTGCTACCATGAGGGTGTGACTTCCGCGAAGAAGCAGACGCAGGTCCGGCTGGAAGAAGAAGTGCTCGTGGCCGGCAAGGCCGCCGCGGCCGCCCGCCGGCTGGACTTCAACAAGTACGTGGAGCGGCTCATCATCGAGGACACCACCGGTGCCCGCGCCGCCGGCATGACGGCTGCCCAGCGGCTCATCGATGAGCACGGTGACTTCCTCAACGATCTGGAAGAGCAGCTCGACGCCTCGTACGCCGAGCCGCAGCCGGGCGCCGCCGCGTGATCCTGCACGTCGACGAATCCTGGATCCTCGAAGTGGCGGAACGGGCCGGCCACCGCGACCCGGCCGCCGACGACTACGGCGTCCCCATCGCCGCCGTCGCCCGCCATCGCGGCGAACTCCTCGACACACCCGTCTACGACGGCGCCTACTCCCGCGCCGCTGCCCTGGTGCACACCCTGGGCCGATGCCGCTGGCTGGAGCGCTCCAACCTCACCGTCGCCTGCGCCGCCGCCGTCATGTATCTCGAGGCCAGCAACATCCCCGTCAACCCCACCCGCGAACAGCTCACCGCACTCGCCCACGAGCTGAACAACCCGCGCTGCACCGCCGAGGGGATTGCCTCCTTCCTGCGCACCTGGAAACCCTGACCCCGAACCACAGGCCGTCGCTACTCAGCTCGCTGACCACAAGCTCACGGGCGACCGCTTCTTCGACACCTACGCCGAGGCCGCGCGAACCAGCGCGTGACAGTCACACCCCACCCGCAAGCCGACGATCACCTGGTACGTTCGCTGGAGACTTGAAGGGGCACCCGCCGTCCAACGGCCGCTGCCCCTCTCTTCTGCCCGAACGCATGCTCGCGGGCCGGGCAGGCCGGGAGACCAGGATCCCGTTCGGTCCGTTTCTTCTCGCCGGGGTGCTCCTGGGTTCCTACGCCCAGTGAATCCGGGCCTGCGGACTCGAGGAGGATGCCGCTCTGCGGTGTCTGTGCTGATGGCGCACGAGGCGAGGTTCCGCCTGGCTAGCCTGGTTTCGTGGCTCCCGTCGCGGGCGCCTGCACGGCGAGAGGAAGTCGATGACCGACCAGGCAACCCGGTCCCAGCCCAAGGCGGATCCCAGCACACTGAGGCTGGTCCGGCATGTCCACCGGCTTATCGACCCCGCCGCGGAGGGCGTCCAGACCTGGCAGATCGCCCTCCTTGCCGACGACGAGACGGTGGGCAGTCTGCGCGCTACACGCGGCCTGTACTGGAAGGGCCACAACCTTCGCCAGCGCATGGCCGACGAGCAGTCCTTCGCCGCGGTGGTGGCGGAGCAACTCCTCGATGCCGCCGGTCAATTCCGCCCGGAGTTCGAAGAGTTCGTCGACCTCCCGGGCAGCGTCCTCGTGATCGACAACCTCCACATCGCCGCGCCCTGGGACGATCCCCAGGTCGTCGCCGCCCTGACATCCAGCGTCATTGACCGACTGGCGGACAACCCGTTCGCCGTGGTCCTCCCTCGTGTCTCCGGTGACACAGAGGAGGCCCTCCTCGCAGAGGCGGGCGTACTGCTGAGCGCCGAGGCGTTCTCCGACGAGCTGCTGATCATCGACACGTCGCTCGCCGCCCCCGAGGAGTCCGCGCACCGGGTGCGCGAGCACCTGCGCTCCCGCGCCCGCTACGGCGGAGCCGACCCCTGGAACGACGACTGGGACGAGGAAGGCGAAGAAGGGGACGAGGTACTCACCGCCCGCACCCGCGAGGTTCTGCGCCTGGCCCTTCAGGAACTGTCGGACCAGGCATGGCAGGAAGTGTCCACGCTGGGTGACCAGCCGCTCCAGCGGGGCGCCGACGGGCTCTTCGGCTCCTTGCCGCGGGTGACCTGGCACCAAGACCGTCTCTGGCGGCGGCAGATGGCCCGGGCCTTCGACGATCTGGCCGCCGATTGCGCGTCCACCGACGGAGTCGAACTGCGCAGCACCAGCGAGGAGATGACACTCCACCTTGGTATCGCCCGCGCCCAGGACCTGACGCGCAACCGGCCGCGGCTCGTGTCCGACGCCGTGGCGGCCCTGCCCGAAGAACGTCAGGATTTCGACTGGGATGCCTGCTCCGACGTCCTTTTCCAAGATTTTTCCAACCACTCTCCAAGTGTCCGCGTCACTCGTTTGGTCCCTTCGTAGGCTCATGCCGTTCCGGTTAACCGACTGCTTCCGTTGCCTACTTCACGGAGAGGGCGACGGCCGGGGAGGTCGGGGTGGCGCGAAGCCGGGTGGTGCTTGATGACCTACGAGTACAGGTGCTCAAGCGGGCGGGTGGTGGGGTGTCGTACGCGATCCTTTGGCCGGGTGGATCCGTTGATGAGGAGGCGGACGACTACCTGCGGCCGTTCGAGGGGTCGGGAACACAGAAGACGTACGCCTACGCCTTGGTTGATCACCTGCGGTGGCGAGTCCGTGAGGATCTGACCAGCGAGACCATCACGATGCTGGACCTGCAGCGCTACATGGGGGCGGTGGGCGCCAGGGTCCCGATGCCCTATGGGCAGCCGTGGCGGACGCCGCCGAAACGGCCGTACGGGGCGTCGGCCCTCCAGGTCGCGGCCGCGTGCTTGAAGGGCTTCTATCTGCGCACGTGCTCGCGGAGCGGCTCGAACCCCGAGCTGGTGGCGGCGTTCTCGGCGGAGCGTCTGCCGACCAAGGTGGACCGGGACCGGGCCCTGCTGGGGCACGTGAAGAAGTCGATGCCGACCAATCCTCTGGCGCCCGCGCGGCCGGCCCGGCGCCGGCATCCGAAGATGCTGCCCGAGGGGGCCAAGCCGGAGCTGTTGGACGAGGTGACCACGGCCCGCGACGCGATGGTCGTGCGGTGGCTGTCGGACACCAGCTTGCGGATCGGCGGTCTGACCGGGTTGCATCTGGTCGATCTGCATCTGCGGGACAACGCGGCCTGCAACGAGTGTCAGAGTCCTCACCTGCACGTCTGCCACCGATGGGGCAACCCGAACAAGGCGGCGGCGAAGATCAAGCCTGACTGGTCGATGGTCGATGGGGTGATCACCGGCGGGGAGATCTACCGGGTCAGCCCCGCGATGATCGGCACCTATTTCCAGTACATGACGACGGAGTACGCGAAGTACGCCGCGGGGCACGGCATGCTCCTGATCCAGCTGGCCGGCCCGCACCGCGGGGAGCCGTGGACGGCGGACGCGGCACGCGGGATGCTCCGCCGGGCCGGCCGCAGGGCACAGCTGCCAGGGCGGATCACGCCCAAGGCGTTTCGTCATCAGTTCACCAACGACGTCATGGACGCTTCCGGCGGCAAGCCCTTGGTGGCGAAGGCGGCCGGAAACTGGGCCTCGATGCAGATGGTCGACGAGGTCTACGGCCACCCCGACCTGCACTCGCCAGAGTTCACGACCGCGCTGAAGAGCGTCTGGGGTGAGGAATGAAATCGCTCCACCTCATCAGCACGGCGCCGAACGGGACCGCGAGATCGCGGACGACATCCGACCGCCTGGAACTGCTGCGGGCCCTGATCGCGGCGCCCACCTTTGACCCGCTCTTCCGCGAAGACGTCATCATCGTCCCGGGGCACCATCCCGCCTACGGCTGGCTCTGCAAGGTCGGGGGCTGCCAAAGAGCTTCGGACTCCGGCCGGGAGTTCTGCCAGGCTCACAAGCGGCAGTGGTTCGAGCTGCGGAACAACGGCGGGAACGTCACCGAATTCCTTCACGTCGCCGAGCCCTTGAAGTCTGCCTCCTCCTGGCACGTCACCCCGGACTGCCTGGTCTGCCCGGATATCCCCGCGTTCAGTGGCAACCAGCTGTGTTACCTCCACGAGCATCAGTGGGACCAGCGGCGCAGGGATCATGAAAAACGGACAGGCCACCCACTCGCCTTCGAGACGTGGGTGGCCGCCGCCAGAGCCTATCCCGCGTTCGGTGACTGCCGGGTTGCGGGCTGCGCCGAGCGTGCCGGCTCCCCGCTCTGCCTGTGCTATCGGCACGAGAGGCAGTACCGCCGTGATGGCCGGCCGGGCGGCGCCCACATGGAGACGAACTGGTCCCGGATACTGGCAAAGGGCGGACGACCGAAGCTCCTCTTCACCGACGAGGAACGGTTCCGCCGGTGGTGCACGCAGTGCGTGATTCGGCATCGCCGGGCGAACGGAAGGTTGTCCCTCAAGGGGCTTCGGCCCCTGGCCAAGGCGGAGATCCAGTGGGCTATGGTCCACCACGCCCAAGGCGCTGAGGAAGGAGCTTGCTGGCCGCTGCTCTGGGCCCAGGCCGCCGCCGACTCCTGCCGGGAACAGGACGTGAACACTCTGGTCGACCTTGACCTGGACGCCTGCCCTCAGCAGGGCCGGTATGTCGCCAAGGCGATGCTCAAGCACCTGCGGCTGATCTACTTCACCCGCGAGGACACCAAGGACGCCGGCTTCATCGAGACCGAACACTTCGGAGTCCGCTTCCCGCACACCGAGAGCCACATCGACCTCACCGAGATCTCGCAGCGGTGGCTCCGCGACTTGCTCTGGGACAACTTGGCAGCCGAGCTCACCGCCAAGCCGCCCCGCTCCCGCAACCCCTTCGACGCCAGACGCCGCGGCTGCATCGAGCTGTCCGCCTTCCTGCAGGCGCAGGCTCCCGGTGGCGGCCACGACCCCACCACACTCACCGAGACCCACATGGTCGACTTCATCGCCGACCAGCGGCATCGCGCCCAGCACGGTCTGGAGTCGCTCGGGCTTCGCAAGCAAGGACGCAACGGCACCAGCGTGATGACGGACGGCATCGCCTGCGACAACCTCAACGGAGCTCGGCGGCTGCTTCGCGACGCGTTGGAGACCGGGGCGGCGGACCGGATCGGCCTGGACCGGGCCTTCATCGTCGTCCTGCCCCGGGTCCAGAAGAAGGTCGGTCGCCGCAAGCCGTTCTCCGACGACGTCGCCAAGGCCCTGGCCTCTGCGCAGAGCCTCGCGGACCTCGAGGCTCTGGACTGCGACGACCGCGGGCTGCGGGATGTCTGGGAGGCCCTCGTCGTCACCGGCCGCCGCTGCAGCGAGGTACTCAACCTCCGTCTGGAGTGCATCGACCGGCACGGGAAGATCCCGATGTTCTGGCACGACCAGACGAAGGTCGGGAACTTCGACGAGGGCATCCGCATCTCCGAACGGCTCTTCCAGCAGCTGGAGTCCAGGCAGGCGGAGACCATCGACCGCTTCATCCAGCGCAACGGCCGCCTGCCATCCGCCACCGACCGGCTGGAACTGGCGCTCTTTCCCCGCGCGACCTCCAACAGGCGGGGCCTGAAGGGCGTCTCCTACGGATGGTTTTCGACGCAGTTCAGTACCTGGGTCAAGGGCCTCGACCTCGGCGGGGCGGTTCCCCACCAGGCTCGCCACACGCTGGCCACCAATCTGCTGCGGGCCGGTGCGAACCTGACGCACGTCAAGCGCTACCTCGGCCAGATCTCCGAGGCGATGGCCGAGCACTACGTCCACATCGCCAACACCGATCCCGTGCTCAACGCCGCTCTTGAGGCGGTCTGGGTCGGCGGCCCCGGAGCCGCCGAGCCCGGAGTCCTCCTGGCGGGCGGTGAGCCGCTGACACGCGCGGAAGCCGAGGCCCTGGCCATCGACCTCACCCGCAGATCCACGCCCGCCGAGGGCGGCTTTTGCACCTTCCAGCCCGTCGTCAACGGTGACGCATGTCCATGGGGTCTGAACTGCCACAGCTGCCAGGAGTTCGTGATGTCCGGAGCGGACCTCGTCTACTGGCACCGCAAGCGCGAGCAGTGGCGGATGCTCGCCGAGCGAGCGCCGGACAGCGCGACCGCCGACTATCTGCACGAGGTATTCGAACCCACGGCCCGTGCGATCGCCGGCCTGGAGAAGGCCCTGGAGGGCTTCGGGCTCCTTGAAGAGGCGCTCTCGCTCGACCTCCGCCGCCCGCAGGACTACTTCGGGCGGGTCTGGAGCACGACGTTCCGGGCGCGTGAGCTCGCGGAACTCGACACGGAGGGCGAGGCTGCATGAAACCTCACGCCACTACGGCAGCGATCGACGCACGCCGCCGCCAGACCGCGCAGAAGCTCGCGCAGGTCGAGAAGGCCATCGGTCAGCTTCGCCGCGAGCGCGGTCGGCTGACCGTCCGGGCCGTCGCAGAACGGGCCGGCGTGTCCGTCACGTTCCTCTACGAGAACTCCAAGGCCCGCGCGCTCGTGAGCAATGCAGTCGACGGCAGCCGCACCCACCGGCTCCGAGCAGCCCAGGCCGAGCACGAGCAGATCGAAGCGTCCTGGCGCGAACGCGCGCTGAACGCGGAGGCCGAACTCGGCCGCACGCAGAAGGAGGTCTTCGCGCAACGGCAGCAGATCGGCGAGCTGATGGGAAAGCTCTGTGACCTCGACCAGATGGTTCCGGGGGAGTCGGTTCAGGCCCTGACCTCCGAGAACATCACGCTCAAGCGCCGTGTGCAGCAACTCACCCGGGAACACCGCACCTTGCAAGAACGTCTTGAAGGCGCCAGGTCGAACCTGCGCTTCGCCGACAAGCGCATCGCTGACCTCGAAGCACAAATCCTCGAACTCCAAGAGACGACTTCCTCTCGTTGATGAGTGGCTACGCCCGGAAATCACCCGACCGGGAGGTTGCCCGGTGTACCCCGCCACATAGGTCACGTGAGGGACACGCTCCAGCTGATGCGGTCGTGGAGCTCCGCCTTTGGGGTGGTTCTCGGCACGCTTGAATGTGGGGGTGACGAAGTGGGGGCGCCCGTACGTACCTCGGACCGCCGAGCTCCTGCCCGTACTGCTGGATCAGGTAGAGGCAGGGGCCGGCAGCGAGAGCGTGTGGCTCGAGCTATGGACCATGCTGTGCATCGAGGGAGAGACCCTCGTCCCAGGGAGTCTCGGCGCGCTGCCACGTCTGGTCGCGCTCGCCCGGAGCGAAACGCAAGCGCTGGAGATGGCCGGGGCGATCGTGCGCAGCGCGATGACGGACGACCAGGGCGAGCGCATGTTCGTGGAGAGCCCCGACGCCATCGCGGAGCTGCGGGAACTGGTGGACCAGCGTCTCCAAACGCGTCCGGCCGACTACATCTGGGGCTTTCGCACCCTCCTCGCGATCGAGGGGCAGTTCCACTGGAGTGCCGCCCTCGGTGACTTCAGCGACGACTTCTACGAGGTGGCCTGTCCCCACTGCTCCCTGAATGTGACCATCGCCATCGGCGGATACGGGTACTACTCGGCCTGCCGGGACTGGGACGCGGGCGATGTCGACCGGCGCGACTTGCGGCCGGTATCCGTTGCGGAGCTGCACGGCATGGGGCGGTGGATGTACGACCTCGCAGTCCGTGACGGCCAGGACCGACTGGCTGAGGGGATCACGTATCTCATGGGCCGCGCAGAGTGCCCACGTTGTGCCAGTGTGTTCCACGTGGCGGACGAGTACGCAGCCGCCAACCTCCCCCCAATGCTTTCTGTTTGACTTGCACGTTCCAAGATCGGTTGAGAGACGGCTTCTCAAGAAGGTGGCAGCTCAGTGTTGAGCCTGTCGGCAGGCACTCGCTCGATGCGGGTCCAGCCGCTCCAGCCACGCTCGTTCAGAATCGCCAACACCAGTTCGGCGCCCGGTGCGGACTCAAGCATGGTTGAGTCCATCAGGGCGACGAACTGATCGTCGAAGCCGTCGGCACCCACCTCGCCGGCCTCCACGGCGCGAATCATCAGGCGCTCTAGGATGTCGGCGACCTCGACGATCCGTGGATCGCCGGCCAGCCAGTCGGGCTCCCCGGTGAAGAAGCTGTAGAGCCTCACCATGTCGGGGTCGTCCAGCTCCTCGTGCTTCTTGGCAATCACGGAGTCGATCAGGTCCGGCACCTGCGCAGCGATCATGATCCAGGCATCCCGCTCCAGCTCGATGTACCGCTCCCCGACGCCGAGACCGCGCAACCGGTCGAGGTAGTCCACGACGCTCTGCGGGAGCGCCAGGTGCTCTCCGGCGGCGAGCCGGGCGAGTCGGCTGCGAGTGTCCTGCAGCCGCCGGATCTCAGCGCGCAGATCCTTGTCGATCTCCTGGACACCACCGGCGAACTCCTCCGGGCCGGCGTCGAGGAGTTCCTGCACCCTGGCCAGCGGTACGCCGGCATCAGCCAGGTTGCGGATCCGGATCAGTCGCACGACCGCGGCGGCGTCGTAGGTCCGGTACCCGGACCGGTCGCGCTCGGGCAGCAGCCCGATCTTGTGGTAGTGGCGTACCGCCCGTACCGTCACCCCGGCGTACGTCGCCAGCTGGCTGATGGTGAGCATGGGTCCCAGCCTGCCTCAGGCGATCTTCCGGCGATAGGCGGCCATCGCGAAGACGTACGCCACGACGAGGATGGCCACACACCACGCGAGCGCGATCCAGATGTCGTCGCCGACCGGCTGCCCTGTGAACAGAGCACGGATCGTGTTGACGATCGACGTCACCGGCTGGTGCTCGGCGAACCAGCGCACCGGGCCAGGCATCGTCTTTGTGGGCACGAACGCCGAGCTGACGAACGGCAGGAAGATGAGCGGGTAGGCGAACGCGCCCGCTCCCTCGACCGACGACGCGGAGAGCCCGGGGATCACGGCGAGCCAGGTCAGCGCCAGGGTGAACAAGAGCAGGATGCCGGCGACCGCGAGCCATGCCGACACTCCTGCCCCTGAGCGGAAGCCCATGAGCACAGCGACGCCCACCACCAGCACGAGCGCGATCAGGTTGGCGACCAGAGAGGTGACGACGTGGGCCCACAGCACACCCGACCGCGCGATCGGCATGGACTCGAATCGCTCGAAGATCCCGCTCTTCACATCGGTGAACAGCCGGTACGCGGTGTAGGAGATGCCCGATGCGATGGTCATGAGCAGGATGCCGGGCAGCATGTAGTTCACGTACGAAACCGACCCGGTATCAATGGCGCCGCCGAACACGTAGACGAACATCAGCATCATGGCGACCGGTGTGATGGCGGTCGTGATGATGGTGTCCATGCTGCGTGTGACATGGCGCAGGGTTCGCCCCGTGAGTGCGGCAGTGTCGCTGAAGAAGTACGCGGTCATCCTTGTCCCCCAGTTGTCGTGCCAGTGGTGTCGCTCTTGTCGCCGCCGCCGATGACCGCGAGGAAGATCTCCTCCAGAGTCGGCTGCTTCTCGACGTACTCGACCTTGGCGGGCGGGAAGAGCTGCTTGAGCTCGGCGAGTGTGCCGTTCACGATGATCCGACCCTGGTGGAGGATCGCGATCCGGTCGGCCAGCTGTTCGGCCTCGTCTAGATACTGCGTGGTGAGCAGCACCGTCGTCCCGTGGCCGGCGAGCTCCTTGACCGCATCCCACACCTCGATGCGCGCCTCGGGGTCGAGTCCGGCCGTCGGCTCGTCCAGGAAAATCACCGGCGAATTCCCGATGAGGCTCATCGCGATGTCCAGCCGACGGCGCATCCCACCCGAATACGTGGACACTCGCCGCGCGCCCGCCTCGCTCAGCGAGAAACGTCTCAGCAGGTCATCCGCGATCGCGCCCGGGTCCTTGAGGTGGCGCAGCCTGGCGACGAGGGCGAGGTTCTCCCGACCGCTGAGGATCTCGTCGACGGCCGCGAACTGCCCGGTGAGACTGATGGACTCCCGCACGTTCGCCGGTTGCGTGGCGACGTCGAAGCCATTGACGCTCGCTATCCCCGCGTCGGCCTTCAGGAGCGTGGCGAGGATCCTCACGGTCGTGGTCTTGCCCGCCCCGTTGGAGCCGAGCAGGGCGAAGATGCTGCCCGGCGCCACGTCGAAGTCCACACCGCGCAGCACTTCGAGCTTCCCGTACGACTTCTCCAGACCCTGCACGCGCATCGCCGGACCGGCGATCGTTTGGGTCGTCATGGTCATCTGCCTCCTTTGCGGAGCTGTTCCACGCGTCTGCGAGGACACCCCTGCCGGAAGGATGGAGGGTTGACCCAGCGTCAAGGTCAAGCCCGCTCCGACCACGGCATCCAGGTCTTGCCGGAGACGAACGCCTTGCGGCCCGGGCGGCCTGCACTGTGGGCGGCGGAGTTGCACCTCGGTGCCGTCGAGCCGCAGCTTCACGCCTTCGGCGTCGGCGTAGGAGAACAGGTCCTCCAGCGTGCGCTGAGTACGTCCCGGACGCTTACGCGACGCGTTACTCCAGGTCAGCATCAATGCCGCCAGTCGCCCGTTCGGAAAAGAGGACCACGACGTGCTGATGCTGTTCGACAACACCCTCGACGGCATCGAGGACCCCGGCAACGGCATCCATCAGGCCATGGGCATGGTCAACCTCGCCCCGAACGAGTGGTTCGCCCCGTTCGACCAGGGCCGCGACCCCAACCGCGGATTCCGGCACTCCTGATCGCAGAGCTCGTGGGTAACGGTGCGGCGTCCAGCTCGGTCACCGAGGCCGGGCGATCAGGTGGGCGGAGAGGAGGCGCAGGTTGGGGTTCAGCAGGCCCACGACGTCCTCATACGCCGTGGTGCTACCTGCAGTCGGGTCGTCCCCGCATCGCTTTGTGCTCCAGCACGAAACGAGGCGAGCGGGGACACAGCGGGGTCCCGCCCGGAGGCCTCGGTAAGGACTCCTAACAAAAGTGCTGGGCTTGGCCTGGTCAGCGGTCGGTGCCGTGCACGAGGCCGCCGGGCAGCGGGATGCAGTCAGCCGCGCAATCGCACGCGATAGACCCGGCGACGTCGACGGTCATCCGGGATATTGGTCGCCATGGAGGAGGTCAAGGTCGTAGGCGCCCATTCCGAGCGCGCGACCCTGCGCGTCGGCGACGTGTTCCTGAAAGTGGACGCCGATCAGGCACGCATCGACGTCCAGGTCGAGGCGATGACTTTGGCGCCGGTCCCGACCCCCGGAAGTCCTGTGGCACAAGTCGCCCGTGCTCGCGATCGCCGCGGTTGGCGCTTTGTCACGAGGACTGGGACCGCCGTGGGTGACAGAAAGCTCGAAAAGTCGGCGTATTTTAGGCCGGTCGTCACGACAGCGAGCGGGACCGGATCAACCGAGACGACGCCGACCATCCACACTCCCGCGACCAGCGGGTGAGATTGCCGGCGCCCCGGCGCCGCTCAGTCACAGCCCCCTATGGCTGAGTGGGTCCGGCTGACGGGACGCGTTGTCGGCGCAGGAGCAGCCCTGCGGGCCGCCACAGGGCGAAGGTCAGGCCGAGGCCGAGCGGGATCTGCAGGAACTGCTGGATCACCGGGGGCCCGGGCTTGTCCCCCCGCCTGAGCGGGGCAATGCCCTGCGGATCGACGGTCACCGTGTAAGTGCCGCCTACCACCCACTTCCAGCCCATGAGCCCGTTCTCCTCGATCGGAGCCAGCGGTGGGCCGTCGAGGACGGTGACCGTGTAGAGGTGGGCGCTGTCACCCATGCCGTCGCCGGCGGACCACTGAATCTGTCGGACCCTGACGTGTTCGGTACGCCCGTGCTGGTGCAGTACCTGCTGATCCAGCTCCTTGTTCTGCAGGAACAGCACCCCGAGGAGGCACACCGCACACAGCAGCCACCGGATGTCCAAGTACCAGCACGTGCCAAAGAACACGCAGCCGAGGAGGATCACCAGCGCGCACAGCACGTCGATCCACCGGGCGTGCGCGACGACGGCTGTGCGCACGATCGCCCACAGCGCCAACGCTGCGCCGGTGCTCGCGGCGCCCACCAGCACCCGCCAAGCCACGCCTGTCCGCCCTGTGCCTGCTTCCTCCGCGCTCACCCTCACCCCTGCTCTCGACGAAACCGCCGGCCTGATGGTGCACGCGCTCAATGTATGGATTGTTCAACGATCCTTCAATAGGATGGTTCAACATTGAGTCGTCTGCTTCGCGGACGCGGAACCGCAACCAACCGAAGGGCTGCAGGAGATGAGCTGGTATCAGTTCGAACAGGTCGACGACCTCGGGCAGATCCTGTTCTGCGACGACCCCGCGCTGCAGCTCGAGTGCGTGCTGGGGGGCCTGGAGACCGCGGAAGGCACAATCACCATCGATCCCGCACAGACACCCCGCATGCCCACTGCCCTCTTCGAGTTCAGGCATGCCGTGGGCGTGGGCTACTTCGGGTACGTCGTGCCGAAGGGAGCCTCGCTCGACGAGATACCCGAGGAACCGCAGCTCGAAGGCGCCATCCTGTTCGGCATGAGGCGCCTACCGCCCGAGGTCTTCTGCGACCTGCCCTCGATCCCCGGATGGGAGCTGCACGAGATACCCGATGAACAGCCAAAACTGGAGGAGTGCTACGGATACACCTACTCCCGGCTGGAACTGCGGACGCCCGACGGTGAGATCTACTCCCGGACCTGGGTCCCGCACGACCCCGAGTGGGAGGCCGCCGCCCTGCGTCACGGCTACGTCGTGTGCCTGTGCGGCGTGGAACTGGGGATCCGCGCACCGTACGCGATGACCGACGCCCAGCACACCCCGGTCATGCGCTACGAGTCCTTCCGCCGCGGATGCGCGCTGGGCCTGACCGTCGGCGGGCTCGTCGCCTACGTCGACCACCGCTGACTCGAATCACCGAGCCGGCACGCTTCGAGTACGAACTGGGCTGCGACGCGGCGTGCGAGCGGGCCCGGCGGACGATGTGAGGTCGACGTACCGAAATCCCGGCTGTGAGGCTGCGCGGGCTCGACTGCTACGAGTGCGTTCTGACGCATCGAGCAGGCCATCTCCTCAAGCACATCGCCTGCCCTCACTGCCAGCACGCGCCGCCGCGGACCGGCGTCCGGGCCCGTCCAGCTGACGGGGTGGGCGGGGCGATCGGGGCGACGGCGACGTCGACGCCGAAGAGGGGCCGTATGCCCGCGGCGGCTGCGGCCTTGGCGAAGCGGGCCGTGCCCGCGACGGTGTCCCGGTCGGTCAGGGCGAGCGTCGTCATCCCGCGCTCGGCGGCGCGCTGCATGAGCGTGTGGGGGAGCGAGGCGCCGTAGCGGGCGGAGTAGCCGGAGGCGACGTGCAGATGAGTAAATCCACGGCTCTGCACCTCCTGTCTCCGCGTGTCCCTCCCCTGACCTGTGACCTCTCCAGGTATCCACCATAACTCATAATCGCACAGGTGTTCGAAAGAGTGAATCGGCGCTGCCCCCGCCACTGTGACGTTGTGTGACTGAGCGCTCCACATGGCCACTGTGGCGCTCAGGCTGCATCCGGGGAGGCAGGCGCCGATCACACAGGCCCACTCCAGGGCGCGCACTGGAGTGTCAGAGGTGGGTGCCATGATCTCGTGATGGCCGCCGACTCCCTCACCTTCCAGCAGCTCACGACTCCAAGCGACGTCACGCCCCAGCTCCAGCGCGCCCTTGCCGAGTGTTGGGTCGAGGTCACCAACGCGGGCGGCGCAGCTGGCTTCCCCTTTCCGCCGGTCGATGCCGCCACGGTGGCTCCGACCCTCGCCCGGATCATCGACCTGCTTTCCCCGGACAGCAACCGACTTCTCACGGCGACCTTGGATGGGAAACTCGCGGGCTGGCTTTGCCTCCGCCGCGACAGGTTCGAGCTGATCTCGCACTGGGGCACCCTCCACCACGTCCAGACCCGCACCGCCGTACGCGGGCGCGGCATCGGGCTCGCACTCATGAATGAAGTGCGCAGGATCGCCCGGGACGAGATGGGGCTGGAACAGCTGCGCCTCGCAGCCCGCGGTGGCGTTGGCCTGGAAGACTTCTACGGGCGGCTCGGCTGGAAGGAAGTCGGCCGGTGGCCGGGCGCCCTCCGGCTCGCCCCAGGGGACGATCGCGACGAGATCCTGATGATCCTCGCCCCGCTCTGAGCTTCCGCCGTCCAGTCGGCGATGCCTCGGTTGCCGAACCGCTTGCCCCGTCCGGCCAACCAGGACGCTCAGAGTGGCCAAGTGGAGCACCCAGTCACACGTTGGCTGTGGCGGAGCACAGCCGTTTGCGAGTGGAGCGCGCTGCCTTGTGAGTGGCCTTGCAGTGACGCACGTAGCCAAGGAAGAGCTGGCGAAAGGGCCTCTGGGTGAAGGTGTCCGGGCCGCTAGGTTGTCCAGGTGCGCTACCTAGCCTCGCCGTTTCACTTGGGGACGGCTGACTCCGGGGCGGAAATGCGAAAGTGCCTTCCTGACCTGGGACGATGAACCTTGCTGAGGGGTTCTGTCGGTCCAGGCGGAGGGCACTTTCTACGTGCAGGCTATCGGGTTGCGTCCCAAGGTCCATGTCACTGCTGATGGTTCGGGGGCGATCGGGCATGCCGGGGCACGGTTGCTGGCGGATCTCGCTGATGTCACCGGGCTGAGCGCCGCGTACTCCGCCGCTCTCAGGCCGCTTCGGCCGCGTGGGACCGGGCGTGATCCGGGCCGGATCGCCACCGACCTGGCGGTGATGCTCGCTGACGGCGGCGAGGCCATCGCGGATCTGGCTGTACTGCGGGACCAGGCAGGGGTGTTCGGCCCCGTCGCCTCGAACCCGACGGCCTGGCGGCTGCTCGCCGACACCGACGAGAGGACACTGGCGTCGCTGCGCTCGGCCGGCGCCCAGGCCCGGGAAGTCGCCTGGCTGCAGGCCGCGGGGCACGGCGAGGGCATACCCGCAGCCCGGGCCGCGGGACGCATTCTGCCCGGGCTGGTCCTGGACCTCGACGCCACGCTGATCACCTGCCACTCCGAGAAACAGCAGGCCGCACCCACCTATAAGGGCGGCTTCGGCTTCCACCCGCTGCTGTGCTTCCTGGCCAACACCGGCGAGGCACTGGCCGCCGCCGACCACGTCACGGTGCTCGACCAGGCGCTCGCGCAGATCCCCGACGCCCACCGGCACGGCACCGACATCCTGATCCGCACCGACAGTGCCGGATCCGCGAAAGCCTTCCTCGCCCACGTCCGCGACGTGCAGAAACGGGGAATCCGTACCTTCTTCTCGGTCGGATACGCCATCACCGAGCCGGTCCGCCGCGCTGTCCGGGCCATGCCCGACTGCCTCTGGCATCCCGCCCTTAGCCAGGACGGGACGCTGCGTGATGGCGCCGAGGTCACCGAGCTGACCGGCATGGTCGACCTGACCGGCTACCCCGTCGGCACCCGCATCATCGTGCGCCGGGACCGTCCGCACCCCGGAGCCCAGCTGTCCCTGTTCGATCAGGACGAGGGCCTGCGCCACCAGGTGTTCCTCACCGACACCCCGTACTGCGATGGCGGCTCCGCCCAATTCCTGGAGGTCCGTCACCGCGGGCATGCATGCGTCGAGGACCACATCCAGTGCGGCAAGACCACCGGCTTCGGCCGCTGCCCCTCCCGCGACTTCGCCATCAACGCCGTCTGGCTCGAACTCAGCCTCGCAGCGATCGATCTGCTGGCCTTGCGTGTCCTGCTGCTGGGCGGCGAACTCGCGGCTGCCGAGCCGAAGAAGCTCCGCTACCGGCTGCTGCACGTCGCCGCACGCCTCACCCGCGGCGGCCGCCGTCTGCGCTTGCGGATATCGGCGACCTGGCCCTGGAGAAACGAACTGGCCACAGCCTTCCACCGCCTCGCCGCACTGCCCCGTCCCACCGGCTGACCGGCAAACCCCGCCCGCCACGACCCGAAGGACCCTGGAGAACCCGACCAGCGCGCCGGGACTCCGCCATGCCCGAGCACCGAAATCACCTCGGCCACCCGGCAGTTACCCCTCGGCGACGCCTCATCACCCCAACCGAAACGGCGAGGGTAAGAGTCTCGATCAACGACGGCACCGCACACCCACCCTTGCTCAGCACCCGCACGCCTCACGGCGGGCTCGACCCCGGCGACGGTAGAAGCCGACACGACCGGCCACATCCCAAACCCCTGCGAATCACCCCAACGAGGCACCCTCACAAGATCTGCACCCATTGACGTTCGTCCCTCCCGAGCCAGTCCTGCATCGCGTTCACCGTTTCAGGCAGCGGGCAGGACGGGACACCGTCCGTTCAGCGGCGCGGCGTCGGCGGCTGCAGACCGAACGCCGCGGTGTTCAGCCAGCGCCGCATGGCCTGTGCGATCGGCCGCTCGACGAACCGGTGCACGAGGTACGCCAGGACGATCAACGCGCTCACCGTGACCCCGACCAGGGCCCAGGGGGCGACCCGGTCGCCGTAGTAGTGCGCGATGGTCATGCCGATGGTGTCGTGCAGCAGATACAGCGGGAAGGTCATAGTGCCGGCGACGGTCAGGCCGCGCCAGCGGATCCAGCGGGTCCAGCCGAGTGCGATGGCGGCGATCAGCAGGAAGAACACCGTGGTCACCACGATCAGCCAGCCGCGCCAAGGTGCCCAGGTGTCCCAGTTGTTGCGGCCGCCGCCGGGTGCCAGCAGGAAGTGCAGCGCCAGCAGCCACGACATGGCGACGATGCCCCACAGCAGCGGTGTCGGCCGGTACCGGTGCATGAGGTAGAAGGCCATGCCCGCGATGAAGTACGGGGCGGACGTCGGGTTGACCATCAGTGAGAGCAACGGGATCCGGGCGCCGGGCGCCAGCACCGCGGCGACCGTCCACAACCCGCAGAAAATCACGACCCGTTGGTAGCTGAGGCCCTTCCACACCACGACCGCGAAGGTGAGGTAGAAGCAGAGTTCCGGCCAGAGCGTCCAGTAGACCGAGTCCAGGTTGTCCACGCCGAGCGGGGTCTGCAACATCGTGAAGTTCGCGAAGAGCAGCCGCGGGTTGGGGTGCCCGAACGGGCTGTCGGTCAGGTAGATGACGCACGCCGACACCACGATCGCGATCCAGTACATCGGGTACAGGCGGGTGACGCGCGAGATGAAGAAGTCGCGGGGTGCGCCCCCATGCGCTCATGCAGATGACGAACCCGCTGATCAGGAAGAACAGGTCGACGCCGAGCCGGCCGTAGGCGAAGTACCCATGAGCCTCGGGGAACGTGCTCCGATAAGGGCGGCCCCAGATCGTGATCATCGACCAGGGGGTCTGGCCGACGAAGTGGAACAGCACCACCGCCAGCGCCGCCAGGAACCGCAGGCCGTCCAGCGCGGCGAGCCGGTCCCTGCGGACGGCCGGCCTGGCCACGATCACCCGCCCCGCAGGCGCCGCCATCGGGAGCGGCACATTGGGTGCGACCGCCCCCTCGTTCCCACGCCTCGTGGCCACGTCGACCCGTCCCCTGTGCTCCGCCTGGGTCATGCATCCCCGTTCCAGTGTTGTTCTTTGCTGTCAGGGCCCTATGAACCCCGATCACATGACCAACGGGCAGACGAAATGGTTGCCGAGCACACGATCTCCTGTTGCGGGACGCGTGACGGCCCGTCCGGTCGACCTCATCAAGACCGAAGCAGAACAGCGCGCGCGGACATCCACATCTTCGTCGACCTGATCCACGTGCTCGAATATCTGTGGCGAGCGGCCTGGTGCCTGCACGACACCGGCGACGCCTCCGCCGAAGCATGGGTCGCCCGCCACGCCCGCACCCTCCTGGCCGGTGGCGTTCAGCAGACCGCCGCCGCGCTCAAAGCGGCCGCCCGAGCCGCAAGACTGCGCGGCACCAAGCGCAAGGGCATCGACGACGCCGTGAACTACCTGACCAGCAAGGCCGAACACCTGCGCTACGACACCGCTCTGGGACGCGGCTGGCCGATCGCCACCGGCATTATCGAGAGAGCATGCCGCCACCTGGCCAAAGACCGCCTGGACATCACCGGCGCCCGTTGGGGCCTCTCCGGCGCCGAAGCCGTACTCAAACTGCGCGCCGTCCGCGCCAACGCCTTCCACCGCCTCGCGGCATTGCCCCGACCCATCGGCTGACCGGTAAACCCCCGACCGCCGCAACCGAAAGACCTTGGAGAACCCGACCAGCGCGCCGGGACTCCACCATGCCCAAGCACCGAAATCCCATCGCCACGAGACACTCGACCCCTCAGCCACGCCTCATCACACCAACCGAAACGGCGAGGCTAGTGGAGTCTTTCGTCTTCGGCGCCCTGGGCCGAGGCCGATCCGTCGAACAGTTCCTCGGTCCTGCTGGTGATGCCGACACCCTCGGCATCAGCTGGGTTGAGGTCGTGCCAACGCACTCGGGGTTCAAGGATGTCCTGCACACGGCGGCAGATGTGGGCAGTGAGGGCTTCTGCGACCTCGGGGAGTTCCCTCCGCTCGATGCCGACGATGAGGACGAGGAGTTCGGTCGGGAGATCGCCAAGGTGATGGCGGCACCCGACGCCGTCGCCCTTGCGGAGGCTCGGACTGGAGCCGTTCGTGGCCGCTGGGTCAACGAGGGTGTCACTCAGGATGAGTACCGGGACTTCCTGCGAGCCGGCCGTCCAAGGCACTGGCCCCCAACGGATGACGCCTCAGTCGATCACGATGAGTGACATTCCCTGCGTCGAACCCGCAACCTATCGTGCTCCGCATTCGCGAACTATCGCGCTCCCCGAAGCCCGTGGCCAGCGGATTCCGCGCGATTGACGAGGAAGTCGTCCTCGCCCAGTTCGAATGCGACGCATTGGGACTCTTACTGGTCGATTTCGTTCTGGCGCGTGACTCCTCCTGTGGCAGCCAGATTCAGCAGTTCGTCAGCCTGGCCCGCGACGATCATTCTCCTGCGCTCCAGCAGGTTCCTGTACGCGCTCAGAGCGACGTGCTCACCGCTGGATATCGCCTGCGTCAACGCGAAGCGAGCCTCGGTCTCCAGCACCAGAAAGGCGTTGCGGTATGCCCGCGCCTTCCGTTCACGTGCTTCGGGTTTGAGGAATGCGATGGCTGCGCCGAGGCCTGCACTGATCAGCGCCAGTACGGCTGCTGGAACGCGGGCAGACTCAGACGACAGCCCAGTCGCGCCCGAGATCCCGGCCAGCACGGCGGACGGAAGCCCGAGAAAGGTGTGGACGAACCACCACAGGCGCCGGTGGAAGCGAGACTTCTCCGACTGCCATTCACACTCAGCTCGAAGGCCCTCAACCTCTTGGCCCACGGTGTCGTCTGACGGCACGTCATAGCGTGGAGCGACATGAAGTTCCCGGCCCCATAAAAGAATCCCCCATCTCATAGGGGGAGCGTGACAGCCGTGTCCTCACTTGCACAGGGGGCAATTTTCACTCGGTTGCCTGTGGCCAACTGTGACGCTCACAGTGGCCGGCTGAGCGGTTCTGACCGTGATTGCGTGATGGCTCCGATCTCTGCCCTGCCGGGCTGTACCTCGGCGGGGCGATCCCTAACGCAGCCTTCAGTTGGCCGTCGCAAGCGTCACGATTGGTTGTGGTTTGTCGAGGCCGGCAAAGAGGACCGGAACGGCGGCGGCCACGTGCAGCCGCTGTTCACCCATGCGAGCGTGTTGGCGCCACTCGCACGGGTGATCGCCAACGGCACGCGCCGCTGTGGTGATCACCAGGCCCTACCGTCAGCCTCGGTTTGCTTCCGAATGAAAGGCAGGCGAGGAGATCATGGCGGACGATCACGTGATCGTGCATGGCGAGCGCGGCTGCAAGGGCAAGAGCCAGGCCCTGAAGCCCGGTGCCTACGACACGAGCGCGCTGGACGACAACGACTTCATCAGCTCCGTGACCATCCCCAAGGGGTGGACGGTCACGCTATACGAGGACTCCATGTTCGGCGGCCGCAGCAAGGCCCTCACCGTGACGGGGGACGTCGGCGACGACTTCGACAACATCACGTCCTCCCTGACCGTATCCAGCCCGGAAAAGGAAGCGATCGTCAAGGTCGGCAATGTCCACAAGGACAGCAAGGGTGGCACGATCACCATCGAGCAGAACGACGTGGACGTCGACGCCAAGTCTCTCCTCAGGCTGTCCCAGAAGTTCCCTCCGAAGTACGAGCAAATCATGGTCCTCAGCTTCACCATGACGATCGACCAGCCGGACATCTAGGCGTCCCGACCCGATCCCCGTGGCCTTGCCGGCTCGTCCGGCGGGGCCACGTTCGTCTCGGACGCACACGGCCCGGAAGACTTACCCATCAGTTGGCCACCCGCGCTACTGGCCGTGCCGTCGTGAGGGATCGCCCCGACGAGGTACAGCCCGACAGGGCAAAGATCGTAGCCATCACGCAATCGCGGTCAGAACCCTTCAGTTGGCCAGTTGAGCGCCCACTACAAGGAGCTGACGCCCCTGCTCGCCCCCCCACGCCAACCGACTCGCGCCACGATGGACACCACACGCTCAACTCGCGCTCAACTCGCGCTGAAGCGCTCAGTCAAAAGCTGCGAGTCTGGGCCCTTACGGGCGGATGGAGTCTGCGGTCACGGCTTCCTTGACGTAGGAGGGCAGCACCAGGCTGGTGCGCAGGGCCTCCGCGACCACAGCGTGCAGGTCTTCACCCTCGACGCCGGCCGGGGCGGCGTTGCGGATCCGGGTCCATGCCTGCGTCGCCCGCACCGCGAGCGCGAGGACCGTGTCCGGGGAGACAAGGTAGAGATGGGACTCCGCAGCGGGAACGGCCAGGTCGCTCACCATCCCGCGAGGGGAGACGACGAGGCTGATACTGTCGCTCGGCGCCTCGGCGCCTCGGCGCCTCGGCGCCTCGGCGCCTCGGCGCCTCGGCGACCCGCTCGTCGCTGGCGAGCTGACGGAGCTGGCTGTTCGACTGCCTGATGTACTTCAGGCTGACGCCTCCTTCGGACTTCTGCTCGCTCTTGGCCTCGACCGTGAGCCACCAAGATGGCCACAGCCACGCCGCGTCCGTGCGTCCCTGACCTGTCGGCTTGAACGAGCGGGCCCCCAGCAGTTCCCCGAGGGAGACCAGCCCCGCCTCGTACTTCACGGAGTACTGCTCGCGTAGGTTGGCCAGCATCTCGTTGGCGAACGTGTTGAACTTGGCGGCCGTCTTTAGCTTCGAGGACGACCGGTATGCCTCGGCTACGGCTGCTACGGCCTCGGTGTCCAGGGCGCCGAGTTCGGGCGCGGCCACCGCGTGCCCCTCGATCTCCCGCAGCCACGTGGTGCCGAAGGCGGCCTTGCGGGCCCGCTCCAGCAGTTGCTCGGCCCGCGCTGTCGCGCCCGGGGCGTCTGCCGCCAGCCGGGCCCAGACTGATCCGAGGTAGGCCCACATCGCCTGGTAGGGGCGCAGCTCTCTGCTGGTCAGGAGATCGAGGACCTGCACCGCGCTGCGGGAGGCGGTGTCCCAGTCCTCTTGCCAGGCGGCCTGCCAGGCGTTGACCTCATGTTCGGCGCTTGCGGCCAACATGCCCACGTAGGCAGGGGCTTGTTTGGCGCACTCGGAGCGGCGCTCGACGATGTCCGGCTCGGCGACCTGCTGCCGCATCTGGTCACGATCGAGGGCGCTGCGTGCTAGGGCGACGAGATCAGACGGGGGTACTTCACTGTTGTCGCGGCCGAAGGCGATCTCGGCCTGGAGCTCGGGCGGCAGTCCTTCGCGGACGTCGAGGCGGGAGAGGAAGCGCTGGAGTTCGCGTCCGGTGACGATGACGAGTGCGAAGTCGCGGGGTCCGCGGGTGCAGCGGCCGGCGCCCTGGATGACGCGGGTGCGGACCCGTTCCAGGGCCACGCGGCCGGCGCGCAGCCGGGACTGAAGGAACTTGTCCTGGAGGTGAAGGGCGTCGGGGAGGTCGTGCATCAGGATGATGTTGCACGACTCGTCGGGGAGGTCCATGCCGTCGAAGCGGCTCGGGGCGAGCAGCATGCCCCGGTCGGCGGTCTTGAATGAGCTCGCACCACCATGAACGTCCTGGTCGGGGTGCTGGTGTGACAGGGTTCGTGGGTACTCGTGCTGGTGGTGGGCGGGTGTCTGTGGTCGTGATCGTCTGTCATCGGGCGATTTCGAGGTTGGTCAGGACGAGAAGCGCCCGCAGCAGGTTCGTGGCGCGGGAGGGATTGGTGCGCAGTTTGGTGCGGACGCGCCAGTTCTTCAGGTTTGCGAAGCCGTGCTCGACGGGGGCTCGGGCGGCGGAGATCACCTTGTTGGCGGTCTTCTGGCCGGTGGTGAGCTTGCGGGCGCGGGTGGCCTTGTAGCCGGTGATCACCACCTGGTCGTCGCCGTCGGGGTCGAGGCCGAGGAAGCCGAGGTCGGCCAGGGCGCCAAGTCCGGCGGCGCGCAGGTGGTCGAGGATGTGGTCGCGGCGGGCGGCGGTGATGTCGTGGGTGCGTCCGGGCCGGGCGGCGGAGATCCAGATCAGGCGGCCGCGTTCGTCGGTGAGCGCGAGGAAATGCAGGCCGTGGCGTTTGTGTTTGCCGCTGAAGTTCGGTCTGTTGTCCCGGCCGGTGCGGCGGCGGGTGGGGATGAGGGTGCCGTCGATCAGCACGACTTCCCCGCCGCGTCTCGCCACTTTCCGTATAGCGCGGTCCAGGCGCGGGGCCTTGGCCGCCAGCAGGGCGACGACCTCGTCGCACCAGCGTCTCATGGTCGTGGCCGAGATCTGGTTGCCGCCGGCGAGGTCGGCGGCGCGCTGGTCGTGGCGCAGCACGGCCAGCACGAGCACCGCGATCCGGCCCGTGGGCTTGGACCGCCACCGTGATCCGATCGCTTTCAGGTGTCGTCGCAGCAGATCGGCGACGTAGGCGACGGTGGTCGTGGACAGCGGCAGACGGCACTGGTAGACCAGGGAGACGGCGTCCCCGGCCTGCTTCTTGTTCTTCGTCACACAAGTTCAACGAGCACTGGGGACGCCTTGCGGAGGGATTTCACGCCCCTTACTGTCCGGCCCCGCCGGACGCCCGGTTCGGGTAGATATCAGCCTCCGCATAATCGCTGCTATGCGGGACGCCCACCGATAGGTCGGGCTGGTTCCCGGCACCCCGGGCAGCACCGTCGGGCTCCAAATGAAGTCTCATAGGCGAACAGCCGCATGCCGTTAAAGTGGTACGGCAGCGACTTGCGCCGGTGCAGCACCAGGTCGCGGTCCCCGGTGAAGGCGATCTCGGCCTCGGCGCCCTTCTCGGTGCCCAGCAGCACCGCCTTCGGGGTGCAGTGGCCGCGGCCGGTGCCGCCGAGGAAGCCGAGCAGTTCTGCGCGGACCCTGGTCACCCGGGGCAGCGGGCCCTCGTTGTCCAGGCGCTTGACGGACATCCGGGCCGCGCGCATCGGGCCGACTGTGTGTGAACTCTACGGGCCGATACCGATCGAGAACAGGTCGAAAACGCTGACCGCCATGCTGGGTGCCTCTCACGCCTCTGTGTTGAGGGAAAAACGCCGGAATGCCGACCTCCCGAGGGTATTAACCGGGGAGGTCGGCATTGGCGTTCTTGGCGCGCCATGCAGTGCCCAGCACCGCTTTTGCTGCGGCGACCGGCGGCTCTGCTCGGTCCTACTCGGTCCGCAGCGCGGTGGCGGTCCGGGTCCGTGCCGCCCAGCTGGCCGGGAGCAGTGCCCCGCGCAGGGCGATCACGATCCCGCCGGCCAGCAGGGGGATGAGCAGAGCGGCGGTGTAGGTGTGGGACACGCTCGGCGGCAGGTGCCGGCCGATCGCGTTCCCCATCGGGGTCAGCGTCGCCTTCTCCACCGCGACCCCGAGCGGGACCCCGATCAGCCCGGCGATCAGGCCGGTGAGGCACACCGAGGTCAGAACCATCGCGATGGTCTGCTTGGGTGTCATCCCGAGGGCCTTGAAGATCCCCAGATCATGAACCCGCTCCCGGGTGTCCTGCACCACCATGCTCAGCACCCCGAGCGCGGCGACCGCCACCATCATCAGCGTGAGCGTGGCCACCAGGGTGCCCATGATGATCACCACGATGTTCTTGCCCCCGTCCGAGTGCGGCTGGACCGAGGCGTTCAGCGGGGTCAGCGCGGCGGCGGCTGAGGTGGACCAGTCCGGTCCGCTGACGTTCGAGGCCAGCTCGACGTTGAACTGCTCGATGTGCGGGGCCAGACCGGCGGCGGTGAAGGTGGCCGCATCCGTCATGACCGTGTAGTCGCCCACGTTGGTGTCGAAGTTGATGCCGACGACCTTCAGCGGCAGTTGCTTGTTCTGCTGCACCACGGTGACGTTGTCACCGACGTGGATCCCCACCGTCGTGGCCAGCTTGTCGCCGACCACGGCCTCGCCGGGCGCCGAGAACCAGCGGCCGGACAGCAGCTCCATGTTCGTCCAGGAGAAGTCGCCGGTGACCGTGAACACCTTCGGCGGTTCGCCGCCGGGCGGGGCGCCGACGATGGTCGCGCCGCTCTCGCCCCAGCCGAACGCGGCCTTCGTGCCCGGGGTCTCGGCGAGCGCGGCGGCCACCTTGGCGGCATCCAGGTGCGGCCTGCGCGGGTCGTTGGGGCCGTAGAAACCCCAGGTCACGCCTACGTCGGCTGTGGGTTCCACGAACTTCGACGCGACGTTGAAGCCTGCGGTGCTGGTGTCCAGGTACTTGTTGAACCCGGTCTCCAGCCCCACCGCGAACGTGGCACTCACCACGCCGAACAGCACCGCCGCACCGACCAGTACGGCCTGGGCCGGCCGGGCGAACGGCTGGGCCAGCCCCAACGACATGGCCCGGGGCAGCGGCAGCCGCGAGGCCAGACGCTGCGCCGTCTGACCGCCCCCGGCCTTGGGGGCGCGGCCGACCACCAGAGCGCGCACCGTCGGCATCCGGCCGGCCCGCAGTGCCGGGATCAAAGCCGTGACGCCGACGATCAGCAGGGTGCCCAGCGGCACCACGGCGCTGACCCACAACGGAATCGTGGCACTGGCCGCGCCGAGCTGCTTGGTGGCCCCGCCCAGGATCGGCACAGCCAGGAGGTTGCCGAAAACCGCGCCGAGCACCAGGCCGAGTGTCGCCGGGATCATGGCCTGCGCGGTGTAGGCGCGGGCCACCTGCGAAGGGGTGAAGCCCAACGACTTCAGAATCCCGATACGCCGGATTCCCGAGGCCACAGCCCCGCTGACCACGATCGAGATGATCAGCACCGACATGAACAGCCCGAGGATCCCGAAGCCGATCAGGAACGGCACGTAGGCCCTGGCGTTGCCGCCGGCCTGCTGCTCCGCGGTCAGGTACGACTGTCCGCTCTCGACCGAGCCGGCCGGCGCAGCGGCGGCCACCGCCTGCTTGTCGGTGGCGATGTCGGCGTCGGTCCCGGCCTTGGCGAACCGGTAGAGCATCTGCTCGTCGGACTTGGCACCGGCAGCGGTGAGCCGCCCGAAACCGTCGGCGGTGACGAAGGCGGTCGCGCTGTCGGTCACCGAGTTGGCGAAGCCGACGACCTTGAACGACGGCTTGCCCGGCAGGGAGGAGAACACCACCGAACTGCCGAAGCAGGCGATGGCATAGTGCTGCCACGGCAGGGCGATCTCGCCCGGGCTCGTCGGCCAGCGCCCCTGGGTCAGCACCAGCTGGTCCATCCCGGAGGTGCTACCCAGGTCGGGCCGGGTGGTGACGGTGATCGGATGGTTGTCGTGACCGGCGAAATCCTTCTTGGGGCAGTCCGTGCCGACGGTCGTGTCCAGGGCGGCGGCGATCGGGTACGGTCCGGCCGCCTCGGTGACGCCGGCGGCGTGCGCGGTGGCGGCGGCCTGCGCGGCCGTGGCCTTCGAGCCGTCGAACTGGACCGCCAGGTGCGCCCCGTTCCGAGCACTGAAGGCGTGGTCGAACGGGGCCTGCACGACGGCCAGCAGGCCGAGGGAGAGTACTGAGGACGTCACCGCGGCGAACGTTGTCAGGGCCATGACGAGGGACTGGACCCGACGCCGGCCCACGCCGGAGCGTACGACCTTGCCCAAGGCGCTCACCGGCTCACCGCCGGCAGCAGGCGGGCCACGGCCCGGAATCCGACCTCGAAGAGGCGCCGGGGCATCGGCGGCTTGCGCAGTATCATCCGACCGCTCCCGCCGGACGGGTCAGCGGCGTGCGGGCGGCCAGGCCGGCACCGCTGCCCTCGTTGACGACGTCCCGCTTGACCGCGCCGTCCACCAACTCGATCGTGCGGCGCGCGGTGCTCGCGGCCAACTGCACATCGTGGGTCACCAACAAGATGGTCTGGCCCTCGCTGTTCAGGTCCAGCAGCAGCTGGCGCACGTCCTCGGCCGAGCTCGAGTCCAGCGCGCCGGTGGGCTCGTCGGCCAGCAGCAGCGCCGGCTTGTTCATCAGAGCCCTGGCCACCGCCACCCGCTGCCGCTGACCGCCGGACAGCCGCTGCGGGTAGGCCTTGGCATGCCGGTCGATGCCCAGCGAGCCGAGCAGCTCGATGGCCCGCCGCTTCGCTTCGCCCTTGCCCATCCCGGCCAGCTGCGCCGGAACCATGACGTTGTCCAACACGGTCAGGTCGTCGAGCAGGTTGAAGAACTGGAAGATCATTCCGATCGAGGCCCGGCGGTACTTCGCCGAACCGGCCTCACCGAGCTGGTCGACGCGGGTGCCGTCGACGGTGACACTGCCGCTGGAAGGCTTGTCCAGACCCGCGACCAGGTTCAGCAGCGTCGACTTGCCACTGCCGGAGTGCCCGAGGATCGCCACGCACTCACCAGCCGCCACGGACAAGGTCACACCGGCCAGCGCGGGCGGGCCGTCGTCGTACTTCTTTGTCGCGTCTTGGAGATCGATCATCGGTGCATTGGTCATGGCTATGAACCTAGGAACGGATCGTGATCCCTCGCGTCGGCCGGCGGATGTCACCTCCCCCGCGGGCCATCGGCCCGGGGATGTACCCGCGTACATCCCCGGGGCGACGCGCAGAGCCGACGCCACTGAATACGATCTCCGTGTGGAAGAGCTTCTCCAGCGTCTCTCGACATCGAAGCGCGTGACCTGGCTGATGTCACAGGCCGTGGTGCTGGCCATCGCCGGCTTCTACGCGCTGATGCTCGCCTTGACGACGCCGAGCCCCGACGACGGCCTGTTCCGGTTCCCCGACCTCGGGCGCTACCAGACGACGGGTCTCTGCGTCGTGCTCGCCCTTCCGATCCTGCTGGTGCGCCGTCTGCCGGCGGCCGTCTTCGCGGCGGTCCTGGGCGAATCAGCCCTCGGCGACATTTTCGGCGCGCGGCCCTTGGTCGTGTTCATCCTGCTCGTCGCCTTGAGCGGGAACATCGCCGCCCGGCGGCCGAAGGCTGCCGCCGTCGGCTCCGTCGCGGGCGTCGCGGCCGCGTTCGTCAACGACATCCACGTCAGTGTCGGCGACGCGGCCCAGTGGGCCGGGTGGCTCGCGTTGTGGTTCGCGGTCGCGTGGGTCTTCGGGGGGTGTATCGCAAACGCCGTGAATACCTCGAATCCCTGCACGAGCAGACCGAGGCCCGCGTCGTCATGGCCGAGCGGCTGCGGATCGCCCGTGAACTGCACGACAGCGTCGCGCACAGCATCGGGATCATCACGGTGCTGTCGGGAGCGGCGGCGCGGGTGGTGGAGACCAAGCCCGAGCAGACGCGGCGGGCGCTGACCGGCATCGAGACCACCAGCCGGGAGACGCTCCTCGGGCTGCAGCGCATGCTCGGGGCGCTACGCCGCGCCGAGATGGACGACGCCATGCCGCGGGCCGCTCCGCTGGCGCCGGCCGGCAGCCTGGCCGACGTCCCGCTACTCGCCGAACGCACGGCCGACGCCGGAGTGCGGGTCCACGTGACCTGGCGGGGCGAGCAGCGTCCACTGCCGCCGGAGATCGAACTGTCGGCGTTCCGGATCATCCAGGAGTCGGTGACGAACGTGGTGCGGCATTCCGGGGCGCGAACGTGCCGGGTCGCGGTCGATTACGAGCCGGAAGGAGTGAGCATCGAGGTGGTGGACGAGGGGGACGACGGTCTCGGCGGGCCGGGCCGTCCGAGGTCCTCGGCGGCGACCGGCGGGAGCGGCTTCGGCCTGGTCGGCATGCGCGAGCGGGTGACGTTGCTGTCCGGCCAGTTCAGCGCGGGCCGGCGTCCGGAGGGCGGATTCCGGGTGGCGGCGAGGCTTCCGGCATGAGCGTGCGGGTGCTGCTGGTCGATGACCAGCCACTGATGCTGGTCGGGCTCGGAATCCTGATCGGCGACACCGACGACCTGGAGGTGGCCGGGGAGGCCAGCGACGGCCGCGAGGCGGTGCGCCTGGTGCGTGAGCTGCGGCCGGACGTCGTGGTGATGGACATCCGGATGCCGGGCATGGACGGGATCGCGGCGACCCGGCAGGCGACCGCCGAGCCGGACCCGCCCAAGGTGCTGGTCCTGACGACCTTCGACGACGACGAGTACGTCTACGGCGCACTGCGCGCCGGGGCCAGCGGATTCCTGCTCAAGAGCATGGCCCTGAACGCGATCCTGGACGCGATCCGCGTGGTGGCGGCCGGCGACGCGTTGATCGCGCCGAGCGTGACCCGGCGGCTGATCGCGGACTTCGCCGGAACGTCCGGCCCCGCGGCCCCCGAACCGGACGCCGAGCCCGCCGCGGACTCAAGTCTCATCGCGGGGATCACCGACCGGGAGCGCGAGGTGCTGGCACTGGTCGGACAGGGACTGTCGAACGCTGAGATAGCCGAGCGGTTGGTGATCAGCGCGGCGACGGCGAAGACGCATGTCGCGCGTCTGTTCGCCAAGCTCGAAGCTCGGGACCGCGTCCACCTGGCGATCATCGCCTTCGAGGCCGGACTCGTGACGCGTAGACGGTAGGGCAGGATGAGAAGAACGATCGAGACCACGAGTTCGCCGCGTTCCCGATGCGCCAGCACACCCACCTGGCCGCAGCGGGATTCGAGTCGAGGTTGTTCAGGAAGTCACGGACCCCACCTGCGCCTCCTCGGGCGGCGGCGCGGGGGACAGATACTCCCCGAAGCCCTGCTCGCTGATCCGCTGCGCCACGCGTTCGGCCACCACCAGCTCGTCCCGCTCGACCCGCACCTCGGCGAGCTGCTTCACCAACTGCTCCTCCAGGAGATCCAGGTCAGCACGTCGCGCGGCGATCCGCTCCAGCATCACGGCATCCGTCATAAAACCTCAGCGTAGGAACAGCGCCGGACGCAACGGGCCGGAACCACCACCAACCACCCTGACGAATGATCTACACCGAAGACACCCGCCCACGACCAGCACGAGCACCCGAGAACTCTGACACGCCAGGCATCTGACCAGGAGCTTCAGGATGGTAGATCTTCAATGGTTGGAGGCCGTCCAGGGTGTCGCCGGGTCGGAATCGTTCGGTCTGTGGCACCCCCAGGGTGTCGGCGATCATCGTGGCCGACTTTCCGTCGGGTGTTAGCACCACGCATTTACCGCGCAGGCCGATCAACCGGCCGACCAGGCCACCCTTGTCCGCTGGATTGGCCGACGCCTCGGCAGGACCGGTTTGCGCTGCTGGCTGGTGGGTGTCGGCCGAGTGCAGACCGCCGGGGCCGAAGGGGTCGTTGGTCGACTCCGCCAGGTCGGGAAAGACGAAGAAGCGTCGGCCGCTGCCGATGCTCTCCCACTCCGGGGGCGCCGCGATCCGGGTGATCATCGGGCGGCCGAAGGCCCGCTCCAGCTCGCCGCCTTCACCGAGGGTCGCCGAGAGGTAGATCCGCTGCTGCGGGCCCATGAACGGGGTGTGGGCGAAGGTCGGCGGGATCATCGGCCGGATGTACCAGCCCTGCGGGCTGACGTAGAACAGGCAGGCACGCAGCTGCGAGCGGACCATCTTGAACCGGTGCCAGGAGTTGCCGACCAGGGTTGACAGGACCCTGTCCAGCTCGACGGCGTGCTTGGCGACGGTCGGCACCGGCACAAGCCGTACATCCGTGCCGCCGTACGCGTCGGTCAGTCGGGACACCAGGTGGGGGTCGAGGTCGTCGCCGAACACGTCCAACAGCGAGGTGAACTGGCTGACGGTGGCCGGGATGTCCACTGCCCAGGCATCCGCTACGAAGCCTTCGGCAGCGTACGCGTCGTCGAACAGCAGGCTCTGCGCGTCCGGAAAGGCCGGATTGGTGTTGAACACGTGGCTGTAGACGGTTACGGCCACAACCTCGGCGCCCGCGTAGCGGGCCAGGTCCCGGTCGTCGAAGTCGGAGCGCGAGCCGATAAACAGGGCGGCGGGGATGCCTTGGGCCCGGGCGGCAGCCCAGACCTGGTGGGCGAGCTGCTTGGTCGGGCAGGCCTAGACCGAGCGGTGCTTGTAGTAGCGCCGCCTCCAGTCAGCGATCAGCAGGCCAACCAAGGTCTTCCCGGAGCCGGTCGGGAGCTCCAGGGCGACGTCCGACTTGTTCAAGAGTGAGGGCGAGGCGTAGGCGCGCAGCATGTCGGCCTGGTGCGACCACAGAGCGCCGTGGCTGGTGGTCGTTCGAGGGAGTACTCCGAACAGTGCCTCCGGCGTCGGCGGCGCCGTCACCTGCTTCGTCCGCTGCCGGAACCGGACCGGCTGCTTGCTGTCGTCCACGCTGACCCCCTCAACGCCGGATGGCCGACGCACACGTACTGCTCGACACAATGATCGTAGTCCTGTATCCCTCGGCCACCGGCGAAACGTACCGACCGATCAGGGCAGTCAGTCGACGGCAAATCGAAACTTGGTGTCCGTGCGCTTCTTCAACACCGCAGCCACGACGGGTGCTTGTCTGCGGCGGCGGGCACGCGAAGGGCTGGGAGCAAAACCGAACGCTCAACCGGCCAAATCAAACGCTCACTGGCCAAATGAAGAGTACTCGACGGCCAACTGGGGGCTCAGTCACACGCGCATGTAACTCAGCGCCCCAGTTGCCACTCCGGCCATCAGCGTCGTTCTGTGCGTGACGAGTCGGCACCGTCCTAGCGCCTACCTGACTACGGCGTCAGTCTCGCGGATGGGCTGCTCTTCTCCTCACGCACGCTCACGCTGTGGTCGGGGCGACCGCAAAGACGGATCCCGTGCTGGCTCCCGCGTACACCACGCCGTTCAGCACCACGGGTTCAGGACGCTCGTCGACGGGACTCTCGATGGTCAAGTTCGGGTCGCGTCGTGCCGCACTGCGCCACAAGGTCTTTCCCGTCGCAGCATCGACACAGGTGATCCGCCCATCAATGGCCGAGCTGTACAGCCGGCCGCCGGCAAGCACCGGGCGAACGGGAGATTCGCCTCTCGTCTCCATGGTCCAGTTTCGCCGGCCTGTCCGGAGGTCGTACGAGGCCAGCATGCCGTCAGCCCGGCTGATGTAGAGCGTGTCCCCCTGCGTGCGTGCAGTGCCCTTTGGGGCATCCCGGAGGGGAAGGCGTTCCGTGCTTCCGTCCGCCCTGGTGACGCGGGTGACGCTCTGGCCGTCGAGCAGGAAGGACACCGTGTCGCCGTCGGCCGCCACCGGCGTGCCGGGGTCCTTGTCGAAAGTGGCGAGAACCTTGGTCGTGCGCAGCGTGGCGTCATCAAGGACGGCGAGGGATGTGATGAAGCCTTCATCTGCCCCGGCCTTGAGCAGATACAGCGCACCGTCTTCACCGCAGAAGACGGTGTAGTACTCGCCGACGGGAAAGGTTCTGGACCCGACCAGCTTTCCCGTGCGCGCATCCCTGCGGTCGATCCGGAGTCGGTCCGCCTCCGGGTGGTCAACCGTCGTGACCGTGGACTTCTGCACGCTGAAGCTCGGCGATGTCATCCAGGCGGACCACAGCAGGTTACCGGTCTTCACGTCGAAGCCTTTGAGCTGTTCCCTGCCTTTTGCATCGATCCGTGCGTCGTCGACCAGGACCGTGTCTCCGGCGAACCCCACGACCGAGCCTGTATCCGTGGACGGGCCTGTGTACGGCTTGCTCCACATGGTCCGTCCGGAGGCGACGTCGATCCGTTCAGCCACCACACCGACCTCCGTGCACACAAGTACATCCCCGGTACCGGCACAGGAGGGGAGGCTGTCATAGTCGTGGTGCCCTGTGGTGATGGTTGGCTTCTTCTCCCACAAACCCCACCCTTTCGGCCGCAGAGCCGCAACTGGTTCGAAGGCGGGGGCAGTTCGTGTCGACGAGGCGTGGACCGAGGGCGATGCCGAGCCCTTGGCGTCACCCTGAGCTCCTCCCGCATCGCCCCCCAGAAACACTGGGACCGCCGCTGTCACCGCAATAGCGGTGACAGCGACAAGCAGGTAGGTGCGCGTCCGGGGCCATCGCCGGGGACCATGTGCGGAGCCTTCCGGTTCCGTCGTCTTCTCAGGTTCCTCTGACCCTGCTGTCTCTATCCCCTGTTCCTGAAGCAAAGCGAGCAGATCGGCGGCGGAGGGTCGGCCGGTGGGGTCCTTGCTTAAGCACTTCTCGATGACGGGACGCAGAGCCGACGGGACTCCCGCGAGGTCCGGAGCGTCATGCGCAATCTTCATCGCGACCGCTATGGGTGGGGCGCCCGTGTCGCCGTCGAACGGTCCCCGGCCCGTCGCCGCATAGGTCAGGACCCCGCCCAGTGCGAACACGTCGGCCGCCGTCCCTACCTCTCGCGGCGTGCTCAGCTGCTCCGGTGCCATGAAGGACACCGTGCCCAGGACCTTGCCGCTCCGTGTCAGCGGTTCCGCGCTCAGTACCCGGGCGACACCGAAGTCGATGACACGGGGGCCGTCCTCGGGCAACAGCACATTGCCCGGCTTGAGATCGCGGTGCACCAGACCGGCCCGGTGGATGTCACGCAGGGCCTCGGCGAGCCCCCGGCCCAGCCGTCGCACGGCGTCCTCGCCGAACGCGCCGTTCTCGCGCACATGTTCCGAGAGCGTCGGGGCGTCAAAGTACTGCGTCGCCATCCAGGGAGGATCGGCATCGGCATCGGCGCCCACTACCGAGGCCGTAAACGCCCCACTGACCTGCCGAGCGGCCTCGATCTCGTGCCGGAACCGGGCGCGGTAATCGGCGTCGTCCGCAAACTCCCCTCGGATGATCTTCAGGGCGACACGTCGGCCCGACGGCGACACAGCCAGATGGACGACCCCCATGCCACCCGCGCCGATGCGGCGCTCAACACGGTACTCCCCGACCACCGGCGGCGTATTCTCGTCCTGCCAGCTCAAGGCCCCTCCTGCGACTCTGCGGTAATCGAGCCCTCCCCACACCTCAAGGTGGGTTAGAGGCTTACAGTCCCGGCTGCTGCGGGCAGCACGGACGCTAGCGCATTTCGTGACGTCGCTAGACGGAGTGCGATCACAAGGCGGGGCATGGTGGCGCACCGCCGAGGAGCTAACCGTGGCCCGCCCCAACACGGCACCGCGTCACCGTCGGGCAAAGCTTTCGGCGCGACTCTGACCGCGTTTCCGTGGTGTGACAGCCGGATGTAGCAGTGGGCGATAGGCATCTGGCGAAGCCATCACGTAACCACGGTCAGAACCGGCTGAGGCGCTCAGTCACATTCGGCGATAGATGCCCACGTGCAGTGATAGTTGGCCCTGAGCGGTTCAGCGTCTGATGCGCCCGTGTACGGCAAAGGCGGCGAGGGCAAAGAGGGCGGGTTCCAGAGGGCGGGAGGCCATCTCGATGTAAGTGCCGTGGTCCGCGCGGTCACGGGCTGGACTCATCGAATGCGGCCTTGATGCCGTGGGCCCCACTCTGGACCTCATCGGCGCTCATCGAAGGCGCAGCGGGGTCACGACGGCGTGGCGGGTGGTGCCCGCGAGGACTTCCACGACGGCGAGGCCAGAAGGAATCCTGGTGTAGGTCTCACTGGTGTCTGCGCGGCCCTGTTTTGCTGGACCGGCCGCAACCAGGACCTGCGCGATCTGCGCAGCGAGCGGCGCTGACAGCGTCTGCGTGAGTGCGGTACGTCCGTTCGGAAGCCGTACCGCGAGCGCGCGGGGCCGGGTCTGCGGCCCGGTGTAGCCGATCACGTCGGCATCGACAGTCTCGGCGTGCCGGATCTTCTGCCATCCTCCGGTGCGGCCGGCCCGGTAGGGGGAGGTGGCACGTTTGGCGACGATGCCTTCGACGCCCTGGTTGTGGAGGGTGGTGTACCAGGTGAGTGCGGTGTCGCGGTCGGTGGTGGCGGAGACGGCCTGGATCGGGGTGGGCGCGGGCAGTTCTGCCAGGAGGCTCAGGAGGGCTGCGCGGCGCTCGCTGTACGGGCGCGCCCGGACATCGCCGGACGGCAGCTGCAGGACGTCGAAGGCGATGTAGTGCGCGGGGCGTTGGCCGGCCAGGCGGTGGGCGCGGGCGGGGGAGGAGGCGGCTCGGGCCTGTGCGGCCTCGAAGCTGATCCGGCTGTCCTCGGCGGTGATGACAGCCTCGCCGTCGAGGACGGTCCCGGCCGGGAGGTGGTGGCCGGCGAGAGCGAGGTCGCCCCATACGGCGGTGACGTCGCGTCCGGAGCGGGCCTGCAGGCGGACCCCGTCGCCGGTCCGCCACATGATCATTCTGTGGCCGTCGAGTTTCACCTCGTAGCTCCAGTCCGTGCCGGTGGGCAGTTCCGGCACGGACTGGGCGAGGGCGACGGAAACGGGCCAGTCCACCCGTCCAGCCTGCGGCGGCCATGGCTGCGGCGCCCGCCGGTGTTGTGGGGGAGCGGGCCGTGTCGGGGACTTTTAAGCTGGTGGGGGCTCGGGGTTGTCGTGGAGGTCCGTGATGCTCCGACCACTGTGGAGCGGCGCCATTTCCTTTGGCC
>NZ_JBIBKX010000035.1:0-47728 GCF_042959425.1 Streptomyces sp. NPDC007896 | reverse complement strand
CCATGTACGAGGCCAAAAGCGCGGGTAAGGGCCGCATCCGCATGCACCACCCCCAGCCACAGGACGTCTGCAGCGGCATGCTGAACCACTGACGAACCGAGGCACACATCGGCGGCGACCTGTATGCCGCCGCTCG
Organism: Streptomyces sp. NPDC007896; assembly: GCF_042959425.1. Lineage (NCBI taxonomy): Bacteria > Bacillati > Actinomycetota > Actinomycetes > Kitasatosporales > Streptomycetaceae > Streptomyces > Streptomyces sp. NPDC007896. Next base: position 47,592 of record NZ_JBIBKX010000035.1, on the reverse strand, counting down.
CACGGCCAAAGGAACCCGGATCGTCATAGGCGACGTCAGGGGCAAGGGCCTCGAGGCAGTCGGGGATGCGGCTCTCCTTCTCGGCGCATTCCGGGGCGCAGCCCACTGGCAGGCCGACCTGTCCGCGCTGGTCGCCTTCCTGGAGGGAACCGTCTCCTCGGACCTGGACGACCCCGCGGCCCCCGAAGACGAGGCCGAGGATCGCGGCGAGGCATTCATTACCGCCGCCGTGCTGGACGTGCCGGACGACGAGCCGGCTCTTCACCTGATCAGCTGCGGGCACCCTCCGCCCCTGTGGCTGCGCGGCGTCCAGGCCGGCCCGCTCGAGGTGCGCCACCCGGCACCGCCTCTGGGTCTCACCGAATTCGTGGAAACCGAACCGTTCGCCTTCGAGCCCGGCGACATCGCCCTTCTCTGCACGGACAGCGTCATCGAGGCCCGCGACCGGAACGGCACGTTCTACCCGCTTGCGGACCGGGTGGCCGGCAAGTTGGGCAAGGGTCCCCCGCGCCCCCAGTGGACCGAACTAGCATGGGCCCAGTAGTCGCTGGTTCTGGGCCGGACTCACTTCGCACCCCAAGGGTGAGTCTGGTGGCATCAGTTTGCGTGGATCCGACCTACTTCGACGTCGGAGCCGACGGCCGGCTGACGATGGTCCCGGGCAGCGCCGACCTCCGCGACATCCTGTACTTCGGGACGCCCGGCACCGAGACGTTCGAGAAAGCCGACTACCCCTGGCTGTCGCGCATCTTCGTCCAGGTGAAGGCGGGCGGCGGGCGCGCGGGCGAACGCCGGTCAGCTGGTCGCCCAACCGGGAGGCACAGGCGGCGGCTACGCGGAGCGCCTGATCGACGTATCGGCGCTCGGCGCCTCCGAGACGATCGTCGTCGGTGGCGCCGGAACTACAGGCACGCCCACCGTCGACGGCGGTAACGGCGGCAACAGCTCCTTCGGTGGCCTGTGCACCGCGAACGGCGGCTTCGGCGGGCAGGTAGTCATGACGTCGGGCGCCACGCCGGTCTGCTACTCGGGTACGTCCGGGCCGACCGCAGGCATCAGCGACATGGCCCAGGGCGGCGGTCCCGGCGGCGGCCCGCTCCGCATCACCGGCGACCAGGGGCAGGGCAGCGAAGGCGGCGAGTCCAGGCTCGGTCACGGCGGCTGGCAGCGCGCATCCAGCGGCGGCGGGAGCGCGGGCCGTGGCTACGGCGGCGGCGCGGCCGGTGCCCTCGCCCGGGACGGCGACAGCGCCAACGGCACCCCCGGAGGCCCTGGCATCGTGACCGTCTGGCTCTTCGCCTGACCCCGTTCGGACCGCGTCCGGACACCGCGTCCGGACACCGCGTCCGGACGATATCGGTCAGGTCAGCCGCCCTGTCCAGATCTCGCCCGAATGGTGGCTACGAAGGGCAGAGGGCGGCGGTCATCAGGGCGAGGGCCGCAGGGCTGGCGTCGGCGTTGATGCCCCAGTCGGTCCAGTCCACCGTGACTTGGCGGGTGCCGTCGAGTGTGTGAAAGGAGATGGTGCGGTAGCCGGGAGTGCCGCCGCCGTGGCCCACGATGGTGCCGCAGGGAAGCGTGGCCATCTCCAGGCCGAGGCCCCAGCCGTCGCCGCTGGTGTCGGCGGTCATCTCGCGCAGCTCGGCCGGGTGCAGGAGGCCGCCGCTGAGCAGGGTGCGGAAGAAGTGGTCGAGGTCGGCGGTGGTGGAGATGATCTCGCCGGCAGCGCCGGCGATGGACATGTTGACGGTGGTGTAGTCGACCGGGACAAGTGTCCCGTCCTCTTTCTCCACCGGTTCGTAGCCGTGGGAGTGGGGCCCGGTGAGGAAGGGAGAGGAGCCCGGCAGGCGGGTGCCCCGGAGTGCGAGGGGCCGGATGATGCGCTGGTCGATTTCGGTGCGGTAGGAGCGGCCGGTGACCTTTTCGACGATCATCCCGAGCACGATGTAGTCCGTGTTGGAGTAGTGGTGATCGGTGCCCGGCGGGAACAGCAGAGGGCGGTTGCGGTCGCCGCCCTTGACGGCCCGTCGGACCAGCTCGGCGGGTGTCCAGGTGCGGAAGCGGTCGTGGGGGGCGTCGCCGTCGAGCAGTCCGTCGGTGTATTCAGGCAGGCCGCTGGCGTGCTGGAGCAGCTCCCGGACCGTGATCTTGTCGCCTCCGGGGGCAGGGACGAGGCCGGGGAGCCACCGCTCGGCGGTGTCGGACAGGCGCAGCCGCCCCTCGCCCACCAGTTGGAGCACCACGGTGGCGGTGAACGTCTTGGTGACGCTTCCGGCGCGAAAGCGGCCGTCGACCGGGGCGGGCTTCTGGCCGTTCAGCCTGGACTTGCCGCTGCTGCCGCGCCATACGGCGCCGCCCTGCCGGACCTCGGCGACCGCGCCGACCGCGCCGGTTGCCGTCACCCGGTCCAGCGCCCCCTGTAACGCGGTCGCGTCCGGTACCACGGCGGGCGGTGCGGCGACCGCACCGCCCGCCGTGGGAACCAGCGCGCACACCGTCAGCAGCGCCAACGCCCCGAATCGTGAGCCCCTCATCGTTCTCCCGCCCTCACTGTCCCCCGTGGTCCCCATCGCATTGACGTGGACGATGGTGCCCGTCCACGCCAGTGCGACGGATCCACCCGGGGAACGAGGGGGTTTCCCGGAACAATGGGCCACCCGCCCCGACGCTGGGATCAGGGGTTCACCTAGGGGCCGTCGGGAACGAGCGCCGTCATCCTTGCCCGCCGAGCCGTGTGACGGCTCTCCCCAGGATCCAGGCGCGGGGCTCCGTGACCCTCGCCGTTCCGAGACTCCGCTGCCTTCATCGATCCGGGACAGCACATTCACGCGAACCAGGTCGCCTGAGGCGACGAGTGAATCGGACCCGATCATCCGAGATGGGGACCAGGTCCGCTGAGACGGGACATCCGTGGACGCGTCCGGACGGCGTCTGCGGGGCTGTTCTGTGGCAGCAAACAAATACCGCGCGCCATCGAACGTTGACCATGTGATCTGACTGCCCACCTCCAGCCGGCCTGGCGGCATCCGGCGGGCGTGCCCGTAGCCCGGACATCGAGTACATCCGCGACCTGTCCCGGGCACCACTGACCCGGTCCGGCGCTGAAACGGTCAAGCCTCCGCGGGCGGGCCCCTGTCGGCGGCCGACTGTTGATGTTTGACTTGTCCTCCGGGGGAGGTCGCCATGGTCAGGGGAGCGCAGGCATCGGCAGCCGCGGTGCTGGCAGTGATGTTATTGGGAGCCTGCTCATCGGGCCGGGTACCGGAACCGGGCACGTCCAGCGGGCAGAGGCCGGACGCGCAGGGGCCCACCCGTTCGCGTCAGCCCGCGAGCACTGCTGTGCCCTCCCGGTCCGTTTGGTGCCGCAGGGGAGAGGCCCTTGGCCGACTCGCTTCGCGACCGCCGTCCGACAAGACCGATGTCGTCGTCGGGCCGTTGCGCTGGTCCGGCCTCAAGAGCTGGCAAGACGGCCGCCGGACGGACTTCGGAGGCCGTACGGGGGGTGGCTGGCACTACAAGATCGGCGCTGAGATCGAGCGAGGCTCGGTGGTGACGGTCTCGGTGGCGCCTGAGGCGCGGCAGCGCGCCAGCCTGAGCTATGGCCAGAAAGAGGGATACACCCCGGCCGCAGAGGTGACGTTCAGCGCCTGCCCAGACTCGGACACGGTGTATGTCGGCGGCTTCTTCGTCGCCGGAGACGGCCGCTTCTGCCTGCCGCTCGACGTCCGGGTGGGTAAGACCGCACCGCGGAGAATCGTGATCCCCGTGTTCAGCGGCGGCTGCCCAGCCTGACCTCACACATGGCCCGCGGCCAGAACAGTCGATGGCGCAATCATCCCTGCCCTGTGCGCGTACTCCCGGTCCGGCGAGCAGCGGACTGCGAAATTCGCCGCGTGCTCGCGTCTGTCTGGCAAGCCGGGCACAGTTCATGGAGCCCCTCGTCGGTGATCACAGTTCCCCACCCCCGGCACCCCTCGCAGCCGCGAGCCAGCACGGCGTTGGCGCGAGGCGCACGCTCGGGATCGGTGTCGGCTCCGTGGACCATGAATGAGTACCCCTCAGTGATCCAGCAGGCGCAGGATGCGACTCTATGAGCCCTTTATACAGGTATAGGGCCGACACCCATTCAAAGCAAGCGACGTTTAGTTGCCGCATGCGAACCCTGAGGCACGCGTCCGTGTCGCCGCCGACACGAGCCTCCAAAGACTGGCGAGAGCGGTCCTGCAGGCGCGGCTGGCCGGCTTGGCCGTGTGGCCAACTGTGATGCTCAGATTGGCCAAGTAGGAAAAGTAGGAGCCGTCGATAGACTCGACGGTGCGCGCCGCTGGTTGTGGGCCGGGCCGAGACAACCCCGCAAGGACGGTGGACCCATGGCGCGATGCGGCTGCGGCGGAGGACTCTGCAACTGCTCGGTGCAGGCCGGCGAGAACATCAGCCTGAGCGGCTCCGGCTGCGCTGCCAACCCTTACGTCATCTCGGCCGACGTCCCATGCTCGACGGTCCGCGTCTGCCTGTCCGGCGGCAGCGGCATCACGTACAACACGGCAACCGGCGTCATCGCGGCCCACTTGTCCGGGCAGGCCGGGAACAACGTCAGCATCGGCTCCGACGGCGGACTCCTCGTCCCCACGGCCGGCGGGCAGGTCCTTACCGGCTGCGGCCTGAGCGGCAACGGCTCCGCCTCCTCGCCGGTGAAGGCCAACACCCAGGCGTGGCCGTACGCATGCAACGTGGACACCTTCGGTGGCGTCGTGGCCTGCGACAGCCAAGGACAGCTGCGCTCGGAGCCTTGGTGCTTTGCCGGGCAGAGGGAGCGGTGGGGGCCTGGGGCGCGGTTCACCAGCACCCGCGGCTAGGCCCTGTCCGCGCGATCTTGTTTAGTGATTTCTAATGGCATACAGAGCCGATGAAGCGGTCCAGCCGTGTGACGACTTGCCGCCGTAGCTCAATGGATCCCGCGGCGCCGTCCGCGAGTTCCAGGGCGTGATCTGCTGAGGGAATTTCCAGGATGTCGTTCGCGGAGCAAGGGTGTGACGCCACGTCGGTCGCGGCCCGACCATGGCATCGGGCGGCCCGGGACGACACAGCCTCCGGGAGCCGACGGGTCACGGAGGTCCCTCGCTCCGCGAACCCGCTCAACGCAAGGGGCTCGCTGGCGTCATGCCGGGGTGGCCTTCTTCGCCAGCGCCGCGAGGGGGGAGCGCCGACCTTTGGGAATCGTGCGCAGCTGGTCCCAGTCGACCTCGTTTCGCGCGGCGAGTGCGTCGACGGACTGCGTGGTGTAGAGCGCGACGTCCACGGCCCCGATCCGGGAGGTGCCGAAGCGGACCTCGATCGTTTCGGCGGGCTTGATCCACTTCAGGCGCAGCATCCAGTCGAAATCAGCCCTGCGCACCCCGAGCCGCTCGGCTGCCTGGGCCGGTCCGAGCGGGGTGTCGGCGGCTACCAGCTCCGCCAGATCTGTGCGTCGGCAGACCTCCGCGACCTGGTCGGGGTGGAGTAGTGAGCCGTCTTTCGCGCTCAGCTCGGTGAGCAGCCTCCGGCCGATGAACCGCCGGACGACGAACGACGTCACGTTCCTCTCCCCGAGCACGTTCGGGGTGCCGAGGGCTTCAGCGATCCGGTCCGCCGCCACGCCGCCGGAGATCGGCTGGCCGGGGAGTGCGGCCCGGATCGCGTCGGCGTCCAGTGCCTCCACAGCGGCCTGCGACCACTGCCAGGAGGACGCGTCGGGATCGGGGATGAGCCCGATGTGCCGCGCCCACCGGAAGGCAGCCGCAGGCACCTTCAGGCGCTGGGCTGCCTGGCTGGCGTCGTACTCGGCTCGTCGCGCCATGTGATCACCTATCGCTAATTCACCTCGAAGCGGAGAGCAGAACCGCTTCGAGCTGTTGGTGCCCGAGGCCGAGACCCGCCACTGGTTTGGCTGGGCGACAGTGAATGTGCCTCCGAACGCGTTCCAGTCCCTCGGCGTTCCGATCTGGACGCCAGACGATCCCTCCTACGTCAACGACCGGAATCTCGGGAGCAAGCACTGGTACGTGGTCGAGAGGGCGATACCCGCAGCCGAGTGGGTCTCGGTGGTGGACATCGAAACCGACAGGGTGCTGTGGTGCACTTCCACGCAGTAGCCAGCTGATCCCGAACATCGCCTGGAAGCGCCCCGCCACTCGATCAACTCCGACGTCTCCACGTCCACATCGTCCAGGCCAGCCCGGCGCAGGGACTCCGCAACGTCCCCCGGTCGGTGCGCCACCACGCATGACATGCGCACCACGCCATATCAGAGTGCTCGTCCACAACCACCAGAAAGGGCGTGGCAGCCCGGAAGTGGCCTGTCACATCTGCCGGCGGCCGCAGTGTCGATGTGAGACGCAGCGATGTGAGGGGCGCCGACTACGGCGTGTTTCGCACTCGTGGGTGGCAGATTGCTCGCCCTGGCGTCGGCCAGGTCTCGGCGCCATGCGGCTTCCTCGGCCAGAGCTCCGGCCTGCCGATACTGGCGGACCTGCGGTGCATCGGACAGGGCCTCGGCGGCTTCGGCGACGGGCACGGAGCGGAAGCCGAGCCGCTCCCACCAGGGCCCGGCGCCCGTGGAGAACAGATACGCCGTACGTCCGCCCCACGCGGCGGCTTCCGCGAGCGCGCTCTCGACCAGCCGCCGGCCGGCTCCGCAGCCCCGGAGGTCGTTACGGACCGCGACGCTGCGCAGCAGTACGCAGTGGCCCTGCCGCTCCAGGCCCAGGGTCACAGCCGGGCCGGCCGCATCCCTGGTGAGCCAGTACCGAGTGCCGGGCGCGAGGACGTCCTGGGGCGACAGGCCCTGAGCCGCGAGGAAGACCGCGAGCTCCCCCCTGTCCTCCGGCCGGGCCTCGGGCAGCGGGAGGGGCTTGGCGTAGCAGCGGCTGAGCGTCTTGTGCTGGTAGGGCGGGTAGTTGAGGATCGGCGTGTAGCCGGCGCGGGTGTACAGCGCGATGGCCTCGGGCTGGTGGACGGCCGTCTCCAGACGTATCTCTCCGTGGCCGAGGACGGTGGCCGTGCGTTCCGCCTCGCCAAGGAGACGAGCGCCGATGCCCCGGCCGCGGGCCTGCGGTGCGACGTACATGCGCTTCAGTTCGGCGGCAGTGTCCGGGAACGGGAAGGGCTGTACGGCGCAGCAGCCGACCGGCCGACCGTCGACCTCGGCGAGCAGGAACCGGATTGCGGGGTGGATGTGAGCGCCGCCGGTGCAGGGCTCGTCCGGGTAACGGGCCGCGAGGTCGGCGTCGAGGTCGCGTACCAGTCGCACGATCCTCGGGTCGTCCGCCGCGACGGCCGTGATGATCGGGTCGTGTGAGGTCACAGGTTGCGGTTCCCTTCGATAATCAGGTCGAGCTGGGTTTCCAGGACGCGCCGCTGGAGGCCGGGGGGATAGGCGTCAGGGTCGGTCACGGCGTTCAGTGCGAGACCGTCAAGACACGCCACGAGGCTGCGCACGCGCGTTTCGAGCTCCGCGCGTTCCGGATGGTCCGGGCAGGCGGCCTGCACCAGAACGGTGAGGCGGTCGATCCAGGAGGCGTGACTGCGGGTGTGCTCGGCGAGCAGGGCGGGGTCGCTGCGGGTGCTGAGGAGGAACTGGGACCAGACCACGGCCTCCAGGAACCGCTCGTCGTCCAGTGGCAGGGCCTGCTCGGCCACGATGCACAGGGCGTCGCGAGCACTCTCGCCGACGGGAAGGGTATCGATCCGAGCCGCCATCCGACGGTGCATCTCGGTGCGGGCGTGGGCCAGTAGTTCCTTCTTGCCGGCGAAGTAGTGCGTGACCATCCCCGTGGTGCAGCCCGCCGCGGTCGCGACCGCGCGCAGCGTCAGGCCCTCCAGGCCACTGTCCGAGACGACCTGCCACACGGCTTGCGAGATCGCCTCTCGCCGCTCTTCGTGGTCCACCTGCCGGGGCATCCGCCACCCTCTTTGCGTAACATGCGTTGCGTAACAGTTGTTACGGTATCACGTCACGGGTCTGCGGGTGGCTTGAGGTGTCCCGCGGATTAGGAACGGTTCGGCTGCCTCAGGCCCCTCCCGTCGCACCAACTCCCGGGTGAAGCCCGAGGATGGTCGACTTCGAACCAAGCGGGTTGGTGTCTCAGAGATAGCCGGGAACCGTTGCTCGTTCGTAACCTTCAAGCCCGAACGGCCGCTCCGCGAGGGATTCGAATTAACAGCTCGCGCAAATAGGCGCGATGGAGCACCTCGGGAGCAGCACAGGCACAGAGCTTGGTGATCATGGAGTTGCGACGCTCTGTGATCAAGCGGGAGACCTGCGCCTGCCCTACCACCATGGCTGACCGAATTCCTCTGGGACCAATTCGCGGCGCTGCTGCCCCAGCGGCCGGTCTACGATCCGACCCACCCCCTGGGCTGTCACCGCCCGCGGATCAGTGACCGGATCATCTTCGACAAACTGCTCCAGCTCCTGCGCTTCGGCTGCTCCTACGAAGCCATAGCGGACACCACCTGCTCCGCCACCGCGATTCGCAATCGCCGCAACGAGTGGATCCAGCTGGGCGTCTTCGCTCAACTCCGGCACATCGCCCTGGAGATGTACGACCGCATCGTCGGCCTGGTCCTGGACCAGATCGCCGTCGACGGATAGATGACCAAGGCACCCGGAGGTGAAGAAGCCACCGGACGTTCACCGGTCGACCGAGGCAAACAAAGCCTCAAGCGATCAGGAATGACAGACGGCTGCGGAATCCCGCTGGGCCGTGTCCCGGCCCGAGCGAACTGCCACGACTCGCCGCTGCCCGCCCCGACCCTGGACCTCCTGGATGACCTCGGCCCACTGCCCAACACCATCACCGTGCACCTGGACGCCGGGTACGACTCGGGCAAGACCCGCACCACTCTCGACGGACTCGGACTACGCGGCCGGATCGCCCACAAAGGCGAGAAAGCCCCCATCCAGGCCACCCAACGCTGGCACGTAGAGCGCACCCATACCTGGCAGAACGCCTTCTGCCGGCTTGCACGCTGCTAAGAACGCCGGATCGAGGTCGTCAACGCCTTCTTCGACTTTGCGGACACCGTCATCACCGTGCGCAGCCTCATCCGCCGAGCCTGAACCACCCACAGCTGGGAGGGACGCCCCCAGCGCCGACCGTGAACGACCACGTACCTTCCCTCGCAGTGTGGATCGAGCCCCTATGGCCTCAGCGCAGTCCGCTCCGCTTGATCTCCTTCAAACCGCGCCCGGCGCGGCTTGCTTCTCCTGGTTGTCTGCCAGGAAGTCGGTGATCCAGTGGTTCGTCTGGGTTGGTATGGCGGTGGGCATAGCGAAGTGGGTGAGTTCGGCGAGGATCTCGATCCAGGCGTCCGGTACGGCTTTGCGGGCGCAGGCTGCGACTTTGGCGGCGTCGTGGGCGTCGCTGCGGCCGGCGAGAAGGACCAGGAGCGGAACGCTCAGTGCCGTGGGGTCCGGGCGGCGGCCGACGACCAGTTTCCGGTTCGCGAAGCCCGAGACCGCCAAGGCATAGAGCCGCTTCCAGCCCAGGTCGGCGTCGGTCCCTGCGGTCTCGCGGTCCAGGTAGGCGCGTGCGCGGGCTTGCGTCGGGCGGAGCAGTACCGGCAGCGAGCGCAGCAGGAAACCCGGGCGGAAGTTGGCGAAGCACTGGGTCGGGTCGAGCAGTACCAGCCGATCGACCCGCCGCGCGGCGTGCAGGGCATAGGTCAGGGCGATCCAGCCGCCGTAGGAGTGGCCCAGCAGGTGCGTGCGGGACACGGCGAGGCCGTCGAGCAACGCGTCCAACCAGGCCATCAGGTCGGTGGTTGTGCGCAGCGGGCGCCCGCCGGGGATGCTGTGTCCGGCATCGCCCAGGATGTCGACGGCCAGCATCCGGTGGTGCGTGCCAAGAGCTGGGGCATTGGCGAACCAGACCGCGCCGGTGGAACCGCCGCCGTGTAGAAGGAGGACTGGAGTGGCGTCAGCGGGGCCGTAGGCGTGGACACGGGTGGTCCCGTACGGGGTGGGAACGTCGATCTCGGCGGTACCGGTGGGCCAGCGGGCGAGCAGTGCGTCGTAAGCGGCGAAGAACTCTTGGGATGAGGACACGGTGAACCCCCGGGGAATCGTCTCGTTGACCAAGTATCTCGCTTGGCGAGATACTAGCCCGGTGAGTGATGACATCAACCCCGCGATGCGGCTGGTCCATCTACTGCGCGCAGTGACCGTGGAACTCGATCTGCGCGGCGCCGAGTTCGCCGCGCGAAACGGCCTGCACCCGACCGATCTGCGGGCCCTCATCCACCTGCTTGACGCCGACCGGGCGGGCACCGACGTCACCCCGGGACGACTCGGTGCGGCCCTGCGGCTCAACTCGGCCGGCACCACCGCCCTGCTCGACCGGCTGGAGCGCCTGGGACTCGTCCGCCGCAGGCGCGATGAAAACGACCGACGACGCCTCGTACTGACGGTGGAGCAGAAAGCCGTGGAGCTGGGTCGGTCCTTCTTCAGCCCGCTCATCGCCAACCTGGTCGAGGCGGCCGAGGACTTCACCCCGGGCGAACTGGACATCGTTCACCGCTACCTGACCGCCGCCCTTCGAGCAGCCGCCCCCGACGACGACGCGTCGACGCCCGCAGCCACCGCCGGGATGCCGCCAACACCACAGCCGTTCCCACAGCGGTTCGGTCAGCCATGATGGCAGCGCAGGCACAGGATCTCCGGTAGTCACAGAGCGTCGCAACTCCATGATCACGGAACCGTGCCTGTCCCCGTCAGCCGACCGCCTATCTGCGCGACCTCTATAAGGTCAATGGGATACGCCGTCGAAGCGGTCGAGGGCCGCGCCGACCGGACGGGCGGCGCGGTGTGGGTCGAGTTCGGTGGCGAGGTCGGTGAGCAGGCTTGCGCATCGGCCGGATTCGACCATCGTCGCCCCGTCGAGGGTCTTGGTGGTGGCCGCGGCCGCGTCGAAGTCGCGGCGGTGATCCAGCTGAGGTACAGGACGCGGTCGCGAGCACGACGGGCGACCCATCGGCCCGCCACAAGACCGCGTGCGGGCCGGAGCGAGGAGGAACGGTGCGAGGACGGGAAGTTGGTGGCTCCGGATGCCGAGCTGACGGTGAGGCGAGGCATCGAGGCAGGCAGCCGGCCAAGGAGCGGTCTCCACGCAGCTCTCATGAACGTCCGGTTCCGAGTGGCGAAGCGCGCTTGAGAGGGTGCGTACTGCACTGAGCATCCGCCAACTTGAATCCGCAGGTCAAAGTGCTGGTGTGACCGGTACTCAGGGGGCTCACGCTGCTCGTGGGCGGGAGTCTGTGGAGTAGATCGTCTGTCAGCGGTTGACTTCGAGGTTCGTCAGGACGAGCAGGGCACGCAGGAGGCGCGTGACACGAGCGGGATCGGTACGGAGCTTGGTGAGGATCCGCCAGTTCTTGAGGTGGGCGAAGCCTTGTTCGACCGGTGCGCGTCCGACGGCGAGGACGCGGTTGGCGGACTTCTGGCCGGGGGTGAGCTTGTGGGTGCGGCTGGCGGTGAAGCCGGTGATGATCACGGGGTCGAGTACGTCGTTGTCCAGGCCGCGGAAGCCGAGGTCCGCGAGGGCGCCGAGGTCGGCGGCGCGCAGGTGGGCCAGGGTGTGGTCGTGGCGGGCGGCGGTGTTGTCATGGGTGCGGCCGGGCCGGGCGGCTGATATCCAGATCAGGCGGCCTTTCTCGTCGGTGAGGGCGAGGAAGTGCAGGCCGTGATGGTGGTGTGTGCCGGAGCAGTTCCGCCGGTTGGCCTTGCCGGTGCGGCGCTGGGTGGGGATGAGGGTGCCGTCGATCAGGACCACCTCCCCGCCTCTCTTGGCGACCTTCGTGTCCTCCACGGCGGAAGATCGTTAAACCGTCATAACATTCCTTCGTACCGTCCGCTGCAAGACTGTCGCGATGAGCGCCGCCGCCCTACTGGCGGCAAGCTGCGGCCCTTACCCCCGCCATCTCCGCAGCCGCCGACCTGGAACCCTGCGGAAAGGACCTCTCCGACTGGGAAGACCTGAACCTGGTCTCGACATACTCGGGTATCTCTTCCCCGCAGAGCAGCATCCCGCTGGGCCGGGTCGGTGTGCAACTGTCGGGCGGGCTGGCCACGACCGTCACTCCGACATGCCCAAGGCCGGAACGACGGCGCGGCCAGTCAGGCTGGAGGAGTTCGCCAACGCCCGGCAAGTGGCCTGGCTCTCCGAAGCAGACCACGACGGCGCAAGGAACACGCACTGGCTGCGCAGCCCGAGGTGCGCGAACGGCGGCACCCGCGTCACCAACGCGGTGCACGAGTTCATCGTCGGCATCGGAGCGTACGCGTCGGCCAGTGTGGGACGTACCTCATAGTGCCGACCGGCATACGGTCCACCGGGAGCGCCGCTGCCCCGTCGCTGATCCAATGCACGATGAAGCCTCAAGGATCGCCAGCGGCTTCATCGTTGCGATCTCGCATGGCCGGGCGCGCCAGCGGCCGCGGGACCCTCACGACAAGGGGTGCGCATCCGGTGAGCCTCCGCCAACTTGAATCCGCAGGTCAAAGGGCTGGCGTGCTCGTTTGTCGGCGTGCTCGCGCTGGTTGTGAGCGGCAGTCTGAGGAGTAGATCATCTGGCGGAGTTGTCTCGGGTGCGGATCGAGTGCCGGATAAGTTATTGAGCGCTGGAGGTAGCGATCAGGCAAGGTGGGCGGATGCCTGAGTCGTCCTTGCCCGGAGGTTTCGTCAATGCGGTCGTTCGTGTCGGAGACACGGTGCGCCGTCCGGCCTCGGCTCGCACGAAGTTCGTGAGTGATCTGCTGAGGTTGCTTGAATCCAGTGGCTGGAGTGGTGCTCCGCGGTACCTCGGTATGGACGACGAGGGCCGTGAAGTCCTCAGTTACCTCGATGGCCATGTGGGATGGGAGTCGCGCCAACCCGCTGCCGTGTCATCCGACGAGAGTCTGATGACGGTCGCCCGGCTCGTGCGTGAGTTCCACGACCTGACGGCCGGCACCCCGCTGGCCGGAGACCAAGAGGTCGTGTGTCACAACGACCTGTCGCCCAAGAACACCGTCTATCAGCTATACAGTGGCGAGCTTCGACCAGCGGCGTTCATCGACTGGGACCTTGCTGCGCCGGGCGCGCGTATCCACGACATCGCTCATGTCTGCTGGCAGTACCTCGATCTCGGCCCTGCGGTCACCGACGTCGAAGAGGTAGCCCGGCGCATGAGGCTGATCGTCGACGGCTACGAGTTGTCTGACCGGCAACGTCTCGTGTCCACGATCTTGTGGTGGCAGGACCGGTGCTGGCGGGGCATCGAGACCCAGGCGGATGCGGGTGACGTCGCCATGGCCCGGCTCCGTGACGCAGGGGCGGTGAGGCAAGTTCAGACGGCCTATCAGTGGGTTTCCGATCACCGGGACGCATTGGAATGCTCAGTACGGTGAGCGCGTGGGTAACGGCCGCAGTCGGTTCGCCGGTTCCTTCCCGTGACGGTCGAACGGCCTTCTACGATCCGACGCATGCTGCACCTCTTCCACTCGAACCCCCTTTGATTCACGTTCTGTTCGGGCCGGAGCCCGCATGCGCTATTTGAGACGATAGCGAGCCTGCAGGGCGAGTCGACCAGGTGAGGACGCCGAAGGGGCCAGCTGGGATCGCCCCACGCCAGGGAAAGGCCGAGGCCGACACCGGAAGCCAACCCCAGCAGAGGAACGTGAGCAGTAGCAGGCCGTACAGAGGGGCGGCCCGCTCAATCTACTGGCCGACTTCGAGGGCGCCTCCGCCCCCGCAGGGGCCGCCCTGACAAGCCGATGGAGAACACCCTCGAAGTGCGCCAACTGTTGGCCGACGGTGTGGGTTCGTGCCGGTTCTGCCATCTCGACGACGAACTCGGCATAGTCGACGCTGGCGCCTAGTGCTGTGACCGGGATGGTTCACCGTGATCGGAAGGCGGCTCGCGGGACGAGCGCACGCGAAACGGCTGGTATTAATGGGGCATGCAGGAAGAGACCGCACGCTCCGCGATCGACACGTTCATCTCCGCGTTCAACGCCTCGGACGACAGCTATGTGACTGCCCTGCTCTCCCAGGCCCTGACCTCAGACGTGGTCTTCTGGGGGCCGTTGGGCCGCAGCGAAGGAATCGCGGCGGTCGAGCGGTTCGTGCTGGACATCCGGCGCCACCCGGCGGGGACCGGCACGATGGTGCGCTCCTCAGCGGTGGACATGCCTGACGAGTGGGCCCGGTACCAGTGGGTCTTCACCACGCCGGATGGAGGCCCCCGCCTGGCGGGAACGGACGTCGTCCATCTGCGGCGGAGCCTCATCGACCAGGTCATCGTCTTTGCGGGGGAGATCGAGCCGTCCGCCTCCTGAGTCATCCTTCTGTCGCTGCCCTTCTCCTGAACTTGCCCCCTTCGGCGCTCGGGGGCTGCGGTTCGCAGTTGGTCAGGCTGCGGTGTTGAGGGGGCGTCCACCCCAGCGGATGCCCTTTTCGCTGCGGATGCGGGCACGTTCCTTGCGTTGGGCGGCGAGTACGTCGGGGTGGCGGGCGTTGGCGTTGCGCCAGCGCAGGTAGCGGTGCAGGGCCTGCGTCTGCGCAGGGTGGCTGCGGTGGTGGGAGTTGGCCAGGGTGAACTGCCGCAGCGGACCAAAGTGGGCCTCGGTCGGGTTGGCCCAGGAAGCGTAGGTCGGGGTGAAGCACAGCTCGACCTTGTTCTTCTTCGCCCAGCGGCGGATGTCCGCCCCCGTGTGGGAGGAGAGGTTGTCCAAAATGACGTAGATCGGAGCGCCGTCGGGGCGGGCGGCGCGGATCGACTTCAGCGCGGCCAGAGTGTTGGCGGTGCCCTTGCGGCGGCGGTTGACGCCCCACAGGCGGTCGTCGCCCACGGGGTAGCAGCCATGGAAGTAGGTGACGCCGTGGGTGCGACGGTAGGTCGCCGGCAGCCGGTTGGGCTTGGCCTGCTTCGCCCAGCAGGAGCCCGCGATGGGCCGGATCCCCAGGGGCCCGAACTCGTCGAAGGCGAAGACCCGGTCCGGGAAGCGGTCCAGCACCTGCTCGATCCGGTCGAGCTTGGCATCGCGATCAGGGTCGGGTGACTCCTTCCAGGTCTTGGTGCGCTGGAAGGTGATGCCGCGGCGCCGGAGCAGGCACCGTAAGGCTTCACGGCCGATGCGGATGACACGTTCGTGCGCTTTCCGCAGGTAGGCGGCGAGTTTGCGGATCGACCAGCGGGTGAAGGGCTGGCCGAGCTTGCTGGGGCGAGTGGTGGCCGTCCGGATGACGAAGTCCTCGTCGTCACGACTGAGTAGGCGGGGACGGCCTCCCGCCCACTGAGACATCTCACGATGCCAAGTCGTCAAGCCGCCGTGGCCAGTTGGGAGGGGAATGCGACGTGCTCGTCGAACAGTTGGCTGGTCTGGAGGCAGTGGTAGAGCTGGCCGATCATGCGGGCGAACAGATGCCGCTGGGCCTCGGCGTGCCAGTCCCCCTGTTCGCGCCGACGGCGGTAGTGGGCTTCGGCTCCGGGCGAGGACCGCAGGGCGGAGAAGGCCCATAGGTAGCCGACGTGGTTGAGCCGGTCGTTCTTGATCATCCGGCGCCCGACGTGGTGTTTCTTGCCAGATGCGCGAGTGACGGGGGCGGCTCCGGCGTAGGCCTTGAGGCCGCGGGCGTCGGTGAACCGCCGGCGGTCGTCGCCGATCTCGGCCAGCATCCGGGCGCCGAGCTGGACGCCGAGGCCGGGGAAGCTCAGGATTACCTCGGCGTCCGAGTGCTGGAGGAAGGACTCCTCGACCGCCTCGGCGAGCTCGTCGGCGGCGAGGCAGGCTGCCTCGAGTTGCCGCAGGAGGGCGAGGGCCTGCTTGCCGAGCGCGTCCTCGACGAGCCGGGACTGGGTCGCGTAGTCGCCGCGGAAGACCTTCCGAAGTCTGTCGGCTTCGGCCTCGATGCCGCGGCTGCGGCCGGCGCGCTTGAGGGCGGAACGCAACTGTGTGCGTGTGAGGCGCGCGGCTTGAGTTGGGGTGGGAGCGATTTTGAGCAGTTCACGGGCTTCGGGACGGCACTGGCCGTTGGCCCAGGCAGTGAAGGCGTCCAGGGCAGCGGGGTAGTACTCCCGCAGCAGAGAGCGGAGCTGGTTGGCGATCTGCTGGCGGTTCCAGGTGGCGTCCTGCTGGGCGCGGGCCAGGACCGCGATGGCGCGGGCGAGATCGGTGTCGGTCGGCAGCGGGCGGTGCATGGGCCTATCGGTCCGCAGGATGTTGGCCAGCACAAAGGCGTCGCCGGGGTCGGACTTTTTGCGGGAGACACCGTGCCGGTCGCGGTAGCGGGCGGCGGCCATCGGGTTGACCGCGAAGACGTGCCGCTGGCCCGACCGCAGCGCGGCGACCAGGAGACCGCGGCTGGTCTCGATGGCGACGGGGATGGGGGTCTCCTCGGTGTCGCCGTACTCGGCGAGGAGCTCTAGCAGCAGCCGGTAGCCGGACACGTCGTCGCTGATGCGGCGTTTGGCGAGCAGCTGCCCTGTAGTGTCGACCAGGGCGACGTCGTGGTGCTTCTCGGCCCAGTCGATCCCGCAGTAGATCACGGTGTTTCCTCCCCTTGGCGCTGACATCTGCGCTGGTCACGAGCGCATGCGGGCCGCGCAGCTCCCTGATTCCAGGACTCTTCGGTCCGACATCTCACAAGCCGTTCGCGGCACCAGCGCGCCTCACGGGCCTCGGTCTTGCCCAGAACTCGGTGGTTCAGGGCTGGCAAGAGGTCGCCGTGAAACGGGCTCGCACCACCAACTCCAAAGAGTGGAGGTTCAGTCCTGTGGTGGCGACCGTGACGACGTCAGGCGTCACCGCTCTACCTAGGAGGCCTCGTGGGCCGGGGCTTGTATAGGTTGTCCGCCCGACGCCCACACGGCTGCCACCACCCGAGTCATGGGACTGGCGCCCCTCTCAGTGGAGGCCTCATCGGCCGGGGTCCAGAAAGGCGTCACAGTCCCGCACTCGAACAGTCCGGCAACGCTCCTAGACACGCGCCGGTGCTGCTATCAACGAATTAGGGTCCAGGCAGGCCAGGCCGATCTCGTTGAAGCGGTAGATCACATCGCGCACGGTGTCCTCGTCGGCCTGGACCAGCTGGGCGATCACCGGCACCCGGTTCCCGCCCGCCGAGGCGAGCAGCATCATCGCGCGCCGGTAGCGCACCGAACTCGTGCTGCCCCGGCGCACGATCTGCTGCAGCTTCTGCCCCTCCTGGCCGGTCAGTCTGCGTACACGGACAGGCTCAGCCACCGCGCCTCCAGCGATCGGATCGGACGTCACCGCACATCCAACCGTCGCGACCACCAACCCGGCGAACCTTCACGGTCACAGCACCAGGTGCACCGCGTTCGCGTTGAGCACCCGTCAGCCGTACGGAACCTGGGGCGGCCTGACTGCCCTTGCTTCGAGTTGCCTGCGGGGGGCTCGCGGAGGTCAGGATGTCGGTGGTGTGCGGCAGGATGGTCGTCATGGGAACGAGACTTGAGACTGTGGCGATCACGGGTGCGGCTGGACGAATCGGATCGGTGGTGCGGGCGGCCTTGCGTGATGAGGTAGCGCGGTTGGTGCTCATCGATCGTGTTGGGCTCACAGCGCAGACGCCGACGGAGGACATTCACCAGCTGGATCTGCGTGATGCCGAAGCGGTGACAGCGGCCCTGAAGGGCGTGGACGCGGTGGTGCATCTGGGTGGGATCCCTGATGAGGCGCCATTGCCGGATCTGCTGGACGGGAATGTCCGAGGGACGCACAACGTGCTGGAGGGCGCGCGTCGGCAGGGGGTGCGGCGGGTCGTGCTGGCCAGCAGCAATCGTGTGAGCGGCTTCTATCCGGTCGCGGAGACCGTGACACCCGAGATGCCCGCGTGCCCGGACGGCCTTTATGGGGTCAGCAAGGTTGCAGTGGAAGCGCTCGGGCGCCTGTATGCGGACAAGTTCGGCCTGTCGGTGGTGTGCCTGCGGATCGGGAGCTTTGAGGACGCGCCGAGCGAGCGACGGCATCTGTCCACGTGGTTGAGCCCCCGCGACGGCTTCGGCTTCGTCCGGACGGCTCTCACCGCTCCGGACGTGCGCTTCGAGACCGCCTATGCGGTCTCCGCCAACACCCGCCGTTTCTGGGATACCGATGCCGGGGCGAATTTGGGATACGCGCCCGTGGACGATGCCGAAGCCTTCGCTTCGCGTCTTCCGGCGGGCCAAGATCCGGCCGAGAGCGATCCGCAGGGCGGCGAGTATGCCAGCGCGGAATACACCCTCCGACACATGTGAAGGCTGGCTCGCATGCTGTGGGCTGGGCATGTCAGCAGCAGGATCCGGTTGTGCTTGTTCGGGCCGCTGGGAGGCGGGTCACACGGTTGGCCGCGGCGGACGACCCGATGCCGGCGCCGGCCTGGAGCTGCTTCACCGCCCCAAAGGGCTGAGCTGATATCTCGTACCACCCCCAGCTGGCCCGCATGACGGCTGACAGACCGTCTGGCGGAAGCGCGTCAGAGCGGAGAGCATCGGGTTTCGTGCGATGGCGATGTCTCTGAGTCATGACCACGATCGGAGCATTGTGGCGGGACCGTCGGAGTGCTCTGCATGGTGAGAGGGCGATGTTGCCACCGACGTGCGAGGTCAGTCTGCGCGCAGCTACCGGCTGACGGATCACCCAGGGCCCCAAGGCCAAGCTCGCATCATCTCGGCCTGCCAGCAGATAGAGGCGATCGTCTCGACAAGCCGCTCACGCAGTAGCTGGCTGACCTCGGATTTGGCCAGTGTCGCGGCGAAGCCCGGATTGTCCTGCAAGCCCTTCCCGTCCACGTCGCCCGGACCACCCATGTCATTCCAGGATGGCGAGGTGGTCGCCGGCGGCGCCCCCGCGCCAGTGGATCAGGAAGACGGTGGCGTCATCACTGGTGCGCCCCGCGCGTTCCCGCTTCAGAGCGTGCGAGAGCCGCAGCGCCCCCGCCCTCGTTCCTCCCTCTGCATGTGCCTGCTCCATGGTGTTGACGCAGCGGATGAGCCGTTCCTCGCCGAACGGTTCTCCTTCGGCATTCCGCTCCTCGATCACGCCATCGGTGTAGCACAGCACCCGGTCACCGACCTGGAGCTGGTGATCGCTGACCGCAGGGTGCTCACCGCCCAGGCCGACCGGAAGCGTGGTCGGACCCTCCAGTGGCCCGGCGACCTGATGGTTGCGGATCAGCAGGGGGGCGGGATGGCCGGCGTTGACCCACTGCAGGTGGCCGGTGGTGATGTCCAGGTCCATCATCTGCGCGGTGACGAAGTGATCGGGACCGAACTGCTCGGCGATGGCCCGGTCCATGAACGCGTACATCTCCTCCAGACCGATGTCGGCGCGCCGGGCGTGCCGGTACGCGCCGATGGCGACGGTCGCCATCGTGGCTGCGTCCAGGCCGTGACCCATCGCATCGATCACGGCCACATGCAGGACGTTGTCGTTGAGGGCGTAGTCGAAGCTGTCGCCGGCGATCTTGTAGGCGGGCTCGAGGGCCCCGGACACCGCGACCTGCGGCACCGACATCGTCAGCGGCGGCAGCAGAGACCACTGCATCTCCGCAGCCACACTGATCGGCTCACGGCGCCGGGCCTGGAAGAACCGGTCGGTGTAGGCATGCTTGGTCACCAGCATGTCGGCGACCAGACCGGCCAGCCTGCGCAGCAGCCGACGGTCATCATCATCGACACGCTCCAGGGTCAGAGCCATCACCCCCACCTCATCGCTGCCGTCCAGCAACGGCAGATACATCCGCACACCGTCGGCCTGCGGAACCTCAACGGGCGCGGCCCGCAGGAATGCCGTGCCGGCCGGGGATGCGCCGATCACCTGGGGCTCACCGACCAGCAGCCTGCGGCCGGGCAACGGCACCAGCAGCTCCTGCGCGTAGTCCTGGAGAAGGATCGAGACCTCACGGCCACCGATCCTGGCCACCTCCTCAGCGATCATGGGAGCGATCAGCTGCGGCGGCATCTTGTGCGCACGGTCCAGCAGCACCCCCAGCAGCCGCTCGCCGAAGCCCTCCGACCGGTCCACCACCCGCTCGTCCCGCCGCCGCTGACCTTCTGACACAACGCCCTCTCCTGGCCTGACCAGTAGGTTGCCGATCACCCTGGCGAGGCGACCGCAGTCGTTTCCTCAGAAGCGCTGCCACCAAACGATCGTCTCGCGCCGGCACCCGCCTCGGCACTCGCCCACGGCGAATCCCTCTATCGGCGTCATCCGGCTGGGCTATACGCGCTGGGGGTGGCCGAACAGCAGGTCGTAGCCCGCCGGGAGCTGGAGCAGGATACGGCCGGTGAGCTCCTCGCCCGCAGCGTCCGCGGCCGTGCTGAGCACAGCGCCGACGTCCCACGCCGCGGTCTGTTCCGTGGCTCCCTCGATCCATGCCGCGGAGGCCCGGACAAACCGCTCGGGAGAGAGCGGCTCGCGCGCCGGAAGCGGATTGAGCAAGATGAGCGACAATTCCTCCGGCAGCCGGGCAGCCAGTTCGGCCCGTACCTCGCCCACCACGTGCGCGCCCAGCAGCGCCAGCACCGTGCGGGCCGCCCGCGCGGCTTCCTCGGTGCTCTCGTACTTGCCGCGTTCCTTGACCTGGTCCAGGAACGCCTCCCATCGCATGACCATCACCGCTCCCTTCCGTGTGCGGCGGCGAGAGGAGGACGGGGGCGGCCTGCGGGGAAGGCCGCCTGCCCGTCTCCGGCGCGGCTGCGCGGGGGAACTCAGCCGCTGATCTCCTTGTGCGCGGAGCCGCCGCCGATGGCGACCTTGCGGGGCTTGGCGCGCTCGGCGATCGGGATACGCAGGGTCAGCACGCCCGCGTCGTAGTCCGCCTTGATGTGCTCGGTGTCCAGGGTGTCGGCCAGCACGAGCTGGCGGGAGAAGACGCCCAGAGGCCGCTCGGAAAGCTCCATCTGTACGTCGTCCGCCTTGGTGACGGGCCGCCGCTCGGCCTTCACGGTCAGCATGTTCCGCTCCACGTCGATGTCGATCGCGTCCGTGGAGACGCCGGGCAGGTCGAGGGCGATCACATACTCCTCGCCCTCTCGGTAGGCGTCCATCGGCATCGCCGACGGCCTCGACCAGGTGCCGCTCGTGTTCAGGAGCTGCTGGGTCAGCCGGTCAAGCTCACGGAACGGGTCGGTGCGCATCAACATCGTGAAACACCTCCAGTGTTCAGGTCAGGCACTATGCCGCCAATGCGTTCACCTGCCCTCGTTGTAACATGTCATCCAAACGATGACAAGCAGGGATCGTCGTCGAGGTGACGACACCGCGCCTTGGAGGCTCCATGACCGTTGACGATCAGCCCACCCCCCGCGCCCCCGGTCTCACCCCCACCTCCTTCCTCGCCGCCGCAGCAGCGCTGAACACGGTCCACGAGGCCCTGCGCACCGCCCGGACAGCGCTGGACGGCGAGCATCCCGAGCCCGGCCAGGCCGGCTCCGCGCAGGCACTCGCCGCGCTCCTGCGCCTGCGCGAAGTGCGCGATCAGCTCGCCGAATGGGAACCGGGCCTGATCGAAGCCGCCCGCGAAGCCGGGGCCAGCTGGGCCGACCTCGCCCACCCGCTCGGCGTCTCCAGCCGCCAGGCCGCCGAACGCCGCTACCTGCGCATACGCCCCGGAAACCCAGGAACCACGGGCGAACAGCGCGTACAGGCCACCCGCGACCGCCGCGCCGCCGACCGCACCGTCACCGCCTGGGCCCGCACCAACGCCGCAGACCTGCGCCAGCTCGCCGGACAGATCACCGCGCTCACCGACCTCCCCGCCGCCGCCCGCACCCCTCTCGACGAGCTCACCGCCGCCCTCGCCGACAACGACGCGGCCGCCCTCATCGGCCCCCTGACCGTCACGCACACCTATCTGACGTCCGACCACCCCGACCTCGCGGCACGCGTCGATGACGTCACCCGCCACACCGCCCGGCTCCGCGAGCACAGCGGCGACCAACGCCGCAACCAAGCATGATCTACGCGACTACGGGGACCCTTCCAGCCCGCCAAGACCAACTACCGGCGCGAGGCGGATACGACGATCGACGATCCCGAACTCATCGACTGGCGCGGTGGCGGACCCGAGGTACGGACGGCGCCAGGGTGATCTGTCGCCCTAGACGAGTAGTTCCGAAGTACCCAATGGTCGGAGGGGGGTTGTCGGACCTGCACGCTACGTTGAGCGCATGACCTACGTAGAGAGCAAGACGGAGCGCATCAGGCCGCAGCAGTTCCACGAAACCGTCGGCGTGGAGGACTGGCGCGTCGTGGGCGAGGGGGCGTGTGCGTACTTCCGTACCGGGTCGTTCGCGGTCGGCGCCCAGTTCGTGCAGGCGATCAGTGAGATGCCAGGAGTTGGGGACGATCACCCGGACGTCGACGTGAGGCAGGAGGGCGTGATCGTACGGCTGATCACGGTCACGGACGACTACTACGGGCTGACCGAACGGCACCTCGAGCTGGCCCGGCAGATCTCGGCCGTGGCCCGCACGCTGGACATATCGGCCGACCCGTCCGCCGTGCAGACGGTCCAGGTCACCATCGATGCCCTCGCCGGTCCCGACGTGGTGGCGTTCTGGCGTGCCCTGCTCGGCTACCAGGACCGCGCGAACAGCAGCGAGGACTTGATCGATCCGCGCCGCCGCGGGGCACCGTTCTACTTCCAGCAAATGGACGCACCGCGCCCGCAGCGCAACCGGGTGCACGTTGACGTGTGGGTGCCGTACGACCAGGCCGAGGCGCGGAAAGCTGCAGCACTTGCGGCCGGCGGACGTCTGGTGAACGACGCCGACGCGCCGTCGAACTGGGTGCTGGCCGACCCCGAGGGCAACGAGGCGTGTGTCGGCGTGGTCGGCCCTCCCGGGCCGGCCACCGACCGACCGTGAATGTCTCTCCACGACGAGACCGTGTCACCGGTTGAGCACGAGACACCGTTCTGTGACGTTCAGTGATCGAACGCGGTCAATGACCGCAGGACGGGGGCACCGGTCTTGTGGTTGTGCCAGATCGCGGCGGCCATCGCCAGGACGCGCGGGGCGATCCGGACGGCGACGCCCTCGAAGGTGCGCCCGCCATGCTGTTCGAGAGCCAACTGTCCCTTCAGCGTGTCGTTGACCGACTCGATCAGCTGCCGCACCGACTTCAGCAGGGACTCGCCCTTGCGGTGCTTCTCTCGTTTGAAGGACGGCCGTAGCAGTTCAGCGCCTCGCATCGCGAGGTCGTTCTCGAACTCTTTGGAGGCGAAGCCCTTGTCCGCGATGATCAGCAGTCCCGGGCGGTCGGTGGCCAGATGAGGCAAGCGGTCCAGCATTGAGGCCAGCACTTCCCGCTCGTCGATCTTCGGGTTCGCGAGTGCCCAGGTTATGGGCATGCCGGTCGGGGTGCAGACCAGGTACAGGCGCTGACCCCAGAAGAACCGCGAGTGAGAGGCGCAGTACCCGTATCCGGCCCAGCCGGCTATCTCCGACCGCTTCGCCGTGGGCCGGGACGTGCCGCATGGCACCGGCGTGGAGTCGACGATCCAGTGGTTGTCGAACCAGAAGTCGCTGTCCACGGCGAGCAGCCGTATCGCCTTCTTGACCAGCGGCAATGCGGCCCGCAGCCTCTTGTTGTATCCGGGCCGTTTGGGCAGGTACGGGAACATCGAGCCCAGGTTGGTATGGGCGAACCGCAGCCAGTGGGCTTCCGAGGCGAAGCCCAGTAGAGCCTGCGCGACGGCCAGACAGACCAGTTCCGAGTCGCTCAACAGTGGTGGCCTGCCCAGGCATCGGCTCGTTCCGACCTCGTCGTCGACCTTCACGTACAGGGCGGTCTGACTCTCGCTCCGCGAGCGTTTTCCGGCACCCTCTACCAGCCGCTTCGGGTGTCCACGATTCGCGAATGACCGCTCCAAGGCACCGCATCCTGGCCGCACCACGGCCCTCCCCACGCGCCCGGTAACCCCCACCATGCCTGGTCAGCACCCTGACCGGGCATGGTGGCTCTGATCGTGCATCCTGGTGGTCAGCGGGTACCGGGCGGGCTGCTGTCGGCGGTCGCGGTGGTGGAAGCAGGCAGGGGCTTGGGCAGCAGTTGAGCGATGCCGGTGAACAGCGGCGCCACCAGTTGGACGATGTGCCGGTTCCGTCCGGCGATGGCGTAGGCCATGGTGGCGAGGGCGGCCGGGATGGTGGCGATGAGGATTCACATCGGCCACCAGTAGATGGTGGTCAGGCTCAGGGCGGTCGCCGCGGCGGCGGCCGCGCCCCACGGCACCCGCAGCGCGCGGGTGAGGACGTCGGGGATGGTCAGGTCCCACACCACCGGTTCGTCGCTGTCGGTCGTGAGGCGCAGGAACAACGGCCGCAGGGTGTTCCAGACGATGTCCCAGGGGTCGACCAGCAGGGCGATGCCGAAGAGCACCAACAGGTCGGGGAAGCCGAGCACGACGTCCCTCTTGGTGACCCAGGTGCTCAGCCCGTAGTGGACCGCGACGCCGACCATCATCAGCACCACGCCCAGGGTGCGGCCGACCAGCAGCGCCACGACCTGCCAGCCTTCCCCTACCGTGCCGCTGCCCGGGCGGGGCCGGCCGATGCCGTCGGCGATCTGCGCTCGGCGCTCGGCGCCTTCCTGCAGGAAGCCTTCGGCGGTGCGCAGTGCCCGGTCGACGTCGGCGAGGATGGACTCCTCCTGCAGCTCCGGCGGCAGCTGCGCGGTGGCGAAGTCCACCGCGACGGACACGTCGTTCTGCGGCATCACCTGACGCGCCCGGGCGAGTTCTTCCTCGAGGGCGGTGGCCCGCTGCTGCGCGCGGTCGGCCAGCAGCTCGGCTTCTTCGCGGGCTCGGCGGGCGCGCTCCAGTTCCTGCTTGGCGACACGCAGCTGCTCGTGGACAGCATCCAGTTCCGCGGCCGCGTCCGGGCGGTGGCCGAGCTCGTCGACCTGGTCCTGCAGATGGCCCACCAGGCGCAACCAGGACCAGCACCAACCGCCACTGTCGGAGGTGACCAGGAAGGCGAGGAACGCCTGCAGGTGCACCGTGGTTGCATCGCGGGGTTCGTCGGATCTGCGCCAGGCGTGGCGCTACTGGTAGTACGGCACCGCCCCCAACCACCAGATCTTCCGCGACGTCTACGCCCAGGTGTCCGGCGTTCCCCTAGAGCTCGCCACCTCGCCAGAGCCGCTCCTGCTCGTTGAGGAGTCCCTCGTCGACGGTGGTGTTCCGGCGGTTTTCGACCCACACCGCGGCGAGCGGCCCGAAGACATCGAGTTTGTCGGCAGGGAAGGAACCGTCCCTTTCAAAGAGGGCGACCAGCGGTGCGGCGGCCGGGTCATCGCGGTCGCAGACCCGGCACAGTACGGATTCTCTGAAGCCGCTGATGGTGCCGCCCTTGTTGTTGCGCCAGCTGTGGGGGTAGCGGGCCAGCAGTATCGTCGGCCGGCTGCAGCTGGGGCAGAGTGGTGTTTCTCCGACGTTGAGGACGATCTCTTCTAAGTCGTACGGCTCGCCGGTACTGGCTACCTTGCTCACGCCACCCCTTGCCACGCCTCCGGGCCAAAGGATCCCTTGATGTCTGAGGCGACGGTAGCGGCGTTCACCAGCGAGGGAAGCTGGTAGACGATGGTTTTCTGCGGGCCGCGGACCGCGAGTTGAACGGGGTTCTGGCCGGGGTGGGCACCCATGATGCGTTTGAGTTCGTTGATGCACAGTTCGTTGATGCGGTGATAGGGCAGCCGAAGCTGGACGGGGGCTGCGCCGTAGCGTTCGGCGGAGGTCACGTCGAGGACCTGCAGTTCCTGCCCGAAGATGCTGATGGCGCCGTCGCGGTCGTTGACGCGGCCTTGCACGGTGATGACGCTGTCCTCCACCAGGGCGGCGGCGACCATCTGGTAGGTGGCGGGGAAGAAGAGGACCTCGATCGTTCCGTCACGGTCGGCGAGGTTGACGATGGCCCAGGCGTTGCCTTGTTTGGTCATCTTGGGCTGGACGCTGGTGATCAGGCCGGAGAGGCGGACGACGCCTTCGGTGCGCCCTGAGGCCAGCAGGTCCACGATGGTGGTGTCGCGGTTGGTGGACAGGATGTGCTCGGTGCCGTCCAGCGGGTGCGCGGAGACGTACATGCCGAGCATCTCGCGTTCGATGGACAGCAGTTGCTTGCGGGGCCATTCGTCGTCGCTGACCGGCACGTCCAGGCTGAAGCTGTCGTCGCCGGCTGCATCGCCGAGGCCGGCGAAGAGATCGTCCTGTCCGTAGGCGGCTGCCTTCTTGAGCGGGACGACTGCGTCGATGGCGCTCTCGTGGGCGGCGGACAGTCCCTTGCGGGTGTGTCCGAGGGAGTCGAAGGCGCCGGATCTGATGAGGGATTCCACGGCCCGCTTGTTCAGCGCGGGCAGGTCGACCTTGTCGAGGAAGTCGGAGAACGAAGTGAACTTCCCCTTGGACTTGCGGGCCGCGATGATCGATTCGATGACGTTGTCGCCCACGTTGCGCACGGACAGCAGTCCGAAGCGGACGTCGTCGCCGACGGCCGCGAACTCGGCGAGGGACTCGTTCACGTCCGGCGCGAGGACGGTGACGCCGAGCTTGCGGGCATCGGCGAGGTAGATGCCGGCCTTGTCCTTGTCGTCACCGACAGAGGTGAGCAGGGCCGCCATGTACTCGGCCGGGTAGTTGGCCTTGAGGTAGGCGGTCCAGTAGGAGACGAGTCCGTAGCCCGCGGTGTGGGACTTGTTGAACGCGTAGCCGGAGAACGGGAGCATGACGTCCCAGATCGCCTTGATCGACTCTTCCGAGTAGTCGTTGTCGGCCATGCCGTCGTGGAACTTCTGCCACTCGGCGGCCAGCACCTCGGGCTTCTTCTTGCCCATCGCGCGGCGCAGCATGTCGGCGCCACCGAGCGTGTAGCCGGCCAGGGTCCGGGCGATGGCCATGATCTGCTCCTGGAAGATGAGCAGGTGGTGGGTGGAGCCCAGGATCGGGTCCAGGACTTCCTTCAGCTCGGGGTGGATCGGGTCCGGGTCCTGCTTGCCGTTCTGCCGCAGCGCGTAGTTGGTGTGCGCGTTGGCAGCCATCGGGCCGGGCCGGTACAGGGCGAGGGCGGCCGCGATGTCTTCGAAGCGGGAGGGTTCCATCAGCTTCAGCAGCGCGCGCATGCCGCCGCCGTCGAGCTGGAACACGCCGAACGTGTCGCCGCGGCCCAGAAGCTCGAAGGTCTTCTTGTCGTCCAGCGGGATCACGGTGACGCTGGTGTCGCCGTTGCCCGGGTCGACGGTGGCCAGCTTGACGCCGCGGTTCTCGCGGATGTTCGTCAGCGCGTGGTCGATCACGCCCAGGTTGCGCAGGCCCAGGAAGTCCATCTTGACCAGCCCCATGTTTTCGCAGCTGGGGTAGTCAAATCCGGTGATCTTGACGCCGTCCTTGGCGCGCATGTGCAGCGGGATGCGCTCGGTCAGCTTCGTCTTGGACAGGATGACCGCGGCCGCGTGCACACCGGTGCCGCGGGTCAGGCCTTCGACACCCTTGGCGGTGTCGATGACCTTCTTCACCTCCGGCTCGTTCTCGTACATCGTCCGGATTTCGCCGGCCTCGCCGTAGCGCGGGTGCGCGGAGTCGAAGATGCCGTCCAGCGGGATCGACTTGCCCATGATGTCCGGCGGGAGCGCCTTGGTGATGCGCTCGCCGTGCTGGAAGGGGTAGCCGAGGATGCGGGACGAGTCCTTGATCGCGTTCTTGGCTTTGATCTTGCCGAAGGTGTTGACCATGGCGGTGTACTCGTCGCCGTACTTCTCGGTGACGTAGCGGACCATGGCGTCGCGCTGGCGGTCGTCGAAGTCGAGGTCGACATCCGGCGGGTTGATGCGCTCAGGGTTCAAGAAGCGTTCGAAGAGCAGGCCGTGCTCGAGCGGGCACAGCTCGGTGATGCGGGTCGCGTACGCGACGATCGAGCCGGTGGCCGATCCGCGGCCGGGTCCGACCGGGATTTTGTTGTCGCGGGCGTGGCGGCAGATGTCGGCGACCACGAGGAAGTAGGAGGAGAATCCCATGGGGCCGATGACCGTCATCTCGGTCTCGAAGCGCTCCATGACCTCGGCCGGGATCGGGTCGCCGTAGCGCATGGCCAGGCCCTTGAGGCATTCCTTGCGCAGCCAGGACTCCTGCGTCTCCCCCTCCGGCACGTCCGGGTACTGCGGCATCTCGTCGACGTTCTCGAAGACGGAGTCGTAGGACTCGATGTGCTCGGCGATCAGGAGGGTGTTGTCGCAGGCCTCCGGCAGCTCCGCAAACAACTCCCGCATCTCGGCAGCAGTCTTGAGGTAATAACCGCTGCCCTGGAACCGGAACCGCTTCGGATCGTCCTTGTTCTTGCCCACCCCGATGCACAGCAGGTTGTCATGCGCATCGGCCTGCTCCTCGTGCACGTAGTGCGCGTCGTTCGTGGCCAGCAGCGGAATGTCCAGATCCCTGGCCAGCCGCAACAGCCCGTCGCGGACGTCCTTCTCGATGGACAGCCCATGGTCCATCAGCTCCAGGAAGTAACTCTCCTTGCCGAAGATGTCCTGGTAGGCGGCAGCGACCTCACGGGCCTCGTCGTACTGGTTCAGCCGCAGCCGCGTCTGGATCGCTCCGGACGGGCAACCCGTCGTGGCGATGATGCCGCCTGCGTGCTCGCTGATCAGCTCCATGTCCATCCGCGGCTTGCCCGCGGGGAACTGACCGGTGTAACTGGCCTCGGTCGACAGGTAGAAGAGGTTCTTCAGACCCTGGACGTTCTGCGCCCACATCGTCATATGCGTGAACCGGCCACCGCCGGAGACGTCCTTCGAGCCCTCACCGTCGTCCGACATGGCCCGCTGGCCGCCCGGACCCCAGAACTCCTGCTTGCGGTTCCGGCGCGAGGACGGTGCGACGTAGGCCTCGATCCCGATGATCGGCTTGACGCCGTCGACACCCTTGGACACCTGATGGAACTCGTACGCACCGAACATGTTTCCGTGGTCGCTCATGGCGACGGCCGGCATGCCCTGACGCTCGACTTCGGCGAACATCGGCTTGAGCTTCTGCGCGCCGTCGAGCATCGAATATTCGGTGTGATTGTGCAGGTGAACAAAGGAATCCGTCACCGGGAGGGCACCTCCGGAGTCGTGGGAAGGACTTCACCCTAGCCCCCAAACGATGATCAGATCCGGCCCTGAAACGACGTCAAAGCCGTCTCGGCCAAGCCCTTCCCGGGTGACCTCGCACTCTCACAGAACGAAGTCGAAACGCTCCTCGGCGTGGCGGCTCGTCGCGTGTCGACGGCGATCTTCAGGAGCCCGAGACAGCCCGGAATGCCTCAGTCGGTGAGCGTTGTATGGATGCCACCGACATCTCACGAGAGCGGCTGATTTCAGCCGTCTTATCAGATTTTTTTCCTGGAAGGCGACCGTGATCGTGGCGGTAGGGCCCTCGAGGTGTTTCGCCACGATCAGGTCGGCCCCGCCAGCACGCGGGGATTCGCGGTCGTAGTGGTCCTCGCGGTGGATGATTTGCGGCCCAGGCTCTCGAGACCGCCCGCACGCTGAGCGTCCCCGTGTCGGGATCGAAGGAGACCGGCCTGACGTGACGGGCGAACGGCTCGGCAAGATTGTCCCAGTCAGCAATCACCGCAGGGGCGTCCAGGTCCGGGAAGTCCTTGATCACATCAGCGAGCAGTTCGACGATCGCTGCGGCCAAAGACGCCGCGCTGTCGTCCCCTTGACGACGCTTTCGTGCTCTGCGTTGCGACGGCGGTCGCCCTTCCCGAGGGGCATCATGCGTGCTGTGAAGGAACGGCGCGGGAGTGTGTCCGGGTTTTGACCATTGGCGAGTTGTGAACAGTTGCTGCGGTCCGGCAGCATCAGCCTGCACTCCGCACACAGCTGCCACCCGGCAACTGCCGCACTGCCAAGGGGGGCCTCGTGCGCCGCATTCTCCTGCCCATCGTCGCCATCCTGCTGACCGCCGCCTGCGGGAACAGCGCCGGGCACTCCACATCAGCGTCTGCGCACGCCTCGGCGAAGCCGGCCGCTAAAAGCAGCCACTCCGCGGCTGCGCCTACCAAAGCCTCGAACCTGGCGAAGCAGAAACCGAAGCCGTCCCATTCGGCGAAGACGTGCGAGCCCACGCGGGACGTCATCGCCTGGTACAAGACGCCTGGTCTGCCCGACAGCGCACAGGTGCTGGGAAATTACTACCTGGCCACCTGCGAAACCACGTTCCAGTCGCTCACGCATACGTCGCCCACCGGGCCCGGGTACTGCACCGAGGCGGCATGGGCGAGCGACAACCCGGGCTACAATGCCGACGCCACGCCAGCCAAGCGCCTGAAGAAGGTGCAGGTCGTAATCGGCCCTGCCTGCTGAGGCCACGGAGCTCGGAAACGGGCTGGCTACCGGAGTGCTGAGGGGCCGAAGTAGCAGAGCTGAAGTGTCTCCCCAACGGTGAACTGATCACCTGGGATCTTCACGGTGCGGCTCGGGAAAGTGCCTTTCGGGCAGCCGACGCCTGCGATGACGTAAGAGCCGGTCAGGTCCGGAATCGCCTTTTGCAGGTCTGTGGCATCCAGCGGCGCCGCGGGAGCTCCCGCCGGTCCGGTTGACCCTACTTGTCCCTGCGGCCCGGCAGGCCCGGGCTCGCCCCGCAACGGAAGCAGGAAGAAGGCCGCTGTAAGGGTGACAACCGAACCGAGAAGGCCGCCGAGAAGGGCGGCTATCAGCAGGCTGCGATGGGATCTGTCGCTCATGGCGGGATCGTACGGCGCAACTGGACCAGCAGCGCCCGGTCGCTGGGGGTCGGCACAGGCGCAGTATTGTGCTGTCAGGACTTCGGCGGGTTGCCCTCGCGGCCCCACCGGGTGGCCCAGTACCGATCCCGCAAGGGCACATACTCCTGAAACGCCTTCATGGCCTCGGTCTGTGCGTCGCGCTCCGCCTTGGTCAGGACCGGAGGCTCTTCCCCATGGGCGAGGGGCTTGGGATCACCCATGACGCCCCGCAAGACCTGATAGGCCTCGCTCACCCGGTTCAGGGCGGCCCTGTACCGCGCTTCCAGTACCTCGAACGACTCGCTCATCTCGTTTCCCTTCCACCCGCTTGGACAAGGTGGAGCGGGAATGTACGGGCGCAGCCAAGGATCCGCAAACAGCAGTGGGCGGGCGGGCGCGCATGGTCCAGCCGATTGTGCCCTCGACACGCCAGCGGAGGGGCAGGACGACGAAGCCCTTGGCGCCCTTTGGCCCGGAGACAGCCTCAAGGGTGATGTGGAGGAAGCCGCGGGCACAGTCGACGAGTTGGCCGGCGTAGGCGGAGTCCGCGCCGGCTGGATGGTTCCGCCCGGCTGGGGATCATCGGGAGGAGAACCGGCGCCGGAACCGCGCCACGCGGGGCTGGTGCGGACGGCCGTCCCGTGTCGTGCAGCGCGAACCGGGCGTGGCATTGCAGGTAGGGCAGGCGACATCCACGATGTCCCACACGAAATCCCCCCTTCGCCCCAACTCATCCTTCCACCAACGACGTTGCCCCTCCATACCAGCGCAAGCCACCTAGCGTCGATAACGCACGGGACGCCTCGGAGGCGGGAGGCCACACCGGCTGGAGTAGGACTAAAAGTCCTCAGCGAAGAGCACCTGCGCTCGCGTCTGGCGCGACGCGGGCCAGGTCGACGACGGACAGTTGCTTGCTCACGCCTGCCCCCAGGGGATGTAAGCGAGATTCAGGTGCCCGAGATCGGACAGGCGCGTCACCTGGTCCACGAGCGTGCCAGTGAACAGTCGCCTTGCCGAGGCCTCGCCGTACTGCCCGATGTGGTCGAACACGACCTGGTGGTTCTTGGCGGCGTGGGTGCGCCAGTCCAGGACCTGCTCGCGGGTCAGTTCCACGAGGCCCAGATCCTGGCCGACGTCCTCGCCCTGCGGCTCCGGTGCCGACGCGGCGGGCACAGGGCGCGGGGCAGGCAGTACGACCGGGGCCAGCGTCACGGCCGGTTCACTGACAGTGGCCTGCGTGGCCGCGGCGTCGGCACGGTCCTTCGCGGCGGCGGCCTGCCAGGCGCGAACCTGCTCCCACTGGTGCTCGCGGGCCCACGCCTGAGCGGTTACGGTCTCGTGCAGCTGCCGCTCGGCCGCCACGCGCCGCTCCGCCTCGGAGGCGCACGGCATCGCAACGTCGACGGCGGCCGCCACCGCGTGGCGCTGGGGACGGCGCCCGACCTGCCGGTCCTCGCACCGGGGGCAGTCCCGGCCGGAGTCGAGCAGTTTGTCGCCGCACTGCTGGCACTGGGGCAGGCCCCGGCCGATCAGCCAGCCCACCGGGTCCTTGATTGGCCCGCACAGCCGCAGCTGGTCCTCCAGGCGTCGGGCAGGCCGGTCGGCGAGGACCCGGGGAGCGTCGACCTGACCGGCGAAGCCCTCCACCTTGACCAGCTTGGCACGTGTGACGGCCTCCACCAGGTCGCGGGCGGCCCGCCGCTCCACGCGCGCCCACACCAGCCGGACCGGAGCCAAGATCACCCGCAGGTTCTCCGACGGCAGCGGCACACGACGCGGTGCCAAGCATCAGCGGCAACCAGGTGATGGAGGGATGGGAATGGCACTGGAGATGATCCAGGACAGGCCAGGTCGGGAGGCCGTGTTCGAGCCGCTCCTTGATGAGCTGTTGGCACTGTGCAGTCCGGACCGGGTCCTGCCGGAGCGGATGGTGGGCAAGCATCAGCATCATCGTTGCGGGGTGAAACGCCGGGAGATCGGCCGAGTGGCTGAGGCGGATCCAGGCCTCACCCGCTGGCATGCGGACCTCCTCGTGCATGCCGCCATGCACGATCAGTGCCGCAGCGGCATCAACCAACTCGTCAGGCCGCTGGTGAACGCCCTCGGATACCGCTGGGTACAGGAGGAGATCATTCGGTACGTACGTTCCGGCTCCGAGGCAGAGAAGGTCGGCGCGACGATGGCCTGGTACTTCGCCCGCCCTCCTCTCAAGTACGCGTCGTGGGAGGAACGCATACCCACCTCGGAGAGCAAGGCAGCGGTGGAGGCCCTGTCAGATCCCCGTGGCTGCTACCGCGATGCGGCCCTGGCCGCCTTCCTGTCCTGCAAGGACTCCGGGGTCCGCCAAGACCTCTCGCTGTGGGTGTCTCTCGACCCGTCCGTCTACCCGGACGACCTGCAGATCGCCCAGAAGCGGGCCAAGGACATCATCCTGGCCGATCCCGAGCACTACCGCTGGCTGCTCCAACGCTCTGGCCATGGGTGACGACCCGCTCCCCATCGCGGCCGCCGCAGCCTGCCCACCGCGTACTCGGCGAGCAGAGGTTGAGAGGATCCTGGTATGGAATTCGACGACCCTGTCGGCATGCGCCGAGTATGCGCCGAACGGCTCGGTGAGGAGGCCAGCCAGCAGTTCGCGGCCATGGCCCGTCGCGGCTTCCGGCTCGAGACTGCGACGGCTGACACCGAGCCGACCGGCCGATGCCGGCTCGGTGGGCCTGCCCTGCTCGAACCGGGCACCGCCTGGCCCGAACTCGACGGTGTCCCACTGTCCCTGCACGCTGTCCTCGACACCGACGCCCTCGCCCCCTGGCTCGCGGACGAGCTTCCGACGCGGCCGGGTCTGCTCAACTTCTTCTACCTCGATCCGGACGTGCCGTATGAGGAGTACCGCGCGCTCGACGCGTCTGGGCCCGAGGTGTGCCGGGTGATTCCCGCGGACCCCGCTCGAGCGGTCGAGACAGCCGTACCCGAACCAGCGCGGAGCTATCCGGTACGGCCCCTCCACGCGGCCGAGGTGACCATGCTCCCGGACTGCTGGGACGTCGAGGACGACGACCTCGACTTCGACCCGGACGAGCACTGGGGCGCAGCATCGCTCATCCTCACCGCGATGGGCGACATCGACGGGAACACCGCAGGCCGCCATCGCGCCTTCGGGTGGCCTGACACCTCATACGGGTCTTGGGTGACCCGTCGCGATGCCGACGGCCCTGCCGTCCATCTGCTCCAGCTCACGGAGGACGCGGAGCTCGGATGGGGCTGGGGCGATGCCGGAACCATGTACTTCACGATTCCGGCGAAGGCGTTCGCGGCCGGCGACTTCAACAAGACCGAGGCGAACGGGCGCTGCTGCTGACGCCATAGGCCCGCGCCGGGCTGTGCACGACGCCGTACTCGCGGGCGAACCGGTTAGCCTCCGCGGCGGAGCCGGTCATCCGGTGCAGCCACAACCCGTACGCCACCGACTCCATCTGCTCTGGCGTCAGATACAGCCGCCACCGCTTGATCCCGTGATCGCACGAAGCCGTACGGACCTGCTCCACCAGCCCGTCGGCCGGCGGCACCCGGAGCTGATCAGCGAGGCCGACGAACACGCGCAGCGCCGCCATCTGCGACGGGATCAGTTCCCCCGCCTGCCGGTCCGCTTCCTCCCCGCCGGGCGGGGGTTCGGCCCGGAGGCGGCAGCATCCGTAGGTGAGGGTGTCGTGGCCGTACGGCGTCAGGCGGGCAGCCCACCGCACGGGCCGCCCCTCCCGACCGGCAAGCTCCACCAAGCCCTGGTTCTCCAGGGCGTTCACGTGCTGCTGGTGCGGTGGGAGGAGCTCCGTGTCCAGCGTCCAGCCGTGCCCGGCCGCCTGCCCGCGCTCGCACAGCGCCTCCAGCACGGACAGCGCCCTCTCCCAGCTCCTCAATCCCGCTCCCCCGCGTGTTGCCCATGTATGTACGCGTCCGCCGACCGTAGACGCTCACGCTGGTCTGGAGGGTGTGAAGGGGAGAGGCCACTTTGCGCCCAACCCCGTTCAACCCCGGCGCGGCACTTTTGCGATACACAGGAAAGCCAGACTGAACGTCCGTCGTTCGCAATGTCGTGCCCGTTCTACCAGCCGACCCGTCCGAGCCGCAGGTCTCGATGGAGGAACCACGCCGTACCTGCGACGACCGCCCCGCAGACCGTGGGCACGAGCAACCACGGGAGGTCCGTCCGTTACGGACCAATAGTTTTCGTGCTGCTTCCCCGCGGCCGCCGCCGTGCAGCGCCCACCCCTCCCAGTGCCATCCGCTTACCGCAGCCTTCCGGCGTCATTCTCGCCCGGTGAGCCCGGGCCGCCGTGCCCGGTAGTCCGTTGGATCCACACATTCGGCCGAGATGCCGGACATATTCAAGAATGTCAAGATGGAGATGTCGCCTCCTGTTCTGCAGGGGCCGGAGAAGGGGACTTCCTCTAAAGCTTGACGATGAAACGAAAAGCATTCGCGTACCTGCCGACCGTCGTCAGGCGCTGGCGGCTCGGCGCTCACCCGGGGCCACTGGCCCTCGGCCTGTCGGCCTACGCACCCGAGAAGCAGTCCCGTGCTGGCCGCTGCGTCGATGCAGCGTGCAGCACGGGTGCGGCATGCGACCGTACGGCTGCGACGGCTACCGCCTCGCCGAACCCGGCTGCAGGGCTGCCTGTTCCAGTACGGGACTTGCTGGAACGGGCGTGTGTCACAGGCCCTTGGCGAGGGTGGCCAGGTAGGCGGCCAGGTCCTTGGGGTGGGCGTACATGGGACCGTGGCCGGTGTTCCATTCGGTGGTCTGTGCGCCCATGCGGTCGGCCAGTTCGCGCTGGGTGGCGGTAGGCAGCACGCGGTCCTGCGTGGCGATCAGGTAGGAGGAGGGCACCGTACGCCAGGCCGGGGCGCCGGAGGGGGCGCCGTCGATGCCCAGGCGCGGGAACTTCTGGACGGCGGCGGCGAGGGCGGTGCGTTCGGCAGGGGCGTCGGCGGCCACGGCCTCTCCGTAGGCGGCCCGGTCGAGGTAGGAGTGGCCGTCGTCGGTGACCCGGAAGTATTCGGGGAGGACACTGCCGGGATTGCGGCGTGCGATGTCGCTTACCGACTCGCCCTGGTCGGGGGCGAAGGCGGCGACGTAAGACAGGGCCTTGACGTGGTCCTGGCCGACGGCCGCGTTGGTGATCACCGCGCCGCCGTACGACCAGCCCACCAACAACACCGGCCCGTCAAGGGTGGACAGGATCCGGCGCACGGCGGCGATGTCGCCATCCAGTGATTCCAGGGGGAGCTGCGCGGCGACCGGCTCGTGGCCCAGAGCCTGCAGTTCGGTGATGGTCTCGCTCCAGGCGGAGCCGTCGGCCCACAGACCGTGGACGAGAACGATGGCAGTCATGACGTAAACCTCCGGGAAATCGGGAGAGTTGCGTGGGAGGTGAGTCGCAATTGAGGGAGAGGCCAGGACTGCCTCGACACCTTCGCAACCTAACTATTAAAATGGACATTAGCGGTTAGGTTGAGGAAGGTCAACCGCTCAGGCGCTCTTGAGTGGTTAGCTCGGGGGATCGGGGTAGCGATGCCCGCGACCGACCCGCGCCCCTGACCGGAGAGCCCGTCTCACGGTGTCTGCTGAACACCCGCTGGATGCACCGCGGCGCACGCCTCGACCACGGTGCTCCCGTCCTTACGCGAACGGCGCCGACCTCCGTCAGACGCTGCCGGATGCGCTGCGGTGACGGTCGGGAAGTGGCAGGAAGCCGGTCTTCGGGTGGCAGTTGACGTACTCGGCGGTGACCGACCCGCTCGGCAGCACCGAGACCTCGTGCCAGAAGGCGACATCCAGCGGTCCCTCCGCGCCGCCGGCCATCCGGTAGAAGCTGGCGTAGATCTCCAGGTGGGTGCGGTGTGACCGGCACCAGGTCATGAGGTGCTCCAGTGAGGCGAACCAGGCGAGGGTGCAGGCGCGGTCGAGGGGCGTGCCGTCGGCCGACTCCTCGACGAGGTTACGGGCCGCGATGCAGCCGGACTCGGGGTTCGTGGCGAGGAAGTCGACGCCCCGGTCCTTGACCGGTCTGACGTCGGCCAGGTACTTCTCTCGGTACAGGGTGCTGGCGGACCAGTCCTGCGCGGTACGGATCAGCGTGACGTTCCCGGGCACCTCCACGGTGATACGCCGGCCGCGGGTCTCATCCTCCCCAGGGGCGCTCGGTACGAAAACCGGCAGTTCCGGCTCCAGTGCCTCGGTGGCCGACGCGGGGATACGGTCACGGGCGGCTCCCCAGTAGTCGTGCACCGGGGTCTCGTGCATCTCGACCGCCTTGTGCTGGCACACGCCGCTGGTCGCGTAGTCGTCGCAGTGGTGACTGTGCAGGATCTCGTTGCGTTCGAGCGGGATGACGCATGCCTCGCGCCAGTGGCCGACCGGTCCCTGGTCGGGCAGCCCGCTCCAGGCCGAGCGGACGGGGTCGGACTCCTGCCACTTGCTGTACGCCTGCGGGTCGTACCAGTACGCCAGCCACACCACGTTGTGCAACCCGGCGGTGTCGACGAATGATCCGCGGTCCAGCACGTCCGGCCGGTGCGGCCCCGCGAAATGTCCCGCGAGCGCGGCGGCGCCCTGCGCGGCTTCCTCGGCCGACGGCGCCTGGCAGGCGTACCGGACGAACACGAACGCCTCGGTACCCTCCGGGAAACGGGCGGCGTAAGCCGGGACGCGGGGAGTGCGGCCGGGTGGACCGGTTCTGGGCATGTCGTCTCCTTCTCACGCCGTTGCTCGGCGTGAGAAGGAGGTTAGGAGCGGATGAGCCCCCGTCTTGTCCGATAGCGCCCGGAGACTTGGCCGTGAGCGCCGCACGGACCGGCCAAGCCCAAGCCATCCAACGGGCCCGTGACGTCGGTCTCCACCTCAGCGCGGGTGCGGGGTCCACAGCCGTCCTGGATAGGCCCCTTCACCGGGCTGAGCCCGCGCTGCTTCGGCAAGCTGGTTACCGCCCTGCGTCGCGAGGGAGCGGACACGGTCCGCCGAGGTCGGCCGTGGAGCCTGCCCCTGGAGGACCGCGTCCTGCTGGTCGCGGCGTACTGGCGCACCAACTTGACACTGCGCCAGCTCGCGCCGCTGTTCGGAATCTCGAAGTCTGCGGCCGACCGCATCATCAACCGAATCGCACCGCTGCTCGCACTGCGGCCGCGCCGACGGTTCCGCAAGGACACCGTGCTCATCGTGGACGGCACCCTGGTACCCACACGTGACCATGCGGTGGCGGAGCAGTCGAAAAGCTACCGGTACTCCACCAACCACCAGGTCGTCATCGACGCCGATACACGGCTGGTCGTCGCAGTTGGCCGGCCTCTACCTGGCAACCGCAACGACAGCAAGGCATGGGAGTTGTCCGGAGCCAAGGCCGTCGTCGGCAACACCACGGTGATCGCTGACGGCGGATACCGCGGCACTGGCCTGGTGATCCCGCACCGCCGTGAACCAGGCCAGGCCGAACTCCCGGCCTGGAAAGAGGAGCACAACCGCTCACACAAACAAGTCCGGGCCCGCGTCGAGCACGTCCTCGCCCGAATGAAGACCTGGAAGATCCTCCGCGACTGCCGCCTCAAAGGCGACGGAGTACACCACGCCATGCTCGGCATCGCACGCCTGCACAACCTCGCCCTCACCGGATAGAGGGGCGGAGCTCATCGCCGCTGACCGCACGCATCGACTTCAAGATCAGTTACGGGGCAAGCCTTGGTCCCGGAGGGCGGCTCGGACTGTGGCGGCGAACTCGTAGTCGTGCCGCCAGTCGGGTCCGGTCGGCGTGAGGACCAGCCGCTCGGTCCCGGCGTCGGCGTAGGCAGCCAGTTGTGATGCGGCCTTTGCCGGGTCGGCGTCCAAGGGTGGCCCAACTACTGTGGCCCTCGGCCGCGGTCGCCCGTGCTGCTCTGCCAAATGCTCCAGCGTTGCCAGGTGTGCGGCCACCTCCGCGGGGGAGATCCCGATGGCAGCCCAGCCGTCGCCGTGGGCGGCCGCCCGCCGCAGAGCCTTGGTTCCGTTGCCGGCGATCAGGACCGGAGGCATGGCCGAGCCAGGGGCGAGAGTGACCTGCACGCCGTCGCTGAGAACGGTCGGCTGCCCGGTGACCAGACCGGGCAGTACGCGCAGAGCCTCGTCGGTACGGAGGCCTCTGTCCTGGTACGGCACCCCCGCCGCACGCCACCCGATGTCGCCGTGCACCGGATTGCCGGTGCCGACGCCGAGGACGAGACGGTGGCCGGACACGTGCTGCAGCGAGCTGATCTGCTTCGCTGCCCACGCGACGGGCCGCAACGCCAGCAGCATCACGCCGAAGCCCAGCGTGATCCGGTCGGTCGCCCCGGCGGCAGCGGCGAGGACCACGGTTCCGTCGAGGATGGGGGCGCTGGCCACGAGATGGTCGGTGGACCAGACAGAGTCGAGCCCGGCTTGCTCGGCGAATCGGGCGCTCTCGCGGACGTCGCCGAGGATCGGCTGGGTGGGGTCGGGGGTGGAGGTGGGCAGAATCACACCGATCTCTATGGTCATGAGTCCTGCTCCTCGGCGAGGACGGCACGGCGATAGTGGTCAGCTATGTCGTCACTGGTGGTAAGCCAGATGTCGGGTTGGGCGGCGAGGTACTCCAGCGCCTGATCGAAGTACTTGGTGCGGAATGCCTGGCCGGTGACGAACGGGTGAACGGCGATCGCCATGACACGGGCGCCGTGCCGGGCGTCGGCGAGCAGTTGCTCGTACTGGTCCCTGACGATCTGGACGAACTCGGTGCCGGTGATGCCTTTACTGAAGAGGCCGAGGTCGTTGAGTTCGACGGTGTAGGGGACCGAGAGCAGGCCGGGCACATTCAGCGCATAGGGCTGGTCGTCATTCGTCCAGTCCAGTACGTACTGCAGGCCGAGGTCGGCGAGCAGCCTCGGAGTGTCGAAGGTCTCGGTCAGACCCGGGCCCATCCAGCCGCGCGGACGCTGTCCGACGGCACCGGCAATGGTGTCGACGACGGCGGTGAGGTAGTCGCGTTCCTCCTCGACCGACATGCCTGCGGTCAGTTCGGAATTCGTCTTCCCGTGCGCCAGCCACGCCCAGCGACGCTCCAGGCCCGCTTTGATGATCTGTGGATTCCGGTCGACCACATCGGAGTTCAGCAAGGCGCTGGCGCGGACGCCGTGCCGGTCCAGGCTGTCGATGACGCGCCAGACACCGACGCGCGGGCCGTAGTCGCGCCAGCCGTAGTTGAGCGCGTCCGGCACCAGATCGGCCGTACCGGGCCAGATGCTCGTGGACGCACGATCGATGCGGAAGTGCTCGATGTTCAACCCGACATAGCACGCGACCTTGGCGCCGCAGGGCCAGGTGAACGCGGGACGTTCGCTGACCGGACTGTAGTCGAAGAGGGTGTTCTCGATCGGCATGCGTCAACTCTCGGAGAACCGGCCGAGCCGAACAAGGACACTGTCCACTACGATTGGTGAGCCAAACTCACCGGCCGAGGGGCGGTATGGAGCGGCACGAAATCGAGGCGTTCCTGACCCTTGCCGACGAACTGCACTTCCGGCGTACCTCCGAGCGCCTGGGGCTGGCCCAAGGCAGGGTCAGTCAGACGATCAAAAAACTCGAACGCCGCATCGGCGTGCCGCTGTTCGAGCGCACCAGCCGCAGGGTGACCCTGACACCGGCCGGGCGGCGGTTGCGCGATGATCTGGCCCCGGCCTACAGGGCGGTGCAGGAGGCGATCGCCCGAGCCGTCGCAGCCGGGCGTGGTGTCACCGGGACGCTGTGCGTCGGCTTCTCCGCGCCATGGTCGAACGAACTGGTTGTCCTGGCTGCGGACCTGTTCCGCGCCCGATACCCCGGTTGCGACGTCCAGATTCGGGAAGTGCAACTGGCCGACCCGTTCGGCCCGCTGCGCGCCGAGCAGCTCGATGTGCAGCTGACCGAATTCCCGGTCGACGAACCTGATCTGGTCACCGGCCCGACGATCTTCAGCGAGCCTCGCGGACTCATCGTGCCCGCGAAGCACCCGCTGATACGGCAGGATTCGGCGTCCGTGGAGGACATGGCGCGTCTGCCGATGGTGGTGATGTCCGGCGAGATCCCTCAGTACTGGCTGGACCACCACTACCCGAACCACACGCCCCAGGGCAGACCCATCGTCCATGCCGCCGCCTGCACCTACTGGCAGGAGGTGCTCACCTTGGTCTCCATGGGTCGCGGGGCGTCCCCCGCAGCACTGCGCGCGGCCCAGTACCACATGCGCCCGGGCATCGCCTATCTCCCGCTCCGGGACGCCAACCCGATCAACTACGGGCTGCTGTGGCGCCGCACGGGCGCAACGGCCCGGGTGCAAGCCTTCGCCGAGACCGTGTGTGAGATCGCCGGAAACCCGGGCTCGCCGCCAAACGTGCTGCGCACCGGGAGTTCCTCACCGGCCGAACCGTGATCTCAGCGCCCTCGACGGACGCCAGAGCCGCGCCCGCCGTGAACCTTGGGCTACCGGAGCGCCTGGAGGGCCACGAGCAGCGGCGCTCCCTGGCCTTGCCCGAGGAGCTGATTGGCGAGGGTGAAGTGCCGGCCCACGCTGCGCGGGTTCGGCGCGCGGGCGCGGATCTACCGCAAGGTCGCGGGTAATCAGCGGCAGCGTGCAGCTCGCGATCCTGTCCTGCGACGCCCTTCATGAACGGTCCTGGCCCGGCGCATCGGACCCTGATAAGCGGGAATCGCACCGGCCACAGCCCCAGCAGCACACGCCGCCCCCACCGGTAGCGCCAAGACGCGTCGGCACCCACTACCTGGTGATGGGTCGCCACAACCAAGATCACCGCATGCGTGTCCGGGCGGCGCCACTGCCGGCTCTGGACGTGAGGGTCACCCCTGGGCACGGAAGGCAGAACACCGCCGCTTCACTCGGAATTCTCCTGAAGCGAGACCTGGCTGCTGCGGTGCACAAGTCGCTGGTGGCGGGGGTCAGTGATGTCGGGCGCGGTAGAGGTCGCGCAGCAGGGCGATCTCGGCCCCGTGGTGCAGCAGTTCCTGGTTGACCCACCACACAATGTCGATGAACGGCTCGTCCGGGTCGCTGCCGTGCGGGTAGGTGCAATACCCCACAGTGTCGAGTGCGGCGTCGTCAACGCTCATCAGCGCCTTCCGCCAGGCCGCGGCACCGGCGTCGAAGGCGGCGACCGCCCCTGCGGCGTCCCCGATGACGCAGTAGTCGTCACGGGTCAGCGCGTGCCCGCCAGCCGTGTGGTCGGCGCGCAAGGTCAGCATCTCGCTGAGGTGGCTCAGGCGCCACGCAATGGTGGTGAAAGGCGGGGGCCAGGGGTGCGGGTAGGAGGCGGCGTCGCGTCCCCAGTCGCCGGTGCCGTCCAGGAACGTCGCGCGAGGCCCTGGCCCGTTCACGCGCCGCCGTACCGACCAGCAGTCGGACGTCGGCTCCCAGAGGTACTCCTCGTCAGCCATAGGGCCGACCTTGGTATCCGTCCCGTCGCCGCTGTCCATGACGGGCCCTGTCATGCGGTCGGCGAGGCGCTCGCGTGCGAAGTCGAACTGCTCCAGCAACGGAGACAGGCGGGACGGTGTCGTCATCGGATGCTCCTGTGTCGAACTGGTCCGGGGCGATCCGCCAGCCTGGCACGGCCAGCACCACAGGCGCGTCTCATTTTCTGGGGTCCCAAGCCTGACCGAAACAGGCTCGCCGGGCCGGATCGCGCGTTGGCGAACGAAGTGATCACATCTCATCCAGCAGTTACGGGACAACGCTTAGGGTGGCCTGGTGGGGGTTCAGCTGCGGGAACGGTGGGTCGGGCAACCGTTGTGGGCGAGATGGGTTCTCGCGGTGTACTTGATCGGCTTCCTCGAAGGCGCCTGCGCTCACCTTCTTGACCTGATCCGCGGCGGGTTCCATGCCTATGTGTCGTTCCCTCAGGTTGCCTTCCAGGCGTTCTTCATCAGCTTGGCGGTCCTTGATCCGCTGGTCGTCGTGCTGGTGGCGTTCGTGCGGCGCCAAGGGGTCTGGCTGGCGAGCGGTGTGATGGTGCTGGACGTTTCCGCGAACTGGATTGGTAACTGGCAGTGGCTGCATGATGATCCTGCGGGTCTGCTGCGTCCTGTCGGACTGTTGCCCATAACCCTCTTCGGGCTGTTCGTCGTTGCGTCACTGGTCCCCTTGCACCGCACCACTGCCATGACGCAGAGGAAGCCTCAGGCGGTCATGCCGTCTCGGTGACGACTCGTACGTCGCGAAACGTCAAGTGGCCGGGGCGGGTTGGGGGTCGTAGAAGGTGCCGTCGCGGAGCATCGCGTAGAGCACGTCGGCTCTGCGTCGTGCGAGGCAGAGGAGGGCTTGGGTGTGGTGCTTGCCCTGGCTGATCTTCTTGTCGTAGTAGGTCCTGGAGGCTGGGTCGGACAGGGACGCGAACGCCACACCCTTGCGGTTGCCCCGCCGCGGCGGGCAGATCGTCACCTGGACGCCGTAGAACTTCGCGACCCCCGCGAAGGCCGGGGTGACCTGGCCACTGGAGGGATAGCAGACAGTCGCCATCCGGTCGAACCGCCATTGCTTGGCGGTTCCGCCGAGCTTGCGCAGTACCTGGTCGAGCGCCTGGACCAGGTGCGGGAAGTCCTCCGACTCCGCGAGCACCGCCCGCCAACGGCCCGAATGCGCGAGCGCCCCGACCAGCAGGTGCGCGTTCGAACCGCCGCCCCAGCCGACGGGCGGATCGGGCAACTCAACCCAGTCGAACTGGATTTCCTCGCCCGGCGGGTGCTCGATCACGGCACGGTCCCGGCCCTGAGATGCACGGCAGGGCTCGCAGTGCGGCCGAACCTGGTAGCGGCGAAGAGCTCCGGTGAACGTCGAATCGGCTCCCTGGTAACCGAGGCCGACGATCTCGTCGAAGAGCGTCGAGGCCCACAAGTGCGGTTCATCAGCGAGGCGTTGACGGCAGTAGTCCAGGAACGGCACGAACGCGTCCGGGACCTGGCGGCGCTTCTGTGGGACGCGCTCGCCGTTCAGGTAGGCGCGGACCGTCTTGCGGTCCCGCCCCAGATGCCGGGCGATCGCCGAGATCGTCCAGCCCTGGCGACGCAGCGCGTGCGCATCCACGTCAGCACTCAGCCCTCCGAAGAGGCCAAATTCGTTGCTCACGCAGGCTTGCCGTTGCTCACAGCACCCATCCCGACACGCCGACCAAGATCACACGAAGAGTGGGGAGATCAACTCAGCAGGTTTGCCCCACCCCTCAGCACGAGGTGAGGAATTTCAAATAGCGCCATCACCCCCCCACCTGTTGCCCCCTGCCGGTCCTGGTCTGCTCAATCTGCGGACGCACCGCACCTTGCACCCACTCCCGTCTGACCGGCCTGCCCCGCTGCGGCGGCTGCGACAGACGCCCGGCTCACTGCATCGTCTGCGGGCGGCTCCGCGGCATCCACTCCGGCACCGCCGACGCCCCGGTCTGCGGACCCTGCACCGCACCGAACCCCGAGCTCTGGCGCCCCTGTCCCACCTGCGGACAAGCCGAACGCCTGCGAGCCTCCGGTCCGTGCCCGCGCTGCACTCTCAAGCAGCGCCTCCACGAGCTCCTCGCCGATGACACCGGCTCCATAGCCCCGAAACTCCAGGCCCTCCACGAGGCCCTGGCCAGCACCGAACGGGCCGGCACCGCAATGCGCTGGCTCTCCAAAGGCGTCGTCTCCACCGTCCTATCCGATCTCGGCTCCGGCCGCCGACCCCTCACCCACGAGGCCATGGACGAGCTCCCGGAAGGCAAGGTCGTCGAACACATCCGCAGCGTCCTGGTGGCCACCGGCGCCCTGCCGAAACGGGACGAGCAGATGGTCCGCCTCGAACGACACGTGAAGGACCTCGTCACCTCCCATGTGACGGCTGAGGGACGGAAAATCCTGCACCGATACGCGACTTGGCACCTCATGCGTCGGCTTCGCCGACGCAGCCGCGGCAAGGACATCACGCACAGCCAGCTCACGGTCGCCCGGCAACATCTGCGGGCGGCCGTCCATCTCCTGAACTGGCTCGAGGACCAGAACCTGACCCTTGCAACCTGCCGACAGACCGACATCGAACGCTGGATGACCAGCGACGACGCCCGTCTTCGCCAGGAAGCAGGCCACTTCGTGCGATGGGCCCTCTCCCAGAAGATCGCCCGCGATCTCACCTTCCCGGCCGAGCGATGGA
Source organism: Streptomyces sp. NPDC007896 (assembly GCF_042959425.1). Lineage (NCBI taxonomy): Bacteria > Bacillati > Actinomycetota > Actinomycetes > Kitasatosporales > Streptomycetaceae > Streptomyces > Streptomyces sp. NPDC007896. Next base: position 2,617 of record NZ_JBIBKX010000035.1, on the reverse strand, counting down.
ATGGCCCCTCCCAGCCGATGGACGAGGAAGCCCGCTGGTCCACCGCCCGCCGCCTGCTGCACGACGACACACTCAAGTCCGAAGACCGCCTCGCCGGCCTGCTGTTGCTTCTCTATGCCCAGTGGCCCGCAGCGATCTCCCGGCTCACCGTCGACCACATCGAGGAGATGGACGGAGCGGTCCGCATCCGCCTCGGCGCCGTCCCGGTCGAGCTTCCCGCACCCGTCGCTGAGCTGGCCCTCCAACAGGTCGAGGTTCGCCGCAGCCATGCCGTTCTCGGCCGCACAGACTCACCCTGGCTTTTCCCCGGAGGCCAACCCGGCCGCCCGATCAGTGCCTGGGCCATGGGCGAACGGCTCCGCAAACTCGGCATCCGGCTCGCGGAGGCCCGCTCGACCGCGCTGTTCCAGCTCGCCACCGAACTGCCCGCCGCGGTCCTCGCCCGCACCCTCGGCATCGACATCACCGTCGCCGTCAAATGGCAGCGAGCCGCCGCCGGAGACTGGGGCGCCTACGCAGCCGAGATCAGCCGCCGTCCAGAAATCTAGGAGCCCACATGACACACCGCGCCGAACAATCAGCGAACCAGTCCGAGATCTCACAGGAACGGGCCGCCGAAGCGCAGGAGCTCATCGACCGAACCACACGCTGGGCCGCAAACCGCCAGGACATCGTCGGTCTGCTCCTTGTCGGTTCATACGCCCGCAATGCCGCGCGCCCCGACTCCGACATCGACATCGTCCTGCTCTCGACGGACCAGACCCAGTACTTCAACAACACCTGGGCCAACGAGCTCGCCCTCGGCGAACTCGTCCGAACGCAATCGTGGGGGCCCATCACCGAACGACGCTATGCCACGGCCTCGGGTTTGGAAGTTGAGATCGGTATCGGGTCTCCGGAGTGGGCACGGACAGACCCCGTCGACCCTGGCACACTCCGCGTCGTCACCGACGGCGCCCGCCCCCTGCACGACCCCGCAGGAGTCCTTGCCTCTCTGATCCAGACCTGCCAACCGTGACCCCCACCACAGGGGCATTCAGACAGTTCCAATACCCGACTCCACCATGAGCGGTCTGCCCTGCCGAGACGATCGAGGCCCACCGAGCGTTCATCGCCCGCCGCCGAGCCTCTCGCCCAGGCGAAGAATACCGAACCCCAACCGCGGAGGAGTGGGACTCCTTCCTGGCCCACTTCGAGAAACGGAAGGTGTCCATCGGCACCTGCGCACGCGCCTTCGGGTCTCCTTGTGTCCATGAACACGCCTGTGTCAGATGCTCACTCCTTCGACCCGACACGGCCCAACGGGCACGGCTCGCCGACATCCGTGACAACCTGATCGCCCGCATCGCCGAGGCCGAGCGCGAAGGCTGGCTCGGCGAGGTGGAGGGCCTGCAGGTCAGCCTCGCCGGCGCCCAGGACAAGCTCGCGCAGCTCAATGCCGAGGCGACCCGCCGATCCAATACGGTCAGCCTCGGCATGCCGGCCCTCGGCCAGATCGCCCTCGGCAGGCGGGAGACGAAAGAGTCCTCTCCAACTGCTGACTAGGCCGCGGCCGGTAGTTCAGAGATCGGTCCCTGGCCTCACTCGGCGCGGCGTCCGACCCGCAGGACGCTCAGATAACGGCGTGATGCTCGATCGCCCATCCGCGTGCGGATGCGCTCGGCGATGGCGTCGAGAAGGGGCTCACGGACGTCGCGGTCGAGCCTCCGGTACAGCGACAACGAGCGAAGGTGATCGGCAAAGCCGTCCCCGTTGAACCACTGAACGGTTGGATACCAGCGCACGATCGTTGGGCCGAACAATCCCCCGGGATCGTCGACCAGGCCCCAACCCTCGTCGGTGGTGCGCACGTCGTCCTCCAGCGGCGGATGACCCCAGCCGGGGTTGCCGGGACAGAACCGCTCGTGCAGATCGGCGGTCTCGGCATACACCTCCGGTTCTCCCGGCCGACGGACAACGACGTGGCCGAGCAGCGCCATCCAACCCCCGGGAGAGAGCACGGCGTGCGCCCGCTGCCAGCCAATCGACGGGTCGACCCAGTGCCAAGACGATGCAGCCACGAGAACATCGAAGCGTCGACCGCGGTCGTCCCACTCCTCAAAGGTCGACGTCTCGACTTCGACGTTGTGAAAGGAGGCGATCCGCTGGCGAGCGAGTGCGGCCATGTCCGTGCCCGGCTCAACGGCGGTCACTGAGCATCCGAGCTCTGCCAGCGTGCGCGTCGCCTGACCGGTACCGCAGCCCACCTCCAGCACCGACGACCTTTCGTCCATGCCGGTGATGGCGCCAAGGTCCGCGAACAGTTCGTCGGGGTATCCCGGCCGGACCCGGTCGTAGAGTTCCGGCACCTCGTTGAATACTCGGCCGAGATCGTGTCGATTCGGGCGCATCTGCGGATCATCAGTCACGAACGCACAAGCTACGAGGCTCGTCCACGCAGAGCCACTGGTTTACCGGCAGCCGCTGACCCGCTGCCGCCGGTAGTTCAGAGAAGCCTGCGTCCGCTGCTCCCTCCTGCGGTTCGACCCTGCCCAGCGCGGCCGGCTCGTGGAGATCCGCGACAACCTACTCGACCGGATCGCTGAGGCCGACCGGGAAGGCTGGCTCGGCGAGATCG
>NZ_JBIBKX010000034.1:0-49511 GCF_042959425.1 Streptomyces sp. NPDC007896 | reverse complement strand
CGAGCCCACTCTTCATCCGAAAGGTCCCCCCGCCCCATGTCTCAGGGAACGAGCTTCTGGGCACGGCGTCACACGACCCATCGGACACCCCCTAGCCGTCACGGCCGTTGGCCCGCCTGCGACCAGAACCGGGGGCCAGGTGGGCGCCAGCAGTTACCGATGCCGCCCGCTACTTCCCTTCGTCGACGCCGGGACCGATCGTGAGGTTCATGGTGTCAAGCATCGTCGTTCAGTACACCGATCTCCTACGGACCAGCGAGTACGACCTCTGGCGCAGGTTGCGAGAGCTGTTGAAGGGCCAGGAGCTCGACCCAGACCGGACGGTTGTCGTCGATCTCCTGCAAGAGGGCCCAGACCACGAGGACGGGCAGGTCATCTCCGCCGACGGCAGGGTCTTCAAGTTCAGCCTCTTCTACGACCAGGCATCCGAGGACGGTGCCCAGAGCGCGGTGCTTCACGGCTGGACCGATATCACTGACCGCTGGCGGACCGGATCACGGGCTGCTCTCACTGCGGGCGCCTTCGCATGGATGGCCCAGCTCGAAGGGCGAGGTTGATCTACGGCGCGAGCGGAGAGGTTGGCCCCCGCTGTGTGTCCAACTGCGTGACAACGTCGACGAACAGCGGCGGACGAGCGCGGACGCCCATGGACGACAGCCAAGTGGCCTGCGGCCAACAGCCTTTGTCGACCTTGGAGGCTCTGTGGTCCATGCTGCTCTCACCGAACCGGATCGGCTGCGGTCGACGCAGGAAGTCTTGTCGCGTCCCGGCCCGGTGCCGGCGGCGGCCGGGGTCTACGGGTGGTACTTCGAACAGGCTCCATTCGCAGACCTCGCTGCCGGGCGCCTGCTCTACGTCGGAATAGCCCCGCGACACATGGCGAACCGGACCAGTACACAGAACCTGCGCAAGCGCGCGCGATATCACTATCGGGGCAATGCGGACGGATCGACGCTCCGCCTCACCCTCGCCATCATCGGCTATTGGTTCGGCCAAGGGCAGCAGAACTAGTTTCGTCCTCCGGAACCGGATGTCGCACGAAAGGCCCTGAGAGACGCTCACTAAAGCGCCTTGCAGAAGGCCGTGATGACGCAGCCGGAACCGAGTTGTTGGCATGTGCACTAAAGCGGCGAGCGGTTGTGCATGCGGGCAGACCATGTCCTTCCGGTCGTTCAGGTGATCCGTCGCCATGACGGTGTGGCGGATGGACACGAGTGGAAGATCAGGCGGGTGAGCAGTCAACCACCGCCCGGGCCGCCTCCTGGCCCCCTGTACGGAGTGCCGACGCCAAGCCTGCCGCCTCGGCGCCGTCGGTGGCGCGCTGTTCCGGTGTTCATCGTCGTTGCCGTCGCCGTGGGTGCGCTTACGGTCGTGCTGGCGATTGCTCTGTTCGGCGGGAAGGGAAAACACCTGCCACGCGTTGGGTCGTCCCTCTTGGCTCGCGATCTGGCAAGCCGTGTCACGCTGACTCCATCTGATTGGGGTCCTGGTTTTGCGGAGGACAACCCTTACGAAGATCAGGATATGAACGAAGGGGTAGCTGATCATAATTGCAAATATGTGCGCGAGCCGACCGTTGGCGCGCTTGCGGTGTTGGCGCGCAATGTCAAATCGACGGATGAGGTGGTATACGACTCCTCGACCTTCACCGTCTATCAGGGGGCGATCTTCGCTCAGTCCGACATGGTCCGCACCCGCGAGGACGCGCAACGGTGCAAAACGGAACGCGATGCCGAAACTAAAGTGCGATGGGAGGACGTCCACACCGTGGACATGCCGACACCGAAAGGCTTTGATGATGTGGTGGCGGAAGAGGGTCGTCAGGTTACCGACGAGAAGGGCCGGAAGGTAGACGTTTACTACACTTTTCTCGTGGGGCGCAAAGATGCGTTCGTAATGCAGTCGTACGTCTCGCGCTACGGCACGCAGGTGGGGAATCGTAGCGACGCGGTCAACGCTCTCTCGCTCATGTTGAGCCGTCTCTACAGCGCCCCGGCAGAAGGGTGAGCGCCCGAGAACCATCGGTGACCTACCGGCCGAGAGTTCGGGACGAAGAGGTCGTGCCGGAGCCGTGCCAGATCGTGCGGGGAACCACGGGGAACACCGGGGAACCAGTCGGCCCGCCCACCAAGCGCTGTCTTCACTCCGCCGCAAGTCAGTAGAGCTCCCGCCGCTAGATCACCTCAGCTTCCCAAGCTGAGGTCGCGGCACTGCAGCCGTCGCTCAGGGCCTCAACCGCCGGCAGCTGGTCAAGCTAGGCACCGGGCCATCCGATGGTCACATCGATGGCACGAGCGCCCCAACCCGGGTTATCCACCGCCACACGGACGTTCCACGTTCCTCGGTCCCCGACCAGGCGCACGAATCGGGTGAGTCCTTCAACATCGCCCACGGCCAAGCGACCGTCCGGCAGGAGGAGTTGGCCGTCGAACACAGTCGCAAACATCGGATTGGCACCTGAGGGGCCGTTGGCCTCCCGGAAGACCCGCACTCGGATGAGATCCGTCTGAGGCCGGACGCGGACTGCAACATGGGTGTCGCAACTCGCGGCGTCTGCGTCTCCCAGATCGAGGGAGACCGGAACCCAGTCCGTCGCGCCCAGGTGCAACACCGGGTGATTCACGTACACCTCAACGCCTGCGATCTGCACCCAACGCCCCCACTCACCGAAGTCGACGGCCACACCAGAACCTAGCTACTCAGTTGGCCCCGAGCCAGCGCGAGGGGACGTGATCGAGCTGTTGCTGACATCACCAGCTGACATCAACGACCCTGAACGGTGGCACGCAACGACGACTATGGCCGGAATCCCAGAGCGGTGCTTCTGGGGCCATAACGCAGAGTGATCGAACTCCTAAAGCGGGTGTCGCAGGTTCGAATCCTGCCGGGGGTACAGCGGATTACGCCGCTGACCTGGTGTTTATCCGATAGGGAGGCGTTCTGTTCGGCCTCGGACTCCTCGTCCGGGGCCGTGTGCGTGAGCGATGCGTGAGCGGTGCGTGAGCCGACGGGCCGCTGGGCCCCGGTATTTCCCGTGACGGATCAGCACCATCCACCACGGTCTCTCCCGCCTCGCCGGAACGGATGTCCGCCTCGGGGAGCCGGCTTGTGTAGGTGTCCGAGGTGATGGTGATCGAGGAGTGGCCGAGCATCTCCTGGATGTCCGTCAGGTCGGCGCCGCGTGAGCGAGGGTCACGGCACCGTGGCGGAGGTCGTGGGCGAACCGGGAAGCGCTGTTCCTGTGCAAGGAGCAGCGCCCGCTCGTTCCACTCATCGGCGGCCGCGTAGTCGGTGGGTTCACGGGCGACTTCGGCACCGGCACGGACCGCCCAGGATGGGGCGCTTCGTGGGCTCCTCGTACGATGCCCTGACTGCGGCGCACGCCAGGTGCGTCGAGGGGGAGGGGGATCCAGCTCATGGTGAACAGACATGGCCTGCACGGCGGTTGGAGAACGGGAGCGCTTCTGATCGCCGTCGTCATGGGCGCTCCGCTGCTGTCGGCCACGCCCGCGGCGGCCGTGCACGGGGCGGTGCCCGGCGACTTCAACGGCGACGGGTACCGCGACGCCGTGCTGCCCGCGCCGGGGGCGAACGTGGCCGGCAAGCGGGGAGCCGGTGCCGTGGTCGTGCTCTACGGATCGAAGTCGGGGCTGTCGACGTCCCGACGGGCGACCATCACGCAGAACACCGCGGGAGTGCCGGGTACGGCCGAGCCGGACGACGGCTTCGGCGGCGCCACCGCGACGGCGGACCTGAACCGGGACGGCTATGCGGACCTGGTGGTCTCCGCCCCGTACGAGGACACCGCGCAGGGCGAGGACGCCGGCACGGTGACGGTCCTGTGGGGCAGCAAGAAGGGGCTGACATCCGGCACCGACCTGCCGGCGACCACACCCGGCAGGTACTACGGCCTCGACGTCGCGGCGCTCAGCACCGGCCCCGGTGCGAAGACTGAGGTGCTCGTCGCCGGGTACGAGGGGGCGATGCGCTTCACGGGGCCCTTCAGCCGCCGCGGCACCTACGGCCAGGCCGTGGAAAACCGGGACACCGCTTCCGTGGGAAGCGTCGCGCTGGGCGATTTCGGCCACGACGGCTTCCCGGACGAGGTGGCCGTCACCGTCCGGCTGAGCGGGCTGAGCGGCGGCGAGGTGTATGTCGACCCTGTCTACGGCGGCGCACAGCAGTTGGGCAACGGCCTGATCGCGGCCACCGGGGACATCAACGGCGACGGATACGCCGATCTCGTGGTCGGAGACCCGGACGAACCGGACAACGCCGGAGCCGACGGGGCGCCCGGCGGCCGGGTGCTCCTCTGGTACGGCTCGGCGCACGGCATCGCGCGGGACGTGAAACCGGTGCAGCTGACCCAGAACACCACCGGTGTTCCTGGTGCCAGCGAGAAGGAGGACAACTTCGGCGGCGCCCTCGCGGTGGCCGACCTGAATCGTGACGGGCTGGCGGACATCGTGGTCGGCTCGCCGCTGGAGGACACGGGCAAGAGGAACGCCGGGCAGGTGACGGTCATCCCCGGCCGCCGCACCGGAGCCCTGGGCGGCGGCGCCTACGCCTTCACCCAGGACACCGCCGGCATCCCCGGAGCAGGCGGGACCGAGGACGCATTCGGCACGACCGTGGCCGTCGGCGACATCAACAAGGACGGCAAACCGGAACTCTTCATCAGCGCCGCGGAGAAGAACAACGCCACCGGCGCCGTCTGGGTCCTCCCGGGCGGCACCAACGGCCCCACCAGCAAGGGCAGCAGCGTGATCACCGCCCCGTCCGTCGGCTTCCCGCAGAAGGACAGCACCCTCCTCGGTGGCAACGGACTCCTCGGAGTCATCTGAACGGGACGAGTCGGCCACCCGCCCCTTGCGCACTGGCCCGCACCGCGTGTCCTTGCGGTGCCGTGCCGGAGGTCCGCGCCTCCGGGCTGGTCGCGCCGGAGTCCCGTGCCCTCCAGGCGGTCCGTCCGCAGGCTGGGTCCCGCCTGCGGTCGGAGAACGGGTACTGAGCTTGTCCTACCTTCCAAGCGCGGGTCTGAGCTGGTCATTCGTAAGATCGGCGGACCCAGGGGTTCTGGGCATGGCTGTGAGCTTGTCGCCGTTGGATGGCTCAGAGAACTTGGCCACCCGGAGCCCCGCGACGACTCGACCGCTCATGGGGATACGCGACTCGATCGCTGTGTAGGACAACGTTGGCGAGGTCGTCTGCGGGATCGATGTGACGACGAGCTGCGGGAGGAAGCCGATCGCGTCCGGGCCGAACTGGCCGTGGCCGAGCGGGAATGGCAGGAGTGGGCCATCGCCCGCTCGCGGGTCGGTGAGGTGCTGGCCCCGGCGGGCGAGACCGAAGCTCACGTCCTGACCGAGCGGTCGATGCCGTCCGCGGGACAGGCTGAGGAGAGATCGGCAGTGCCGAAAGCTACCAAGCCCAAGTCGCAGGTGCCCATGTGGCGTGAGGGGTCGGCCTGGTCGGTGCTGTCGGTGGACTACCAGCGCGTCCTGGAGGCGCTCATGGACCGGCACCGGCTCGGCCAAGGACCCCTGATCTGCCAGGAGATGGCCGCCTTGTTCGGCCTGGACGCGGTGCCGGCCAAGGTGGAGGCACTGCGGTCGAAGGCGAAACGGCTGGTCGCGGGCGGCTGGCTGGCCGAACCTCAGTCGGGCCGGTTCACTCTCGCCGCGGGCGCGGCCGGGCCGGGCGGCGGGTCAGGAGCAGGAGCATCGACCAGTAGATCATCGCTTCGGCGCTGGTGGTGCGGCGCTCGTAGTCGCGGGCCAGGCGGCGGGTGCGCATCAGGTGGGCGCGGCCGGACCACGGCCCATTCCGCGTCCGTCATGTCCGAGGGATACCGCCAGTGCGCCCGGTTGAACTCCACCGGCGCGAGCGCGTACAACTGCGGCAACAGCGTCTCCTGAGTCTCGGTTGGCTTCGCAACCCCGAGCTGCCAAGAGGCCCTGTTCTCACGCTCTGGCCAGCTGCGATCACCCGATCAAGATCCCGTTCGACGCACACCCCTCAAGATCGGAACGACAACAGCTACTGAACTCGAACAGCGCATCCGCCCGCTGTAGAACTCGAAGATGCGACAGCGCGCCCAAGGCTTCGCCAGTGACTGTTCTAAGGCGCAACCGAAAGGAGCGCCACGGGCGCTGTCCAGCAGCCGGGGCTCGTCGCGGACGGCGGGTCCCCGCCCAGGACCGCTATGGGCGATCCAGGGCCGAGACCCGCGTGTCCGTGCGCTGCCCGGGGCGTCGTCAGACCGTCGGGACTACGCCGGTGTTCCGTACCTCGGACAGCGCCTTCTTGATGCTGACCTTCGCGAAGTAGCCGGAGCCGAAGAGGATGCACTGGATGACGTACCAGAACTTCTCGGCACCGGTCATCTCGACCAGCCCGTACTCGCTCAGCGCCTTCTTCACCGGGACCTTCTGGAAGTAGGCGGCGCCGAAGTAGACGCAGCCCAGGACGTACCAAAACTTCTCCCAGGAGGTGTTGGTGCCCTGACCGAGGTACTGCCGTTCTGCCATGACGTTCTCTGCCTTCTGATGACCGTGTGGAGCCGGGGGAACGCGCCGATCCGGACCCTTGCGAGCAGCCTCGGGACAGCCGTCAGGCATAGGCGCCGACGTCTGCTGGCATGCTCGAGCACGAGATGAGATGGCGTGTGTGATGCGCACTTGGTCACGGTGCCAGTCGTCATGACGGCTGGCCGTCCCCCCCGGGACGCGCAAGCTGCAGTGTAGAGGCAACAGACGTCGATCTTTCCCTCTGAGGGGCGAACTCGGTACAACTGTTCGGTCTCGGCGCCTGTGCGACTCCAGGGAGGACCACGCCCCATCCGCCGCGTCGGCGAACGCGTCTGGGCCGCGCTCTCCCAGCAGAAGCCGCGTCCTCCCGAGGGCGGCGTGTGGCACGGTGGGCCATAGGACTGGAACAACGCCGCATAGCGCCCACCGGCCTCCCTCCACGCAGTCGGATGCCACATCTGTCCGGTTCCCGGCTCCTCTCTCAAAATGGAAGCAACGGAAGCGGACGACGGAGCACGTCGGCACACAGGCCGGTCGCCACGCCCCCGGCATGCTGCCGGGGCGCGCGTCCTTTCGCGCTTCGCCGGGTATCTCCCAAGTAGTCACATCAGCGGACTGGAGCCCGTCGCGACGTTCTGCGGGAACCGCGACTGCGGCTGCTCCCGGCTCTTCGTCGACGGGAGCGCCCTGGCCGACCGCCGGATCGTCCTCACCGACGACTTCGGCCGGCGCCTCCAGATGAACACCGACCAGTTCTCCTCACTGATCGACGAAGCCAAGTCGGGGAAGCTGGGCGGCATCGCCCCGCCCTGACCCCGCTGTCAGCAGCCCCCTGCCAGAACGGATTCAGCACACATGAGCACGGGAGACACCGCGAACACCTGAGAACCACGGCGGGGTATTGCCCCGAGCCAGACACCACAAGGTTGGCGTTTCCACAGGTCACAGCCCGGCCCAGAGAAAGCTCCTCAAGCGGGTGTCGCAGGTTCGAATCCTGCCGGGGGCACAGCAGGAAGGGGCGACTCAGGAGGGGTTTCCTCCCGAGTCGGCCCCCTCAGTCCAAGCCTCCCCCGCCCTCGCGGATCGCAGCCCCCAGCCGACCAGCGATCGCACGGTCACGGTCGCCCGTCATGTACTGACGGATCTGCGCTGTGAACTGCTGCGACTCAGCGGACTTCGGGACTTTGTTGCGTGATTGCTCAGGATCGCCCCTCCTGTCCCTCACGCTGACGTGACGGAAGAGGTGAAGCCGCGGAGCCTGTCCCGAACAGTCACCTGGCGGTTGCCGGGTCGGTGACTCTGAGGGTGACCGGTCCGCCGGGCATCGGCTGGCTGCCGCTGCCGGGCAGGCCGTAGCTCACGGTCTTGTAGCCCTGGTCCTGGAGCGTGAAACCGATGGTGTACGTGCCGGGTGCGGTGCCCTGCGGCAGCGTGAAGTACTCGTCCAACGGACCTGAGAAGGTGGTGGACACACCACCGGACTGAATCGAGTCGGCGTGCCCGGAGGCGTCGACCAGATACAGGTCGAGGCCGTTCACCCCGGCGGTGGAGGCGGACAGGTCGATCGTCAGCTTGATCCATGTCTGGGTGTCGTTGGCCGCGACCGTACCCGGGGTGACTGTGACCGCGTCCACCGTGGGCAACACGGTGTCAGGGATGTTGGTCAGTGTCGCATCAATGTCCGGGGCGCCCAGCGATGAACCGTAGACGGCCTGGTCGCCGTGACCGTCGGTGATGATCAAACCGGTGAGCTGGCAGCTGAACTGACCCCGCAGCCCGCGTACCGGCACGGTGACCGTACCGTCCGCCTGCACGGTCGGAGTGGTGGACAGCTGCTGGCACTGGGTGGCGTTGTTTCCCCAGTTCGTCAGCTGTACGGAGCTGACCCCGCCCACGGCGCCAGAAGCCCGCAGGGAGAGCTGTACGGTCGGGACGGGCGAGTGCCAGCTGTCGATTTGGCTCGGGGTGAACGCGAAGCCGGTCGCCGACAGCACGCTGTCAGAGGTCACGTGCACCGGGGCTTCGGACAGCCCGGTGTAGGCGTGAGTGACTCCGGCATTGCTGGTCAGGTCCACCTCGGTGACCTTCCCATCGCCCTCCGGCAAGCCGGCCGGCAGCGACACGGTCACGGCGCAGTCGAGTACCTGCCGCTGCATCCAGTCGATGTTGCCGCAGCCCTGGTAGCCCTCGCTCGCGTCCCGGACGATGGCGAACGATCCGCGGGCCGTGCGGCCGCCCGAACCGGTGACCACAACCGTTCCGCCGTACACGCCGGACTTGTTCTCCTGGCTGTCGAGCTGGTATCGCAGCGCGGCACCTTGGCCGGGGGCTTCGTAGACGGTGGCCTGCATACCCTGCGCCAGGGCGATCTGGTCGAGGCTCGGGTAGCCCTGGTCCACGGTGGTCCGGGCGGTGAAGGAGCGTGGGAACGTTGACAGTTGGGGCGCGGTCCAGTCGATCTTGTCGCCAGCGCCGTCACCACCCTGGATCTCCGAGACCGCCCAGGTCGTCTTCCTGGATACCGACCCGGCCGCCACGTTGCACATGACTCCGATCGCCGAAGATCAGCGCACGCCGAACATGCGGCTGGAAGCGGTCATGGCCATGAGTCGATCACCGCCATGGCGTCCAGGTCGTTCGTGCCGTGGCGCGCTCCACCTGGACGCCATGAACCACGCCCGCTCCACAGACGTGCGGGTCGACGGCGGACGGGATGGAAGTGGTTCGGTTCCTCCTTCTCAGCGCAGTTGCTCGGCCAGTCCGACGATGATGCCCTCCGGGCCGCGGAGGTAGCAGAGCAGATAGCTGTCCTCGAACCGGGCGATCTCGCCGACGAGTTCGGCGCCATGAGGGCGCAGGCGGGCAACGGTGTCCTCGATGTCGTCGACGGCGAACATGACGCGGTGCGTGCCCAGAATGTTGTGCGGCCGGTTGCGCGGCCCGGCGCTGATCACCGCGGGGCTGCGGTACTTCGCCAGCTCGAGCCGGCTGTGACCGTCCGGGGTCCGGACCATCGCGATGTCACAGCGGACGCCGTCGAGTCCGGTGCACTGGTCGGCGACGAGGCCCTCGACCTCCGCCCTGCCCTCCAGCTCCATACCGAGTTCCACGAAGAACGCGATGGCGGCATCCATGTCCTCGACGACGATGCCGACGTTGTCCATCCGCTGAATCGCCATGCTGGTTTCTCCCTCTTCCTCCTGCGGCCGGTGGTGGCCGCTGATGTCCCTGGGACGGAGCCGGTGGCACGTTCTCGACATCCCCAGACCGCCGGACTCCGAAAAATCTGGATCGCGCCTCAGATGAGATTCATCCGGATGTACCAACCCACCGCCAGCACGATGGGAATGGCTCCCACACAGGCCCACACCGTGGTTGCTGCGCTGCGCGAGGTATGGATCAGAGCAAGCATGCTCAGCCAGATACCCGGCAGGAGCGGCCGTAGCCAGTGGACGTTGGCGCCCCCCTGCCGAATACGTGTCGAAGGCGCCGATCTATCGCGCTCGGCGTCCGTGGAGCACCAGACATGCCGTACGCCGAATACGCCCGATCCCACGGCTCGAAATCCGCTGCACGGCAAGCGGCGGCCGAGCCGGCTCCCGACGATCAACATGGTGATCCCGCACCGCCGTGCACCAGGCCAGGCCGAACTCCCGGCCTGGAAAGAGGAGCACAACCGCTCACACCGCAAGGTCCGTGCCCGCGTCGAGCACACCTTCGCCCGCATGAAGAGCTGGAAGATCCTCCGCGACTGCCCACTGAAGGGCCGCATTCAGCACACATGAAGCCGGGAATCCCCGTGCAGGCAACACCGAGGCGTAGGTGTCGGCGGTCAGCCTTACGTCGCGCAGCGGAAGAACCTGTTGACGGAGGCCGTCCGGCTGGCTGCCTTCATGCTCCTCGGCGTCCATGGCCTGGGTGAGCTTGCCGGGGCCGAAGCGGAACTTCGAGGAATCGTGGAAGGAGAGGCGGGACAGTTCGACGGGCGTCGGGCCGAAGGTGTCGGCAACCGGATGGCTGGGGACGTCGATGCCGACCGCCTTGACCCGGGTCACGCTGCTGATCCGGTCGCTGCCCGGTGCTGCCGGTTCCACGGCGATCCGGCCGCCGATGAAGTCGCCGGCACCGCGAGCACGCCGACCAGGGGGCCGCGCGCCCGATCTCCTGGCGTTGTCAGGCGTGTTGGGGCAGTACGGTGTCGGGCTGGTCACCGAAACCGGCGTCGCGTGCGCGCAGTACGGCGGCGGCCCGGTCGTGCACCTCCAGTTTGGCGAAGATGCGGGAGACGTAGTTGCGTACGGTCTTCTCTGCGAGGAAGAGGCGCCGGGCGATCTGACGGTTGTTCATGCCGTCCGCGAGCAGTTCCAGTATCTCTGTCTCCCTGCTGGTCAGTTGGGAGAACTCGGGCGGCTCGGGAAGTCTTTGCATGGTGGCGAAGAACCTGCTGAAGCGAGCCGCGATCGTCGGGCTGAACGCGGCGCCCCCGCGGGCCACGATGTGCAGGGACTGGAACAGTTCCTCCGGGGACGCGATCCGCGCGAGATAGCCGTTCACGCCGAGGCGGAGGGCGGAGACGATCACGTCGTCGTAGTCGTTCTGCGACACCACGACGATCTGTGGGCGTGACTTCTCCTGGCGGTACAGGGAGACGATCCAGGCAACGTTCCTGCAGATGGCGCGTTTTGACGGTGGTTCAGCGATGAGTACGACGTCGGGCCGGATCGGGTTGTTCTCCAGACATCGAAGGCCGTGGGACTCGTCGACCGCTGTGCCGATGAGGTTGACGCTGTCGTCCTGTTCGACGATCGCCTCGAGTCCGGCCAGGGACACCGGGTCCTCACTGAGGATGAACAGGTTGATCCGCATAGCTTTGCACCCCCGTGGTAAGCGTTGAACGCCTGCAAAGACGGTGACAGCCTAAGCAGACGAAACGGACGGACCGCACCGACTTAGGCGGTCATGGTCCTGTTCCGGCCGCGTTGGACGTCCGGCTGATCAGGCGCATAGGTTCGGGACATGGGAGATGTCTCGCGCCGAAGCCTGATCCTCCTCGACGGGGCGGCGGCCCTCGGGTTCGCCCTGCTTCCGCAACTGACGCTGGTACGGCCCGACAGCGGCGGTGCGCCCGGTGGGCTCGCCGTGTCGCTGCTCTCGTTCGCCACCGCGCTGCCGCTCGCCGTACGGCGGCTGTGGCCCGTCCCGGTGTTCGCGATCGTCCTCGTCGCGTCCTGCGTGGCGCTGGCCGCCGGTCTCGGCCCTGCCGTCTTCCTCGCCGCCGCCTACGCCCTGTACCTGGTCGCGACGACACGGCGACAGCAGCTGGGGCGGTCGGCGGTGATCGTCGGCGGGGCGAGCACGGCGGGCGCGGCCCTGCTGACGGTGACGGGCGGGCAGCACTACACAGGCGGCACCCTGGCGGTGCAACTGCTGTTCGGGCTCTTGGTGCTGGGGGCGACGTGGGCCGCGGGGACGGCCGTACGGGAGCGACGCGAGAGCCTGCGGCGGACCATCGTGCAGGCGGCCGAGCAGGCCAAGGTCGAAGAACGCATGAGGATCGCCCGGGACATCCACGACGTCGTCACCCACAGCGTGGGCCTGATCGCGATCAAGGCCGGGGTCGCCAACCACGTCATCGCCACCCACCCCGAGGAGGCCAGAGAGGCCCTCACCGTCATCGAGGACATCAGCCGCAGGGCGCTGCGCGACATGCGGGCCACCCTCAGGGTGCTGCGCCGAGAACACGTCGACCAGCAGCAGGACCTCCAGCCGGTCCCCGGACTGTCGGACCTGCCTTCCCTGGTCCATACGGCCGAGGCGGCGGGCGTCAGTGTCGACCTGCGCTCCGACTGCGCCGAGGAACCGCCCGACGGGGTCGCGCTGACCGCGTTCCGGATCGTCCAGGAGGCGCTGACCAACGTCGTCAAACACGCTGCCCCGACCCGCTGCCTGGTCAGCGTCACCGCGCAGGACGGCGTGCTGACGATCGGCGTCACCGACGACGGCCCCGGACCCGGGCACCGGCCGACCGTGCCCGGCGGCGACATGGGGCTCGTCGGGATGAGGGAACGGGCCGTCGCGCACGGCGGGACCCTCACGGCGGGCCCCCGCCCCGGCACGGGCTTCCGCATCCTCGCAACACTGCCGTACTAGTGCCACGCCAACCGCCATACATCCCGCCCACCGCATATGGCTGAAACGGTCTCATACTCCGGTATGGGTCCGGTCCGCGAAACCGGCCCGCACCGTCCCGACCCCGGTCCGATGTGTGGTGCGGCCGGCGCGGCCAGACTCGTCGCGTGATTGACGTCCAGAACCTGACCAAGCGGTACGGGCCGGCCACCGTCGTGGACGGCCTGACCTTCACGGTGCGGCCCGGAGCCGTCACCGGCTTCCTCGGCCCCAACGGCGCCGGGAAGTCGACCACCCTACGGATGATGCTGGGCCTGACCCGCCCCGACGCCGGAACCGCGCGGATCGACGGGAACGCCTACGGCGACCTGGCCTACCCCCTCCGCCACATCGGCGCCCTGCTGGAGACCTCGGCCCCGCACCGCGGCCTGACCGCGCGCGACCATCTGCGCTGGCTCGCCCAGAGCAACCGGTTCGCCCGCGGCCGGGTCGCCGAGGTCCTGGAGGCGGTCGGGCTCACGGACGCGGCCCGGCGCCGGACCGGCACCTTCTCCCTCGGCATGGGCCAGCGGCTGGGCCTGGCCGCCGCGCTCCTCGGCGACCCGCCCGTGCTGGTGCTCGACGAACCGGTCAACGGCCTGGACACCGAGGGCATCCGCTGGCTGCGCGACCTGCTGCGCTCGATGGCCGCCGAGGGCCGTACCGTCCTCATCTCCAGCCATGTGATGAGCGAGATGGCCCTGGTCGCCGATCACCTGGTCGTCATCAGCCGGGGCCGGCTCCTCGCGGACACCGGGATGTCGGACTTCATCGAGCGCCACGGACGGTCGTACGTCCGGGTCCGCACCGCCGAACCCGACCGGCTCGGCAGGGAGTTGGAAGGTCGCGGCGCCACCGTGAGCCGCGTCCCCGGCGGCGGCCTGGACGTCGTGGGCATGGCGGCCGCGGACGTCAGCCGGATCGCCGCGGCGGGCGGCTTCCCGCTCGACGAACTCGCCACCCACGCCGGGTCGTTGGAGGAGACCTTCCTCGACGTCATCGGAGAAGGCCGCCACGCCCTGGGTGAGGAAGGCAGGAACACCCATGTCTGAGACCCTCGCGGCCGTCCGCGCCGAGACCACCAAGCTGCGCGGCATTCGCGGCACCCAGATCTCGTTGCTGCTGTTCGCCGCGGTCAGCGTCCTCATCGCCGCCCTCGACGGCTGGTCCGCGAAGAACGCGCTGGAGTCCGACAACCCGAGCCTGCGTTCCGACTTCACCCCGGAGCAGGCCGGTCTCGACGGCATCCTCTACGGCCAGTTGGCGCTGATCGTGTTCGGCGTGCTCGTCGTCACCAGCGAGTACACGTCCGGCATGATCCGTGTCTCCCTGCTCGCCGTACCCCGGCGCGGACGGCTCTACGCGGCGAAGACGGTCGTCACCGCCCTGGCGGCAGTGGTCGTCTCCGTCCCCGTCACCGTCCTCGGCTATCTTGCCACGCAGGCGGCCCTCGGGTCCCACGGTTCCTCGCTCGGTGCGAGCGGTGTCCCGCGCGCCCTGGCCGGGGCGGTCGTCTATCTGACCCTGATGTGCCTGTTCGCGGCCGGTATCGCGGCGATCGCCCGCAACGCCGTCGTACCGCTGGCCGTTCTGCTGCCTATGGTGCTCGCCGGGACACACATCCTGTCCCTCATCGGGGCGACCAAGGAGATGGCCCGGTACTTCCCCGACCAGGCGGGAAACGAACTGCTCACCGTCCGCTCCCCGCACACGGCCTTCGGCTTCACGGTGCTGCTCGCCTGGACCGTCGCCGCCCTCGGATGGGGCTGGGTGCGCCAGCACCGTTGGGACAGCTGACAGGACGGGCGTGGGACAACTGCCCCATGCCGGTGGGACATTCCGCCCCGTAACTTCCGTGGCAGATCACAGGCCGAACAAGGTCGGCCTGACCGATCCGATACGGGAGGACACCCATGTCCGCGATCTACGAACCCCCCATGCTCCAGGAAGTCGGCGACTTCGAGGAGCTCACGAAGTGCCTCGGCGTCGGAAGCTGCAACGACTTCGCCGGCTGCGGCTACGCGATCGTCTGCTTCTGGTGATCACGTCCGGTGCCGGTGCGTTCACACGCACCGGCACCACCCGGGGCAACGAGGAGACGGGGAACGAGACGACATGGAATTCGTGGTTCTTCCGGACTGCCCGGCCGGTGCCGCGGCGGCCGGCCGGCTGCCGGCAACGCGGCGCGTCGACCACGCGTCGGGGCGGCCCTGGATCGTCGGCGACTGGCCCGAGGCCGAGGCCGTCGTCGTCGAGGCGGGCCCACGGCGGATGGTCGTACTGGGCCACACCCGGCTCGACGAGACCGCCGCGACGGCCGCACTCGGCCGGCTGCGCTCGCTGCACGACGTGGACGCGATCGCGTCCCGGCTGCCGGGCGCCGTCCACCTGGCGGTGTCACTGGACGGCAGGACCAGGGTGCAGGGTTCGGCCGTCGGCGTACGACAGATCTTCACGGCCGTCGTCGACGGGGTGACCGTCGCCGCGAGCGGGGTGGAATCCCTGCTGCGGCTGACCGGCGCCGGCCTCGACGAGACCGTGCTCGCCGCCCGCCTGCTGGCGCCGGGCGGACCCCCCTGGCCGCTCGCCCAACGCCCCCTACGCCGGGGCGTCGAGGCGCTCACCACCGGCCACTGGCTGGAACTGGACCCGGACGGCCGGGCCCGGCAGATCCGCTGGTGGGAACTCCCGGAGCCGTCGCTCACGCTCACGGAGGGAGCGGCCGCCGTCCGTACGGCGCTGGACGACGCGATCACCACCCGGGTCGCCGCGGGCGGCACCCTCAGCGCCGACCTGTCCGGCGGCCTGGACTCCACCTCACTGTGCTTCCTCGCCCACGCGGCCGGGGCCGACCTGGTCACGTACCACGTGATGCCGATCGACAGCGCCAACGCGGACACGATGTGGGCCCACCGGGCCGCGGAGTGCCTGCCGACGGCCCGGCACCACACGCTGTCCGCCGACCGCGCCGAGAACCTGTTCGACATCGGCTACACCGCCGACCTCGTGGGCGCGGCCCCGGAAGGTCCCTCGACCTGGGCCTCCGGACTCGCCCACATCCAGGACCTGGCCAAGCGGGCCACGGCGGAGGGCGCCACGCTGCACCTGACCGGCTTCGGCGGTGACGAGCTGTTCGGCCGGATGCCCGCCTGCGCCTGGTCCCTGGCCCGGGCCACACCGGTCGGCGGGCTGCGGCTGGTCAACCGCTACCGGCTGGCCAATCGCTGGCCGTGGCGGGCGACCGTACGCTCGCTGCTCGACCGGTCGACGTTCGCGCGCAACCTCGGCCGGGTCGCCGCCCGCATCGACGCCCCGCCCCCGCCCGTCGACGAGCCCGACTTCGGCTGGGTGTTCGCGCCCCGCATGCCGGCCTGGGCGACCCCCGACGCCGTGGCCGCGGTCCGTGCCCTGCTCAACGACGCCGCCACCGAGGGGCCCGGCCCCCTGGACACCGACCGGGCCCGGCACCAGGCGCTCGCCTCACTCGTCTTCGAGGGAACCACCGTCCGCCAGGTCAACACCGCCCTCGGGGACACCGGCATCACCTGGGACGCGCCCTTCCTCGACGACCGGGTGGTGGAGGCGGCCCTGGCCACACGGATCGACCAGCGCCTGCTCGGCGGGCGGTTCAAGCCGCTGCTCACCTCGGCCGCACAGGGTCTCGTCCCCGCGGACATCCTGGGCCGCCGCGACAAGGGCGAGTTCAGCGCGGAGGCGTTCCGGGGCCTGGCCCGCAACCGGGCCCGGATCCTGGAGCTGTGCGAGGACTCCCAGCTCGCCCGGCTCGGCCTCATCGACCCGGCGGCCTTCCGGTCCGCGGTGTTGAACCCGGGGCCGATGTCCCATCACCTTCAGCCGATCGACACCACCGTGGCCTGCGAGAGCTGGCTGCGGACCCACCCGGAGACACACCCCCTGCCACCCGCCCGGAACACGCCTACGGGAGACCTCCGATGAAGCTGACCCTCGCCCGCGACGTCACCCTCACCGTCGTCGACACCGGCGCCGTCCTGCTCGACGGGCGCCGCGGCCGCTACTGGCAGCTGAACCACTCCGGCGCGGGCGTCCTGCGTCAACTCCTCGACGGAAACGCGCCCGACGCGGCCGCCGCCGGCCTGTGCGCCGCGGCCCCGGTCAGCGACGACCAGGCTCGGCAGGACGTCCAGGCCCTCATCGACGCGCTCAGCGCGGCCAAGCTCGTGGAGGTGGCCTCGTGACCACCCCCGCCGTGGCCGAACAGGCCCCGCGGCTGCCCTGGTACCGGCAGCTCGCCCCCCGGTGCGCCGCCGGGGCGGCACGTCTGCTGGTCCGGTTGCCGCCGGCCCGACTGCACCGCGTGCTGGGCGTGGTCAGCACGGGGTCCCGCCCCGCCGGATACGCCGAGGTGGCGCGGGCCCGCCGGTCCGTCGTCTCGGTCAGCACCCGCTGCGCGGGACTCGGTTGCCTCCAGCGTTCCGTGGCCACCGTCCTGCTGTGCCGGGCACGCGGCAGGTGGGCCGACTGGTGCACGGGGTTCAGAACCGAACCGTTCGGCGCGCACGCCTGGGTGGAGGCCGACGGGCGGCCGGTGGACGAACCCGGCGAACTCAGCGTGTTCCGCACGGTCCTGGCGGTTCGTCGCCCGGACGAGCGCACGCGCCCTTCCGACAAGGACCCGCACCCCACCGACGGCAGCCCCCGCCCCTCCGAAGGAAGCCGCTCATGACAGCGATCCGGGCCGAGGGCCTCTACGCGTACTACGGCACCACACCGGCCGTGAACGGGCTCGACCTGACCGTGCCCACGGGCAGCGTCTACGGCTTCCTCGGGCCGAACGGCGCGGGCAAGACCACCACCATCAACATGCTGACCACCCTGCTGCGGCCCACCGCGGGCCGCGCGGAGGTGGCCGGCTTCGACGTCGCCGCCCGGCCCGCCGAGGTCCGCCGCCGTATCGGCATCGTGTTCCAGGAGTCGACCCTCGACCTGGACCTCACCGCCGCCGAGAACCTCCGCTTCCAGGCCGACCTGTGCGGTCTGTCCCGCCGCGCGTCCCGCGACGCGATCGCCTCGATGCTCGACCTGATGGACCTTTCCGAGCGCCGCAGGGTGCCGGTAAGGCAGTTCTCCACCGGACTGCGCCGCCGCCTGGAGATCGCCCGCGGCCTGCTCGCCGAGCCCAGCGTGCTGTTCCTCGACGAGCCGACGACCGGACTGGACGCCCAGACCCGCGCCGCCGTCTGGGAGCACCTGGAACGGCTGCGGCGGGAGCGGGGCATCACGGTCTTCGTCACCACCCATCAACTGGACGAGGCCGAGCACTGCGACCGGATCGCGATCATCGACCGGGGCAAGGTGGTCACGGAGGGCACACCCGCGGACCTCAAGTCCGTCATCGGGGCCGACCTCGTCGTCCTGCGCACCGAGGACGACCAGCGCGCCGCCCACGCCCTCAGCGACCGATTCGGCCTCCCGTCGGAGCCCACTGCGGACGGTCTGCTGCTCCGGGTCGAGCGCGCGGCGGCCCTGGTGCCCCGCCTGTGCACCGAACTCGGCGTGACCGTACGCGAGGTCGCCATCGCCCCGCCCACGCTCGACGACGTCTTCCTGCACCACACCGGTCTCGCCATCCGGGAGAGCACGACCGGCCCACGCATGCTCGGCAACCTCGGGGAAGGACTGCGATGAGCCGGACCGCCACCGCACCCGCCGCACTCGGCGACGTCACCGCCGCACCGCCACCGACCGACCGGTCCCGCAACCCGGCCCGCCCTGTCCTGCTGCTCTGGCGGCGGGAGATGACGCGGCTGCGGCACAACCCCGTGCGCCTGGCCATGGGACTGGTGACCCCCCTGCTGTTCCTCGTCGTCCTCGGTACCGGCCTCGACGCGGCGTCGTCCAGCCTCGGCAAGGCCCAACTGAACGACTACCGCGCCTACTTGTTCCCCGGCACGCTGGTCATGTCCGTGCAGGCGCCGGCGATCGCGGTGGGCATCTCGCTGGTGTGGGACCGCAGGCTGGGGGTGCTGCGCCAGATGCTCGTGGCGCCGTTCCCACGCGCGTCCATCGTGTTCGGACTGGCCCTCGGCGGCGCCACCACGGGCGCGGTCTACGGCCTCATGGTGCTGTCCGTCGGCGGGATCGCGAGCATCCGCTACACGCCGATGCTGCTGGTCGTCCTGCTCGAACTCCTGCTGGTCTCCCTCATGTTCACCTCGCTCGGGCTGCTCGCCGCCGTCACCATCCGGCAGGTCGACACCTTCCAGGTCGTGGTGAACCTGAGCCTGATGCCGCTGATGTTCTTCTCCGGCGCGATGTTTCCGCCGGGCGGCCTGCCCGGCTGGCTCGCCACCGTCGTCAAGCTCAACCCGCTGACGTACGGCGTCGACGCGGTCCGCCGGACCCTGCCAGGACCGAGCGTGCTCACCTCGGAGCAGACCCGGCTGATGCTCGGCGACTGGCACCCATCCGTGGCCGCCGAACTCGGTTTCCTGGCCGCCCTCACCGCGGTCGCGCTGGGCCTCTCGGGCTATCGGTTCTCCCGTACGTCATGAGCCGGGAAGGACAGGGCACGGTGGACGCGAGCACGGCGGATGTCACGACGACGGCGAACACCCGGGCCACGAACGGGTACTGGGCGGGCGCGGCACGGCTCGCGGCCCGGCTGCTCCTGGCGGCGGTCCTGGCCTACGCCGGCCTGGTGAAGATAGGGGACCTCACGGAGGCCGGACGGACGGTCGCGCTCTACCGCATCGTGCCCGACGACTCGGCGCAACTCGTGGGTGGCGTCCTGCCGTTCGTCGAGGTGGCGCTCGCGCTGCTGCTCGTGGCCGGGCTGGCCACCAGGGCGGCGGCGGCGGCCGCGGCCGTACTGCTGGTCGCGTATGCGGCGGCCATCGCCTCGGTGTGGGCACGGGGAATGTCCATCGACTGCGGCTGTTTCGGCGGTGGAGGCACGCTCAGTGGTGGCGCCGCACGCGGCTACGCGCTCGACATCGCGCGCGACCTGTTGCTGCTCGGCGCGGCCGCCCTCCTGATCCGGAATCCGCGCACCCGATACGCGCTGGACAGCTGGGTCCTGGACCCGAAGGAGTGAGGGGTATGACGGGCACACAGACAACGGACGCCATGGTGCGTGAGATGGTGCACCAACGGCACCGGCGACGGCGCACGTTGGTGGTGTCGCTGGTGGCCGTCCTGGTGGTGGTCGCCGCCGCGCTGGTCGGCGCGGGCCTGGTCCGGGCGAACAACACGGCCCCCGGCAAGGCACCGAGCCGCGTACCGGCCCAGATCGCCGCCGACAAGTCGGGCGTGGCCGCCTCCACCGGCGCCGTACGCGTCGACGTGTACCTCGACTACCTCTGCCCCGAATGCCGTCGTACCGAACGGGCGCTGACCGCCGCCCTGGACGATCTGAGGTCGCACGGTGGGGTGAGCGTCGTCTACCACCCGGTCGCCTTCCTCGACGGCCGCAGCGAACCCGCGGGCTACTCGACACAGGCGGCCTCCGCAGCGGCCTGCGCGGCGGACGCGGGGCGGTTCGAGCAGTACTCCACGGTCCTGTTCGCGAAGCAGCCCGCCGAACAGGGCCCCGGGCTCAGCGAGACCCAGCTGATCGCGGCCGGCCGGGACGCCGGCATCACCGGGGCGTCCTTCGCCCGCTGCGTCGAGGACGCCCCGTACCTGCCCTGGGTGCGCTACGTCTCCGATCTCGCCGCCTCACGCAAGGTGGCGCTGACCCCGACCGTGATGGTGGAGGGCCGGCGCGTCGACGTCACCGGCTCCGATCCGGGCGGCGCGCTGACCCGCGCGGTCACGGCGGCCCGACGATGACCCGGCTGACCGTGGCCCTGTCCGGCGACTGCATGGCGACACGGGGAGCGCTGATCACCTCCGACCCGGCCGCCGGACGGCTCCACGACCTCCTCCACAGCGCCGACTTCGCCGTCACCAACCTGGAGGTGGTCCCCTACGACGGACGCGGACACCCGGTGCACAACGCCGCCGGCGGCGGCTGTCTGATCGCGGACTCCGGTGTACTGGACGAGATCACGGCGGCCGGGTTCACCGTGCTGGGCTGCGCCAACAACCACGCCATGGACCTGGGCACGGAGGGCGTGCTCGGCACCGTGGACCTGCTGCGGTCGAGGCGGATCCCGTTCGCCGGGATAGGCGCCGACCTCACCACGGCGCGCCGGCCCGTCTACGTCGACCGGCCGGGCGGCAGCCTGGCGCTGCTCGCCTGCACCGCGACGTTCCTGCCCGGCCAGGAGGCGGCCGATCCGTCGCCGGAACTACCCGGACGGCCGGGCCTCAACGCGCTGCGCCACTCCGCGACCCTGCGGGTGACGGCCCCGCAGATGGACGTGCTGCGGACGATCGACGCCGAGACGGGACTGCGCGCCCGCCGGGCCGAGGCCCGCACCCTGCTCGGGGTCGACCCCGCCATCCTCGCTCCCGACCGGCTCACCCTCTTCGGCACCCGTTTCCTGACGGCGGACGAACCAGGCTTCACCACCGAGTGCGATCCGCGCGACCTCGACGAGATGTCCCGCTGGGTCGGTGAGGCCCGCCTGCGCGCGGACCTCGTCGTGGTGAGCGTGCACTCCCACGAGCCCGGCCCGACGCCCGAGACACCGGGCGAGTTCCTGCGTGCCTTCGCCCATCGGATGATCGACGAGGGCGCGGACGTCGTGGTCGGGCACGGCCCGCACTTCCTTCGCGGTGTCGAGCTGTATCGGAACAGGCCGATCTTCTACAGCCTCGGCAACATCGTCAGCCAGATCGAACTGACCGACCGCGTCTCCGCCGAGGACTACGCCAAGGTCACCACCGACCGGCCGCCCACCCCTGGCCGCTACTACGACCGGCTGAGCGGCCACGGCACCCGGTTGTTCGCCCCGCACCGCCGCTACTGGCAGTCGCTCGTGCCCGTCCTCACCTTCGACGACGGCACCCTCGTGACGGCCCGCCTCCACCCGGTCGACCTCGGCTTCGCCCTGCCGGTGCACCGCAGGGGCCGCCCCCGTCTGGCCGACCAGGCCGAGGCCAAGGAGATCCTCACTGATGTCACCCGGCTGTCGCAGGCGTACGGTACGACGGTCGGGGCGGGGTCCGACAACACGGCGGAGCTGCTGCTGGACCTGGCGTGAACAGCTCTACGAAGCGGGCGGGTTGACCGGAGTGCCTGGCAAAATGCCCGGTGTCACCAAGCGCCACGAACGCACGAGGAACCGGGGAACACGCATGGCCGAGTCGGTCCGGGTCCTGATCGCGGACGACCAGGCACTGCTGCGCGGGAGCTTCCGGGTCCTCGTCGACTCCACACCCGGCATGGAGGTCGTCGGCGAGGCGGGCGACGGCGCCACGGCGGTCCGGCTCGCCCGGGAACTCGCCCCGGACGTTGTCCTGATGGACCTCCGGATGCCGGTTCTCGACGGCATCGCGGCCACCCGGGAGATCTGCTCCGACGAGACGCTGACCGGTGTCCGGGTGCTGGCCCTGACCATGTTCGACATGGACGAGTACGTCTACCCGGCCCTCCAGGCGGGCGCCAGCGGCTTCATGCTGAAGGACGCCTCGCCGTCCGACCTGGTCGACGGCATCCGGGTCATCGCCACGGGCGAGGGCGTACTGGCCCCGACGGTCACCCGGCGCGTCATCGCCAACTTCTCCCGGCGCGGCGAGACGCCCCGCCCCGCTCCACGACTCGTCGGTCTCACCAAGCGGGAACACGAAGTCCTCGTCCAGATCGCCAACGGCCTGTCCAACGCGGAGATCTCCGAACGCCTGGTCATCAGCATGCCGACCGTGAAGACCCACGTCGGCAGCCTCCTGGCCAAGCTGCACGCCCGGGACCGCGCACAGCTGGTCATCATCGCGTACGAGAGCGGCCTGGCCGAGCGGGGAATGCCGACGTGACCGCGGCGACCAGGACTCACGGCGCGTCGCCCCGCTGGGCGGCCGCGCAGGAGTGGCCGTCGTCGCCGAGGGCGGTGACGATCGGTTCGTCGGTGTGGAAGCGGGCCCGGACCCGGGTGTCGACGACCTCGCACGGGACCGGGTGGCCGGGGCACGGACAACAAGCACACGCGACCTGCTGACCAGGATGAAAGCGACGCCTCCGAACCGAAGGCTTCAACATCACGGCGCTCCGCCTCCGCTATTGGGCATCACGCTCAGTGCTGTGCCGATCAAGCGGAGCGTGAGCGCTGTGCAGACTGCCGCCAGGGCCAGACCTGCCAGTACAACGAGAGCCATGTGTCGTCCATCGACTCGGTCCAGACCGCGGCGAGCAGCGAACCCGAGGCCGAATGACCCCATGTCGGTGTCTTGTGTCGCTGAGACCTGCCGACTGGGAGACGCCAAGCCCACAGCGTGACGTCCCGCAGCGACGACCTCCTCGGCCAGCGCGGCAGGCATTCGGTGCGCAGCAATCCGCGGAGCCGTTTCCCGTGGTGCGCCGGGGAAATGCCGATATCTCGAGCACCTCGAACTGCTCGCTATCGAGCGCGTCGAGACCCGGTGATCGACACCCGGTAGTCCATGCACCGGGCCCCTGCCGTCACAGCGGCAAGGGGCCCTCGCATTTGGCCACCGTAAGAATCCGGTTACGGCACTTGCTTCTTCTCGGTGTAGTAGGCGTAGGCGAAACCACCGTTGTTCGAACCGGTCACGTCGGCCTCGAAGGTGATGGGACCGGGGTCGGGGACTTCTACGCTTTGCTGGAAGACCGACCTGTCGCAGGTGCTGCTGTGTGCCGCTGACGAGACGTTCTTACCATTGACGGCGAACTTGAGGGCAACCTTGCCGTTTCCCGTACAGGTGAAGGCGAATGTCACGCTCAACACATTCTTGTCCGGCGCGGGCAAGGTGTTTCCGAGCTGCGACTGCAGGGCGCCTGATCCGCTCCCGAGCTCTTGTCTGCCGACGAAGGCCTGATCCAGGATCGCCTTTGCGGCCTTGTCGTCCGGAACCGCACTGGACGAAGACCGACTCGTACGGGGCGTGGGCGACGATGATCCGGCCGGCTCACTGGGATCGCAGGCCCCGGTGAGCGCCGCCGCGGCCACGAGGCACAGCGCCGCCGCGTTCCTTCGGGCTCCGGTTCGCGTCACGAATTCTGCCGCCCAATCGACATATCACCCTTGCGCGGGGCCTTCACGACAATGGTCTTCGTCTT
This sequence comes from Streptomyces sp. NPDC007896, assembly GCF_042959425.1. NCBI lineage: Bacteria > Bacillati > Actinomycetota > Actinomycetes > Kitasatosporales > Streptomycetaceae > Streptomyces > Streptomyces sp. NPDC007896. The sequence goes on along the minus strand of NZ_JBIBKX010000034.1, from coordinate 25,652 downwards.
GACGTTGCAGGGAGGGGCGATCCACGTCTTCACGGCGGTGAGCTTCCAGCCCACCTGCCCCAGGACGGCCCGGTACCCCTTGTTGGTGGTGTTCGTGTCGGTGACGGTCTGCGTGCCCGTCCAGGTCCACGAGTTGCTGATCTTGGTGTCGACCTTCACCTTGGCCTTTTCGACGATAATGCTGGCCTCGGCCTCGTATCCAACAGCGAAGTCCCAAGTGAAGGTGTGACTTCCCGTTACCGTCCAGGACACCGTTTGGCGAGGCAGGAGCCACGTCGACTGAGGCTTCTTGTTGTCCGGCAGGAAGTACGGTGCACCTTTCACCTTGTACGTCGGAGGATCGTTCACCTCAGGGCAAACCGCGGCGACCTGCGGCCTCTTGATGGCGGTCTTGTCTCCGGTGAAAGTGAACTCGATTTCGTCGTTGACGTGCGCGACGGTTCCGTCGTTCAGAACAACCTGTGTGTCGTCAGCCGGTACCGGTTCGTCGTCCGACGTGGCAGCGCCGGCATTGGTTGCTGCCAGCAGCACGCCCGCAGCGGTCATGAAGGAAAGCGCGGTACGCGTTATGGCGCGCTTCATTGATCCCCGTTTCGATGAGTCTGGTCGAGTGGTTCAAAGGTCGGCAAAACTGAGCCCACGACACCACAGCGCCTCCGCAGCGCTTCCCCAGATGTCGTGTGCGCGACATTCATATCCGGCCACGCGACCTTGGCGCAAGAGATCGAGAAATGCTCAGGAAAGCCTCAAATACATGTGAACGGAAGGGAGTTGCCCGCCGACGACGATGACGTGCTCGGCGTGGGCGCGCTGGGTGTGCATCGCATCGGCAGTGACGGCGACGCAGCGCAGGTCGATCCGGTCCAGCCGCAGGGCTTCGGCATGGTCGTGTGATGTCCTGTTCGTGATCACCCGAGGCCGAATAGTGCGAGCGGGCGTTTCGGGTCGCGGGAGTTGGCGCGGAGTGCAGCGGCGATGTTGTGGGTGCCGCCGATGCGTAAGGCGCCGATGGCGAGGTTGCGCCAGGCCTCGGTGCGCTCGATGGTCCAGCAGTGGCGTCCCAGCCGCTCGCAGGACTCGATGCCTTTGTGGGCGATGTGGTGTCGGATACCGCGACTGCGTAACCACACCAGCGCCGGCGAACCCTCCGTGCGTCTTCGCGTCGGACCGCCCACTACAGCCCACCGCGGTGATCAGCAGCAGCGTGGCGACTGCGCCTCCGTGCGCCCTGATACTCGATCGCATCTGGGCGCTCCAGTATTTCTCCCAGCTGGTGCCGCCAGTGAGCTTGAGGGTCAGCGTGGATGCGTGGGTGCGCGGGTGCGCGGGTCGCCTGATCGCGTCTACGCAGCAGCGATCCAAGCCGGCCAACGAGCGGTGAGGGGCCTCAGGCGGAGTGTGTGCGGCGGGAGTTGGCCCGCAGAAAGAGTGCGGCGCCGGCTGCGGCGGCGAGGAGTACGCCGCCCGCGGCCCAGGCCACCGTGCCGGTGCGGGATGTCCCGGCTGAGTGCTTTGCAGCTTGCTGAGCAGCGCAGGCTTTTCCGGGTGCGGCGGGGGCGATACGCAGACGGGCCCATGGTTTGTCGGGGCCGGTCCGGTCGGCGTCATGCCGGTAGACGACATAGAGGCCGGGTGCGGAGTCGCACCTGAGGGTGGTGGTGGCGGTCAGGACGGCTCTGGCTCCGCGCAGGACGGAGCGGTCGGTGAATGCGCGGGAGGTGAGGGTGATGTCACCGTCCGATCCCTCGTCATAGTTGTCAGTGATCGTGACGCGGCTGCCGGCCCGGAAGGTCCGCACGTCCCATTCCGACTGGGGCCACGTGCTGTCGGGAGCCCAGCGTTCCTCCAGGCTGGGTGGGGGCAGTTTCTGGACCTTGTTCCGGCAGACGCGGCGTGCCGCCTCGTCGGTGGCTTCAACGCGTACGCGTGCCCAACGGAACGGATGCTCCTCCGGGCCCACGTCTCCGGCGCCGTGCAGCAGGACCGGGTAGGTGCCGGGCCGGGTGTCGCAGGCGACGGTCACGGTGGTGGTCAGCAGCGGATCCATCATCCGCAGCTTCCCTGCCCTGATGAACGCGGATGAAGTGACGGTCTCGGCGTAACTGGCCTCGCCGGACTTGGCATTGACCGTCAGCGTGTCGCCGGGCTGCACCGACCGGACGCTTCCGAACGGGAGGGATGACTCGAGCGGGGAGGCCGAGGCCGACCCGGCTGCCAGAAAGGGCAGCAGGAGAGGGAGTACCGCCCACGCGGTCTTGCGGAGTCGGTCCATCGCCTCGCTCATCTCTTATTTGACGATATGTCAGTTTTTACTCGATAGTACTGATTCATCGAACATGCGTACGACCAAGGGAAGTTCGGGGCTTGCTCACCGTATGGCCCCCTACAAGACGGAAAGGCACCTTGTTGCGTTCCAGACACAGATGGATTCCAGCCCTGGCGCTAGGACTGGGCGTCGGCGTTCTCGGCGCCGGGACGGCATCGGCCGCGACGGGCCATCCGGCACCAGCGCCCTCCGCCCCACCGACGGCCTCCGCATCACCGGCGGCTCCCAGCACCGGGCATCAGGTCCCGCCGAAGTCGTCGGCACCCTCGGCGCCATCGACGGTCGCGGGGGCCGTCGAGCCGACCGACTCCGCCACGCCCTCGGCGTCCTCGACGCAGTCCGCCGAGCCGACCTCCTCTCCCTCCCCCTCGGACGGGCCGAGTCTGAGCGAGGAAGAGAAGTACTGGACGGCGGACCGCATGGACAACGCGGTCCCGATCGACTCCCCGCCGGCCCCCGCTTCGGCCGTGTCGAAGCACGGCATCTCGGCGGGCGCCACCGTCGCGCACCAGCCGCCGCCATCGGACACCCCCACCCCGGAGCACTTCCTCGGCCACCCGATGGTGGGCACGTTCTTCTTCGACGGCAAGCCGCTCGGCGGCCCGAAGACGTACTGCACCGGCAGCGTCGTACACACGGCCGCCAAGGACATCGTCCTGACCGCCGGACACTGCGGCCGTGGCCTGGAGAGGGCCACCCACCGCATCTTCGTTCCGCAGTACCGCATCGGCAGGTCCGCCGTCGAGCAGCCGTCCGGCGTCTACCTGGTGTCCCGCCTGTACATAGACCCGCGCTACGAGGCGAACACCAAGAAGCCGACCTCCGACTTGGACCTGGCCTTCGCGCAGGTCGACCCCAACACGCGGGGCAAGGTGGAGGACGTCACGGGGGCTTTGACCTTCGCCCCGACCAGCGGCTACAACCACAAGGCCACCGTCATCGGCTATCCCGACGACGTCAGTGTCAACCCCGACCACGTGCCGGTCCGCTGCCCCGTCAGCACCTCCCAGCTGCCAGGCTTCCGACAGATGCGCATGACCTGCACCGGCTTCTACGGTGGCGTTTCCGGCGGCCCGTGGATCGAGGACTACAACAGCACCAACGGCACCGGCAAGGTCATCGGCAACACCGGCGGATATCACGGCGGTGGCAACGACGCCAACGACGACTGGGTGACCTACTCGCCGATCTACGGCAAGGACGCCCAGGACCTGTTCGCCGACGCGGCCGCGCATCGGAAAGTGGATGACAACAAGCCGCCGTACCAGCCGTCCGGAGACCCCTGGCTGCCCGGCGCGGCGACCACCTGGCAGAACGCCAACCTGATGGCCTCGGGCGACTTCCGCCAGACCGGCCACAGCGACATGATCGTGGTCTGGTCCGACGGTGAGGTCACGCTCTACCCCGGCAACGGACACGGCGGCTACGATCCCGAGCGGCAGCTGCTGCCCAAGAACTCCACGTGGAAGAACGCCAAGACCATCACGGCGGGCGACTTCACCGGGTCCAACCAGTCCGACCTGCTGGTCCGCTGGGTCGACGGCGAGGTGACACTGTACGGCGACGTCGGCTCCAAAGGACTGAACTGGGCCGGCACCCAGATGATCAAACCCAACGACCTCTGGAAGAACGCGACTCAGATCGCCGCGGGCCGCTTCGCCGCCTCGACGTACGTCACCGACCTCATGGTGCGCTGGGTCAACGGTGAGCTGACCCTCTACACGAACGTCAGCGCCGGCACCTTCGGCCAGGAGCACCAGCTGAAGCCGAAGAACGGCACCTGGCGGGACGCCACGCTCCTGACGGCCGGTGAGTTCTCCGGCAACCAGAAATGGGACCTCATGGTGCGCTGGACCGACGGCGAGCTCGACAACTACGTCGGTACGACGACCTCGGGCCTCGGCAGCGAGCATCGCATCCTGGACCCCAACGGGCTCTGGAAGCACGACGCGGCCATGACGACCGGCGACTTCACCGGCAACGGCCGTACCGACGATCTCGTCATCCGCTGGTCCGACGGCGAGACCAGCATGTACACCGATACCCTCGCCAACCAGCTGGGAACCGAACACATGCTGGTCGCCTCGACCTCCTGAGCCCACCCAAACCACGCAGCCGGCCGCGGGATGACCTCCGCGCCGACCAAGGCTTCGCTGGATCGCGCAGAGCTCTGAGCACGAGCAGACAGATCCGGACGGCACCGCAACGTCCTTGAGCACGTCGTCCCGGGCCCACAGGCCCGGGGCTTCGTGCTGTCGCCTCTTGGTCGGCGCCTCGGTGCACACGCAACGGGACGCGCAGCCCTGCGTACGTCGCCCCCACCACGCCCCTGTGCCCCGGCACCGTCGGCAGCGCGCTCCTCATCACGACGACACCCTGCTCCCGATCGACCGGATCGCCGCGGACCGCAACGGTCCCCCGAACAGAGGCCCCCGTCGTTACTGAAGCCATTGGGCCGTTCGAAGGAGTTGGGCAGCGAGACAGCCAAGAGCGTTACGGACCGTCAGCTGCTCATTTTCCTGCTCTCAGCGTGATTCCAAGCCAGGACAGGGCCGACACCCAGGCCCCTCCCAGCATCAATGGCCCATACAAGGGAGAGTTACGGATATATCTGTACTTTGTAACGCGAATCGTTTCCTTGGTCTGGTGTCGCAGTGGAGGGCCACAGTGTGGGCCTCGGCACCGAGCCGGGAATTACGGATTGCACGCCCGGCTCCGACCAGGGTCGGTGTGCACGAACGTGAGGTGACAGATTCATGTCTGTTTCTCGTACGACGGTCCGCCTGATCGCCACCTGTGTGGCTTCGGGCGTACTCGTCGGCGCGGCCGCCATGCCGGCCCTGGCCGCCGGAGCCGGCCACGATCGCGACAACGGGCGGGGTTACTCGCACAGCCACAGGAGCGACCACGACCACGACGGCCACTTCGGCGACCGGGACCGGGACCGGGGTTGGGGCTGGGACCGGGGCCACGACCGGGACCGGGACCGGGGTTGGGGCTGGGACCGGGGCCACGACCGGGACCGAGACCGGGACCGGGGTCGGGGCTGGGACTGGGACCGGGGCCACGACCGGGACCAGGACCGGGGCGGGCGCCACGGCTGGTACGGCGACCGGCACCGGGATCAGGACCGCTACCTCGGCCACCGCTAACCCGCCTTGGAGGCTGTGCTGTGACGCGGAGGCCCACACCCTCTGCCACCCGACGTCATAGCCGGCACGGCCGCTACACCCAGCCGGAGGGCCGAAGACCGTTCCTTGCGGTCTTCGGCCCTCCGGCTGGGTGCGCGTGCGCGTGCCAGGGAAGTACGCGTAACACCGGGTACCCGAATCCGCTGCCATCCAAGGCACCGACACCCATAAGATTCACCGGATCAAGTCCTGACCGTCAAGAAGACGGGAGCGACAGCGGTGGGCACCGCGACGGGCTCGGGCGGTCTGCTGTCCGGCAATGTGGTGCAGGTACCGGTGGACATGCCGGTCAACGCTTGCGGCAACTCCGTGAACGTCATCGGACTGCTCAACCCGGCGACGGGCAACGTCTGCGTCAACGGCTAGCCGACCAGGTCACTCGCCGCGCCGGGACCGGGCAGGTCCCGGCGGGCACAGATCGTCCGGCCGACATCACCAGTTGGCACCAACGCCGCTGAACGAGGGCAGACAACGGCAACTCTGCCCGCAGTGGCAGACAGCGCCTGCGGGTTCCTCACTAGGGGCTGCCGGGGCGGACCGTGAGGTAGGTCCACTGACTCCACACACCGGTGGTCTGTGCGCCCCCCTTGGCCGGTGGCGTGTAGTGGCTGCGGACCCGGTAGCGGTCGTCAGTCCCAGGAGCAGCGCTGTGGTGGTCGCCGGCGAGAATCGCGCCGGCTTCATGAAAGGCCCCCACACAACCTTCACGATCAAGGAGCGCAACTTAGCAGGGGGCAGCGGTTGTTCAGGGCCGGTAGACCATCCCCGGCTGGGGCTTGGCGGGGGCGAGCAGCTGCGACACCGTGACGATGGTGTAGCCGCGCTGCTTGAGCGCCTTGATGATTCCCGGGACGGCGGGCACGGTCCCTTTGTGCAGGTCGTGCAGCAGGATGATGCCGTCGCGGTGGGTCTGGTCGAGCACCCGCTTGGTGATCAGGGCCGAGTCGGTCGTCTCGTAGTCCTTGGCCGTGACGCTCCACAGCACCTGCGCCAGTCCCAGGTCCCGGCAGATCTTGGCCACCTCGCGGTTGGTGCGGCCCTCCGGCGGACGCATCAGAATGGGCCTGGTGCCCGTGATCTTCTCGATGGCGCTCTGTGTCCGGGTCAGCTCCTGACGGGCGTCGTCCGCGTTGATATCCGTCAAAACCTCGTGATACCACGTGTGATTGCCGATTTCGTGCCCCTCACGCGAGATGCGGCGCAGGATCTCGGGGTACTTCGCGATGTGGCCCTTGCCCTGCACGAAGAACGTCGCGTGCAGATCCTCCCGCTTCAGGATGTCCAGCAGTTTGGGGGTCGTCAGACTGGGGCCGCCGTCGAAGGTGAGGGCCACGCACTTCGCCTTGCGGCAGTCGACGTTCCCGGCCACCGATCCCGATGCCTTGCCGCGGGCGGCTCGCGGCGAGGTGTGATCGTAGGTCGTGACCGTCAGGGCCAGGATCAGCGCGACGGCCAGGGCGGCGGCCACGGCTGTTGCGACGGCGATGAGTATGCGAGACCTTCGTATTCGCACGTTCAGGGGCATGCGAGACCTTTCCCTGGATCGAGTTGTTGCTGCAATTGGTTGTGGACGACCTTCACGGCGCTCAGGTTGCTCTCAGCGCGGCGACCGCGGGACCACTCGAACCCGCTACCGCGTGCTGGTGAGGCCCGGCTTCGCAGCGAAGTCTTGCAGGTGCACGTCAAGTGTCAGACGTTGCCTCAGGAGGCGTCCGAGCCGACGCTCCACCCACGTGTGGACAAACACGGCCAGACCCAGCATGCAGATGACGGACACCGCCATCGAAGGCAACGGCCCCAGCCCTGGAACTGCCTTGATCAAGCCCTTGGCCAGTGCGGTCTCTCAGGGGTCCTGCTCGTTGTCGTAGGCGTCCAGAGTGGCGGTGACCAGCGCGAGGATGTCGGCCCGTTCGAGTCCTGCCGCCCGTGCGCGTGCCGTCCAGGCGGCGAGGTCCGCGCGCAGCGGCGAGTCGTCCTCCGCACCGGGCCGCGCGAGCGACCGGGTCACGAAGGTCCCCAGACCGCGGCGCAGTTCGACCAGACCGGCCTGCTCCATGTCGCGGTAGGCCCGCAGCACGGTGTTGGGGTTGATGGCGGTCGCCGCCACCACCTCCCTGGCCGTGGGCAGCTTGTCCCCGACCCTCAACGTGCCCATCCGAAGCGCCCGTTCGGTCTGCTCCACGATCTGCACGTAGGCCGGTACGCCGCTGCCACGGTCGATCCGGTACTCGATCACAACACCTTCCATGACCACAGTGCGCTCAGCACGCTTGTGTTAATGAATTAATACAAGCATGGTGGAGACGTGGCAAGGATGTCAACCATGACCCTTCGGCTGTGACGCGTGCGGCGGACAGGGACCGGACCTTCCCCGCTCGGGTCGCGCCGCTGTAGGTGAGGGGTCTCGCGTTTCCACGTCCCAGGACACAGCCACCACGCGGGACTCGGCGCCGAGTCCCGCATGCGCGACCCCAACGACCTGTGGAAGCACGACCTGGTCATGACGGCAGGCAACTACACGCCCCATGCCTTCGACGACGATCTGATCGTTCGTTGGTCCGACGGCGAGACCACCCTGTACGCCGATACCGCTTCCACGTCCCTCGGTACCGAGAACACGCTGGTCTACCCCGGCACCTGACACTCACAGCGGTTCCGCAGGACCCAGCGGCCGCCTCGCGTGGCACCGGTTGCGTGCGCCGACCAGGTGAGCGCTGTCGGGCGAGGCGGCCCGCGCGTACTGATACACAGAAATTTCCGGCCGCTGCCTGCGACCGCGGCGCCCAACCGTTCGTCAAACGGATAGACCGTGCATTCAGGGGGGAACGATGCGAGCGACCACACGTCTCACCACCGGGCTGGGAGTGCTCATGGTGGGCTTGGCTGTGACGGCCTGTGGCCACGAATCCGGAGAGGGCAGGACCACCACTCCCGCGAGTGGCGTGGCGAGTCCGTCCGTTCCGTCCGCCACTTCCTCCGAGGCTCCGAAGCCGACCGAGTGCCGAACCGGTTCCTTGACGTGGACGCTGGTCCTGCTCCCCACGAAAAGCAGTAGTCGGCGCGACGCACTGTTGACCGCTGTCAACAAGGGGCCCAAGACATGCGTGTTCGCCGGATACCCGGGTCTCAGCGTCCACAACGGGAAGGCGAACAGCCTTGAGGGCGTCGGCCACGGATACCCCAAGCCGGTCACTCTGCACAAGGGGGCAGGAGTAACGGTCGACCTTCAATACACCCCCCGGGGTGCGAAAGGCGCCGGCGACTACTGCGTCAATGAGGGCGAAGCGCTGGTCTCGGCGCCACACAACCCCGACCGTGAGCGCACGAACGTCCCAGTCATGGACACACATCACGCAGCGGCACAGATCGATGCCTGCGGCGACTCCATCTCCCTTTCACTACCGCGTTACACGGCGACACCCACAACCACGACGAGGTGAGTCCGTGTCCCACGTGGGGAGGGCGGACCACGCGTTCTGGGACCCTTGCGCCCTGCCGCAGGTCACCGGGCCACGACGCTGAGGGTCGGCCCGGTGATGGACATGTCGCCGCTGAGCTGGGCGACCTGTGCAACGGTCACGTTCTCGAAGGTGATCGTGCGGGTGGCAACAGCGGGGTGGGAGAGCCACGGGGGCAGCGTGTCGGGCGTGACGGTGACGCTGCGGTCCGCCGGAAGCGGATCGCCGCCCAGTCCGACGAGCGTGCCGGACAGCTTCCGGGTGTACAGAGTCACCATGTCCTTGCCCTTGACCGTGGACGTGGTCGCGGGCTTGGCCCGCAGACGCACCGCCGCGCGGCCGCGGCCCGCCGTCAGGTCGAGGTCGCCCAAGTCCAGCGACCGTGCGGTGAACTTCAACACCCGCTGGGACCCGGCCGCGGTCCGGACGGTGACCACGCCGCGGAAGGCACTGCCGTGGAGCACGAGTCTGTCCGCACGCAGCACCCAGGGGACGTTCGCCGGACGGTCCGGCAGTCGGGCGACCGGCGGGCCGGCACCTGCGGGTGCCTTGGACGTGTGGATGCCGCCAGGGGCGAACAACGCCTTCGAGGCCGCCGGTGTGGCGAGCTGTAGGACCAGGGACAGGGCGGCCACCGCCAGCGCGCAGGCGAGGGGCCGCAGCAGTTGGCCGGCCGAGCGGCTCTCCACCGCACTGCGCAGATGACAGGTATCGGACTCCGGCCCGCTCGCCGCACAGCCGGTCAGGGCGTCACTTGCCACCGTGGTCCTCACCCGCGGGGCTGGGGGTTGATGCACGGTTCGCCGCGGGCTGCGAATCGGCGGCGCCCGTCGGAGGAATCCAGGCACAGGCCAGGGATCCGCCGATCAGGCCGGAGACCAGCCCGATGAGGAGGCCCCCGAAATTGGCGACGGGAAACGAGATGAGGGCAAGCAGAATGACCGTGATCCCTGCGAATACGCGCACCTGCTGGTGGAACCAGAGGGAGATGGCCAGGGCCACGAGCAGAACCCCGATGATCAGCGACCCCGCGCCGGCCGAGGTCGACAGTGCCAGTGGGATGGCGCCGAAGTTCAGGTGCGCGTACGGAAAGTAGAGAATCGGCAGGCCCGCTGCGAAGGTGAACAGTCCTGCCCAGAAGGGACGTGCGTCCCGCCAGGTCCTGAATCCTCGTCGGGCGTCGGTGGCGGCGACGCGCAAGTTCCTGCGTCTGCCGAATCGTTCGAAGAACACGTGGTCTTTCCATGATGTTCGGCGGGCGGGAGTGTGCGACGAGCGGGCGCGAAGGGTGCGTGTTTCGTGCCGACGGTTCAGAAGCACTCGTGGTGGCCTTGCCTGAGCCGCACATCGAGGTCCGGAACGTTGAACGTGGCGGCCGAGACCGCGACCGTGGTGAAGTGCACGTCGCGCAGGAAGGCCGAATCCGCCTGCTGAGCGAAGCCGTTGGGATCGAAGAACCGAGACTTCCTGTCCTCCCGGCTGATCGGGCCCTTGCTGACCGCTCCCGCCGCCACACCGATGTCGAGGTCGTCGAAATTCGCCTGGCTGCTCGACAGGGATGTCGCGTCGAGGAACAAGTTCTTCGCCTCGACCCGTCTGCGTTCGCCGCCGGTGACCCTCAGTGTGTACGGGCCCAGGACCGGGATCGGGACCACCACGGACTGGCACAGCCCGCTGATCTCCGCACGGCCGGCCCCGGTGACCACGACCGGCACCAGGGTGCCCTTCCTGCTCACGTCCACCATGCCGTAGATGCTCAGACCATGGACGTCCAGAGTGTCCAGGGCCACCTGGAACTTCTGGCCGGAGATGAGGAACGACGCGGCCAGTGCTCCTTGCGCCATGCCGATACCGAGGGCCGCGGCGGCCACAGCACTCGGGACGAGAATGCCGGCGAAGCGCTTCCAGGAGGTCCTGCCGGCGCGGTGCAGCATCCCGTCTCCTCCAGTCATGAGATGGACCCGCCGTTGCCGGACAGGGGTAGGCGACGTCTCTTTCTCTAGTGGCGGATCCTAGGCTTCCCGGAGCGGCTGGCGACGGCACGCCGGGTCGGCCGGACGGGTGATGCGGTTTCCGTTGCGGCATCCGGATGACACGCGGTGCGGTGACGCCGTCGATGTCTGCGATCTCCCGGGTCTACGGCGGTAAGGGCGGCGGACACCGGTGACGTACGCCCGGGCGGTGGGCAGGCAGGGGGACCTGGCCGGCGCAATGACGGCTTGCCGCAGGCGCCACTACTTCATGACCGGGGAGCCCGCCATTCCTGGAGATCTCGCCAGGCCGTGGCTCACGGTCTCCCCACGCCCCCGGGGGCGGGCGGCCCCGCTGGACCTGCTCAGGCCTTCCGTCCTTCGTCGGCCTCTCTGTGCATACCCGTGCACAGAGCCCAGACGATGAAGACGTTGACGGCGACCAACGTCAGGGCCCACAGGGGGTAATACGGCACCCACAGGAAGTTGGCGATCGCGCCGAGCCCTGCCACGGATACACCGAAGAAGCGCGCCCACAGCGCTCCGCTGAGCACGGCGCAGCCCGCGAGGACGATGACGATGCCCAGAATGAGGTGCACCCAGCCCCAGCCCGCCAGACTGAACTCGAACGCGTAGTGACGCGTCGCGATGAACAGGCTGTCCTTGGAGATGGCCGCGATTCCTTCGAAGATCGCCATCGCACCACCGAAGATCATCAGCGCAGCTGCGAAGACGGTGGTGGTCGATGTGGGCGCATGCCACGGGCGCGGGTTGGCATGGGCCGTTCCCGATCGGGCAGCGTCACCGGCCATGTCGGCCTCCTTGGGTGGCAGTGCCATCCGGTCAGCCGAACTCCCGGAGCGGCGTGATCCCTCTCAGCCTGGCACGACGACACTCCGTCGGCATTTTGGAGCTGTGGCGCGCCGACCCGTCCCTCCACGGCTCGGGGAGCCCCGCAACGGCGGAAGCGATGTCGCACACGTACAGGCCGATGCTGCCGCCGATCGGTGCACCGTACATGGCCATGTGCGGTACGGCCGTGCAGTGCGCGGTCGGTCCGCGGCCGCAGTTGTCGCAGCCCGGCGGCCTCCAGCACGGTCCTGGTGGCTTCCTCGACCAGTCCGGCCTTGCGTCGTTCGGACAGGGCACCCTGCGGAACCGTGACGTCCACCAGGAAGCGGGGCTCGTCGTCCTCGGCGTTCGGGACGCCTGCCAGGGCAGTCCCCAGGCGCTGGAACCCGGCTCGCGCGGCCGGCGCGAACCGGCCGGCCTCGGGCGCGAGCACCGCGTCCGTCGACGGCGAGAAGGGCCGGCTCAGGGGGGTTTCCTCCGGGGCCGGCCCATTCCGTTGTTCCGGTCAGCAGAACGCGGGCGGGATGCTCTGCTCGTACTGGAAGACGTTGCGGGGGTCGTACTTCGCCTTGGTCTTGCGCAGCCGGTCGAAGTTGGATCCCCAGTAGGCGGTCTCCCAGTCCTGCATTCCGACGTTCGGCACGTTGACGTAGGCGCCGTTCACGTAGGGCCGCAGTGCCTGGCTGAACGCGGCGATCCAGGCCTGGGCCTGCGGGGTGAGAGGGTCGCAGACGCCTGGTTGTCCTGTCCGAGTCCCCCAGCCGGCGCCGGGTTCGGAGTAGAAGAGCGCGTCGCGATGCGGGAACGCGGTGCCGCCGCGGGGGCTCTTCCTGACCGCCCCGCCGAAGGCCTGGGTGAAGAAGTTGCTGTCATCCGTGGGGGCGTCCTGCATAAATGAGGCGATCAGGCTGATCGCTTCCTTCGGGAACGGCTTTCTGGTGAACTGCGAGAAGAACTTCCAGTTCGCGGGCTCGTCCGCGGTCGGAATCTGGAATCCCGCGTACACGTCGCCCCAGTTACCCACCTGCACCGAGACCTGGGGATCGCCGACCGACAGAATCGGGGCCAGCAACTCGTTCGCCTCTTCCGGCGATCCTTCAGCGAGGACCGCGAACAGCAGGATCTGGTTTCTGTGGATCTCGACCTGGGTTCCGAGGCGGTTGTCGGCGGTCGGTGCCGTGCGCTGCCATGCGTCGAAGACCCCGTGCAGGTCCCCGATTCCCTCCCACGTCGCCTGCACATAAGTGACGCTCTTCAGCGGAGCCGCTTTGTAGGTGAGTGACGTGACGATCCCGAAGTTGCCGTTCCCCGCCCCGCGCAGCGCCCAGAGCAGGTCCGGGTTGTTGTTCAGGTCCGCCTTGACCACCTTGGCGCACTCGGCGCCCGACGCGACGACGACCTCGGCCCCCACAAGGCTGTCGCAGGCCATGCCGAGGTAGCGGGTGAGGAAGCCGAAACCGCCGCCGAGCGTCGCACCGGACAGGCCCACGCTGCCCTCTGTCCCCGTCGTCACCGCGAGGTCCTTCTTCGCGAGCGCGGTCACGGCCTCCAACTGGTTGAGCCCGGCCCCCACCGTCGCGATACGGGAGGCGGTGTCGATGTGGACCGACTTCAACTCGCTGACGTCGATCACGATGCCGCTGTCCACGTTCGACCAGCCCTCGAGGCTGTGGCGGCCGCTCCGCACCCGCAGCGCGACGTCATTCTGCCGCGCCCACGTCAGGGCGTTGACCACGTCCTGGGTGTTCTGGGCGAAGACGATGACCAGCGGATAGTGAGCGAAGTACTCGTCCCAACCCAGGCTCGCACTCGCGTACCCGGGGTTCTCGGGACGGACGATGCGGCCGGTCAGAGTCGCCGGCCTGCATTTCGCGCCTTCGGCCCCTTCGGTCGCGGCGCTCGCGCCCGGGGCTTCCGCGGCCGCGATGCCCGGGAGAACCACCGCGCCTGCGCCTGCAGCCGCCGTCGCTTTGAGCAGGCCGCGACGAGAATAATCGTGCATGGTCTGTATCCCTTGTATGGAAAGCCCTTGGGGTCCGCACAGTAACAAGGGCGACCATGGCCGTTTTGCCCGACACGCTAATCGAGGAAGATGGCGGTATTCCGAAGGAAGATATGTGCAAGCGGGCATGAATCAGTCTGCCGCCAATTTCGAGTATTTCGATCCTCTCAGCCTGAATCCACCGACTTAATTTCTACAGATGAAAAGACGGACGGCCCGGGTGTGGAACCCGGGCCGTCTCAGGGGCAATTCTCAGGGGCAACTCAGCCGCGGTGGCTCGCCCGGGCGAGGGCGGGCACGAAGCGGAGGGCGTCGACGGTGCCGACGCCGGTGGCCATGTCGTAGCCGTTGACGGCCTTGTAGCCGGTGACGCCTTCGTAGCTGTTGTTCGTGCCGTCGTTCACGTCGACGATGCCGGTGCTCTTGTCGTGGTGGGCGGCGCGCTGGGAGAGGGCGTACAGCGCCTCGTTGATGTTGCCCACCCGGTGGCCGGCCGCCTGGTCGGCGAGGGCGATGATGCCCGAGAAGAGCGGGCTGGCCTCGCTGGTGCCGCCGGTGACGTCCCAGCCGATGGCGGTCGGGTCGTAGCTGGAGTAGATCCAGGCGCCGCCGTTGACCGCGGCGGCCAGCGACACGTCCGGGGTGCCGCGGCGGGCGCCGACGACGTTCTTCACACCGTTCTGGAAGGCCGGGCGGGTGAAGACGTGGGACTGACCGCCGCCGCCCGAGCCGTAGTCGTTGTAGACGCTGTCGGGCTTGACGCGCCGGCCCTTGTCGTCCAGGTGGAGCTGGGTGCCGCCGATGGAGGTGACCAACGGGTCCGACGAGGGCCAGGAGTTGACGCGCTTGTTGTAGTAGGTCTTGCCGTCCGCCTTCAGGTCGGTGGCGCCACCGTCGCCGGAGGAGGCGAGGACGGTCACGTGCTTGCGGTTCGCGTCCTGGAAGGCGTAGCGCAGCTTCTTGATGCTGGAGAAGTCGCCCTTGTCGAAACCGGGGAAGGTGTCCTCGGTGGCGCCGAAGCTCTGGCTGATGACGTCGCCGACGCCGTGGTCGATCATGTGCTTCTCGGCGTCCATCATCTCCGGCAGACCGGTGACGCCCTCGGTCTCGGCGACCGCCGTCTCCACCAGGACAATCTTGGCGTCGGGCGCCACGGCGTGGGCCATCTCGACGTCGAGGGTGGTCTCGCCGGCCCAGCCGGTCATGTCCGAGTTCTTGGGGTCGAACACGGGGACCTTGCCCCACTTGACCACGTTGACCTTGGTGCTGCGCAGACCGAACTGCTTGCTGTAGACGTCGAGGTCGTGCTGGATCGTCGGGGAGCCGAACGAGTCGACGATGACGATGGTGCGCCCCTTGCCCGTGATGCCCTTCCGGTACAGCGCGTTGAGGTCGTACGCGGTGCGGTACTGGAGCGGGTTGTAACAGGCGATGTGCCACTTGGCCTGGCACTGCTCACTGGAGAGCGGGCTCGCCACGTCGCGGACCAGGGTGTGCCCGGCGATGGCCGGGACAGCCTTGGTGTGCGGTACGGCGGCGGGTGCGGCGGTGGTGACGCCGGCCAGCGGAGCGGTCGCCAGCGCGGCGACGGCGAGGGCGGCGGTGGCGGCCGTGGAAGCCGCGACACCGCGCCCGGTACGGGATATGTACATGAATCCCCCTGGGTGGTCCTGAGTTGCACGGAGTGGTCTCCGTGCATCTCATCGAGTGAGACATGCACAGGACAAGACCATTGAACTGTCGATGCCGAACCCTTTACCCAAACAGCACCTCCGGTGCGAACTTCCTGCCTGGCCAGCACATTCGTGGCGCGCGGACGAAGCCGACGCCCGTACGGCTCTCACAGGCTGCTCATGGGGCCTGCCTGAGGAGCTCCTTCATGCCGTACGGGTACAGCCACGGGCTGTGGTCACCGGCTTCGAGTCGGTCGAGCGCGATCAACGCGTCCGCCGCGGTCTTGCAGCGCGGATGCCGCGTGGCGAAGGCGGCGATGCGGCCTCGCTGGATGGGCAGCCAGGCGGCGATCACCTGGGGGTCGCCGTCGTACCACCACGTGAACCGGAACTCCTCCCAGAGGAGTTCGGTCGCCCAGTCGAGGCCGAGGCGGACGAGCCCGGCGTCCGCCTCGGAACCGGAGAGCTCGGCCATGTGCTCCAGCCACGGCTCCAGTTCGCCCGTCGCCTGTGCGATTCCCACCAAGAGGTCGGAGATGTCCGAGGGAGACCGACCGTCGACCAGAGCCATGGCCAACAGCGCGCGGAAGGCCTCCTCCACCACGGCACGTTCGGGCGCCGGCCAGTCGACGAACCCGGCCCCGTCCCGGCCGAGATGGCCGATTTCCGCGGACGGATCGGTGCCGTGGCCCTCCGGCCCCCAACAGCGCAGCGCACGCGGCATGAGACGACGCCACAGGACGACGTACTGGTCCGCGTCCCAGTGGCTGGCGACCTCACGCATGAAGTGTCCGAGGAGATCGTCCGATACGTCGGCGGGATCGCCACCGAGAATGCGCAGCTCCGACTCCGGAGTGCAGTAAGTGCAGCCGTCCACCGGGCTGTCGAGTCCGGGAGGTGACGCGAAGACCCGGTCGACCTCGGCGAGCGCGTGCCGCCACCGTGCGTACGGATCGAGGTCAGGAGAAACGGCCATGGCACGACCTACCGCGGGGACTCCACCAGGGGGGACCCGGCGAAGAGACGAACTCTACCCGTCAAGAGCGCGGCGTCGGCGGCTGCGGGCCGAACGCGGCGGTGTTCAGCGAGCGCCGCATGGCCAGCGCGATCGGGCGCTCGACGAAGCGGTGCACGAGGTACGACAGGACGATCAAAGCGGTCACCGTGGCCACGACCAGCGCCGAGGGGTCGATCCGGTGGCCGTAGTGGTGGGTGACGGTCATTCCGATCGTGTCGTGCAACAGGTACAGCGGGAAGGTCATCGCGCCCGCGACGGTCAGCCCGCGCCAGCGGATCCGGCGGGTCCCGCCGAGCGCGATGGCGCCCATCAGCAGGAAGAACACCGTGGTCACGAGGATCAGCCAGCCGCGCCACGGCGACCAGGTGGCCCAGTTGACGCGGCCGCCGTGGGGCGCCAGCAGGAAGTGCAGCGCCAGCAGCCACGACATGGCGACGATCCCCCACAGCAGCGGCGTCGGCCGGTAGCGGTGCATGAGGTAGAAGGCCATGCCCGCGATGAAGTACGGGGCGGACGTCGGGTTCACGATCAGCGTGAGCAGCGGGATGTGAGCGCTGGGCGCCAGCACCGCGGCGACCGTCCACAACCCACAGAAGATCACCACCCGCTGGTGGGTGAGGCCCTTCCACACCACGACCGCGAACGTGAGGTAGAAGCAGAGTTCCGGCCAGAGCGTCCAGTAGACCGGATCCAGGTTGGCCACACCGAGCGGAGTCTGCAACATCGTGAAGTTCGCGAACAGCGCCCGCGGGTTGGGGTGCCCGAACGGGGTGTCGGCGAAGTAGATGACGCACGCCGACACCACGATCGCGATCCAGTACATCGGGTAGAGACGGGTGACGCGTGAGATGAAGAAGTCACGCGGGGTGCGCCCCCATGCGCTCATGCAGATGACAAAGCCGCTGATCAGGAAGAACAGGTCGACGCCGAGCCGTCCGAAGGCGAAGTAGCCGTGCGCCTCCGGGAAGGTGCTCCGGTACGGGAGACCCCAGACGACGACCATCGCCCCGGGGGTCTGGCCGACGAAGTGGAAGAGGACCACCGACAGCGCCGCCAGGAATCGCAGCCCGTCCAACGCGGCGAGCCGGTCCTTGCGGGCGCCCGGCCTGACCGGGATCACCCGTGGCGCGGGGGCCGCCTGCGGCAACGGCGCCTCCTCCACGACCGCCGCCTCGAGCCCCTGTCTCGTGGCCACGCCGGCCAGTCCCCTGCGATCATCCGCCTGGGTCATGCGTCCCCCGTTCCAGGGTCGTCCTTCTTTTGCGGACAGGCCGCAGAAGCCCCCGATCACGTGCCCGACGGCCAAATGACAAGGTTGCCGGATTTGTGCGCTTCAGGGTGGATGACGGCGCCGCCGAGGCCCACGGATGTGTGTCTCGCGGATCAGCGGGCAGACAGACAGGCGAGGGCGGGGCTCTGCGCCGGGAATTTGACGACAGGGCCTAGAGCAGGCCCAGGTCGCCGAGTTCCTTGTGGAGGTCGGCGCGCGGGTTGTCGGCGCGGGGCTGAAGGGCGCCGCGGGTGGTCGGGCCGGTGCCGCCGCCGGAGTGGGTGTCCTTGGCGGGCCGGGGGCGTCGGTCCCGGAAGAGCCAGGCCCCGACCAGGCCGCCGACCAGGCCGCCGAGGTGTCCCAGCCAGCTCACCCCCGGCGTCCCGGGCACCGCCACGGTGAGCATGTAGGCGAAGGAGGCCGCCATGACGACACCGATCAGCGTGTCGATCAGGTGCCGGTCGAAGAGCCCGCGTACCACGACATAGCCGAAGTACCCGAAGATCAGGCCGCTGGCGCCGACCGTGTCCACGTTGCCCTGCTCGAGGAACCAGACCGTGAGACCGCTGGTCACCACGATGAGCAGGCTCAGCCCGAGGAAGCGGACCACTCCTCGGTAGGCGGCCAGGAATCCGAAGACGAACAGCGGTCCCGAGTTGCTCTCGATGTGTGCCCAGTTCCAGTGCAGGAAGGGTGCGGTGAGGATGTTGGGCAGCGTGCCGATGTCGCCGGACACCACTCCGTAGTCCCGCGAGAGTGCGTAGTGGTCGGCGAAGTTCGCGAGCTGCGCCAGCCAGACGAGCGCGAGGAACCCGAACATCACGAAGAACGCCTTCCGCGCCTCCGCGATCATCCGCTCGGGACCCATCGGCCCCGTACCGACCCGATCCCGCTCCGCCCCGCCCATGGCACGCTCCCCTCCCCGGCGGATCCGCATCCGCTCCACGACCACACCCCCAGAATGCCAGCAGCCACCAGGCCCGGATCCCAACTGCCGGGGCCAGATTGTTGACGATTTTGTGTACCCATCCTACGGTCGGTAACCATCTCCCAGGAGAGCGGAGAGCTCGAGGAAGCCCGAGGCGCTCCAGGAGTTCGAGACCGAAGGAGTACGTACGTGTCCCCAGCTACCGGCAGTGCCAAAGGCAGCGGCGCCGCGGCCAAGGAGCAGGCCCTCGTCGCGCTGCGCAGGGCCATCCTCGCCGGTGACATGGTGCCGGGACAGCGCCTGGTCGAGGCCGAGTTGGCCGAGCAGTTCGATGTCACGCGGGCCAGTGTGCGGGCCGCGCTGGTCGATCTCGCCGCCGACGGTCTCGTGGAGCGGATCCGCAACCGCGGTGCCCGGGTCCGTACCGTGTCCGTGAGCGAGGCGGTGGAGATCTACGAGTGCCGCATGGTGCTCGAAGGGCTGTGCGCGGCCAAGGCCGCCGAACGGGTCACCGATGCGCAGAGCACACAACTCCTCGCGCTCGGGGAGCAGTTGCGCGCCGCCGTCCAGGCCGCCGAGCCCCTGAAGTACTCCGACCTCAACCGCCAACTGCACGACTTCGTCAGGGACATCTCCGGCCAGGACACCGCCGCCGAACTCCTCACCCGCCTGAACGCGCAGATCGTCCGCCACCAGTTCCGGCTGGCCCTGCAGTCCGGGCGCCCCCAGGTCTCCCTGGGCGAACACCTCGCCCTCGTCGAGGCCATCGCCGCGCGTGATCCGCAGCGCGCCGAGGCGGCCGCCCGCGCTCATGTGGCCAGCGTCATCGAGGCCCTGCGCGCCGTCGAGGGGTCCGGGACGGGCAAGGCCTGACCTCAGCGGGACGATCAGGCTCTCGGCCCCGGGGGAGACCGAGAGCCTGTCGGGCCGGCGTTCCTCACGCCCGCCCGACCACCCCGCGAACGGGTCAGTTCTGGTACGTCTTGTTGCGGCCGGCACCGCCGGACAGGAAGTCCTTGCCGGCGCCTCCGTGCAGGACGTCGTCGCCGCTGTTGCCGTACAGCTTGTCGTCGCCCGCGCCGCCGTACAGGGTGTCGTTGCCGCGGCCGCCCTGGAGGAGGTCGCGGCCCGCGTTGCCGTACAGCTTGTCGTTGCCGTCGTCGCCGAACAGGGAGTTGTCGCCGCTCGTCCCCGACAGGCTGTCGTCGCCCGCGCCGCCATGGCACTCGGCGCTGCAGTTGACGAGGGTGTCGTTGCCCGCGCCGCCGTTCGCGCCCTCGTCGTAGACCCCGCCGCCGCCGGAGAGCCGGTCGTTGCCGCCCTGGCCGTAGAGGACGTCGACGCCGTGGCCGGTCAGGGTGTCGTTGCCCGGCCCGCCGTAGATCCTCGTGTACCCGCCGCTGGTGTTGCTGGTCGTCGCGGTGTCGTTGCCGTCTCCGAGGTCGACGATCAGGGAGTCGAGGTCGGACGCCGAGGTGTTGGGCTCGGTCACCGTGCAGACCGCCTTGGTGTCGTCGCCGCCGGCCGGGCGGACGCAGCCCGCGCCCAGGGAGATCTTGACGGTGTCGTCGAAGGTGTAGATGAAGTCGCTCAGCTGGGAATCCGGGTCGGTCGCGCCGAGCGCCCAGGAGATGGACAGATGGTTCGTCTGACCGGCGGCCGCCGTGTAGTACAGCTTCTGGCCGACGACGACCGCGGCCGCGCTCTTGGCGGGCGCGGCGTGTGCCGCGGGGGCGGCGACGGTTACGGCCACGGCGGCGGTGGCGAGCGCCAGCGCCCTCGGCAGAGCGGTGATGCGGCGACTGAACATGGTCGGTTCTCCTCCACGGGGCCCGATGGGCCCAACGGGGCCCTGGGGGCCGATGAGGTCCGCGCGTATGTCTGTGTGTATGTCTGTGCGCGTGTGGTCACCCCGTTCGACGACGTCCTCCGAGGGGGAGTTGTGGCTGCCGTCGCACAACCTTTTGGGGTTCAGAGGGAGTTCACTTCTGGTTGCTTCTGTTGTGGTGTGGATACTTCCGGGCGTTGGCGGGGGCCCGAGATCAGCAGCGTCGCCGCGACCGATGTGATCGCCATCACCGTCATCGCCGTTCCGGGCGAGGTGAGTTGGGCGACCGTTCCCGCCAGTGTCGCGCTCACCCCCTGCATCGTGAGCATGCCCGAGGAGTGCAGTCCCAGGGCGTGCCCGCTCAGCTCGTCCGGGGTCAGGGCCATCAGGCGTTCCTGCTGGATCAGACTCGCTCCGAAGCCGACCGAGGCGAGGGCGACCGCGCCCGCCGCCACCGCCACCCCCGGCCGCAGCGCGAACAGCAGGTAGGGCGTCGCCAGGAGCAGCAGGAACGGGATGCCCAGGCGGCCGCGGACCGCGGGCGGGATGAAACGGCCCGTCGTCACATCGCCGACGAACATGCCGAACGCCGCGAAGGCGAAGAGCAGACCCGCCCGGTCCGGGGCGTACGACACGTACAGGGACTCGCAGCCGACGATCAGACCGTTCGGGATCCACAGGAGCAGATACGTCGTCCGGCGCGGGGGCGAGGACCACAGCAGCGCGTTGGTGCGCCAGGTCTGCGCGATCGAGGGGCGGCCGGTGGCCCTCGGCGCCCGCCGGGTCATGCCGAGGCGGGTGACCAGCGCCGCCGCGAGATACAGGGCCGCCGCGCCCGCCAGTGTGATCCTCGGCGAGAGCACCGCCACCAGGACGCCGCCCGTCGCGTAACCCGTGATCTGGGTGAGGCCGTTCGCCATGTTGAAGACCGAACGGCCCAGCAGATAGCCGTCCTTGGGCAGGATCTCGTTCAGCAGACCCCAGCGGACACCGCCGCCGAGGGACGAGACCAGCCCCAGGACGAAGATCAGGAGGAACAGCGCCCGGACCGGAAGCCCCGGCGTCGCCACCACCGCCGTACCGACGGCGAAGGACAGGGCGATGCCCGTCATCGTGGCGCGCGGCGCCAGCCGGTCCGCCGCCGACAGCAGGGTGGTCGCGCCGACCACCTGGGCGAGCTGCGGCCCGAACATGCTCACCGCCGACAGCAGTGGCGAGTCCGTCGCCCTGTACACCAGCGTCCCGACGGCCAGGCCGCCGATCGTCGAGGCCGCCGAGTTGAGCGCGGAGGACAGGAAGAGAGGGGTGAACTCCCGGGTGCGGAAAAGGTCGGAGTAGCTGCGCATGCGCGGAGTCTCGGATGGCGCCCGGCGTGGTCGTTATTGTTTCGCGCAGGAGCGAAACCACACAGGGCCATGGACGGCGAGAGAGAAGCGGCGGGAGATGCGGATGGGCTGGTGGCAGATCAACGCCGACACCCTCGCCCGCACCCGTTTCGTGCTCTCCCCGCTCGCCGAGACCTTCGCCGCCGTCGAGCTGCTGCACGCGGGGACCGCAGCGCACCCTGGGGAGCGGGCCTGGCTCGACGCCCATCTGCCCGCGTACAGAAGACGGCTGTCCGGTGACCCCGTCACCGCGCTGCTCATACGGTCCGGGCTCGGGCGGAACTGGATCGCCGACTTCCTGACACCGACGCCGCGCGGCGAGGCCGACTTCGAGGAGGAGGTCGCCCGGGTGCGGGAGGCGTCGGCCGCGGACGCGCGGGCCCATCTCGGCGTCTCCCTTGCAGGGCCGCTGCCCGCCGCCCTGCACCGCGACGACCTCCCGGAGCGCGCCGCGGACCTGCTCACCCACGTCTGGACCGAGGCCGTACGCCCCTACTGGGACCGGCGGCGGCGCGTCCTGGAGGCCGATGTCGTCGCCCGGACCGCGCAGTTGAGCCAGGGCGGCTGGGCGGCGGCCCTCGACGCGCTGCGGCCGGGTACGCGCTGGCTCGGCGACAACCGGCTGCAGGTCAATCTCCACGAGTACCCGCCACGCGAGATCTCCGGCGCCGAGCTGGTGTTCGTACCGATCACACCGCAGCGGCACGGCTGGGTGTCATGGGAGGAGCCGGACCGGTACGCCGTCGTCTACCCCTGCTCGGGCGTGCTCGCCGACACCGGTCCCGAGGTCGTGCCGGAGAGTCTGGGCGCGCTGCTCGGACCCGCCCGCGCCGGGGTCCTCGTCCTCCTCGACTCCCCCATGAGCACGACCCAGTTGGTGGCCCTGACCGGGCAGGGTCTCGGCTCGGTCGGACGCCATCTGAAGGTGCTGCTGGACGCGCGGCTGGTGCAAAGGGGGCGGGCCGGGCGGTCGGTGCTGTACTCCCGTACGCCCGCCGGGGAGGTACTCGTGAAGGCCCAGCGGGAGTAGGACGGGTGGAGGACGGACGGAGCGAGTGCCGCGGGGCGGCGGTGTGCCGATCTACCGGTGCCGCTGGATGCGGGGGGCGCCGGTCACCGACATCATCAGCGAGTACAAGGACGTGGACGCCGTGATGAAGAGGCGGTTGTTCTTGGAGCCGCCGAAGGTGATGTTGGAGACCCTCTCGGGGACCAGGAGCCGGCCGATGAGGGTGCCGTCGGGGTCGTAGCAGTGCACCCCGTCGTCCAGGGCGGCCGCCCACAGCCTGCCCTCGTCGTCGAAGCGGATGTTGTCGAAGTGGACACCACTCTTTGCTTCCGCGAACGTTTTCCCGTTCGTGAGGGTGCCGTCGTCGCGGACGTCGAAGACCCGGATGCGGGCGGCGCGGGAGTCGGAGACGTACAGCTGCCGTTCGTCGGGCGAGAAGACGAGGCCGTTCGGCCCGTCGAAGCCGTCCGCGGCGAGCCGTACCTCGCCGGTCCCCGGGTCCAGGCGGTAGACGTGGCACGCGCCGATCTCCGACTCGGCCCGGTGGCCCTCGTAGTCGCTCAGGATCCCGAAGTCCGGGTCGGAGAACCAGACCGAACCGTCCGACCGTACGACCGCGTCGTTCGGGCTGTTGAGCCGCTTGCCGTCGTAACGGTCGGCGAGCACCGTGACCGATCCGTCGTGCTCCGTCCGGGTCACCCGGCGGTTGCCCTGCTCACAGCTGATCAGGCGGCCCTCGCGGTCCAGGGTGTTGCCGTTGCTGTTGCCCGCGGGGGTGCGCAGGACGCCGACCGTGCCGGTGGGCTCGTCCCAGCGCAGGATGCGGTCGTTGGGGATGTCGCTCCAGATCAGCTGGCGCCAGGCGGGCACGTACAGCGGGCCCTCGGCCCAGCGGGAGCCGTCGTGGAGGACCTCCAGCCTGCCGTCGCCGTTCGTGCAGCGGCCGGTGACGAAGCGGTCGTCGAGTACCTCGTAGATGCCCTTGATCGTGTTCGCTGTGGTCACGTTCGCGACCTTACCGAGCGGAGCGGGACCCGGCCGGGCGGACGCTGAGCGGATGCGGGGCGGACGACGGGCGGCGGCCGGGGCGACATCAAGCGGAGTTAGCATCCGTTTATGACTACTGACAGTTCAAGCAGTTCCGTGCTCGACGTCCAGATCGATTCCCTCCAGGGCGGCTCCGCGGACCTCGGGCAGTACCGCGGCAAGACCGTGCTCGTCGTGAACGTGGCCTCCAAGTGCGGGCTGACCCCGCAGTACGCGGGGCTGGAGCGGCTGCACGAGCAGTACGCGGGGCAGGGCTTCACCGTGCTCGGTGTGCCCTGCAACCAGTTCATGGGGCAGGAGCCCGGCACCTCCGAGGAGATCGCCGAGTTCTGCTCCGCGACCTACGGCGTCACCTTCCCGATGACCGAGAAGGTCGACGTCAACGGGGACGCGCGGCACGAGCTGTACCAGCGTCTTGTGGACACCGCCGACGGCGAGGGCCACAGCGGAGACATCCGCTGGAACTTCGAGAAGTTCCTGATCGGGCCGGGTGGAGACGTCGTGGCGCGGTTCTCGCCGCAGACCGAGCCGGAGTCGGCGGAGGTCGTGGCGGCGGTGGAGAAGGCGCTCGCGTAACTGCGGGTTCCCGCTCTTGAGAGCGGTTGGTTGACCTTGCCCCTGGGGCAGGGAGCAGCGTCCTTTGTCACCGGGCCGAAGGCTCCCGGTGACGGAGGATGGGCTCGTGCAACAGGAACTGCTCACGATCGGCGCGTTCGCCGCCCGCGCGCGGCTCTCGCCGAAGGCGCTTCGGCTGTACGACCGGCTCGGACTGCTCGCTCCGGCCCACGTCGACGAGGTCAGCGGATACCGCTACTACCGCGCCGACCAGGTCGAGCGCGCCCGCCTGGTCGCGCTGCTGCGGCAGCTCGACATGCCGCTCGCGCGGATCGCCGAGGTGGTGGAGGCCGGGGCGGCGCAGGGCGCGGTGCTCCTCGCCACGTACTGGGCGGATGCCGAGGCCCGGTTCGCTTCGCAGCGGACGCTCGCCGAGTACCTCCGTGGACGGCTGTCAGGGAGGAATACCGACATGTACGGGAAGTTCGTGGTCGAGACGGTGGATGTGCCGGAGCGGGTGGTGCTGACGGAGAAGCGGCACACGCTGGCGGATGAGCTGCCGGTCTGGATTCCGGCCTCGCTGGGGCGACTGGAGGACGGGGCGCGGGAGTGCGGCGGGACGACCGGCTCGCCCTTCGTCGTCTATTACGCCGAGGTCAGCATGGAGAGCGACGGGCCCGCCGAGTCGTGCGTGCCGGTCGCCGACGAGGAGGCTGCGCGGGCGTGGGCCGAGAAGCGGGGGCGGGCGTCGGGGATCGGGGTGCGGGTGGAGCCGGCGCGGCGGCTCGCGTACGCGCGGATCACCAAGGCGCAGGTGGCTCATCCGCAGATCATCGCCGCGTTCGAGGCGGTCGAGGCGTGGATCGGGGAGCGGGGGCTGTCGTACGACGGTCCCTGCCGGGAGGTGTACTTCGCGGACTGGGATGCGGCGGGGCCGCAGGACGCGGTGTGTGACGTGGCGTTTCCGGTGAAGTGAGCCGTGGGCGGGGGCGGGCACCGGGGGTTCTCGCCCCCGCCGCCCCTACCCGTCCCATCCTCAACCTGGGGGCTCCGCCCCCAGACCCCCGATCGGCCTGAACGGCCTCGTCCTCAAACGCCGGACGGGCTGAAGGACGCGGGCCGGGGTGGGTGGGGGATCGG
>NZ_JBIBKX010000033.1:0-62128 GCF_042959425.1 Streptomyces sp. NPDC007896 | reverse complement strand
CCACAGACGGCAGAACCTTGAAAGCCACACCCGACGCTCCTGGGTGGATGAACCATACGAAGGGCTCACCACGTCCCGCAGGACAACGTAGGGAACCTTGAGCGTGGCCTCCGAAAGCTGAGCAACGTGAAAGGTCTGCCAACCTCCTAAATTGATGCCAGAACACGGTCAAGCGCCGCCCGGCCCGCGGGTCCCCATGTCGGCTTGCCGCCTGGGAGGCCCCGCTCCCCGGCTCGGCCCATGAGGATGAGGAAAAGGCTCTTCGCGGCAGCCAACCCTCGTGCGCGCCGGATCATCGCCTCGTCCGCGTGTGCGTACGCGTCGAAGAACCGTGTAGCGGCCCCCGCAGGAAGGAGCACCCAGGCAGCCGCGAGATCGACCGCCGGATCGCCGGCGCACATGTCACCGAAGTCGATCACGCCCGAGAGTGTCCCGTCCGAGACGACGACATTGGCTGGATGAAGGTCGCCGTGCAGCCATACAGCCGGGCCCTCCCAATCGGGAGCTGCAACGGCCTCGTCCCAGACGTCCCGGACATTCCGGAGGCCAGCGGCATCGCCTCCGGAGGCGACTTCCTCGAGTCCCTTTTCGAAACCGTCCGAGAGCGTTTTGAGGGGAACGCCGCGATCCTGACTGACCGGTGCATCTGCGGGCGCCTTCACATGGAGTGCCTTGAGGAAGCCCGCCAAAGTGTCGGCCGCACGGTCGTGGCTGATCGGGGCGCGGTCGGCTGGTTCGCCGGGAACCCATGTCGCGATGGTCCATGGCCGGGGGAAGCGTGCGGACGGTTCACCGATCCGCATGGGGGTCGGGACCGGTAGCGGAAGGTGCGGGGCCAGGGCGGGCAGCCACCGGTGCTCTTTCCGCAGGAGGGAGGGTGCTCGCTCCGTGCGCGGCATGCGCACGGCCAACTCGTCCCCGAGGCGCCATAGTTGGTTGTCCCAACCCCCCGCCACCTCACGCACGTCCAAGCCTGCAAGGTCAGGATGCTGCTCCCGCACCAGAGAGCGAACCAAGTTCTCATCGATCTCGAAGCTGCCCACGATCTCACTCAACCATCAGCCATGGCTGACGACCCAGACATGGTGCCAGTTCGAAACAGAGCCGGACCTGATCAGCTGAGACAGCATCCGGGATTCATCCCGCCAGGACCACATCACCCGAGATTCCCGGCACCCCCACGTCTCAAGCGAACTGGTCGCCGCACGTCAGCGGCCGGACGGCGAACCAGATCATTTAAGACGGGACGCGAGGCTAGGACTCGCTTGCTCCTGAGCGGGTCCAGACGGCGAGGTCGCCTCCAGACAGCGATACGAAGCGCCATCCTGCCGGACCCGTGACCTGCCACGCTTCGAGGGACGGATCTGACGAGCAGTTCAGGTGGCGTCCTGTGTCGAAAACGAGACGTAGGGTGCCGGATTTGAACGCGACCGCCGACAGGACCTTCGCTCCGAAGAGTGAGAGGGCCGCTGCGACGTCCTGCGATTCCGGTTTCAGGAGCACGGACGGGTTGGCGTGGACTGTCCCGTGCGAGAGGTTGGCGGGTGCTTCGAGTGCGATTTCCCAGTCCGAGTCGAGGACCAGCACGAGCCGGAAGTCCACGCTGATCTTGGTGACGCTCATCCCGCGAAGGTTCAGGATCCACCGGTCCTCGTGTTCGACGGGACTGTTTTCAGTGCTCACTACTGCACTTTGGCTGATTCGACACTCGAGAGCCATGGGATTTCCGGTGGAACGTTGGACAAGGCCCTCCCCGGGATCTTCGCAGCGGACTACTCCGAGCGCATGGAGGCGGCGCGTCGCCGCCTTCGCCCCTCCGCGGATGATTACGACAACTCGACGCACGGCCCCGCCTGATCCACCCCAGCCGGTACGGCCGTCCAGCACCCCCAGCACCCCAACGCACCCAACCGCGCGACCAGTTCGCTGAGACAGAAGCCCGAATCGGTTCGTTGAGAAGACGACTCGATTGAGTGAGACGGGACAGGCGCGCGGTGACCGGCGGCGTGTGGAGGAACGAGGACTGGTGTGGGGGTACCCGCAGGCCGCTCCGTGGCGGCACGATGCTGCGATGGCGCCTCTTCGCCACTGAAAACGGCCTCGCAGTAACGGTTTTGGACACCTGCCGCAAAGCAGCGATCAGGGCTTTGTGACCATGGTCCTCTTGGACGGGTTGGGGGACAACCTTGGACCGGCCGCCGGCGCTGACGGGTCGCCGAAGGACTGTCGGCGGCGAACGGTAGGATGCGCTGCCGATCTGCGCATGACAGATCTACGACTCACTGTCCGGGGGGACTACTAGTGAGACCACGCCTGTTCATCCCCGCATCCGTCGCGGCTGGCTTCCTCGCCACGCTGGCTCTACCAGGCCAGGCTCTGGCCGAGACCTCGGTGCCGAGTCCTACGCCCGTGACCACCGCCGACACGCCGGCGGCTGACGCCACGGGAGCGGCTACAGTCGGCGACGCCCCCGCTCCGCCGGGCGGACAGGGTCCAGTGACACTCACCAAGCGGGTGTCGGGTCTGCCCTGGGCAGCCGCCTCCCCCATCGACTACACCAATGACCGCGCCAACTTCCGTGTCTCCGCATGGTCGTCCGGCAATGGTGCAACCGTCACATCGCTCACCGCCCGCTTCTACCCGCTGAACGCGCCCGCGGACACGGGACCCGTACTCACCGTGACGGACTTCGAATACACGGACGCGCATGTGTGGCGGGCGACGACCCCGGTCGTGCTGCCTGCCTTCGGCGCCTACCGGGTTGCGCTGGACGTTCGCGACGACCACGGCTACGACGTCACGCTGCCCGCCGGCGGGACGGTGGAGTACCAGCAGGTCGTTCACTTCAGCTCATACACGCAGACGGTCCCGTCAAACTTCGACTTCGACCACCGGACCGTCACCGTCCACGGGGCCCTCACCCTGACCGACCCGGGCACAGGCCAGGTCAGCCCCTTCCCAGGTGCCACTGTGTCCGTCTATAACAACACCAGCGGCTCTTCGCGGAGGGCGACGACGGCTGCCGACGGCACCTTCACGATCTCGCTCGACGCCAACGGTGCGATCCAGACCTCCGGCGAATACGAGCCCGTCCGCGAGGAGAGCTGGACCCACACGCACGCGTATGCGTACCTCTCCCAGCCGGACCGTCCCGCGTCCGAGCCCACCCGCATCCGGCTGACCTCGCCACCGGAGGTCAACGTCCCCGCCGGCGGCACAGCCACCGTGACCGGTGTCGTGGAGCGCAAGGTCGGCGACGCCTGGCTCCCCGCTCCCCGCACCCCTTTCGACCTGTCAGGCCCGGAGACTGGTTCCGGCTGGATCTCCAGTGGCTTCACCGACGACCAGGGAGCATTCGGCGTCCCGATCTCCCAGGCCGGCGCCTACCAGGTCCGCGACGAGGCGACGGACTTCCTGCAGCAGAGCCCGGCCGAAGGCATCCGCGTCCACATTCCCCAGCCCGGAGCCCAGTTCACCAGCCTCAGCATCTCCCAGGACGCCACAGGCCAGGGCCTGATCGCCGGCCACCTGACCTTGGGACAGGCCAGCGCCCCGCCCACCGGCACCACGGTCCAGGTGCAGTACTCTGCCGACGGCAAAACCTGGCGCAGCGCGGCTACCACCACGGTCGGACGCCAGGGCCTTGGCAAGGACGAATTCCTCTGCGACGTCCGCCAGGGCGGCAACGCCAACGGCTACTGGCGCGTCTCCTTCCCCGGTGACCGTGACTGGCTGCCCGTCACGGGCAACGCGGTGCATCTGTGGCGCACTCCTACCCGGATCATTGGCGGCAGGCCGAGCACCACGCACCCAGGTCACAACCAGAAGGTGTCCTTCTCCGGGAGCCTCCAGCAGTCCTCCGCGGGGGCCTGGCATGCCTACGGCCACGCCACCGTGCGACTGTGGTTCCAACCGGCCGGCAGCAAGACCTGGCACCTGATGTCCACGACCACCACGGACGCCCGCGGCCAGTACAGCCTCAGCGCCAAGGACACCCACAGCGGCACCTGGTACGTCGCCTACCAGTCCCCCGATACCCACCACCTCAACTCCACGAGCGTCCACACCTGGGTCGGCGTCAAGTAGCCCGCTCGCCCACGGCGCTTGGCGCTGGCCACCCGAGAGCGCCCGGCTCGGACCTGCCCTCCGGGGCCGGGCCCGCGGCCGGGTCGGCGAGCGCTCGCCCAGCAGCTCTACGACGCCGGACCGCGACGAACTCGACCTGCCCGGCCCCTGGTTCGCACCGCCGTGCGCCAAGAGTGGATCTCCGCGCCGTCCCCGAGTACACCGGCCACCCGGCACCCCCGATCACACAACGGGCCTGCGCGCACGGCGACTTCCATGCCGCCAACCTCACCACCGGCCCCACGATCCTCGACTGGGAAGGCTGGGCCACCGCCCCCAGAGCCTTGACACCCGCGACTCTCTACGCCTTCTCCCTGCTGCAACCGCACGCCGCCGCCGCGTCCGCGCAACCTTTCCCCTCCTGGACAGCCCGGCCGCCGAAGCGACCGTGGGCGTCATGCTGCTGCAGACTGTGGCCTGCGGAGACAACGTCACTCTCGAAGACCAGCTTCGGGACCGGTCCGAGGAACTCCGCTGCCGCTGCACGGCTCCATAAGCCGTGCTTCGTTCGAGTGATGCTCTCGACGGCCCGGGACTGAACAAAACCCCAGCATGTGAGGTTTCTTCACCGTCATCCGGTGCCAGCGTTACGTGCGCTGCCGGCGTGAGTATTTCGGGATCATGCAGTGCGTGGCGTCAGCGGAACGCTCTGTGGTCCCTGTTTCACGCACCCGAGCCTTCTCGTGAACCGCATGCAAGAGGCGCTCACGCCGGATTCGGCCGAAGTGGCGTGGATGCGGACGACGCCGCGCGGACGACCACGCGCCGGGCTGGTCGACGTCGTGGATGTATCCGGGTGACCCGTCGGCCGGCACGGGTGGCTCGCCGACCGACGGCATCTACCCGGAGCAAGGGAAAGAAGGTACTGATGCAGACAGGTCTGCCATTGGCTGCTGTGACCGAGCCGGACCCACACACCTCGCCATGGCCGTACGTTCCAGGTGGGCAGGCTGTGGCAGGGACCGCACGACGGGCGGCCGAGACGGCCCGTGAAGCCGGGTTCTCTTCGGGATCCGTCCGCCGAACGGCTCCGCGAGAGCTGCGCACGGGCCGTGGTCTCAGCGCCGCCCGCTCGACCGGAGTGTTGCTGTGATCCCGGCTCAGAGGACGCGGACCGACAGGGACCTGCGGGCCGTGGTCGTCGGAGCGGGGTTCTCCGGGATCGGCGCCGCCGTCCGGCTTCGCGAGGCAGGGTTCAACGACGTGCTTGTTCTGGAGAAGGGGACGCAACTCGGCGGCACCTGGAGCGAGAACACCTACCCCGGCTGCGCCTGCGATGTGCCCTCGACGCTCTACAGCTACTCCTTCACCCCGGATGCCGCCTGGAGCAGGGTCTTCGCCGGACAGCGAGAAATCCTTGCCTATCTGCGGGCGACGGCCCAGCGGTACCGGCTTGATGACATGCTGCGCTGCGGTGTTCAGGTGCTGGGGGCCCGGTGGGACGGGGCGGCCGGCCGCTGGCTGCTGGAGACCAGCGACGGGCCCTACAGCGCGGCGGTATTGGTCCTGGCCACCGGCCCGTGGCACGTCCCGCGCCGCCTGGAGGTCCCCGGGATCGAAGACTTCAACGGTCCCGCGTTCCATACCGCCCGGTGGGACCACAGCGTCGACTTGGCCGGGCGGCGGGTGACCGTGGTGGGGAGCGGCGCCTCCGCCGTCCAGGTCATCCCCGCCATCGAAGCCCAGGCTGCGTCCGTGAGCCTCTTCCAGCGCACCGCCCAGTGGGTGCTGCCCAAGCCCGATCTGCTGCTACCCGCGGCGTTCAACCGGCTTCTGGACCGCGTACCCGGTGCGCGCGGCGCCCTGCGCGCCGGGCAGTACGCCCTGCAGGAGGGCTTTGGCTACGCCTTCCGCCACCCTCAGGGCGCCCGCCTCCTCGAGGCAGGCGCCCGCGCACACCTGCGGCTCGCGGTCCGCGACCGGCAGCTACGCCGGCAGCTGACACCGGATTACCGGTTGGGCTGCAAGCGTCTTCTGACGTCCAGCACCTTCTACCGGGCCCTGTCTCAGCCGCACGTCCGCCTGCATCCCACCGCGGTGACCGCCGTACGCGGCAACGAGGTCGTCGGCGCCGACGGCACCACCGTCCCGACCGACGTGCTCATCGAGGCCACGGGCTTCCGTGTCGGTGAGCTGCCGCTGGCCAAGAGTCTGTACGGCACGAACGGCCGGACACTCGACGAAGCATGGGGCGGTGAACCGCAGGCGTACATGGGCACCACCGTGAGCGGCTTCCCCAACCTCTTCCTGCTTCTGGGACCCAATCTGCTCGGCGGCTCCACCTCCGCGATCACGGTCCTGGAAGCCCAGTTGACGTACCTCATTGCCGCCCTGGCCCACCTCGACCAGGGCGGCCACTGTGCCCTGGACGTCCGGTCGGCCGCACAGGCCGCCCACAACACCGCAGTCCAGGACGCGCTCGCGACCACGGTCTACAACACGGGCGGCTGCACCAGCTACTACTTCACTTCCACCGGGCGGAACACCTTCGCCTGGCCGTGGTCCACCGGGCGGCTCGTGCGCCGACTGAGCCGATTCGACGCAGACGCCTACACCTCCGACGCACCTGCCCGGCCCCTTCCCCTGC
Organism: Streptomyces sp. NPDC007896; assembly: GCF_042959425.1. Taxonomy (NCBI): domain Bacteria; kingdom Bacillati; phylum Actinomycetota; class Actinomycetes; order Kitasatosporales; family Streptomycetaceae; genus Streptomyces; species Streptomyces sp. NPDC007896. The sequence continues at coordinate 55,416 of NZ_JBIBKX010000033.1, read as the reverse complement.
CCTCTCAGACAAGGCCGCAGCCTGGAGACCGTACGGGAGCCGCGAACACGGAGCAGCCATGACATGGTGCCCGATACCGCGGCTCCACCGCTGGGGGGACCTGCCTGCCTGCCGACGGCGAAGTAGCGGCACTCAGGCGGGCCGCAGCGGACAGTGATCTTACGCCGAGTCTCGCGACGGCATCCCGAGGTACGGTGGATCGCCGGCGACTGGATGCTTCCCCACGACCGCGAGCGCTGGCCAAGCGTAGGCTGACGCAACGGGCTGGCGAACGTCTAAGGGTGTGCAGACATGAAGTACATCAGGCTGGGCTCGACAGGGCTGAAGGTCTCGCGGGTCTGTCTCGGCATGATGAGCTACGGCGACCCCGCCCGGCGCGCGTGGTTTCTGGACGAGGAGGCGGCCGAGCCCATCGTGCGGCGGGCAGCGGAGGCCGGGGTGACGTTCTTCGACACCGCGGACATGTACTCGCACGGCGTGAGCGAGGAGATCACCGGACGGCTGCTCGACAAGCTCTTCCCCCGCCGTGACGACTACGTGCTCGCCACGAAGATCTACTTCCCGATGGCCTCCGGACCCAACGACGGCGGCCTGTCGCGCAAGCACATCCTGTCCGGCATCGATGCCTCGCTGCGGCGGCTGGGGACCGACCACGTGGACCTGTACCAGATCCACCGGTGGGACTACGAGACGCCGATCGAGGAAGTCATGGAGGCGCTGCACGACGTGGTGCGCTCCGGCAAGGCGCGCTACATCGGCGCGTCCAGCATGTTCGCCTGGCAGTTCGCCAAGGCACAGCACGTCGCGGAGACACACGGCTGGACGAAGTTCGTGTCGATGCAGAACCACTACAACCTGACCTACCGCGAGGAGGAGCGCGAGATGATCCCGCTCTGCCTCGACCAAGGAGTGGGCTGCCTCCCGTGGAGCCCGCTGGCGCGCGGGCTGCTCGCCGGTTCACGCGAACGCGGCGGCAAGCAGCTCACGGTCCGCGCGGGCAGCGACCAGTACGCCGAGGAACTGTACGGGGACTCCGACTTCGACGTGGTCGACACGGTGCGCGAGGTCGCCGGTGAGCGGGGGCTGCCGCCCGCACAGATCGCCCTGGCGTGGTTGCTGGGCAAGCCGGCGATCAGCGCACCGATCGTAGGCGCGACCAAGCTGAACCATCTGGACGACGCGGTCGCGGCGGTGGGGGTGTCCCTCAGCGAGGAGGAGATCGCCCGCCTGGAAGCCCCGTACCAGCCACACCGAGTCCTCGGCCACTCCTGACGTGATGACGTGACTGCCCGTCGGCAATGTCGACGGGCCCCCGGGACCGTCGGCCTCCCCGGTGTGGCCCTTTGGGTCCCGCGCTGCAACTCGCGTAATTGATCAGCCGGTTTGCCGATCGCGTCAGTTGATCCACGCGCGGCGCGCGTCGACACCTGGGTGCTAGCCTCGAGTGGGAGTGGGAGTGGGAGTGGGAGTGGGCGAAGGGCCTGGAAGACTTCCCAGTCAAGCCAGTCAAGCCAGTCGAGTTCTTCTGTTCAACTTCTTGAAGTTCGTGGCTTCCCGCAGTCTTCGGCCATTGAGAAGATCATCGCCATGACCGTCCCGTTCCACATCGACCGAATCCTCGGTGACCGTCCCTTCGCCGAGGTTGGCGATCCCACCCTCGCTGTTGACGACGAGCATCGCCGCCTGCTGGCAGTAGCGGGCACACACACGGCGGTGGCGGGCATGCACGAGTTCGGCAGCACTGCGCCGATTGGTGTCTACGGCACCGATGATCTGGCCTGCCGAGCCCTTCTCCGTGCGCGCTACCCCGTACACGCAATGGCCTTCCATCCCGCGCTGCCCCTCCTCGTTGCCGGCACGGGCAGCTATGACGGCGGTTACTTCTTTGAAGGCGAATTGCTCCTGCTGGACTTGGAGACGGGCATGCCCACGTCGCTCATCGAGCACGAGCTCGGCCGCCAGGTCCTGGGTCTGGAATGGCTCAACGAACAGGAACTACGTGTGCTGATGGCACCGCCTGACGACTGGCAGGACAAAGACGCATGGGTCGAGGGTCACGTCGCGGTGCTGCGCCGGCCCGACTGGAGGGCCGTACCACCCCGGTCGGTCACCGCATACGACCTGGCAGGACCACGGGTGACGGCCCCGCGCCCCGACGGCCGAGAGGACGCCCGCCAGAGGGTCTCCTCTCTGAGTACGGACTGGGGTCCGCGGTGCAACGTCCGCGCGGTGCAGGAACTGTCCGACGGCAGGATCCTGGCGACGCTTGACGGGGTCCAGTTGGAGTCCTGGCTGCCGTCGGGACAGCGGCAGTGGGCTGTTCCGGACGACGAAGGCGGCCGGGACCTTGTCATCGCCGCAGATGAGCGATCGGCCTGGGTCGGCCTGGTCCGGCCCGAGTGGGAGAAACGTCCTCAGGCCGTCGTCCGGCTCTCGCTCGAGGACGGGGCACAGCTGGACCACCTCACCCCCTCCGCCCCGGTGTCCCTGGTGCGCTGCACTGACGGCCTGCCGGCCCTAGCGCCTGCAGGATCAATCGGGGAACGGAGCAGGCTCCGCATCCGGCGTGGCAGCCGGGTCTACTTCCGGGAGACCGTGCGCGAGGAGGGCGAGTGGAACCTCGAGCGGAAGGAAACGTGGCTCGCCGCGGCCGACCTGGAGGCGATGCCGGTTGCCGAACGCCCGCGTGAGCCGACGAAGGCGAAAGTCAGACGGTTGTTCCCCTACTCCTGGACACGAGGTGAGACACACTTCGGGGGCCCTGGCGTAGAGACTGCGGATGGTGGCCTGGTGCATGCTGGCACCGTCTACCACGGCCACGGGCTGCAGCCCGACGGCTCGTTCGTCGTACGACGCGAGCCAACGAATGGGGAGCCGACCTGGGTCTTCCGGACGGACCGGAAGGCCACCGACCTCGATTGCGACGCGGAGGCCATCTATGTCACCTACGACGATGGCGAGATCGTCGGGCTCAATCTCCATGACGGCACCGTGCGCTGGCGTCGGCACCTTGCCGTTGCCGCAGTGCCCGCCGTACCGACCGCGCTGACCCTGACCGAGCCTGGTCGGTTGCTCATTGGCACCAGCGACGGGCGACTTCTGGATTGTTCGATCGCATAGGGGGTTGCCCGCACTGTCCAGGCCGACTCTGAGTCCTTGCCAGGTTGTATGCGGGCATCACCTCTGTCACGTGCCGGGCGAGTTCGCGCCGCGGGGCGCGTCCGTGCAGGTAGTTCGGCGCGGTGTCCAGCCACGTAGTTTCGGAGGCGGCGGCATACCGGGCCGCGGTGGCCACGTCCCGCAGCCGGTACGTGCCGAGCGCCAACGCGGCGGTCACCGGTGGCCGGCCCGGACGCAGGCAGCCTGACCGTCCACCAGCCCGGGCACGGCGAGGCTGGCGGCAGTCGCCAGATCGGCCAGGGTCCACCAGCCGCCTTCGAGCGGACGGCGCAGCAGCGATGCGGTGGCCGGGGCTAAGTCGATCTCCTGTCCGGCCGCGGTGAAGCGGACCACCTCCGCACCGTCGTCATCGCGGGCCCGGGTGAGCCGGGTTCGGCCGGTGGTCAACCGCACCGCGAGGTCCGGTTCCGCAGGGACGCCGTTGAGGAAGGGCGGAGAGGGGCGCAGTCGGCCGAGGTCTTCCGCGTCCCGGGCTGCAGCGAACCGCCCGATCAGGTCCGGCTCGTCCAAAGCGTCCATCAGCAGCTTGCGCAGGGACTCCGCATACGCCTCCTGGGCGCCGGGGCAGGCGTGCAGGGGGAGATCAGCTCGGACGAGGCCGTGGGTGCGTAGCCGCTCCGACAGTCAGCCGATCAGGTAGGCGCCGGTGTGCGGGCCGAGTCCACAGGTCAGGTGCGGGGAGGCGGTGCCCTGGTCGGCGGTGACCGCGCGCCACCAGCCGCGCGGCAGATCCAGGACGTCGCCCGGGTTGAGGACGACGTCCGCGACCGGTGTCTCCGGTGGTGGCTCCGGTGGTAGCTCTGGGAAGGCGACGTCGTGATGCATGGGGGCTTGCCGGGTCGGGCGGTACAAGCGCCCGCGTTTGGCGCCCTCGACCTGGCCGACGATGACGTCGTGGTCGTCCCAGTGGATGCCGAATCCCTCGGTCGGGGTCCATGAGGCGTAGGCGTTGACCTGGATGCGGGTGCGCAGCCAGCTCTCCATGTGCTGAGCGAGGTCGGCGACGGGCTCGTGGAGTTCGTCGATCGAGTCGATCGAGTCGATCGCCAGGGAGGCGCTGTCGGACAGGCATTGGTGCAGTTCGGCCGGATGGGTGCGCTGCCACACGGTGTGCCGTCGTGTGGCTACGGGCACGGCGTAACGGTGCTGCGGGAGGACCTCGCCTCGGCCGACAGACGCAGCCGTGGCGGCTCCACCCGGTGGGTGGCGATCAGTTCGTTGAAAACGTCGAAGGAGACGAGAGAGCCGGGGACGTCCACAGCCTGGGGTACATGGCACTAGTCGCGGTGCAGCGACCGGGCCAGGAACTCGTCATGCCCCAGCCGCTCCGCGATGGACACGATGGTCATCGCTTCAGGCCGTCCTCGACTGGTCGTTGTCGTCCGAGCGGCTGGTGCCGCCGCCGTCTGACGGCGTTGCCCCGCGGGCGCGGGCGGCGTTGATCTGATGGCGGGCACACCAGCCCGCTGCCCGGCTCCGGGGACTGGGTGGTGGTGTGCGGCATCAGGTCTCGTCCTGGGCAACCCGGCTGCGGGCGTTCAACTACCTCCGAAACCCACACACTCCACCCTCACATCACGGTTGCACAGTCACTTCGGCACGGCGGCGACGTCGTGCGGGGAACGTCGGTGAGGGAGAGGTCCGGGCGGGCGCGGTGCCAGCGTGCGGAGTGTCGCGACCGGCCGCAGGCGTCGCGGGCGACGTCGACTTCCACTACCAGCTCGGGTGCCACCAGCGTGACGACCAGTTTTTCCTGGCTGTCCCACCCGGCGGAGAGCGACCAGCCTGTCCACGGATGACCGCGCCGCCCCGGAGCGAGAAGGCCGGCGACCGCAGGACCCGCTGCCCGGGCGAGGGTGGTGGTGCGGCCGACGTGCTGAAGGCGCCCTTCGGTGTCGTACCTGCCGAGCAGCGGACCGCGGGGAGCGGTCACCGGGCCGGTGACCGCACGGCGGCACCGCGAAGAACCGACATCGAAGCGCGTGGCACAGCCGCTGTCCGGCCACTCTTATTGACGCCGTGTCATTAACAGTGGTTCAGTGGCTGAGCCACTGAACCACTGAATCATTGGGGGCCGGGGTGGAGGCACTGCCACGCGAGACGATCGTCGACGTGCTGGAGAAGCGGCTGCGCGAGGACATCCTCGCCGGGCGTCATCCCGCCGGGAGCTATCTGCCTCCCGAACGTGAACTCGCCGACGGATTCGGGGTCACCCGCACCTCCCTCAAGCACGCCTTCGGCCGACTGGCGCACGCCGGGCTGCTGGAGACGCGCCACGGAGTGGGTACCCGGGTACGGGATTTCCTGCGCCTGGGCGGGGCGGACCTCCTGCCGATGCTCGTGCGCCACAGCCCCGACTGGATCGGTGAGATCTTCGAAGTCCGGCGCAGCATCGGTGAGCTGATCGTGGAACGGGCAGCGACTCGCGCCACGGCGGCCCAGGTCGCCGAACTGCGTCTGCTGCTGGCGGCCGTCGGGGATGCAGCGGGGGGCGAGCCCGTGCAGCTGGCGGACGTGGAGGTGCACCGTGCACTGGCCCGTGCCACGGGCAACCGGGTGTACGTCCTGCTGACCAACACCCTGTTCAACGCCTACCTGCCGGTGCGCGGGGCACTGGTCAGGCCCTTCGAGGATCCCCGGGCCGCTCATGACCGTCTGGCACCGGTCGTCGAGGCGGTGGCCGCCGCCGACCAGGAGGCGGCACGCACCGCCGCGGGCGACTATCTGTCGGCAACGGAACGCATCATGCTCAAGGGGCTGGCACGCTCCCGCGGACGCCGGGAAGGTGCCCTGTGAGCTCACACGGGACGGTGTTCAAGGAGACCATGCTGGGCCGTGTGCGCCTGGCCGGCGAGGACGGCGACCGCCCCGTGCGGCTGGACCTGCTGGCCCGTGCCGACGCCGTGCTGCTGCCCCACCGCACGACGCGGGCGCACGTGAGCGGACGGGTACGCATAGCGGGACGGGCCGACGACGCCGAAGCCGAGGGCGAGCTGGAGATAGCGCCCCTGTCGCGCCGCAGGATCCGCTACCGGATCACTTTCGCCATGGAAGGCCGGCGCCTCACTCTGGACGGCTGGAAGTCGGTGTCGCCCAAGCATCCGCTCGCCTCACTGACCGTACTGCCGTACACCCTGTACGAGGACGGTGACCGCGTGGGCGAGGGCACGCTGCGCTTCCCCCTCGCCACCGGTCTGCTGCCCTTCCTCGCGAGCTTCCGGTTCCCTCGTACGGCCGCGTCCCCTGCCGACAGGCATCTGACGTCGCGCTGGGACGGCACACCGGGGCGGACCGAGGTCTGGTACACGACTCTGACCGATCCGGCCACCGACAGCGGGATCTGGCTGCACCACGAACTGGTGGCGCCCTCTGACGGTTCCGCCGCTTACGCGCACGGCTGGATCGCCGTCTTCCCCAAGGACGGCCCCGCCGAACACACACGTTTCGGCCCCGTACCGTGGACGGCGCATCCGGAGGGCTTCACCGCCGAGGGCATCTGCGTCCGACCCGGCCGGCTCACCGGCTCCGCCGGGACGTTCACCTGGGCACTCACCGAGAGACCCGAAGGTCCGCCGCTTCACACCTTCCCTCGCTGGTCCTGGCGACGTCCCTGGCTGCCGGCCTCGCACATGCTCCCCGCCGCCCGCGCCCGCTACAGCGGAACCATCCGGTACGGCACCGGTGAGCTGCGGCTGGACGACGCTCCGGGAGCCGGCGCCCGCATCTACGGCCACGGCAACGCCCGCCGTTGGGCCTGGCTCCACGCCGACCTGGGTGGCGGCGACGTCCTGGAAATCATCGCCGCGGTATCCATGCGCCGCGGACTCGACAGGCTGCCGCCCCTGGTCTTCCTGCGCCTGCACCGAAACGGCCGTACCTGGCCCCGGCGCGCGGAACGCTCTGCCGTGGGCTGGGCGGGCATCGGCCGGTTCCGCGCGGACATCCGCCTGCCCGAGTGGCGGGTCGAGGGCAGGGCGGGCCTGAGCCGCATACAGGTGACGGTTACCCAGCCGCCGCAACAGACAGTGACGCTCGGCTACACCGACCCCGACGGCTCCACCGCGGTCTGCCGCAACAGCGAGAGGGCGGACGCGGTGGTCAGCCTGGAACGCTGGTGGGGCACATGGCGGCGGGAGGCTGTATGGCGGCTGTCGGGCACCGCGCACGCGGAGGTCGGCGACCGATGAACTCTCGAGGTCGCACCGCCTTGGCGGGACTTGTAGCCGCCCTGCTCGCGGACGACGGCACCTCCGCGTGGACGCGGGCCGTGCCGCGCAGGGCCGAGATGCTGCTCGACGCCATGCCCGCTCCGGTACGGACGGCCGTGCGCGCCGCGGCCGTGGCGATCGACGCCTACACCGTGGCCCGAACGGGCAGGCGGCTGTCCGCGCTGAGCGCGGCGCAACGGGAGCAGGTCATGGGGGCGCTCGGTTCCCACCGGGCCCTGCTGCCGCTCCTGGACGCGGTCAAAGTACCGCTGCTGCTGGCGGCCGGTACCGAACGGACGCTGCATCAGCACCGCCCGGCGCCCCTGGCGTCCGGCCCCGACGACCCGCCGCTCGACTGTACGCCGTCCCGCGACTGGCCCACGCGCTCGAGCGCCGACGCCGTCGTTGTCGGCTCGGGCGCCGGCGGAGCCATAGCCGCCCGGACACTCGCCCGCGTCGGGATGCGTGTCGTCGTCCTCGAGGAGGGGGAGCACCACACCAGTGCGTCGTTCGGGCGCCGGGCCCCGCTCGATCGCTTCACCGACCTGTACCGGGACGGCGGCGCGACGATCGCCCTCGGCAGCCCCCCGCTGGTCCTGCCCGTGGGCCGCGCGGTCGGCGGCACCACTGTCGTGAACTCCGGAACGTGCTATCGCACACCGGACCACGTCCTCACCCGCTGGCTGGACCAGCACGGCTTCGCGGCGGCCGAAGGCTTCGACGTCCACCTCGACGAGGTGGAACGCACCCTGCAGGTGGCACCCCAGCCGCTGCAGGTGCTGGGCAAGAACGGGCTGCTCGCACTGGCCGGAGCGAAGGCGCTCGGCTGGGCCGCCGCACCCTTGCGTCGCAACGCCCCGGGTTGCAGGGGGTCCTGCCAGTGTGTCGTCGGCTGCCCCACCGGTGCCAAACAGAGCGTCCAGCTGTCCGTGCTTCCCGAGGCCTGCGCGGCCGGCGCCCTTATCGTGACGGGCGCTCGCGTCCGGCGGATCCTCGTCGACCGCGACCGGCCGGGCGGTCCACGGGCTGCCGGGGTACTGGTTCGCCGCCCGGAGGGCAGCGAACTGGAGATCCTCAGCCCCTTGGTCGTGGTCGCCGCGGGGGCCCTGCAGACCCCGCCGCTACTGCGCCGCTCCGGCCTCGGGGGACACCCGCGGCTCGGCCGCAACCTCAGCGTGCACCCCGCGATCAGCGTCGCGGGACGCTTCGGCCGCCCGGTCACCGGCTGGAAGGGTGTCCTGCAGAGCGTCGGGGTGGAGCACCTGCGCGACGACGGCATCCTGATCGAAGCCACCGCGGCGCCGGCAGGCATGAGTTCGTTCGTGCTGCCCGGCATCGGACGCGAGCTGCGCCGGGAACTGGAAGGGACGGATCAGCTCGCGACACTCGGTGCCATGATCGCCGACCGGCCCTCGGGGCGTGTCCTCGGCAGGGACCGCACATTGCTGCGCTACGATCTGACGCCGCGCGACGCCGGCCGCCTGCTCCGGGCCCAACGGGCCATGGGCCGCCTGCTGTTCGCGGCGGGCGCCGAGGAGGTGTTGACCGGTGTACCGCAGGTGCCGCGCGCCCGCACCCCGGCCCAGCTCGAGGCACTGCTGGACACGGTGACCGCGCGGCATCTGCATGTGTCCGCGTTTCACCCCACGGGTACGGCGGCTGCCGGTACCGACCCCGAGCGGTCACCCGCCGACCCGGACGGGCGTCTGCGCGGCGTCGACGGCGTGCTGATCTCAGACGGCTCCGTGCTGCCCAGTTGTCCGGAGGTGAATCCGCAACTGAGCATCATGGCGGCCGCCCTGGCCGTCGCCGATCGCTTCGTGACGAAGGTGTCGTGAACAGTCGTTGCCGTCCGCGGTGCGCCGCCGCTCCAGCCCCGGCCGCGCGCCAACCTTCCGGCTCTTCAAGCAGATCCTGGCGGGTTTTTGCACTTTCGGGCCGCCGCGGGCATCACTTCGGGGCCGCGTGCCGGTAGTAGGCCCGGCCACGGCGAACGCCTCGCCCTCGCTCCAGCCCGGCCCCCACCGGGCACGCCGGTCCGCTTCCCGGCGGGCCGCCAACTTCCGTGCAGCACGCTCCTGTTCAGCCAGCTGCCGCAGCTGCCCCTGGGCTGTGCGCAGCCAGCTGAGGCGGGGGACCAGCTGACCTTCTCCGCGAAGTTGAGGCGGTCCCGGTCTCAGTGAGGCATGCGGTCGCGCGCCTCACTCAATCGCGGGCATCTGGTGAGTGGTCTCGGTCAATGTGAGGCACCGGACGTGATGATCCCCTACTCGACGTGGTACGGGGACTGGTCGGACTACTGGGGCGAGTACACCTGGCAGCCCTTGCAGGGTGGCAACCACCGGGCGCTCGGGGACTGCCGAGCGTTACTTGAACGACTTAAGGAGTGGTAAAGGGCCGTGGCACGGCCTTCACGCCCCGCCCTGCGCCGCTGGGGGACTCGGTCCCCGGACCACTCGAGCCAACTGGGCGGGCGGCGTGCCACTGATCAGCAGGGAGGACTGGCCGCCGGTCGCGGTCCTCGATCCGGTACCCGGACAGGCCAACGGTGACGCGTCTCGCCTGCTGGCCGGGATGCTCCTGCTGTTCCCGCCCTGACCGTGCTCGCCGTCCGGGACCTGACCCAGCGCCGTCAAGTCTGCCCGGAGCCGCGCCTAGTCGTGACGATCTCCGGCCGCCAGTACCCGGCTGAGCCGAGCAATCACCCTTGATGCAGAGCGAAGCAGTCAAGTCGCGCCGGGACCTGGAGGGCGAGGTATCGGCGCTCGCCTGACTTTGTTCATGGGAAGTGGAAGCGCTTCGACGGGAGTTCTGGAGCACGCCGGGATTCGTCAAGGGTGATGTTCACGAGTTCTGGGATCACCTCGGCCCTTGCGTTGCGGGGCACTCAGGCGTTGGTGCGTTCGGGGGACCTCGGGCTGTCGCCGGCGCGGTCGGCGGGTCGGCGCGGCACACTGCTGCCAACGATCCGGTCAACCGATGTGGGTTCTGTGAGAGGTGTCAACGTGAAGCGCTTGGCGATGACGGCGGTTGCGGTGGCGACGGCCGCCGCCCTGTTCGGCCCGCTCGCTCCGGCGCGGGCCGCCGCGGTGCCCCCGTCCGTCCCGTCGGCCGGGCCCGGACACGCCGCGTTCCAGCGCCAGTACTACCCGAACGTCGACTACATCACGTGCGAGATCAACAAGGAGCGGATCGCGCAGGAACTGTCGCCGCTTCTGATCTCCGACCGGGCCAGTGACGTGAGCCGCAGCCACGCGATCGACATGGCCAACATCGGCAGGCTCACCGGGACGGGCAGCGACGGGAGGGACCAGCGGGCGCGGCTGGCCGACGCCGACATCTACTCGAACACGATCCTCGAGTTCATGTTCTCCGGCTACAACCACGACGGGTACTTCGCGGACATGGCCACCGACCCGAGGCCGGACAACGCCTTCTACCGGGCCCTGATGGACCGGGACGTCGTGGCGATCGGCCTCGGCTACGACAGGACGTTCTGGGACGTGAACCTCCTGGGCTACCACCGCCGCCTGAACGCCCGGTCCGCCATCTGCACCCAACCCTGAGCCGAGCCGAGCGAGGGTTCCCCCGCGCTGAGGGCCGCGCGTGCCGACCCCCGAAGCGGCGCACGGCCCTGTGCACGCCGGCTGGGGGATCGCCGCCCGGCCCTTTCGACGAGCATTGGGGGAGTGCCGTGCGTCGTGTTGCGGTGGCCCGTGTGGCTGGCGTGGCCGGGGCATGCCGGCTCGGGAACGGCGCGGAGCGCGGCCTCAGCCTGTCTGATGTTCGTGATCACTGCGGCAGGCCGGCCTCAGCCGCCCGGTGGAAGACGTCCCCGCACGTGGGTGACGGTGTCGGCGTGCGTTCGGCGAGGACGTTCAGCGCGTAGCGCAGTTCCCAGCTCAGCAGCAAGAGTCGGTGGCTGTACTGCCCGCCCTTGTAGGTGTACAGGCGGAAGACGTTGACGGCCTGTCCGTCACGGTCGTCGGCGAAGGTGTCCGGGAGCCCGGCGAGCAGTTCGTAGTCGCGCTTGCCGGCCGCCGCGTCGGCCACGGCCCGGAGGGGCAAAGCCCCGAATTCTGCGGCGGACCAGGAAGCGTCGAGCGCGACGGCGTGGGCGGCCAGGGCCGCGAAGATCTCGATCATTCGCTCGCCTGCCGCCGTGTCGATGCCCCGGGCCTTCAGGGTCTCTTGGCGACGAGCCTGCCGCCATGGCTCCTGGTCCACCAGCGGCAGCAGGACACGGCCCAGGAGCCCGCAGCGACGCCACAGCATGTCGTGGTCCGAGGTCACGGTCGATCCTCTCTACGGCGAGTGGAAGGCCTGGGGCCCAGGACCAACCCGACCACCAGGCCCTCCAACTTCCCACTACGCGCAGCGCACGTACAGAACGGGGCTGTTCGCCGTGCCGCTGCCAGTGGAGCCGCCCGAACTCACCATGGTCCCGTGCGTAGTGGTACGCCAGGCAGCGTTCGGGTCACCGGGGCGGCTCTCGCGGGTTGCCGCTGAGACGTGCTCAAGTCCAAGGACGCTGTACGCCCGTTGCGATAAGCGGCACCCCGTGACGGCTGTCCGTCACGATCGGCCCCTCTCCGGCCGCCGCGCGCGAAGGACCGGACTGGATTTTGGCGGTAGAGCGGTGATCTTGATATCGGACCGGCTGATCACGTGGCTGGCGCATGAGGTAGGCCCGGCCGAGCTCAGCTGACCGCCCTGGCGTCGCTCTCGCCTCGCCACGGGCTGACGTGAGAGAGGACGGGAACGGTGTGAAACTGGGCACGGAAGGGGTGATCCCTGTGTCGGACCCACCGCACGCGTCCTCCGGTCCCGACACCGTCGTCGACGAGAATCGGCTGGAAGAGCTGATCATCGAGGCGCAGACTACCCTGCCAGTCGAACTGCCCGCCCTGGCGAACCGGTGCGCCTCCGCCCTCGGCCTGGACACCGCGTTGATCTACCTTGCCGACCTGCAACAACAGCTGCTCATCCCACTCGACGAGGCTTTGGAGCCGCTGCCGGTGGACCGCTCGTCGGCCGGCTGGGCGTACCGCACGGTCTCCCCGCGGGTGGCCGAGGCCGACGACGGCTTGATCCTCTGGTTGCCTCTGGTCGATGGTGCGGAGCGGCTGGGCGTGCTGGCGGTGCGGACCGCCTCGCTCGACGGGGTGCGGATGCGCCGCAGCCGGATGCTGGCCCATCTGTTCGCCATGCTGATCACCTCCAAGCGCGCCTACAGCGACTGGCTCGCCGCCCGCACCCGCACTGCGACCATGCGGTTGCCCGCCGAGATGCTGCGGGCCTTCCTGCCACCCCGCACCATCGGCAGCAGCAGGTGCGTATCGACCGCGGTCCTGGAACCGGCGTACGACATCGCCGGCGACGCCTTCGACCACTCGGTGGTCAAGAACATCCTGCACACCATGATCCTCGACGCCATGGGGCACGATCTGACCGCCGGCCTGACCACGTCGGTCGCCATGGCGGCGGCGCGTAACGCCCGCCGGGGCGGTGCCGACCTGGCCGACGTCGTCGGCTCCGTCGACCAGGCGCTCGCTCAGTGGCTGCCCGACTCCTTCTGCACCGGCGTGCTGTGCCGGCTCGACGCCGAGACCGGGGTGCTGCGCTGGGTCAATTGTGGTCACCCCCCACCGCTGCTGATCCGTGCCGAGCGGGTGGTCGTCCGGGCGCTGGACAGCCCCCCACAGCCGCCGATCGGCCTGGCTGGCCCACTCGCCCCGTCAGCCCGGCAAGTCCACGAGACGACCCTGGAACCGGGCGATTGCGTCCTGCTCTACACCGACGGTGTCGTGGAGGCTCGCGACGCGGACGGTGCGGAGTTCGGCCTCGACCGGTTCACCGACTTCATCATCCGCTCCTCCTCCGCGGGACAACGCCCGGCCGAGGTGCTGCGGCTGCTCATCCACGCCATCCTCGATTACCAGCGCAACCAACTGCGGGACGACGTGACCATCCTGCTCTTCGAATGGCGTCCGCAGCACCGGTGACGCGGTAGCCCGCGCGCGATGTCCCGTACGTTCGCCGCGGCCGGACATGACGCCCACGCCAATCTTCTGCGCCAGGCGAGAATCCATCACTTATTGTGAATGAAGCATGCACAATAAGTGACTCACCTTCCTTCCCGTGGACGCTCCTGGGAGGTGGCTTCCTGCTGCTGTCGTCACCGAGGCAGGCCAGGTCGGTCGCCTTGTCGTTCCTCCGCCGGGGCGGCCGCCTGCCGTCCCAGCCGTCCTACCAGCGCATGCCGAGAGCTTCGAGTTCCGCGTGGCGCTCGGGGGTGAGTTTTGAGGCCGTGCGGCGGGTGTTGTCGAGGAACCCACCCGGTTTGACCGGAACGCCGCCGACGTCTTCGACATGCTTGCGCGGCACGTTCAAGTGCCCCTCGCGGGCGTGGAACTGACGTGCCGCAGCGAGATGGCCGGCTGACGCTGGGAGGGGGGTAGTTGGTGTGCGGGGTGTGGGTTGAGCTGGTGTGTTGTTGGTCTGTTGAGAGGCGGGGGGAGCCGTTCGAGTGGGGATCTCAGGTGTGTGAGCTGGGGTTGTGTGTTCTTGGCGGGGAGGGGCTGGGCTTGGTGTAGGTAGCGGCAGGGCTTAATGGCCGGGTGCGTGTTTGCGCTGGTCAGAGTTGTTTGTGCTGGTTGGCGGGTGGGGTTGGCGGGTTCGTGTGGGGCGGTGGTGGGTTTCGGCGCGGTGGTCGAGGCGGATGGCCTCGAGTGAGTTTTGGTGATGCCGTTCGGTGCCGTTGCAGATGGCGGTGATGGCGGCTTGCCGGACGAGCGGGGTGGGAACCAGGGGCCAGGGGGGAGGCTGTCGTCGGGGACACCGGCGAGAAAGAGACGGTAGTGCTCGCCGTCCTGAGGGCGTATTACGGCTTGCGTGCCAGCCGCGCGTCCGGTGTTGAGGGCTTCGATGGCTTGCTGGCCGTTGTCGGCGGTGGCGCGGGTGTGGAAGAGATGGACGGGGCCGATGCCCATGGTGTGGCCGTCGATGGCGACTTCGAAGCCCGGAGGGCTGATGCGCAGGCACTGGGGCTGTGGGCCGAGGACGGCCCGGAGGGCGGAGGCGTCGTGGCCGTTGAGAGTGACCGTGAGCGTGCGGGCGGGCCGGTAAGCCACGCAGCGGCCCCTCAGTGAGTAGCCGTGCGATCCAGCAGATCGATGCGCTCGGCATCGGTGTAGGCCAGGGGTGCGGGGAAGGAGGTCTCGCAGTGGCGCTGCACGACGTCCAGGTCCGACAGGTAGAGCAGCAGTTTCTCGACCTCGGCGATGTTGTCGCCGCTGCCGGTGCCGGGCAGCGTCCCGGAGTCGGCGTTGGCGCCGTTGACGCTGATGCGGAAGGAGCCGCCCCGCAGGATGCGCTGGTACAGCCGCAGAATTTTCATCGCTCCGGCTCGAGCTGGTCATCACGGCGATGGACATCTCCACCTGCCGCGCGGGCTCCGACAGAAGATCCGTGAGAACACCCGCACGCGCTGGCATCAGCGGTCATTCTGGCCCTGATCCAGACCCCGTAGACCCCGCCGAAAGGCCTGAGCTCAGCAGTGAGTCCGGCCGGATGCAAGACGGCCGGGTTCGGGGGACTGCTGTACTCGACGGAGGGTCTGGTCACTGGTTGCACCCGGTGGTCAGGCCCTTCGCGACGTTCCGGGACAGCTGAGCCTCAGCTCGTCCCGGCCCGTCTCATGGAGTCCACGCATCGTACGATGCCCAGCCTCGCACCTCTCGACCATGGGCGCGTACGCGGGTCGCGAACCGGCAGACCTTCTGTGACCTGGCCTTCTCCAGAGGTGGGCTGGGCGTGTCGGGTGACCTGTTCGTCAGTCGGTCAGGACGGTCGCAGAACCGGCCGCCACCGGACAGCCGCTCCCCATTCCCGAGGAGCCGCGGGTTCCTCGCAATGAGCGACGGCTACGGGCAGCGGGACCGGATGCGCTCCGGCCTTGCCGTTCCCCGAGGGCGACGCCGAAACGGATAACGGCATGCGAGGTGTGATCGATGCCGCAACCGTACTCCCCTCCGGACCCGGAACCGACCCGCCAGGGCGTCGCCGGACCCTTCCCCGTCCGACCGGGAACCTTCCCGGCGCTCCGGACGTTGTAGCGAGTGGTTGTAGTTGAAGTTTGCGAACGTGGAAGCGCCCGTGGAGTTCTGACAGCGGGTGCTTCGCCGTTCTCGGGGGGTTTTCTTCGACGGCTGGCGACTGGCAGCCCGGGAGCGTGCGAGTGCGCGTTCTCCGCACTACTCGCCATCGCGAAGGAGACGTCACATGGCTCAAGGAACCGTGAAGTGGTTCAACCCGGACAAGGGTTTCGGTTTCATCGCACCTGATGAGGGCGGCGCCGACATCTTCGTCCACCACTCGGCGGTCGACACGGGGGGTTTCCGCTCCCTGGAGGAGAACCAGCGGGTGCAGTTCACCGCCCGCCAGGGCCCCAAGGGCATGCAGGCCGATCAGGTCCGCGCGCTCTGAGACATCCCATTCCGAGGCAGGCCCGCGCCGTGGGCCTGCCTCGTGCTGCTTCTGAACGGGTGCCGCTTGCGGTGCCCCGCCCTCGCATCGGAGGCAGCGCCCGTGTACGCTGAAAGGAACACTGTGACCACTGATATCAGCACCCGGGGCCCCGGTCCGGCGGACCACACCGAGATGACCAAACCGCCGCCCGGCGGCCGGGGCAGCGACTACGCCGCACTGTCCCGCGAGGTGAAGCAGAGCGGGTTGCTGAAGCGGCGGCCGGGCTACTACTCCGTCAAGGTCGGGGCGAACCTGTTCCTGCTGGCCGCAGGCTGGACCGCGTTCGCCCTGATCGGTCAGTCGTGGTGGCAACTCCTGACCGCCGCCTTCCTCGCGGTGATGTTCACCCAGACCGGGTTCATCGGGCACGACGCCGGGCACCACCAGATCGCCGCCTCCAAGCGCGTCAACAACCTGCTCGGTCGCGTGCACGCCGACTTGCTGATCGGCCTCAGCTACGGCTGGTGGATCAACAAGCACAACCGGCACCACTCCCACCCCAACCATGTCGACCGCGACCCCGACATCGCCGACGGCGCGATCGCCTTCACCCAGGACCACGCCCGGGTCCGCGGCGGAGCGTACGCATGGCTGGCCCGTCACCAGGCCTGGCTGTTCTTCCCGATGCTGCTCCTGGAAGGACTCGCCCTGCACGTCGCCGGAGTACGGGCGCTGCTGGACCGCACCGGTACCGCAACCTCGCGGGCGGCCAAACTGGCCGAGGCGGGACTGCTGACGGCGCATCTCGGCGGCTATCTCGCCGCCGTGTTCCTGGTCCTGTCTCCCGTCCAGGCCGTGTGCTTCCTCGTCGTGCACCAAGGGCTGTTCGGGCTGTACATGGGGTGCTCGTTCGCCCCCAACCACAAGGGCATGCCCGTCTTCGCCAAGGACGACAAGATCGACTTCCTGCGTCGGCAGGTACTGACCTCACGCAACATTCGTGGCCACCGGTTCACCGACTTCGCACTTGGCGGACTGAACTACCAGATCGAACACCACCTGTTCCCCTCCATGCCGCGGCCCAGCCTGCGCCATGCCCAGGAACTCGTGCGCACTTTCTGCGCCCGGCACGACATCGCCTACTACGAGACCGGACTCCTCAACTCCTACGCCCAAGTAGTGCGGCACCTCCATGCGGTCGGCGGCCCCCTGCGCCCCGAAATGGAGTACTGAGCACTTGCCTGCCGGTACCGGCCGACGCGCATACGCTGAGGACGTCTTGACGGAGTTCGGCGGATCCGAACCAAGACGATCCAAACCGTCAGATGTGGTTGGACTTCAGCCCGTCCGGCGACCGGCTGGCGGTCGGTGACGACGGGGGCTGGGTGTCCGTGTGGGACAAGGACGGCCGACAGCGCGTCGCGGAACTCGCGGGGACGTCACCAACGGGGCGGAAGGCGTCACCGCGCTGGCCTTCTCGCCCTCCGGCAGCTCGGCCGGCGCCCGCAGCACCGGGGCCCGGTGTCGGCTGCCGTGCCGGAGCGCGCGTCGCCCGCTCGTCAGCAGGGCGGCCATCAGCACCCACTCGACGGCGACGGCGGGCCAGCCGTGCTCGGCGTGCCATGTACGCATAGACCGGTACGCGAGCGCCCCGCTCGCCATGCCGAGGGACATCGCCACCACGCCCGCCGACTGGAGCACCACCCCCCATACCCGGGACTGCTTCAGCTCCGCGGCCGCGCGCGGGGGCCGGGCGGGCCGGCGGTGACCCCGGCGCCCCGCCTCCCGCCACCGGACCGGGCCCGCCCCGGGACTCCCGCTGTCCTTCCGCCACCCGCTCCCCCTCACCGCACTGATACTCCCTCAGCCAAGGCTGGCAGGATCACCCGCATGGTGGAACCGGGTGAATCCGTCACGGCCAGCTCATGGGCGGGCACCCCACGCCCGGCCGGACGCTGACCTTCCTGGGCGGCCTGTCCGCCGGTCTCGTGCTCGTCGCTGCGGGCCGTTTGGGGGCATCCTCGCTCCGGGACTGGACCCGGTTGCGCTCGGTCAGTGCGGCGCTCAAGAGCGAGGTGTACGTGGCCTTGGCTCGCGCCGACGTCTACCGGGAGGGCGACATCGACGGCACCCTCCTCGACCGGGCCGACCGCGTGACGGCCCAGGCTGGCGCCCTGCTGCACCGGACCGAGGGCCTGGTACCCCGGCTGCGCCCGCTGCCGCTGGTCCGCGATGTCGGCTCCTACGTCGCGATACGGCTCACGGGACAGATCCACGACTACTATCGGCCGCCGCGCCGCGCAGATGTCCCGCAGGTGCACGGCCGTGCGGCGCCGCGAAGTGTCCCTGGCCGTCGTCGTCTCCGGGCTGGGCGCTCTGGCCGGCGTCTACGGCACGGACAGCGCGGCCCTCTGGGTGGCGGCTGTCACCACGGTGACCGCCACGGTCACCGTGCCATGCGGCCGCGGCCCGCTATGCCTACCAGGAACTGGAGTTCTCCCGTACGGCCGCCGAACTCGAGAGCCTGCTGGCCCATCGGTCGGCGGGCGCGGGGGCGGACCGGGAACAGCCGGCGGACGGCGCCCGGAGCGACGATGCCTTCATCAGCCGCTGCGAGCTGGTGATCTGTCCGATGTACTCAGTGGTCGTAGGCGATGAGTGAGCGTTTGACCTTGGCGTCGGTGGTCCAGTTGTGCCAGCTGCCAGGGCGAGGAGGCGTTGGCCGGTGCGGGCGAAAACTCCGGCAGGGGTTGGGGCACCGACGGAAGGATCTGACCTGCAGCGTTCCGGCTGGGGTCTTTCTCAATTCCCGCGTTCAGGTTGATCTTTTCCCAGCGCTGTCCACAGGCTGAGTGTGAGAACGAAGGCGGTGTCGGCCGAGAGCGACTATGGCGGTAAAGCCGAGAACGCTCGATATACCGATGAGGAACGCTGTTTGGTGACCGTTGTGTTCGATGACGCCGCCGTTCGCGGCCTGGCCGACCGCGTTGCCGAGGGCGATGAAGGTGGTGATCCAACCGAAGGCCTGGGAGACCTGGTAAGGCGGCACCAGCGAGTCCAGAAGGGTGTTCTGGGTGGTGAGTTGGGGGCCAGGGTGAGGCCGGTGAGGACCACGGCCGCCGCGATGCCGTAGAGGCCGCTGCCGAATACAGGGCAGAGCAGCAGGCCGAAGGCGGCCATGACGCAGGGACGGTTCGCACGGGCGGGGACAGTGGTTGTGGGCGATTCCGTCCAGGACGGAACTCATTGAGCATGCGGCCAGCAGAAATCCGGCGGCCGTCCGATGCCTGCGAGCGGGGCCTTCTCTGGCTGTGCTGGTTGCTGAGGCGCGGTGTCGGCGTAGTCGGTGTCGGTGAGTTGGGTGCCGGTGCGCTGGTAGAGCCAGGTTTCGAGGATGTCGTTCCCGGCGGTGACCATGAGGGCGACGAGGAGGGTCCGGACGACCTGGCCTCGTGCCCGGCGGTGTTTGGGGTTGCCGATGTCGAGTGCGTCGCTCTTGAGGCGCCCGTGGATCCCCTCGTTGTGGGATCGGACGGGCTTGTAGACGGCGATCCAGTCGTCGGGCAGGGAGAGAATTGAGCCATTCGTCCTGCCGACACTGGCGGGAGCAGAGCCGTCCTCGTGCCCCGCTCCGTGGCAGTTGTCGTCGAGCAGATGATGATCCGCGATGGGGTGTGCCGTGCTGCCGAGCCGCACTTCACTTCGTCTGCCAGGTCACGGCATCTCAACTGACGGACGCGCAGGCCGGGTTGCTGGAAGCGGCGGGCTGCCGGACCTTCGACCTCTGCTGTCACCGCTGATTGCGAGTATTACTCCATGATTCCGAAACTGCCCTTGCACAGCCCTCGTTGGCGTGACCTCGACGGGGTGACGGCCGAGGAGGTGGAGGTACTTCTGGAGCAGATGGCCTCCACCGCTGTCTCCAGCACTGTCACCGAGACCGGCAATGGCTGGAGGCAGACCTGGACCTATCTGGCCGGAGGCCTGCTGGACGACGGGACCGTCTTTGACGGGGCCTATGCGGCCCTGCCGTATCTCGCCGAGGCGGCAGCGGCCCTGCCTCCGGGGCAGTCCGTGGATTTCTGGGTGGACCTGGGATGCATCGTGACCGCGGAGGACAGACCCCCCGTCCCGGCCGATCTCGAGGCGGGGTTCAACGCCGCACTTCGTCTGGCCGAGCAGGCGGCCGTACGGAGCCTCCTCGCCGCCGACGCTCCGGCCGAGGCCTGTGTCTCCCTCGCGCTGTCCTGCGTCGCCTTCGCCGGTCACCACATCGGCACAGCACTGTGGTCTCTTGAGCCCCAGGAAGGGCACCTCGGGCTGTTGTGTCCCGGGTGCGGGAGCGATACCGAGATCCCCGAGTTCTTCGTGGACCCGGTGCGTCCGTCTCTCGCGGCTCCGGGGCTGCCTGATCCTGACCGTGTCCGTCCGGGGGAACACCGGTGGGGCGAGGTCGCCACGGCCTTGCGCGAGGAGACGCTGGGGGAGGGGTGGGAGCCCTTCCTGCGGGTGGCACGCGAAGTCGCGGTGGCCGGAGTACCCCCCGAAACGCCGGGGTCGGCCGTCTTGTGCCTAGTCGCCGGCATGGTCGCGGCCAAGGGCACCCCGCAGCGGGCCGGGAGGGAATGGGCCCGCAAACTGATGCTGCTCACCGGATACTTCCGCTGCTGGGACTGCGAGCGGACCTGGACGATCGCTGACGGCCTGGCGGAGAACCCGGACGGCGCGCACCCCCAGAACCACCTGAGGGGGGAGTCGACGGCTGCCGAAGGACCGACTTCCACGGTGACGCCGGCGGCGGCCGGCCCAACAGGTGTAGCGGCCAACCGGCTTCGGCAGGACGGGAGCGCCCTGCTCACGTCCGACGGCACACCGTGGGGCCACCTGGCAGCGTTTTCCGATCCCGCGCCCCTTTCCAGCGGGGGCGTCAACTCACTGACGGTCGTGTCCCGCCCCGGTCAGCCAACGCTCGTCGCCGGTGTGGGGGACCAGGGCGCGGTCTGCCTGTGGAATCCGGCCGACGGCCGACTCACCCATGACCCGCTGCCAGGACATCCCGACCGTATCCGCTCGATGACGGCCCTGCCCCTGCCCGACGGCCACGTCCTTCTGGCGACCGGAGGCGAAACAGGGACGATCACCCTGTGGGATCCGGCCACCGGCCGGCCAGTCCGCGAACCGGCCGGCAATCGGCTGGGCGAGGTGATCGGGATGTGCGCCGCGACCGTCCCCGACGGTCGGACCCTGCTCGTCACCGCGGCCCCCCGAGGCGCGGTCCGGTTGTGGGATCCAGCCACTGGCGAGTCTGTCGGGAGCCTCAACCCCTACGGCAGTCCGATCCGGTCGATCGCCGCCGTCCCGATCTCCGCCGGCCATACGCTGATCGCGGCCGCGGACACCGGGGGCCGCGTGCACGTGTGGGATCCGGCCGTCGACGACCCCTGGGAACGAGGCGCGGCCGTGCAGCTGAGCAAACGCGCCCTCCACGATGCCGGCCACCGGGTGGCAGCGGTGGCGGCTGTGCCCACGCGGGACCGTAACGTGCTGGCCACCGGAGACGACCGCGGTGTGGTCATGCTGTGGGACCTCGCGACCGGTGACCCGGTCAGCGACGGCCTGCCATCCTCGACGGGCACCGCCGGTCTTCCGGTCATGGCCGCCACCACGCTGCACGGCGGGCGCTCTGTCCTGGTCACCGGCAACAAACTGGGGCGCCGCCTAAGGGTATGGGAACCGGAGACCGGAACAGTGCGGCACATCGCCCTGGAGGTGGCGCTCACCTCTCTGGCCGCCGCGGGTTTGGACCTGATCGTCGGACACGACCGCGGAGTGCTCGGACTCCCGCTCACCAGGCGGTGAACGCGGTCGGCCGCAACCCGTCTCACCCGGTCACGCGACACCTCGGGATGGGCGCCGAGATCCTACGTGACGTGCGCGACGGGTCGGCCCGGGGCCCGAACGCCTGGGATGGCACGCGTAGTTCGTCCCGCAGCGCTGCGGGACGAGCATCTGCTGTGCTTGCTCGCCCGTTGAACAGCCGCAGCCGGGACAGGAGTGCTGCGAGGCCAGGCACAGCCAACAGGCCGTGGGACTACGGGGATTCATGGTTGCACTCCTCAAACGCGACATGTCAGGTTCGTTGCCTTGGCGGCTTCCGCGGTGCGGTCGCCCGCAGGGCATCAGGCGAACGCTGTTGTGCGGGGAGGGGGGAAGCGATGGCTGGTGTCGACGTCGACGACAGGACGCTGTGGAGGGTGCCCGGCGGGGGCATGCTCTACGAGACGCCGGCGATGGCCGACGGCGCCGTCTATGTCCTTGATGACCTCTTCGGTCTGGTGGCGGTCGACACGGACACCGGACAGCGACGCTGGACACTGCGCGACGACTCCGCGATCGACTCATCTCCGGTGGCCGACAACGGCGTTGTGTACTTCGTCGACACGGTCGGCTGTCTGACGGCGGTGGACGCCGGGACCGGCGACGTGCGGTGGAAGTGGAGATCGCGCCGGTCGAAGATGTCGATGCCGGCGGTGGCGGACCACATCGTGTACGCCGCTTCACACGACGGCAGGATGTGGGCGGTGGACGGTCTCACCGGCCGACCGGTGTGGAACGTCACGGTGGCGGACTATCGCACATCTCACAATCCACCGCCGACAGTGGCCCATGGTGTCCTGTACGCGGCCGTGGGCGGGCATCTGCTGGCCCTGGACACGGCCACCGGAAGCAGGCGATGGGACGTCTTTCCCCACGGGGGCGTGCGACAGACGCCGACGGTGGCCGGCGGCAGCGTGTATGTGGGCTATGACGAAGGCCTGGTCGCGATGGACGCGGCGACGGGTGAGGAACGCTGGCGGCTGTCGACCGGAGGGGCGGTGTGGGCGAGCCCCGCGGTGGCCGAGGGCATCGCGGTCGCGGGTGTCCGCGGCTGGTACCTGATCGCGGTGGACGCCGGAACCGGTCGGGAAACATGGAGGTTGAAGACCCGCGGCGAGATCCTCGCGACGCCCGCGGTCGCCGACGGCACGGTGTACGCGGGCAGCCACGACGGGCGCCTGTGGGCGGTGGACGCTGCCACCGGCGAGGCGCGGTGGAAGGGCAAGACCACCGGGCCGGTGCACTCCACGCCTCTGGTGAGCGGCGGCACGGTGTACGTCGACAGCCTCGACAAGCACCTCTACGCCGTGCGGGCTCATCGACCGGGTGAAGCACCCGCCGAGGACCACCCCTCCGCCTCTGCCCATCCGATACGGACGAGCACCCATCGAGGATCCGCTCCGGCAGCCCCTGCTCCGATCGGCGGCACCGTGCGCTGGCGGGTGCAGGCCCCGGGTGCGGGGTATTTCACGGCGGCTGTTGCCGACGGCGTCGTGTACCAAACCACCGATCCTGGCGGCCTGTTGGCACTGGACGCCGCCACAGGCCAGGAGCGGTGGAGACTGAGGTCCGCCCTCCCGTTCCACTCGTCACCGGTGGTCGTCGACGGCACCCTGTACATCCGCAACGGGAAGCACCTGTGGGCCGTGGACACGGTCACCGGCCGCATGCGGTGGAAGCGTGCGACCGACTACGTGCAGGATGCGCGACCGGCGGCGGCCGACGGCACGGTGTACATGGCCGGCCGTGACGGAGTCCTCTGGGCCGTGGACGTGGCCACGGGCCGCAGGCGGTGGAAGCAGCGGCTCAGGCCGCGCCGTCCACGCTCCTACGAGCAGTTCACCGACCCCGCGGTGGCCGACGGCCGGGTCTACGTCTCCTTCCCCCGCGACTCCCTGTACGCGGTGGACGCCGCCACCGGAAGCAGGCTCTGGGAGGTGAGAACCGATGCCTCACCGCACGCCTCACCAGTGGTGGCCGACGGCACCGTCTACGTCGGCGGTGACCGTTGCCTGATCGCGCTGGACGCCGCCAGCGGCGAGAAGCGCTGGGAGCGGCCGTTCGGCCGGCCGACGTGGTCCACACCCGCGATCGTCGACGGGACCGTGTACATGGGCAGCAACGGCTGGTACCTGTGGGCCGTGGATGCCGCCACGGGGGAGGAACGCTGGAAGCAGGAGACCGGAGCCGCTCGTCAATCGTCGCCGGCGGTGGCTGACGGGACCGTGTACATCGGCAGCGAGGACATGTCCCTCTGGGCGGTGGACGCGGCCACGGGCCAAGAACGCTGGCGTCTGGAAACCCGCGGGGAGGTGTATGCGTCGCCCGTGGTGGCTGACGGGACCGTGTACGTCGGCAGTTTGGACGACTTCCTCTACGCGATGCACACCTGACCCTCCTGCACCAGGACCTCGGACGGCCGCGCCTGCTCACCGTGGACGGCCCGCTCGCCGGGTTGCGGATCTGCGCCGACCGGCATGACGGCCAGGTCCTGCTCGACCGGGACCGGCGGCACGGTTGGTACGGCGACCAGCACCGGCACCACGAGGTCGGCCGCCGCCAAGCCCGCCATGGCGGGCGTGCTGGTGATGCGGCGATTCGAGTGCACCCGGTGCCACCCGTCGTCAGGCCAGCCCCGGCCGACCCCGCCGGGGGCCGAAGACCGTTCTTGCAGTCTTCGGCCCCCGGGTCACTCCCGGGCCACAGCCGGGCGAGGGCATCCGGGCTGCACAGGCCGGTACCCTCCATCGGCACGCACCCGGAAGAAGCTCGCCAACAACCGCCGCAACCTCGCCGCGGGGGGCTCACCGAGTCCGGATGGCGCCGGCGATGGGGGGCGGCTGGCTGGTTCCTGAGTGCGGACGGTGGGTCGGGCAAGCGGTTCGGGAACGAGCTCAAAGGGGAGCCGTTGGGCGTCGAGTCCGTCGAGTCCGTCGCCGAGCCCCACCAGCGCGCTCCTTGGCGCGGATCAGAAGGCTGTGTGGGCGAACCAGCGGTCGAGTGCCGTGACCTCTCCTGAGATGTCGAAGGCGGTCTCCTGGTACGACCGCCGCCCGTAGAGCAGCAGGAGGAGGTCGGCCGACTGCCCCCGTACTGCCGCCTGCGCCTTGGATGGCGCGGCGCCGGCTCCGGCCCGCGTCAGCAGTCGGAAACCGTCCGGATCCAGCCGCACCCGCCACTCCTCGCCGGTTTCGCCGGCGGAGTCCGCGCACTGGAAGGCGATGGTCTCGCCGTTGCCGTGCAGCTTCGCCACAGCTGGAGCGAAGAGGCCCGCGTAGGGCAAGTTGACGAGGAACTCGTCAACCCCGTCCGCCGCCAGCGCGGGGTCGATGTCCGACTCCCGGCCGACGGCACGCTCCGCGTCCACCCGGTGCACCAGCGTCTCGAACAGCATCCGGCGGGCCCAGAACCGCGCGTGTTGGTCCTCACCCCACGCCCACATCACCGCCTGGGGATCCGTGGCCCGCAGCACGGCGGCCACTTGGGGTACGCCCGCTGCCACCCAGTCGCCATATTCCTGCGCGCGTTCCGGCAGCCCCAGCTCCACGTCGCGACTGTGTGGAGGCTCCTGCACCAGCCGGGTCAGCAGCGTGCAGAACCAGCGCTGCAGCGCTCCCACGTGCCGGGTGAGCTCGGCCAGCGTCCAGTTGGGGCAGGAGGGCACGGCGGTCGCGGGGTCCGCACCTTTGACCACCTCGGCAAACCGCAGGGTCTCCCGCTCTACCGCCTGCCGGTAGGTGTCGTAGGGCAGAGGGTGCCCCGTCTGGCTCGTCGTCTCCATCTACTGCCGTCTTTCTGTCCGCAGCACGGATCTTGTCGTGATCAGTGTGGAGGCTGGAGTCCACTCGAAGGCAAATCCGAGGGGGTCGCGTCCCACAGAGGACACTGACACGAAAAATTGAGTCAGTGTGCTGGTCGGGGCGCTGGGATGGGCGCTTTCGCGTTGGCTGACCGGGTGGGAGGATCTTCTGGTTGATCATGGTGGAGGGGGATCGTCCGTGGAGAGCGCGTCGCCGACGTACAGGGGGCACCGTTGCCAGACGGAGGTGAGCGCTGCGACGGGGTCGGTGTCGGCTGGTGCCGCGGGCCACCATTCGCCGTCGTCGTCCTGGAGGTAGGGGTACCAGCGGGCGTCGGGGCCCAGACGCAGCTGGATGCCCCGGCCGGGGAGGGTGAGGCGGTTGCGCCAGGCCCTGAGGGGGACAGGGGTGGTGGCCATCTCGGCGAGGGTCATGGTCAGGGCGGTGCGGGCGGCTGCCATCTCCGCTGGGTCGGGGGTGTGGGGCTGTTCGGCGACGGTGAGGCCGGTGGGACCGCCGTGGCGCCAGGCGCGGACGAGGCGGGCGAACGTGGTCGGTCTGGTGCCGGTGTTCTGGATCAGGTTATGGAACCACTCGGGTCCGGGGCTGCTCGCGGCGATCCGTACGGCGTCCTGGTGCTGGGTCAGGTGCAGGCAAGTGGTGTCGCCGGACAACAGTTGCGTTGTGCGT
This sequence comes from Streptomyces sp. NPDC007896, assembly GCF_042959425.1. Classification (NCBI taxonomy): domain Bacteria; kingdom Bacillati; phylum Actinomycetota; class Actinomycetes; order Kitasatosporales; family Streptomycetaceae; genus Streptomyces; species Streptomyces sp. NPDC007896. The sequence goes on along the minus strand of NZ_JBIBKX010000033.1, from coordinate 29,192 downwards.
GCCGCTGCGTCGGCCATGAGCCGTTCCAGGTCCGTGAGGGACAGGCCGCTGTCGGACGGTGGGGGGACCGGCAGCGCGGCGGCGTGGGGGGATGGTGCGGGGAGGTCGGGCAGCGTGGGGGTGTGTTCGGCCCAGGCGGCGTAGGCGCTGGCGGCGGGGATCCCGGCCGGAGCCGGCGGGGTGTCCGTCGCCGGGCTCGCGGTGCGGCGTGCGCGCAGTTGGGCGAGGACCTCCTCGCGGCTGCGACCGCGCAGCGCGAAGAGCACGAACGGGTCGGTGTCGATGGTCGCGGCGATGGCGTAGCAGAGCGCGGCGGCGTGCTTGCAGGGGTATCCCCAGTCGGGGCAGGAGCAGTCCGGGTCGAGTTCGGAGGGCTGCGGCAGCAGGGGGACGCCTGCCTGGCGGGCGGCGTCGACGAGTTGGGCGGGCATCTCGCCGTCGAGGAGCGCGGCGAGATGCCCGGCACGGGCCGCGACGGCATCCAGCAGTGTGTCCCACTGCGCGTCGGCGAGGACGGGCAGGTGGACCGAGGATCGGTAGGGGCGCGGCCGGCTGCCCTGGACAGAGGCCTTGATATGGCCGGGGGCGACGGTGGTCGGGCCGACCATGCCCTTGCGGGCGTAGGTGCGTCCGCGGGACAGACGCCCGGCGTCGAGGGTGGAGTCCTCCAGGGCGGTTACCCACGCCTGGCCCCACCAGGTTGCGGCGAAGGCGTGCCTGCCTCGGGCGGGCGCACGGCGCTGGCCGGGCAGCGAGGGGCTCATGACTGCCTCCCCAGGGCGACGAGTTCGGCGAGGTCGGCATCGGACAGTTCGGTCAGGGCGGCCTCGCCGGAGCCGACGACGGCGTCGGCGAGCGCGCGCTTGGATTCCAGCAGCTTGGCCACCTTGTCCTCCACGGTGCCCTCTGCGAGGAGCTTGTGGACCTGGACGGGTTTGTCCTGGCCGATGCGGTAGGCGCGGTCGGTGGCCTGGTCCTCGACGGCAGGATTCCACCAGCGGTCGTAGTGCACGACGTGGGTGGCGCGGGTGAGGTTGAGGCCGGTGCCTGCCGCTTTCAGTGACAGCAGGAATACCGGTACTTCACCGTGCTGGAAGCGGTCCACCATGTCCTCGCGTTGCGCGACGGGGGTGCCGCCGTGCAGGAGGAGGGTGGGGATGCCGCGTTCGGCGAGGTGTTTCTCCAGGAGGGCCGCCATCTTCGTGTACTGAGTGAAGACCAGGACCGACTCGCCCTCGGCGGTGATCGTGTCGATCAGCTCGTCGAGCAGGTCCAGTTTGCCGCTGCGGCCACGCAGCGGCGTGGACTGGCGCAGGTACTGGGCCGGGTGGTTGCAGATCTGCTTCAGAGCGGTGAGCAGCTTCAGCACCAGGCCGCGCCGGGCGATGCCCTCGGACTCCTCGATCTTCGCCATGGTCTCGCGGACCACCGCCTCGTACAGGCTGGTCTGCTCGGCCGTCAGCGACACGACGCGGTCGGTCTCGGTCTTGGCCGGCAGTTCGGGCGCGATCCCAGGGTCGGACTTCCTGCGGCGCAGCAGGAAGGGACGGACGAGACGGGACAGACGCTCGGCGGCCTCGGGGTCCTCGCCCGTCTCGACCGGGCGGGCGTGCCGGTCGCGGAAGGTGGAGAGCGGGCCGAGGAGTCCGGGGGTGGTCCAGTCGAGCAGCGCCCACAGTTCGGAGAGGTTGTTCTCCACCGGGGTGCCGGTGAGGGCGACGCGGGCGAGGGCGGGCAGGGCGCGCAGCTCGCGGGCGGTGACGGCGTAGGGGTTCTTGACGTGCTGGGCCTCGTCGGCGGCGAGAAGCGACCAAGCCGTCTCGGCGAGGGCTTCGCGGTCGCGGCGCAGCACCCCGTAGGTGACCAGAACGATTTCATCGCCGGCCAGGTCGTCGAGGTGGCGGCTGCCGCCGTGGTAGCGGCGCACGGGCGTGGACGGCGCGAACCTGGCCGCCTCGCGCTGCCAGTTGCCGAGCAGGGAGGCGGGGCACACGACAAGGGTGGGGCCCGCGGTGGCGGGGTCGGTCTGGCGGTGCAGATGCAGGGCAAGGAGGGTGATCGTCTTGCCCAGGCCCATGTCGTCGGCGAGGCAGCCGCCGAGGCCGAGCTCGCACATCTCGGCCAGCCAGCCAAGGCCCCGCTTCTGATAGTCGCGCAACGTGGCCTTGAGCGCGGCCGGCTGCTCGGCGGGGGTAGGGGATTCGGGATCGCGGATACGAGCGACGAGGTCGCCGAACTGGCCGACCGCCGCGCAGGGGATCGGCTCGCCCTCCCTTTCCACCTCGCCGGTCAGCGCGGCGCTCAGCGCCTCCATGGGGGTGAGCGGTTGCATCCGGCGGCGCCTGGCGCGGGCCACCAGCTTCGGGTCGGCGACCACCCACTGGTCACGCAGCCGGACGAGGGGGCGGCGGGCCTCGGCGAGGGCGTCCATCTCGGCGTCGGTGAGCGGCTCACCGCCGAGCGAGATCTGCCAACGGAAGTCGAGGAGGGCGTCGGCGTCGAGAAGACCGCCGGCGCTGGAGCCGGGGGCGGTGCGCTGCCCGATCTCCCCGGTCGCGGTGAGTGCCTTGACCAGCTCGCGCGGCCAGTGCACGTCGATACCGGTCACGCGCAGCGCGTCGGTAGCGTCGCCCAGCAGGTCGAAGGCCTCGTCGTCGGTCAGCCGGAGTTCCTCGGGGGCGGCGTCTTTCAGCAGCCGCTGCAGCGGGGGCCAGACACGGGCACCGCGGCGCAGCGCGAGCAGCGTCTCGGTCTCGGCACGCGGACCGAGCAGCCGCTCGACCTCGGCCGGCTCGCTCCACAGCCGTGCCGCCTGGACGAGGAGCGCCGGATCCGCCGCGGTGTGCAACTGCAGGACGGCCCTGAACTGCCGGCGCCGCCCCTCGGGCAGGTCGACGCGCAGCGAGACACCGACCTCGGCGGTGAGCGCAGCGGTGGTCTCTTCGGACCACTCGCGCAGGGCGGGCACGGCACGCACCTCACGCCAGGCGTACGGCAGTGCTCCCATGGCGAGTGGCGCGGCCGGGGTACGGACCAGGTCGTCGGCGACCGCGTCGCAGAACTGGCGTACCAGGGCCGCCGGTTCGGCGATCCGCAGCGGTGGCGGACCCGGTTCCGGCAGACAGTGGGCGTGCGGCGGGAACGCGGCGGCCAGGGAGTCCAGCGTCTGCCGCTGGGCGGCGGTGAAGGGGCCCGCCTGCCAGGTGTCGTAACCGGCGGGGGTGAGGGCCGGGTGGAGGCGGCCGTCGGCGAGCAGCCGCAGCGCGAACCGGGCGGCGGCCTGCCAGGCGGTGGCGGACGGATGCGACGGCCGCGCCCCCTCCAGGGCAGACACGGCGACAGTGACGGGCAGCGCGTAGCCCTCCACCCTGCGCCGTCTGACCGAGCGGCCGTGCGGCAGCACCAGTTCCACCGAGTCGGTCTCCACACTCGGACGTACGCCATCGTCCTCGGCGACCGCCCCGGCAGGCTGCCAGAGCAGCACACGCCCGAGACGGGCCGGCTCTCCGGGCAGGAACACCGCCGCCCAGCCCCCGTCGAGCAGCCCCCGTGCCCAAGTGGCAGCCCCGGGGGCGGCCGGCGGCGGTGCGCTCATCGTGCCCGTGCCCGGTTCTCGTACGACGATCCGTGCCACGCTCTTCCGCTCCATCGCCATCCGGGGCGGTCCTCACCGCACACGCCCACCACCGGACTCCACCACGCACTGTCACCCACCGGCAAGTTCGGGCCATACCGTCACGGGTGGGGAGGAGGGTTTACCAGCCGCGGGCCCGCGGACGTCGGGCGGATGGGGACACGTTCGCCAAGTGGGCCGCCGCCGTCTCCGACACCCTGGCGCTCGGCCTGACCAACGAGGGCGTCGCTATGGGCCTGCCGATCGTTGTCCTTCCCCACTGCAACGACGCCCGCGCCGCATTCGGCCGTCGCCGGGCACTTCGACGTCCTGCGTGAGGGGGCGTCACCGTGTTGCTCGGAGAGGGCGGCTTCGCGCCCTGGCCCTGCTGGTAGGCGAGAGCCCGATTCGGCCGACGGCGGCGGCGAAGTCCGCCACCGCGTCGAAGACGCCGCCGTACCGGGTCAGGTCGTTGACGGACTGCCGTACGGCCTCGCGGGCTGCGGTCCAGCCGCCGTCGCCGCCGTACGGGGTGATCGTGCCGCCGACGACGAGGATGCCGCGGGCGTGGGCGCGCGCCGCGATCTCGCGTGCCGCGAAGGCGGCGGGATCGGTCTGGTTGGGGCTGCCCTTGACGGCAGTGGCCGTACGGCGTTCAGCACCACCCCGCCAGGTCGGCAGGCAATCCGCAGCCTCGAGCTGAAGCGCGATGCGCCGGGTCCGCACGGATACTGGAAGAGAGGCTGTGCGGGGCAGATGGGACGTGTGGTGATGCGGGCACCCGTGGATGATGTGGCCGGCGGTGCCGCCTGGGATGCGGGTGGCTGGCTGGGGGAGCTACGGGTCGCGGTCGTGGCCACGACCGCCGATGGGACGATCGTGCGCTGGGACCACGGGGCGCAGGCTCTGCTCGGGTATCCGTCGAGGGAGGTCGTGGGTCGGCCCATCGCCGACCTGCTGCACCCCGGTGCCGACCGCAGCCTCGGCCGGTCCTTGTGGGACAGCGCGACCGCCGACCGCGGGGTCATGGCCGCGGTGACCGCCTGGCACCGCGACGGACATCCACTTGAGCTGGAGATCTGGGCGGCACCCGTCCCGGCCCGCCACCGCGGCGGCACCACCGTGCTGGTGTTCGCCGCCGACGCCCGCACCGCCCGTGGCATCCGCGGTTCCTCCGCGGTATGGGACGGGTTGTTCGTCCGCTCTCCCGTCGGCATAGCCGTCTTCGACACCCAGCTGCGGTTCCTGCGCGTGAACCAGGCTCTCCAGGCCATGAACGGCCTGCCGGAGAATGCCCATATCGGACGCAGCGTAGCGGAGCTGCTGCACACGGTGAACGCGGCAGCGATGGAAACCGCGATGCGGCAGGTCATGGCCACCGGGAAGCCCGTCCTTGATTTTCGCCGCAGGGGCCGCACCCACGCCGATCCCGAACACGAGCGCGTGTGGTCGTGCTCCTATGTCAGGCTGGAGGACCCCGACGGCCGACCGATCGGGCTGACCGCCTCCCTGATCGACATCACCGCCCAACAACAGGACCAGCTCGAAGCGGAAGCAGGAAGACGCCGCCTGGCCCTGGTGAATGAGGCGAGCGTCAAGATCGGGACCAGTCTGGACCTGGAACGCACCGCGCAGGAGCTCGCGGAAGTCGCCGTGCGCGACCTGGCGGACGCTGTCACCGTCGACGTCCTGGAAGCCCTCACCACCGGTGGAGACCTCGGCCCGGGCCTGGTCGGCGGCACCGCTCTGCGCCGCCTCGGAAAAGCTCCCCCGGCCGGCTCACGTATCGCGGACATCCTCGCCCCGCTCGGACGAACCCTGACCTTCCCTGCCGGAGCGCCCTACACACAGGTCCTCGCCGACCGCGAGACCTTCATGATCGCCCACCTGGACAAGAAGGCCATCGCCCCAGCGGCTCGCCATACACCGGCGCCCGCACAACTTCTCGAGCACGGGGTGCACTCGTTCATGATGGTGCCGCTGATCGCCCGCGGCGTCGTGCTCGGCCTCGGCACCCTGTACCGGAGCCGACCCGTCGGCCCGTTCACGGACGACGACGTGAGCCTCGCCGGCGAACTCGCGGCCCGCGCCGCCATCTGTGTGGACAACGCCCGTCTCTACCGCCGTGAACACGACACCGCCCTCGTGCTCCAAAGAAGCCTGCTTCCCCAGCACATTCCCCAGATCCTGGGGATGGAGATCGCCCACCGCTACCTGCCCGCCAGCGACGTCAACGAAGTCGGCGGCGACTGGTATGACGTCATCCGACTCGCCGGCGGAAAGGCCGCGCTCACCATCGGCGACGTCATGGGACACGGCACCGCGGCCGCAGCCGTCATGGGACGGCTCTCCGTCAGCGTCCGCGCACTGGCGCGGCTCGACCTCGCACCCGAGAACCTGCTGCACCAGCTGGAAGCCGCACTGGAAGACCTCACCGAGCCGATGCTGGTCACCTTCCTCTACACCGTCATCGATCCCGCGAACGGCCGGTGCCAAATCACCCGCGCCGGGCACCCCCCGCCCGCCGCCGTCTCACCCGACGGCACCGCCCGCCTCCTCGACGTGCCACCCGGTGTCCCCCTCGGCGTCGGCGGCACCCCCTTCACCACCACCGATGTCACCCTCCAGCCCGGCAGCACCCTCGTCCTGTACACCGACGGGCTCGTCGAGGCCCGCGGCAGCGACATCGACGAACGCCTCGCCGAACTCACCCACCTCCTCGAACAACCCGCCCCGACCCTGGACGAGCTGTGCGACCGCCTGCTCATCCACCTGACGCCCGCCTCCGTCGACGACGACATCGCACTCCTCGCCGCCCGCCTCAACCCCAGCACCGGTTGAACTCCGGCCGCGCGCACAGGCCACCGCTCCTTGTGCAGAATCTCGTGGCACATGACCGCGACGCCCTGTGCGCGGCCGGGACCGGGAGGAGGCGACATGGACAGTAGTCCGGGCCATAGTCGGCCCCGCTTCGTGCTGTCCGAGCCGTCCTTCCGCGGCCCGGCGCAGCCCGTTCTTCCCTGACCGATCCGGTGCTGCCTCCAAGGCGGTCCGTACCTCCCTGGTCTCGCTGGCCGGCCTGGTCGGCAAGCCCATCAAACCCCACTTAAATATGAATTCTCTTGGTAATTCAGACATAGCGAACCATGGCGGGGTGAGGTGGGTCACCTATCTATTGCTGACACCGGGAACTTCGGCTTAACGTCGCCGAAATCCGTTTGAGCGGACCGCGTAACTGGCCGGTTGCCGCTGGCGGCGGCCTTCGAGTGCAGGCTCCGAGTGGAGCCTTCTCCGTGCGGCGGGGCGCGTTTCCCGGCCTGGATCCGACTGTGCACACCCCGTGCGCCGTAAGGAGTCGTAGCATGCTTCCTTTCGTATGCCGCAGCACGGGAGTGACCCTTCTGGGCCGGGCCGGGCGGTCGGCTTCCCGTGGGAGCCTGCTCCCGGTCCGCGCGCTCACCGGAGCCGTCTTCGGCGCCGCCGTGGAGGTGGCCGCGATCATCGCGGCGCTGGCCCTGTACCCGTCCGGCATGGGCGAGGAACGCCAGACGGTCCGATCCCGCCTGGGGCCGCCGCCAGACGGCACTATGCCTCTTCCTGCCATCTCCGCAGACAGCCCAGTTCTGCTTGTACACGGGATGAGCAGTAACCGGGCGATTTTCCACGTCTTGAGACGCGGTCTGCGGCAAGCGGGCTTTCGCCGGGTGGCCGAGCTGAACTACTGCTGGCTGAGCAACGACGTCCGCAGCGCCGCGCGGTTGCTGGCAGACGAGGTGGAGCGGGTTTGCGAGGCCAGCGGGCACGAGCGCGTGCATGTGATCGGCCACAGCCTCGGGGGCTTGGTCGCCCGCTACTACGTGCAGCGCATGGGCGGTGACGCCCGCGTGCACACGCTCGTCACCCTGGGCACCCCGCACCACGGCACGCTGGCCGCGATGGTGCCGCTGCCGCATCAGGCGATCCGGCAGCTTCGCCCCGGCAGCGACGTGCTCGTGGAGCTCGCCGGGCCCGCTCCCGGTTGCGGAACCCGCTTCGTTGCGTTCCACAGTGACCTCGACGAGCTGATCGTCCCCACCGCCAACGCCAGACTTGACCACCCTGACCTTCAGGTCAGCAACGTCCCCGTGCGGGCCGTCGGCCACGTCTCGCTGCCCCTGCACGGCAGGGTCGTCGGCGAGGTCTGCCGCGTGCTCCGCGATGCGCATGTCGCCGAGCCCCGGGCCGCAGCTTGAGCCGGAGCAGCCCTGCGAGGGGACCGTCCCTGTGCCGGGCCCTTGGCGAAGGCGGCGATGCGAGCGGTCTGTCCCGGCGGTCAGACGGGGCACGGCGCAGACCGGTCGGTGGCGAGGGGTGCGACGCCGTCTGGGGCGGTGTGTTTCCGGGCCTCGGAGACCGCAGAGGCCACGGAGGCGGAAGCCCCCTGCGACCGGCGAGACCGCGGAACCCGAGGCTGCTCCGACTGAAGGTGAACAACCCGCAGGAGAAGCGGCGTCACCGGCGACCACACGCCGTCGCCTCCGGTGGGCGAGGAGTGCTCCAGTGCTGGAATCTCGCTCCCCATTTCCCCGAAGAGAGCTCCCCATTTCCCCGAAGAGAAGAAGAGGGGGCGATCCAGATGGCATCTCAACTGGCGCCCGGGCACGCTGTTGACTTCCCAAGTCAGTAATTCGGTCCTACGTATTCCATTTTTCCACACCCCCCAGAAATGATATTTGCTTAACAAGAGGTAGCGATCAAAATGAGGCGACCGTTGGCAGGGCGATTGACTGCCCATCGATAAGCGCCGTATGGACTGTGTCCTGGTTGGCGGGTTGCCGGCGGGGCACCCGGTCCGGGCAGCGACCGCCGTTCCGGCCATCCCCACCACCGTAGGAAACGCTACGGTGGTGGGGAATCCGGTCGGCACGCGCAACGTTTTCCCAAGAGGGCCCACAGCGGACGGGACAAGCGGGGGCCTACGCAGGGAGGTGAACGGCCACGGGCATTCCTTTCGGGCCGCACCTGTCGGTGCCGGGGCTGACACCGGCGCGCGGCGTCGGTGTCGAGGCAAGCAGGGCTGCCATGCGCTTGGTCCGGCTCCCGCTCGACATGGCCGCGGAAAGCGTCGGGCAGCTGACCGGCCAGTTCAGTCGTTCCAAGCTCCGGCGGTCGACGGGCCGGGACGAACAGCCAGCGACCGATTCGGGGATCCCGGTGCTGTTGGTGCACGGGCTGGCCGACCGGGCGACGATCGTCTCGCCGCTGCAGCGCGAGCTGCGCGGCTGCGGCGTGGGCCCGCTTTCCCTGGCCAGCTATAACGTACTCACCCCGGACATCCGCACCGCGGCCCGGGCGCTGGGCCAGCAGGTGGAGCTGGCGTCTGCCCAAAGCTCGGGGCTGCCCGTGGTCGTGATCGGGTACAGCCTGGGCGGGCTGATCGCCCGCTACTACGTGCAGCGGCTCGCCGGGGACGCGTACGTGCCGCTGGTGATCACGCTGGCGACGCCGCACGGCGGGACCGCAACGGCCCTGCTGGCCCCACCCCATCCACTCATGCGTCAGCTACGGCCGGGAAGCGAGCTGCTGACCGAGCTCGCCGAGCCCGCCGCGGGATGCCGTACCCGCTTCGTGGCCTTCTACAGCGACCTGGACGAGGCCGTCATCCCTGCCGCCAGGGGCTGCATCGACCATCCCGACCTCAAGGCCTGCAACGTGCTCGTGCCCGGTGTCGGCCACCTGACGCTGCCCCTCCACCAGCCGGTCGTCGAGCAGGTGCGCTCGCTGCTGACCGCGATCCAGCAGGCCACCTTCGGCGCGTGACCGTCCTGCCCGGCGACGCCCCGCAGCGTTGCGGCCCGGTCACCCGCGGCACTGCCACCGGCCCCCGTGACAGCAGGGATGAAACGGGGGAGGCTGGCAGATAGCCGGTAAGAACGTCAGCACGAATGCGGACGGACGATATGGCCTTTTCGCTCAGCCCCCAGAGCGGGTCGACGGTACGCCCGTATCGCCCCGAGGACGAACCGGGGGTGCGAGAGCTGATTGATGCCGACCGGCTGCCGGGACAGCCGCACTGCACCCCGGAGAAGCTGGCCGCGGCGCGGCGCGGTCTTGTCCCCCCGGCCGGCTGGGCAGTACCGACCTGGCCGCGGATCAGCGTTCTGGCCGATGCCGAGGACAATCCTCGCGGCATCATCGGGTACCTGTCCTGGACCGATGTGCACACCGGCCTCATCTGCTGGATACACGCCCGGGAGGAACCCCCTGCCCTGCGTGCCTTGCTCAGCCATGCCCTGGCCGACCTTGCCCCCTGCCCGCAGACCGACGCATTCGTCGGCGCTCCGCCAGGTCCCCTGGGGCCGGGTGGCCTACCCCGCACCCGCCGCGGCGCCACCCACGATGCCCTGCTGCAGTCCGGCTTCACCGGCCGCCGCCAGGGCTGCTATCTCCACTGCGCTCTACCAGCAGAGGCCCCGCCGACCAAGCTGGTCGCTGATGTCTTCCCCTGCGACTTCCCCCCGGGCCACCGACTGATCATCCGTGAGGCCGCAGAGCCCGTCGCCGAAGCCCTGGTCAGCGTCGGAACCGATCGCACCGCGACCGTGTACTGGATCGAGACCGAGCACACGCGCCGCCACTGCGGCCTGGGCCGCAAGCTGCTCGGTCAGGCCTTGGCCCTGCTGGCCGAGCAAGGCGCCACCGAAGTCGCCCTGGTCGTCGATGACGCCTCGCAGCCCTGCTCCGACAGCCAGGCCGCCCACCGGCTGTTCGAGGCCTTCGGCTTCACCCTCGTCGACCAGCTGTGGACCTACCAGCACCGACGCCCCCGGGTCCCGCGGACTGCCGCGTGATCCCAGGGGCGTGACGCTCGGCGCTCGAAAGGGACGTGGCGCCAGGTAACCCCGCCCCACACGGGCCGGTCAGGCCGGTCCGGCGTGGACTCGTTCGGCGGCGGCGAGGATGGTGGAGCGTGCCTGATGGCGACGCTCGTATTCCAGCACACGCCGGGTGAGACCCTCCTCGGCGTCACCGAGCCGCTTGCGGATCTCGCCCGCATTCATGCTGTCGTAACCGAGCCAGGGCTCGGGCCCGAGCAGGTCCGCGACCCTGCTCAGGACCGCGGATCTGCCGGCGTGGGCACGCTCATAGGCGCCGACCGTGGCCAGATCCGTCTGGGACAGGTGCGGGAGCCGGCCGAGGATCATCCTGGTGCTGAGCCGACGGTAGTCGGAGATCGGCAGCTCGTCCTCCGAGATGAGGGCTCCCTCCGGCGCACCCTGGAGCCGGTCCACGCCAGGCATGCGTTCGGCCGTCTCCCGAAGCCAGCTGCTCCAGTCGCGGACCGCCTGGGCGGCACCGGCGGTGCCCATGCCCTCAGCGGTCTCGGCGGCCAGCACTGCCGCCTCGGCGCGCTGCTCGAGGCTGCTGCCGAGTTCTTCCAGCGCCTCCTCGTCGTCACGGCGGATGGAGCCCAGCAGCTCTGAGGTGGCGGCGTCCGCGGCCTCCTCGGCGATGCGCTCGGCGGCCCGGCAGATGGCCACGGCGAACGCGGTGACCGCGTACTCATCCTCGGCGTTCTTCAATAGCTGGTGCTCCGTCGCCTTTCCCGGGCCCCGCGACACGGCGTTCGGGACGGCCATTGCCGCATCGAAGGGCAGCCGGACGGCCTGCCCGGTGAGGTGCCAGGCATTCCCGATAACGGTCTGCATCAGCCCGCGGGGCTGCAACGTACCCAGACGTTCGTCGATGCGGTACACATGGCCCCGGGAGTCCCCGACGCGGCGCTCCAGGACCTCCCGGTACTCCCCGGCGGGTGTGACCATGAGGTGCGCTTTGCAACGGTCAGCCAGCGCGGCCTGGGCCTCGCGGACCTCGCGTAGGGCCGGAACGAGCATGTCTGTGGCTATGGCCATCACGTTTCCTTACGGCTAGTGCGATGCTCGGCAAGAATCGGCCGGCGAACGGCCCCGCCCCTCTTCCACCGTCTCCCGAAACGGCCGCTCTCGCATCTTCCCGCCAGGCACGTCCTATTGAGGCAGTTGCCCAGCTGCCCCCGGCTCCACGCAACTCGGGACAGTCCGTCGGCTCCACCCAACTCGGGGCAGTCCGAGGACTCCATGAAACCGGGGCGGCTCAGGTCACCGACCAGCGTGATCGACGAGGGCACGGTCACGTCCGCCTGGGTCTCGGCGCTGCCCTGGTCCGCCCGTGGGCGGCAGGTCCCTGCGCGACCTCGCGTCAGCGGAGGGTCGCACGTGCGTTCAGGGCTCCCACACCTCCGGCCCGCCTTCATGCCACTCGATCAATCCCGACTCGACGACATCCAACTCGTCCCAGCCGGTCAGGCCGGCGTTCTGTAGCAACACCGTGAGGTCGTGAAGGCTGTGTGCGGTGCCCATGAGCCGGTCGTCGACACGCACCTGGCGGCCACCGGCCGCAGACGGCGGACAGACGATCACGCAGTGCTCGGACATGACACCAGCCTCACCCGCAGCGGGCAGACCCGCATCCCGGTCGACTCTCGGGCACGGGCAGAAATGAAGAACGAACGTGCGCTGGTCCTCGGTGGTGGCGGAGTGGCCGGTGTCCCCTGGGCGACGGGCGTGCTGGCCGGTCTCGCCGACGCCGGGGCCGATGTCACCGACGCGGACTTCCTGCTTCGGCACCTCGGCCGGGTCTGTGGTAGCCGCACAGATCAGCAGCGGCGTGGAGAGGCCGACGCTTTTCCAGACCCGGGTGGACCTCGCGTTCCAGCGGGAGGAGCTGACACCACGGGAAGGGGCGCTCGATGAGGTCTTCGAGTTCGGCGCGAAGCAGGACGCCGAGGTCACCGACCCGGTGGAACGCCCGCGTCGGACAGGCGAGATGGCGCCGGCGCCGAGACCGTCACCGAGGCCGACCGGCGTCCGATCATCGAGGCCCGGCTGCCGTCCCACAGCTGGCCGGAGCGCAAACTGTCCGTGATCGCCGCCACCGGCGCGCCCCGGGTCTTCGACCGCACCTCCGGCGTCGGCGAGGATGCCGTGACCGCGAGTTGCTCGTTCGTGAAAACTGTGAGAATCAGCGGGTGCCGTCCCGGGCGGTGGCTTGACCCGCGTGAGAACGGACCGTGGTGTCCTCATTTGGATCTGTCGGTCGCTGGTCCGGGGCGGTGCAACGACACAGCCCCGCCCGAATCACGACTTTCCCAACGGAGTCCTTCAGGGGGAGATGTCAATCCCACCAACTCACGACGTCGTGAGACGGATGCCGCGCTTCGTCACGATGTCAGGGTCTCCCGCTCTCGGATCGTGCGGGGCGTTCCTTACGGTCATTGACACGGCCCCGGCTCCGCTGGCGCGATGAGCCTGGCCCACCCTGGGTACCGTGTGAACATGCCTAGTTCCGCGGAGCTGCGTCGGTCGCGCCGGATTCACCGCTGGATGGGGATCATCCTGCCGGGGGTGATCCGGCGCATGATCAACGGCCGTGCGCCGCAGCCCGGTTGGCTGCCTCGCCGCCAGCTGACCGTGGTGTCGGGTGACGTCGACCTCGACGAGGGTATCGGCGCGGTCTGGCTGGTGTGGCGCCCCAGGGCTGCGAATGCCGAGACGCACACCGCGCTCATGGAGCTCTGAGGTGAAGACGAGGTATCCGAGCCACGGACACAGAGAGGGCCACGCCAGTGGCAGGAAATCACCGTACTCGTGAGCGTGCTCGGCCTGCTGACCAGTGCGGTCGCCACGCTCTGGCAGGTGAGAGTTTCCGACGATCAGCTTCAGCAATCCAAGGAGGCAGCTGAGCAGAAGGTGCGTGCCCAAGCCTCTCGCTTCTCGCGATTGCTTGCCACGCTGCAAGGGCCGACGTTCCGGCGAGCGCGAGCGCCACGGGTCGGCGAGTGTTGGGGAGTACCGCGAAGTCCAGGGAATCTTCAGGAGTGGCGAGATGGCCCGTCATCTGGTCTACGGGGCCGGACGTTGCCGGCCTTCGAGATCTCGGCCGATCGTGCCAGGTGACCGCGGGTCCCTGCAGCTGCTTGGCCAACTCCTCGGCGAGCGCGTCCAGTTCACTGCGGCGAGCCGTGATCCGCTCCAGCTACGGAGATCAGTGCGGTCTGATCGACCCGGCCTTCCGCGGGCAGGGCGTGGCCGCCCGCCTGGTCCTGGCGGTGGCCCCCGGCGTCCGTGCCCGCGACGAGAGGCCCTTCCCGCACACCTCCGCGCGCAACACCAACGCCATCCGGCTGTACGAGTCGCTGGGCTTCCGCCTGCGCCACCGCACGGCGTTCCTCGCGGCGCGGGTGCCGGAGACAGTGCGGCAGCAGCAACGCAGATGTGCGAGCGAGCGGTGGGCGATCGCCCCGGCGGCTGGACGTACACTCCACACATGGGTCGCACATGCGCAGTGAGGGAGTGCCTGTTCCAGGCCGCTCATGCCCTGTGCCCGTCCGCCGCGTGCGCGACGGCCGTCGACCCGGTGAACGCGTCGGCGATCTACTGTCGCGCGTTGCACGGTCACGGCTAGCGATTTCGGGCAATTCTCGGCATTTCCCAGGTCATTCCGCCCCTGCGGGCGGACTATTTTCTGCGCGGGCGCCCCTCCCCACCTCTGTAACCGCACGGCGGCGGTCCTCGCCATAATTTCCTGCTTTGTCATCCCTTGGTGCCCTGGCGCCGCCTGCGCGCCGACCGCCGGACAACCGGCAGCCGGTGCATCTTCGAGAGGACCCTTGTGAAGTTGAGCGAGCTGCTCGCCGGGCACGATCATGAAGTCATCGAGGGCGATCCGGAGACGAGGATTACCGGAGGCACCTGCTTCGACGCCCACCGCGCCGCTCCGGGATCCCTGTTCATCGCGGTACCCGGCCATCGCGAGGGCGGCCCCGAGTCCGTCGGACCGGCTCTCGCACGCGGCGCGGTGGCGATACTCATCGACTCCGCGACGGCGCAACTTCCGGTCGCGACCTGGGCGTCGGCAGCTGGTGTATGCGTCGTAGCCGTCGCGGACACGCGCAAGGCGGCCGCGGTCGTCGCCTCCCGCTACCACGGGGAGCCGGGCCGGCAGATGAAGATGGTGGCCGTCACGGGCACCAACGGGAAGACGTCGGTTTCCTCCATGGTGGAGTCGGTGCTGAGGGTCGCCGAGCACGCCAGGGTGGGGGTCATCGGGACGGGCGGCAGCCGGATCGGCGACGAACTGATCCCGATGCCGATGTCGGTACTGACCACACCGGAGTCGCCGGACTTCCAGTATCTGCTCGGGTGCATGCGCGACCGCGGTGTCGGCACCGTGGCGCTCGAAGCCACGTCGATGGGCCTGCTGACCCACCGCCTCGACCACTCGTTCATCGACGTAGGGGTGTTCACCAACCTGACGCAGGATCACCTGGACGACCACGGCACCATGGAGAACTACCGGGACGCCAAACTGCGTCTGTTCCAGGGGCTGTGCCGGCGTGCGGTGGTCAACGCCGACGACCCGGTCGGAGCCTGCATCGGGGCGATGATGCCCGGCGCGGTCGTCACGTACGGCATCGACGCGGAGGCGGACTACCGGGCGACCGGCCTCACCATGGACGCCGTCGGCACCCGCTTCACCCTGCACCACGCCGGCCACAAGTATCCGGCGGCGATCCCCGTGCCTGGACGGTTCTCCGTCTCCAACGCACTGGCCACTGTCGCAGCCTGCCACCTCATCGGGCACGATCTGGCCGGACTGGTCGCCGCACTTGAGCAGATGCCTCCGATCCCGGGAAGGTTCGAACGCTACGAGACCCCGGACGGCACGTCCGTCATCGTGGACTATGCGCACTCCCCGGACTCACTGGAGAAGGTGCTGACCACCATCCGCGGCTTCGCCTCTGGCCGGGTCGTCACGGTCTTCGGCTGCGGCGGGGACCGGGACGTCACCAAGCGCGCCCGGATGGGGGAGATCGCCGGCACCTACTCCGATCTGTGCGTTCTCACTTCGGACAATCCCCGGAACGAGGACCCCCGGGCGATCATGGATCAGATCGTCCCGGGCCTGCTCGCGAGCGGCACCACTTTCGAGCGGTTCACCGACCGCCGCCGCGCCATCTCCTTCGCCCTGTCCGCCGCAGGGCACGGCGACGTCATCCTGATCGCGGGCAAAGGCAGCGAGCCCTACCAGATCGTCAACGAGGAACTGCTGCCGTTCAACGACATGGCGACGGTACGCGAACTCGCCACGCGGTAGGCGTACCGGCCTTCTTGACGCCCGGCGCTGGTTGCAGTGCCGGGCACGAGGACGTGCGGCTGCTCCAGTCGCCGACCTGCTGGCTGATGCGCAACGGCAGGTCCGCGGCCCTGGCCGAAGCGAAGGTGGTCGTCCGGCACATCGTCGGCCTCCAGCGCCGTCAGGGACCGCTGCCCGCTCCACACGAGACCTTGTGGCCCCGCGGCTACCTGGGGGACGTGCGGGCCGCCCGCATTTCCGTCGGCGCGGACGCCTGATGGCACTGATCGGGGCGGGCTGGGATCGGCCCGTCCGGCTCTCTATGCCACAGCTCGGTGCGTTCAGCACCCGGCCCCCGACCAATAGGCTTCCCGGACGGCGTCAGCCTGGAGACAATCGCCTTCGAGGACCTCCGCGGTCGCACCCGGGTCACCACCAAATCTTTCATGGACTCCATCGAGGCCCGCGACTCGATGATCAAGAGCGGCATGCAACGCGGCGCCCGGGGAGGCCAGGAGCGGCTTGACGAGCTGCTCAGCGGCCGCCGGAGCGGCAACGCCTACCGACGTACCGAGAAGGAAGGCTTGAGGTCATGACGAGGGCAGCCGATGAGCACCGCACTGTCGCAGGGGTATTCACGGACCGCGTGCGCGGAGTGCGTCCCGGGGCATGGGACAACCCAGCGCCGTGCGAGGGGTGGGCCGCCCGGGATGTGGTGCGCCACCTTGTCGAGTGGTTCCCGGACTTCCTGAAGGCTGGCGCCGGAGTCGAACTGCCGAAAGGGCCGTCGGTGGACGACGACCCGGTGGCAGCCTGGACGGTGCACAGCGACGGGGTGCAGGCCCTCCTCGACGATCCGGCCACGGCGCACAGGATGCTGTCGAACCAGCACATCGGAGAGGTCCCGCTGGACCAGGCGGTCGACCGGTTCTACACCGCCGACGTTTTCATGCACACCTGGGACCTGGCGCGGGCCACCGGCCAGGAGGAGCGCCTCGACCCTGGCAGGTGCGCCCAGTTGCTCGACGGGATGCTGCCGCTCGACGACGTGCTCCGCAAGAGCGGGCAGTACGGACCACGGGCCGAGGTACCCGAAAGCGCCGACGTGCAGACTCGCTTGCTCGCCTTCATCGGCCGTAGGCCCTGAGCGTGTCTCGTGCTGCCCTGGAGGTCGCGAAACCCTCGGCGGGCGCGGGCCGGGGTGAGCCGTGTGGGATCGGCCGGTTTCTCCCACGGGTGGCGGAGATCAGCGGCGGCGTCGCGGGTGAGCCTCAGCTGGGTATGGACCGCGATGACCAGCCAGGTCCACCGGTTCGCCGCCTCGGGCCTGCGGAGCTTCGGGCGGGTCCAGCCGAGCGTCTGCTTGATCATGCGGAAGGTGTGCTCAAGATCGAAGCGCCGCAGGAACGCCTGCCAGCGCAGGTCGACGTCCGCGCTGGTTATGCCGGTCTTCGAGGACCACAGCCAGACGGGCAGCGGGTCCTGGCCGCCGGGCAGGTGGTCGACCGTCGGAAGTGTGACGTGAAGTCGAACGCGTCCCGTCGGGCATCGTGCTGGAGCACACTCACTCTCTGCGGCCTTCGTATGAACGTGATTCCGTGGCGGAATGCATGATCATGCGAAGGCCGTCCGCCTGCCCGGCGAACCCCCGGATGAGTGAGCGCGTACGACGCGACGTTCGAGGCCAGAGGTTGAATTTCAAGCTCAGCCCATCCCGTACGGACCGCAGGTTTGAGCCGTGTGGAGCGGCGGTGCCAAGGTCAGCACGATGGTGACAGCGACCGTAGCGAGCCACACCGCGTACAGCGCCACGGGCCGCGCCCGGCGACGCAAGAGCACCCACGCGATCCACCCGGCCAACGATCCGGCGGCCAGCGCCATCACCACGCAGAATGGCACCACAATCCCCGAGAGCGGATGCTCCGGATTGTTCGCCCCGCAGGGGCTTTCCGGCTCCGCCATCAGGCCGATCGCCAGCAGCAAGACCGGGGTCACGAGCACTGACGTCGTCCAGGCCGCGAAGGCCAGCATCCAGTACGGCACCCCACGCCAGGACTGCAGGGCGCCGATCAGCACCCCACACATCAGCAACAGCGGCACCGCGCTCAGTCCCGCCACAAGCAGCACGTTGTCCGCGCGGTCCTGAGCGTAATCGGGGTTGTCAGCCGCGTAGAAGCCCTGGAACGCCTCGCACACCGCGGTGATGACCACCAACACGGCAAGCGCGTGCGCAGGGACACGGACCCGGGGCGCATTGCGGAAGGACGCGGGCCAGATGATGTCCCGGAAACGGTCGTCCTCACACGGGCGGGGGGGCTGCCTGCCGGCGATCCGCGCTCATCAGCTTCACGGTCTACTCCTCCTTCATGGCTGCCGGGGATGTCCGCGTTCGCGGGCGCCACACCGCGAAACCCGGGCATCTGCACGAGCCTGGCGTATCGCGGACCCGCAGCGCATCCGTGAAACTACCCACGGAGGGTTCGGTCCGTTGATTGACATCTGCCCCGCTCACTCCCACCCGTCTCCACAACGGCTACCCCTGCGCGCAGCTGGTCTACGCCGGGTGGGTGGCCCGGGTCGCGGTGCTGGTGGTGGCCGGACTCGCCGTCCTGTGGGGGCAGTTCGCGGCCTCCACGGCCGACCACCCGCTGCACGGGGCGGCCCGGGCGGTGTTCGAGATCTGCTGGTTCGGGGCAGGCGCGCTGGCCGCGTTCCGCGCGTACACCGCGAGGTCGCGCTAGAGGCGCATCGGTGAGCACGATTCGGAGAGGCTGACCTTAAAGACAATGCCGTGACTCTGCTGGTGATGTTGTCCAGGTCATGCGGCGACTGCGCATAGCGCGTGAAAGTGCGTGGTACGGCGGCGGGTTCTGGTGGTGCTGGATATCCAGTCGGAGACCCGGGTGACGTTGCAGGCCAAGGCGGTGAGAACGTGCTGGACGTGGGTCTTCGCCAGGCCCCGGTAGCGGGAACGGCGCAAGCCGTGGGCTCGGACGTTCTGCGAGAGAGTGGCTTCGATGCCGGCGCGGATCGCGTAGCGGCGCTGCCATTGCTCGGTGCGCTGGTCGAGCCGGTTGCTCATCTGGATCTCGTGCAGCGGCCGGGGGAGCATGGCGATGGAGCGGGGCCCGGTGACTGAAGAGGTGCATCGTGCGCGGTCTGGGCAGGTCCGGCAGTCTGCCTCGGCGAACCGGGCCTGCAGATAGGTGTTCCCCTTCATTCTCAGCTCGGTCCAGGACACGCTCGTGGCCCCGCGCGGGCAGTTCGCCTGCTTGTTGTCCCAGTCGATGGTGAAGGCCGCCTTGTCGAAGCCCGAACCGGCCTTGGCCTGGGCGCTGTGGTCGGCGGTGACCGGGCCGAGCAGAGTGATGCCGTGCACTCGCTGGGCCCGCTCGATACGTGCCGGAGAGATGTAGCCGGAATCGACGACGTGCTCCGCGGGCAGCAACTGCCGCTCGGCGAGCTCGTCGTGGATGGTGTCGGTCAGCTCGATGTCCTGGACGGTGGAGGTGGTGGTGGCGACATGGACCACCAGCTCAGGGCGTTCTTCGTCGCAGGTTTCCGTGAAATGTGTCCGGTATCCGCTCCAGGCGGTGTCCCGTTTGACGCAGTAGTGCGCGTCGGTGTCGTAGGGGGAGTCGAACCGCAGTGAGGCGGGCGGCAGGGCGTGGCCGTCCCGCCAGCGCAGTAATCCGTCCACGTCCCAGAAGTAGTGGTGGACCCAGACCTGACGCAGAATCTCCACTTGGGGAAGAAGCCGCAGGTGGGGTGGGGCGCAGGCGGCCCAGGCGGCGGTGAGGATCTTCTGTCCGTCCCGGCCGTACTCCTCGGCCCGGGCGGTCACGGCCGCCTTCCCGCCCGGCAGTTTGCCAATCTCCACCCGGCGCCCGTATCGCTTGACCCACTCGGGCTCGATCTGCGGCGCCAGCCAGGCGGGGGCGGCCTCGGCCAGTTCCTCCAGGGCTGCTCGCAGCGTCTCTCCGACCAGCTCCAGGCGGCTGAGGGTCCGCACCGCGGCCAGTACATGGGTGGCGTCGGTACGCTGCCGGCCCCCGGCCTTGAGCAGGCCTGCCGCCACCAGGCGGTCCAGCATCAGCTCCAGTAACTGGTCGGCGGCGCCGTCCTGTTCGGCCAGCCGGGACCTGAACTCGCACAGGACCGAGTGATCGAATCCAGGATCTTCCAGCTCAAGGCCGAGCGCGTATTTCCAGTCGATCCTGGTGCGGACCGCGTCCGCCGCCGCCCGGTCGGACAGGTTCTCCGCGAACTGCAGCACCGACACCAGCGCGAGCTGCCCCGGCGACAGTCCCGGCCTGCCGTCATCCGGATACAGACCGGCGAACTCCTCGTCCTCGAACAGGACATCCAACCGGTCCCGGATGAGCATGGCCGGGGTGCTCTTCGGACACGCCGCCCGCGCCGTTTGCACGGTCCGTACCGGGATTCGCTGGTGATCCTCCGGCCGCAGCGACACCGCGACCACCTCCACCGACGACACCACCCCGCACACTCCCAGCCAAGCACCGAGCGCAGCCAGCCGTCAGCGGCTTACCAACATCACCAGCAGAGTCATGCCGTTGACTTTGGGCTGAGTTACTGACCTTGCCGACGTGATGTCGTTGGGGTCGAAAAGCTGTGGTTGTCGCGGTAGGCCGGTCACATGAGGTATCCGCAAGGGGACGGCTGACCGCGGAACGACGGGCGTTTCGCGAGCACATCCAGGTGCAGGCGGCCGAGTTATTCGCCCTGGGACACGACAATGCAGCCATCGCCGGGCAGTTACGTGTCAGCGTGCGGTCAGTACAGCGGTGACACCGGGCATGGGAGCGCGGTGGCACCGGGCCTGGAGTCGAAGGGGCAGGCGTCCAGGCCCAAGCTGAGTGAGGCGCTGTTCGCGGTGCTTGAGCGGGAGTTGGCCAGGGGGCCGGTAGCGCACGGCTGGCCGGACCAGACCTGGACGCTGGCGCGGATCAAGACGCTGATCGGGCGGCGGTTCCACAAGAGCATGACGCTGTCGGCCATCGCGCAGATGCCGCACCGCCACGGCTTCAGCCACCAGGTCCCCGCGCGCCGCCCTCTACGCCCGCGGCGAGGAGTCCCGTTTCTCGCAGTCGGTCGAGCGGGATGCATCGATGCTCGCCGAGGTCGCCGAGGAGAACATCGAGAAGGGCAACACCGCCGAACTTCCGCGCCTGGCCGGGGAATACGCCGCCGAAACCGGCGGCCGGGTCGTCGTGGTCGACCGGCAGGGCGCCGTCCTGGTCGACTCCGGCGGCCGCACCGCGGCCGGGACCGACCTGTCCGGTGAGCCGGACATCGCCACCGCCCTGCGCAACCGGCGCACGGTTGCCACCCGCACCGACACCGACGGCACCGACCTGCTGACGGCGACCCTGCCCGGCGCCTCCGGCACCACCATCCGCGGCGCGCTGCGGGTGACGTACCCGGTGACCATGGTCAACGACCAGGTGCACCGGATCTGGCTCGCCCTCGCCCTGGTCGGGGCGTGCGTCCTGGCCGCGGTGGCGCTGGTCGCCTTTGGTCTCGCCCGCTGGATCACCCGCCCCCTGCGCACCCTGGAACAAGCCACCACGCGACTCGCCGACGGCCGCCTGACCAGCCCGCCCGACGCCACCACCGGCCCGCCCGAACTGCGCCGCCTCGCCAGCGCGTTCACCCGCACCGCCACCCGCCTGCAGCGCCTGCTGGACGGGCAGTACGCCTTCGCCTCCGAAGCCTCCCACCAGCTCAAAACCCCGCTCACCGCCCTGCGCCTGCGGCTGGAGAACTTCGAGCCCTACCTCGACCCGCGCGCCCACACCAGCCTCGACGAGACCCTCGAGGAAGTCGAACGCCTCTCCCGCATGGTCCACGGCCTGCTCGCACTGGCCCGCCTGGAGAACTCCGCCACCACACCCGAGGCCGTCGACCTCGACACCGTCGTGACCGACCGCGCCGCCGCCTGGGAACCCCTCGCCGCCGAACAGCACGTCACCATCGCCATCGCCGGGGCACCGGCCGGACGGGTATGGGCGGTCCCCGGAGCCCTGGAACAGATCATCGACAACCTCCTCGCCAACGCCCTGCGCGTCTCCCCGCCCGGCACCACCCTCACCCTGGCCCGGGCACCGGGCGCCGAACTGCGCGTCATCGACCAGGGCCCCGGCATGCCGGCCGCCGACCGCGCACGCGCCTTCGACCGCTTCTGGCGCGCCTCCGACTCCCCCCACGACGGCACCGGCCTCGGCCTGCCCATCGTCCGCCACCTCGTCCACGCCTCCGGCGGCGACATCACCCTCCACGAAGCCCCCGGCACCGGCCTCGACGCCCGCGTCCGACTGCGCCCTGTCACACCCCGCATCCGGCGCTCCGTCCGCCAGCCCCACACGACAGCGACCGGGTCGACACGCCCGCACACCGGCGTACCCGTGTCAGGGGCCAGGGAGCACCACGCAGACATGCCGTCCGAGCATGAGGTTCCGGCTTCGTTCCCCGGGATGCATCCCTGACTCATAGGCAGCACACGGCTCGCCGGGCGCCGCCGTCGGAGCATGACGGCCTCCGGGAACCGCCGGTGCCGGGCACGAGCCGTTCGCCGTCACGCCATTGAGCCCGCAGGGCCTGCACTGCGGCCTCGGACACCGGGCCTGGTGTGCAGGCCGCAGGCGGGTGCACGTGTCCAGGGGGCGGAGGAAGAGGAGGGCGCTGCGGGACCGACGGGGGAGGCGGCCCCGCAGCTGGCCGGAATGTTACACCCGTAACATCACTCGGTGGGGGGCGTTCCGGCCCCGCGGAGTGAGCCCGGGAGTCAACGGTGTGGCAAACCCTGATCGGCATCGCGACCGGCCTGCTCCTGTGCTGGCTGCTCCTGCTCGCGACCCTGGCCCTCGCCCGCCCCAAGGGCAACCTGCTCACCGAGGCCGTACGCCTCCTGCCCGATCTCCTCCGCCTGATCTCCCGCCTGGCCCGCGACCGCGAACTGCCGCGCCGCACTCGCTGGCTGCTGTGGATCCTGGCCGGCTACCTCGCCCTGCCCATCGACCTGGTCCCCGACTTCATCCCGGTGCTCGGGTACGCGGACGACGCCATCGCCGTGGCGCTGGTGCTGCGTGCCGTCATCCGCCGGGCCGGTCCGCAGGCGCTGACCCGGCACTGGCCGGGCACCGACGACGGCCTGACCGTCGTACGCCGCCTCGCCGGACTGCCCACCGCCTCACCACAGAAGTAGCCGCGTGTCTTGAGCGGGGGCAGCGTGGCGTGGGTCAGAGCAGGGCCCTTGCCACGGCCAGGGGTATCGCACCGAGGGCGAAGCGGGCGACCGGGTCTCTGGCCGGCTGGTCGAGGCCGGACTGATCGTCTCGGCGGCACTGTTCCTGGCGGGCCTGTAACGGACGGTCCATGACTATGCGGGCGCACCCTGGCCGTCGTGGTCCTCTCCGGCCAGCGCGGCGGCCTCGAACTCTGCCAACGCCGAAGCAGCGCGGTCCAGTTCGACCCGCACCCGGTCCCCGAGCGGCGCACTGAAGTAGTCCCGCGCTTCGATCTTCGCCACCCACGAGCGAAACCGTTCCAGGTCCGCCTCGGACTCCTCGACCTCCGCGAAGACCGCGCGCCCCCGTGCGGCCTCCATCTCCAACTCGGCGAAGAACGACGGCAGCCGCTCCAGCACTTCCGCATATTCGGTCTCCACAGCCGCGCCCAACTCCTGAGCGAGCTCCGCCCGCTCAGCACCGTCGGCGACCTCAATGTGGACGACACGCATACGCCCCCCGTCCGCCCGTACTCGCTCACCCAGCTCGGACAGCGCCCGCGCGACCGGCGGCCGATCCGGCAGCAGGCACACCGACTGCTGCAGATACAGCGCCCCCAGCCCCTTCAGCTTCCGCCACACCTGCATCCGCAACGACGGCGCGGCCCCCGCCGTCGTCACCGACACCAGCAGCCATCGCACATCCACCTCACCGACCACACCAAGACCGTAACCCGAGCCC
Organism: Streptomyces sp. NPDC007896; assembly: GCF_042959425.1. Lineage (NCBI taxonomy): Bacteria > Bacillati > Actinomycetota > Actinomycetes > Kitasatosporales > Streptomycetaceae > Streptomyces > Streptomyces sp. NPDC007896. The sequence goes on along the minus strand of NZ_JBIBKX010000033.1, from coordinate 5,435 downwards.
GCCGCCTGGAGGCCAGCAGCATGCCGGGCACAACACCGCAGGAGGTGACGTGCTCTGACACAGAGCATTCGCACTCGAGCGTCCCGAATCCCCTCGTTCGGCGACATCGCCTCAGCAGGTGGACTCAGGCCCACGCACACGATCGTTGACTCATTCAGTTCCGGTGAAGTCAGCCACCGCCGCCCTATGTCTCATGACACAGGCGAATCGCGAAGAACACCTCCACGGCCACCTTGTTCCCCGCACCGCCGGTAACGACCTTGCCCTCCCCTTGACCCACCCCTCCCGCGAACAGGAGCCCGTCCGATGAAGCGTCTCTTCCGCGCCGACGCCGCCGTGCTCCTGGCGGCCGCCATCGACCAGGAGGGAGCCGCGTGACCGCTGCACGCGGCCGGCCACCACCGGGAGCGGCCCTCCCGACGGTCCGGCGCGCGGACCGTCCTGGACCGGGTGGTCTCCTCGTACACGCCGACCGTGCGCGCCCTCGGCTACGCTCGGGAGCGGGCGGCCAGGCCGGACCGTCCCGGCACGTCGCTGATCGTCGCCGGATCGCCGGACCTGGAGCGGGCCGCGGACGAGGCGGCCGCGCTGCTGTCGCGCCTCCCCTCGCCGGTCCTGCTCGCCGATCCCGACCTGCCGGGCGACGTCGGCCGCCTCGCCGCCGGGCCGGCCACGCGCGCCCGGGTCCTTGAGGAGCTGCCCGGCTGCTCGGTGCTGCACGTCGCCTGCCACGCCGAGAGCGACCTCGTCGATCCCTCCCGCAGCCGGTTGCTGCTCACCGACCACCGCAGTGCTCCGTTCACCGTCGCGGGCCTGGCCCCGGTCACGCTGGACGGCGCGCGGCTCGCCTATCTCTCCGCCTGCCGGACCGCCGTCACGGACAACGCGGAGCTGATCGACGAGTCGATCCACCTGGTCTCCGCCTTCCAGCTGGCCGGCTTCCCCCAAGTCGTCGGCACCCTCTGGGAGATCGAGGACGGGATCGCCGCCGGCCTTGCCCAGGCCTTCTACGCACGGCTGACCACCGGCCCGCCGACCGATCGTCGGCTCGACACCCGTCGCGCCGCCGAAGCCCTCCACCGGGTGACCCTCGACCTGCGCGGCCGACTACCCGACACACCGTCACTCTGGGCCGGCTACCTGCACTCCGGCTCCTGACCGTGCCGACTGATCGACAACTCCCTTGAATGGCAAGCCGATGCTCTAACCTGGAGCACGGGTCGGCTGAGGGCTGGTACGCCCCGCCCGTGGTGGAATGCGAGGTGCGCATGGGGATCGACCTGGCGGTGAAGGTCGCCGCATTCTGCCGCGAACTCGGTGACAGCGCGCTCGCCGACCTGGCCCGGAGCAATGGTCTCGGGCCGCTCTACCAGCACGCTGAGCAGGCGCTGCGGGCCGGCCGGATCGATCCGCAGCTGGAGACCCAACTCGACGCGCTCGACGCGATGGTGCGCAGGACCGAGGGCAAGGGACTGTACCCGTCGGCGACCTGGCGCGCCGGCTACCCCGGGCAGCTGCCCGGGGCCGAGGCGGGCAGCGGCGCGCGGTAGTGGGTGTGCCCGCGCGCCTGGTGCGCCGGCCACGGGCGGGTCCGGTCGGGCCAACTCCCGCCCCGGTGCGCGGCATCCGGGGACCCGCTCACGGCGGGACCGCTGCCCGGATGACCGAGTTCTTGGCGGGGGTCGGGCAGCAGCTCGCCGACCGGTGGGCGGCCTTGGTCGCGGTCCCGGGCCTGCTCTACCTGGCCGCGGCCGCCGCGGCGGCCGAGCTCGGTCAGCGGCACGCCCTCGGTTACTCGGAGTTGAGCCACCGGGTCACGGCCTGGGCGGCCAGTCCGGCCCTCAAATCGCCGGGTGGCACGGCGCTTGTCCTGGCCGCTGTGCTGGCCGGCGCGGTGGCCGCCGGGCTGGCCGCCGGCGCGGGCGGCAGGCTGGTCGAGGCGATGTGGACGCTCCCGGGTGAGCGTCGGCCCGCCCGCTGGCTGGTGGACCGGCGGCGGGCCAGGTCCGCCCAGCTGACCGCCGTCGCGAACGGCTCGGTCGATCCGGTCGCGGTGCGCCGGGCGATGCTGCGCGCCGACCGGATCTGCTTGGTCGAACCGGCCCGCCCCACCTGGATCGGCGATCGGCTGCGCGCCTGCCAGGTCCGGGTCGAGGCGGCCTACGGGCTGGACCTGGCCGCTTCCTGGCCCCGGCTCTGGCTCGTCGTCCCCGACACTGTGCGGACCGAACTCGGCGCGGCACGCGACGCGTTCGCCAGCGCCGCCCGGCTCACCGCGTGGGCTGCGCTCTACCTGTTGCTCGGCATCTGGTGGTGGCCCGCCTTCGCGGTCGCGCTCGTCACCGGCGTCACCGGCATCCGCAAGGGCCGGGGCGCCGCCACCAGCCTCGCCGACCTCATCGAGTCGGCCGTGGACCTGCACGGCCCCGACCTGGCCGCCCACCTCGGAGAGCAGCCCGCGGGCCCCGTGGAGCCCGACCTCGGCGCCCGCCTCAGCAGCCGGATGCGCAAGTCGCGTTGGGATCCGGACTCACCGCTGGGGCGGTGAGTCCGGATCCGTCCGAGTCGGTCCGTCAACTCGTGGTCCAGCGCTGGTTGCTGCTGCCGGTGCAGGGCCAGAGCTCCATCGGAGGGCTCGTTGCTGGTGGCTCCGCTGGTCACGTCCAGGCACAGGCGCGAGGGCACACCCTTGATGCTGACGGTCGCCAGGCCGGGTCGCCGACAAGAGTCGCTGCCAGTGTGCCCCAGCCGCACGCCAGTGCCTCCAGCGCTCAGTGGAAGTCGCCACTCTCGCCCGTGCATCCACGGCGAATCGATGGCGGGTGGCGGGTGGCGGGCCAGCCTGCACTGGCTGCTCGTGATGTGCACCCACCTGGTCACCTTCTACGGCATCCACACCCATCGCGGCCGGGCGGCCATGGACGACTTCGGTTATCGACGACCACTCGGTGATCTCGTCTTTGAGGCTACGCGGTGAGTTCGGTGGGCAGGATGGGGTACCTCCGAAATGCCCCTGTGGGCGCGGGGACGACACGGCGCCGTGCTCGCCGATCCACCGCGTGGACGCGAGCTACCCCCGAAGGAGGCCTGAGGCCGCCGTCGCACCTGCCGCCTGCTGAGGGCAACCGACGAATGGGGGCTCTCCAGGTGACGGAATACGTCGCTGGACGTCGCCCCTGCCCGATGAGCCCTGCGCCGGCTTCGGGTGCGCAGCCCCTTCTACGCCGAGGCCCCCGCGGGCAACCGCCTGGAGTTCCTCCAGCCCCGGTAAGCGGCCACGCTCGCCTTGGCGAACAAGCCCGCGAAGGCGAGCGGGATCAGCGGGGAGAGCGCGCGGCCCAGCCGGTTCCAGCCGCCCTGATCCACCGGCACCCAAGACCCCCACGGCTCCTTGGCCACTTCCAGGGGCGCGCCGAAGACGGGCTCGGAGGAGAAACCGGTCGCCGTAATCCAGCGTTTCCCGCCGTCAGAGGTCCGCGCCGGATCCACGAACCCCCTGCAATCGAGGTCGGGATGACCGCCGCCCCGGGATGTCGTGGCCGGCGCGGACGCTTCGCAGTCCGTGACCCGCATGGTCAGCTGATGCCCGACCAGCCCCAAGCGCCCGACGGCCGAGACGGCCATGTAGGCGGCGACACCGAAGAGGGAAAGGGCGATCACACCGCAGAGGACAGTCCCGAAGACCTGCTTCCGCCTCATGCGCACCGTAGTCTGCTGGGTCACCGTCCGATCGTACGAACCCCCCGCTGGGACACCGGCAGCGCCCCTACGCCTTCCGGTACCTCCCAGCCGCCGGGACACCGGCCATCACGTACGCGGGATCCCTCTTTCCGGGAAGCTACAAACCCGCACGTCACCGAATTCCGTCTGCGGTTCGCTGAACCGACGAGCCGCCCGATACATCATGGGAGAACCTGTGATGCGCGGGGAGAACGAGCGGCGTGCGCAACGCTTGTACAACCCGCTGCGGCTTGCCGACGCAGGAGACCTCATCCCGCTCCTTGTCGAGCGGGCCACCGGCGTCGACCTGCTTGGTTGTTTGCCGAGCCTGCCGGGTTGCGTTCCGCCTCCGCTGTGCCGTCCGGTCTCGTATGTTCCGGCTGGTGGCTCACGGAGTTGTATCGCCTGGCAGGGGAATCCCAGCCTGGGTCGGCTGGGGCATCCGCGTGTCGTCTATCGGCCTCGTCAATATCGGCGGACACGGTCCTCGTCAACGGCTCGGCCATCCATAGATTCCACGCAACTCCGTCGGAATTGATCACCCAACGGTGACGTGGCGGCACCAAATGCGCCGCCACCACATGCTCCGGCTCCAACGGTTCCAACAGCATCCACGCCTGCGACAGCGTCGGAAACCGGTCCGCCTCCAGACCGCACTCCGGACACACCGGCGCCTCCGGAGGCGCCAGGGCAGTCGCTCCCTCCTCCCGCGCCTGAACCCGATCCTGCCGACTCTGACGGTATGGGGGTTTTGACGATGGCGGGCTGTCAGGGTCAAGCGAGCCGCCTTCCAATCCGCGCGCGGCGTGCTCGGCCTGTGCAGTCAGGAGGCCTGAGCCCCTCAGGGAGACAACATTCGTCCGGATCGGCATCGTCGGGATTCCGTCAGGCGACCTGACGACCCACACAGGTCACGCCTGGTGGAAGCCGTGGCCGTCCGGGGACAACCCCGGGACCGCTGGCGAGGCCGCGCGGACAGGCGGACGGGGCGCCGTCCAACGCGGCGTTCCGCGCTGATCTACGGTCCACTGAGGTACTCCTCAACCAGCTGGGCTTGTTCTGGAGGGCGTGTTTCTAGGGTCATTGACATTCCCCCGAGGTCCGATCCCCGGGCCTTGAAGACCCTTGCACGGAGAGATCCTGATGAGTCGTAAGTCCCCTACCGTGGCCGCCGTTCCCGCCGCTGTGCTGCTGTTCTCGCTGGTCGCCTGCGGCAGCGGATCCGATTCGGGCTCCGGCAGGGCCAAGGCCGCCGACAACCAGCAGTCGGCGCGGAGTTCGGGCGGCCAGGCGGCCGCGGGGGACACCGACGGCAAGACGGAGTCGCCGCTGACCGGCGAGATCAAGCAGAAGGCCGAAGCGGCGGCTGTGGCCGCGTTCCTCGGGACAGTGGTGAAGTCCGAGGAGAACGCGGAGAAGCCCGGCCTGTCTCGGGAGGTGAAGGGGTCGGCCACCCGCGCGGGCTTCGTGTCCTCCCCGACTGCTCGCCGTCGAGTCAGGACGAGGCCACGAGGCAACGTTTCCGCAGCGAGGCCCAGGCCACTGCCCGTCTGAATCATCCCCATGCGGTTGCCATGTACAACGTCAAGTCCCGCTGGAACGAAACCTGCGCGTCTTCCTTATCAGAGGCGAGGTGTCGGCGCACAACTGGCGTCGTTATTTCAGGTGACGCCTCAAGCTACCGCGGGGGCTTGGGCGCCAGATGCTCCTAGCCT
>NZ_JBIBKX010000032.1:0-65238 GCF_042959425.1 Streptomyces sp. NPDC007896 | reverse complement strand
CCCGGGATCGACGAGAGGAGGGTCCGGCGCAGGGAGTTGCCGAGGGTGTAGCCGAAGCCCGGCTCCAGCGGCTCGATCACGAACCGGGAGCGGAACTCGTCGACGACCTCTTCGGTCAGGGACGGACGCTGAGCAATCAGCACGGGGTGTTGCCTCCAGTGGTTGGGCGCCCGCTATGACGCCGTAGACACCACGAAGGGTACGGGCGATACGGTCTCCGGTGACCGCGCTGCACTTCCTCGTGGTGCACGGCGCCCGCAACCTCAACTGCCTCACGGGATGAGTGTTAGTGCTCGTCCCCGATGGCGTGACCCTGTATTTCGGTCCTTCGGGGTGGGCTCCTGATCGAGGTCACATCGGGGATGGTGAGGCCGGATCCCAGCCAGTGGCGAGCGCAACATAGACCATGATTGCCGGTTGGCCAAACCGGCGATGGTGACGACCATTGAAGGTGTTCCCATTCGGCTGAGCTCAGCGGGGGAGCCGTACCGGACAGGGTGGACAGAGCCGCCGGCCCATGGGAGAAGCGAACGGTCCTGTCGCCTGCTGCCCTGATGACCGCGGCGCCCTTCGCTGAAACGCAGCGGCGCCTATGCCTGCGTGGAAGTTTTCCACGCCCTCAAGGAGAGTGAGCAATTCTGTCCGTTCCGATCGAGAAGCTCCCCCCGAATACGAAGGGGCAGGTCCGTAATCGGTTTGTGGTCGATGTAGGGAGCGATCCCGCTACCGGGAAGCGCAAGCAGTTGACCCGTACCTTCGGCACGCTGAGGGAAGCGACGGTCGAGTACGCCCGCATCACGAACCGTCGCTACGAGGGGACGTTCGTCGAGCCCAACAAGATCACGGTGAACGAATGGCGCGACCAGTGGCTCGACAGGAAGGCGGATGACCTGGAAGAGAGCACCGTCTACAGCTACACGATGACCCTGGGGCGTGTCCGGGGGAAGCTTGGGCACATCCGGCTACAGGAACTGACCGAGGACCACGTCGAGGCGTGGATGAGGTGGGCGCTTGGGCAGGGCCGCGTTCGTGGTGGCAAGACGGGCACGGGCCTGGGGGTGACCTCGGTGGAGATGTCCCTGGCGCGGCTGAAGGAGGCACTGAACCGGGCAGTGGCCCGGCGCCTGGTCGCCGTGAACGTTGCCCAGGAGGTCACGATCCCTCGGAACGTACGCAAGGCGGAGCGCAGCGCCAAGGCAGTGGTGCAGCCCTGGAACGTCGAGGAGGTTCATGCCTTCGTGCGCGCGATTAAGGACGACCGCCTCTACGCCCCTTTTCTTCTCTCCCTGATGGGCCTGCGGCCGGCGGAGATCTGCGGTATGCGCTGGGCCGATGTCGACCTGGGCAGGGCCGCCCTGGCCGTTTCCAACACGCGGACCCTGATGGGGAACAAGACCGTGGTGGAGAAGGACACCAAGTCTCTCGCCGCTGAGCGGCAGCTTCCCCTGCCCGATCTGGTCAGGGAGGCGCTGACGTGTTTCAGGGCCATGCAGGTGGCCGAGAAGCTGGCGGCGGGGGAGAGGTATGAGGACAGCGGGTACGTGCTCGTGGACGAACTCGGCAGGGCGCTCAACGGGCGGCAGCTGCGTGAGCGGGTGTACAAGGTCATGGACGAACACGGGCTGCGGCGGGTGCGCTTGTACGACGCTCGCGCGAGTTGCTTCACGTACCTCGCGAACAACGGGGTGCCGGATCACCTCCTGGCCCGCTGGGCCGGGCACACCAACGTCAAGACCACGAAGCGCTGGTATGTGAAGCCGGATGTGGAGGATCTTCGTCAGGCAGCGGATACCTGGGGAGGTCTGGCGAGCGTCTCCACCCCCGCTCCTGCATAGAGTGTGAGATGTGGGAGCGTGAGCGGGTGAGTGAGAAGAACGTCGAAACCCTGCAATACCGCTTTGACGGGCCAGAACAGGCTCCGGTCCTGGTCATGGGAAACTCCCTCGGTGCTACATGGCACACGTAGGACTGGTTGGCCGCGTCGAAGAACAGGCACAGCACTCCGAAGGCGAAGACGCACACACAGTGCGGCGATATTGAGCCGGTCGAGTGCGTACAGCAGGGGGATCGCAGCGAGCAGGAGAGCCCTGCCGAGATCCATGGTGACCATCATCGGCTTGCGCCGGCAGCGGTCTACCAGTACCCCGGCCACGAGGCCGAAGAGCAGGTAGGGAGCCCAGCGGGCCGCACTGACCAGGCCTACCTCCGTGGCAGACGCGCTCAGCGTGACGGCGGTGAGGATCTGCAGGGCAAGCCCGGAGACCTGCGAGCCGAAAGCCGATACTGCGGAGGCGGTCCAGAAGCGTACGTACCCAGGGACGTCCACCAAGCGCGGCATGATCGCAGCGTACCCAGCAAGTCACCTCCGCTCAGCACCTGTTGGGTGGCTTCGGCCACGAGAACGGACGGCGTTTCGACACCGGTTCGGGAGGCACGAGGCCCCTGAGAACAGGGCGGGATGTTCACGCCAACGCCCGCGGACACCAACCGGACACCAACCGGACCGAGTTCCTCAACACCGCCTCGGCCGCATGGGCGCACCTCGGCCTCTAGCCATCCTTCTCCGGCCATCCGATGGCGCGGAAGACGGCGACGGGGTCCAGGTAGTCCCGCCAATGCGTCACCCTGCGGTCCTTGACGGTGATCACGGAGACGAAGTGGTTGTCGTAGGCACGCCCGGTGCGGACCGCCCGTCCGTGCACCGCGTACTCCAGCACGACCACGGACGTCTGGAGGTCTTGGTGGACAGCGAGTCCGTCCGCGCTGTGCAGGACCATGCCATCGCCGTAGCCGCGGTACAGGTCGGCAACCGCGCGGCGTCCCTGAACCCGGCGCGGGTAGCCGGGTACGGAGATCACGTACTCGAAGACCACGTCCTCGGCCAAGAGGTCGAAGAAGTGCTCACCCTCGACGAGGCCCGCCAGCCCCTCCCGGATGATCCGGAAGAACGGGTCCAGCGCTGCGAAGTCGGTGATGTCGGCGATGGACATGGTCACCCCGCCACCGGGGAGGTCCAGGCGTGGACGCTGCGCCGGGCGAAATCGTGGAAGGTGGCAGGCGGTCGGCCGGTGACCTTCTCGACGTCGTCGTTGGGCGTGGAGCCGTTGCCGGAGATGACGCTGCCGGTCAGCCAGCGGAGCATCACCGCGTAGTCGGCCGGGACGAGTCCGGCAGCGACCGCGTCGTCGATCCATACGTCGGGGTCGATGTCGTGGTGCGTGACAGGTCGGCCGGTCACGGCGGCGATGGTGTCGGCGACTTCGCCGACGGTGAGGGCCTGCGGGCCGGTGGGCGCGTACCGCGCGCCGGCGTGGGCGTCGGGGGCGAGCAGCGTCTCGACGGCGACCGCGGCGATGTCGGCCGCGTCGACGAAGGCTTCCCTGCCGCTGCCGGCGGGGACCGTGATCACGCCATCGACGACCGGTACGTGGGCGTCGCTGAAGTTCTGCATCACCCAGGCGGGGCGCAGGATGGAGTGAGTGATGGCTGCTCGGGCGGTGAGGTCGGCCTCGACGGCCCTGATGTCGACCTCCGGTGGCGCCTGGTCGGCGCGGTAGGTACTGAGGTACGTGACGTGGTGGACCCCGGCGGCTTCGGCGAGGTCGAGGAGGTCGGCGACCTGGTCGGCGTAGGTGACCCGCAGGACGGGCGTGACGAGGTAGAGGCGGTCGACTCCGGCGAGGGCTGCGGTATGGGTGGTCGGGTCGTCCCAGTCGAACAGCACGTCGGCGCCATGGCGCGCAGCGGTGCGGGCGCTCAGCCCCCGCTCGGCGAGCGTCCTCGCCACGAGCGAGCCGGTCCGGCCGGTGCCGCCGAGGACGAGTGTGGTCTGCGGTGATCCAGTCATGGATCAATCGTGAGAGCGCGCTACAAGTGAATCAATGCGCGTATAGCTCGTTCTTTTACGTCAGACGCTCAGGCCTTTGTACAGCGTGGTTGTCTCGCTGATACTGATCGCGTGGATGTACTGCACGATCGCCTTGCGCGGGCACGCGCCTCCGGCGCCGTCTTCGCCCGGACGGTGGCCGAGCCGCCGTGGGGGCTGCGGCTGGCCGGCTCGATCCAGCTGGCCGTGCACACCGTCGTCCGGGGCAGGGGATGGCTGTGGCTGGACGACCCCGGCAGCGCGGTGGAACTCGTGCCGGGGGAGGTGACGCTCGTCCGCGGCGGCCCCGATCACCACATCGGGCACGAGCCGGGCGCCGACTGCCTCGAACCGGAGGACTTCCGGGCCCGGCACGCCGACGACGGGAGTTCCGAGGACCCGCGGGCGACGGTCTTCCTCTGTGGCGCCTACCGGTTCTCGGGCGACATCGGCAGTGGGCTGTTGGAGGCACTGCCGCAGGTGTTGACCCTGTCAGCGGCGGTGGGCGATCCGCTGCGGGATGTGATCGCGCTGCTGTCGCACGAGCTGGCCACCTCCGAGCCCGGCCAACCCACCGTGCTGGACCGGCTCCTCGACGTTCTCCTGGTGCTCGCCATCCGCAACGACTTCCGCCACAGCCCGACCGCACCCCGCTGGTACCGGGCATCCGCGGATCCCCGGCTGAACGCCGCGCTGCAGGCCATGCACGAGAACGCCGGCCATCCCTGGTCGGTTCCCGAACTCGCCGCGATCAGCGGCCTGTCCCGCGCGGCCTTCGCACGGACCTTCCGCGACGCCCTCGGCCAGACTCCCATGCAGTACCTGACCGACTGGCGGATGGCTCTCGCCCGCGACCTCCTGCGCACCGGGGAGCTAGGCATGACCAATATCGCCCGCACTGTCGGCTACAGCTCGCCCTACGCGTTCGCGGCGGCCTTCCGGCGGCACCACGGGGAGCCTCCCGGGAGCTGGCGACAGCGGGAGTCGCTCCACGCGCAGGCACGCCTCGAGAACGATCCCCACACCCACTGACACCCGCCCGACTCTCCCCGCACCGGAACCGGTGCCTCCGAAGCGGCCGTGACCGCGCTTTCGCGTGTCGGTCACAGACTCGCGAAGAGGTCGTCGAGCGGGGCCGGTACCTGTCCGGGGTCGAGGTTCTCGACCAGGAGACGGCCGTAGCGGATCTTGCGGCCCTTCTTCGTGCCGAGGAAGCGCCGCAACTGCTGCTGCCGGGGCCGACCGTGGTGTGCGGGCTGGTGCAGGAAGGTCTGCCAGGCCCGCAGGTCCCCCTCGGCCCGGATGATCTCCTCGACGCGCGCTGTGCCCAGCGCACGGATGAGCTCGTCCTCCAGATCCGCCACGCACACGAAGAAGCCCCGGTGCGGCGCCCGGGCCCGCTCCAGGCCACGGTCGTAGAAGCGCTGCTCGCGTTCGTCGCACAGTCCTCTCAGGCGTAGGCCAAGCCCGGGTGGCCCGAGAAGACCGGCGTAACGGCCGACACTCATCGCCCCGCCCATCGGCACGACGCACACCCCTTCGGCGGCCAGGTCCCGGCCACGCCGTGCGGCCAGCGCCTCGACGGCCGCGAGGTCACTCGGTCCTTCCAGCAGCACCGCCGTCCGCAGCCCCAGTTGCACAACCAGATCATTCGCCGGTCTGCCGGGACCGCCGGCCGCCCAGCGGCTGACCGCGTCCCGGAATGCGTGTATGTCCGCCATGGAGCGAGTCTGCACTTCCACCGACCGGCACGGCACGGGAATATTCGACGGCCCCGCTCGACATGCCCGGCGCCTTTGTCACCTGGGCCATCTGGAGCCCACGGATGCGAGCCGGCCACCTACCGCTGACGATCACAGCGCCGCGCGGCGACGGCAGAGAGCAGGGTGGCTGTACATGACGATGCCCATGGTCCACGGAAGTGAGGCGCGTCACCGTTCAGGATCTGATCGTGTGGGGCGGCCGAGTTCTCGGCGATGCCGGACGGGATGCTGGACTCCCGCAGGTGGCCACGCCGCACCGTCGCCACGCTGCTCAGTCCGTCGTGTGGGGGCTGCCGGTTCGGTGGGCCAGGCCCGCTGATCCGGCTTCAGGGAACTGCCAGTTCGCCGCCATCGGCTGGTTGTGCCTTGTCGTGCCTTGGCTACGGCGATACCGCTGCGGGTGCTGAATCCTTCGTGCCCACGCCGGTCGTACGGAAGCTGGTCCGGAACGCACCAGGTGTCACACCCAGGTGTCGCACAAACGCTCTGCGGAGCGACTCGGGTGAGCCGAACCCGGTGCGCCGTGCCACTAGCGGCAGGGGGTCGTCACCCGTCTCGAGCTGTGCCTGGGCGGCTTCCAGTCTGACCTGTTCGACGTAGCGGGCCGGAGTGGTTCCCACCTCTTCGTCGAAGAGCCGGGTCACGTGACGGACGCTGACGCCTGCTCTGCGGGCCATGGCCGTGAGTGTGTGGTTCGCCCCGGGGTTCTCGGCGACGGCATCCAGGACCCGGCGGAGCATCTCCTGGCGGGTGTGCGGCGCCCGGGAGCGGACGCTGAACTGGGACTGGCCGCCCGGCCGCTGCATGAAGACGACCATGTCCTTGGCAACCGACCGGGCGACCTCCGCATCGTAGTGATCTTCGACCAGCGCCAGGGACAGGTCGATACCGGCGCTGACACCTGCCGAAGTCATCATCTGTCCGTCCCGCACGAAGATGGCGTCCGGTTGGACCCGCACGGACGGGAAGCGAGAGGCCAGTTGCCGTGAATGCCGCCAGTGCGTCGCGGCGCGACGGCCATTGAGAAGTCCGGCCGCGGCCAGCAGAAACGCTCCCGTGCACACCGATGCCGTGCAGCGGCTCTTCTCGTTCAGTCGCCGAACCGCATCCAGAAGGGCGTCGTCCTTGATCAGCGTTTCCCATTCCGGGCCGCCCGGGATCACCAGTACCTCGCACGGCTCTTGTACGTCGTCGACGGAGAGGTCGGCGCTGAGGCGGGTCCCGGCGGAGGTGATCACCTCCGCTCCGTCCTCGGATGCGATCTGTACCCGATAGCGCCCGCCGAACGCGTTCGCCGTCGTGAACACCTCGATGGGTCCGGTCACATCGAGCAGCCGCACCCCCGGAAAGACAAGCACGGTCACGATGAGCGGATCCGTTGCCGGGCGCTTGCGGTTCATCGGATGCCTCCGGGCTGTGCGCGGTGTGGACACCGGATCGACAGGGTGTTGGCGATGGCGTGCCCGTCGGGATGCAGCCGCCGCATCGCCTCAGGATCGGGGCGAGAGCCGGTCAAACGGCCCAGGCGGCGGGGTAGTTGACCCCGATTTCCCCTCGTGTGCACACTCTCGAATGTGTCCTGCGGAACGCAGCAGGGAGTGTTCTGACAGGTGCTGCGGGCTGCGGGCTGCGGGCTGCAGGCTCCCGGTTCAAGGGCCGTAACCGACCCTCGTCCGACCAGTCGTCTCATTTCCCTGTGCTCATCATGTGCCGGTGACCCGTGCCGAAGCCACGACCGGTTTGCTACCTACTGGGAGGCACAGTCTCTCAGTCCGCCTTCCGCGAACTCGTCGGAAGTGCTCAAGAGGCGGGCTGGGGTTCCTTGCGGTTCGCCGGGGCGGCCTTCTGCAGGCTGGTGCCTTCGATGTCGAGGTCGGGCAGAATCCGGTCCAGCCAGGCCGGCAGCCACCAGGCGCCCCGCCCGGCGAGGGCGAGCACCGCAGGTACGAACGTCATACGGACGGCGAAGGCGTCGATGGCCACGCCGACGGCCAGGGCGAAGGCGATGGGTTTGATCAGGGAGTCGTCCAGGGGGAAGAACCCGGCGAAGACGGTGAACATGATCAGTGCGGCCGCGGTGACGACTCGTACGCCGTGGCGCGCGCCATCGACGACCGAGCGGCGGGCCCGGCCGGTGTGGGCCCATTCCTCGCGCATCCCGGACACCAGGAACACCTCGTAGTCCATGGCGAGTCCGAACAGCACACCGATCAGGATGATCGGCAGAAAGCTGACGACGGGGCCGCTGTGGGGGACGCCGAGGACGTCGACCAGCCAGCCCCACTGGAAGACGGCGACGACCAGCCCGAGTGAGGCGCCCACCGAAAGCAGGAAGCCGACGGCGGCCTTGACGGGGATGACCAGCGAGCGGAAGACGATCATCAGCAGGATCAGGCTCAGGCCGACGATGATGGCGACGAAGGGCAGGAGGGACTCGCTGAGCCGGTTGGAGACGTCGATGTTGACCGCGGTGGTGCCGGTGACCGCGATGGTGGCGCCGGTGGTCTCATGGATGTCGGCGCCCGCCTCGCGGATGTCGCGGACGAGTTGGCCGGTGAGGACGCTGTCCGGGCCGGACGCGGGGAGGACGGTGATGACGCTCTGCGCCGGGTCGTTCGTGGGCTGGGGCGACAGGACGGCCTTGACGCTCTTGAGGGTCCGAAGCTTCTGGGCCACTTGGACTCCGGCCTGTGAACTCGCCGCACTTGTACCGTTCTTGGTCTCGGTCAGCACGAGGAGCGGACCGTTGAAACCGTCGCCGAACTTGTCGCTGATCGTGTCGTAGGCCTTGCGCTCGCTGGAGGCGTGCGGGGCGGACCCGTTGTCGGGCAGGGCCAGGCGCAGGTCCGTGGCGGGTAGGGCCAGGGTCACCAGGACGCCCGCGACGGTCAGTACCGTCAGCAACGGTTTCGCGATGACCCACTTCGTCCAGCGGGCGCCCATGGCGGTGTGTCCGGTGCCTCCCTCGGTGTCCGCAGCCCGCTTCGCGGCGCGGCTGCCGTGCTTGGGGGTGAGCCGGGAGCCGGCGAATCCCGCGATGGCGGGGACGAGGGTGATCGCGGCCAGCACGGCGATGAGTACGGCTCCGGCGGCCCCGAGCCCCATCGTGGTCAGGAACGGTATGCCGATGACGCTCAGCGCGGCGAGCGCGATGATCACGGTGGTGCCGGCGAAGACCACGGCGCTTCCGGCCGTGCCGGTGGCCAGCCCCATGGACTCCTTCGGGTCGGTTCCGCGGGCCAGTTGCTGACGGTGGCGCGACAGGATGAACAGGACGTAGTCGATGCCGACGGCCAGGCCCAGCATGAGGGCGAGCGTGACGGCCGTCGAGGAGATGCTGACTGCGGGCGCGAGAGCGAGCAGCCCGGTGAGACCGACTGCCACGCCGATCAGCGCCGGCAGCAGTGCCATGCCGGCGGCCAGCAGCGAACCGAACGTGACGACGAGGACGAGCAGGGCCACGGCCACGCCGATGATCTCCGACGGGCCGACGTGGACACCTTTGCTGCTGTAGACGGAACCGCCGACCGAGGTCTTCAGCCCGTCCTGCTCGGCCGCTTTCGCCGCGTTCTCGATCACATCGACGGATGAGGTGTGGACCTGCGCGTTCTGCACCGGGTACTGGACCTGGACGATTGCCGTGGTCCGGTCGGCCGAGACGGCACCGGAGGCGCTGGGGTCGACGACCTCACCGACCTGGGGAGCCTGCTTGGCTTCCGCCACGGTCCGAGCGATGGCCGCGGCGTACGGGGCCTCGGTGACCTGGTGGCCCCTGGGGGCGGTGAAGACGATCTGGGCGCTCGCGCCCGAGGCTTCCGGGAGGGTCTTGCTCAGGCTGTCCAGAGCACGCTGCGACTCGGTGCCGGGCACTGAGAAGCGGTCGTCGAGCTTGCCGCCGAAGATGCTGACACATGTGATGAGCGCGGCCACGACGAAGAGCCATATGCCCAGGACCAGCTTTCGGTGGCGGTAGGCGCTGTGGCCCAACCGGTGGAGCAGGACGGCCATTCGAACTCCCTAGGACGGTGGAGATCCCGCACACCCGAGCGCACGAGATGGGCGGGGGGAGAGAAGCGGAAGGAGGCAGGCCGGACTCCGGCCACGTGACGGCCTGATGTCGACGGGTGCCTTGGTCGATGACCCGACTTTATCACCTGCTCAAGTCGAGCGACCGAGTCACTCGACGGAAGCTCGGGTCACTCTCGCCGTAAGCCCGCTATGAGCCAGGGGGAACGGTGGCCGGTGCGCACGGCATGCAAGGCCGCGAACGGGCGCTGGGGCGGAGAGGGTGGCGTCGTCGTGATCGGCGCAGGATCGACCGGGCTCACCGCGGCCCGAAAGCTCGTCGCGGCAGGCAGGCCCGTGACCGTCCTGCACAGCCGCGACCGGATGGGCAGGCCTGCTCGGCCACGACCTCGGCAACGGCCAAGTCACCCGGATCGGCGGGCAGTTCATCGCCCCACCCGGGACCGCGTCCCGATGCAGGCTGAGGAAGTCGGCGTGGCGACGTGTCAGTTCGCCGTGCCCGGCAGGCGGGTCCACGTGCGTGGTCGTAAGGCCAGGCGGTTCGCCGAGAGTACGTCCCGGCGACGCCATCGATGATCAGTATCTTCCCGACGTCCGCGTACGGCGGTACGGCGTCAGCGGCGGCAGGTGAGCGCCGCGGCGCGGCACCGCTTCGGCAAACACGCCGCCATCGAACTCATGCGCAACCTCGAGTTCCAGCCGGTCCGGAGCGCGGACGGCGGGCAGGTGGCCCAACAGTGGAGGCGTAGGGAAACGACCGGGCATGCGCCCGCCGTTGTCAGTTCGCCGGTACGGACACCAGCTCCAGTCGACCGCCGGCCATGGCCACCACGGCGGACACGAAGGCCTGGAGGCAGGTGTGCTCGGCCTTCTCGTCGGGGTGCGAGAGGCGCTGCAGCGTGAGCCCGTCGAACCCGGCGAGGAAGAACCGAGCGATCGTCTGCGCGGGCTGGGCCAACTGCTGTCCGGTGCGCTCGGCCGCCTCGGTCACCAGCCGCGCCGTTACCTCGGTCACCCTTCGGTAGTGGCTCTCGAGGGCCTCGCTCAGGGCCGGGGTGCGGAGCGCGAACAAGGTCAGTTCGGTGAGGAGCTGATGGCTGGCGGGCTGCTCACGCACCGTGCGCCACAGGGCGGCGGCCAGCGTGCCGGCCGTCTCCTCGAATCCGGCGTCGGCCGGCGCGGCCCGCTCGACCTGTGCGATCAGATCCTGCGTGAGCTGCTCCATCACGGCTCGGTACAGCCCTTCCTTCGTGCCGAAGGTGTAGTGCACCGTGGCCTGGGCCACCCCCAGCTCGGCGGCGATGGCGCGAGTGCTTCCGGCCGCGACTCCTTCCCGCGTCATGAAGTCGATGGCCGCCTTGATCAGCTGGGGGCGGCGCTCGGCCGCGGGAACGTGAGCCATGAGCGCATCATATCGACTTAGTCCCATGAACAAGTCGTCCGAACAGGTCGGCCTCCGTCAGGCGCACACGGATGCCGCGATGGCGCGGCCGCTGAGGTCCGGTCCGTGGCCGCACGGGTCAGTTCACGCTGAACGGCGGGTGAATACGTTTCCTCCCACACCCGCTCCGTGAAGCGGGATGAATGAGGAGGCAGGCTCGTGAACGAAGGCCAGTTTGATACGTGTGTGATCGGGGCGGGACCTGCCGGGCTGGCGGTCGCCAGAGCTCTGGCGGAGCGGAATCTGCCGTACACGCATCTTGAGCGGCACAGCGGGCCCGGCGGTATCTGGGACATCGACAATCCCGGCAGCCCGATGTACGAGTCGGCCCATTTCATCTCCAGCAGGACCCTGTCGGGTTTCGGCGGCTTTCCGATGCCCGACCACTTCGCGGACTACCCGCCGCACCGCCAGATCCTGTCGTACCTGCGGTCCTTCGCCGACGCGTACGGGCTGACGGACCGGATCGAGTTCGGCATCGAGGTCGCAGGCGTCGAGAAGAACGCGGACGGCACCTGGACGGTCACCAGGGCCGACGGGCGGGAAAGCGTGCATGGGCAGGTCGTGGTGTGTACGGGCGCCCAGTGGCACCCCAACGTCCCCGAATTGCCGGGAGAGTTCAGCGGGGAGGTCCGGCACACCGCCGGCTATCGCAGCGCGGAGGAGCTACGGGGCAAGCGGGTCCTGGTGGTGGGCGCGGGGAACTCCGGCTGTGACATCGCGTGCGATGCGGCCCGGGCCGCGGACCACGCGGTGATCAGCATGCGACGAGGGTACTGGTTCATCCCCAAGCACCTGTTCGGCCGGCCGGTGGACACCATCGCCAACAGCGGGCCGCACCTGCCGATGTGGCTGGCGCAGCGGGTCTTCGGTGCCCTCCTGCGGATCATCAACGGCGATCCGACGCGGCTCGGGCTGCAGAAGCCGGACCACAAGCTGTTCGAGACCCACCCGGCCATCAACTCGATGCTGATCCACCACCTCCAGCACGGCGACATCGCCGCCAGGCCCGGGATCGCCCGCACCGAGGGCAGGACCGTGCGTTTCACCGACGGCACGCGCGACGACTTCGATCTCATCCTGCTGGCCACGGGCTACGTCCACAAAGTGCCGGTCGCGCAGAAGTACTTCGGTGACGAGCAACACCCGGACCTGTACCTGTCGTCGTTCTCGCGCGAGCACCAGGGCCTGTTCGGCATCGGCTTCATCGAGACCAACTCCGGTGCGTACCAGCTCTTCGACACCCAGGCGCAGCTGATCGCCGGGTACGTGCACGACGCGCGGCACCGGCTGCCGAACGCGGAGCGGTTCGCCCGCATGATCCGCGCCGACCACCCGGATCTGTCCGGCGGCCTGAAGTTCGTCGCCTCGCCCCGCCACACCGGCTATGTCGACAGCGGGGCCTTCGTGAAGTACCTGGGCAAGGTCGCGGGCGAGATGGGCTGGCGTACCGAGGGCCAGCCGCCGCCGGCACGCTCCCTGCGACGTGCGGAGGCGGCGGCATGAGCGGCTTCGACTTCTCCGACAAGGTCATGCTGGTGACCGGCGGTGCGGGCGGCATCGGCAGTGCGCTGTGCCGCCGCTTCGCATCCGGCGGCGCCCACTGCGTCATCGTCGACATCGACGGGACCCGGGCCAAGAAGGTCGCCACCGACCTGCCCGGCGCCGGGCACACGGGCATCGGGTGCGATCTGATGGACCGCGCTCAGGTGGGGCGGTTGTTCGAGCTGGTCGCCGATGTCTACGGCCGTCTCGACGTGCTCATCAACAACGTGGGCATGACCAGCGCGGAACGCTTCGACGTCCGCAGCGTCGAGAGCATCGAGCGGGAGATCGCTCTCAACCTGACCTCCCCGCTGGTCGCGACCAGGATCGCGATTCCCCTGCTGAAGGCCTCCCGGGACGCTCGGGTGGTCACCACCGTCTCCCTCGGCGGGATCTTCCCGCTCGGCGAGACCCCGATCTACACGGCCTCGAAGTTCGGGCTGCGCGGCGCGATGCTGGCGATCGGACTCGATCTGCGGAGCAAGGGCATCCTGGCCGGCTCGGTGCTGCCCTCGGCGACGGACACACGGATGCTCCGCCAGGAAGCCGTGGACGGCGGCAACTCCATGCAGTTCCAGGACCGGCCCCAGCAGCCCGCCGACGTCGTCGCGGCGGTGGTGAGCCTGCTGGACAAGCCCCGCCTGGAGGCCTATCCCCGGACCGGTGAGTCCCGTCTGGTGCGGTTCGCGATGCTCGTACCGAACCTGCTGCCCAAGATCTTCCCGCTGTTCCGCAAGCGCGGTGATCGCGGCATGGCCCGCTATCTGGAGGAACTCCGCCGACGCGGACTGGCCCGCCAGACCGACGGGCGCTGGGAATTGACGGAGGAAGCATGACCACGTACGAGACACTGCCTGTTGTCAACCCCGCCACCGGGGAGCCGATCACCACCCTGCCCGCCGCGAGCGCCGACGACGTCGCCCAGGCCGCCGCGCGGGCCCGGTCGGTCTTCGACGCCGGGGTGTGGTCGCGGCTGCCGGTCCGCAAGCGCGCGGCGGTGCTACTGCGGCTCGCCGACCTCATGGAACGCGACCTGGAGATCCTCGCCCGGCTGGACAGCCAGGACGCGGGCAAGCCGATCACCGAGTGCCGTACGGGCGACGTACCGGGCGCGATCGAGTCGATCCGCTGGTTCGCCGAGGCGGCCGACAAGGTCTTCGGCCGTCTCGCGCCGAGCGGGCCCGAAGGCCTGGGCCTCATGAGCCGGGAGCCGGTAGGGGTCGTCGCGGCGATACTGCCGTGGAACTACCCGCTCGCCATGGCCGCCTGGAAGGTCGGACCCGCCCTGGCCGCGGGTAACTGTCTGCTGGTCAAGCCCGCCGAGGCGACCCCGCGCTCGGCCCTGCACCTGGCTGCACTCGCCGCCGAGGCCGGCCTGCCCGACGGAGTGCTCACCGTGCTGCCCGGATACGGTTTCGAAGCCGGCGCGGCCCTCGCCCGTGACCCCCTCGTGGGGGCCCTCTCCTTCACCGGGTCCACCGCGACCGGTCGCCGCATCCTCAAGGACGCCGCCGAGAGCAACTTCAAGCGCGTAGCACTGGAGATGGGCGGCAAGAGCCCTCAGGTGCTCATGCCCGACGCGCTGGACTACGGGGACGAGTTGATCGGCAACATGATCGAGGCCGCGTTCTTGACGATGGGGCAGAACTGCACGGCCGGCTCCCGTGTCCTGGTTCACCGCAGCATCGCAGAGGAGGTCCTGGAGCGGTTCACAGCCGCGGCCAAGGAGCTCGTCATCGGTGATCCGGCCGACCCGCGCACGCAGATGGGGCCGCTCATCAACCGCGCCGCCTTCGACCGGGTCGCGGCAGCCGTGGAGGCCGCCCGGGCCGGCAAGGCCCAGATCCACACCGGGGGACTGCCCCACGATCTGCCTCCGCGCGGCGCCTACTACCCGCCCACCGTGATCACTCGCGCCCCCGACGGCAGTGACGTCCTCACCAAGGAGCTGTTCGGCCCTGTCGTCACCGTCCAGACCTTCACCACGGAGGACGAGGCGGTACGTATGGCCAACGCCACCGAGTACGGGCTCGCCGCATCCGTATGGACCCGCGACCTCGACAGCGCATGTCGGCTGGCACGCGGCATCGAGGCCGGTGTGATCTCCGTGAACGCCTACAGCGAGGGCGACATCACCACCCCCTTCGGAGGCTGGAAGCAGTCCGGATTCGGTGGCGTGGAGAAGTCCACCAACGCCTTCGAGCAGTGGACCAGGGAGAAGACGGTCTGGATCCGCACCCGTTGATCTCCGGCTCAGAGGCGATCCGTACGCATCTGCTCGCGCAGGTGGACCGGGGAGGTGCCGTGCCAGCGGCGTACCGCGCGGCGCAGCGCGCGTTCGTCGGAGAACCCCGCCCGGCGTGCGATGTCGCGCAGCGTCAGTTCCGGGCGGAGCAGCAGCTGTTCGACGCGTTCCCGGCGTACTCCCTCGACGAGTGCCTCGTACGTCGTGCCGCAGTCGGCCAGTCGGCGACGGAGCGTCCGCTCGCTCGTCGTGTGCCGCCGTGCCTGCTCGGCGAACGAGGGGACCACCGGGAGGCTCTGGGCGACGGAGATCTCCAGAACCTCCAGCAGGTCCTGCTGGTCGCGGCGTGAGGCCATCTGCGCGTCGAGCATCTCCAGAGTCGACGCGTAGGTCACCGGATCCCGGCCGGGCATCCGGGCACGGGCCCACGCGGGGGCGATGACCATGCGGTTGGCCGGGGCGCCGAAGCGGACCGGACAGCCGAACAGGGCACTGAACAGGTCGCTCCGGCGCGGCGGCGGGCAGGCGAACTCCACCACTCTCGGTGCGAAGGCCGGGCCGACGGCCAGCCGGGACAGGGTGACCACGGAGGCGAGCCCCTCCTCGATCAAGAAGATGGCGACGGCTGGGTCCATGGCCGGATCGGGGAGTTCGGCACGCAGCACGAAGGCCTCGTCTTCCTCGCCGATACCGGCCGACCACACCACCATCGCCCCGGACAGGTTCTGGTACTTCACTCCTGTCTCGATGGCGTGCCGCAGTGTGTCGTCGGCCATCAGGGCGAAGCCGAGCAGGCCCCATGCGGTCAGGTGTTGTGCCGCTCCCACCTTCATCCCCAGATGCTCGTCCCCGGTGAGCTCCAGCGCACGACGAATTGCCGCGCTGCCCTGCCGGTACGACACCCTCAGCGCGGCGGAGCGCATGACTGTCTCGTCCAGCCCGACCTGCACCAGCAGGGGCCGCAGATCGACGCCGCGCTCGTCGGCGACCGTGACGAGATAGCGCAGGATGTTCGGCTGGATCGTCGCCGATGTGCTGCGGCTGGTCCCCGGAGGGTTCGCGGGGCCGGGGGCAAGGGACATCGCACTCACCTTCTCCTGGGCGACCACTGTAGGCAGCCGGACATCACTGGCCGCACCCGCTGGCCCCCGAAGTCCCCTGTACGGCCCTTGGCGTCCTGCGCTCGCGTTCCGCGCCTGACTACGTTTTCCGCAACCTGGCCGCATTGGTCGGCCGGCCATCCCGCGCACACAGGAAACAAAGGAACAACAACATCATGTCCTTTGACGCATCGCCCCGGGCGGGCTTCGGGCATCCAGTCTCCAAGGCCGGCGCCCGAAGGGTCGTCACGATCGCGTTCGCCGCGCAGGGTCTCTCCGTCGCCGCCGTGTACACGACTGTTCCCGCCGTCACCGAGCGCCTGGGACTGGCTCCACTCCTGACGACCACATTGATGATCGCGGTGGCGCTGACGGCAGGGGGCGGCAGCTTCCTGGGGCTGGCCGCGATCCGCCGTGCCGGTCCGGTGGCCACGATGCGCTGGGCCATGCTGGCGGCGGCCGCCGCGCTGACGCTGATCGGCTGGGCTCCCGGACAGGCTGCCGTCATCTGCGCGTACATCCTCTTCGGGCTCGCTGTCGGTGCCCTCGATGTCGCAGTCAACACCCGGGCCGCGACGGTCGAACGCGCCTACGGCCGCAGTGTTTTCGGCTCCTTCTACACGGCATGGAGCGTGGGTGGCGTGGTTGCGGCACTGCTCACCGCCGGGGTGGCTCGGCTGGAGTGGCCCGTGCCCGACGGCCTGGCCCTGCAGGCAGGCATCGTCCTGTTGCTCGCCGCCGCTATGCGCACACACGCCCTCCTCGCCCCCGACGGGCCCTCGGACGCTGTCGCGCAGGCGTCGCTCGGGCGCAGTCTTTGGGTCCGGCTCATTCCGTTCGGCCTGGTTCTCCTGGTCGTCTACGTGGTCGAATCCACCGTTTCGGCCTGGTCGGCTGTCTACCTTCGGCAGACACTCGCCGCCTCCCTCACGGTCGCGCCGCTGGCGTACGCGGCCTACCAGACCGGCACGGTCATCGGCCGAGCCGCTGCGGATCGGCTCGTACAGAAGCTCGGAGCGGTCGCCGTCGTCCGCACTGCCGTCCTGCTGGCCGCGGGCGCCCTGGCAGCTCTGGCCGCCGCGCCGAGCTGGCCGTTCGCTGTTCTCGCGGCCGGGACGGTGGGCCTGGGGACGTCCGTCCTGGCTCCACTGTGCCTGGCCTCCGCCGCACGGCTCAGTCCCACAGCCTCGGAGGCGGTCCTGGCACGACTGAACCTCTTCAACTACGTCGGAGTCGTCACCGGCGGCGCCCTCAGCGGACTCCTCGGCTCCACCGGCCACTTCCGTCTCGCCTACGCGGTACCGGCCGCCCTTGTGCTCCTTCCCCTCGCCGCCGCCCGCCATTTCACCCGGCCTTCGGGCTCGGCCCGTTTGGAGAACCTTCCCCAAAGGCTGTGAGGGGTCGATGCGGGCGCCGCCCAGTGACCACCCGAGGACGCCCGCCTGCGCCAGGCCGAGGGCCTCGATGAACACGATGGCGCCCTGGGCGAGTCCCTCCAGAGAGTCGCGCGGCTCGCCGGTGGTGTGGCCGATGCCGACGTTGTCGAAGACGATCACGTCGTGGTCGGCGGCGAGGCGGTCCAGGAACTCCGGGTCCCCGCCAGTCGAAGGTGGCGCGGAAGCGGTGCAGCAGGACCAGCGGGGTGCTGCCCTGGGGGCCCGACCGCCGGTAGGTGAAGGTCGAGGAGGGACCCTCCACGATGAGGTCCTCGGTCTCGTCGGCCAGATACGTGCTGAGTTCCTCCACCACCACGCCGTTCTGCATTCCGCGCACCCCCGTGTGATCGATTCGGTCAGCGGCGTACGAAAGAACCGCCGAGCTCGTTCCGGCCTGCCGACACCCCGGCCTGGGCTCCACCGGGACCCTGCGCGCCCGGCCGGCCCACCCCGATGTACCGAGGACTGTTCGCAAGCATGAATAGGAATCACGTACCCATCTATTGACGCGTTCATAGCAAGCGCTTACGGTCCTCTGCGAGAACACAGAAAGCGCTTTCCCTTGCACGGCACCCCTGGTCACGGACGAACCTGGAGGCAGAACGATGCAAGTGAGACCCGTCATCGCGTGTGTCAGCCTGCTGGCCGGCGCGCTCGTCGCGCTGTCCGGCACCCCGGCCCAGGCCGCGAGCATCACCCAGTACGTGTCGCCGAGCGGCACCGACAGCGCGGCCGGCACGCAGTCCGCCCCGACGACGCTCGCCACGGCGATCAGCCGCATCGCATCCGGCGGCGCCATCTACCTGCGCGGCGGGACGTACAACTACTCCTCGACGATCACGATCCCGGCGGGCAACAACGGCACCTCGAGCGCCCGCACCACCCTGTCCGCCTATCCGGGCGAGACCCCAGTGCTGAACTTCTCGGCGCAGAGCGAAAGCTCGTCGAACCGCGGGCTCCAACTGAACGCCAACTACTGGCACCTGTACGGCATCACCGTCCAACGCGCCGGCGACAACGGCATCTACGTCGGCGGCAGCAACAACGTCATCGAGCGGACGGTAACCGCGTACAACCGCGACACGGGACTGCAGCTGGGCCGGATCTCCTCCAGCACCCCCAGCAGCCAGTGGCCGTCGAACAACCTGATCGTGAGCTCGGAGTCGCACGACAACGCCGACTCCGACGGTGAGGACGCCGACGGCTTTGCCGCGAAGCTCACCACCGGCACCGGGAACGTCTTCCGTTACGACGTCTCCCACAACAACATTGACGACGGCTGGGACCTGTACACGAAGACCGACACCGGCGCGATCGGCCCGGTGACCATCGAGTACTCCCTGTCCTACAAGAACGGGACGCTGAGCGACGGCACCGTGAACTCCAACGGCGACCGCAACGGCTACAAGCTCGGCGGCGACGACATCGCGGTCAACCATGTGGTCCAGCACGACATCGCCTACGGCAACGGTCACCACGGATTCACGTACAACAGCAACCCGGGCACGATGACGATCTCGAACAACGCGAGCGTCGACAACGCGCAACGCAATTTCTCCTTCGACGCGGGCACTTCGGTCTTCCGGACCAACACTTCGTGCCGCTTCGGCGTCAGCGGCTCGAACGACAAGACCGTCGGTGACGCCGACAGCTCGAACCAGTTCTGGACCGGCACGAACGGTTCCCGCTGCTCTTCCTACAGCGGCGCCCTGGGCTGGTCCTTCGCTTCGGACGGGCACCTCGCCGTGACCTTCGGCGGCAAGGTCGTGACGCCGTAACCACGACAGAGGCGGGGCTGGGCGCTCGCGTTCCGCAGCCGCGCGAACGACGTGCGAACACCCACCTGTCGCGCGTGCTGCAACGCCGTGTCCTCCAGAGCCGGACGCGCCTGAGGGGCCGGCACATTGAGCCGGCCCCTCAGGCCTTTCAGCTCACTTCGTTCGGCGTGATTCTGCGTCATGCTGGTTGCGCGTCGGGCGAGTTGGTCGAGCGGATGGTGCCGGACAGGGTATGGCAGCTGTTTCAGGGGGTTGTGCCGCCGACTCCGGTGCGACCACAGGGGGGATCGCTGACGGCACGACGATCGGGGGGTCCTGGCGGCGATCGTGTTCGTCGCCACGTCAGGCTGGACGTGGAACCGGCTTCCGCCCGGCTTTGGCCCATCGGGCGTGACCACGTTCCGCCGGTTCGCCGAGTGGTCGCAGGCTCGCGTGCGGGCCAAGTTCCATCGCCTGATCCTCGACGAACTCGGCAGTCAGGGTGAGCTGGACTGGTCGCGGTGCCCGATCGAGTCCGTGAGCCTCCAGGCGGTCAAAGGTGGCCTCTGAGCGGACCGAATCCGACCGACCGTGGCAAGAGCGGATGGAAATCCCTCTCGTCGTCGATCGTCGCGGCCTGCCCATCTCGCTGGGAACATCCGCGGCCAACACCCATGACAACCAAGCCCTGCCGGCGCTCGTGCAAGGCATCCCACCGATCCGCTCACGCGACGCCGACGCCCGGTCAAGCTGCACGCGCACAAGGGATACGACTACCTCCACCTGCGACGATGGTTACGCACGCGGGGCATCGTCCCTCGCATTGCTCGCCGCGGCATCGAGATCTCCACGCACCTGGGGCCACCACCGCTGGGGCGTCGAACGCACCATCGCGTGGCTCACCGGCTGTCGGCGCCCGCACCGTCTCTACGCGCCCAAGCGCGACCACTTCCCGGCCTTCACCGTGATCGCAGCCACCCTCATCTGCTACCGCCGACTCCCCAAATGGAGGAGTCTGTTAGCCCCTCAGGGAGAAAGCATCCGTCCAGGTCATCGTCAGGACTCCGTCGGGCAACCTCCGCGAGGACGGGAACGACCCGCACGCGGCGGCGTGCCCATGGATCGTATGCGGACAACCCTCGCCCAGGCAGGGACGATTGCACGGTTCCGGACGCCGTGGCCGCAATGCAAGCACATGCTCAGGCTGGGACACCTGTCAGCGTGCCTGGCTTGGAACTCCCGATCAGCGCACTCGAGCCTGTCCGGCGGATCATGTGACTACTAGGCTGCGACGATGGAACCCTTGACCGACGTGCCCGAGAGCTTCGCCCAGCCTGCAGATCCGGCCCAGGCGAATGACTACGACAGCTTCGCCGAGGCGTACTCGGCGGAAACCGAGAACAACCTTGTGAACGCGTACTACGCGCGGCCCGCGATGTTGGCCCTCGCCGGAGACGTGGCCGGCCGCCGGATTCTGGACGCCGGTTGCGGCTCGGGCCCCCTGTCCGCTGCACTGCGCGACCGCGGTGCAGTCGTCACCGGCATCGACGCAAGCGCCGGGATGCTGGCGTTGGCAAGGCGGCGGCTCGGTGACGACGTAGCCCTGCACGTGGTCGACCTGAGCGACCGCCTGCCGTTCGACGATGGTGCGTTCGACGACGTGGTCGCGTCGCTGGTGCTGCACTACCTGGAGGACTGGGGGCCGACGCTGGCCGAGTTGCGGCGAGTGCTCAGGCCCGGCGGCCGGCTGATCGCGTCTGTGGAACACCCTTTCGTGGCCTACACGTTCCAGGATCCTCGGCCCGACTACTTTGCGACCACCAGCTATACCTTCGACTGGAAGATCAACGGGCAGTCCGTCCCGATGAGGTTCTGGCGCAAGCCGTTGCACGCGATGACCGATGCCTTCACCACGGCCGGCTTCCGCCTTGCCGTCATCAGCGAGCCGCAGCCCGACCCGGCCGCCCGTGAACTGTTCCCCGACGACTTCCATGACCTTTCGACCAAAACCTGCTTCCTGTTCTTCGTCGTCGAGGTACCGCCGTCGGCCACCGGCTCGGACCACTAACCAGTCGCGGATCACGAGCGGAGCCAGAGTCGGATCGGGGCGACGATGACGGTGCCGTGGAAGACGTAGGCGCGTTGGTCGAACCTCGTGGCCACAGCCCGGTAGTTCTGACGGCCTCAAGAACCGTCCTCGGCCGGCCGCCACACCGTGATGCCCTGATTGTGCGCGACCACGTTGAAGGGCGACTCCTCGGGCCCTGTCTCGGTCACGACGGTGAACTCCTCACCCGGACGCATCCAGTGATCGATGCCCCATGGCTCGACCCGCAGGCAGACAAGTTCTGGCGGGCGGCACCCGTCGCCGACGGCTGGGCGGACCGCGTCGGCCTGCGCCGGTTCTTCCCGCTGCCGGTGCTCGCAGTGCTGTTCGGCCGTGGCTACGCGGAACAGGCCCTGAAAACGGCTCGGGCGGCGTTCGCGCGCTGAGCGCGGGCACCGCCCGGAGCGACGTCAAGGGCGAGGAAAGCGAAGGGGCTTATGGCATTTAAGCCGCTTTCACGGCGGAGGAGAAGGAAGCCCTTTCATGGCCTCGCCGCAGGCGATGCTATCAGTCGGCTCGAGCCCAAGTCGTATGCGTTTTCCGGAGTGATGACCGTCGGCGCACACGAAAACTGGGAGGCGCCGCGCGGGCGGCACCTCCCAGTCGAAGCCGACGGCGAGGAAAGCGAAAGAACTTGTTTCAGGAAAGGAGTTGAGAAGGAAGCCCCTTCATGGCCTCGCCATGGGCAACGCTAGCACTCAGCCCGGGATCAAGTCGCGCAGATTTTCGAGGGTGATGACTCGGGAGTCCGGGTGCAGCCCTTCGGGACGTTCGAGACCGATGTACATCACGGGCTCGTCCGGGACCGGCTCGCCGTCCCACAGATCCACGGCCGTGGCGTCCTCGGACATCAGGTCGATCAGGTACCGCACCGTCAGATACTCGCGCTCTGCGATGGCGCGCACCACCTTGGACACTGACACCTGGTTCTCCTCGACCCGGTTGGCCGACGAGATGCCCTTCAGATACAGGTGCAGCCACTTCGCGCGCCACCGGCCGTCGTCCTCGCGCCGGAACACCAGCGGCAGCGCCACTCGACCGACCCCGCGCAGCTCCGACTTCATCCGCACCGTGCGAGGCTCGAACGGCCGGCCCTTCTGTTCACCGTCGCGCAGCATGAAGCCGAAGAACGACTCCTCGACCTCTTCGAAGCTCTCGCCGGCGTAGATGTTGACCTGCGGAACGATGAATGTGCTGCGTACCCGGTCCAGGGACAGGTTGATGAATTCCGAGGCCCCGTCGGGCGCCTCGGTGACATCGCCCGAGTGCCGGCCGCCGACAGCCTTGAGGGAGGTGTAGGAGAGCCAGGAGTCGGTGCTGTAGTCGGCGTGGAGAAGCAGCGCCGAGAGGTCGTAGTCGGTCCGGTTCTCGGTCTGCTTCCAGTACACGAAGAAGCGCAGCTGTTCGCCGTCGACCGCCGAGACCGAACCTCGCGGCAGTACGCCGAGTCCGGCCGCGGTCGCCCTGCCGCTGAGCGGGAGCGCCACGTCGAGGACATCGGGGTCGAGCAGAAGCCGACCCGGCGCCGGGAGCCTGCGGCGCATCTCGGCGTCGAGGGCGGCGATCAGACGATCGCGGTCGGCGGCCGGGATGGTCGGCCGGTAGTCGGGGGTCACCCAGCCGCGGCCCCGGCGGTTGACGAAGATGCGGGGTGCGTCGGTCTCTCGCTCCCGGTTGTGGAAGTGCTCGCGGACCGAAAGCACTACCCGGCCGGAGACTTCGGGAGCGACCCGCACCGCGGCGGCCACCACCGCGTCACGCTCCTCCTGGTCGGCGGCGATGCGCAGCAGGAGGTCCAAGGCGCGGAACAGCTTGCCGGGAGCGGACTGCAACAGCTGCACCGCTCCGAGGACGTCGAACTCGTCGAGCAGCTTCTCGACACGGCTGTCGAAGGACCGCGCCTCCTTCTCGCCCCGCGCTACGGCGAACACATCGGCGGCGTGCGGCCAGCGCGGGTACTCGTGCGGGTGGAGACGCTCACCGAGCCGCTTGAAGGGCTCACGGTGCGCGTGCACATCGGCCAGCTTGGCGGGGTTCGCCGCAACCACGGCGTCGAGGCCCGCCAGCAGCGCACGGCGGGTCGGCCGCGAGAGTGCCCGAAACCGGGTCGGCTCCTGCAGTGTCACGTCGCCGCCCGACAGCGCGCAGGCCAGCCGCAGCACATCAGTGACGGTGTCCAGCAGGAGGTCCGCGCCGACAGCGAGACGGGCCTCGTTGACGACCGCCCGGTTCTCCCGGACCGGGATCGACTCCGGCTGGGGGCCGAGCGCGCACCGCTCGGCGAGGGTCTTGAGGTCGCGCAGGTGGTCCTCGCCCAGTGGCGTCGTGCTGCCCGCCAAGGCCAGGTACAGGTCCGTCAGTTCGTCGTCCAGGTCCCGCCCGAGGTGCAGGACGGTCACCCGGTCGCCCGCCGAGGCGATCAGCTCGTCCTGCGCCGCGAGCATCTCCTCGTAGGTGTGCTGGTAGCGGCCGTACGTGGGGAGGCTGAGCAGGTCCAGCACCCCGTGTGCCAGCTGCGTCAGCACGTTCTCGCGCGACTTGTCGTCGCCGAGCGCCTTCGTCACACACCGCATCCAGAACTCTTCGGTGTCCGGCACGTTCGCTGGAAAGTCGATGAAGTACGAGTTGTGCCGGACGTGGTCGCCCACCATCTCGTTCACGGTGCGCAGCGTCCGCTTGGCAGTGTGCAGGACCGCGGCCTCGGACAGCCCCGACAGCCGCTCCAGTAGCTCCGCCGAGAGCTTGAAGCCCACGGATGTCAGCGCCGCATCGAACTGTCGTGCGGCGGTGGCTCCTTCCCCGGCGGAGCCCTTGGGAGAGGAAAGGCGGTGAGTGTGCCGGATGACCAGCGATTCGAGACTGTGCGCCATTCGGGGATGATCGCAGAGGTGTGCGAGCCGGCGCACAGGAGTTTCTTGTCCGCGCTCCGACGCCGTGATCACACCGGCCACAGGAGAGGGTGACGGTCTGCTGGCGTGAGAGCAGTCCGGCGACGGCTTGGAAAGCTGTTTGTCAGCCGGCTCGGCAGAATTCGCGGCATCGAACTCACCTCAACGCGCGGCGACTCCACCAACCGGCCCGGCAACGTTACGAACCGGTTCGGTCGGATCCGTTCCGAGGAGATGTCGCCGATGCCGCGGATGGCGTCACTCGGTTTCGGCGGCGAATTGGTCGGTGCCCAGCACGGTGAGCAGGGCGAGTTTCTCGTGGCTCTCCGTGCCCGGGGTGGCGGTGAATATGAGAAGCGACTGGCCCTGGTCCGGTTCGAGCAGGAGTTGGCAGTACAGGTCCAGCTGTCCGACCTGGGGGTGGACGAACCGTTTGGTCTCGCTCCACCGCAGGCCCACCTCGTGGCGCTCCCACAACCGGGCGAACTCGTCGCTGCTGCGCAGCAGGATGTCCGCCAGGTTCGCCGCGGGGGAGCCGGGCCCGTCGCGCGTGACAGCCGCGCGCAGCAGCGCGGCGTTGGTCCGGCTGTTGTCGTCGTACTGCTCGGGGTGGTACCGCTCGCGGGCGGCCGGATCGGTGAACCATCGGTACGTCGCGCTGCGGGCGTTGCCGGTGTACTGGGTCTGCTCGCCGAGCAGTGCCACCGCGGACGGCGTCTGCAGCAACGTCTCGCCCAGCGGGCTCATGACCTGCGCGGTGGTGCCGGCCAAGCCGTCCATGACCCGCATCAGCCCGGGGCTCACGTGGTGAAGCCGTAGGTCACGGCGGGCGGTGCGGTAGCCGGCGAGCAGGAACAGGTGATCGCGCTCGTCCGGGGTCAGCCGCAGGCCGCGGGCGATGGCCGCGACCATCTGCTCGGAGGGTTGTGGCCCGTCGCCGCGTTCCAGCCGGGCGAAGTAGTCGGCGGACATGGTGCACAACCCCGCCACCTCCTCGCGGCGCAGGCCCGGAGCGCGTCGGCGTTGTCCGCGGCGCAACCCGACGTCCTCCGGTTGCAGCGCCGTGCGGCGGGTGCGCAGGAAGGCACCCAGGGACGAGCGGTCGAACGTATGGTCCATGGTCCCCATCGTTGGCCATCCGGCGCGGCTTATCCACGACCTGCGAGTCAGTGGTTGCGCGTGTCCTTCCAGCGCCCGTGGTGCGCCGAGTTCACTGGCGATGCGATCACCGGTCGCCGCGAACCCACAACCACGAACCACGAACCACGGAGCCAAGGCCCATGACCACCATGACCAGTTGGACAGCGAACGACCTCCCGGACCTGACCGGCCGGACGGTGGTGATCACTGGTGCCGGCCGTGGCCTCGGCCTGATCACGGCACGCGAGCTCGCTCGTGCCGGTGCCCGCGTCGTACTTGCGGTACGCGACACCGACAAGGCCCGCCGCGCCGTCGCCGACCTGCCCGGCACCTTCGACATCCGACCGCTCGACGTGTCGGATCTGACCTCGGTGCGCGCCTTCGCCGACTCCTGGTCCGGCGACATCGACATCCTGATCAACAACGCCGGCGTCATGGACATCCCCGCCGCGCGCACCGCCGACGGCCTCGATCTGCAGACGACCACCAACTACACCGGACCCTTCCTGCTGACCACCTTGCTGCTCAAGCACATCACCGACCGAGTCGTGCACGTCACCAGCGAACTGCACAAGCAGGGCAAGATCGACCTGGACGACCTCGACTGGCGGACGCGCAAGCACAACGGGATGCGTGCCTACGAGGCCTCGAAGCTCGCCGTCGTCCTGTTCTCGCTGGAGCTGCAGCGCCGACTGACCGCCGCCGGCAGCCCGGTGCGCTCGGTGCTCGCGAGCCCTGGCATCGCCCGCACCACGCTGGCGGCCCACTCCCGGTCGAACGTCATCAACCGGTTCACGTTCCTCACCAACGCCCCGGAGCGCGGAGCGCTGTCGCTGCTCTACGCCGCGACCCAGGACGTCCCCGGCAACTCCTACGTCGGACCGGACGGCCTGGGCGGGTTCCGGGGCTCCCCGGCCGTCCGCCGGCAGGGCAAGGCCGGCCTCGACGCGACCATGGCCGGTCGGCTGTGGGACGCGACCGCCGACCTCGTCGGGGCGGTCACCCGATGAGCTACCGGGAGAGTTACCTGGAGGCCGCCGACCACGCCGAGATCTACGTATCGCACGGCTACCCGGAACAGACCGTCGACCTCGACGAGATCCGGATGAACTACGCCGAGGCCGGTGACCCCGAACTCCCGGCCATGCCGCTCATCCCGGCGCAGACGGAGTCCTGGTGGGGCTACGAGGCCGCCATGCGGCTGCTGGCCGACCGCTACCAGGTGTACGCGGTGGACCTGCGCGGCCAGGGCCGGTCCACCTGGACGCCGGGACGCTACAGCCTGGACATCTTCGGCGGTGACCTGGTCCGCTTCATCGACCGGGTCGTCAAGCGGCCGGTGGTGGTCTGCGAGCTCTCGTCCGGCGGCGTGATAGCCGCTTGGTTGTCCGCCTTCGCGGCGCCGGGCCAGGTGCACGCCGCGGTCTACGAGGACACCCCGCTGTTCGCCTCGCAGGCCGACCCCTCGGTCGGACCGTCCATCCGGCAGGGTGTCGGGCCGATGTTCCGGCTGTGGCACAACTGGCTCGGACCGCAGTGGAGCATCGGTGACTTCGCCGGGATGCAGGCGGCGACGGTCCGCGAGATCCCCGCCTGGATGCTCGCCGCGCTGCAGAAGATGGCGTCGGCCGGCACCGGAGGCCCTCCGACCGCTCCGCCGCAGGACCTGCGGGAGTACGACCCCGAGTGGGGTGACGCGTTCGTCTCCGGGCGGGCCACCGTCAACTGCGACCACGAGTCCATGCTGCGTCAGGTCAAGGTGCCGGTCCTGTTCACCCATCACTTCCATCACGTGGATCCGGACACCGGGCAGCTGCTCGGCGCGATCACCGACCTCCAGGTGCAGCGGGCGCGACAGCTGATCGAGGCCACCGGCAACGCTTTCACCTATCGCGCGTTTCCCGGTATGCCGCACTCCATGCACGGCCATGACCCGGCCACCTACGTCGACACGATCACCGCGTGGGCCGACGACCTGGCCGCCGACCCCGCACGCGTCATGAGTACCCGGTGAAACCCACTGCCTCCGAAGCACTGCGGTTCGACGCGGTCGGCCGCAGGGTGCTCTTCACCGATGCAGTGACGGTTTCGACCAGCTCTTGCCGCAGCTTCATGAACGTAACCGGGCGCAGTCGGAGAGCGCGCCGGTCACCGCGGTGCTCGCCCTGGACCGCGATGACCACGAACACGCCGAGCTGATCGCGCCGCACAATCCGCAGTTGAAGGACTATCTGCGCGCGGACGACGCGATGCGCCTCGAACTGGGCCGATTCAGCGCGGCCTTGCAGACCGGCCACTTCATTCTCGCGGTACGTGCCGCCGGGCTGCATGCCGGTGGAGACATGACTTTGCGGACACACAAGATCGGCGAGCGAGGACTGGTCGCCTCCGTCCAGGGCCTCGGGACCATGGGCATGACCGCGATGTACGGCACCCCGGACGAGGCCGAGGCGATCAGGACTGTTCACCGCGCGGTCGAGTTGGGCGTCACGATGTTCGACACCGCGGACATGTACGGGCCTTTCAGCGGTGAGGAACTGCTCGGGCGGGCGCTGATGTCGACGGTCAGGTAATTGGTTCTGGCCGCGATTCCGTGAATCCCCTGGTCGTCGCGCGACTGCGGGAACGTTTCTCGTGGGGATTGCCCAGGTGTGGGGGCCGTGGCGATCGAGGATGTGCTGTTTCCCGGGATCGATGTCCGTGTCACCGCGGTGCACGTCACCGCGGAGAGAGTCGCTGTCGAGGCGTCGTCGTGCGGGCGGCCACCAGTCTGTCCGGACTGCGGCTGGCCGGGACGTCGCGTGCACTCTCGGTACGTGCGGCGGGTAGCTGAACGCCCTGTGGTGGGGCGGACGTTGGCGATCAGGCTCAGCGTGCGCCGGTTCTTCTGCGACCGGGCCTCATGCCGTCGGAGGACATTCGTCGAGCAGGTCCCGGATCTGAGCGAGCGGTACCGCCGCCACAGCGTTGGCCTGCGGCGATGGATGGAGAGCATCGCGACGTTCCTGGGCGGTCGTCCCGGTGAACGCCTGTGCCGGGTCCTCCAGTTACCTACTGGCCGTACCCACCTGCTGGGGCTGCTCACGGCCCCGGTGGTGCCCGAGCAGGCGCCCCGGGTGCTGGGAGTCGACGAGTTCGCCTTCCGCAAGGGCTGGCGTTACGGCACTGTCCTGGTCGACATTGAGGCGGCCCGGGTGGTGGACGTCCTGCCCGACCGGGACGCGGCGACCTTCGCCACCTGGCTGCGCGAACACCCCGGCGCGGAGATCATCTGCAGAGACCGGGCCAGCGCCTACTCCAGCGCCGTGCGCCAAGCAGCGCCAAGCGCCCAGGAGATCGCCGACCGCTGGCATTTGCTCAACAACCTCTCCTCCGCGGTCGAGAAGACGTGTCACCAGCACCGCTCCTGCCTGCGCAAACAGGCCGAAGCCGACCGCGATGCAGAGCCCCGGCGGATCATCAATCCCCTACCTCCGCCGACTCTGCCACCCACGAAGATCGCTGTCCGTACCGTCGACCGTTACTCCGACATCCACCGTCTGCTCGGGCAAGGATGCTCCGTCGCCGAGATCTCCCGCCGCCTGCACTTGGACCGCAAGACCGTCCGCCGCTTCCGCGACACCGACCTCGAGGTGCTGCTGGCCTCCGCCCGGATGGGGCGTCCCAAGGGCGTGCTGGAACCCTTCACCGAGTACCTGACCGAGCGGTTCACCAGCGGCGTGACCAGCCCGACCGACCTCTACCGCGAGGTTCGGGAACGCGGCTACCAGGGCAGCGACTTGCCTGTGCGCCGCTACGTGGCCGGACTTCGCACCGGCACCGTCGAACCCGCCCGCGGCGCCATCCCCAGCCCGCGAAAGATCACCAAATGGATCATGCTGCCCCGTGGCGTCCTGGAGCGCCACGAGGAAGACGAACTCCTGGGCGTTCGCCTGGCCTGCCCCGACATCGCCCGAGCTTGTGACCTTGCCCGCAGCTTCCACGACCTGCTCCAACACCGACGTGGCCACCAGCTGTTGGCGTGGGTTCGCGAGGCCGAACGAGACGCACCCGCCCCCGTCCTCGCTTTCGCGCAGGGCCTGTGCCTCGACCTCGATGCCGTCACCGCCGGCCTCACCCTCCCGTGGAACTCGGGCATCGTCGAGGGCCACGTCAACCGCATCAAGACCATCAAGCGGACCATGTACGGCCGAGCCTCGTTCCGCCTCCTCCGCACCCGCATCCTGCTTCGATCATGACCTGGGGACTCACGGAATCGCGGCCAGAACCAAATACGTGAACGTCCACAGGCGCCCATGATCCGCTGCTGTCGCGGCTCTACCTGTCCGATGGGCCGGTCTACGGGTATGAGCCGGCGGACCTGCGGGTGCGTCCGGGACTGGTCGTCCCGGGCCGTCCAACGACATCAGTGCCCGCCGGTCGGCCCGGCCGCGTCCGAGCCGTTCCAGCCGCGGCAGTGCCCGTTCCACCGGATGTCCCCTTTCGCCGCATCGCGCAGCGCCAGCCGCTCGGCCTGCGTGAACTCCTCAAGCGGCGGGCCTCCGAGCGGCTTGCCGAACGGCGCCGGCGCCTTGGCCCGGGCGGCCAGCTTGGCCGGAAGGTCGCCCTGCCTCCGCGCCCGCTGACAGATCAGCGCCAGCAGAGACGAAGCCCGGGCGTAGCCCTGTGACAGGAACGGCGGAGGGCAGGCCGGCCGGGTCGCAGGCGAGGGGATCGAATGCCCCGGGTGTCCTCACGCGCGACGCCGGGCAGACAAGCTGCCCGGCCGAACTTCTCTACCGCGTCGGCGTCGCAGACGACCTTGAGGACGAACAGCTCGCCGTCACCGACCAGCTGCCGGGGGAGGGGGAAGACGTCCTCCACCGACTCCTCGGCCAGGATCGGGCCACCGGCGGCGATACGGCCGACGAGCGGGACGTACGACGCGGCCGGCTTGCCCGCCGTGTCCGTGGGCTGCGCCGAGGACTGGTCGGAGCCCCGGACCTCGTACGCCCGCGGGCGGTGCGGATCGCGGCGCAGGAAGCCCTTGCGCTCCAGTGCCATCAGCTGGTGGGCGGCCGACGAGGTGCTGGAGAGGCCGACCGCCTGTCCGATCTCCCGCATCGACGGCGGGTAGCCGCGCCGCTGCACGGAGTCCCGGATGACCTCGATCACCCGATGACGGTACTCGTGAAGGAGGGTTGGAGCGGTGCACTGCCCCTTCTGCAGGCACCCCGACAGCCGTGTCGTCGACTGCCGTACGACCGATGACGGCACGTCGATCCGCAGGCGCCGCCAGTGCCCCGACTGCTCCCGTCGTTTCACGACGGTGGAGACGTGCTCGCTGATGGTGATCAAGCGGTCCGGCGTCACCGAACCCTTCAGTCGTACCAAGGTCATCAACGGCGTGCGCAAGGCGTGCCAGGGGCGGCCGGTCACCGAGCACGCGCTCGGCCAGCTCAAGTGAGACCACAACCTCTTCGTCCCGAGAAGGTCAGGACAAGATCCCAACCTGCCCTCGGCCGTGTTCATTCAGGGCAGGTCAGGTCATTAGTACGAGACGGCCTGGCTAAGGGGACGAGGGGAGTGCTAGAGCACGATGATCAGGAAGCCTCCACGGTTGAAGAAGAACCCGTGGTCGTCGAAGCGGTGGTCGAAGCGGAACCCGTTGTGGTCGAAGCGGTGGTCGAAGCGGAACCCGTTGTGGTCGAAGCGGTGGTCGAAGCAGCCTCCGCCCCAGTCACTGCGGTCGCCGCACGAGTTGGTGGTCACATGAGTGTGCACGGCAGGGGCTGCTGCTGTGGCCGTGCCTGCTGCTCCGATCGCAGCGCCGCTGGCCAACAGAATGCCGACTGCGGACACCGCGGCGAGATGCCTGGCGCGTTGTGCTCGCATGATGGATGCACCTTCCTTCCATCGTCTCGCGCAACTCTCAGCGGCACGAGATGGACAGCCGCAGCCGCAAGGGAGGAGCGGCGCGGTCGCAGGCGTCGCCCGTCACCTACGAGGAGCACGTCTTGCAGCCAAGATCCCCGCTGGACGGGAACCAGCCGGCTGGGACGTACCCCCAGGTTGAGGCTCTCTACATCAGTACGCTGGCGGCGCCCTTTTGGATTGCCCTTCGGCGGGAAATTCGCGGCATTGTGGCAGTCGTCTTCTCTCGAAGCCTTCACCCGCATCGGGGGTGCCGTCGACCAGGCCAGGCACCGGAGCCTCACCGCCGGGCTCGCCGCAGCCCACCGGGCCGGCGACCTGACCGCGGACGCGGTCGCGCTGGAGGCCCGCAAGGCCGCCGAAGGCGAGAGCTTCACCGAGCCCGCGAAGCCCATTCAGACCCGACCCGTCCAGCCGCAGGACGAGACCGGCGGCACGTTCACCTTCCTGTCTGACTGGAAGCTGTCTCACCTCCCGCCCGACCACCGGCCGCTGCCGTCGGTGGCCCACTACGACCAGCTCCTGAAACGGCACGGCCGCACGGCCGGCGAGAAAGAGGGATCACGACACGCAAGCGCGGACTGACCGAAGAAGCCGCCACCGCCTCGATCGACCAGGCATGCCGGATGCTGAGGCTGCCCTCCATCCGCCAGCAGTTCGCCGGCCTCGCCGAAGGCGCCGCACGCGACCAGATGTCCTATCGGGCCTTCCTCGCCGAACTGCTGATGGCCGAGTGTGACGACCGGGCCCGCCGAGTCTCCGAACGCCGGATCAAGGCCGCCTCCTTCCCACGCGACGAGAGCCTGCGGGCGTTCGACTTCGACGCCAACCCCAACATCGAATCGGCCACCGTCAACACCCTCGCCACCTGCGAATGGGGCAAGAAGGGGGAGCCTCTC
Source organism: Streptomyces sp. NPDC007896 (assembly GCF_042959425.1). Taxonomy (NCBI): domain Bacteria; kingdom Bacillati; phylum Actinomycetota; class Actinomycetes; order Kitasatosporales; family Streptomycetaceae; genus Streptomyces; species Streptomyces sp. NPDC007896. The sequence goes on along the minus strand of NZ_JBIBKX010000032.1, from coordinate 33,113 downwards.
TGCCTGATCGGAGACTCCGGCACCGGCAAGTCCCACCTGCTGATAGCCCTAGGCACTGAGGCCGCGATGCACGGCTTCCGCGTCCGCAACGTGCTGGCCACCAAACTCGTCAACGAGCTGGTCGAAGCCGCAGACGAGAAGCAGCTGTCCAAGACGATCGCCCGCTACGGCCGTGTCGATCTCTTGTGCATTGATGAACTCGGCTACATGGAACTGGACCGCAGGGGCGCTGAGCTGCTGTTTCAGGTTTTGACCGAGCGGGAGGAGAAGAACAGTGTCGCGATCGCTTCGAACGAGAGTTTCAGTGGCTGGACGAAGACGTTCACCGACCCCCGGCTCTGCGCGGCCATCGTCGACCGGCTGACCTTCAACGGCGCCATCTTCCAGACCGGTAGCGAGTCCTACCGCCTGGCTCACACCAAGGCCCAAGCCGAACGAGCCCAGGTCAGCTGACCGCGCGCCACACGAGAGGGAGCGCCCGACAACCAGCCCAGCGAGAGCCGGAATGGCCGATGCTACGGATGCTCGGTTGCCGCTGGCAGGTTGTGCCATGCATGTCCGCAGGCGCCTTTGCAGTACGTCTCGCGGCGGCGAGTGTCAGCAACGGCGAACACGGAAACGAGGACGCGGAACGCCTTGACGTGTTCGGCGGAGGGGAGGCCCGCGAACCCGTAGCGGGGCGGGTCCATGCAGATCATTACTGAGGGGTTAGCCGTGGGCTTCACACCGGACCGCGCCACCCCCGCACGGCCGTCCGCAGCCGTAATGTGCGCCTGCATCGCATAGCCGACGACTTCCTGCAGAACCTCCTGCTGGCGTGTCGGGGCGAGGCCGGAGAACCAGCCCACACCATCGTCCAACGTGCGGAGCCCCTGGGCGATCTCGTTGACGACCCGCTCGGTCTCGCGCCGGAAGGTGCGGCCGTCGTCGCTGCTCGGTTCGGTCATCGCTTGATGATTTCACGACGCCGATTCCGGGCGAGGGCCGGTATCCGCACCCGAGACAGCGCGGGCGGGAACCGGGAACAGTCCGCTTCCGCGATCTGGCAGTGCCGCAGGACTCCCACTTCGCGGCTCGCCATGCGCCCCGCAGCACTTGAGTGACATCAAAAGTCGCTGACATCGATCACGAGGCCGGCCGCCAAACGACTCCCGAAGTCACGCCGAAACGACTCCCGAAGAAGCCGACACAGCCACCGGCGAGCGCCTCGACCGGGTCTACTGTCGCGCGGAGCCGGTCGGGCAAGACGACGTCGGGCAGGAACCGGGCGTTCTGGTGCCGGACGTCGATCTCGGCGACGACCTCAGGCCGTCTGGCGTGGATCGTGACGTCGCTGCCGACGTCGGCGAACACCTTCGCCATCGTCGTCCCCCACGACCCTGCGGAGAGCACCGCAACCCGGGCCACCCGACACCCCATCCACCTCGCGAGCCCTGACCCCCGGTGACCCTGTCCGCCACCCGAAGGCCTCCTCAGCGTCACGGCCAAGGCCTCGCGCGTCGCCAACCGGGGCAGGACCAGCTCGGCCTCCCGCGCCGCCTGGTCGTCACCGAGCTCCCGGCGCAGCTCCGCATCGTGGGGCTGCCACAGCCGGTAGAAGCGCCTCCGCATCGCCAGTTCGTCCGGCCGCTCGTCGATGTACTCCACCGTGAGCCCGGCCGCGCGCGCTCCAACGTTGCCTTATGGCGCTCAGGTTCCGAACGGACGTCGCGGTGGTTCAAGTGCGAGCTGTGTCGGTTTTCCTAAGCTTCGACGGCAGAGGGAACACCCGGGCTGTTCCTGACGGGTAAACACCAAAGACGAGAAACTCGTGAACCAAGAGAATTCCGGCCGCGTGGCCGTCATCGCAGGTACCGGCGCCGACATGGACAGCCCCAACGGGGTGATCGGCCGTGTGCGGATCGGGCGTGCCCAGGCCCGCCGGATCAAGGTGATCGTTTGTCACCGGGTCACCTCGGTGTCCGTCAGCACCAGCAACGCCCACACCAGCAGGGGCGCGCGGGCCTCCCTCCAGACAGCCGTGCTCCACTGGAGCCCGCTCGCTGCTGATCAGCCGGTTCCACGCCTTCTGCGCACCGAGCCCGGACGCGGCTGGGCGACCCATAGGGCTGACGCGAGGACAGCCATCCTCACTTTTAGACCCCTTTAGTACATAAGCATAATCAGCTCCTTGATCGTCGAGGAGCTGATTTTCTGAAATCCGGTGGTCGGACAAGGCTGCCGTGGAAAGCGGAGACATGATGGGCAAGAGTCCTTATGACTATGTCGTGGTAGGAGCGGGGACAGCGGGGTGCGTGATTGCCTCCCGGCTTTCGGAACGCCCCGCTGTGAGGGTGTTGCTGCTGGAGGCCGGAGCTCGGGACGCAACCGAGACGATGGCATCTCCTTGGGGCTTCCTGGGGTTCGACCCGTCATCCCTCTGGCTGGGCGCCTCGACTGTGCAGGCCGGTACAGGCAGGGTCGCTGACGTGCTGCGCGGCAAGGCGCTCGGCGGATCGTCGAGCATCAACGGCCTCTACCACCTGCGGGGGCACCGCTCCGGTTACGACGAATGGCCCGGCCTCGGTGCTCCGGGCTGGGGTTTCGACGATCTGCTGCCCTATTTCCGCCGCAGCGAGAGCGCTCGCAGCCGTAATGCCTCCGTGCGGGGCACGGACGGGCCGGTCGTGGTCGCCCCGGTCCTGGAACCCCATCCCCTGGCCACGGCGGGCGTCGACGCCGCGGTGGAGGCTGGGTTCGCATGCGTCGGTGACATCGGCGGCGGGCTGGAGACCGGGTTCGGGTGGAGTGACATGAATCTGCCCGGCGGTGTCCGCCAGAGCGCGGCCGACGCCTACATCCGTCCGTTCCTCGACCGGCCGAACCTGGACGTCGTCACGGACGCGACCGTGCAGCGGCTGCGCACCACCGCGGGCCGCTGCACCGGCGTCGAGTACACCATCGGTGGGGAGCACCTGTCCGTCGATGGCGCCGAGGTGGTACTGACCGCCGGGGCCATCGGTTCCGCACACCTCCTGATGCTGTCAGGGATCGGCCCGGCACAACACCTTGAGGAACACGGTATCGACGTCGTCGCCGACCTGCCGGGAGTGGGCTCCCATCTGCAGGACCATCCGATGGCGGGCGTGGTGTACGAGGCCATCCAGCCCGTACCGTTCGTTCCTGCCAACCCGCCGGCCGAAATGATGGGCCTGCTGTACAGCGACCCCGCCGCGGCCCGGCCGGACCTTCAGGTCTACATCGTCGCCGCACCGCTCCCGTCGGCATGGGGCCAGCCGCCGGCCAACGGCTACTCCATTGCTTTCTCCGCGATGGCTCCGCACAGCAGCGGCACCGTGCGCCTGGCGGACGCCAATCCCGGCAGCGCTCCCGTCGTCGACCCCGGTTACCTGAGCGACGACCGTGATCTGGAGGTCATGCGCAAGGGCCTGGCCCTGGCACGCCGCATCGGGGAGGCCGACGCGTTCGCCGACTGGCGCAAGCAGGAAGCGGTGCCGGGCTCCGGGACGAGCGGCGAATCCGTGGACGAGTTCATCCGCAAGGCCACCGGCCCCTACTTCCACTTCACCGGCACCTGCCGCATGGGAACCGACGCTGATGCCGTCGTCGACCCTGCGAACCTTCGCGTGCACGGGATGGCCGGGCTGCGGGTCGCCGATGCCTCGGTGATGCCGTCCATTCCCTCGGCCAACACCAACGCGACCGTCTACGCCATCGCCGAACGGGCCGCCGAACTGATCGACTGAGCCTTCTTCAGCGCCCACGGCGCTTCCACAACGCGCTCATCCCCGACGCCTGGACCGCCGGCAGCTGGTCGGAGTCTCGACCAGCTGCCGGCATCCTGCTTGCCGAACTCAAGGCGGCCGGCGAGCTCGACGGGTCCAGGGCCGGTGTGGACGGCTGCCGCATACACGCGAAAGAGGGGGAGCTGACGCCGGTCCGTCGTCGGTCGGCCAGCGGAAGGCTGGCAGCAAGCACCACCCAATGGTGAGCCGCGGGGCGGTGGATCACCTCTCAGCTCGCCGGGAACCGCCGAGTTCCTAAAGACCGAGGGCCCCGCGGGCACCGCTGGCGAGGTCACCCAGATCCGCGCCCTCATCGACAACATCCCGCCGCGGTCACATGCCCAGGCCGCCCACAGCGCCGCCCTGCCTTCCTTGGGACACGCGTAGGCGGCATCCGCTGAACTGCGGTCGTACCTTTGTCACGCGCTTTCGGCCGGCCCGTGGCCCGGCAGGTGCCTGTTCGGCGAGAGTGAGGCTGCTCCGGTCGAGCGGGCGTACTCGGTGGGAGTCTGACCGTAGTGCTTCTTGAAGGTCCGGGTGAAGTGGCTGCTGTCCGCGAACTGCCAGTGTGCGGCGAGTTCCGAGATACTCAGGCGACCTGACGGCGCGGTGAGGGCGAGCCGGGCCTCTTGCAGTCGCCGGTGGCGGATGTAGACGGCCACCTGTTCTCCCACCGCGGCGAATGCCCGGTGCAGCGTACGGACGGAGACGTTGAGTTCACGCGCAAGCATCGCAGGAGAAAGTTCGGGATCAGCGAGCCGGCGGTCCGCGAGGTCCTTGGCTGCCTGGGTGAGCGCGGGAGCCAGCCGGGGTTCTACGTCGTCGAACCGGCCCTTCGCCACCGCCTTGGCCAGCTCGATCAGGGCGCCGTGGGCGGCTTCCACACCGGCTGGGCCGAGGTCGGCCACAGTAGTGTGGATCATGTCCGTGAGGGCCGTCAGCAGGCGTATCTCGGCCGAGTCCGCCGGCCCGGTGATGACCCGGTTCCCGAGCAGGGGTTTGAGCTCGCCGGGGGGCAGGACTAAGAACTTCGCCGTGAGGTGCGCCGTCGTCTCGAAGGCCGTCAGGCGCCCGACGTGCCGGACGAGGAACTGCCCGGCCGGTACGGTCTGCTCGCCGCAACCGGGCGGGCCGCCCAGAGTCCATGCGCCGCGCTGCACTACGTACATGGCCACCAGATCCTGATCGCCGCCCGGGGCGTCCGCGGTCCGGGTTGCCGACGCGGCGTGAAGATCGGCGATTGCCGCGCCGTGCACCTTGGCCACGTTGCCCTTGACCCGGAAGTCACCGACCGTGTCCGGGCTGAAGGCCGGCAGTTGGAAGACATCGTCGCCGATCTGCGTCTCCCACCCGCGCCGGAAGGCGTCGAGTCCCCGCGGTGCGGCGTCCGGGGCGGTCGAGTCCACTGCGAGCACCCCGCGCGCGCCGTCGACCTCCGCTCCAGTACTGTGCATGACTCGCTGATCCCCTCACCGTCATTGCTTCAACGCCATCCTGTGGTGCTCGTGTTCCGCAGGACGTCGCCATGGCTCATGCGGGCACTGTGCCAATCTTCCTACAGACGGCCCGCATGGCAGCGGTCGAGGGGCAGAGCTGATGCGTTCTGATTCGGCGAGATGAGCTGATCGCCTGCGTACGCGCCGCCGTGGTCGGTTCGCCCAGTTCGGCAACGAGAGACGCGACCCCTGATGATCAAGCTTCTCGAAGCCTTTGATCACGAACAGGGGTCGCGTGCGTGTGCCATCCTCATCATTGCCGATCAGGCGAGGATGCGGCGGGACCTCAGCCCGCTCAGGGCCGCGGACGAAGCCATGGCCGAACTGAAGCTCCTCACAGCTCGACGCACCGACCTGGTCTGCGACCGCACCCGCGCCTCCAACCGTCTGCGCGGCGTGCCGGCCGGCATCTTCCCCGCCCTCGAGCGTGAGCTGAACCCGGGCAACCTGGGACCGCTGATCCTGCTTACGGGTTATCAGACCCCCGGCGCGATCCGTCGACTTGGCGCCGGCCGCCTCGAGAAGTGGCTGCGCGGCCGCGGAGCCCGCTGGTCAGCCGCGCTCGCCCGCACCGCGGTGGACGCCGCCGGCCGTCAACACACCGCGGTTCCCGGTGAACAGGCCGCAGCCCGGCTGGTCCAGGCCCTCGCGGTGGAGCTCCTCGACCTCGACCGGAAGATCGTCGAGCTCGACGAGGAGATCGCAAAGGCCTTCCGGTCCCATCCGCACGCGGAGATCGTGACGAGCATGCCCGGCATCGGTCCTCTGCTCGGAGCTGAGTTCCTCGCGGCCGCCAGCGGCGACATGGGCCTGTTCGGCAGTGCAGACCGGCTCGCGACCTGTGCGGGACCGGCCCCCACCCCGCACGACTCCGGACGAGTCAGCGGGAACCTGCACCGTCCCACCCGCTACCACCACGGGCTCCAACGCGTCTTCTACATGTCCGCCATGAGCAGCATCCACTTCTGCCCGGAATCCCGCCGCTTTTACCAGCGCAAACGAGCCGAGGGGAAGCGCCACACCCAGGCTGTACTGGCCCTGGCTCGTCGACGCGTCAACGACCTCTGGGCTCTACTCCGAGACGGACGCTGCTTCGAACCCGCCCAACCCTCCGCAGGCACAGCTTGACAAGCCCATTGGGAATTCTGCCTTCATGAGCGAGTAGCCGGAACATCACCCGACCGTGAACCTTATTCGCCCCACACGTTCCAAGATCATTCGAGAAACGGCTTCTCGGCCTTTTTCGGGTGCGGGGATTCGGTAAGAGAATGTAACTCAACACTCACCTTTCTTCTTGAGTGGGGCATCGGCCGCCCCCGTATTGACAGGTGCCACACCAGACCAAGTCAGCAGCGATCAAAGCCTGCTGACGGTCCTTTAGGAAGGAGATCATCGTGTCCTTCGCCAAGATCACGCTGGCCAAGAAGGCCAAGAAGAAGGAAGTCGGCGCCGCCAAGGCCAAGCACCACAAGAAGAAGCACCACCGCAAGCACAAGAAGCACGCCAAGTAGCCGCGCGTCGAGCGACACGACCACACAGGCAGATCGTGCCGGGGTCCTTCCGCGCCATCGGGAGCGGAAAGGATCCCGGCACGCTGTCGGATTGGGCAGTGCCCAGGGAGCATCAGCCATGCGCACCGCAGCACCGATCACCATGTCCGTGGCAGGGGCCGGGGCACCTGCCCGGATGCGCCACGCCCGTATCTCGCCCCTGGCCGCGTTCCGGACGTTCTGGCCCCTGGTCAGCGTCAACCGCGCCGCCGTGCTGGTGTCTGCCGTGCTGCTGGTGGTGTCGGCCGGGTGCGACGCGGCCGCGATCGGCATCGTCGGTCAACTGACCGACGACGTGCTGGCCCCCGGCGACCTCGCCGCCTTCTGGGGGCCCGCCGCCCTCTGGCTCGGCCTCGCCGCGGCGGGCGCGGCGGCCTCAGTGGCGGGCAGCTACCTGGCGGGCTGGACCAGCGAGAACTTCCTGCTCGTTCTGCGGGACCGGGTCTTCCAGCACCTTCAGCAAGTCCCACCAGACGCCCTGGACCGGTACGGCACCGGCGACCTGGTCTCCCGGCTGACCGGAGACATCGAGGCCGTCGAGTCGCTGGTCGCCTCCGCACCCGTCGAGCTGATCACCTCAGCCGTCGGCGCCGTCGTCTTCGCCGCCGCGGCCTTCTGGACCAGCTGGCAACTGGCCCTGATCACCCTGGCCGCCGCTCCGCTGATCTGGATCGGCGCCCGGGTGTTCGGCGCCCTGATGCGCACCGCCAGCCGCGCCGAACGCGACAGCAACGGCCGGCTGGCCTCCCTGCTGGAGGAGAGCCTGGCCAACATGCCCCTGGTCCAGGCGTACGGCCGTCAGCAGGCGGAGCGCAGCAAGGTACACCGCGAGGGGCGCAGCTGGATGCGCGCCGGGCTTCAGCAGATCCGGCTGTCTTCCGTGTATGGGCCGATGAGCGAACTGCTGGAGACCATCAGCGTGCTGGCCGTGATCGGCGCCGGCGCCTGGCAGATCTCCGAGCACCACCTCAGCGTCGGTGGTCTGCTCTCCTTCGCCGCCTACCTCGGCTACCTCCACCCGCGCCTACAGGAACTCGGCGAACTCCTCGTCAGCGCCTCATCCGCCACCGCCGCCTGCGAACGCGTCATCGAGGTCCTGCGCACCGGCCCCGTCCCGGAGACTGCACCCCGTCCGGACGTCCTGCCGCTCGCCGAACCGGTTCGTGGCGGCGTCACCTTCCAGGACGTCGCCTTCTCCTACCCCGGCACCGCCCGCCCCGTGCTGCAGCGGGTCCATCTGGACATCACCCCGGGTCTGCTGGTCGCGGTCACCGGACCCAGCGGTACGGGAAAATCCACCCTCGGCAAGCTGCTGCTGCGCTTCCACGAGCCCTCGCAGGGCCGCATCCTGCTCGACGGCCGGGACATCTCCGAACTCCCGGTGGATGAGGTGCGCCAGCACATCACCCTACTGCCCCAGGACAGCATGCTCTTCGACGGCACGGTCCACGAGAACATCACCTACGGCCGTCCCGACGCCGCCGAGCACGAGGTGCGTTCCGCCGCCGTCGCGGCCGACGCCCACGGGTTCGTCAGCTCGCTGCCTGAGGGCTACGACACGCCCGTAGGCAAACGGGGCAACAACCTCTCCGGCGGTCAGCGCCGCAGGATCGCTCTGGCGCGGGCCATGCTCCGCACGGCGCCCGTGCTCGTCCTCGACGAGCCCACCGCCGGACTCGACGACGCGTCCATCGCGCGCATCATGGCGCCCCTGCGACGCCTCACGGCGGGCCGCACTACTTTCCTCATCACCCACGACCTGCGACTGACCGCCCAGGCCGACCTGATTGTCCATCTGGCCGACGGCATCGCGGACCTCACGATTCCCGACCCGCTGCCGACCATGGGATCGCCGACCGGGAACAAAGCGGCCTGAGCTCCGACGCGGCGGCATCGTCCGTCCGTCGGTGAAGCGGGGCGGCCTCGACCGGCCGCCCAGGCAGCGTCACGTCACCGGCCGGGGTGGCGCCGGTGACCCGGCGCCGGACCAGATCGTGTGGACCTTCCGGGCGCCCCGCGTCGCCCTGGCCGCACTGGTCGGCGCGGGCCTGGCCTGCGCTGGGCGGTCCTCCGGACGCTGGCATCCAACCCACTCGCCGATCCGATCGTCCTCGGCGTCTCCTACGGCGCCTCGCTCGGCGCCGTGCTGGTCATCACCCTCGGAGGTGTCGCGCTCGCCGGGTTGGGCGGTCTGGGCGTGTCGGGCGCGGCGTTCGTCGGCGTCCCGGCGCCGGGAGCGCTGGTCTTCGCCCTGGGACAACGCCAGGCCGACTGGCTCCCACCAGGCTGGTGCTGACCGGCGTCGCGGTCGGCAGTGTCCTGCTGTCGGTGACCAGCTTCGTCCAACTGTCGGCAACCCCGACGGAGCTGCGGATCGTCATGTTCTGGATGCTTGGCAGCGTTGCCGGCGCCCAGTGGAGCCAACTGCTCACCGTCACGGTGGTGGTCCTGGCCGGCACGGTTCTGCTGACTCCGTTCGGACGGCGGCTCAACGCCCTGCCGGCCGGCGACGAGTCCGTCACCGCGCTGGGTGTGGACGTCAACCGGTGGCACGCCGTCCTGCTGGTGATCAGCGCGCTGCTCACCGGCACCGTCATCGCCGGCGGCGTCGGCCGGATGATCCCCCACCTGGTCCGTCTCACCATCAGCGCCGACCACCGCGGGCTCCTGCCCCTGACCGCTCTGCTCGGCGCCCCCTTCTTCCTGCGGCTGCTGCGCCGCAACAACGGCCCGGACACCGTAGGAAACTGACTGTGGACCAGCTCCACATCATCCTGGACCGCAAGCAGATCCTCCGCGGTGTGCACCTGGAGGCCGCCAAGGGCGACATCGTCGGGCTCGTGGGCCCCAACGGCAGCGGTAAGTCCACCCTGCTCCGCACGGTCTACCGCTCGCTGCGGCCGGGCGACGGCGTGGTCAGGGTGGGCGGCGACGACGTATGGGAACTGTCCGCGCGCACCGCCGCCCGCCGCACGGCGGCCGTCCTTCCTCCAGGACGCCGGCACCACGACCGGCCTGACCGTGACCGAGATCGTCGCCCTCGGCCGTACGCCCCACCACGCCCTGATGGGCCGGGCCGGCGCCGAGGACCGCGAGGCAGTGACCGAGGCGGTAGCCCGCCGCGGCGCGGGCCCCTTCGCGGACGGCGACCATGCCACCCTCTCCGGCGGTGAAGAACGCCAGCGCGTCCTGCCGGCCCGCACTCTCGTCCAAAGACCCGGCTCCTGGTCCTGGACGAACTCACCAACCACCTCGACATCCGCGCCCGGTTCGAACTCCTGGACCTGATCCGCAGCACCGGGATCACCACCCTGGCGGTCCTGCGCGACCTCGACCTGGCCGCCCGGCTCCGCGATCACCTCGTCGGCCTCCACGAGGATGTGGTGGTTGCGGCAGGACCCGTCCTGGAAGTCCTGACGCCGGACCTGCCGCGTGACGTCTTCGGCGTACGGGGCACCACGGAACGCCACGCAGACGGCGTCGTGCGCATCACCTGCGCCGCTCAACCGCTCGCCGCGGACCAGGAGGCCGAGCCGGAGCCTGCCGAGCGATGACGCGCCCTCACCCGCTGTGCGGTTTGTACTGGATCCCGGTCTGGGGCAGCTCGCTCGCATCGAGTCCGTCGGACCGGTGGACCAGATGCAGTGCCATGTCGATCCCGGCCGACACATCGGCCCAGGTGACGACGTCACTGTCGTCGACGTACCGCACTCCGGCGCCGACGTCGATCGAGCCATCGATCTTCGCGAGCTTCTCGAGATGGTTTCGATGAGTGGTGGCCGGTCGGCCCGCCGGCAGTCCGGCCGCCGCGAGAGGAAGCGATCCGGTGCAGACGCTCGCCAGGACTCTCCTCTTTGAGGAAATTAGTTTCGCGCCGATGCCGTCGAAGGACGCTCTTGACGACGTCCCCCTCATCCTTGTGACCGCGGGAGGCGACGAAGACTGACCTGTTGCGACAGGGCCCTGATCCACTGGTTCGGACGGCGCATGCGGAACGGGTTGCAGGATCACTCGCCGTCAGTACAGAGGGCTCCGTCGGTGCAGTCAAGGGGCCGGCGGTGCGGTCGCGACGTCTGGATCCTCAGCCTGGTGGTGGTCTTCGAGCGGGACCTGGGCACATCGCTGATCTTCTTCGGCGCGTTCGTGATCACGCTGTACGTGGCCACCGAGCGGACCAGCCGGGTGGTGTTCGGCGTAGCCGCGTTCGCGGTCGGGGCCTTCGTCGTCGCCTTCTTCGAACCGCACGTCGACGGCCGGGTGGTGGCCTGGTTGCACCCGATGGGCATCTGCCCGCCACCGGCCCAGCGGCCGACGGGTCTGGTCTCGGACCGGGCCGCCCAGGCCCTGTTCAGCTTCGGCCCCGGTGGAATGCTCGGCACCGGCCTCGGTCAGGCCCCCGAACCCATCTGGTTCGCCGGACGCAGCGACTTCATCCTCACCACCGTCGGCGGGGAACTCGGCCTGACCGGCGCCACCGGCCTGATCCCGCTCATCGGCGAGGCCCTGTGGTGCCTGGCCCAGCGCGGCTCGGACCTGGTGGCCAACTGGCTGCTGGTCGCCGTCCTGATCGAGGTCAGCTACAGCGCTCGCCGACCCCGCCCACCCCAGCCACAGACCTGAGCGCCGCCGAAACCCAGCTCATCGGGCCGTGACCACCCTGCGGCCCGTCTCATGGGCGTGCGGTGGTGAACCTTTGGCCTGATTCCGGGAATTGGCCATGCTTTCAGCCAGGTGAGAAATTTCTTTCCACGGCGAGATTTCAGTAAGAACTGAGTGAGGGCATGAGGGGTGCTCGTGCGCCCGCATGAGTCGAAAACAATTTTGGGGTCTTGCCAATTATTTCCCATGAGCTGGTCGCGGCCGGTGGGTGACTGCCGGTGTGGTGGCTTGCGGATACGGGAGGCAAGGTCTTTTCGCGGCGTGTTCGATTTGACGATCTCTCGGTTTCGCAGCGAACCCGTGGTGGATGGATGCCGTCTTCCGAGGCGAATGTCCGAGGTCTTTTCGACCTGTCAGTAGCGAACAGAACAACTGAGGCATGTTGATGTCCTGGTCCCGCGAGGAACCATCTTTTGGCCCGTCAACGGAGTTGGCCGGTCGGGCCGTCTACCGCTCCGGGGAGGCTGCCGCGCCACGTACGCTGATCGACGTCCTGGATGCCACGGCAGCGGCGTTTCCGGATGCGCCTGCTGTGGACACGGGAGCGGCGGTGCTCTCCTACCGTGACCTGTACGAGGAGGCCGTACGCCGGGCACGGGACCTGACGGGGCGGGGGATAGGCCCCGGTGACCGGGTCGGTGTACGGGTGTCTTCGGGTACGGCGGAGCTGTATCTGTCGATCCTGGCGGTGCTCCGGTGCGGTGCCGCCTACGTACCGGTTGACGCGGACGATCCCGAGGAGCGGGTCGCCACCGTCTTCCGGGAGGCGGGTGTGTGCGCGGTGCTGGGGCCCTACCCACAGCCGGAGGGGCTCGTGGAGCCGGTCGGAGTCACCGCGGCGGGCCGGATGACACCCGGACCCGGCCTGGACGACGACGCGTGGGTCATCTTCACCTCCGGCTCGACGGGCGCGCCGAAGGGCGTCGCCGTTACCCACCGATCGGCAGCGGCGTTCGTGGACGCCGAGGCGGGCCTGTTCCTGCGGGAGCGGCCGCCCGGCCCCGGCGACCGGGTGCTGGCGGGGCTGTCCGTCGCCTTCGACGCCTCCTGTGAAGAGATGTGGCTGGCGTGGCGGCACGGCGCGTGTCTGGTGCCGGCGCCCCGCTCGCTGGTGCGAGCGGGGTACGAACTTGGCGGCTGGCTGGTCGAGCGTGGCATCACGGTGGTGTCGACGGTTCCGACGCTGCTGTCGCTGTGGCCGGTCGAGGCGCTGAGCCGGGTGCGGCTGCTGATCCTGGGCGGCGAGGCGTGTACCGCGGGGCTGGTGGAGCGGTTCGCCGCGCCCGGACGGGAGATGTGGAACACCTACGGGCCGACGGAGACCACCGTGGTCGCGTGTGCGGCTCCCCTGGAGCCGGGCCACGCGGTACGGATCGGACTGCCACTGCAGGGCTGGCAGTTGGCCGTGGTGGACGAGGCGGGGGAGCCGGTGGCGTTCGGGGAGGAGGGCGAGCTGGTCATCGCCGGTGCGGGCACGGCCCGTTACCTGGATCCCGTCAAGGACGCCGACCGCTTCAGGCCCTGCCCCGCGCTGGGTTGGACGCGTGCCTACCGTACAGGTGACATGGTGCGGGCCGACGCGGACGGCCTGATCTTCGTCGGGCGCGCCGACGACCAGGTCAAGCTGGGCGGCCGCCGCGTCGAGCTCGGGGAGATAGACGCCGCGCTCAGCGCCCTTCCGGGGGTACGCGGCGCTGCGGCAGCCGTGCAGACGACGCCCGCCGGTACCCAGGTGCTGGTGGGCTACCTGGTACCCCAACTGACAGCGGACGGCCGGGGCTCGGCCTTCCAGAGCGACAAGGCCCGTGCGCTGCTCGTGGAGCGTCTGCCGCAGCAGTTGGTACCAGTCCTCGCCGAGGTCGCGGAGTTGCCGACACGCACGTCGGGCAAGGTGGACCGTAAGGCGTTGCCCTGGCCGCTGCCCCTTCCGTCCAGCGGTGAGAGCGGCCAGGACGGTCCTGTCGGCCCGGCGATGGAGTTGGCGGGGACGGCCGCACGGCTCGCGGACATCTGGGAGGAATTGCTGGGTGTACGTCCCGGCCCGGACAGTGATTTCGTGGCGATGGGCGGCACCAGCCTGACCGCGGCGCGGATGGCCTCGATGCTGCGCGTGCACCATCCGGGCGTCTCGGTCGCCGATCTGTACCGGTATCCGGTGCTGTGCCGTATGGCCGTGCATCTGGACTCACTGGCCGGCGCGGCCGAGGAGGTACGGGTGGTGCGGCCCGTGCCACGGCGGGCCTTTGTGGTGCAGATTCTGGTCCAGACGGCCTTGTACGGGGTGACGGGGCTGCGCCTGCTGACCGGGCTGGCGATGGCGGACAACGTACTCGGCGAGGTGGCGCCGCATGCCTGGGCGCCGCACACCCCGTGGTGGCTGGTGGCGGTGGCATGGGCGGTGCTGTTCAGCGCGCCGTCGCGATGCATGACCGGAGCGGGCCTGGCGCGTGCGCTGGTCGGCTCCGTCCGCCCGGGGGCCTACCCGCGGGGCGGCGGCGTCCACCTGCGCCTGTGGAGCGCCGAACGGGCGGTGGCGGCCTTCGGTGTCCCGTCCCTGCTGGGTACGCCGTGGGCTGCTCTGTACGCACGCCTGCTGGGCTGCACGACCGGCCGGGACGTGCGCCTGCACGCGATGCCGCCCGTGACGGGTCTGGCGGAGCTGGGTGAGGGGGCCGCCATCGAGCCGGGGGCGGACCTCTCCGGCTGGTGGCTGGACGGCGACACGCTGCATGTCGGGACGGTGGCGCTGGGGGCGGGGTCACGTGTGGGCCACCGCAGCATGCTGCTGCCCGGGGCGGTCGTGGGCCGAGGCGCGGAACTCACGGCCGGCGCCTGCCTGGACGGGCGGATCCCCGACGGTGAGTGCTGGACGGGCTCCCCGGCCCGGCCGGCCGACCCGGCCGAACGTATCGCGAGCAAGGGCTGGCCCGCCCCGCCAACCGTGCGCCGACGGCGCTGGAACATCGCCTACGCCCTGTCCCTGGCGGCGGCGCCGCTGCTGCCGCTCCTGGCAGCCGTACCGGCCCTGTTGGTCACGTACCAGCTGGTGCGCGACGCGTCGGCCCTGCCGACCGCGGCGCTCCGCCTGCTGGCGGCCGTTCCGCTGTTCACGGTCATGACGACCGTGTGCTGGGTACTGGTCCTCGCGCTGGTGGTGCGGTTCCTGGGGCGGGGGATCACGCCGGGTGTGCACCGCGCGGACGGCGGTGTCGCCTGGCGGGTGTGGCTGGTCACCCGTCTGCTCGACGGCGCCCGCGGGGGCCTCTTCCCGCTGTACGCGAGCCTTGCCACGCCGCACTGGCTGCGGCTGCTCGGGGCACGTGTGGGACGGAACGCCGAGATCTCGACGGTGCTGCCGCTGCCGTCGCTGCTGCACGTCGAGGACGGTGCGTTCCTCGCGGACGACACGCTCGTCGCACCGTTCGAGGTACGCGGCGGATGGATGCAGCTGGGGCAAGTGCGCATAGGCACGCGGGCGTTCGTCGGCAACTCCGGCATCGTCGGCCCCGGCCGTACGGTGCCCGACCGCAGCCTGGTGGGCGTGCTCTCCGACATGCCCGCGCACGGCGAGGCGGGCATGTCCTGGCTCGGGCGACCCGCACTGCCGCTGCCGCGGGTGGCGACGGCGGCCGATCCGGAGCGTACGTTCGCCCCGCCCCGGCGGCTCGTTGTGGCCCGCGCGCTGGTGGAGATGTGCCGCGTGCTGCCTCTGATGGCGAGCACCGCCCTCGCCGAATGCGTACTGCTGGGCGAACAGGACGCCTTCACCCACGGCGGTCTGCTCCTGGCGGCACTCGTCGGCGCTCCGCTGCTGCTGGGCGCGGGCCTGGCGGCCTTGGTCACGGCCACCTGCTCCAAATGGCTGCTGGTGGGCCGTTTCCGGGCCGGTGAGCACCCGCTGTGGTCGTCGTTCGTGTGGCGCAACGAACTCTTCGACACGTTCGTGGAGTCGGTGGCCGTGCCGTGGATGGCCCGCGACTTCCTGGGCACCCCGGTCCTGAACTGGTGGCTGCGCAGTCTGGGCGCGCGCATTGGGGGTGGTGTGTGGCTGGACACCTACTGGCTGCCGGAAACCGACCTTGTCACCCTGGGAGACGGTGCGAACGTCAACCGCGGCTGTGTGCTGCAGACCCACCTCTTCCACGACCGCATCATGCGGATGGACACCGTGCACCTGGCCGCCGGTGCCTCGCTCGGCCCGCACGGCATCGTGCTGCCCGGCACCATCGTGGGCGCGGGCGCCTCCATCGGTGCCTCCTCGCTGGTGATGCGCGGCGAGACGGTGCCCGCGGGCACCCGCTGGGCCGGCAACCCCATCGCGGGCGAACCGGCCGCGCGCCCCGCACCGCCGTCGGCCGGGACCGGTGAGGCATGACCCATTGCAGTCGTCGTGCCCTCCTGCGGGGCGCGGCCCTGATCCCGCTCGCCGCAACGGCCGCAGACGGTCTCCTCGATGAGGCCGGGGCAGAGAACCGCTACTTTTCGAGTCACGGCACGTACGACCATCACACCCTCTCCTACGACCTGCGCCTCGCGTACGACCCGTCGAGCGGCACGCTCGACGGCCACGCACACATCCACGCCGTTGCCGACCGGCCCCTCGCGCGGGTGGAACTGGACCTCGCCCGCCTGACCGCCCACACCGCCCGTGTCAACGGCATTCCGGCGAGACCCGGGCAGAAAGGCGACAAGCTGTACCTGACCGGCTCGCACGCGCTCGCCGCAGGCACCCCGTTCACCGTGGAGGTCGGCTATCGCGGCCGGCCGGCCCCGCTGCGCTCACCGTTCGGACAGATCGGTTGGGACCGCACCGGTGACCCGCATGACGGCACTCTCGTGGCCTCCCAGCCCCTGGGCGCGCCCTCGTGGTTTCCTTGCAACGACCGCCCCGACGACAAAGCGGCCTACACCTTCAGGGTCACCGTCCCCCACGGCCACCAGGCACTCGCCAACGGCACCCTGCGCGACCGGCATGCCACCGCGGACGCCCAGTGCTGGACATACCACCACCCCGGCCCCATGGCCCCCTACCTCGCCACCCTCTACACCGGTCGCTTCACCCACGACGCCTGGCAGGCCCACGACAGCGCGACCGGAGGGACCATCACCGGACACAATCACTACCCCGCACACCTGTCCCAGCAGGCCCGCCACGACCTGGCCCGACAACCCGACATGCTGGCAGCATTCACCGGTTGGTTCGGCCCCTACCCCTTCGAGACCTACGGCGCCGTCGTCGTCGACACGGAACTCGACCAACCGGTGGAGAACCAGACCCTGTCCGTCTTCGGCAGCAACCACATCGACGGCTACCGCGGCTCGGAGACACTGGTGGCCCACGAACTCGCCCACCAGTGGTACGGCAACAGCGTCAGCCTGCGCAACTGGCGCGACATCTGGCTCAATGAGGGTTTCGCCACCTACAGCGAATGGCTGTGGTCCGAACACATCGGCGAAGATTCCGCCGACACCATCGCCCGCGCCGAATGGCACACCCTCAACCACCGCCACAGGAGAGACCTGCGCATCGCCGACCCCGGCCCGCACCGTATCTTCGACGACCGCATCTACACCCGCGGAGCCTGCACCCTGCACGCCCTCCGGCTGGCCCTGGGCGATGACCGCTTCTTCCCCCTCGTGCGCACCTGGCATGCCACCCATCGCGGCACCAGCGCCACCACAGCCGCCTTCATCGGACACGCCGAACGCTACTCACCCCACCCCGTCCAACCGCTCCTGCACACCTGGCTCTACGAGAGACCCCTGCCCGCACTTCCCTCCGGCCCGGCCTGACACCGTCCGGTTCGTGCCGGAGGGTCCATCTGGTCCCGCTTCTCCGTGCCTCAGCCTTTGGCGTACCCGATCCCCAGGCCGCTTCCTGCCTGCGCGGGGACCAATCAACGGTGTAACTGGGGTTGTTGAGGTTGCTGGCGGGCCGCTGAGAGTCGGCCGTCGAAGGTGATGTCGATGACGTGCTCTGCGTGTCGTTTATATGTAGTAGCCATCATATGAGATGACTTCTGGTTGTTTGTCCCACAATGGGGCTCGCACTGGAACAGGAGTAATCGCATGGCATCAAAAGTATCGGCCCGTAGACCCCGTCCCAGCCTGCGGCGGCTGACCGCCGTCACGCTCGCCCTGGGCACGTTCGGCGCGCTCGTCGCCGCGGCGCCGCCCGGGGTCGGGGACGCGCCGCGCAATGCCGATCACGGCTTCCGGGAGCGCGATCTCGTGTCCGACATCCCGGGCAGGGCGGAGAAGACCGATCCGAACCTGGTCAACCCCTGGGGTCTGGCCCGTACGCCCGCCGGCGAGATCTTTGTCTCGGACAACGGCTCGGACAAGGCCACGACGTACTCGGGCGCCCTCGATAACCGACCCGTCAACATCCTCCCCCGGGTCGTGTCGATCCCTGAGGGCGGCGCCCCGACCGGGGTCGTGCGCAACGACACCGACGCCTTCCGCTTCACCGACTCCGGGACAGGGAAGTCCGGGGTCGCCCGCTTCCTTTTCGCGGGGGAGGACGGTGACGTCTTCGCCTTCAACCCGGAGGTGAACCCGACGAACGCCGTCCGGGTCGCGCACGAGGACAGCGACGGCGAGACCGCCGTCTTCAAGGGCCTGACGATCGTGCCGGGCGAGAAGGAGCACGGGGAGGTCAAGGGGCAGGGGGAAGACTGCAAGAAAGGCGGCAAGTGCCACGAGCCGCGCCTGCTCGTCGCGAACTTCCGTGACGCCCGCATCGACAGCTTCGACACGAACTTCCATCTCCTGCCGCCGGACAACCGGTTCCAGGACCCGAACATCGAGAGCGGCTTCGCACCGTTCGACGTCAAGCTGATCGGCGACAAGGTCTTCGTGACCTACGCCAAGCAGGACGCCGACAAGCACGACGACGTCGCCGGTCCCGGCAACGGCTTCATCGATGTGTTCAGCACGGCGGGCAGGCTGCTCAAGCGCTTCGCCAGCCACGGCGTGCTCAACTCGCCTTGGGGCCTCGAGACGGCGCCCGAGAAGTTCGGCAAGTTCTCCGGTGATCTGCTCGTCGGCAACTTCGGAGACGGCAAGATCAACGCCTTCGACCTGAAGACCGGCCGGTTCGAGGGAACCCTGCGGGACCTCAGGGGGAAGCCGATCGTGATCCCGGGGCTGTGGGGCCTCCAGCGCGGCACCGACAAGTCGGGCGGCAGGAACAGCGTCTGGTTCGCAGCGGGAATCAACGCCGAGAACAACGGGCTTCTCGGCACTCTGCGCGCCGAGAAGTAATCCGTCGCCACACCCCGGGTGAGCCCGCGTCGCGGTGAAGTCCTGGCTCTCGTAAATGACATCACTGGACGCCGCTCGCCTTGGTGTATTCCCTCACCGGTCGGCAACCTGTACGTAGACGCCCTGGCCTGCGACAACGGCCAGAGAGGCTCCACCCCCGAGTGTCTGGGGTGGAGCCTCTGTGCGTTGCGCACAGGGCTCTCGGCTGCATGCGGGGTGAGCTGTCCGGCGTGGCGATCGTCTGGGTTTGCGGCCGGCAAAGGGTGCGTCCTGGCGACGGATGGTCATGAGGCGCCAGGGAAACGGCCCCAACAGGAGACGGCCCTAACGGAACAGGGGCCCAGGGGGCACTCGCACGCTGTCGGTCGCGGGCAGGTGCTGCGATCGTAAGTCGATCAGTTTCCGGCCGGCGTGCACGGACGGACCGCGCAGCTGGGCGGTCCCGACGTGCCGGTACCTGGCACGCCAAGGGCAAGCTCGGCTCGGACGCGGCGTGGCCGCCCGTGCTCGACGCCCGCAGCGTCAAGCACATCAGGAAGCCCGAGAGCCCTTACGAGAAGCGGTAGTTACGGGAGGCTTCCGGGTGAGCGCACGCGGTAGTGACAGGGGATGACCCACCCCTCATGATGGGCGGGGCATGGTGACTTCGGCCCATGTGTCCCGCCTGCACCGGTCCGGCAGTGTGACGCCCACGGTGCGGTTGGCGGCTGCCCGCGCGGGCGTCTTCTCGGTGACGAGCACGGTGCTCGCCGTCGTGGGGCACCACGTCGTGTTCGACGTCTCGCCGTCCTGGGCCGCTCGCGGGGTCCTCGCCGGGCTCTTCTTCGCGCTGGTCCTTCCCGGAGCCGGTGGACCGGGCCGCGTAACACGGCAGTTGGTGCTCACCGTCTGGGCTCAGGGCCTCGGGGTCGGCTGGTTCACCGCGAGTACGGGGGCTGCGCGTACGAGCGGTTGTCTGCCCCTTGGCCGGTGCGTGCCCGAGTAGGGGCGCACAATCCGGGGGTCACCCTGTGCTCGAGGCAAAGGCCGAGGGCCGACAGCCGCCCAAGCCGAGCACCGAGGCCGAGGAACCGGGCGGCCAGGTCGTCGACCTGATGGCCGCCCTCCAGGAGAGCGTCCGCAAAGCGCAGGCCGCGCGCGGCGAGGACGCCGGCGATGCCGAGGTCCACGAGATGCCGACGGCCAAGAAGAAGACGGTTGGGAAGACGGCGAAGAAGACGCCCGCCAAGAAGACTGCGTTGAAGAAGACGGCCAAGGGGCAGCGGGGCGCCTAGAGCCTCGAAAGCCCTGGCCGTGCTGCCAAGACCGGCTGCTAGCGTCCGGATCATGAACGGCAGCGTGTATGTGGGCGGCGCGGGCAAGGACGCGGCACTGGACCGGGGATGGCTCCTCGGACACTTCAAGAACGCTGACGATCCGCGCCACAGCGAGGCTGTTGAGATCAAATGGGGCGTCCGTCCATCCGCGTGCGGCTCCAGAGCAGAGCGCGGCGCTGACGCGGTCGCACCGGCGGCCGTTTCGCTCCCGCTGCGGGGACTGACTCCGGCCACACCACCGAGTAGGCACGACACAGGACCGGAGACGACCGTTGGTGACGGCCGGTGTCCTGCCCCACCGGCAGGAGAACCTCGCCCGGCTGGAGACCTGGCTGGCCGACAAGCTCGCCCAGCTCCCGCCTCACCACGTCACCCTCGTCCGGCCCTTCGCCGAGTGGGGCATCGTCAAAGACGCCCGGCGCCGTGCAGCCCGCGGCCGCTACAGCCTGACGCTGATCCAGGGTTCGACACTCCGCAGGCGAGTACCCCTCCGGTTGCAGCGCCCCGCTCAGGATTCTTTACTAATAGGTACAAATACATCTAAACCATGCAGTCCGTGAGGTAGGACGGCGGAGGACTCCGCCGTCGATGAGAGCGGAGTTGCCGCGCGCCGGCCAGGGCCCCTCAGTCGGCCTCTGGCCAAGTTGCCGCAAGGGAGATGTGGACATCATGGGACAGCTTGACGGCAAGATCAGCCTGGTGACTGGCGGCTCGACCGGGATCGGTCTGGCCATAGCCCGTCGGTTCGTCGCCGAGGGCGCCACCGTGTACCTCACAGGGCGACGCAAAACCGAACTTGACGCGGCTGTGGAAACCCTCGGGGGGCGGGCCATCGGCATACAAAGTGATGTCTCGCATCTCAACGCTCTGGATGAGCTGTTCGCGATCATCCAGGGCGGCAGCGGACGGCTGGATGTCGTCGTCGCCAACGCCGGCGGCGGCGAGCTGGCGCGGCTGGAGGAGATCACCGAGGAGCAGTACCGTTCGACCTTCGACATCAACGTCAAGGGGACGATCTTCACAGTCCAGAAGGCACTCCCGTTGCTGCCGGACGGGGCCTCGGTCATCTTGCTCTCGTCCACCAACGCGTCTATGGGCGTCCAGGCCATGACGGTCTACAGTGCCACTAAGGCCGCCATCCGCAACCTGGCCCGCACATGGGCCGCCGAACTCGCGGGGCGCGGCATCCGTGTCAATGCCCTCAGCCCGGGACCGATAGAGACCCCGGGCATCCGCGGTCTGGGCAGCCCGGCAAAGGGCGAACAGCAACTGGCGGACAGTCTCGCCAACGAGATTCCCCTCGGCAGGATAGGACACCCCGACGAAGTCGCCGCCGCGGCCGTCTTTCTCGCCTCTGACCAGAGCTCCTTCACCACGGGAGCTGAACTCTTCGTCGACGGCGGCCTTGTCCAGGTCTGAATATGGCCGCCACCTGTCGGCGTAGCCGCGATGCGAGGCCGGAAGACGGCTTGGCCCGCCTGCCGGCGGAGGTTTTTTTCACGGGTTTCCCAGGCGACCGATCTTATGCGGCTGCCTGATCCATAGACGCAATCAGCTATCTCCTCCACCACAGGACCGGCTCATGACCCCCGACGAACTCTTCGAACGTGGCGCCGATAAACTCACCCCTCTGGGGGTCTCGACTGGAATACTGTTCTGTAAACGTGCCCTCAAAGTCCACGGCAAAGCCTTCGCATGCCTCAAAGGGGACTACCTCGCCTTCAAACTCGGCGAGGGCACTCCCGCGCACACGAAAGCCCTGGCCCTTCCCGGCTCCGAGCTCTTCGATGCCTCCGGCAAGAATCAGCCCTTCAAGGACTGGGTCGCAGTTCCCCAGACCCATGCCGACCAGTGACTGGGCCTGGCCAAGACCGCGCTCAATAGCCTCCCGCCGTAGCCCGAGCCCCGTCGGGCAGGGCCCGTGCCCGGCCTGCGCGCGGTGCACGCCGGAGGCGGGCGGCCCCCCATTGAATGACTGGCGTGTCAGTACAGCGTGGGGCCGCGGCTGCCGGTGTAATGTCTCGATCTAGAGGAGCTGATCATGCCGTCGCGACAACCAGGCCGCCGAATCTGGGGCGACAGAGCCTATCCTCATCTTAAGGAAGACCAGCTGTCCCGACTTTTCGAGTTCGGTGTTCCACAGGACATCTCCGCAGGGCAATTCATATTCCGACTGGGAGATGACAAGTATGACCTGGTGGTAATCGAAAAAGGTCAGCTTGAAATCATCAGAGAGGCAGGTCCGGGCTATCCCGAGGAGGTGATTGTCACGTTCGGACCCGGAGAATTTATCGGTGAACTCAGCATTCTCACAGGGCAGTTCGTGTATCTCCCTGCCCGCGCCGCCACAGGTGGCCGCATCTATCGAATTCCACCCGACCGGTTTCGCTTGCTGATGGAAACCGAGACCGAACTCTCTGACATCCTGCTCACCGCTTTCAGGGCTCGACGTGAAATTTTGATGGAGTCTGCCTCGCATACCATCGAGGTCATAGGAAGCGCTTCCTCCGCCGAGTGCATGGCGCTGCGCTCGTACCTTGAACACATGGCACTTCCGTATCGCTGGATGGACGACGCAACCCCCGACGGATTGCTGCTGATGGGGCTTGCTTCGCTCACCGCAGGTGATTTGCCTGCCGTTCTCCTTCCGGGGCGCTCGCTGCGTAACGCCACACCCGGAAGTCTCGCGATGAATCTGGGACTGTCACATGAAAGAATCAAGGATGAAGAGATAGACCTCGCTGTCATCGGGGGTGGCCCTGCCGGGCTGGGCGCCGCGGTGTATGGATCGTCGGAAGGGCTCGGAACTGTCCTGCTTGATGCCGTGGGCCCTGGAGGACAGGCAGCAGCAAGTTCCCGCATCGAGAACTACTTGGGATTCCCTAACGGAATCAGCGGTGCAGAACTGACCCGCCTTGCCGCCGTACAGGCGCTGAAATTCGGCTCTCGCCTCTACTCGCCTTCGCGTGCCGTAAGTCTTAAGCCCCTTGCCGACCGGATAAAGATTTCCCTGTCCGACGGCACGGATATTCTTGCACGCGCCGCGATTATCGCCACCGGTGCCCGCTACCAGTCCCTTCCAATCGCCCGCTGGAAACAATTCGAAGGCGCGGGAATCTATTATGCTGCGACTGAGCTAGAAGTCCGTTCGTGCGCAGGCAGACCGGTGGCCGTGCTGGGAGGGGCGAACTCTGCAGGGCAAGCAGCCCTGTTCCTGGCCGGTAAATCAATTGCAGTGAACATCATCCTGCGCCGCGACAACATCGGGGCTCGCATGTCCTCCTATCTTGTTCGCCGCCTCCTCGCGGATCCACGCGTTACCGTGCATACGTCAAGCGAAGTGACAGCACTCGAAGGGGAAGACTCCCTGGAGGCCATCAGGATCAGAAACTCCGCCACTGGCGTCGAATCACTGCTGAGATGCAGCGGGCTTTTCTGCTTCATAGGTGCAACACCGGCAACCGACTGGCTAAATGATGCCTGCGCAGCCGACAAGGACGGATTCATATATACCGATGTGCATATTGCTGACAAAGATCTGGGGCCGTCCTGGCAGGAACTGCAACGCTCCCCTCTTCCCTTTGAAACGAGTATTCCCCGCGTCTTTGCCGCAGGCGATGTACGGCATGGGTCAATCAAGCGTGTCGCCGCCGCAGTCGGCGAAGGAGCCTCCGCCGTCTCTTCCGTTCATCGGGTCATAGGAGTGCCCGGAGTGCCCTTCTGAGCTGAGGGCGAGCGGGGCGGGCACAAGCTTGGCCGTTCGGGCGAGCCGGTGTCGCGAGCCTCGAAACAGGTTCGTACTGCCCTGCCTTCTCCCCGCAATGCCCCGTACACGGCGTACAGTTTTCTCATGTCCCGGCCTCGGCAGTTTGACGACGAGGAAGTTGTTCGGGCTGCTCGCGACCAGTTCTGGTCCCACGGTTACGACCGAACCTCCATCGACGATCTGAGCGCCGTCACGGGCTTGGGACGCGGAAGCCTGTACGGGGCCTTCGGAGACAAACACGCCCTGTTCCTGCAGGCTCTGGACAGCTACAACAGTGACGCGATCGGAGCCTGGCGTTCGGCTCTGCGCGGCCCGGGACCGGCCCTCGCGCAGCTGGAACGCTTTGTGTGCGACATCTCCGAAGCGATCAGCAGGGACGTGGAGCGGCGCGGCTGCATGATGGCCAGGAGCGCCACGGAACTCGGCGCCGTCGACAAGACCGTCGCCGAGCGGACTGCGGCCACTGTCCGCGGCATGCACAGCGAGCTGTCGGACTGCCTCGCCCGGGCCCAAGAGGAGGGCTCGCTGGATGCCGAAGCGGACACGGACGGGCTCGCAAGCCTTCTTCTTGCTGTGCTGCGGGGACTGGAGGCCCTGGGCAGGGCGGGAGCCCCAGCGGAGGTTGTCATCGGGGCTGCCGAGCAGGCCTTGGCCCTTCTTCCCCGCGTGTCCACGAACGAGCCGGCGCCGGATCGGCGGGAGGAGCGCTCAGCGCCGTGACCCGGTCCTAGCCTGGACGGCCCTTGGGTTTTCAGTGCCATGGGCCGCATGCCGTGGAGGTCTTGCCCCGCCAGGCGTCACGGGCGCCGCCTGGCCATCGCGCGCAAGCCGCCTACGATGTCAGCCTGTCGATGCAGGTGTCTGACCTCCGGTGGCCGATGCTCCTGTCGCGCAGCGGGGGTGATTTGTGCACCTGGACGCGCGGGGCTCATGGTGCGACCAGGTCGTGACTGTCCCCTATCAGCTCCCGAATCAGTTCGTCCGGGACATCGCCAGTCAACGAAATGTTGACCCAGTATCGCTTGTTCAGCTTGTACGCCGGGTGCACTGCCTCGAAGCGGTGCTGCAACTCGGCGACCCGCTCCGGATCGGCCTTGACTGTCACCTGGTCGTCCGGGAACTCATGGCCACTGAGGATGGCAAACACCTTGTTGTTCGCCGCTGTCTTGAACACCACGCGGTCCGGGGCGAACGGACGCGACTCGCTGACTCCGGCGAAAGAGAGCGCCAGCTCCCGGACGTCGTCCACGTTCATGGCTATCTCGCTTCCATAACTGAAGTTACTTCCATAACTGAAGTTATAGGACTCCCGCCCCTGGTAGCTGCGGCTGCTAGGGGCGGATGAGGACGGTGCCGACCTTGCCGGGCTGCACCGCGTGCTTCACGGCGGTGGCCAGCTCGCCGAGGCCGTACGTAGCGGCCACGTCGAACTGGTCCTTGAACGCCAGCGCGATCAGTGTCGCGGCGACCGCGTCCGATGCCCGCCTCTCGGCGGATGCCTCCAACAGCCACCGGCCCAGGTTCGCGCCCCGCACCGTCAACGACTGGTAGAGCAGCGTCGACGCATGCACCGAGATCGGCTCCTCGGCGAGTTCCCCGTAAATGACCAGCCTGCCGCCCGGCGCCAACAGGTCTAGAAGGCTTTCCGTCAGCTTTCCGCCGACAGGGTCGAAGGCCACACTGAGCGGGCGGCTGCCGGCCGCCTTGCGGACCTCGTCGGCCCAGCCCGGATTCTCTGTCGCCACGACTGGGACGTCCGGGAACCGCTTGCGCAGCTCGGCGGCACCGCGGTCACTGCGGACGACGTTGACCAGGCCCACGTTGTGGTACTGCATCACGCCCGTTACCAGCCGCCCGACCGACGAGCCAGCGGCGGTCTGCACCAAATATCCGTCGTATCCCAAGGCCAGGTGCTGCTCCGCCTCACGGCGCAGCATCACCGCGGTGAGCGGGTTCGTCAGCATCTGCGCGGCGACCTCGTCCGACAGCTCATCAGGCACGGGGACGACAATCTCGGCGTCCGCCAGGATCCACTGTGACCATCCCCCCGGCAGGGGAAAGACGGTTACACGGCCGCCGACCTCGACGCCCGGAGCCACGCGCGTATCCGGGCCGATGGCCTCCACCACGCCGGTGGCCTCGACACCGACTGGAACCGGCTCAGGCGCCGTCCCGGGGTAGGCCTCGACGGCTAGGAGATCACCACGGTGGACGGGGAAGGCCGTGGTGCGGATGAGGACCTGACCGTGCGCAGGCGCTTCCGGATCGGGCTCCTCGATGACGGTCAGGACGTCGGCGGGCAACCCGCCGCGGGTGTAGACGACACGACGGTTCATGATCGTCCTCCTGCGCGCTGGTGTGCATGGTGCTTGGCCGGGGCGTCAGCCGACGTCCATGAGCAGCAGGTGCTTCGCGCTGAGTGCTCCGTCCAGCTGCATCAGCCTGCCTCCCTCCCGTAGACCGCCGAGGTCCAGGGCGGCGAATCCGAATTCGTCGAGCAAGCCGGCCACGGCCGCCTTCGCGTCGGCGTCGTCGCCCGCGTAGAAGACCACCTGACGGCCTTCCTCGTGCTGGGGATCCGCGGCGATGAACGCGGCGAACAGGCTGTTGAACGCCTTCACGATCCGCGCTCCGGGAAGGCGCTCGGCGACCCATTCGCTGCCCGTGAGGTCACCGACGTCGTACCGGCCCCGCCAGGGGTTGGCCGCCGCGAACTGATTCGTCGTGTCGACGACGATCTTCCCGGACCAGTCGGTAAGGCTGGTCAGGTCGGGCACTGCGGAGAACGGCACCGCGAGGAAGACGAGCTCCGGCTGCGCCGCCTCTTCAGCTGTCACGGCGTGCACCTGCGGCCCCAACTGCTCCACGATTGCCTCGAGTGTCTCCGGGCCCCGGCTGTTGCCGATGAGTACCTCATGTCCGTGACGGACGGCCTTGTCGGCGACGGCACGGCCGATCTCTCCCGCGCCGAGAATGCCGATAGTGCTCTGTGCGGCCATGCTGCCCATCCTTGATCGTGTGTCGGGGGTCGGTGCCCCGGCAGCGGCTGTGTGATCGGCTCCGGCCGCTTCCTGCCGGGACGATCCCGGCCTCGGCGGCAGGTGCGGCGGCGCCTACGCGCGATGCGGGTTGAAGTCCAGGAGGACCTTGCCCTTCTCCCGGAAGTACGCGAGCGCCTCGGGAAAATCCGCCGCCTTGTAGACGGGCGCGGAGGGCAGGACGAGTCTTCCCTCGGAGACCAGCCGCTCGGACTCCGCGTTCAGAGCCGGAAGCCGGGGAAGGAACTCGTCCTGATACATCCAGAACTCCGTCGTGGTGATGTTCTTCGTCCTCAGCACGTCAGGATCGGGCGTGAACGGCCGGCCGCTCAGATACCCGTAGATCGCCAGCAGAGCGCCGTCGGTCAGTACGTCCAGCAACAGTGCAGTCGCCGCACCGCTGACACCGTCAAGGCCGAGTAGCACCGGATCGGAGCCGATGGCTTCCCGCACGCGCGCGCCGGCGTCCGCCGAGTCGACCGCCACGATGTCGGCGCCGAGATCACGGAGTTCGCTCACGAGTTCCGCGCGGCGCACGATGTTGATCGTGCGCAGCCCTCGTTCCTTGGCGAACACGATGACAGACCGGCCCACACCGCTGTTGGCCGCGTTCTGCACCACCCAGGAACCGGCCGGAAGGTCACGCAGGCCGACCAGGAGCCCCGCGCTGACGGGATTGATGGTGAGCATCGCTGCCTGTTCCAGGCTGATGGACTTGTCCACGACGGTCAGATCTGCTGCCTTGGCCACGACCCGCTCGGACCAGGAAAAGACGCCGAAGGGAAGCAGGACCCTATCGCCGGGGCTGACCTCCATGACGCCGGGCCCTACGGACACGACCGTCCCGACGCCCTCGTTGCCGATGGCCGTCGGCAGCTCAGGGCGTACGGGGTAGATACCTTGCGCCAGGAGAAGGTCGTGGTGGTCGAGCGGGGCGTACTCGACCTGGACCAGCGCCTGTCCGGCGGTGGGAGCCGGGGGCTCGGGCACGTCCACCACCTTCAGGCACTTCTCCGGCTCCCCGAACTGAGTGAGGTGAATGGCGAGCATGGGACACGACTCCTTGCTTCGTCGCTTCGTCGCAATTCGAGACATCGCTTTGGACGGCGACGGCCCGGTCCCCGAGGGTTTCCACGGCTGTATCCAGCTCGGTTCTGCTCCGGCCCGTGAGGTGCACGGTGGAGCCTTCGGCGACGAACCGACGGGCTATAGCCAGACCGATCCCGGTCGAGCCGCCAGTCACCAGGCTGATCTTGCGGTCAAGCTGTCCCAGGATGTCCACTTCTTGCTCGATGTAGCTCATCCGGAGACCTACACAGAGCACAGCACGCCGACACGCGGCAACCCATGCCCGTCCACCTTGTGACGCCCTCGTCGACGACGGAATGCTCCGTGACGCCACCTCACGGACCGCACGGTTTAGTGAGATTTGTACCTACTAGTAAAGAACCCGAACCGGGGAACTGCAACCGGAGAGGCACTCGCCCTGCCCGGGCTCGCAGCTGGCTGAACAGATCCTGTGGCCCCGTACTCCTTCTACCGCATCACGCCCCCGCCGAGTCCATGGGCGCCGCAGCCGCCGCGTGGACGTACCCGATCGAGCCCAGTCCGCGGTCCCTAGGGGCTGTAGGTGAGGCCCGGGGACACTGTCCCCTCCGCTAGTGCCGTGGCCGAATAGGTCCACCGGGTTGGGGGCGTAGGAATCCGCCACACGCCTCCTCGAAATTCCAGTGGTCACGATGGCTTGGGGCGAGAAGAATCCCTGGACATGACCCTGCTAAGCCACTGGCCGCTTGCGGGCCTGCGGTTGACCACGCCGCGGCTGGAGCTGCGGTTGCCGAACCTGGATGATCTCGCCGCGTTGGCTTCGTTGGCCGCCGATGGTGTGCATGACCCGGCGGTGCAGCCGTTCACCGTGGCATGGACCGATGTCGGGCCCGAGCAGCGTGCGCGGAGTGTCCTGCAGTACCACTGGCGTTGCTGGGGCGAGTGGCAGCCGGGGAAGTGGGAGCTGAACCTGGTGGCCGTGCGAGATGGGATTGTGGTGGGTACGCAGGGCATCGGTGCCCAGGACTTTTCGGTCCGCCGCGAAGTAGGCACTGGTTCTTGGCTCGGCAAGGCCTATCACCGCCAGGGCCTGGGAACTGAGATGCGCGCGGCTGTCCTCCACCTTGCCTTCGCTGGACTCGGTGCACAGCACGCTGTTTCTGGGGCATATGCGGATAACGCAGCCTCGCTGGAGGTTTCGCGCAAGCTTGGCTATCGCGAGGACGGTATTGAGCGTCATGCCGTACGCGCGAAACCAGCCGTGCTGCGCAGGCTCCGCCTCACTGCTGAACAGTGGCAACAACACCAACTGGTCTCCGTGAAAATGGAAGGGTTGCCGGAGTGCCTGCCATGGTTCGGCCTGGCGTGACCGTGTAGCGGCTTGGAGATCAACGCCGACGTGCACGGCCCGACACGGGCCATCGAACGGCGCTGCGGTCGGCGCCGCCGGTGGCACAGTGGTTCCATGTGCGGCCGTTACGTCTCCACCCGCAGTTCCGAGGACCTGGTCCAGCTCTTCCAGGTCACCGACTGGCGTGCCGAGGAGGCGCTGGCGCCGAACTGGAACGTCGCCCCGACCAACAACGTGTGGGCCGTCCTCGAGCGCATGCCGCGCGACCAGACCGATGCCACCGCGGTGGAGCGGGAGTTGCGTCCGCTGCGCTGGGGCCTGGTGCCGTCCTGGGCGAAGGACATGAAAATCGGCGCGCGGATGATCAACGCGCGCGTGGAGACCGTGCACGAGAAACCCGCCTACCGCCGCGCGTTCGCCAAACACCGCTGCCTGCTGCCGGCCGACGGCTTCTACGAATGGGAACAGGCCAAAGACCCCGATACGGGCAAGGCCCGCAAGCAGCCGTACTTCATCCATCCCGAGGACCAGCAGGTGATGGCGCTCGCCGGCCTGTACGAGTACTGGCGCAACCCGGAGGTCAAGCAGAACGACGACCCCGCCGCCTGGCTGACGACCTGCACCATCATCACCACCGAAGCCACCGACACGGCCGGCCGCGTTCACCCCCGCATGCCGCTCGCCCTCACACCAGGCCACTACGACTCCTGGCTCGACCCCCACCACCAGGACCCCGACGAACTGCGGGCGCTGCTCACCCAGCCCGCAAGCGGCCATCTGGACGCCCGGCCGGTCTCCACGGCCGTCAACAGCGTCGGCAACAACGGGCCCCAACTCCTGGACGCGATCGCTGTGTAACTGTGCGGCTTACTGGGATTGCGGTAGTTTCGCGAGCCCTTCGGGTCCGAGTCATCGTGTGGCTGGGCGTTCTGCAACACACCGCTCCGACTTTTCAGCGTCCCCAGTGATCTGCTGGTAGGCCTGCGACCAACGCTCCATCTGGTAGGCCGACATGACCAGTCGGTAGCCACGGCCCCAGACGTCCTCGATGACCCCTGCCAGATCGACCTCGGTGGGCGACTATTCTTCGCCACGCTCCATTGCCCAGTCTGTCCATGCGGCTTTGCTCGCGGCCTGGTAGTAGCTGTGGGCGTCATGCTGGACGGCTCTCGCCCAACGCCTCGGTGGTCCCACAGCGCGCGGTGACATCACGGTGGACCCGTCACAGTTCAGCCCTCTCCCGTGAGGCGTCGCTCGGCTGATGGATGTACTCCTGATCCTCTTTGCG
The DNA here is from genome assembly GCF_042959425.1 of Streptomyces sp. NPDC007896. Classification (NCBI taxonomy): domain Bacteria; kingdom Bacillati; phylum Actinomycetota; class Actinomycetes; order Kitasatosporales; family Streptomycetaceae; genus Streptomyces; species Streptomyces sp. NPDC007896. The sequence goes on along the minus strand of NZ_JBIBKX010000032.1, from coordinate 2,551 downwards.
GCGAAAGATTGGCCGTCTCCTGGTCGCCTGCTATGGGTTTGCTGGGCTTGCTCTGGAGGGCGTGTTTCTAGGGTCGTTGACGTTCCCCCCGAGGTCCGATCCCCGGGCCCTGAAGACCCTTGCTTGGAGAGACCCTGATGAGTGGTAAGTCCCGCGCCCTGGCCGCCGTTCCCGCCGCTGTGCTGCTGTTCTCGCTGGTCGCCTGCGGCGGCGGCTCCGACTCGGGCTCCGGCAGCGCCAAGGCTGCCGACAACCAGCAGTCGGCGCAGAGTTCGGGCGGCGAGGCGGCCGCGGGGGACACCGACGGCAAGACGGAGCCGCCGCTGACCGGCGAGATCAAGCAGAAGGCCGAGGCGGCGGCCGTGGCCGCGTTCCCCGGGACGGTGGTGAAGTCCGAGGAGGACGCGGAGAAGCCCGGCATGTACGCGGTGGAGGTCAAGAAGGCCGACGGCACCTCCGTCGAGGTCTATCTCGACAAGACCTACAAGGTCACCGGCACGAAGGAAGAAGGCACCGAGGAGACCGAGGCGGCGAACGGCGGCTGACGGACGCCGGTAGCTCATCGGCCGTCGGAGAGGAGACGCGCATGCCGACCGACCCCGCACGCCTGCCCCGCCACCCGGACCTGAGCCGGGAGGCGGACGCCGAAGCGACCACAGTTCTCCCGGCCGGCCCCCAGGGGGTGTACGGGAATCGCTACGAGGAAGACTCCTTCGACTATCCCTCGTCCGCGGAACCCTGGTCCCCGGATGAATCGGAGGACGACCACGCGAACGACGCCACCGCGGACAGGAGTACGACGGGGAAGAGTGCCTCGCGCGCCGCGGACACCGGCCTGTGGCAGCAGGCGGCCGGCAGGCATCGCACTCCCGTGCTGGCCCTTGCCGTGGTGCTCCTCGTGGGCGGCTTCGTCTTCGCGCTGTCGATCGTCAGCGACACGGTCTCGACCCCGTCCGCTCCGGTCGGCGGTGTCTCCAGCCCCACTGCCACCAACTCCGTGACCTTCGAGCCCTCCGCCCCGGCCATCTCCTCCCCGGTTCAGCCGGGCGGCGCGGGCTGCGCCTCGTCGCCACCCGGCGACGGCGGCACGGCCGTCTCCCCGTCCTCGACGGCCGTGCCGCCCAGTACAAGCGTGGGAGGCCAGGACGGTCACCGGGACGACGGCCGGGAGGACCACGGGGACGACGGCTGAGCCCGGCCTGCTGTCCGGGCCTCGGCCCCACTGCCGCCGTCCGGCCGGACCTGTGTCCCCCACTGTTCACAGTCCGGCCGGGCGGCTCACCTCGTCTCCCGTGCAACCGCCGCAGCAATTCGTGCTCCCTTTCTTTTCGTCCCCGCAGGCCGAGGCAGGTTCCGGTGAACTCACCCACTCCGCTCCAACAGGTGTGCGAGCCTGGCGCCATGCGCCTGCTGTTGATCGAAGACGACGACCGGATCGCCGTACCGCTCACCGAGGGGCTGGGCCGGTACGGCTTCACCGTGCAGTGGGCGCGCACCGGCGCCGCCGGCCTCGCCGAAGCGGAGTCTCCCGACCTGGTCCTGCTCGATCTGGGACTGCCGGACATGGACGGCCTGGACGTGTGCCGCAGCCTGCGGGCACGCTCCGCCATCCCCATCATCATGATCACGGCCCGTGGTGAGGAAGCCGACCGGGTCGCCGGGCTGGAACTCGGCGCGGACGACTACATGGCCAAACCCTTTGGCGTGCGGGAGCTGGTGGCCCGGATCCGCGCGGTCACCCGGCGCACCAGCGCCCAGGTGGTCGTGCAGCCGGGACCGGCGGGTGCATCCGCCGCTCCGTCGGCCGCTGCCGTGCCGCAGCAGCTGGGTCCGCTGCAGTTGGACCGCCGTACCCGGGAGGTCCGCCTTAGCGGGAGGGAAGTGGCCTTGTCTCCCCGGGAGTTCGACCTGCTCGCGTATCTCGCGCAGGATGCCGGGGCCGTGCTCTCCCGGCAGCAGATCATGGACGCGGTGTGGGACCCACACTTCTTCGGCCCCACCAAGACCCTGGACGCACACGTCGCGGCCCTGCGCCGCAAGCTCGGCGATGCCGCCTGGATCACCACCGCCCGCGGGGTCGGCTTCCGTCTCACCGCGCCCGGCGGCCCCACGGGCGAGGCGGCCGGGGAATGACCCGCCGTCTGCTGCTCAGCTACCTCGGTCTCGCCCTGCTCGTGCTGGCCGGGCTGGAGATCCCGCTCGGCTACCTCTACGCCCGCGGCGAGGAGTCCCGTTTCTCGCAGTCGGTCGAGCGGGATGCGTCGATGCTCGCCGAGGTCGCCGAGGAGAACATCGAGAAGGGCAACACCGCCGAACTTCCGCGCCTGGCCGGCGAATACGCCGCCGAAACCGGCGGCCGGGTCGTCGTGGTCGACCGGCAGGGCGCCGTCCTGGTCGACTCCGCCGGGCGCATCGCGGCCGGGACCGACCTGTCCGGTGAGCCGGACATCGCCACTGCCCTGCGCAACCGGCGCACGGTTGCCACCCGCACCGACACCGACGGCACCGACCTGCTGACGGCGACCCTGCCCGGCGCCTCCGGCACCACCAT
>NZ_JBIBKX010000031.1:0-65313 GCF_042959425.1 Streptomyces sp. NPDC007896 | reverse complement strand
GCCAGGCAAGAAGCGGACGACGACGCGTTGATCAAAGCGCTGCAGGCTCGCGCATGGGATCCGGGCCTGCGATTCGACCGTGCGGACGTCCCTGTTCGCGTGGATCGTCGAGCGTTATGGCAAGCCAAGGTTGGAGCAGGATCGAGACGACATAGTGTCGTACTGCAGTGACGGTACGGTAAAGCAGCGTTGGAGGATGTCACTCGCAGCGATCATCACTCACGGCAAGCACCTCGGACTCATTGAGGAGCACCGCGCGACGGGCCTTTTCAAGCAGCTCTCCGCACGCCGTGATCCCCACACAGGAGTCACCTGGCGGATCCAGGAACCGGGATGGGCCGACCTGGAACCCGAGCGGCCACGTCTTCTCGCCGTCATGGCTGAACGGGGCCTGGAACAACGGCCTGCCCCAGACCTCTTCACGACCCTCACCGGCGGCTGGGCCCCCGACCTGATGGAACAGATCACCTCCGGCCTGAGGGAAGCCCCAGCAGTAGTCCAGGAGCACGCCAAGACTGCACAGTCCTCGCTCCCCAGCAACGTCGTCACACTACGTCGAGCCTGACCCCCACCACGCCCCCGACCTCACCTGGGGTCTGCACATCGACTCCGAGCGGCTGCTGGCTGACCTCGCCTGATCCCCGCGCCCCCAAGAACCACAGAACAGGACAGCCCTTCATATCGCTCGGCGTCTCCCCGCAACGGCTCGCCGAAGCCGAGAACGGCGAGGTCCGGGAGCAGGACTTCGTGGAAACAGTCCGTACGTCCCTGCCGTACGCCTACGACCTCATCGCCCGTCTGGCCGTCGAACTGCGCTCCGGCACCGCGGGATTCGCGGACAACCGGACCCCGCCGCCCTTCGAGAAGGAGCGCGGTCAGCTGCTGCGGGCGCTGTCCAGCGACGCGATCCGCGGCAGCCTGGAACGGCACTTCGGCATCGCCCTCGCCTTCCAGAACTGCCACCGCGTCGCCGCCTTCCGCCCCGAGGCGCGCGGCGGTGAGACCCATACGCGCTTCACCTCTCTGAGCGCGCAGATCCTCAACCAGTCGCCGGAGTTCCGCGACTGCTGAGCCGGTCGGGGGGGTCAGCAGCGGATCGCGACGACGACGCAGCTGTCTCCGTACTGCCAGACCGCGCCGGCCCGCCCGAACCCCGCCTGCCGCAGTAGCCGAACGTGGGCGAACAGGGACAGGCGGACCGCGCTGTCGGCCCCCGCCGCCGGCTGCCAGATCCGGCGTTCGGCGAGGAGGTCGGCCAGTTCGGGGTCCTCGGCGACCGCCGCCCACCAGGAGACCCAGTCCTCGCGGGCGAGGGCCCGCTGCCGCTCGGCCCGGCGGCGTCCGACGCATGCCGCCACCTCGGCGAGCAGAGTGTCGTCCTGCGGGAGGTGGTCGCCGTTGACGAAGACGCCGCCGGGCCGCAGCAACACCGCGAGCTGCCGGTAGACGCGACCCAGCGCGTCCGGGCTCAGGTAGTGCAGGGCGGTTGTCGAGACGGCCGCGTCCAGGGGGCGGTCGAGGCCCAGGGCATACGTCCAGCCGTCCTCGCCGATAACCGTGTCGACGTAGCGGGCCGCGTCGGCGCGGTGAGTGCGGGCCAGCTCCAGCAGCAGGGGGTCCCGGTCCACGGCCACGATGTCCGCGTGCGGCAACCGGCGGGCCAGCCGGGCCGCCAGCGAACCAGGGCCGCAGCCGAGGTCGACAACCAGGGGCCGGTCCGTGCGGCCCGCGGTGATGTGCTCGACGACGTCGGCGATCACCGTGAAGCGGTCTTCACGGTCGACGGCGTATCGCTGCTGCTGGAGTTCCCAGCGCTCCACCCACTTCTCGGCCGTCGCCAGGCTCAGTCCCATCCGGTCGTGCCACCTTGCCGTCTCGCGCCTGCAGTACCCTTCTTCCGGACCCTACAGGTGGAAACGGTTTCCATTACGCGTACTCGCGTCCCGTCACCCGAGAGTGGCAAGGACCGACAGCAGGCGATCGATCTCCTCGACGGTGTTGTAGACGTGCAGGCTCACCCGTACCGACTCGCTCTTCTCCCCCGCACTGCCCTGGCAGTGATGGTCGGATCGGACCATAAACCCGTGGCTGAAGAGGACGAACCCCAGATCGCCGGATCCGATCTCGCGGTGCCGGAAGGTCACGATGCCCTGGCGCCGCTGGACCGGCGAGTCGGCGGCCAGGCTGGCCCGGCAGCCGAGGACCTCGTAGGCGTCCAGGCGGCGCAGCCCGTCGGTGAGGCGGGCCGCCAGGGCGACCGTCCACCGTTCGATCCGGTCGGCGCCCGCGGCCTCCAGCCAGTCCAGTGCGGCGGCCAGCGAGGCGATGCCGACGGTGTTGGGGGTCCCCGACCAACCTCCGGGGGTGAACGCCGGGCCGCGCGCCTGGCGGGCCCAGACCGCCCCCGAGCCGGGCAGGGCCAGGGCCTTGTGCCCGGAGAACACGACGAAGTCGACGTCCAGGTCGGTCACGGACACCGGCAGGTGCCCGATGCTCTGGGCGGCGTCCAGGCAGATGACCGCGTCTGGGCCGACCGCCCGCCGGATGCGGTGGATGTTCATGTTCCCGCCGTAGACGTGGTGGACGTGACTGACGGCGACGAACCTGGTGCGCGGCCCGGCGTGGTCCGCGAGAGCAGTGTGGTCGTAGTCGCCGGATGTCCGCTGGTAGGGCATCGGCAGAATGCGAACGTGCACGTCCTGGAGAGTCAGTTGCTGTCGGGCCTCCAGCCAGGGCTCGATGTTGGCCTGATGATCGGCGACAGGCACGACGATCTCGTCGCCGTCAGCAAGGAGCCCTGGGAGCCAGTCACAGGCGACGGTGCGCAGCCCCTCCGTTGTGCCGCTGGTGAAGTGCACGGCCGACCGGTGCGTGGCCGGGTCGTCCAGGAACCGGCGGACCCGGTCGCGGGTCTGCTCGACCAGGGCCGTGGTCCGGTTGGCCCATGGGTAGGTGCCGCGCCCGGCATTGGCGTTGGTCGTGGTGAGGTAGGTCAGTACGGCGTCGAGGACGGCCTGCGGCTTCTGGGAGGTGGCCGCGCTGTCCAGGTAGGCCAGGTCGGGGTGCCCGGTGACGATCGGGAACTGGGCGCGCAGCGCGCGCTGCCACTCGCTCAACTCCTCGATGGCGGCCGTGCCTTTGGTACACGTGGTCATGTGTGGTCAGTCCCGTACCAGAGGTGCGCCCGCGTCGCGCCAGGCAATGATGCCGCCGGCCAGGCTGCGGACGTCCGGGTGTCCCATCCGGGTCAGCAGCGCGGCATAGCGGGCGGACTTCTCGCCGACCGGGCAGGCCAGCAGCACCGGACGGTTGCGGCTGAAGGGCAGGCCGCCGTGAAGGAGCTCCTCGAACAGTTCGTCGACGATGTTCACCGAGCCGTCGATGTGCAGGGCGGCGAAGGCGAAGGGGCTGCGCAGGTCGACCACGAGGGGGCTGCCGGTGGCGATCCACGTCCGAGCGTCCGTGACACCGATGGCGGGCGCCGCCTGTATCTCGGATTCAGTGAGGTCGGCCGGCGAGTTCGCGCGGCGGGGGCGGCCGAACAGGTCGGGACGCCGTTGCCGTACGTAGCTCAGATAGCTCTCGACCCGGTCACAGACGATGAAGACGGCGGTCTGCCGCTCCGACGACTCGGCATCGACGGCCTTCAGCCGGCGCACGGCGCCGAAGTAGGCGGCTCCTCCGGTGGGTCCGGCCAGGATGCCGCAGCGGCGGTTCAGGGTGAGCATCCCCTCGATCGCGTCATCGGAACCGACCGCCTCGATCGTGTCGTACGTACCAGGGTCGAACAGACCCACTTCGTACGCCTCGTCGATGGTGCGGATGCCGGGGATGAAGTCGGATTTGGCCGCGACCAGTCCGACGACCCGTACGGCGGGATCGTGTTCGCGCAGGACGCGGGCGACGCCGGTGGAGGAGCCGGCCGTGCCCACGCAGGCGATGAACCAGTCGGGAGCCCGGCCGTCCAGGTCCTTGAGAATTTCCGGTCCGGTGCCCGTGAGGTGGGCCTCGGTGTTGCGCGGGTTGAAGTACTGGTCGGTATGCAGGTAGGCGCTGCCGGACTCGGAGAGGGTCTGGTGGAAGAGGGTCAGCGGGTCGTCGGTGGCGGTCGGATCGAGGCATTCACTCTGGCCCGGCAGTTCCTCGATCTCGGCGCCGAGCAGCAGGAGCAGATCCTTGATCTCCGGGACGCGCATCCGGTTGGTGACGCTCTTGAAGGTCAGGCCGTGCATCCCGGCGAGGACGGCGAGGGCCTTGGCGGTGTTGCCGCTGGACAGCTCGACGACCTGGCTGCCGCGCGCGGCCGCGTCGGCCAGATACGGGCCGGCCATGTTCCAGGCGGCCCGGTCCTTGACAGACCCGAACGGGTTGAGCAGCTCCAGCTTGGCGTACAGGTCGATGTGTGCGAGCCCGTGCACGGCCGGGTCGATGCGCACCAGCGGTGTGTTGCCGATGGCCTCGGTGATGCTGTCGTGCCTCACTGCGCTCCCCCCATGTCTACCTCACTGCACTCCGCCCACGGATGTGGTCGGCCAGTACTGGTCGTCCAGGCACCAGCGCCACGCGCTGCCCTCCCGCCAGGCGGCGGCCCTGCGCGCGACGGGCTGCTGCTGGGCCCGGGTGGCGTGGAAGTCCATGCAGTAGCCGGCAGTGTTGGCGAAGGCCATCAGGTCGCCCGGCTCGGGCCGACGCGGCAGGAACACCGTCCGGCGCGTGATCAGGTCGGTCTCCAGGCACAGATTGCCGAAAAGGTGGACGGTGACCGGTCCCGCATCCGCCCGCGCCAGGTCCCGCGGGACGACGACTGGGTCCATCAGGACCCCGTGCTGCTCCAGGGCGATGTCGTCGGCCTTCGCCGCGAGCCGTACGAGGAGTGCGCCGTCGCTCTCCGGCCTACGCACCTCCAGCACCTTCGCCAGGGTCAGCCCGCACTAGTCCAGCAGGGCCCGACCCGGCTCGACGTGCAGGTCGTACAGGTGCTCCAGCAGCAGCGCGGCCAGGGGACGGCCGCCGAAGGACTCGGCCGGGTGAGCAAGCAGTTCGTCCAGGTAACGCGGCCCGGCGACCGGCCGGTGAGCGGGATAGAGGCCGAGCGATCCGCGGATCGTGCCGGCCTCGTTGCGCAGACCGTAGCCGTGTCCGCCCCAGGTCAGGGGCGGCCGGGTGCCCAGAACAGCGCCGGTGAGCTCGGTCGTGTACCGCTCCCACTGCTCGCCGTCGGCAAGATAGTCGACGCCGAATCCTCCGCCGATGTCCGCGGCCGACGGCCGCAGCCCCCTGCTGCGACACTCCTCCAGAACCCGCAGACAGCCCTCCAGCGCCGTCGCCTTCTCGGTGAGGCTCGTCGTGTCCAGGTGGTACGCCACGCCCACCAGGTCGACCACGTCACCGTGCCGCTCGACCGCCTGCAGCAGCCCCTCCAGCTCCCCTACGGGCGTGCCGAAACGGCTGCGTCGGCTCAGCACCCGCACGCCGGACGCCTCGAACCCCGACAGCCGCAGAAGAACACGCGCCCGCGACAGCGCGTGCTTGCGTACCAGCGCGGCCAGCTGCTCCACCTCATCGCGGCCGTCGACACCGACGGTGACCGAGGTGCGGGCGGCCAGCCACAGGAACTCCGGGTTCTTCGGGCCGGTGGCCGTGATCCGGTCGGGGGTGAAGCCGGCGCCGAGTGCGTGCTGCAGCTCCCCCAGCGACGCGACGTCCACGCCGGCGTCGGTGGCTGCCAACCGCCGCAGCAGGGCACTGGACTGATTGGCCTTGTGGGCGAAGAGCACCTGGCCGGACAGCTGATGTCGGCCGTACACCGACCGGAACCGCTCCAGATTCTCGGCGAGTTGATCAGGCACGACCACGTTCAGCGGAGACCCGAGGACTTCGGTGAGTGTGTGCAGCAGCCCGGGGGACTCCAGGAGCGAGCGCAGCCTCTTCCTCAACCGCGGTGCGAGGTACAAGGGCTGCCCGCCCATACCCGGCCCTCCCCCAGCACGTCGGGCCCGTCATCCCGGGCACGGCCTCCCCCTCCCCGCGGTTCGCCGTATAGCCCCTTTCCCATCCTCCGGTCGGTTTACCCCCTATGCCTCCCCAAGTAGGCGATAAGAGAAGGGTTCTCGACCGATCCGGGGCGGGTCCTGGCGGCCGGAATGCAATCCACCGGCGGTGACCCAGTCCTGAGCGGTCGCACGCCCGGTCAAAAGATGGCAACGGTTTTCATCTCTCATTGATCTGAAAATCATTCCCATCTAGCGTCGGGAGTGTCGCCCTACAGCCGGCACGTGTCCCCCGCGCGGCCGACATCGCCCGAAGGAGCCCTCGCATGTCCACCGTCCCCGCCTCCCGTTCCACCCGACCGTCCGCGAGGCTCGTGCTCGTCACCGCGACAGCCGCCCTGACGGCCGTGACGGCGAGCGCCTGCTCGACCTCCTCGTCGAACACCAGCAACACCGCCGCGACCGGCAGCGGCTCGGGCAAGACGATCCAGGTGGTGGCGGCGGAGAACTTCTGGGGCAGCATCGCCTCCCAGCTCGGCGGCAGCCACGTGAAGGTGAGCAGCATCATCACCAACCCGAGCACCGACCCGCACGACTACGAGCCGACCGCCGCCGACGCCCGTACCGTGGCCGGCGCCCAGTACGCGATCGTCAACGGCATCGGCTACGACGCCTGGGCCGACAAGCTGCTCGCCGCCAACCCCGGCAGCGGGCGCACCGAGTTGAAGGTCGGCGACCTGGTCGGGATCAAGCCGGGCGGCAACCCGCATCGCTGGTACTCCCCGGACAACGTCCACCAGGTGATCGAGAAGATCACCGCCGACTACAAGAAGATCGACCCGGCCGACGCCTCCTATTACGACCAGCAGAAGACGACCTTCGAGACCAAGACGCTCGCCGGATACAACAAGCTCATAGCCGACATCAAGGCGAAGTACGCGGGCACCCCGATCGGCGCCTCGGAGTCCATCGTCACGCCGCTGTCGGAGGGCCTGGGGCTGAAGATGCTTACCCCGGAGTCGTTCCTCGACGCGATGAGCGAGGGCTCGGACCCGACGGCCAAGGACAAGGCCACCATCGACGATCAGATCAAGAACAAGAAGATCAAGGTCTACGTCTACAACTCCCAGAACTCCACGCCGGACGTGCAGGCGCAGGTCAAGGCGGCCAAGGCAGAGGGCATCCCGGTCGCCACCGTGACCGAGACCCTCACCCCCGCCGGGGCCAGCTTCCAGCAGTGGCAGACCACTGAGCTGAAGGGCATCGAGCAGGCCCTGGCCAAGGCCACCGGAAAGTGATCTGACGCCATGAACCCGCTAGCGAAGGCCCACGAAGCCGCCGCCCACAACGGCCACGCCGTCCCCACCCGCCGAAGCGGCGGCCATGACACGGGAACCGGAGGCGGCCCGGTCGTCGCCCTGCGCGGCGCCACCGTGCGGGTCGGCGGCCGGATGTTGTGGTCGGGTGTGGACCTTCGCATCGGACCCGGCGAGTTCACCGCTGTCCTCGGTCCCAACGGCGTCGGCAAGTCCACCATGATCAAGGTCCTGTTGGGTGCCGTACCTGCGGCGGCCGGTGAGGTACGAGTGCTTGGTGCCCGGCCCGGGCAGGCCAACGACCGCATCGGCTACCTGCCGCAGCGTCGCAGCTTCGACGCATCCCTGCGGATCCGTGGCATCGACGTGGTACGCCTGGGCCTGGACGGTGACCGATGGGGGGTGCCGCTGCCCTTCCCCAGCGCGCGTCGGCGGGCCGCCCGCGCGCGGGTGGAGGAGGTGATCGCCCTGGTCGGGGCGTCGGCGTACGCACACCGGCCCATCGGACAGTGTTCCGGCGGTGAGCAGCAGCGGCTGCTGATCGCCCAGGCGCTGGTCCGGAGGCCCGACCTGCTGTTGCTGGACGAGCCGTTGGACAGTCTCGACCTGCCCAACCAGAGCGCGGTCGCCGCGCTGATCGGGCGCATCTGCCACCAGGAGGGCGTGTCGGTGGTCATGGTCGCCCATGACGTGAACCCGATACTCCACCACCTGGACCGGGTGGTGTACCTGGCCGAGGGCGGGGCCGCCGCCGGCACTCCAGCCGAGGTCATCACCTCCGAGACGCTGACCCGGCTGTACGGCACACCGGTCGAGGTGCTGCGGACCTCGGACGGCCGGCTGGTCGTGGTGGGCCAGCCGGAGGCGCCCGCGGTGCATACCGACCGGCACGGAAGTTCTCTGGAATCCGGGGGTGGTCATGGTGCTGGCTGACGCGGGAACCGCACCGGCCTGGTCGTGGAACCTCCTCACCGACTTCCAGGAGATGTGGTCGTACCCGTTCATGGTCAACGCGTTCCGCGCGGGCGCGGTCGCGTCCGTGGTCTGCGCGGTGGTGGGGTGGTTCGTGGTGCTGCGGCAGCAGACGTTCGCCGCGCACACCGTCTCCACGGTCGCCTTCCCCGGCGCGGCCGGAGCTGTCCTGCTCGGGGTGAGCGCCGTCTATGGGTACTTCACGCTGTGCGTGGCCGCCGCCCTGGTCATCGCGGCCCTGCGCGGCGGCGGTGACTACGAGGAGTCCGCGCTGATCGGGACGGTGCAGGCGTTCCTGCTCGCCTCCGGCTTCCTCTTCATCGCCCTGTACAAAGGGCTCCTGGAGGGGCCGCAGACCATCCTCTTCGGCACTTTCCTGGGGATCACGTCGTCGCAGGTGACCGTGTTGATGGTGGTCGGCGCGGTGGTGCTCGCCGTGCTGGCGCTGATCGGACGGCCGTTGCTGTTCGCCTCCGTCGACCCGCAGGTGGCCGCCGGGCGCGGGGTGCCGGTCCGCGCGCTGTCGGTGGTCTTCCTCGTCCTGCTCGGCGCGGCCACCGCCGAGGCGAGCCAGATCACCGGGACCCTCCTGGTGTTCGCCCTCATGGTGATTCCGGCCGCCACCGCGCAGGTCCTCACCGCCCGGCCGGGCCTGAGCCTGGCACTGTCCGTCCTGCTGGCGCTCGCCGCCACCTGGCTCGGGCTGACCGCCGCCTACTACGCGCCCTACCCCCTGGGCTTCTTCGTGACGACCATTGCCTTCGCCGGATACCTGCTCGCCCTGGGCTGGCACTCGCTGCGCGAGGTGCTCGGCCGGATCGAGGTCTCGGCTTCCTCCGGGGAGGTGACGGCATGATCACCCTGCTCGCCGCCTCGCCGCTGTCCCAGCCGTTCTTCCAGCACGCCTTCCTCGCCGGAACCGCCATCGCCGCCGCCTCGGGCCTCGTCGGCTATTTCCTGGTCCTGCGCGCCCAGGTCTTCACCGGCGACGCGCTCAGTCACGTCGCCTTCACCGGTGCGATGGCCGCCCTCGCCTTCGGCGCCGACCTTCGCCTGGGCCTGTTCGCCTCGACCATCGCCATAGCACTGCTCTTCGGCACCCTCGGCCGCAGGGCACGGCCCGACGATGTGGTCATCGGGAGCGTGTTCTCCTGGGTCCTGGGCCTGGGCGCCTTCTTCATCACCCTCTACACGAGATCCCACAGCACCACCAACGGCACCGCCGGCGTCAGCGTGCTGTTCGGTTCCATCTTCGGTATCTCCGCCGGCAGCGCGATCGTCGCCGCCCTGGTGGCCGCCGGGGTCGCCCTGCTGGTGGTGCTCATCGCCCGGCCGCTGCTGTTCGCCACGCTCGACGAGGCCGTGGCCGCCGCACGCGGGGTACCGGTCCGCCTGCTCGGCTACGGCTTCCTCGCCCTCGCCGGCATCAGCGCCGCCGAGGCGACCCAGGCCGTCGGCTCCCTGCTCCTGCTCGGCCTGCTCGCCGCCCCCGCAGGCGCCGCGATTCGGCTCACCGACCGGCCCTACCGGGCGCTCGCCCTCTCCGCCGGGCTGGCGGTGCTGGAGATGTGGGCGGGACTGTTCGCCTCGTACGCGGTGCCGAAGATGCCGCCGAGCTTCGCCGTCATGGCCGTTGCCACAGCCGTCTACGCCGCGACGTTCCTGAGACGGCGGCCCGCCCCCTGGCCCGCCCCCGGTCCCCGTACACGAACCGCTGTCCCCACCGGGACTTGAGCGAAAGCACGCCGATGGCACGCAACCGACAGCCCGCCCCCACACCGTTAAACGAAGTCGCGCTGATCGGCCGCCTCACCCAGCAACGCACCATCGTCGTCGAGGCGCTCATCCAGGCCAACGGCTTCGTCAGCGCCCAAGCCCTCCACGGTCAACTCGCCGCCGACAGCTCACCGGTCGGCCTGTCCACGGTCTACCGCACCCTTACCGCCCTGGCCGACGCCGGCCGGGCCGACCTGGTTCGCGACGCCAGCGGGGAACGCCTCTTCCGCTACCGCCCCGGACCCGACCACCGCCACTACCTCATCTGCACCGAATGCGGCCTGAGCCGACCAGTCGACTCCGGCCCGGTCGAGGACTGGGCCGACAACATCGCACAAGCCTCCGGGTTCGCGAACGTCCGGCACACGGTCGAACTCGCCGGAGTGTGTCCGGACTGCGGCCGACGGCATGCTGCAGCCGAACCACTGTGAACTCGAGGGCCACGCTCTTTCCGGCGTGACGGTGTACGTGCTGAACCCGCCACCGGGCGCCGCTCGGCCGGACTGTACGGGCGTTCCGGCCACAACTGGCCGAACGGCTGCACCTTGAACCTCGGTGGCTGCCGACGGGTCAGTCGCAGCAGCCGCACACGTCGTCCGGCTCAGTACGGGCAGCCTTGACCCCAGCGGTGGTAGGGGAAGCGCAGCAACCTTTCCCGCGCCAGGCATCGCTCCCTTCTCTGCCGGCGACTACGGCGATGGCCAGGGCTGCGACCGGATCGGCCCAGGACCACCCGAGAATGGCATTGAGGACCAGACCGGCCAGGAGTACCCCGGACAGGTAAGTGCACAACAGCGTCTGCTTGGAGTCCGCCACCGCCGAGGCCGAGCCGAGTTCGCGTCCTGCCCGGCGCTGAGCAGCGGACAGGAACGGCATAACGGCCAGGGAGACGGCAGCCAGCACGATGCCGGGCACGGAGCGGGTGGCCTCCCCGGTGCCGGTCAGGGCCCGTACGGCATCGACGGCGACGTACGCGGCAAGCACGAAGAACGACAGTGCGATGATCCGCAACGCGGTCTTCTCCCGGGCCTCGCGCACCGCGTGCTCGCGGGCGGAAAACTGCCAGGCGACAGTGGCAGCGGAGGAGACCTCGATGACGGAGTCGAGACCGAAGCCGATCAGCGCGGTGGACGAAGCGAGGGTTCCGGCCGTGAGGGCGACGATCGCCTCGATGGCGTTGTAGGTGATGGTTGCGGCGACCAGCAGCCGTATCCGCTTGGCAAGGGCGCCGCGCCTGGCCGGGTCGGGGCCGAGGGGTATGGATATCTCTGCGGTCATGGTCAGCAGCACCCCTTGTCGTCGGCATCGACGCACGTCCGGTCGTCCTCGACGGCGACCACGGCGGTGCGCAGGTCGTCGAGCGCATGGCCGAGGCGTTCGTCGGCGAGTTCGTAGCGGGTACGGCGGCCGTCGGGGACGGTGACGACCAGGCCGCAGTCGCGCAGGCACGCCAGGTGGTTCGAGAGCCTGGTACGCGAGACGTTCAGTGCGCCAGCGAGGTCGCGGGATAGGCGGGTGCTTCACGCAGGGCGAGCAGGACGCGGCAGCGGATCGGGTCGGCGAGCGCCCGGCCGAACCGGGCCAGCACCTCGATGTCGTAGGCAGTAGTCGGCACCGTTCGACTGTACATGAAATCCTGAATTCAGGAGATCGTGAATGAACGACCCCCTGCTCGCAGTGCCGCGCGCATAGCGCGCCACCACTCGCAACCAGCGCCAGCGACCTCCAGCAAACCAATTAGTAATGGAATCCATTTTCATGTAGCGTCTGTTGTCGTTCACCCTCAAGGAGGACCCCATGGCCGTTCCCAAGCGGAAGATGTCCCGCAGCAACACCCGCCACCGCCGCGCCCAGTGGAAGGCGGCCACGCCGACACTCGTGCCGATCACCGTCGCTGGAGTCCCGTACCTGGTGCCTCAGCGGCTGGTGAGGGCGTACGAGCGCGGGCTGCTGCGCCCCGAGGGCTGACCGTTCATGCCTCATGACCGACTGCCCGTCACCGTCCTGTCCGGATTTCTCGGCGCGGGCAAGACCACCCTCCTCAACCACATCCTCGGCAACCGCGAGGGGCTGCGCGTCGCGGTCATCGTCAACGACATGAGCGAGGTCAACATCGACGCCGCCCTGGTACGCGGCGGAGAGGCAGCCCTGTCGCGCACCGAGGAACGCCTCGTCGAGATGACCAACGGCTGCATCTGCTGCACCCTGCGCGACGACCTGCTTCAGGAGGTCGAACGACTGGCCCGCGAGGGCCGCTTCGACTACCTGCTCATCGAGTCGTCCGGCATCTCCGAACCCATGCCGGTGGCCGCGACGTTCGCCTTCGCCCGCGACGACGGCGCCGCCCTCGGGGAGATCGCCCGCCTGGACACCACGGTCACGGTCGTCGACGCCGCCAACTTCCTGCCCGAGCTGACGAGTGGCGACGAGCTCGTCGAGCGGGGCCTGGACCAGTACGAGGACGACGAACGCACCGTCAGCGACCTACTGATGGACCAGGTCGAGTTCGCCGACGTCATCGTGCTCAACAAACTCGACCTCGTCGACGCGGAGTCGGCCGACCGCCTGCGGGCGACACTCTCCCGCCTCAATCCCGTCGCGCGCGTCGTCCCGGCCGTCCACGGCCGGGTGAGGGTCGGCGACGTACTGGGCACCAGGCTGTTCGACCTGGAACGCGCCCAACAGGCCCCCGGCTGGGTGATGGAGCTCAACGGCGACCATGTCCCCGAGACGGAGGAGTACGGGATCTCCTCGACCGTCTTCCGCTCCGAACTGCCTTTCCACCCCGGTCGGCTGTGGACGTTTGTGACCAAGGAGCTCGACAGCGCCGCATACGGGCAGATCCTGCGCTCCAAGGGGTTCTTCACCCTGTCCAGCCGCCCGCAGGTGACGGGCCTGTGGTCACAGGCCGGCTCCGTGGCGCGTTTCGAGCCCTCCGCCGCCCGCAACGCCGACAGCCCCGGCGGCCAGGAACTGGTCTTCATCGGCACGCACCTTCACGCGGATGCGCTGCACGCGGCACTGAACGACTGCCTCATCGCCCAGGGCGAAAGTCCGCCGCCCGTCGACCCGTTCCCCGCCTGGGACACCCACGGCATAGACGACACCTGCGACCACGAGCGTCACGAAGCAGAGGCAGGCTCCTGAAGACCCCGGGCCGGGCGGTGGACGCAGCCACGGCATCGTCCGGCCCGGCACGGACACCGATCCGGGTGGCCGTCACCCGAGCCGTCGCTCTGACAGCTCGCTTTGAGGAAGAACCCGGCCGACGCACAGATCCCCTCGCTAGCCTGAGCACATCCATGGCGTCGTACAACTGAGCGAGTAGCGTGAGCGATCAGGAATACACCGAGAACCGGTACGGGCTCTTCGACGCCGTGCGTCTCAGCGCCCGAATCCTCGTGCATGTCGTCCTCGGCAGCTTCGCGCTCGTCGCCATCGCCACGGTCGTACAGTTCCTCGGCCCGCTGGTCGCCCTCGACCTCTACACCCCTCCAGTCGCCGCTTGGTGGACGGTCTTCACGGCCGTCGTCGTCCAGGGCGTCCCGTTCTTGCTACTCGGGACGCTCGTCTCCGCGGCCATCGGTGCCTTCGTACCCGAGCGCGTCTTCAGTCGGCTGCTGCCGCGCAGCCCGGCGCTCGCCGTGCCCGTCGCGGGTGCGGCCGGTGCCGTGCTGCCGGGATGCGAGTGCGCGTCCGTGCCGGTGGCCGGAAGCCTGATGCGGCGCGGAGTGGCACCGGCCCCCGCGCTCGCGTTCCTGCTCTCCGCCCCCGCGATCAACCCCGTCGTCCTCGTCGCCACCTCCATCGCCTTCCCGGGGCAGCCGCTGATGGTGGCGGCCCGGCTCGTCGCCTCCCTCAGCACGGCCGTCGTCATGGGCTGGCTGTGGGCCCGCTTCGGGCGGGAGGAGTGGCTGAGGCTGCCCACGACGCGTACGGCCCCCGCGGCCACCTCACGCGGACGTGCCTTCGCGGCGGGGCTGCAGCACGACTTCCTGCATGCCGGGGGCTTCCTCGTGCTCGGCTCGGCGGCCGCGGCGAGCTTCAACATCGTGGTGCCGCGCTCACTCCTTGACGTCTTCACGGGATCCACCTGGCTGTCGGTGCCCCTGCTGGCGCTGCTCGCCGTGATGCTGTGCGTGTGCAGCGAGGCCGATGCCTTCGTGGCAGCGTCGCTGAGCGGGTTCGCGCCGACCGCTCGGCTGGCGTTCATGGTGGTCGGGCCGATGGTCGACCTGAAGCTGATCACCCTCCAGGCGGGCACGTTCGGGCGGGCCTTCGCCGTCCGGTTCTCGTCGGCGACCTGGGCGGTCGCGGTGGTGAGCAGTGCGCTCGTGGGGTGGTGGCTGCTGTGAGGCGGTACGGGCCTGCCGTGCTGTTGCTGTTGGTGGGCGCCGCGGTACTGCGGATCTCGCTGTTCAGTGACCTGTACCTGCGGTACGTGCAGGCTGGGTTGCGGCCGTATCTGATCGCGTCCGGGGTGCTGCTGGGGCTACTCGGACTGGTGGGGGCGGCGATGGCAGCGCGAGCGGCGCGGGAAGGCGCCGTATTCGCGGACGGGGATGCACACCCGGACGAGGACGCACACGACCACGGCCACTCCCACACGGGCGGCCCGCGCTTCGCCTGGCTGCTCACGCTCCCCGCTGCCGCCCTGCTTCTCTTCCCACCGCCCGCGCTCGGCTCCTACAGCGCCGCCCGCGAAGGCGCCCAGCGCGCGGCCGAGGGTGTCGGCACCTTCCCGGCGCTGCCGGCCGACGACCCGGTGGATCTGAGCGTGGCCGCCTTCAGCTCCCGCGCGATCTACGACAGCGGACACTCGCTGACGGGCCACACGGTCCGGCTGACCGGATTCGTCACGCACGGCGACAGCGGCACCTGGTACGTGACCCGGCTCTTGGTCTCGTGCTGCGCGGCCGACGCGACGACGAGCAAGGTGGATGTCCGCGGCGCGAACGCGCCGGAGACGGACACGTGGGTGACGGTGACCGGCACCTGGCACCCCAAGGGCAAGCTGGGATCGTCGGCGGCCTGGCCCCCGCTGCTGGACGCCAAGACGGTCAGACAGGTCACGGAGCCGTCGGACCCGTACGAGAAGCGCTGACGAGGGACAACACAGGCCGGCCGTACGCAGACGACCGGCGCTGGGGGCCGGGGGGTGCCTTTGTCGTTCCTACGCCTATCGCGAGCTGTAAGGCAGCAGAGCCATCTCGCGTGCGCTCTTGATGGCCTGCGCTATCTGCCGCTGCTGCTGACGCGCCACGTAGGTCACCCGACGGCTGCGGATCTTCCCGCGGTCGGAGATGAACTTCCGCAGCAGGCCGGTGTCCTTGTAGTCGATGTACGTGATGCCGGCGGCCTCCAGCGGATTGGCGCGCTGGTGCTTGGCTGTCTGCCGCCGGGTGCTCGTGCTTCGGGGCATGGTCGGATCGGTCCTCTCTCCATGGGATGCGGTCGGACATGCGGGCCATACGGCGACTCACGGGCCACACGAGCGAATGCCGTGCCTTCAGGCCGGGAGCCGCCGGAACAGGGCACAGTTCAGGCCACTGGGTCGAGCAAATCATCGAAGGCGTGCGGCAGTTCTTTCCAGCCCTTCCTGCCCGCCGCGTACTCGTCGTCGGTGAGCAGACACGAGTCGAGCAGTGCCAGCAGGCCCTCGCGGTCCAGGCCGGGCGAGGTGAAGGTGAGGTACTGGCACCGGTCACCGTGCCCGGGGTGCCAGCCCAGAGAGGCTGCGACGCAACGTTCGGCCGGAACCATCTCCCAGGCGGCATCAGGCAGGGCAGCCAGCCAAGGTCCGACCGATTCCACGCACAGCGCGCCACCCTCGGCGTCCCACGACAGCAGCGTGTCGGGGCGGTCGGCCAGCCAAAACCGCCCACGGCTGCGGGCGGCGGCGCAGGTCAGATCCTCCAGCGCGGCGTAGAGGCGTTGTGGATGGAAAGGCCGTTCACGCCGCCAGACGAGGGTGCTCACGCCATGCTCGTCGCACTCCTGCGGCAGCAACGCACACGCGGGATGCAGGCGGGCGGCGGCCGCTGCCACGTCGAAACCCGCCAGCAGAGCGGCCCCCAGGCCACCACCCTCCACGCGCACTCCTCGTGCGCCTGGTGTGAGCTGGGCGAGCAGCGCGTGGTCGCTGTCGTCGGCGGACTCGCCGCCCTCCCCACGCGAGCTGTCCTCGACCAGGGCGATCACCGTGGGGTACTCCAGCTGCCGGGCAAAGGTGTCGGCAATGGTGCGCTGGTCGGTCGGGGCTGCGGCGAGGCCGGCGTCGGCCAGGTCGTCGCCGTTGGCCAGGTACGGCAGGACGAGTGCGGGGTCGACCGTTGTGGCGACCCCGGTCAGCGCCAGCGGTGCGCCCGCGGTCTCGGCTGCCTGTTCGGTTGCGATCACGACGGGAGGCTTCCCGGCCCCGGGAGACCGTTTGCCGTCGGGGGCACTCCTTCGAGGGGTGCCCGGTCAGAAGCCGCCCCTGACCGGGCGGTGCCCGCTACACTCCCACCGCTCGACAACCGCGCAGGTCAAGACGCGAAGTACTGCTGGAGTACTAATACTGCAACGGTGTTTGTTCTGAGTGCTGGTCAGTTTTCAAAGCCCCGAGCGTGGTCGTGGCCCGTGGAGAACGGTCGGCTGCTGCGCACCCAGATCGACCACGTCTTGGTGAGCCGGGATTTCCAGGTGGACTCGGCGCACTTCGTTTCGCTGCCGGGCTCGGACCATCGGGGTCTCGTCGTCGAGCTGGAACTGCACGCGGAATCCAGGTAGTCATGGAGTGCCGGGCCTGTAGTGATGGTGTGCTGCGCGCAGGGCGCGCAGCTGGTCCTCGAAGCTGAACGCGTCCACGGAGCCGACGTACGGCACCGGAAGCCAGACGGCTTTGCCGCTGTGCAGCTTGGCCACGACACGGAGGTTGTGGGTGCTGAGGCGGCGGTCGCCGGGTTGCACCCGCAGGTCCTCGAAGCGGTCGATCTCGTCCCATTCCAGTCGGTGCCACCGCAGCACCGTGCGGTACCGCAGCCCCTCCTGGCCCGCCTCCAGGCGGCGCCCGAGGAACCCGAAAGCCGTTATCAGGGTCCCCACAGCGAGGACCGAGGAGCAGCCCACCCACTGGTCGTGCCCCGGAACACCGAGACCGGCCGCGACCCCTGCCCCGATCGCCGCCAGCGCGGCCAGCGCGGTTGCCCAGCGTGCGGACGCGCCCAGGATGCGGAAGGACAGCTCAGCATTGCTTGTCATCCTGGTGATCCTTCCATCCGCCTGCCGCCGTGCGTAGATCCCGTCAGGCCGCAATGTGATGACCATGCCCCCGGTGCGGGACGGCACGGCCGTCCACGGCTGATCTCAGCGTCTGCTGTCGCCGGGCGCGGGCAGTCTGGCCCGACACCCTGCCCGCCCTCGTTCTTGACGCGATCCGTCGGACAATCAGGGGCTGCATGCACCTCGTGCGTCGCTGTGCTTAGGGCCTGTCCGGCGGATCTTCGTGGCGTCCCCGGTCGCATATGCTGAGGCCGTCGCTTCTGATACCCGGCGCCCCGTCAAGGAAGACCAGTTGACTCCACATTCCCTTGCGTTCTACATGGACGTGGTCGCCTCCGGAACGGTGCTCGGTGCCAATCCGACGGACAGTCCCGACCGGGTGACCGCGATGCTGGGTTCCGATTTCGCCGAGAACTCCCTTGACGACCACAGTATGTGGCGCGACTACGGAATGGCTGAGTTCTTCTGGATTCGGGAAACACCGGACCATCCATGGGAGGGGCACCACTTCACCTTGCAGGTGCATCGGCTGTCGTACTTGGGCGGCAGCATCGTCAACAGGGCAATTCGCGACCAGTACGGGCGCTTCGACCGCCACCTCCGGTTCGACAAACTGGAGCGGCTGCTGGGGAAGCACGGTATACCCCTGGAAGACGCCCCGGACGTGAATGCTCCGACCTTCACACGGCACTGGCAGCCTGCTTCACAGGTGTCCGTCATGGTGTTCCGGGCTCACGAAGAATGGCGACAGCGTCGGCGCGGCGACGACCGTATCGGAGATGTGTACACCATCCAGTCATCGGTGAGTGCCGAAGGGGTGGCGCGGGAAAGGGAGCGCTACGGCCGTCAGGACAGCCGGGAGCTGTCCGGCAGGTCCTCATCGGAGCTATAGCCGCATCGCGGCGAAGGTGACGGTGCCGTGGAAGACATACGCTCTCTTGTCGTACCTGGTCGCCACGGCCCGGGAGCCCTTGAGCGCATTGATCGTCCGTTTGCCACGCTTCATGATCACCTTGAGCCTTGGGTCAACTTCGGACGTCTCCTCGATCGGTCGAGCGCATCTGGTCCTGTCGGAGCACACTCCATCTCCTACCTGAAGCACAGTGAGTTCAAGGAGGGTTACATAGCTCGTGCGATCGAGCTGGCTGACGAGGTTAGTCGCTACGGGCGTCACGTGATCCTGAACGGCCCGGCGGAACTCGAACCCTTTGTGACCAAGGTGACGGAGCTGTCCGGTGGGCCTTGCCGCGCGCGGGGAGCTGGAGGTGCCGATCGCCCGCACCTACCCGCTGGAGCAGGTGCGAGACGCGTTCCGCGAGCTGGAGCGGCAGCACACCCACGGCAAGATCGTGCTCCGGCCCTAGGCGCTGTCGTCACATGTCACGCCCACACCAGGAGCGATGCGAGGGTGACGGCTGACTTGGAGGAACCGGCGGTCTTGTGTATCGGGTGGCGATGCCACGCCACTGCTTCAGCCGGTTGAAGCACCGTTCCACCACGTGGCGCCGCTTGTATATCTACTGGCCGAAGGTTGATGGTCGGCCGCCGCGGCTGCTGCGCCGTGAACTGGGTGCAGTCGCTGGCGTTGCCGCCTGTGAACACCAGAGCGAGGGGTCGGCCGACGGCGTCACAGACCAGACGTCTCTTGCTGGTCAGCCCACCTTGCGAACGTCCGAGGGCACGGCGCCCTCCCTTTTTTCGGGCTCCGGCGGCGTGGCGGTGGGCCCGCACGATCGTGGAGTCGACCGACACCAGCCAGTCGGTGTCGCCCGCCGCATCCGCCTGGGCCTGCGCTGCCTTCAGCATCCGCTCGAACGTACCGTCCTTGGCCCACCTGTGGAATCGGGTGTGCAGCGTGGCCCACGGTCCGTACCGCTCGGGCACATCCCGCCACGCCACCCCGGTACGGACCTTCCACACGATCCCGTTCAGAATGGTCCGGTCGTCCAGCCGCTTGCGGCCCAACAGCGGCACCAACAGCAGCGGTCGGCCGAACTCCCGCTCTCCTTCGGTCAGTTCATGGCGACGTATCGCCCGACCATGACCCCTCGCCAAGATCACCTGATCATGAGCTCTGCCGGAGCGGGCGTAATGGGCGAGGGACGTAATAGCCTCCCGGGTGGACTGGGAACAGATCATCGAAGCCTTCATCCCGGTCTCGGCAGGGCTCTCTGGTTGGAGCTTCGTAGTGGCGTGGACCAACTTCCGCATCCTTGTCCCGTGTTCGAGATGTGGGCTGGGTGCGGGTTGGTGCTGGTCACGATCCGATCGCTGCGGCGTTTCGGATCGCTCCTCAGCTGATCCGCCAGGGACGGAGCTTCTCGGGGTTTCGCACCGCCCAGATACGCCTGATCCGGTCGCCCGCGATCTCGAACGCGAACACGGTCGCGATGTTGCCGTCCTGCTGCGCTACCAAGCCGGGCAGGCCGTTGACCGTGCATTCCAGGAACGTCGTGCGATCGCCCGACACACGGGCGATCTCGGCGTAGGCACGTGCGATCTGCTCACCGCCCACGATCGGGTGCTGGTGGGTGACGGCCAGCCCGCCGCCGTCGGCGGTCGCGGTGGCGTCGGGGTCGAGCAGGCTGATCAGGGCGTCGATGTCCTTGGCCTCCCACGCCGTTCTGAACTGCCTGACGATGCCGGCCTGCTCGGTACTCGGGCCCGCCGGGGTCTGCGCGGTGCGGATGCGACGGCGGGCGGACGAGGCCAGTTGGCGGCACGCCGCCGGAGTGCGGCCCACGATCTCGGCGACTTCGCCGAAGGGGTAGCGGAAGACGTCGTGCAGGACGAACGCGACGCGCTCGGACGGGGTCATCGAATCGAGGACGACCAGGAAGGCCATCGTCACTGACTCGTCGAGGGTGACCCGATCGACCGGGTCGATCCCGCCGACGCCGGAGCGCCCGGTGATCCATTCCGTGGGCTCGGGCAGTGGTTCCGGGATCCAGTCGCCCACGTACGTCTCCCGCCTGGCCCGCGCCGAGCGGAGCAGGTTCAGGCAGATGCGGCTGGCGACCGTCACCAGCCAGGCGCCGGGCGACTCGATGGCCTGCTGCTCCCGTGCGGACATGGCGTACCAGCGGGCGTAGGTCTCCTGCACGACGTCCTCGGCGTCGGCAAGGGACCCGAGGAGTCGATAGCCGAGGTTGATCAGCTGGCGCCGCTCGCTCATGATCGCGCTGAGGCCCGGATCGCTCTGATCGTCGCCGTGCTCGGCTCTGTTGGTCATGGTCTGGCCGTCTCCCTCGCTCGCTTGTGTGCCTCTACCCGTTACGACAGGACAGCGCATCGGAATGTGAGGCCGACGCGCCGCCTCACATTCCGCAGGGCTGCGTTGTCGTAACGGTGAGGACGACAACAAGACGGAGAGGTGACTCCAATGAACGACTTCCAGGCCATCGCGGATCGCGTCGAGATCGAGGCACTGCGCGGCGAGTTCACCGACGCGGCGATGATGCGCGACCGACCCCGCCTGGCGTCGCTGTTCACACCGGACGGTGCCCTGCGCATGCCCAACATCCCCGCCGAGTTGATCGGCCGCGAGGAGATCCGTGCCGGGGGCGAGCGGCTGCAAAGCCAGTGGGACTTCTTCGTACAGACCACACACCCCGGCACGATCCTGCTCGACGGCGACACCGCGACCGGCCGCGCCTACATCCAAGAACTCGCGCGCACCCTCGACGGACGCCAGGGTCTGAACTACGCCGTCTACCATGACCGTTACCAGCGCACCGCGGAGGGCTGGAAGTTCGCCGAGCGGGTGTACGAGGTCAGGTACCTCGACGCCTCCCCGCTGGCGGGCTCGGCGCCCCAGGCGGCGCGAGGTTCCGGGACCAGCCCGGCAGATGCCACGGCCACCCCGGCTCCGGCCGCGTCCTTCGCCGACCCGGCATCGGCCGAACGACTGGAGCGGGTAGCCGCCGCGTTGCGTGCGGGCGGCTTCGCCGCCGAGATCCTCGACGACTCCGCGGCCGCGCGCGCCCGCATCAAGGACTTGGTCCCTGAAGGCGCCAGCGTACTCACCGGAGCCAGCGAGACCCTCCGACTGTCCGGCATCGACGAGGACATCAACGCCGGCGGCCGGTACGACGCCATCAGGCCGCGCGTCCTGGCCATCGACCGTGCCACCGGCGCCGACGAGATCCGAAGGCTGGTCGCCAGCCCCGAATTCGTCGTCAACAGCGTCGCCGCGGTCACCGAGACCGGCTCGCTCGTTCTTGCCTCGGGCAGCGGCAGCCAACTCCCTGCCAACGTCGGCGGCGCCGCCCACGCGGTCTGGATCGTCGGCGCGCAGAAGGTGGTGCCTGACCTGAGCACAGCGCTGCGCCGCGTCGAGGAGCACGCCCTCCCGCTGGAGAACGCCCGCGCCCAGGCGGTGTACGGGATGCCCAGCGCCGTCAACCACCTGCTCATCCTCAACGCGGAAGCCCGCCCAGGGCGCGGCACCGTGCTGCTTCTCCGAGAGGCCATTGGATACTGACCCGGCCCAGGGTCCGTTTGACTCACAGGCTCAGAGCCATTCATTGACGGCGCCGATCTGGGCGGCGGCTTCGTAGCGGACTGCGAGCTTGTCGTACGGGGTCGCCACGGCCCTGTGCCGCTTGAGGCGGTTGAGGCGGTTGAGGCGGTTGAGGCGGTTAATTCCGAATTCCACGGCGTGACGGCGCTTGTACAGCTCCTGGGCGAAGCTGTACTCGCGTCCGCCGTGCGAGCCCTGCTTCCTCCGGTTCGATCGCTGGTCGTCCTTGACCGGGATCACGGCCTTGATCCCGCGCCGCGCAAGCAGCGGGGTGAGGCGGCGAGCGTGGGCGCGTTGGCGGGGGCCGTTTACGGCTGGAAGTACTCCGCCATCAGGCGGCTTACCCATTCCGGCTGCTTGATGTTCACCGTGCGGAACTCCGCCATCCTCGGCTTCAGGTCGATGACCGGGGTGCCGGAGACCGCGTCGAGGCCCACCACCGTCAGTTCGCGGCCGTGGACGGATTCGATGGCGCAGCACGGGACCTCCACGTGGGAAAAGCCCTCCAGGCCCTGGAGGCACGCCTCGCCGAAGCGCTCGTCGATGGTGATCGTGCTGCGGACGGCACCCCAGTTGTCCGTGTGCTGAACGTCCGTCCGGTTGTTCCGGACTGTACCTATCGGTGTGACCTCGAAGCCTGGCATGGCAAGGTTCTATCTCTTTGGCCACCGTCGTGCCCAGATGAGGATGGCGGCGAGGTGGAGTGCGGCCTGGTAGGCGAGGGCGAGTTTGTCGCACCGTAGGGCCAGGCCGTGCCACTGCTCGAGGCGGTCGATCCAGCGTTCGACGGTGTTGCGCTGCTTGTACGCATCAGCGTCGAAGTCGGGCGGGCGGCCGCCTTTGCGGCCCCGCCGCAGGCGTTGCCCGATCTGGTAGGACAGCTGGGGGATTACTGCGTTGATCCCGCGCCGTCGCAGGTGACCGCGGATGGCGCGGGAGGAGTAGGCGCAGTCGGCCGGGACTGTGGTGGGGCGGGTGCGGGGCCTGTCCGGGCCGGTGCGGGGCACGCGGATGCGGGCCATGACGGTCTCGAAGGCCGGTGCGTCACCGGCCTGACCCGCTGTGGCGGCGAAGGCAAGGCGGCGTGCGCCGCCGTCTGCGGCAATTGCGAGCGGTCTGGAACGAGCCGAGCTCGTCGGGAAGATCCCGCCAGAGCGAACCGGTGTGGTACTTCCACGCGATGGCCTCCAGGGTGCGTCGATGGTCGGCCCACCACCGCCCGCGGACCGGGTCAGCCGACATCAACGGCTCGATCCGAGCCCACATCGCATGAGTGATCACTAATCGGACAGATACATCCGATCAACCGACAACCCGACCTAAGAGACACGTCCTAGGCCTCCCGGAGGGCCGCCGGACGGCGTACGAACTCGTCGCCGAGGTGCCGGTAGGCACCCTCCTCGGACGCTGCCGTCGCGGTCGTCCTTCGGGGGGAAACCGGTACGGGTCACTCCCTCAGAGCAGACGCAGGACGCCGACGACCTTGCCAAGGATCTGCGCCTCATCGCCAGGGATCGGCGAGTACGACGGGTTTCGAGGCATGAGCCACACCTGCCCGTCCTGCCGGCGCAGCACCTTCACGGTCGCCTCGTCCTCCAGGAGTGCGGCGACGATGTCCCCGTGGTCGGCGCTGTCCTGCCGCCTCACGGTCACGATGTCACCGTCGCAGATCGCCGCGTCGATCATGCTGTCGCCGGAGACCGTCAAGGCGAACAGGTCGCCCTCTCCCACGACCTGGCGGGGCAGCGAGTAGACGTCCTCGATCATCTCCTCGGCGAGCAGGGGTGCCCCGGCGGCGATCCGTCCGACGAGCGGTACGTCGACCGGTGCGGCGCTCCTGCTGACCAGGTCGGGTGCCCACGAGGGCCGGACCCGGTAGGCGCGGGGACGGTGCGGGTCGCGGTAGAGAACGCCCTTGCGCTCGAGGGCCATCAACTGGTGGGCGACCGAGGATGTACTGGCGAGCTTCACGGCCCGGCCGATCTCCCGCATCGACGGCGGGTAGCCCTGCCGGTCGACCGACTCCGTGATGTAGCGGACGATGGCCGACTGGCGGCTCGTCAACTCCCCCTCGGCGGCCTGGGGTCCCGGGGGACGGCCCTGCCGTGCGGGCACGCTGTTCTCCATCCCGGGCACCTCCGTACAAGATCTCGCAAGTCGTGACCTTAACCCGTCACCCTCCTAATTGGAACACCCTTTCGGTTCTCTGTTCTCTGTTCTCTGTTCTCGGTTCTCCGGCGAACCGAGAACGGAGAACGGTGCGGACCGCGTGATCGCGGGGTGGGCTGGCGGCTTCGCCGGCGCCACCGGATCCACGGTCGATCCGTACATCGCGATCCACGATGCCGCGCGGTTTGTCGAACGGGGCGATCCATTCAGGTTGCAGCGCCCGGTGCGCACAGGGGGCGTGCCGTGTTCATCAGCACATTGCCGTTGCCCTTCCCCTGCCCGCCCAGGGACGGGCCGGCGCGATCGCGGGCGTGCCCCCGCCCCACTATCCTGGATCAAAGATGCATACATATGTGCAAATAGTGCATCTGGCGTCGTTGCTGCCCCCTACCCTGCAGGGAAAGGAAGATCAGCATGACTTCAGTGTTTCCCCCTCTCACTCCGATCCTGGAGCCCGCGGCGAAGGAACTTGTCGAGGCGACCTCCCCACACCCGCGGATCTACGAGGTGCCGCCGGATCAGGGACGTGACATCCTCGCCGGCCTGCAGACCGGAGAAGGTGTCGCGAAACCCGACGTCGAGGAGGAATGGGTGACCGTCGACGCCGGCAAGTGGGGGCAGGTACGCACCCGCATCGTGCGCCCGCGCGGCATCTCCGGGACGCTTCCGGTCATCCTCTACATCCACGGAGCCGGGTGGGTGTTCGGCGACGAGAACACCCACGACCGCCTCGTACGCGAACTCGTCGTCGGCGCCGGCGCGGCTGCGGTCTTCCCCGTCTACGACCGGGCCCCCGAGGCCAAGTACCCCACCCAGATCGAGCAGAACTACGCCGTGGCCCAATGGTCCTCCCGCGAAGGCGCACAGCACGGCCTGGACGCCTCGCGCCTCGCCGTGTGCGGCGACTCCGTAGGCGGAAACATGTCCACAGCCCTCGCCCTGATGGCCAAGGACAGGGGCGATGATGTCCGGGTCAGCTGCCAGGTCCTGCTCTATCCCGTCACCAACGCCGACTTCGACACCCCGTCCTACCTGCAGTTCGCGGACGGGGACTACCTGACCCGGGACGGAATGATCTGGTTCTGGGACCAGTACACCACCGATGCCGCCCAGCGCGCCGAGCCCTACGCCTCGCCGCTGCGGGCCAGCATCGACCAGCTGCGCGGTCTGCCCCCGACCCTGGTCATCACCGACGAGGCCGATGTCCTGCGTGACGAGGGCGAGGCCTACGCGGCCAAGCTGCGTGAAGCCGGCGTCGACGTCACCGCGGTCCGTGTTCTGGGCATGGTCCACGACTTCCTGATGCTGGACCTCCTCCGTGACACCAACGCCACCAAGGTCGCTCGTCACCTCGCCATCGACGCACTCAAGACCGCCCTGCACGGCTGACGATGATGATGTTCAGGCCAAAGGTGCTGAGCCGCGGGCCGCAAAGGAAGCTCGGCGGTTGATCCGCGTCGGTACTACGAACTCGTACGCCGTGTGCTGCATACCGTTCTCGGACGCAGCCGTGCGCAGTGCCCGGCGCTTTTCGAGTGCGTCGACGATGTGGCCGATGACGGTGGCCAAGGCGAGCGGGTCGCCGGTGGGGTAGGGCAGCGCGCCGGAGCCGAGGGTGTCGCGCAGTCCGGGCAGATCGCTGGACGGACTCCTCCTGGTCCGTCCCGCCAAGCGCCTCGTCGGCCTGCCTGAACAACTGGGCACCCTGCCGCCCCCGGTCGACGCATACGAGGCCGCGGCAGGCTGCGTCGCCAGAGCGGGGCGTGGCCTGGCTCCTTCGACGCGCTGCACCGCTTCGGCTTGGCCTCCTGTCTGGCGGACTGGCTGTGTACGCGAATTGCGACGTCGTTTCGCCACGAGCTGCGCGAGCCGGCCGAGAAGCCAGCGGAGTGGCCGCGGCCACGTCAAGGCGCTCGAGGACACGGCTCTCCGAACTGACTACTTGGCGGTCCGGTGGCCCTGTTCATTTCCGCCGGCGTCCACCGCTCGCTGCAGCGCGTCCGGCGAACCCAGCATGCCGTGCGGCAGATAACCGGACCGGACGCCCAACTCCCGCCCGTGCACTTGGACCGCGAGGGCGGCCAGGGCAAGGGCGCTGAGCGGCAGCAGAGTACTGGGGGCGGGGTCGGATCCCACGCTCTCGCGGTGCTCGATGAGCCGGGCCACGAGAGCCTGTTCAAAGGCGTGCCGGTCGTCGTCGAGGAGTACGCGAAGGAGGCGCTTGTCCGGTGCCAGGGTGCCTGCTGCGTCCAGTTTCCGGGCCGCCTCGGCGCGCTCGTCGGCGTCCGGCTTGCACAGGGTCACGGTGGCCCAGTCCCGGGGCTGGTGCCCGCGCGCCTGGGTCAGGTAGCCGCACAACGCGTCCATCGCAGCAAGGTCCGCCCGATCCGACGTCGAATTCAGCTTCGAGTACGGCACCCCGTCGCGGATCGCGGGCGCGTAGTCGCTACGCAACAGCAGCCCGATCACCCGCTGCCATTCCCACACCAGTCCGCTGACCAGGCACGCCGCAAACGTGTCGCACCACTCTCCGGGGACGGGTCGTCGTAGCGCATCCAGTGCCACCGCCGCCGGGTCCGTCGGCTGATGTCGTCGAGCGCCTGGGCTATGCGCTGTCCGCTGACCTCGTGGCGTGTCACTTCCTGGACGTCCGCCGTCCTCTCGTGATCTTTTCCGCAGGACGCGGCACGCTGTCAGCGGGCTCGGACATCGCCCCGGGTCTGGCCGTGCGCCCCCGGCGGCGACAGGGGTACTGGGTGGACGGTCCCGCCGCGTGCCTGTCCGCACCAAGACCCCTCCGCCTCGATTTGCGACGTCTCTTCCCTCGGCAGGAGGTGGCCCAACTTCTCGTCGCGGGAAGGCAAGTTGGGCGTCGGCGACTTCATCGGGAATCGAATGAGGTCGAAGGGCTGGATGTGTCGTACACCGCCGGCCCCGTTCAGGAACCTGCCTCACCGGTATCGGAGGGGTCGTGAGGCACGTTGCACCGTAGATCGGGTGGACGGTTCGCCGACGCCCGCGGCCTCAAGGCCTACCCTGCCGCCTCACTCATCGCCAGAGCCTCCTGGACTGTCGAGCTCGGGGCAGATCCAGATTCAGTTCATCGGACCGACCGGGGGGTGCGGGCTCGACAGGACGGCCTTCCGGACTCTGGCCGAGGGAGTCGGGCAGGCTGCCCCACTGGCGGTCCGACGAGGAGATACCGGTGACCTCGTACGTGTCGGTGCCGGCCGCGAGGCGTTGGACGAGGAAGACTCGTTGGGCCAGTGGCCGCCGTGCTCCGGAACATCGCGGTCGACGCTGATGACCGAGCGGGACTCGGCCACCTCGAAGGCTTTCCCGTAGACGGTGGCCTCGTCGCCGGCTACGGGCGGCTTGGTGTTGGTGTTGGCGGAGGCCGA
This sequence comes from Streptomyces sp. NPDC007896, assembly GCF_042959425.1. Lineage (NCBI taxonomy): Bacteria > Bacillati > Actinomycetota > Actinomycetes > Kitasatosporales > Streptomycetaceae > Streptomyces > Streptomyces sp. NPDC007896. Next base: position 37,904 of record NZ_JBIBKX010000031.1, on the reverse strand, counting down.
CGAAGTAGCGGCCGCCGATGCCTTCGAGCAAGGGTGAGGTGGCGAGGACTACGGAGGTGGCGGCGCACTGCTCGACCGTCTGGGGAACCGACGAAATGCAGTTAACGAAGTGACGATTCTGGGCCTCGCGTCTCACGGCTGAGGATGCGTCCGCGAAGGCGGCATGAGCCGGTCTCGGCTTTACGCCTCGTGGTGGCTCAGCCATTCCTCTTCCTGGCCCGGGTCGGGCAGGACGTGGCCGGCTTCGACCGCGGAACGTGCGGGACTGTCCTGGATCACCACCAGGATGCGGTGCTCGGGTAGTCCGGTGATGCGGGAGGCGGCCGCCGACAGCTCGAGTGCCAGGCGGGTCGTCTCTTCCTGTGGGTGGCCGCGGCGTGCCCAGCCGCCGATCAGCAGCGGCGCTCCTGGTTGGCCGCCGACGTAGACGCTGTCCTGAGGCAGTTCGGAGAAGACGACGTTGACGTAGGCGGGCGGGACGTGATTGATCTCCGCGTGGATCCTGGTGATCTCGGCGGCCAGATCGCCCTTGTCGTCGGGCCTCAGCGTTCCCTCGGCGGTGGTGCAGGTGTAGATGGGCACGTCGGCTCCTGAGGTGTGAGAGCTGCGGGCGCCCCCCAGAGCTTGGGGGGCGCACCTGCGTGGGGGATGGTTCGTGGCGGAGGAGGGGCCCAGCGGGGTGGTCGCTGGTGGCGGGGCCTTCGTGATGTGCGCGGTGGTCAGTTGTTGTCGTCGGTGAGGGTCTTGAGGTCGGTGACGGTGTAGGCGAGGTCGAAGTGGAATCCCTTGCCGGTGCGCTGGACGGGCAGGTCGGCGAGTTCTTCGCCATGGGCAGGGAGGAAGGCGAGGTCGGCGGTGCCGGCCCAGGCGTCGCTGACGGCGGTGTTGTCCAGGACGGACATGACCAGTTCGTGGACGGCGGGCTTGTCGTGTTGTCCGGCGGCCAGGCGGGGGAAGTGGCGGAGGTTGACCACGGGGCGGCTCATCAGCGCGGCGGGGTCGGGGACCGGCTGTTCAAGAGTGATCCTGGCTTCGGCGATGCGCTGTCCGGCGGCGGAGGCGGTGGCGCCGAACTGTCCGCCCGGGCCGAGGACCGGGGTGCCGGGGCCGCCGACGGAGTACGCGCGAGTCTGGTGGACGGCGCCGAGCTTCTTGGGAAAGCCCTGGACCCAGCCGCGGGCCATGGCGGAGTCGTTGTCGACGTAGATGTAGGGGCACCAGGCCACCGGGGCGCCGTGGTAGTGGGCGTCCAGGGTGAGAAGGAATTCCCGGTACTGCGAGCGTGCGGGGTCCAGGTATTCCAGGCCGGTGGAGGAGTACTGCCAGTCGATGAACATCGCGACGCCGCGGCCGGCGGAGTCCGGGTCGGGCGTCAGTCCCTCGGGCAGGGTCGCTGCGGCGGCGGCCGGGTCGGTGAAGAACTCCACGCCAACCACGGTGCCGGCGTAGTGCCACGGCGGGGCGGGTGCCAGGTTCGCGATGCCACGGGGAGACAGGGGGACGGTGTAACCCTTCATGCCACGTCCTTCGGGAGAGACTGGAGTGAAACGATACGTAGCGTTTCATCGGTGTGGTGCGAAAGTAGCACACCTTGACCCACGAGTGAAACGATCCGTATCGTTCTAGTCATGGCACTCGTCTTCTCCTCAGGTTCTGTGGCCGGTGGGCCGCGTTCTGTTTCAAAGATCCTCGCCGCGGCACGGGATGTCCTGTCGGGCCAGGGATACCCGGCGCTGACCATCGAAGCCGTCGCGGCGGCCGCGGGCGTCGGCAAATCGACCATCTATCGCTGGTGGCCCAGCAAGGAGGCACTCGTCGCCGACGCGCTCGCCGAGATCTTCCGCGCCGACGAGATCCCCGATCTGGGCGACACCCACGCCGAGCTGCGTCGCGCCGTCGACATGACCATCGACAACTACGCCAACGAGGACATGGCCACCTCGCTGCCCGCACTCGCCGGCGGCCTCCTCCCCCACCCCGAACTCATGACCCGGTTCCGGGAGGCTTTCCTGTACCGCAAGCGCGAGAACATCGCCGCCGCACTGCGCCGCGGAATCCAACGCGGCGACCTGCCTCACGACCTCGACGTCGACCTCGTCCAGGACATCTGGGCCGGCACCATCCTGTACCGACGACTCATGACCGGCTCCCCCCTCGACGTCGACCTCGCCGAATACCTTGTCCAGCTCGCCACCAACACTCCCCCACTGCTCCCCCACCAAGAAGCAGAAGTGCGCACAGTTACGGAGCCGTGAAACAGGCCGAGTGGAGGAGTGTCATGAATTAGCTGGAACCTTCTCGGAAGGGGCATCTGAGCGATCCTCTACGTCAACCACACCGGCGTCCCATGGGAGAACCTGCCCACGACTTCCCTCCGTACAAGATGGTCTACGACCCGGTAGCACCGACATCGTCGAAGCCGTCTGGCGCAAGATCTTGACCACCGCCGACGAGTCCTCCCGGCCACAGGGACCGCACGAAGTCACGACTTACCCGAACGCCAGGAACGCGCTCACATCCGACGCGAGAAAGGCGTCCGTTGGGGCAGACGCCCTCTCAGCACCGCAGCCCGACTGTTAATCCGATGGCCTGATGGGTCCGCCCGACTAAAGTGCGGGGGGAGGGAGGTGGGCCGATGGGTGCATCGATGCTCTACCAGGTGCTGGAACCGCTGCCGGACGCGCGGAGTGCTCTACGGTTCGCACGTCAACTGCTCGCCCAATTGGGCGCCGGAACGCCGGACTTGCCTTCCCTGAGCTTCAACGACATCGCCACGCAGGAACAGTTCCAGTACGCCCGGCAGTACTTCACCTGCGGCACGTTCCTTTGCTCAAAGCGGGACCTGCAGGACTCGCGTGTCCAGGAACTCTGGCAGACCCTGTACCACTTGGGCTTCCGGGACACGTCCTCTGGTTGGGTGGAGACGGAGCTGCAACCGGAACTGGCGTCCCTGTGGCCCTTGCCGCAGGGAGTGCAGTTCCAGCTGATGAAGGGAAAGACGCCCTCCACCTTTCCCATCCGTGACTCCGACGAGTGCACCGAGGGGGAGATCGACGGCGCGGTCGCGGTCTGCGGCCCCCTGTCCATCGACATCTCCTGGTTCTCGGCACTGCGCGGCCTACCAAACTCCAACCTGGGTGGCGTCCAACTGTGCCTCAACAGCACATGGACCGAGCAGTGCAGTGAACCTGATCCAGGCAGGCACACCGTGTACGTCTCCATCGGCACGCGAAACTCGGATGCAAACGCACGGGATTGGTTGCAAGGGACGGGACTGCGCTTCGGGGAACCTCAGCTGGGTTGGTAGACAGGTCGCCAGGCCCCTCAGACGGCGAGGAGAACGGCTACTCTGCCCGTTGACCGAGGTCAGCTTGTACGACTCGCCGGCCGTAGCGGTTGCTTGCGGTCGCCCCAGCGTCTTCTTCTCCATCGGAAGGCTCAACTTCGCACCGCGGTCCCAACGGATTCCGAAGGACACCGTCTCCCCCGGAGCGCAACCCGTGCCGTTGAGCGTGATCGTGTCGACGGGCACGGCCTCGGACGGCATAGCGACCAGCGAGTTCGTGGACTCGGTAACCCTGGGCTGGAGTGCGCTGGGCGCCGTCGGACCGGGCGAGCTGGTTGCGGAACGGTCGGAGTCGACCAGAGGGAGGACGGCCGCCACCGTAGCGGTCACGGCTATGGCCGCCGCCGCGGCCGTCGCGACCTCGCGGCACGTACGACGGCGCCGGGCACGGCGCCTCAGGTCCGCGACCGGCGGCTGTCGTGTGGCCCGGCTGCCCTCCTCGACGAGATCGCGAAGACTGCGCTCAGGGTCGGCCATGGCGGGACAGAGTTCCTTCCGGATCGGCGGCGAGGTGGCGGGCCAGGTTCGCGCGGGCTCGGGCGAACCTGCCGCGCACGGTGCTTACTGGCAGGCCCAACTGCTCGGCGACCTGTTCGATCGACAGGTCCAAAACATCGTGCAGCAACAGCACAGGGCGCTGGTTCACCGGCACCCGGCGCAGTAACTCGGCGACAGCCACCGTCTGCGGCGTGAGCTGGGGCTGCGGGCGCTGGGCACCCAGGCGCAGCAAAGCCGCAGCACGTCGACGCAACCTCCGCATCTCGCTGACCGCAAGGTTGATCGCCACCCGGCGCACCCACAGCTCCGGCACGTCATAGGCCTGGATCCGAGGCCAGCAGTTCAGGGCCCGGATGAACGCTTCCTGCACGACGTCCACGACCTGCTCGAGACTGCGGGTGACCGAGAACAGATGACCGACCAGGCTCGCGCCGGTTGATCTCCTCGGCGGTCAGCCGACGGAGCCTGTTTGTGCAGACCTGTCGTGCGCCTTTCCCACCGTTGGCGGGACAGGCGATTAAATACCGGAGCATGACTACAGAGCCGCAGCGCTTCCGTATCTTGTTGGTCCCTGAACACGTCGAGGACAGAGGCGGCGCCTCCGTGGAGGACTCGGCCGTGCGATCGGCAGTCGTCGAGGCGACGGGCGAGACAGGCGCCTCGGGCTACCCCCGCTACGCCGGGGACGGGATCGTGGCCGACATCGACCCCAGCACGCGCACGGTCGAGGCGGTGCTGGTCGATGGTTCAGAACTGGACTATGGGCTGAACGCCAGGGTCGCTTCCTGATCGGCCCTGTTCTCCCGGTGGCGCCGCGTCTACAGTGCCGCAGCCTGTTCGATGGCCCGTTGTAAGCAACGGGCCATCCAGCAATGCGCCTCGGCTCTCTACGTTCCGTGCCGGACGGCAGAAGGCGCTGGCCCTCCTCAACACAGCCGCATCCCTGCGGATGGTCGAGCTATCGCTCAGGCGACGCACCCAAGTCACCCTCGTCGGACAGCAGCGGACTGAGCGAGCCCCGAACCACAGGATTCACAGACGCCCGCGTCCGCCCGATCGGCGTTCGTTCGTTCGTTCGTGTCACGGTCTCGTAGTAGGGGACCGGTGGCCTTCTCAGGCGCTCGCATCCTTCCTGAGGACGTTCACGGGGTGGCGCCGTTCGGCGCGCCACCGGCCGCGGTGATCCCGTCGCGGAGGCCATGGCCCGGGGGGACAATGAGGGCACCACCTAGATGGATCTCGTCCGGTACTTCTGTGATCGGAGGGAACGCGGTGGGAGACCAGGAGACTCGAGCGGCGCTGGACCGGCACTGGGCAGCGTCTGCTGCCGGGGACCAAGACGTCGAGCACGAGATCTATCACGACGACGTCATCACCGACTATCCGCAGTCGGGTGAGCGCATCCACGGCCGCCGCAATCTACAGGCGCTGCGCTCGCACCACCCGGCCAAGCTCACCTTCACCATCCGCCGGATTCTCGGTAGTGGGGATCTTTGGATCACCGAATATATGCTCTGGCGGGGAATGGCATGGTCCGGCGAAGGTTTCGAGACGTCCGACGGACCCGGGCGGGGTGAGTCGGACCGCTGCGGCCGGTTTCTCCCAGGGGTGGCGCAGGCCCTTGGCGAGCCTGTAGGCGAGCTTGAGTTGTGTACATGGAATGTGTACTCAAGGCCGAAACGCTGGAGGAACGCCTCCTATACCCCGCCCCTCGGATCATAGACACGCGGCGGCTCCGGTATCCGCATCACCCGGTCACCACGGATCCGCCCGAACAACTCGACGGGCAGGTCTTGCAGGATCCAGGCCAGGTGGGTGACGTCATAGCCGGCGTCGGTCACGATGACGATGTCCGGATCCCCGGACTGCCACTGGCCGGTGGTGTTGAGGCGCTCGACTACTCCTCGGAGCTGGAGCCGCCATCCGCACCCCCGCCACAAAGAGACCTGGCCGAGAAGTACGCCTGGTCCAACCGCGACCACGCCCGGCTGCGGCGCCAGGAGCAGGAGAACGCGCTGTCGCCCGCCTCAAGCAATGGCGGATCCTCCGCAACGCCCGCTGCGGCACCAACCGAACCGGTCGCACGGTCATCGCCGTTCACGCCATCGAGATCGCCTGGCGCTCAGGGATCAGAAGCGTTCACTGAGTGCGTCACGAGCTCATAGCGGGCCCTGGTGCGACGGGCTCCCACGACCGCACCGCCTGTCCTGGCCGTGGGCGACCTCTCGTTGGACATCGCCACCCGCATCTGCCGCCGCGCCGGCATCCGGGTGGACCTCACGCCCCGCGAGTTCGCGGTGCTGGAACTGCTGGCTCGCCGGGCGGGACAGGCTGTCTCGAAAACGGACCTGCTGCATCACGCATGGCCCGACGAAGCATGGGATCCCAACCTGGTGGAAGCACGCGTCAGCGCTCTCCGCAAGAAGGTCGACGCCGCGTTCCAAGGCGGTCCCTGGAGACGGTGCGGGGTGTCGGCTACCGACTGGTGGACGACCGTGAACGCGCCTGAGCCCCGGCGCCGCTGGTGGCCGCGTTCGGTACGGGCCCGCTCGGCCCTGGCCGCTGCCTCGGCCGCCGCCGTCCTGGCCGGCATCGGCTGGTGGGTTCACCGCGACGTGTACCTCCAGAGCATGGACACCACCAACGTGCAGGCTCAGGAACAGCTCTGGGCTCTCGTCGGCCAGTTGCACCAGGAGGTCGCTCCTGGTGACAGAAGCGCCCTGCCCTACGAGATCGTCGCCACCGGCCGACGCTCCTCCGTCGCCTACAGCTCCACCATGGAAGGCTTCGAGTCCGAGACCCGACACGTGCTGCCCGCCCCGCCGGCGGCCGGGCAGTCCGAGGCGTGGAACATCCGCACCGTCCGCATGCCCGCACGGCACGACGGCACGTACGGGACAGACGACCTGGCCGGCCGGACCATCCGGGCGATGGCCTCCGACGTCGAGGCCCGTGAGCTCGGCCACGCCAAGGCCGGCGCCCTGGGCGTCACCGATGACGCCAAGCCGCGGGTCTACGTCGTCCTGGCCCCGCACGCTGCCGAAGCAGCCGTCTCGACCGCCGACGGCCTGCTGCTGCGCGCCAGTCTCGCCGGTCTCGTCCTGATTGCCGCCGTCGCCTACACCGCCACCCGGCTCGCCCTGCGGCCGGTCGAGGCCATCCGGACCCGTACCGCCTCGGTCACCGCGACCGATCCCCGCGAACGCCTCGACGTCCCCGGCACGGGAGACGAGATCGCCGCCCTGGCCACCACCATCAACACCACCCTTCAGCGCCTCGACGACGCCGCCGTCCAGCAGAGGCGCTTCGTCGCGGACGCTGCTCACGAACTGCGCAGTCCCCTCACCACGCTGCTGGCCAGCCTGGAAGTCGCGCTCGCCTATCCCCAGCGCACCGACTGGCCTGCCGCGGCCGCCACCGCCGCGCGACAGACGCGCCGCCCGCAGGCTCTTGCCGAGGATCTCCCGCTGCTCGCGCTCCTTGATGCCCGCATCCCGTTGGCCAGTCCCACCACTGTCGACCTGGCAGCTCTCGCCTCGCGACTGACCGAGCAATACCCGCTCTTCGAGCGGCCGTTGTCCCTCGCATGTGACAGCGCTGGTCCAGCCCTCGTGCACGGCAACCGGAACGAACTCGAGCGGCTGCTGCGCAATCTCGTCGGCAACGCCGTCCGCCATGCCGCACACCACATCCTGATCACCGTCCGGAATCAGGACGGTCGGGTCGTCACCACGGTGCGCGACGACGGACCGGGCGTGACCGACAGATGCCCCACTTGCTGGTGCCGTAGGCGGCCAGTCCGCCGGCGGCGCCGATCCCGGCAGTGGAGTTGATGTTGACGATGGAGCCGCCGCGTCGACGCATAGACGGCACGGCCGCCCGCGTCCCCAGGAAGGTGCCGACGATGGCCCGCGCCACGCCGTTGACGAGCACTGAGACCGAGCCGATAGCGGCTTCTGCCCAGGCTGTGGGCGTCGGAACCGGGGAGCTGGCGCCGCGGCGGCCCCTTGGGTCGCCGATGCGGATCACGGCTTCGGCGACTTTGCGCGGGTCACCGGGCATGGCCTCCAGGGGCACGCTGTTCTTGCCGTGCGTGACGTCCGCGGCTTGGGTGCCGGCGTAGGCGGGCAGCTGTGAGGGGGTGCTGTCCGCTGCGCCGTAGAAATCGGTGGCGACCGTGCCCGGTTCGATCAGCGTGGTGTCGATGCCGAACGGCTCTGTCTCCAGGGCGTACGCCTCGAAGAAGCCCTCGATGCCACTTGCTGGTGTGGTACATCGACATCGCGGGGAACGCGATGTGGCCGCCCATGCTGGAGCTGGATGGCGGCGATCACCTTGGTGTCGACCTGGCGCTCGATCTGCTCGTCGGTCAGTTCCTCTGCTGACAACGGGACGCCACGCTCTTGCGGAGTGCCGACCCGGCGTAACGCAGGTCGCCGAACTCGGCGGTCTGCGTGTAGGAGTCGGGAAACTCAGCAGGGCTACTGAAGATGGTGGGGCGGTACGCGGGTTGCGCGTACCGCCCCACCGTGTGTGCATCCGCCGGGAGGCTACTCCTGGACGGTCTTGCGGCGGCGCATCCACCACACGAGCGCTCCGCCGGCCACGGCAAGGGCGGCGGCGATACCCGATATCAGGCCGATCGGGGAGTCGTTGCCAGTGTGGGCGAGGTCGCCGCCGGGCTCGCTGGGTGCGGGCGTGGTGGGTGCGGGGGTCCGCGTGCTTCCGCCGGCTCCACCGCTGTGGGTCGGGGTGGGGGTCGGCTTCCCCGTGTGTGTCGTCGTCGGTGTCGGGGTTGGCGTGGGTGTGGGGGTGCCGGTGTCGTCGGCGGCTGTGTTTGCGCCGAGGAGGACCTGTCCCGTCATGTCGGTGTTGTCAGTGAGGGTCTTCACGCTGGTCTGCGCCTGTCGGGGCAGGTAGCGGTGCTGGGCGGTGAAGCTGACCTTGCTGACGTTGTGCTTGGGCTGCTTGGACATGTCGACGCCGCCCACGAGGTAGACCTGGACGGTGCCGTTGGCAGGGATCTTGTACTCGAACTCGCCGTGGGTGTAGATGTATCGGTACTTGTTGAACAGGGCCTCGCGGGTCCAGTTCTGGTTGGGCGCGCGCAGCGGCCAGCGGGAGACGTCACCACTGTTGATGATCTTGTGGTAGTCGGTGGGTGTCTTGGCGTCCTGCTGACGGATGTATTCGGCCGCGACGCGAGCGGTGTAGACGCGCCGCAGGTCGGCGTACTGGGGTGCGGTGTTGATGGTCTTCTCCACCGCGGGGACGATCATCTGGTCGATGACGCGCTGGGCCGCCTTGGTCTCGGCCTCGTTCGGGGTGCAGATAGGCGTGCCGGGGCCGGGGGTGATCGTGGTCTGCGCGGTCGACTTCAGCCGCAGCGGGGTGTCGAGGATGTAGATGCCTCCATCCTGCTCGCGGACCTGCGCGGTCTTCGGCTCGATCCAGTTGCGCAGACCGGGCATGCACGGGTAGCCGTTCTGCTTGGGCAGGGCCGCCCAATAACGTTTGCCGAGGTCGGTATCGGGGTCCATGGCCTTGTAGAAGTCGTGCTTCATCTGGAGATCGGTTTCCAGGAGCACGCGGCCGGCGTCGGTCTTGCCGAACTTGGCGTCCATGATGCGGTCCGGCTCATCCGGGTTGAGGTTGACCCAGAACTTGTCCGGGGTCAGGGCGAGCCAGGTGAAGAACGCGTCCGAGATGAGCTGGGCCTTGGCCTTGCCGCCCCATCCGGACTGCTCGGTGGGGTCTTCCTTCGCATCGAACGCGAAGTCGACGCCCCTGCCCTTGACCGGCTTGCCGATGTACTTCAGGTCCAGGGTGGAGAAGTCGACGCCGCCGGGGCCACGGGGCAGACCACCCGGGTTGGCGACGTTCCTGCGGTTCAGGTAGTCCGCCATGTCCTTAGGGGTGGGCCGCGACTCACGGATCAGGTCGGTGGCGCCGCCGCGGGTGGTGCCGGACTGGCCCGGGGGCTCCAGCAGACCGCTCATGGCGCGCTGTCCGCCCTTGGGGGCCAACTCCACGCGGTCGGAACGGTAGTTGTACTCGGTGACCCGGTCACCGGCGAGCTGGCGCATGTCCCCCAGGAACTTCTTCGCGTCGGCCTTCTGGGGCTCGGCGAAGACGTACTTGACCCGACTGTCCTTCCAGTTGGGGTCCTTGGCCCAGGCCAGGTCCTTGGGGATCTGCGTGCGGTCTGGGCTGCCGTTGGACTTGATCTCCAGGATCTGCTTCGTGCGCGTGTTGTAGGCGTCGAGCTTGCGCCGGTAGGTCTTGTCGGGGTTGGCGGGGTCCTTGAACTCGACCTCCTTCTGGCAGATCCAGTCCGGTCCGACCAGCCCGTGATCCTTGATCACCTTCCGCTCGAAGGCCTTGCCGCGGGGATCGTTCCCGGAGTTCGTGATGAACTTCGCGTCCCTGTAGTCCTCGAACTTGGGGTACTGGTCCTTCTGTTGGAGCCATCTCCACCAGACCCGGTCGGGCTGCGTCGCCGGGGCCTTGGTCAGCTCGGAAAGCGCGTCTGCCTTGGCGGCGGACGGCGGCCCGAGGCCGTCCCACTCCTTTGCCGGGTTGACGTACGAGTACTCGTCCCACTGGGACTTCGCGCGGGAGGCGTCGAACTCCGGCAGGTCAACGGTCGGGCTGGTGCTGCTGGGCAGGCCGTACAACTCGTCACAGCGCTTGCCCGGGTCCAGCGGCTTCGGTGCGGCGCTCGCCGAGGTGATTCCTGGAAGCCCGGCGAGGGCCATGACCGAGGCGCACGCGAGTGCGACGACCGACCGGCGCAGTGCGTGCAACCGCCGGTCGCGTATGGGTTTTGGCACGTGATGTCCCCGTGGGGGCCCAGTAGGGCATGGGGTGTTCGTGGCGCCAGGGGCCCCCGTGGTCAATGTGGCGCCGACGAACGGACCACACGCTAGACACATGCGTGTACCGGCCGTAGTCGAATCGCGGTTCGATGACCGCGTCAACTCCCCTTCTCCACAGGACCGTTACATCAGGATGGTGGACGACGGCATACGCTCGGCGGCATGAGTCCCGTATCTCCCGGAACGCAGGTGAATCCCCGTCACAGCGGGCACGCGCATCTGGTCATCGTCCGTCCCCCCTTCGCGGCCCCGCTCCAGCCCAACGAGCGGCCGTCCGCTACTGCCCACGACCCGGCGGCGGCCACGGCTGCGGTGCTGTCCCTGTCGAGCGTCTCAGTGATCCGCCGTGAGTACGCTCCGTCCCGGCTGGAGCATCCGGGAAGCCCGGCCAGCCGGGAAGAGCTGGACTGCGTACACGCGGCCGTGTGGGGCTCCACGGTGAAGATCAGTGACCCGGGGCTTGTCGAAGACGGGGTACTGGCCAGTGCGCTGGAGGACGAGTTCCGGGCCCAGAAGAAGCAGCATCCAGATGCCCGGATCGTCGCTGTCTGCGAACGCGACTTCGGCGCCTCCTACATGAAGATCCTCGTTGCTGTGCCCGGCACCCCGGATCTGATGGTCGAGGGCTTCGATGAGCTGGAGACCACCGGCGACTTGCGCGCCACTCTTGCCGCTGTGGGGATCGACCCCGACGGGCTGGGCGAGGGATACGACGTCAGCGGTGAAGGGTTCTTCGACTACGACGGCTTCCTCCACATGCTCACCGGCGGCGCCCTGTCCGTCTACGCGGAGGAAGACCGCTGCGAGTCGGCATTCGTTGTCGACCGGAGCGAGGAGGGCGAGGAAAGCATCTCCGAGGTCTGGTTTCCATAGCCGGAGCGCCGCGCCGTCGTTCCACCTCCCGCACCGCCGCACAGGCGTCGGATCCACCGGTGCCGTCACCGGACGGTCCGCGCACAACAACGCGTCCATCAGCTCGAACAGTTCGTCACGCCACTCGGGCAGGCACCCATAGAAGTCGTCCCGGAGGTGTGACGCCACAGCGTCCGGCGAATACCCGTCCGGACGGCAATGTCCGAGACAGCGTTCGGAGCCAGACTTGAAGGATCAAGTCGGCGCAGCGTCACGCCTTCAGGGCGATGAGGCGATACGACGGGTCCGGGCGTGGCGCGTCCTGGTTCGGTAGCGCGGAGAGCCGCCGGCTCAGCTCCGCCACCTGGTCCGGGGCGCCATACGTGCACCAGGGGATACGGCCTGCCTCGATCGCTTCCCGCCACCTGCGCGGGCTACGGCCCTGACCGGTGCCCGGGAACACGGTCTCGCCGACGAGCCCCAGACCATGCCCAGCAGCCCAATCGAGCATCCGGGAGGCGTGATCAGGCACATGAGGCACGTACTGGCGCCGCAGCTCCGCTGTGATCGGGGCTATGTCGCTGTCCTCGACGAAGTACGCGTCGTCCTTGTCGACGGTAGTGATCAGCACACCGTCGGGCCGCAGCACCCTGGCCGCCTCGGCCAGCACGGCAGCGGGGGCCGCCAGCAGATGCAGCAGCCAGACGATCACGACCGCGCCCACACTGTCCGACGTGAAAGGAAGCCGCGTGGCATCGCCGCACACCATGCCTCCCGGCACCCGCTGGGCGGCCAGACCAAGCATCCCGGGCGAGCGGTCGATGCCGAGCACCGTGCGCCCGGGCCGCAGCAGTCTCCTGGTCACGATGCCCGTGCCGCACGCAATGTCCAGCAGCGTATTGGCGCCTTGCGGCAACAACTCCTCCAAGGCGTCCGCCGCCGCCTGTGCTCGCCGTTCGCCGCCTCGGGAAGTGTCGTAGTCACGGGCCTCGCCGTCGTAGTCGATCACCTGTCATCCCGTCCGTGCACCACACGGCGCACCCTCCGCGAGCATGTCCAGGACATCGTTCGAGGCCAGACCTTGAAGCACAAGTGCGCGTTGCTCCGCGGTCGCTTACCTGAGAGCGCCGGTGGAGCGACCGCCGTCCGCATCCACTGCACCCGAGTCACTCACGCACGCCCGGCCCGGCCAGACCGCTGTCGAACTCACATGAGCTTCGCTCTGGCGAGAGGGCCGAGCACTGGCTGCAGGTTTTCACCGAGCCGCGAGCGCGGCGGTGGCCTCCGGTCGTCCCCATCGGTGCCTCACCTTCTCAGGAGTGGGGCCCGCGTTTGTGTTCCACCGTGATGAAGGCCAGCTCGGTCGGTCCGTCGTTGTGCAGATCGTGCAGGATGTACTCGCCATCGGGAAAGGTGAAGTGGCGGGTGTCGCCGGCCCGGTAGGTGACCCGTCTGGTCGTACTGTCGTCGGTGTGCTGCACGCTGGACCCGTCGGTGAGGGCGGTCCAGAAGTAGTCGAGGACATGCCGGTGGGCAGGCACTCGTTCGCCGGGGGCCAGCCGGATGCTCCATACCTTCACTTCGCCGGTCTCCGACAGCAGAACGGAGCCGACCTGGTGGTTGCGGGCGTTGTCGACGAACTCCTGTCGAAGCTGCGGGCTCCATCCGTCGAAGTCCTCCGCGATGAGTTCACCGGCCAGCGGCGTTGTGCGTGGCTGAGTCGTCTCGGTCATATGTCTACCTGCTCGGTTTTGATGGTGATGTCCCCTGGTTGGCCACGTCCGCCCATACGCCGATGACCATACGACGTACATGTTCGATGTACAGGTACACATGAGCATGTACAGAGTATGGTTGTCAACCATGAAGAAGAGTGGAAGCGATGGGCGGACGCGCGAGAAGCTCAGCCGCGATGCCATCGCCGGCGGTGCCGTGGCGCTGGCGGATGCCGAGGGCCTGGAGGCGGTCACCATCCGCCGTCTCGCCCAGGATCACGGTGTGTCACCGATGGCGCTGTACTGGCACTTCAAGGACAAGGATCAACTCCTGGACGGCATCGCCGACCGGCTGTTCAATGATGTCGATCTGCCGCCAGTGAGCACGGAGCCTTGGCCTCAGCAGCTGCGTGCGGTGCTGCGAGCGCTTCTGGCTGCCCTACGACCTCACCCGGCGGTGGCCGGGCTCGTGACCTCTCGCATTCTCACCTCGGAGGCCGGCCTGAACATTGCCGAGCGCACCCTCTCCCACCTGAGGCAGGCCGGGTTCTCGCCTGAGCAGGCTGCCGAGATCGGCAGCTACCTCCTCGGTGCGGTCGTCACCCTCGTCACCTGCGAGCCCGGCCAGCGGCACGGTGACGATGACGAGGCCCACGAGGACGCCATCCGCGTCAAGGCGGCCTCGCTCGGCGCGCTGTCCCCGCGCCGCTACCCCAACATCATCGCCTCATCAGGCGCCCTGGCGGCCTGTGCGAGCCCGGACGCCTACTACAACCTGGGCCTGGACATGCTGATCACCGGCGTCAGCGGAATCGCCACCGAGCCCGTGAAGGCCGAGGCCGAAACGGCTTCCTGAACAGCGGAGCGATCAGCGCGCCACGCAGCATGCCGCCGGACCGTGCCCCCGACGCCGACCGGGGCTCGTCGGCGCCTTCGTCTCCTCGGCGTGCTGCTCAGCGCGACCGGTCTCCTCTGCGGCAGCCGTTCCCGGTGTCCTTGGGCCGGCGTGGCGGCAGCTGGTACCTAAGCCTTCGGGGCGAGTTGGAAGGCCTCCGCCAGCAGCTCGTACGAGCGCAGCCGGTCGAGCGGGTCGTGGGTGAGCGTATTGACGATGATCTCGTCGACCCGGTGGGCACGGGCGAGTCCGATGAGTGCGGCCTTGACCTGATGGGGGGTCCCGGCCACCAGTTGCCGACTGCGGTGGCCGACTCGCGCGTCCTCCTCGGCGGTCCAGCTGTGGCTGCGAACCGTGGCGGGCGAGGGGAACGGTTCGTTGTGGCCGAGGTCTTTGCGACTGCGCCAGAGCAGGAAGCCGGCGGTCAGCTCCCGGGCCTTGGCTTCGGTATTCGCTACCACCACCCGTACCGCGAGTGCGCTCTGCACGGGGGCATGAAGCGTACTGCCGTGGAATGCGTCCAGTGCGGCGGTACTCAGCTGTGGGCTCAGGAAGTGAGCGAAGGCGTAACGGGTTCCGAGGGCGCCGGCGAGCCGGGCGGATCCGCTGCCGGCACCAAGCAGCCGGACGGTCGGCGGGATGTAGCCCGGGTAGGGCTTGCCGAGGAGATCGATGACTTCGGCGAACCTGCGCGGAAAGTCCCGCGAGACGCCACCCGCACGGCCGATGCCGAGGTCGACGCGCCCCGGGTGGAGTGCGCCCAGGACGCGGAAGACTTCGGCGACCTTACGTGGCTCATAACGGGGCAGGAGCACGCCGCCGGAGCCGATGCGCAGTCGGCGGGTGTGCGCGAGCAGGCTCGCAACCATGATCTCGGGGGCCGTTCCGGCGAAGCCTGCCGTCCCGTGGTGTTCGGCGACCCAGAAGCGGTGGTATCCGAGGTCCTCGGCGCTCCGGGCGAGCTGGAGGGTGGCGATGAGCGCCTCAGCCGGCGCTCCACCGGCCGGGATCGGGGACTGGTCGAGTATCGACAGGCGCAGGGTCATGAGGCATGCCCGTGTGTGGTGGCCGGGATGATCCGGTAGTCACGCTGGAAGACGAGGTTGTGCAGCTCGGCCGAGGCGATGGCGCGCAGCGTGGGAAGTTCCGCGGCGGCCTGAGAGGGCGTGAACGCGTTCAGGGGCCAGTCGCCCACAGTGCCGCCGCGCAGGTGCGGGTGGTGGAATCCGGCGCCGTAGAAGGCCTGGAGGATGATCGGGTTGATGCCTACAGCCCGCTGCTCTGGCCAGGTCAGCGCCCATACCGCCGCTATGCCGTCTTTGGATTTCCGGGCACCGGTGGCGACGACCTCGCCGGTGCCGAGGAGCAGGTGTGCGTTGGTCTCGTCGAGTGCCTGGCGGCCGTAGGGGTCGAGCAACTCAACCGTGGCGGCGAAGAGTTCTTCCTTGGCCTGTCGAGAGACTGCGTCGCCGTGGGTGCCGTCGCGGAGGTCGGCGAAGTGCTTCAGCAGTGCGGCGGTGTGTGCGGGGTCGGCGTCGTACATGAGGAAGCCCTCCTGCTCGGGGTGGTGTTGCCTTGTGTGTGAGGCAGAGGTGAGTGACAAGCCCCGGGTGCGCGTCCGTCGTCAGGGCCAGAGCACCGCTCGCCGTGCTCAGCGCCCGCGACCGGAGCAGTCGCAGCGGTACGAGCGGTGCGGCCGACCGGGCCTCGACGACGAAGGTCGCCGAGAGCAGGGCGCCTGCCATGAGGCAGCCGCACCTCGGGGGAACTTCAGTCGGCCGACTCCGCTCGCTCGACGGCGAAGACCACGGCCATCCGCCCGACGAGCCACATCACGACCGGTCGGCCCGTGCCTGCTCGACGCGTCGCGACGTGGTGGTTCGCGATCAGACCTGCCTGCTGTCGCGCGCTCTCCCTGTGGGCATTGACCCGATCCGGGTGTGCCGGACCATCACGTGGGGGTGTGCCGGGCCATCGCGCAGCACGAACAACACACCCGGATCGCCCCGCAACTCCCAGAAGTTCGGGTATCCGCCAGGTCTTCCCATACCACCGCACGATGCACCCCGGACAGCGCCTTCCTGGCCTGGCACGAGAGGGGGTCCCATCTCGTGCCAGGCCAGGAAGGCGCTACGGTGCCCGCTCGGGATCACAGCGGTCGGCCGCGACGTGTCAGGGTGCTTCGGTCAGTACTTCGGTCAGTGCTTCGGTCATGAGGTCGACTGTCCGGGAGTGACGGTGATGCCTTTGGGACCCCAGATCCGGCGGTACGAACCGTGGACGAGCTCGTCGAGCAGCGGCGGGCCCTGCGGCACCCACCCCAGTTCGGTGCGCGCCCTGGTCGAGTCCACCCGGCTGTTGCTGCCCAGGCCGGCAGCGGGCAGGGGGCCGAGGGCCTGGGCGAACTCCTCCTCGGTGGCGGAGCCGGCGCCCCCGAAGCCGAACAGTTTCCCGATGGCCTCCGCGATGCGACGGAAGTCGCACTCGTCGCTGGCGAGGTTGTAGACGCTGCCTGCGGGGGCGTGTTCCAGCGCGAGCAGATAGGCGTCGGCCAGGTCATCGAGATAGACATTGCCGTACCGGTTCAGGCCGCGGCCTAGGTAGCGGCTGACTCCGTCGCGCAGGGAGGCGCGGAGCATCATGGGAAGCTGCTCGCTGCCGCCGTAGCCGTAGATCATGGTGGGACGCAGCACGACAGTGTGGTCACCGGACTGTGCGGCTTCCTGCACCATGACGTCCAGGCTGTAGCGGGGCGCCAGTGGGGGGATGGGGGTGTAGCCGTCGTCCTCGGTGTGGACGATGTCGGTGGGCTCTCCTCCGGCGAGATCGGTGTAGATGCCGGTGCCGCTGGTTCGGATGAAGCGCTTTCCGGTGCCGGCTATGGCCTTCAGCAGAGCGGTGGTGGACGCGGCGTGGTCCGCGCTCGCGGTCTCGATGACAGCGTCGGCGCCCTTCACCGCGGCGCGGAGGGAGTCCGCGTCGTCGAGTCCACCGTGCACGGGCTCGATGCCGGCCGTGGTCAGTGTGCGTACGCCGAGTTCGTTGCGGACCAGGCCGGTGACGTCGTGCCCGGCGGTGAGCAGTCGCTGGGCGACTGCCCGGCCGATGTAGCCGGTCGCGCCGGTGATGAGTACCTTCATGATCGTCTCTCTTGGTGGGGGGTGGAGTGCGATGGGGCAGGGGGCATCTCGCGCGGTTGATGACTACTGAAAGTGAGTCACCGTACGCGCAAGGTCTTGAGGGTGCGCAGTGACGCGGTGAGCAGTTCGGCATAGCCGGCCTTGCTCATCCGGGCTGGGGGGTCGAAGCCGAGCACGTGCTGACTGGACACGTTCTGGGGCTCTGTGTATTTGAGGAGGCCTGCCCGGCCGTGTCGGCGTCCGAGGCCGGAGTCCTTCATGCCGCCCATCGGGGCGCCCTGGGAGGCATATGCGGAGGCATAGCCCTCATTGATGTTCACGGTGCCCGCTTCGATTCGGGCGGCAAGTCGGCGGGCTCGGCGGACATCGCGGCTGAAGACGCTGGCATTGAGCCCGTAGACGGAGTCATTCGCAGCGCGCACCGCCTCCTCCTCGTTCTCGAACGGGTAGACGGACACCACCGGCCCGAATGTCTCGTCCCGCCACAGCGGCACCTCAGGGGTGACTCCGGTGAGCACGGTCGGCTCGTAGAAGTAGGGGCCGAGGTCCGGGCGTGGCCGGCCGCCCGCCACGACGGACGCACCTGCGGCGCGGGCCTCCTCGACCTGGGTACTGATCCGGTCCAGCTGCCCCTGGGAGGTGAGTGAGCCCATGTCGGCCGTGAAGTCCAGCTGTGCTCCCAGCTTCATGGCCCGGACGCGTGCGCCGAAGCGTGTGACGAACTGCTCGTACAGCGAGGTGTGGACATAGATGCGCTCGACCGAAACACACAGTTGTCCGGAGCTTGCGAAGCATGCTCGGACGGCAGAATCCACGGTGTGGTCGAGGTCGGCGTCGGCCAGCACCAGGAGCGGGTTCTTGCCGCCGAGCTCGAGGGAGCAGCCGATCAGGCGTCGACCGGCCTGTTCGGCGATGGTGCGGCCGACGGCCGTGGAGCCGGTGAAGCCGATGAAGTCGGCGTGCTTCATCATGGGGTCCCCCACCACCTTCGAGCGCCCCAGTACCACCTGCCACAGGTCTGCGGGAAGGCCCAGCTCCTGGAGCAGTGCGCGGGGCCAGAGACTGGACAGCGCGGTCTGGTTGTCGGGTTTGTGGACCACCGCGTTGCCGGCCAGCAGGGCCGGGATCACGTCCATGCCGAGGGCCAGGGGGTAGTTCCACGGCGTGATGATGCCCACGACGCCCTTCGGGTGAGGTGTCTCGACCGCCTGGGTGAGCAGGGGGAAGGCTCCCTGCCTGCGGTGGGGCCGCAGGACCTTCGGGGCCTGCCGGGCCGCGTACAGCGTCGACGACGCCGCTTCCATCAGTTCTTCGAAGGCGTGGTGGCGAGCCTTGCCGTTCTCCCACTGGAGCAGATCGAGGATCTCGTTCCGGCGGGACAGCATCGCGTCGTGGAGCCGCAGGAAGGGCTCGGCTCTGCGACGCGCCGGCAGGGCGGCCCAACTGCGCTGGGCCTCACGCGCGGCGGCGAAGGCATCGGCGACGTCCGCGGCCGTGGACTGGGGTAGAACGGCGAGCTCGTCGCCGGTGAACGGGGCGGTCGTGGCCACCGGTTCGCCGGTGGCGGCAACCCCTGCCGTCAGCCTCCGGACCAGCGGGGCGTCCGGCCGTCCCGCGTCGACAGCAGAAGTACTCCTTCGACCCTCCGAGGACTTTCTCATCGGTCACCTCCAAACAGGATTCCATCCATGCCATGGCGTTCTCACCGATAGAGGACATCATGCGATGTACATGGACGATGTATAGGAAAACATGTACTAAGTACAGGCGTCAAGCAAGCCACGAGGTGCGGGGCTGCAGATCACGCACGTCACCCACCGGATACACCCGAACTTGGCGTGCTCCGCCGCCAATACGGAAGGCGGCGCGACACAGGGACCCATCAGCACTCCCTCCGCCTTGACACTCGTACGTCGTACATGCTCACCTGTACAGCATGCATGTACGACGTACAGTCCAGGAAGGTGGACGTCAGATGAATGAGAACCGAGCGGGAGGCGGGCGCAATGCGCTGGCCGACCCGCTTGCCCTGCGCAACGGCATCACGCTGCCGAACCGGCTCGCCAAGGCCGCGACCAGCGAGCATCTCGCGGACCGTCAAGGGGCACCCACCAATCAGCTCATCACCGCCTACCGGGCGCTGGCGCTCTCCGGGACCGGGTTGCTGATCAGCGGCAATGTCATGGTCGACGGCACGGCGCTGGAAGCGCCGCGCAACGTGGTCATCGAGGACGGCCGACACCATGAGCAACTGCGCCGTTGGGCCGCGGTGACCAACGGCACCGAAGCCAAGTTCATCCTTCAGCTGTCACACCCCGGGCGGCAGACGATGCGCGGCAACGTGCTCCCCGGGCGCCGGCAGGAGGTCGTCAGCTCCTCCGCGGTGCCCCTCGCCGTGGGTGGCAACGCGTTGTTCCGGGCGCCGCGTGCTCTGTCCGACGCGGAGATCACCTCGATCATCGGCCGCTTCGCCCGTACCGCCAAGGTGGCCGCCGATGCCGGCTTCCACGGCGTAGAGATCCACGCCGCACACGGCTATCTCTTCAACCAGTTCCTGTCGCCGCTGGTCAACCAGCGCACGGACCGCTGGGGCGGCTCGCTGGAGAACCGAATGCGGCTGCTCATCGAGACGGTGCGCGAGGTCCGGGCAGCGACCTCCAACCAGTTCCTGATCGCGGTCAAGCTCAATTCCGCCGACTTCCAGCGCGGTGGCTTCGACGCCGAGGACTCCCTGGCCGTCGCCCGGTCCCTGGAGCAGGAGGGCATCGACCTGTTGGAGATCTCCGGCGGAACGTTCGAGAACACCGCCATGGTCGCGGGTGCCTCTCAGCGGGAGTCGACCCGCAAGCGGGAAGCGTACTTCCTCGAGTTCGCGGAGCGATTCTCCCAGGAAGTGTCGGTACCCCTCATGCTGACGGGCGGATTCCGCAGCCGGCAGGGCATGAACGACGCGCTGGACAGCGGTGCGGTCGACGTCGTCGGACTGGCGCGCCCCATCACCTACGAGCCGGACCTGCCGCAGCGCCTCCTGGACGGAACCGCCGAGAAGAGCCTGGTGACGCCGAAGACACTCGGCCACAAGAACATCGACGACCTCCTCAACAGTGCCTGGCACCAACAGCAGATCGCCCGCATGGGCCGTGGTAAGGCCGTTCGCCCCGATCGCGGCCCCGTGATCGCCCTCGCGATCGCTCTCCTCACCACCGCCCGGGACCTGTTGCTGCCCCGGCTGGCGCCCAGCTGACCACGGAATCTCTCCCCGTCTCACGCGCCGCGGCAAGCCGCCCGCACCGCTGGCTTCACCCCCGAAGGAGAACGTCATGGATCTGCAACTGACCGACAAGGTAGTGGTCGTCACCGGTGCCGCCTCAGGCATCGGACAAGCCACTGCCCGTCTGCTCACAGAGGAAGGTGCCGTTGTGGTCGGTGTCGACCGCGATCCGGTCGACACCGGTCTCGGCGCGCGGGGCACCGCCGTCCAAGCCGACCTCACCGACCGCGCGACACCGGCCCGGGTGATCGCTACTGTGCTGGAACAGCACGGCCGCATCGACGCCCTGGTCAACAACGCCGGCGGGCTCCATGCCCGCAGCAGCTTCCTGGACATCACCGACGAGCAGTGGCTGGCCACTTTCGATCTCAACTTCCACGCCGCCCGCCGCATGAGCCGCGCCGCCGTGCCCGCCCTGCTCGACAGCGGTGGCGGCAGCCTGGTGCACGTCGGCAGCGACTCCGCGCGGCTGCCGGAGATCGGCAACATGGACTACGCGGCGGCCAAGCTTCCGCTGCTGGCACTGTCCACTTCACTGGCCACCGAGTTCAGCCCGCAGGGCATCCGCTCGAACGTCGTCATCCCCGGGCCCACCCGCACCCCGCTGTACGACCGGCCCGGCGGCTTCGGCGACCAGGCCGCCGAGCTGTGGAGTACGGACCGGGAGAGCGCGATCACCCGTATGGTGACGGAGATCCGGCCGCTGCTCACGGGCCGGATTGGGCAACCGGACGATGTCGCGCAGGTCGTCGCATATCTCGTCTCGCCCCTGTCCCGCCAGGTCACCGCCGCGGAGTGGGACGTCGACGGCGGTGCCCTGCGCCGCATCTGATCACTGTGCGTGGCGAAAACTGTTTCACCCGCGGTGACTTGTAGGGGTGAACGACATCGAGATCTTGATGTTTCGCCACCAGCCCGGCGTCGTACAACACGCCCACGGACGCCTCCGGTTCGAGCCGCATTCCTCAAGTCCCAAGCTTCCTCGATCGTGGCGACCGACGTGCTCGACGTGGAAACAGTTCTAGGAGAGCCTCATGCCCCCGATCGGTAAGCCGAAGACCGGCACGATCGTCCTGATCCACGGTTTGTGGATGACTCCGCGCAGTTGGGAACAGTGGAGCGACCGATACACCGCTTCGGGCCACCGCGTACTGGCGCCGGCCTGGCCCGGGTTGGAGGGCACGGTGGAGGAACTGCGGCGCGACCCGTCCTCGATTGCGGGTGTCGGACTGGGCGAGATTGCCAACCACTACGAACGGACCATCCGCGGCCTGGACGAGCAGCCAATCATCATGGGCCACTCCTTCGGAGGCGCTCTCGTGCAGATCCTTCTGTCCCGGGGCCTCGGCGTCGCAGGCGTAGCCATCGATTCAGCCCCGGTCAAGGGTGTGCTTCCGCTACCGCTGTCCACGCTCAAATCGGCCTGGCCCGTACTGGGCAACCCTGCCAACAAGAACAAGGCAGTGGGCCTGACCCCGCGCCAGTTCCATTACGCGTTCACCAACACACTGACCGACCAGGAATCACAGGCGGTCTACGACCGGCACCACGTGCCCGGCTCCGCGCGCGTCCTCTTCCAGGGCGCGTTCGCCAACTTCAACCCCCGTGCCACCACCCGTGTCGACTTCCGCAACAACAGCCGCGCACCGCTGCTGTTCATAGCCGGAGGAGCGGACCACATCGTCCCACCGAAGGTGAACAAGGCCAACGCCCGGCTCTACCGCAAGTCGTCGGCCGTCACCGATTACCACGAGTTCCCTGACCGCTCCCACTACACCGTCGGACAGGACGGCTGGGAGGACGTCGCCGACTTCGCCCTGGCCTGGGCCGTCCACAACAGCCGAGCCCACGCCTGAAACGCCCGGAGTCCCGCCCTGCAGGCAGTCCCCACCCTGACGTCCTCGCTGACCGGCCGGTCGGCAGCGGAACCAGGCGTTCGGCCCATCGCGCGGCCACCGATCGCCCCGGCGCAACTGCCCCAGCCGCGTGGCCGGCAGGTGTGGGGCGGTGCGCTCGCAGGCCGTGTCCGCGACCTGTTCGGTGGCATAAGCCCGCCGTGCTTCGGCCTTCGGCTCCAGCGCGCGCCAGTACCGCCGACGCCGACCGCCCAGTGCGGCACCACCCCCCAACTTCAGAACGACAGGCTCGGGGCCCTCGACTACGACCCTCGGTTGAGAAACCCACCTTCGGAGAGTGCCTCGACTCCCCCCAAGCAAAAGGGCGTTGTCCGCGGCGAGAGGTGCAGTCGTTGACCGATTTGCTTGTTCGTCATACCCGCGGCGGCGAGCCTTGCGATCTTGTACTGCTGAGGTGACAGGCGGCTGTCCGCCGAGTCGCCGGCTTGCACGGTCGCGAGGCCTGATGCTCGCGGTTCGCTCCGCGCGTGAATCGTCCCGGTCTGCTCAGCACGGCTCGGCAGCACCGCCAGGGCTTACGGAGCGTTCGAGGGAGTCGGTCAACCACAGGTGGGACGCGCCGAAAGTGACCGGGTCGCCGCTGGCCTCGGCCACGAGCCGCCAGTAGCGGCGCATCCGCGGGACACGGTCGGCGGCCACGTAGGCCAGCAGTCGGCGTCTGAACTGCGGGGAGTCACTGCCGCCGCGGACCGAGGCATGTGCCGCGACGAACCGGTCGAGTTCCGGGCCCACGCGGGGAGGTTCGCCCGCCCGCACCCTGGGCTGGGCCAGCGCGCACGCCTCACTGATCCCGTTCAACAGCTCGTCCTCGTCGGCGATCAGTTCGGCGTTGGCCCGCGCCATGGCCAGCAGACCCCGTGTCAATGCCCGGTCCCCGGCCAGAGCGAACAGTTCCGCGAATGCGACTACTTGCGCCGGGGACGGGTCGGTGGGCGGCCCGGGCACGGCCATGGTCACGAACGCGGTGAGTATCGCCTCAGATACCGGGGCGACCATCGTGCGCCTCCAGAAGCCGATCAGCGCGTCGCGAGCGGCACCACCGTTCGCCACGGCGGCCAACAGCTCCAGCCTGGCGGCCCGGACGGCCGGTCCCGCCTCCTCGACAGCGCGCAGTGAGGCCCGCCGCCAGGCCAGGTCCGCGAGTTGCACGTCGAGCGCGGCCCGCTCGGCCGCGACGACCTCGGCCACGGAGCGTTCACCGGCGAGCACCATCCTGATGGAGGGCAACCCGAGCCCGAGCCCGCGCAATTGTCTGACCAGGCCCAGCCGCTCCACGGCCGCCTGGTCGAACCTACGGTGCCCGCCCGTGCTGCGCACCGAGTCGACGATGCCCTCGTCGCAGTAGAAGCGAATGGTTCGCACCGGCACACCGGTCAGCCGTGCCAGGTCGCCGATCCCGAGCGTCTCATCGAGCAAAGGCATTTGAACCTCCACTGGACTGGAGTTTCTACCGTACTGGCGTCACCCCGTGGGAGGAGCATTCGTGATGACGTCGACGCTGGACACCGCACGGCTCGCAGAGGACCTGTGGGAGCAGACCAGAGGGTTCACCCGCGCGGTCGCCGGAAGGGACCCGGACACGCGGGTGCCCACCTGCCCGGAATGGCCGCTGCGTACCCTGGTCGGGCACGTCGGCCAGGAGCACCGGTGGGCGGCCGAACTCGTGCGCCGGGGCGAGCAACTACCCATCCCCGACCCGCGGCAGGCCGAACCCGGCGCCCCGGACGAGTGGGCCCGGTGGCTGCGCGAGGGCACGGAGGGATTGATCAGCACGATCCAGGAGACCGGCGCGGACACCGAGACGCGCACATTCTTCGGGCCGCGGCCCGCGGCCTTCTGGCTGCGCAGGATGCTGAGCGACACCTGCGTCCACCACTACGACGCGGCGTTTGCGACGGACACCGCGTTCGAGACAGCCGACGACCTCGCGGCCGACGTGATCAGCGAGAACCTGGACCTGCTGTCCACACCGGGCTTTGAGACGACCAGGCCGGCGGTCGCCGGGCTGCGCGGCCGGGGCGAGCGGATCGGATTCCGGCCGAGGTCCACGGAGGGCTGGGTGATCACCAGGGCACCTGAGGCGCTGCGGTGGGAGCGCGGGCCGGTCATGGCCGACGTGGTGGTGTCAGGGGCCGTGGCGGACCTCATGCTCGTGTTTTCCCACCGTCTCCCGCCGGAGGACGACCGCGTGACGGTGACGGGCGACCGCGCGCTGCTGAACCACTGGCTGGCCCACGCGGCGCTCTAGCCCCAGGTGAACCGCAGTGTCGGCGGTCGCCGATGCCGCCGCCACGCTCGCTGTCTCCCCGGGTGGCTTCATTTGGATTCGACGGCAGCGGTTGTCGACAGGCTGGAAGGCAGTGACTGATCGTCAATCTCGGGGATTTACACGGGAATTGACGTCATGCGACGCCCGTCGGCCGGGTCGGAAGGTCTCGCTCACCGCCATGGAAGATGCGATCCAGGTGGTGCTCCAAGACGGCGACGGCCGACTCGGGGCTGCGCTGGCCGACGAGGATGCCGGTGCCGAGTCCCGCGGACATGGCAAGCAGACCGGCTGCCTCCAGTCTCGGTTCCACACCGGGCCGGAGCAGACCGGCCTCCTGTGCCTGCCGGAGGATTCCGGTCACGGCGTCCTCGGCGGCGTCGGGGTCCTTGATGAAGGGCTGGGCGGCGAGTGCGGAGTCATTGACGGCCAGCATGGCGTACGAGGTGTACACGAAATGGAAGGTGCGGCTCTCCTCGTCCGTGGGCAGGGCCGCCATCAGCAGCGCCTCGACCATGGCACGCGGTCCGGGACTGTCCCCGCTGTCCTTGATCCGGGTGGCGACCCGTGCCCCGAACCTCTCCGTCAGGTACTGCAGCCCGAAGAGCAGCAGCTTCTCTTTGGTCTCGAAGTAATACTGCACCAGCCGCAGTGACACGCCTGCCTCGGCCGCCACATCGCGCATTCCCACGGCATGCAGCCCATGCCGCCCGGCAACCCGGACTAGTGCCTCGGCGATCTCGGTGCGGCGCTCCGCATGATCCACGCGCTTGGGCATCGGCCTTCTCTCCTCCGCTCGCCGTTTCGCTGGTACGACCCTGCCGGGACCCGTTGATGATACAGCGGTACCATCATGGTGGTACGTTCGTACCATAAAGGAACTGAACCCGGAGGTGCCTGTGCCCGAGACCACTGCCCGCCCTCAGGCCGACGTCGGCCGCTACGTGAACGAAGCCTGGCGCGACCGCTACTTCGCGGCCTGCGACGCGGTCTACGCCCTGGGAGCGCCCGCCCTCGCCGAAGAGGACGTGGAGACGTCCTTCGGCGCCACGCACGTCTACCGCTACGGTCCCGCGACCCCTGCCGCCCGGTCCCGCACCCCGGTCGTCCTGGTGCACGGTGCGGGCTCCTGCTCTGCCATGTGGTACCCGAACACCCGCGCGCTCAGCGCCGATCGCCCGGTCTACGCGATCGACACCCCGGGCGACCCCGGACGCAGCGTGCAGCGCGAACCCATCCACCAACCGGAACGCGCCGCACAGTGGCTGGACGAGACACTCGCCGGACTCGGGCTCGACCGCGTCCACCTCGTCGGCTCCTCGTACGGCGGTTGGCTGGCGCTGAACCAGGCGCACCGCAGGCCCGACCGCCTCGCCTCGGTCACGCTGCTCGACCCCGGAGGCCTGGAGAAGGTGGGACTTCGCTTCTTCGTCTGGATATTCGCCAGTCTCTTCGCAACCTTCGCCCCCAAGGCGCTCCGCCCACGACTGGCAGCCTGGCTGGAGCAGCCGGTCCTCGTCGTGCCGGAGCTGCGCACGATGATCAGAACAGCCGTCCGCGCCTACCGCATACGCCGCCCGGCCCCTCTCCCCCTGACCGACGACGAGCTGTCCACCATCCGTACCCCGCTCTACCTCGCACTCGGCAAGCGCAGCCTGCTCGTGCACCCACAGCGGCAAATGGAGCGCGTGCCCCGCCTGATACCGGGAACCCGGGCAGAGATCATCTCCAACACAGGTCACGGACCACAGATCGACCACGCGGAAGAGGTCAACCGCCGAATGCTGGATTTCATGGACTCCGTCGACTGACAATCGCCGCCGATGAGCCGGGGAGCCGGCCTCGGCCCCAGTTCAAGCCGACCCCTAGTACCTGCCGTCAGCCAACCCGGGTTCCTGAGGTCCATGCCGACTCCCAGTCTTGGGCATGTCTACTGCGGACCCGTCTTACGTGAGCTGCGAGATGACGTCTGCGATCATCGCCACCCGATCGGCCACCTCACCGGCTGGGACATCGATGAGGTCGTAGCCGAACTGCCGATAACTCCGCTCGTGGATCTGCTCGAACGCCAACGACTCCTGGAAGCTCATCCGGCGGGCGGCAGTGGGCTCACAGAACCCGATGTTGCGGATGAAGAAGAATTCTTGCAGTTGTCTGAGGATCGATGTCTTTCCTGCGCCGGGCGTGCCGGTGAGGATGTACCGCTTCATCACGAGTTCCCGTTCCATTTCCGTTGGCCGATATGGAGGTTCATCCGCCCGCGTCACGGTCGGTGACGCAGGCGGTGAGGTAAGCGCTCCCGTCACGCTGAGCGTTGTGAGCCCACTTGAGTGCGCTGCGGATATGGACACCGGGCAGCTCTGCCAGGTCTGGCGGGGGCAGTTCGGCGGCGAGTGCGATGAGGGCTGCGGTCCTGGCCGGTCCGACCTTGACGCCGTGGCGCGCGAGTTGGTCGTTGAACGCCTTGCGGCTGAGGGGCTGGCCGGGCCGCACGCCAGGGGAACAACCGTGAAGTCCGGTTGGCCAGGCGGCGGGCGAGAGCGGAGCGCCGGCGCGGCGCCTTGACGAGTCGGTGAGCGAGTTCGGCCAGGCTGGGCGCTATCCACAGCGTGAATTTCCGAACTGGAGGAACATGCTATCCGAGGCACCACGTATCTGATCGGTGGTCAGGTAACGCAGACGTTCGCCGGGGATGCCACAAAGGAGGACGGGGGATCCGACGGCGCGGACTTCCAGCGGCATAGACCGTCTTCAGCAGCGCGACATCCCGCAAAGCGCACGTACGGGTTGGTAGGCAGTGGCACACGCGGCCGACGGGGCACATACACGCTCTTCGTGTTGTGCACGGAGCCGCTGCCCTCGGAGACGTCACCGATTGCCGCCTGGTTTCAACCGCGACGCCAAGCGGACCGAGCGGATCACCGAGCCACTGAACCGGCCGCCGGCTGAATCGCGGTCGGTGCACGAGGTAACTCCAGATCAGCGCGGCCTCCAGCGGAGGATGAAGGCGGGTCTCAGCGACGCGCTCGTCCTGGCGTCAGGCGCGGCGGAAAGCAGCGCTCCCTTGTCCGGGTGATGCCGGTACGGCGCGACGGGCGACTGCGCGCAGCGAAACGGCGGCCTCATCGCTCTCCTCCAGCAAGTCCAAGCCGCACGCAGACACGCAGCCCGCAGATCACCGTGGTGGTAGCGGCCACTGCTCAATGTTGACACTGCACACTCTCGTCCTCTAATGTGTGCAGCGTACACATTAGGGCTTTTCGGCGAGCCCTTCCAAGGCAGAAGGTCAGCCCTCCCGCTCTGGCCTCGCCTTGTGGCGCGAGCGTCCGGCCTGCCGAACCATTGGCAAGGACACGTTGCCAACGCATCCCTTGGGCGTGTGCGGGAGCCCAACATCTCAGCCGTGCGAACGGAGCGCCATGAAGGCAATATCGATTAGGGAACCGGGTGGTCCTGAGGTTCTGGAATGGATCGAGGTCGAGGACCCGCTGCCCGCAGCCGGCGAAGTCGTCGTCGAGGTGGTGGCCAGCGCGGTGAACCGGGCGGACGTCGCGCAGCGGATGGGCCGGTACCCGATGCCGCCAGGGGCATCGCCGTACCCGGGGCTGGAGGTCTCGGGCCGCATCAGCGCCGTCGGCGAGGGCGTGACTGGCTGGCAGGTAGGCAACGAGGTCTGCGCACTGCTGGCGGGAGGCGGCTACGCACAGAAGGTCGCTGTCCCCGCAGGACAGTTGCTCACGGTACCCAAGGGAATCGGCCTGGTCGAGGCGGCCGCCTTGCCCGAAGCAGTCACCACGGTCTGGTCCAACATCGTCATGACCGGGAAGCTGAAGGAGGGCGAGACGCTTCTCATGCACGGCGGAGCCGGAGGCATCGGCACCTTTGCGATCCAGATCGCCAAGGCAATCGGCGCTCGCGTCGTCACCACCGTCGGAGGCTCTGAGAAGGCCGCCCGAGCACGTGAATTGGGCGCCGACCTGGCGATCGACTACCGCACACAAGACTTCACCGAGCACGGCCCCTACGACATGATCCTCGATGTCATCGGCGGCCAGTACCTTGAACGAAACGTCCAGTCTCTGGCTACCGACGGACGCCTGGTTGTCATCGGCCTGCAGGACGGCCTCATCGGGCAACTCAACCTTGGCGAGCTGGTATTCAAGCGGGCATCGATACACGGCACCACCTTGCGCTCCCGTCCGGTAGCACAGAAGGCCGCCATCGTGGCCGAAGCGCAGAATGAGGTCTGGCCGCTGATCGAGAACGGCGCCGTACAACTGGTCATCGACCAAATCCTGCCGATGGCCGAGGCCGCCGAAGCACATCGACTTCTGGACCTTGGCCAGCACATCGGCAAGATCTTGCTGGTGAACGGATAGTTCTGGCGTCCGGTATCGGCAGGCGCTGAATCCGTGTCCTTACTCGGTCCGCTCAGCAAGGCGTCGCGTCGGTGAAAGATGGGCCCTGGACCAGGCGTGCCGTGCCGAGGTGGGAGATCAGTGCGGCGAGTGCACCTTCCGGCGGCCTGGGACTGCACGGCGTTCGTGTCGCTGGGGCGTGGGATGTATCAGCGCTCTGCAACACGATGCCTGGTCCTACGTGGCCGGGTTGACCGTGGGCCAGGACATCTCCGAGCGGATCCAGCAGACCGAGGGCCCCGCGCCTCAGTTCAGTATGGGCAAGTCGCTCCCCGGGTTCGCCCCGATGGGGCCGTGGGTGGTCACCGCGGACGAGTTCGACGACCCGGACGACCTCGAACTCGGCTGCGCCATCGACGGTGAGACCGTGCAGCACTCCCGCACCAGCAACCTGATCTTCCCGGTGCCCCAGCTGGTCGAGGGCCTGTCAGCGACTCTGGCGCTGCTGCCCGGTGACGTGATCTTCACCGGCACCCCGGCCGGCGTCGGCGTCGGCCGCAACCCGCAGCGGTGGCTGCAGCCGGGCGAGGAGCTGGTCAGCTACATCACCGGCATCGGCGAGCTTCGTCAGCGTTTCGTGAGCGCCTGAACCGGGAGCGGCGATCCGCTATCGGCCATCATCCGAAAGGAGCCGCGCCCATGGCCTACTCTGATGACAAGTATTTCCGGTTCGAGTTTGATACCGGGGCGGCATTCGTCACCATCGACCACCCGCCGATCAATCTCCTTGACGAATATCTGTCGCAGGAGTTTGACAGACTCGGCAGGGAACTCGAGGCGGATGAGAGCGTCCGGGTCGTGGTCCTGCAGAGTGCGGTTCCCGAGTTCTTCATAGCTCATTCCGGCCTGGGGCGGGTTGGAACGCTTTCTAAAACGGTTTCCAATACTCGCAACTTTCGTCTTACGCAGACGATCGGCGAGCGGTTCAGGAACATGCCCAAAGTGAGCATCGCCAAGATCGAGGGCCGGGCGAGGGGCGGAGGCAGTGAGATCGCGCTGGCCATGGACATGCGTTTCGCAGCCGTCGGCAAAGCCGTCTTCGCCCAACCGGAAGTGGCAATCGGTCTCGTTCCGGGCGGTGGTGCCACGCAGAGACTGCCGCGGCTCATGGGGAGGGGGCGCGCCTTGGAGGTGCTCCTGGGCTGCGACGACATCCCGGCGGAAGTAGCAGAACGCTACGGCTACATCAATCGGGCACTGCCGGCGGACGAGCTGACTCCTTTTGTCGAAAAGCTGGCTCACCGCATCGCTTCCTTTCCTCCGCATGCCATCGCCCATGCCAAGGCATCAGTCGATTCCGGAGCATTCGGTTCGCTGTCGGAGGGGCTACTGGTGGAGGCCCACGAGTCCGATCTGAGCGTCGCCAGCGAGGTGACACAGGCACGCATGAAGGAAGCACTAAAGGCTGGCGCCGAAACTTATGAAGGCGAGTTGGAGATGGCCTACCTGTCGGAACTCTCCCGCCGTTCGCCTGAATGACAAGCGGATCCCGCCCAGCCCACTCGGACACCGCAATGCTCCGCTGGGCCATTGGAGGCCGTCGCATGAAAAAGCTCTTCGCCCCCGAGCCCAGCCGCATCGGACGTCCGGACGGGCCGGCGCAGCCCGATGCGGTCGGCGTCGAACATCTCGGCGGCTCACCGGTGGACCTCGTCCGCGACCTCACCGAACTGCTGGATTCCGGGCAAGTCCTGCACCGGCTCTCGGACCTGGTGCGCTACGCCTCGGACGCGAGCCCCTACCGGCTTCTTCCACAAGTCGTCGTGCAACCACGAGAGGCGCGCGACGTCGCCGCGGTGTTCGACTACTGCCGCCGAACCGGGCGGCACGCCACCTTCCGGTCCGGAGGTACCAGCCTCAACGGCCAGTCACAGTCCGACGACATACTGATCGATGTCCGGCGCCACTGGGCCGGAATGACTGTCGAAAACGACGGCGCCCGCCTGCGGGCGCGCCCAGGCACGATTCTGTCTCACGCAAGCGCCGTCCTGGCACGGTATGGGCGCCGGCTCGGTCCCGATCCCGCCAGCGCCGACGTAGCCACCATTGGCGGGGTTGTCGCCAACAACGCGGGAGGCATGCGGTGCTCGCTGCCCCGAAACGCGTACCACTGCGTAGCCGGGATCACCTTCGTACTCCCCTCCGGAACCACGATAAACACCGACTCCCCCGACGCCGAATCCGCGTTCCCCAAGGCCGAGCCCGAACTGGCTGACGGCCTGCTCGCCCTTCGTACGGAAATACTCGCCGATAAGGAACTCGTCGAACGGATCAGGCACAAGTACACAATCCGCAACACCACCGGATATGCCCTCAACGCCTTTCTCGACGCAGAAACGCCGCTGGAGATCTTCCGCCGGCTGCTCGTCGGCTCGGAAGGAACCCTGGCCTTCATGGCCGAGGTCGTGATCGACACCCTCCCCAACCCCGGACTCACCACTGTGGCGTGGATCGCCACCGAATCCATCGACGCGGCGGCACGCTTGGTACCCGCGCTGGTCGACCTGGGCGCGGAGGCGGTGGAACTGATGATGGCGCCCGCGTTGACCGTGGCGGCACAGGCATTCCCGGGCGCCCCCTCCTACTGGCGCACGCTGGATCCCAAGTCGGCAGCCCTCCTCGTGGAGTTCCGCGGCGAGGCCGACGCACTCGATGACGCCGAGCAGCACGTCCGAGAGCTTCTCGCGGACACCCCCCTGCTGCATCCGATCGAGTTCACTCGAGACGAGGACCTCATCGAATGCGACTGTCGGGTGCGCGAGGGCCTGCTCGGCATCGTCGGTCACCTGCGACCAGAAGGCAGCGCAGTCGTCAACGAAGACGTGTGCTTCCCTCCCGCACGTATCGCCGACGGTGCCCACGACCTGCAACAACTGCTCAGCAAGCACGGATTCCTCCCCGGAGTCGCCGGCCACGCCGCCTACGGCAACCTGCACTTCACCTTGACTCCCATACTTTCCGAGGCAGCCGACAAGGAACGCTATGGGGCATTCATGTCCGACCTGGTCGACTTGGTCATCGGAAAGTACGATGGCTCACTCAAGGCCGAACACGGCACCGGACGCAACATGGCACCCTTCGTCAAACACGAATGGGGCGCCAAAGCAACCGACATCATGTGGCGACTGAAGCGTCTCGCCGATCCACATGGGGTCCTCGGGCCAAACGTCATCCTGACGACCGACGACGGAATCCACCTCAAGGATTTCAAATCCACGCCTAAGATCGAACAAGTAGCGAACCTGTGCATCGAATGTGGATTCTGCGAAGCCACGTGCCCCAGTCACAATGTGACGACGACCCCTCGGCAGCGGATCGCCCTCCGCCGGGAGATGGCCCGGCAACCCGAGGATTCTCCGGTGCTCGCACAGCTCCAGGCCGAGTATGAATACGACGGCATCGAGACGTGCGCCGCTGATGGAACCTGCGCCATCCCGTGCCCTGTGCAGATCAACACCGGGGACCTGATCAAGGGATTCCGCCGTGCCGAGTCCACCACTTCCCGTGAGCATGCCGGGCTGGCGGCAGCCAAGCACTGGGGCCAGATCGAAAGGCTCGCACGCACAGCGATGTCGGCGGTCGATGGCGTCCAGTCCCGCATCGACGTGAAGGTTCTCACGGAGCTGACCGACGCGGCACGATGTGTCGTCAGCAGCGATCTCATCCCCTCGGTGCCGGGTCCCATGCCCCACCCGGCACCCGCCCACCTCCCGCATACCGAGCGGCGGTCTGGGTACGCCGTGTACTTCCCGGCCTGCATCAACCGCATCTTCGGGCGCGACCCCGACAAACCGAGCACGCCGTCGCTCCCGGAAGCGTTCGTCTCGCTCTCCGCCCGCGCCGGCATGCCCCTGTGGATACCCGATGACGTGCGCGGACTGTGCTGCTCGACGCCCTGGGCGAGCAAAGGTCTCGCAGACGGGCACCAATGGATGGCGGATGCGATCTGCGACGCCTTCTGGCGGTGGACCGATCACGGCTCGCTCCCCATCGTGATCGATGCCGCGTCCTGCACCCATGGGCTGCTCGAGGATGTCGCCAAGCACGTCGACGACTCACGGCGCGCTCAGATGGAGGCCATGAGTATCCGAGACTCGATCACCTGGTGCCGGGACCTGCTTCCCCGTCTCTCAGCGAACCGCAAGCTCGAGACGGTCGCACTGCATCCGACGTGTTCCACGACCCACCTCGGGCTCAACCATGCCCTCAAGACCATTGCGTCCTTCCTGGCCGACACGACCGTGGTGCCCGTCGGCACAACCTGCTGTGGCACTGCGGGAGACCGCGGTCTGCTCCATCCGGAGTTGGTGGTCTCCGCGACACGGGACGAGAAGGCCGGACTCGAGGCCTCTCCGGCTCAGGCGTACCTCTCGGCAAACCGCACATGCGAAATGGGTCTTCGACACGCTACCGGGCGGCCATACGAGTCCTTCATTTTCCTACTCGAAGAACTCACCAGACCATCTTGAGCTGATACGCGCACGCACACTCGCTGATAGTTCGCTTCGTACTCGCTGACATCCGCAATGCTGTTCCACTCGTGGAAGATCTGCTGCGGCTCCCGGCCAAACCCGCGCACGCACTCCCGCGACGGGCCCGGGTTCTTGCCCGCAGCGTCCAGCTGAACGAGTTGGCCCCAGGTCGGCGCCACTGCGGCCTTCCCGGGTGTCGTCGGCTCAGGATGTGGAAGCGGGGCCGGGCGGCAGGTGGACCGTCATGATCAGGTGGCAGGACTCGGTGCCGGCGCCGCGGTAGGTGTGGGTGGCGTCGCCGTCAAAGGTGGCGGTCTGTCCGACTTCGACGAGGTGCTCGGCGCCGTCGACGATCAGGGTCATCCGGCCGGCGGTGACGCTGACCGTTTCTACGACTCCGGCCTGGTGGGGGTGGCTGGGGTACTCCTCGCCCGGTTCCAGTTTCCAGCGCCAGACCTCGACCGGTGCCGGGCCCGAGGTCGTCAGCATGAGCCGGGCCTCGCTGCCCTGCGCTCCGGTCCACAACGGCATCACGGCGTCGGCGGCCACGACGCGAACGCGCCCTTCGGACGGCCCCTCCATCAGCGCGGACACCGAAATGCCGAGAGTGTCGGCCAGCCGGACCAGGGTGGCGAAGTTCGGGTTGCCCTGTGCCTTCTCCAACCCGACCAGGGCCCCCTTGCTGACCTTGGCGCGACGGCCGAGCTCGTCCAGGGACAGGCCCGCGCGGGTGCGGGCCGTCCTGACGTTGTGCGCGAGCGTCCGCAGGGCTGCCTCTGTCTCGGCCATCCGATCACCATCCTCGCCAGTGGACCACTTTAATGCACTGTCCGGTCGTTTTGTTGACACACGCCAGTCGGTTCGTTGTACCGTCTAGTCGTTCCATCGAGATCGTAAGGGATGTACCGTGATCGCTCTGCTGCTGGCCCTGGGCAGCTCACTCGCCTACGGATGCGCCGATTTCCTGGGCGGCCTGGGGGCCCGTAAGGCTCATGTGCTGCGCACCGTGATGATCGCGGCCCCGGCCTCGCTCGCGGTCGAGCTGCTGCTGTGGCCGTTCCTCGGCGCCTCGTTCAGCGCCGACGCCCTCGCCTGGGGCGCCGCGTCCGGCATCGCCTCGGCCGCCGCATTCGCCCTGCTCTACCGCACCCTGGCGATCGGCCCGATGAACGTACTCTCGCCCGTCACCGCCCTCGTGTCCGCCATGCTGCCCGTCGGCGTGGGCCTGCTGCAGGGCGAGCACCTGGGCGCTGCCGGGCTGGTGGGCCTGCCGCTCGCGCTGGTCGCGGTGGTGCTGGTCAGCGCCGGACATGGCGCCGGAACAGCACGCCCGTCCCGCACCGCGCTGTTGTTGGCCTTCGGCGCGGGAGGTGCCATCGCCTTCCAGCTGATCTTCCTGCACCAGGCGCCCTCCGACAGCGGCGTGGCCCCACTGATCATCGGCCGGGCGGTCTCCTCTGCCGTCATCCTGGCCGCGGCCGGCCTCATGTACCGCAGGCTCGGCTCCGAGCGCCCCGCGTACGCGATGTCGACAGCCGCCGGCGTGCTGGACTCCATGGCGAACCTGCTGTTCCTTCTAGCCGCACGCAGCGGGGACCTCACCGTCGTCGCCGTGATCACCGCTCTCTACCCGGCCGGCACCGTCCTGCTCGCCCGTAGCGTGCTCGCCGAACGCATCCGTCGCGGCCAGCTCGTCGGACTGGGCGCCGCCGCCGTCGCCGTCAGTCTCCTCGCTCTCACCTGACCCCCCGCTCCCCTCTCCCTCCCCCGCCTCCGCCGACTACGTAAGGAGCACAGCATGTTCATCCAACCCTGGGACACCAGCCTGGACGAAGCCGAATGGCAGAGCTGGATAGCCGAAGGGCACGACTTCGGAATCCTGAGCGTCAACGGCCTGCCCAGCCACCCGCCCGTCGCCGTCCCCACCCACTTCACCAGCGACGGCGACCACCTCCTGGTTCACCTCGCCCGTCCCAACCCGGCCTGGAAGTCGATCGACCACGACCCGAACGTGCTCCTCACCGTCTTCGGCGACTACGCATTCATCCCCGGCCCATGGCGCGCCACAGCCGGTACCCCGCCCACCGACGGCGTCCCCACCAGCTACTACACGGCCGTACAGTTCACCTGCCGCGCCCACATCATCGACGACCCCGAGGCCAAGGCCGAGCTGCTGCGCCGCCAACTCGCCCACTTCCAGCCCGACGGCGACCACGCCCCCGTCGCCGCCGACCAGCCGCCCTACGGCCGGCTGCTGCCCGGCATCCGCGGCCTGCGCCTCGAAGTCACCGACGTGGCGGCCAAGTTCAAGTACGACGACCACAAGCCCGTCGAGCACCGCACCGCCGTAGCCGACCACCTCACTGCCCGCGGCACGGGCCTCGACGTGCCCACCGCGCTCCAGCAGCGCCGCCGCCTGGACCGCATCGGACCCTGGAATCCCTGACCCGCGCCCATTCGCACGCACGCACTCAGGAACGGAACCCCGCTCATGACCGTCTTCCGCCTCAGCCCCGCCGTCGCCGACGCCTTCCCCGACACCCTTATCGCCCTGGTCACCGCCACCGGCCTGCGTAGCCATGAATCCTGGCCCCACACCACCGCCGCCGTGGAGGACCTGGAGCAGCAACTCGCCGACGGCACCTGGCAGCCCGCCAACGAGACCGACCCCCGTATAGAGGCGTGGCACACCGCCTACCGCGCCTTCGGCACCAACCCCCGCCGTATCCGCCCCAGCGTCGACGCGCTCGGTCGCCGCCTCGCGAAGAAGGGGGCCCTGCCGCGTATCAATCCGGCCGTCGACTCCTACAACGCCGTCTCCGTCCGCCACGGCCTGCCCGCCGGTGCCTTCGATCTCGACCACGTCACCGGCGACGTCGACATCCGCCACGCGGACGGCACCGAGACCTTCACCCCGCTCGGCGAACCTGAGTCCACCGAGAACCCCAAGCCCGGCGAGATCATCTATGCGGACACCACCGGCGTCCTGACACGCCACTGGAACCACCGCGACGCCCACCGCACCCGCGTCACCATGGACTCCACCCACGTCACCTTCGTCCTCGAAACCCTCCACTCCACCCGTGACGGCGACCTTCTCAAGGTCGCAGCCGAGGAGTTGCAGGGCCTGCTCATCCCGCACGCCGAACAGACCGCCGTGCACTACCTCAGCCCGGCACGGGACCAGGCCACCGCCTGAGTCCTCCACCCGGCCTCGGACCCGCCTCAGCGCCCCGCCCTCCGACGTCCACCCAGCCAATCCAGAGCCAGGCACAAAGGAGCGACGGCGAGCCCGGACGGATGGGCACCTATGGCGTGACAGGGTCGACCTGCTTCTCGGGGTACGCGGTAGGAACGTACCGATTGACGAGACTGGTTGGTCCGGCGGGCTGTGGCGGGCCTTTGACGCGGCTGGAACCTGGACGATCGCGCCGTACGACATCCAGCGCTTCCCATCGGAGGCATCAGTCATACTGCGCGGCAAGGGCATGCACCACAACGCCGGCACCTTTCCCAACGGCGACACATCGCACCCGTCTTCGAACCCCGGGACGCCGAACGGGACATGCGGGTCGTTGCGAAGGACCTGAACTGCACCGCGGTACGGGGCGTACGCGGGCCTGGAGGTGCGGTTCTCACCCTTCCCCTACGAGCTGACGAACGCCGAGATGCTGCCACTGTTTACCGACTGCGCCGAACGGGCGGAGCGGCTACGCCGGGACGGCGCCGAGGTCACCCTCGTCACCGTCTGCGAACTCAGCCTCGCCCGCGGCCACTTCGGCAGCATCAGCGACTTCCACACAGGCACCTGCACCGTTGACTTCGCCTGGCACTCCTGCCCCGCCAGCCTGGCCTGCGACAGCAGCCCAGTCCAAGTCGCCTACGGCGGCCCGCAGTCCTGTCGGCAGCCACGCTTACCGTCCGTATCCCTGCGGCGCTCATCTGGAGCCGGCCACCGACTCCGCGCCCGAGCCGTTACCGAAGCAGAACGCGGAGGGCACGCACCTCGGGTGCCGGCCCGGGCCATGCGCATCCCCGGAAACCGTCCCCCCGGCACCACCGACACCCGCCAGAGAACCACTCGCAAAACAAAACCGCTCGGCCGGTTTCACTATAGCCTCGCCCGAGGCCCACGCAAGAGGCACCAACACACCCCCGCGACCACCCGACCCCGAGCCTCGCACACCACCCCCAACCCCCGGAAGACACCCGCAGAACGGAATCAAAACCCCCGCTT
>NZ_JBIBKX010000030.1:0-73108 GCF_042959425.1 Streptomyces sp. NPDC007896 | reverse complement strand
CCATGTACGAGGCCAAAAGCGCGGGTAAGGGCCGCATCCGCATGCACCACCCCCAGCCACAGGACGTCTGCAGCGGCATGCTGAACCACTGACGACGCGACGCACATGCATCCACTCTGATCCCTTCACCATCAGTCATGTATTCCGATACGCCCCGTTTCATATGGAGTCGGCGGTATGCCCCGGGGCGGTTCAGCAAAGCCTGGCAGGCAGGTGGACGCAGTGCACTCGACGTGCCTGGCTGCACGTTGCCCCCGAGGCGAAGCAAGTCGTCCTCGCCACGCGAGCCCAGCGAGAAGCCGAACTCCCAAGACTCGGGGGTCCGTTCAAGCTGGAGCCCGGCTGTTCCGCAGAAGGGATGCCGCTGCGCACCCACGCCCAAGTGCCGTCACGTACGATGCTTCCGTAGCCGCAAGTGTCTGGTACGTGGAAGCTTCCCGGACCCGGCTATTCGCCGAGCCATTGTCATTCCTGAAGGGGTGGGTTTCGTCAAGGGTGGTATATCTGCTGGTTGTTGATGGTTCTGGGCAGCGTTGACCGGCTCGCGGGCAACGGGTGAGGTCGGCGAGCGTGCGGGCCGTAGACGAAGTCCCGGTCGGACAGGTCACGGGCCTGGAAGGCGGCGTGGTCGTCGCTCCACTGCTTCGTCAGCCGGGTGACGGTGGCCGGCGACAGCCCGGCCGCCGAGCCGAGGAACTGCTCCAGCGCGGGGACGAAGTCCCCGGACAACAGGCCGTGCAGGTAGAGCAGCGGCAGCACCTCGGAGATCTGCGGCGACTTGCGGCACCACGGCGGCAGGATCTTCGAGGAGAACCGCTTGCGCTCGCCGGTGGCGTCGTCGACCCGCCGGGAGCCGGAGTCGGTGGAACCCTCGGCGGTGACTACGCTCAGCATGGGCGTGCCGTCCCGACCCGCGCTGCAACGCAGGTCTACTCGGTGACTTCTCGATCAATCACCTGGGAAGGTACGCCCTTCGCGCGCTCCCGAGGCTGATCCACAAGTCCTGAGCATTGCTCGGCTACTCGACGTCCGCCGCGTTGATCTCCGGGGCGGGTGCGTGAAGTGTGTTACTCACCGATCTTGATCAGCGTGCCGGAAGGCACTTCGCCGTCGAGGTACAGAGTCCTCGGCCGGCGCCAAGGTGCCCTTCCTGCTGGACAAATCCACTGGGCGCAGCAGCGCTTGGTGCAGGCCCTGAGCGGGTGCAGGCCCTAAGCGGTATCGGCACCCTGAGGGGTCCGTCACCAACGCCTGCAGCGCGTCGCAGGCGGAAGGTACGCGCAGAGGCTTGACGGGCAGAAGGTAATGGCAAGCGGTACGTCGTGCCTCAACAGCGGCCCGCTCCATGCTTCTTCATGCACCTGTGCGCCCCCGTAGGTAGAGGATTCGGGGAGCCGCCGGCGGTCTGATTGGGCAGGACTTGAGTCGAGTCCCAAGTTGGTGAACCATTCACCGATTCGTGTGCGCCAGATGAGCGAGGTGGTTATCGATGAGCGATGTCGTGCCTCAGCCGGAGCGGTTATGGACCACAGGTACTGCACCCGGCATATTCCCCATTATCGGCCACGCTATTACCCTGTTCCGCCAGCCGTTGGCATTTCTGACTTCTTTGCCCGCCCACGGCGATCTGGTAGAGGTACGCCTGGGTCCCCAACGCGCCTGGATGGCCTGCCACCCCGGGCTGGTCCACCAGATACTCATGGACCCGCGCACCTACGACAAGGGCGGCCCACTGTACGACAAACTCCGGCTGCTGATGGGTGATGGCCTTGTCACGTGTGATCAGGAGGCGCATCGACGGCAGCGCAGGCTGGTTCAGCCGAGCTTCCGTCCTTCCCGTATCACCGATTACGCGGAGACGATGGGAGAGGAAGCAGAACTGGAATGCCGCCAGTGGCAGGCCGGGGAGTTCGACGTCAGCGGGGCGCTGATGGCACTGACGACGCGGGTGACCAGTCGCGTGCTGCTGTCCGACTCACTCGATGCCGCGACGGCCGCCGAGGTGCGGGACTGCCTCGCCATCATCGTCCGCGGTCTGTTCGTCCGTATGGTCGCGCCGATCGAAGTGCTGTTCCGGATCCCCACACCTGCGAACCGCCGCTATCGACGTGCGCTGAACCGACTTCACACGATCATCGACTCGGCCATCGAAGAACGCCGAACGGGTGCTCCCCGCAACGATCTGCTCGGGACGCTTCTGGCGACGGGAGGCGGCAGTGGAGGATCGACGAGACTCACCGAACAGGAAGTCCACGACCAGCTCATCACGTTGCTGCTCACCGGAGTCGAGGCTCCGGCGCTGTGCCTGGCCTCCGCGTTCAGGCTGCTCGCCGCCCACCCGGAGGTGGAGCGCCGCGTACACCGCGAAGTCGACGCGGTTCTTGCCGGTCGTCGGCGCCCCCGCCCCGACGACTTACCGCGTCTCGTGTACACCCGATGCGTCGTCGACGAGACGCTGCGCATGTATCCACCCGGCTGGCTCTTCACCCGCATCACCACCACGGACACGAACCTCGCCGGGCGCCGTCTGCCCCGGGGCACCACCGTCCTGTACAGCCCGTACCTTCTCCACCACGATCCGGCGTCGTTCCCAGACCCCGACCGCTTCGTCCCCGAGCGTTGGTTGCCGGGGCGACAGGCGACCGTACCGAGCGGCGCGATGCTGCCCTTCGCCGCAGGCAACCGTAAATGCATGGGCGACACCTTCGCCATGGCGGAGGCCACACTCGCCATCGCCGCCATCGCCAGTCAATGGCGCCTGCGCTCGCTCCCCGGATGCGCCCGGCAACCGGTCCCCGCAGTGACTCTGGGGCACAGGTCACTGACGATGATCTGCGAACCGCGCCCGCGCACGCGGGCGGGGGAACCGTCCCCGGAAAGCTCTGTCGCACCAACGGTTCAGGGCGTCCGCCAGGCCTGGCAGGACTCCCGAACGGCAGGTGACGAAGGTGTCCGCGACGCGTGAGGGCATCGCGGCGACATCGCAGAGTGGAGTTCCTCCTGTGGGCAGTCTGAAGGAACTGATCGAGGCCAACCTCTACATGCCCTTCCCGTTTCTGAGTAACCCCCATGAATCCGCAGCCGCGGCAGGGGTCGATGAGTGGCTGTTCAGGATGGGGCTGGCCGACGATCCAGCGGTGGTGGCGATGATCGCCTATACGCGCCCCGCCGTGCTCGCCGCCTACAACAGCCCCACCATGAACGCCGACACCCTGCAGATCGTGGCCAACCAGATCGCCTACCAGTTCGTCTTCGACGACCGAGCCGAAGAGCTCGGTCGTCGGCGGCCGAGCTCACTGCTGCCCATGCTGTGCGAGAGCATCGGGATTTTGCGGGACGACCAGTCGCCCAGTACTGCGCTCGGTGCAGCCCTGGCCGATCTCTACCGGCAGGTTCAGGAACGGTGTACACCCGCACAAGCCGCGCGATGGGCATGGAACAGCCGCGAGTACGTGCACGGCCTGTTGTACGAAGCGGTGGCCCAGACCGACTCCGCCCACGCACGGATCGGGCCGTCCAGTTCGATCCGTTCTCTTACCGCCGGCGTTCAGCCCTTCTACCCGCTGTGCGAGGCCGCGCAGCACGGCGAGATCGCCCCCGACGAGCTCCATCACCCTGTCATGCGGCGCCTGGGACGGCTGTCGGCCGATGCGGCGGTATGGATACCTGACCTCTACTCCGCGGTGAAGGAGCAACGGACAGGCGGAATGATCAATCTGGCCCTCGCCTACCAGCACGAGTTCCGCTGCTCCCTGCCGGAGGCCGTCATGCTGGCCATCCGGCAGATCAACAGCACGATCGGTGAGTTCGAGAAGCTCTACGGGGAGATCAAGCTGGAGTTGAGCCCCGCGGGCGTCGGCTATGTGGAAGGCATGGTCGGCTGGATCCGCGGCTGCTACTACTGGTCCCGCACCGTGCCGCGCTACGCGGACACGGCAGCGGTCGCCGTCTAGTCAGTGAGCGTCTGGGGCGGTCGGCCCGCAGGGTGCGCATACGAGGTCTGGGCGCTCCAGCAAACTGGTTGCCTGGAACTGCCAGGCTCCCCAAGAAACACAGGTATACCCCGAGGGCTGGGCTCAAAACCGCCTTGGCGGGCGCTTCACCCTTTCTATTCGCATTTTCCCAGTACAGCTACTGAGCGTCCATGGGAGCGTACTCTCAGCGCTGTCTATCGGGGTGTGCTGACAGGAAAGTAGCAGGGACATGGCGGACGGGCTGCTGCAATCGATCGGGAAGCACCGCACGTTGCTGGAGCGCGACCGAGAACTCCGCGCACTCGACTCTGCGTTGTCGGACCTCTGTGATCCCGTCGACGGCGCGGTGCGAGCACGGCGTGGTGGACTGCTTGCCCTTGCCGGTTCGGCCGGACTCGGCAAGACCACGCTCATGGCGGAAGCGCGTGCCCGCGCAATGGCGCTGGGATGCACGGTACTTTCCGGAAAGGGTGGCGAGAAAGAGCAGGAACTGGCTTTCCGGGTGGTTCGCCAATTCGTGCAGCCGACTCTGGCGACGATGGGGGAGACCGAACGCCGGGCCTTTCTGGGCAGTTGGTACGACGTCGTCGCCACCGCTCTCGGTCTCGAGGCAGAGGACACCGGCCGTGTGCCGGACCCGGTCGGGGTGCGTGACGGCCTTGATTGGGTCATGACCCGCCTGGCGGTGACGGAAGCGCCTGTCGTCCTACTGTTGGACGACATGCACTGGGCCGACGTCGAGTCCCTGAGTTGGCTTGCCGCCTTCGCGACACGGGCCGAAAACCTTCCACTGCTGATCGTTGTCGCCTACCGTCCCGACGAACTGCCCCCCGAGGCGACCGCGTTCCACACGCTCGCCGAACGCCACGGGAGCCGTCCCTGCAATCTGGCGCCACTCACCGCCGCCGCCGTGACGCGGATCGTACGGGACGAGCTGGGTGAGGCCGCTGAGGACGAGTTCTGTGATGAATGCTGGACAGTCACCGGCGGCAGCCCCTTCGAGGCCGTCGAACTCGCTGTCAGACTCGGCGAGCGGCACGTGAAGGGTGAGCAGGACGACTTGCCCGTGATGCGGGGCCTGGCTTCGGCCGTCAAGGGCG
Source organism: Streptomyces sp. NPDC007896 (assembly GCF_042959425.1). Classification (NCBI taxonomy): domain Bacteria; kingdom Bacillati; phylum Actinomycetota; class Actinomycetes; order Kitasatosporales; family Streptomycetaceae; genus Streptomyces; species Streptomyces sp. NPDC007896. The sequence continues at coordinate 68,034 of NZ_JBIBKX010000030.1, read as the reverse complement.
CCGGACTGATCGAGCGCCTGCATCGGCTTGGGCCGGCCACCGTTCGCTTCGCCTGGGCCGCCGCCGTACTGGGCACGTCCATCTCCCCCGAACTCGCCGCCACCATCGCGGTGATCGGCACCGAGGAGGCCGCCGAGGCGATCGAGAGGCTGCGCGCCGCCCGCTTCCTGGCCGACGGCTACGGGCCCCAAGGCGGCCTGCAGTTCGTGCACCCGCTCATCGCCACCGCGGTCTACCGGTCCATCCCCTCAAGCCTGCGGGTCGGTATGCACAACACGGCCGCGGAGGCCATCCGCGCGACCGGACTCCAGCCCACCATCGCCGCCCGCCATCTGCTGGAAGTCCCCTGCGAAAACAACCACGAGGCGGTCGAATGCCTCCGGCAGGCCGCCCGTGAGTACCTTCGGGCCGGGGCGCCGGAAGCCGCCAGGCGCGTCCTGACCCGCGCACTGCGGGAACCACCCCTTGCGCGGGAGCGGGCCGCGCTCCTCTATGAACTCGGGTGCTCGACTTTTCTGATCGAGCCCGCGGCCACGGTCGGCTATCTCCGCGCGGCATTGGCGGAGCCCGGAGTCGACCCCGACCTGCGCGCCTCCATCGTCTACCGCCTGACCCAGGCCCTGGCCCACACCGACCGAATGGCAGAGGCCGCATCCGTGGCCGCGAACGAGGCACAGCAGGCGACCAACCCGCGCATCCGCCTACGGATGCAGGCCGATCAATTCGTATGGAGCGCCTGCCGCACCGACGAGCCCGACTCGCCCGCCCGCTCACGCACCCTGGCGCGGCTCGCCGAGCGCCTGACCGGACGCAGTCTGGAGGAGCGCTACATCCTGGGGCTGAGGAGCTGGGACGCCATGGTGCGCGGCGAACCGAGCAAGACCGTCCTCGACACCGCCGAGCGGGCTCTTGGAAGCGGACTCAGCTGGAGCGACGAACACCGGGGCTTCGAGGTGCCGGTCTCGGTCGCCATGGTGTACATGTACTGCGACCAGCCACGGCTGGCCGAAGAACTGTTCATCAAGGGGATCGCCGAGTGCGAGCGGAGAGGCTGGCGCGGCTCCCACCTCGCTCTGGGCCACACTCTCTTCGGCTACATCCGCTACCGCCGGGGCTGCCTGACCGACGCAGAGGAAATGGCCCGGGAAGGCCTGCACATCGCCGACAAGGTGGAAGGGGCCGTACCCGCCCAGTGGTTCGCCATCGGCATCCTCATCCAGACCCTGCTGGCCCGTGGACGGACAGACGAAGCACGCCGCCTCGCCGACACCTACCACTACGGCGAGATCGTCCCGAACGCCGTTGTCTACCCGGACCCCCGTACGGTGTACGCCGAACTGCTCCTGGCGGAGGGACGACACCAGGAGGCGGCGAGCCTGCTGTCCCGGGTCGGAGACCGGCTGGAGTCACGCGCCTGGCGCAACCCCGCCTGGTGCCCCTGGCAGCAGAACCTGGCCTCCGCTCTCGCCCCCACCCACCCCGAACGAGCGGCCTCCCACGCCCGGGACGCCGTCAAACGGGCACGAGACTTCGGCGCGGCATCCGCCATCGGCCAGGCGCTCCACACCGAGGCCGAGGTGACCGGCGGACCCGAGGGGCTTGACCTGCACGCGGCGGCCGTCGAATACCTGGAGCGATCACCCGCCGCGTACGAGCTGGCCCGTGCGCTGGTCGGCCACGGCGCCGCACTGCGCCGGAACGGCCAGCTCCAGGAGGCCGCCGACCAGCTCTACCGCGGCCTGGAAGGCGCCGTCCACAGCGGTGCCGAGGCGCTGGCCACCCGGGCCAGGGAAGAACTCACCGCAGCCGGCCTGCGGCCACTGCCACTGCGCTACGCGCAGACAGACACGCTCACCGCTCAGGAACGGAAAGCTGCCGAAATGGTGGCCCAGGGCCACCCGGTCGCGGTAGCCGCGAAGAACCTGCGCATCACCGAACAAGGCATGAAACGGCTGCTCTCCTCCGCATACCGCAAGATCGGCACCGATGCCGCAGGCCTAGCCAGAGCCCTCAAGACCTTTCCGCGCCCCTTGCCGTAACGCACGACGACGTCACCCAAGGCCGGGCGACAACACAGGATCTGAGGGGGAAGCCGTTGTCGTACCGATGGCGGTGAGCATGGGTTCGAGTGTGACGGCTCGGTCGGGTGATCTCCTTGCGGTCGCGGCATGAAGACAGGGCTTGCTTGCTACGCAACTCGTGGTTGGGGTGGAAGGTCCTGACGGTGAGTATGTGAGCGGTGTCGCTCAACGCGGGTGCCCTTGTCGGCAGCGGCGGTATGTGAGGCCTGCCAGCATCACCAGGCAGCCGGTCAATACGGCCACGCAGGTGAACAGGAGTGGGTTGATCCAGCTGCTCACGAGTTCCTTCTGCTCACCGTTGTCCCAGTAGCAGGTGGCCTGCAGTGGGAAAACGCTGTCCTCGTAGCGGTCGACGTGGACGGTGGGGCGCCTTTCGAGGAAGTCGGGACATGCATGCGACGGGAAGGCGAAGAAGACCTGAAGCCAGCCGAGCAGGTAGCACACGGCTCCCGTGGCGGTGGAGGCCTTGATCAGGCCGAGAAGGCGTGAGCGGACCCCGCAGGCCAGGGCGGCGACGCCGTACGCCCGATCCGCGACGAGATCGAGAGCCGCGTGCGGGGCCTGCTGGCCGACCTCGGTGCGGAACCCCGCGCATGACAGCCACGAAGCCCAGGCACCCCTGAAGTGACCGCCCGGCCTCGACTTGGGGCGGCATAGCTTCTGACCTGTGGGTACGCCGCCTGGGGGTGCAGTTCGAAGGGCTGGTTTCGCGCCGCTGTCTACCGTGGTCGTCCGGTCCTATGGGCACGCTTTGGGCACGCACCCACATGGGGGCGCCGCGGGGGCCGGACGGCTTCGCTGCGGTGGGACACCTGCGGGTGCGGGATGCCCCGACACATCGGCTTGCAGATGCACACCCCGATGGCAGCGTAGGCGGTCCGAGGGATGAACCGCACGGTGCGTGGTGATTGCCTCGGCCGGTCAGGTGGGCCCGTCAGGGCTCCGGGAGAAGGCCGTGTCGCCGGCCATCGCCACGATCGCGTCCTTGACGAGCAGCACTCGCGGCGGGTAGCTCTGCACCTTGTCCCCGGGGTCGTCCAGTGCGGAGGTGCGCCAAACCTCCGCTCCGGTGCGGCTGTCCAGTGCCAGCAGACGGCCGAAGCGGTTGGAGAAATAGACCCGCTTGTACGTGGCCGACACCGCGGGCGCGGACAGACTCTCCACGTCCGTCCTCTTCTGCCAGAGTTGTTTGCCGCTGTCCGCCGACACCGCGGTGACCGACCCGTCGGACCGGACGAAGCAGACGACGCCGTCCACAAGGGCGGCCGCGCCGGTCAGCGGATGTGCCAGCGGTATCCGTCTGACCTGCCCGGTTTCCGAGGCCACCCGCAGCAGCGCGTTGTACGGCCGTTCGTACCCGGTTTCGTACACGTCCTTCGCGGTCTGAGGGGCGAGGAACAGGGGTTGCCCCGCCGACAGAACCGAGCGCTTCCGCCTTCTTGGGCAGTGTGGCCGTTTCGGTCAGGCTGCCGGGTCCGAGCTTCATCAGCTCGACCGGGGCCTGGCCGGGCTCGTTGCCCTTCGAGCACAGGGCGCAGGGGACGCCTCCCAGCGCCGACGGAGTGCAGTACTCGTCCAGCGAGGGCGCCCGCCACAGTTCCTTGCCGGAAGGCCCGTAAGCCACGAACGACGAGTAGTCAGGAGACAGGGTCAGCAGTCCGCCGTCGTACAGGACCGCCTCCTCGGACGGGTTGATGTCGCGTTGCCACCGCCGGTGCCCGGTACCGGCGTCGAGGGCCACCATGCGCCTGGTCTTGTCGTCCGGTTCCTCGTACATGTCGACCAGCCCGTCGCGAACGCCGATCGGCTGCGCCCCCTGAGGGCGGGTGCCGGTCCGCCACAGGGTGCGGCCGGAGGCCCCGTCGATCCTGGCGGCCGTGAAACCCGTACCGCCACAGAACAGGGCGCTTCCCTCCACCACGCATCCAGGGCTGTCGTAGTCGAGAGGGACACCCTTCACGTCGTACCGCAGCTTCGTCTGCCACGGCCGCCAGCCGTCGGGCAGTGACGCGGCATGGGCGGTGGCGGTGGCGGTGTCCGAATCGGACACGAAGACACCCACCCCGATACACAGCCCCGTGACGGCCAGCACCGCACCGAGGCCGGTGAGCAGCATCCGGGCTCGGCGTCGCTTGCCGGTACCGATGCCGGTCGCGGCGCCCGCGGAGCTGGTGGCCGCGCTCCGAGAAGTGGGGAGGCGCCGGGGTTTCGCGGACTGCCCGGTCTTCGGGGACCCGGTGGCGTCGGATTCCGGCAGCGCCTGGAGCATGCGGTGTATGTCCGTCAGTTCCGGCCGTGCGGCCGGGTCCTTGTCCAGGCAGCGCTCGACAATGCCCAGGAGCGCTTCGGGCACGCCGCCGAGGTCCGGGGTCCCGAACACCACCTGATAGCCGGTTATATACGGGCTGTCGGCGTCGAACGGCCCTGTGCCGACGGCCGCGAACACCAGCAGTGACCCCAGCGAGAACACGTCCGAGGCCGGGGTGACGTCCCGGGGAGAGGCCAGTTGTTCCGGCGACATGAAGGGCGGAGTGCCGATCATCCGCCCGGTCGTGGTGAGGCTCTGGTGGTCAGAAGCGCGCGATATGCCGAAGTCGATGACGCGCGGTCCGTCCTCGGTCATCAGGACGTTGCGCGGTTTGAGGTCCCGGTGCACCAGGCCCGCCCGCTGGATGTCGCGCAGCGCCTCGGTGAGCCCCAGCCCCAGCGCGCGCAGTTCCCGCCGGCTCAACGGGCCGTCTCTCTCCACGACTTCGGCAAGGTTGAGCCCCGGCACGTAGAGCGTCGCCATCCACGGCCGGTCGGCGTCCGGGTCGGCGTCCACGACAGGCGCGGTGAAGGCGCCGCTCACTCTGCGCGCTGCCTCGATCTCCTGCCGGAAGCGCGTCCGGAACTCCTCCTCCTGGGCGTACGGCCCGCGCACGAGCTTGACCGCAACCTGCCGTCCCGAGGTGGAGACTCCCAGATAGACGACTCCCATGCCGCCCGCCCCGAGCCGACCGAGAGGACGGCCTCGACCCGCGAGACCGCGCGGCTGGTGTCGTTGCGGCCCAGGGAGGAGTCGTACCGGGACACGATGATGGTGTCGCCGACCAGGCCCAGTACCTGCGCGATGTCGCCGACCGCCACGGTCCGCACGGCGGGGGCCGGGTCCTGGCGGGAGGCGACGTGCAGGGTGCCGTCGTAGTACCACACCAGGTGGGGGGGGCTGAGCGCGACCAGGTGGTTCCAGGACCGCACGGTGTACGGCAGGGCGGTGAAGCGCCCCTGCTCGACGTCGAGCCACCCGGTGACCATGTCGTCGCCCTTGCGGTACTGCACGACCTGCCCGTGCGCGTCGCCCAGCCCGGCGGCGGACTGCAGATAGACGCCGGAGGGGACGCCTTGCACCGTGCGGTCGGCGACGGAGCCGTCGGCCCGGGCGTTCAGCAGATGCCACGTGCTGTCGGTGCCGGGGGTTCCCGCGGTCGTGACGACCGTCGACCCGAGCGTGCTGAAGTACGCGTACCCGTCGGGAAGCTCGACGGTACTGACCTGGCCGGACGTCATGTTCCGCAGCGTCACGGTCCTGGCGGAGGTGTCGTAGCGGGCGACGACGTCCGAGCCGGCGCCGGCACTCGTGACGCCGTACACGTCCGTGCCCGACGCGTCGACGACCGTGTCGACACCGTCGTACGTCGTCCAGAGCTGGCCCGGCCCCTCCTCGTACCGGAGGAACCCCGAGGGCCCTGCGCTCAGCAGGCCCGTCCGGGGAACCATGGCCGTGGCGGCCGGTACGACCACCTCTCCGGTGACCGTTTCACCGTGCGCGCTGACGACGGTCAGCGAGCCGAGGCCGAGAGCTACTGTGAAGGAAACGGTCGCGGCGGTGGCGCCTCGTACGAGCGCACGTCTGCCCATTCAGAACCTCTCCAAGGACGGTAGGCGAAGGCTTGGAGAGACTTGCGCGCGCCGTTGAGCCGCAGGTCATGGACCCGCGGCACAGATGACGTTCCGATGCAGGGGGCGGCTTGTGCAGGCGAGCCGAACCTCGGTGGATCTCCCCTCGGGTGGTGCGGACGGTGATCAGCGGTGCGTTGGCACCTGCGCGGGTTCGTCACATCGCGCGGTGTCGGCGACGGTGCGCTGGGCCACGATCCGCGACGTGCTGGAGGTACCGCGGACGGCGAGGGCGACCAGGGGCAGCAGAGTGAGGGCGGCGATGACGGCGCCGACCAGAGGCGGTCCGGTCACGCCGAGGGAGGACTCCAGGGCCGTACCCGCGATGGCCGATCCGGCGGCGATGCCGACGTTGAAGGCGGAGGTGGTCAGCGCGGAGGTGAGGGTGGGCGCGTCGCCCGCGAAGCGCATGGCGAGCGCGGTGACGACCGGGTTGACCGTGAATCCGGCCAGGGCCATCAGAAAGACGAGGGCGACGGCCGTGACGGGGTTGGCGGACAGCGGGATCAGCAGGAGCAGGAACAGAGTGGTGGACGTGGTGGCGGTGAGAGTGGTGGCCATCGGGCGGCGGTCGCCCAGCCGGCCTCCGATGGTCGTGCCGCCCAAGGCACCGGCCCCGAAGGCGATCAGGGCGAGCGGTACGAGGCTCTCGGGGATGCCGGCGCGTTCGGTCAGCAGTGGGGTGATGTAGCTGTACGCCGCCAGGACACCGCCCATGATCAGCATCGCGGCGGCGAGCGCCAGCCACAGCCTGCCCTGACGCAGGGCGCGGACCTCGGCCCGGACCGACACCTCGGCGCGCTGCTCGGTCGCGGGGATGAAGCGGCCGATGCACACGGCGGCGAGCCCGGAGAGGACGGCCAGCGCCCAGAACGGGCCGCGCCAGCCGGTGAGCTGTCCGACCAGGGAGCCGACCGGTACGCCGATGACGTTGGCGAGGGTCAGGCCGCCGATCATGACGCCGATGGCGCGGGTCGCGTTCTGCGGCCCGGCGGCGGTGGTGGCGACCACACCGCCGACGGACCAGAACGCTCCGGTGGCCAGGGCGGTGACGACACGGGCGATGAGGACGATTGAGAAGGACGTACTGAGGGCCGCGACCACGTGGCCGATGGCGAAGACCGTGAGGGCCAGGATCAGGGTCCGGCGCTGGGGCAGCCGCAGGGTGGCCAGGGCCATGGTCGGCGAGCCGACGATCATGCCGATGGCGAAGGCGGTGATCAGCAGCCCGGCGTGGGAGACGCTGACGCCGAGGTCACCGGACAGTTCCGGCAGCAGGCCGGCGACGACGAACTCGGTGGTCCCCATCAGGAACGTGCCGGCGGCGAGCACCCAGACGACGAGGGGGAGCTTGCCGGGGGTTGTCCCGGACGCGGAAGGCATGTGTGTGTTCTCTCTTCGAGGGGCGGAAGGGCAGGTCAGGGTGTGGGTGGCGGCCGGTTCAGGAGGCGGCTTCGATGGTGACCTTCGTGGCGGTGGCGGTGGCGAGATGCTTGATGTCGCCGTCGGCCATGCGGCCGAGGAGGACCAGGCCGGTGTCCGGGTCGGGGCCGCCGTCGCGGTAGTAGAGGGCCAGGTTGCCCCACGGGGCGTAATAGGCCAGGTCACCGGCCTTGGCCGCGGTGGCGGCCAGTGCGTCGGCGGTGGTCAGTGCGTCGGCGGTGGTCAGTCGGCGAGGCAGGCCGGCGATCCGCTCCGTCCGGTGGAAGTCGCTCAGGTGCAGGGTGAGCGGGAGCAGGGCGGCGAAGTCGCGGGCGGTGGCGCTGTCGTTCAACGTGGCGTCGACCCGGTGGCCGTCCATGGTGAGGCGGATGTCCATGGCGGTGGTCCTGCCCTGCGTCGGGGTGGGTACGGGGGGCGACGCCGCTCCCTGTGACGAGGACGCCGGGGACGCTGACGTGGAGGACGACGACGATGGCGTGTCCTCGGTGCAGGCGGTCATGGCCAGCAGCAGGGCGGCCGGGATGGCACGGGCCAGGGAGGTCACAGGGCCGTCCAGGGGTTCGGTCGGGCCGGGTCACGGTCGGCCGACGGAGCACCGCGGGGAGGCAACGGTGTCGTCGGGACTCAGGCGTCGTCCGGGCCCGGGCCGCACACGTGGCGTGCGGCCCGGCGGCGGGGCGACGGTCAGGGCTTGAGCAGGGTCTTGATGGCGCGGCGCTCGTCCATCGCCCGGTAGCCCTCGGCGACCTGGTCCAGGGGGAGGGTGAGGTCGAAGACCTTGCCCGGGTTGATGCGGCCGGACAGGACCAGGTCGATCAGTTCGGGCAGGTAGCGGCGGACGGGGGCGGGGCCGCCGCGCAGGCCGACCTGGGAGAAGAACAGTTCCTGGCCGTCGACGGCCACCTCGTGCGGGACGCCGACGAAGCCGACGTTGCCGCCCGGGCGGGCCGAGTGCAGGGCCTGCCGCATGGACTCGGTGGTGCCGACGCACTCCAGCACCGAGTCGGCGCCGATGCCGCCGGTGAGGTCCTTGATGCGGGCGATGCCTTCGTCGCCGCGTTCGCTGACGATGTCGGTCGCGCCGAACTCGAGGGCGAGCTTCTGGCGGGACTCGTGGCGGCTCATGGCGATGATCCGCTCGGCGCCGAGTTCCTTCGCGGCGATGACACCGCACAGGCCGACCGCTCCGTCACCGACCACGACGGCGGTCGAGCCGGGCTTGACCTCGGCGGCGAGGGCGGCGTACCAGCCGGTGCCCATCACGTCGGAGACGGCGAGCAGGCCGGGCACCACCTCGCCGGACGGGTGCTCGTCGGTGGCGACAAGGGTGCCGTGGGCGTTGGGGATGCGCACGTAGTCGGCCTGGCAGGTGGTCATGAACTCCCGGTGCAGGCAGCTGGACTGCCAGCCGTTTTGGCAGTTGGCGCAGGTGTTGTCCGAGGTGGCGAAGGAGCCGACCACGAACTGGCCCGGCTTGACGTTGCCGACCTCGCTGCCGACCTCCTCGACGATGCCGACGTACTCGTGGCCCATCGGGTGCGGGTCGCCGATGGGTTCCGCGCCGCGGTAGGGCCACAGGTCCGAGCCGCACACACAGGTGGCGACCGTGCGGATGATCGCGTCGGTGGGTCGGTTGATCTTCGGGTCGTCCAGAGTCTCGAAGCGCACGTCGCCAGGGGCGTGGATGACTGCTCCGCGCATGATGCTGTTTCCTTCACTGCAAGGGGTTCAGGTGCCGCAGCCAGGGGGCGTGAACAGCGGCTCGATATCGAGCCTCACACGCTGGGCCATCCGCCAAAAGCGGAGAAAACCATCCGGGGAGGGAAGCATCCTGGGTTGAAACTCTCCCCCGTTATCTTCTTCGCGGTCCTGCAAGAGGGCCGCTGGCCTCCGGGCCCGGCATGACTGTGTCCCCCTGTCGAACGGATGACCTGGGGGGTGGTGTCACCGGGCCCGGGAGGTGCCGTCGGAGACGCTGATGAGAGGTCCGGCCACCGCCCGGTCCGGCGCAATGCCGGACAGCTCGCGGGCGGCAGGTCTGCATAACGTGGATGCGCGCGTACGACACCACTGCCAAGGCTGGCACGTTCAACTCCCCCGGAAGGGCGCGATGTTCGACACGGAAGACGTGGGCGTGTTCCTCGGCCTGGACGTCGGCAAGACCGCTCATCACGGCCACGGACTCACCCCGGCCGGGAAGAAGGTCCTCGATAAGCAGTTGCCCAACAGCGAACCGAAGCTGCGGGCCGTCTTCGACAAACTGACCGCGAAGTTCGGCACCGTCCTGGTCATCGTGGACCAGCCCGCCTCCATCGGTGCTCTGCCGCTGACCGTGGCCCGGGACGCCGGCTGCAAGGTCGCCTACCTGCCCGGACTGGCGATGCGCCGGATCGCCGACCTGTATCCGGGCGAGGCGAAGACCGATGCGAAGGACGCCGCGGTGATCGCGGACGCAGCCCGCACCATGCCGCACACCCTGCGCTCGCTGGAACTGACCGACGAGATCACCGCCGAACTGACCGTCCTTGTCGGGTTCGACCAGGACCTCGCGGCCGAGGCCACCCGCACCTCCAACCGGAGACGCGGCCTGCTCACCCAGTTCCACCCCAGCCTGGAGCGCGTCCTCGGCCCCCGCCTGGACCACCCTGCGGTGGCCTGGCTGCTGGAACGCCACGGCTCCCCGGCCGCACTGCGCAAGGCCGGCCGCCGCAGACTCGTCGAGGTCATCCGGCCCAAGGCCCCACGCATGGCCGCCCGGCTGATCGACGACATCTTCGACGCCCTCGACGAGCAGACCGTCGTGGTCCCGGGGACCGGCACTCTCGACGTCGTGATCCCCTCCCTGGCCCGCTCGCTCGCGGCCGTCCACGAACAGCGCCGGGCCCTGGAAGCCCAGATCAAAGCCCTGCTGGAGGACCACCCTCTTCCCCAGGTCCTGACCTCGATGCCGGGGGTCGCGGTCAGGACCGCCGCAGTGCTGCTGGTCACCGTCGGCGACGGCACCAGCTTCCCCACCGCCGCCCACCTCGCCTCCTACGCCGGCCTCGCCCCGGCCACCAAGTCGTCCGGGACCTCGATCCACGGCGAACACGCACCCCGCAGCGGAAACCGCCAGCTCAAACGGGCCATGTTCCTCTCGGCCTTCGCCGCCCTGCACGACCCCGCCTCCCGCACCTACTACGACAAATGCCGGGCCCGAGGGAAGACCCACACCCAGGCCCTCCTCCGCCTCGCCCGCCACCGCATCAGCGTCCTGTTCGCCATGCTCCGCGATGGCACCTTCTACGAACCCCGCCTCCCCCAGGCGACGGCTGCATGAACCCACCCACAAGCAGGTCGACTCGCGTCAACACCTTGTCTCGTCTGCCCACGCTGAGATATCTGCGGCACCCCGACGGACAGCTTCTTCCGGATCCCGGGCGAGCTGCCCGCAGACCGCTCCGACGCCCGGCGCACCACCCGGTCCCACGAGCGCGTCATATACCCCGGTCTGCAGCCAGTTGGCCTGGTTGTCATCTGCCTCGGCAACCGCGAGAGCGATGAGTCTTATGGCGGATACCGTCCCCACCCGGACCAGGGCCTCTGCCGTCCGCCGAGTCACCGCCGTGTCCTCGACGTCCAGCAGCAGCCCCACCAGCGCTTCCGCAGCCTCAGGAACACCAGCGAAGGAAGCAAGGTCACGCCCGGCACGAACACGATGCGTCCACGAAGCAGACGACGCCTCAGCCAAGGCCGCCTCCAACTCACTCATCATCTCTGGCACGACCAGACAGTCTCATGCCCCACGAAGAAGATCGAATTCCAGACCGAAGCTGCCCACACGCTTGACGAAGAACATAGAGGCACCTTCCTCTCCTGCGATCGGTGTCATCCTGGGCAGCATGACCAGCAATGTCCCCCTCAACGAGCTGGGAGAATTCCTCAAGAAGCGCCGTTCGGAGCTGAGCCCGCGCACGGTCGGGCTGCCCGAGACCGGCAGGCCCCGCCGGGTGGCCGGGCTGCGCCGTGAGGAGGTCGCCCAGCTCGCCAACATCAGCACTGACTACTACACACGCCTTGAGCAGGGCCGTATGCAGGCGTCCGCGCCCGTGCTGGGCGTCCTGGCCCGGGTGCTCCACCTGGACGACGACGAGCGGGGCTACCTCTTCCAACTGGCGGGCAAGACCACCGGCCGCACCCGGCGCCGAGGTCGGCAGAAGGTCCAGGCTCAGCTGCAGCGGGTCCTGGACGACCTCACCGCGACCCCGGCCATCGTGCAGGGACGGCGCGGGGACATCCTCGCCTGGAACGCGCTGGCCGCCGCGCTGGTCACCGATTTCTCCCGGGTCTCGGAAAGGCACCGCAACTATCCCCGGATCCAGTTCACGGATCCGGCCATGCGGACCCTGTACGCCGACTGGGAGACGTCCGCGCAGATCTCCGTGGCGCAGCTGCGGATGGAAGCCGCGAAGTATCCCGAAGATCCCCGGCTGATCGAGCTGGTCGGTGAACTGTCCATGCGGGACGAGCAGTTCGCCCAGTGGTGGAGCGATCATCGCGTCGCCGGCCGCACCGTGGGCACGAAGACCCTCAACCATCCGGTGGTCGGCGAGCTGGTCCTGGACTGGGACACCCTCACCGCCAACACCGACCCCGACCAGAACCTGACAGTCTGGACCGCCGCGCCCGGCTCCGTCACCTATGACCGGCTGCGCATCCTCGCCTCCTGGGCCGCCGACCAGAACCTGCCGGCATCGCCCTCCATCAGCTGACGGAGGGGCTCAGGAGGTCAGCTGTTCTGCTCCGGCTTCCGTGCGGTGTCGCCCGCCGGGACGGCGCGGAGCATGGCCCTGTAGAGGGCTTCGTGCTCGGGCGAGGCGGGAAGGGGGGCCCGGGCCGGGGCCTCGAAGGACTGGATCATCAGGGCGACGACACGTCGCCAGGCGTCGGGAGCGGCGTCGCCGCAGGCGTTGACGACGCCGAGGTTGGCCATGTGCAGCAGTACCAGATCCGAGGGGTCGAAGTCCTCGCGCAGCCGGCCCGTGGCCTTGGCGCGGCCGATGAGCCGCACCATGCCCTCGTACGCCTCGTTCCGGCGCTTCTCCATGGCCTTGGCGGTGGGGAAGGTCATGGTCAGGACGTCGGCGAAGCCGTTGTCGGCGGCCTGCATCGCGCAGGCGGCCTCGATGTAGCCGGTGAAACCGTGCCAGGGGTCGGGGTCTTCGAGGGCGGTGGCGACCGCGTCGGCGTAGGCGTCCATGCGGTCGGAGAAGACGGCTGCGACCAGCGCCTCCTTCGTGGGGAAGTGACGGAAGACGGTGGCGATACCGACGCCTGTCTCGCGGGCCACGGAGGCCATGGAGGCGCCCAGTCCGTCGCGTCCGAACACGGTGCGCGCGGCAGCGAGGATCCGCCCCCGGTTGCGCTCGACGTCACTGCGCACAGGCTGGGCTGCGGGGGCGTCGGAGTGCTGGTCGCCGGGGTTCATGGGGGCAGTCTAGCAATCGGAAAGGTCTATCCATTTCATGTGCTACGGTGATTGCAGTGAACCGGAAAGGGCTATCCGGATCTCGAAACGGATAGCCCTTTCCGAATCCATCATCTCTTCGGCGCCGCTCGTGCCTCCTCGACGGCGTTCTACGAAAGGATCACTGTGACCAGCATCGCCATTGTCGGAGCCGGCCCCCAGCTGGGTCTGGCCATCGCCCGTACCTTCGGCTCCCAGGGCTACGACGTCGCCCTGATCTCCCGCAACCGCACCAAGCTCGACGACCTCGTCGGCACGCTCACCGCCGAGGGCATCGCCGCCGCCGCGTTCCCCGCGGACGTACTGGACCGTGACGCCCTCACTCAGGCGCTCAAGGACGCGGCCGCACAGTTCGGCGGGATCGACGTCCTGGAATACTCCCCGCTGGCCGGGCTCGACACCAGCGCGATGAGCACCCCGGCCGAGGCCGATCTCGTGCACGTGCAGCACGAGATCGAGTTTCACCTCTACGGCGCCATCGCCGCCACCAAGGCGGTGTTGCCCGCGATGCGGGAGGCCGGCACCGGCACGCTGCTGTTCACCACTGGCGCGGGCTCCACCAACCCCCAACCGCCGACCGTCAACATCGACACAGCCACGGCCGCACTGCGCAACTGGGTGATCAACCTGCACAAGGAGCTTGCCGACACCGGTATCCAGGCCGCCCACATCGGCCTCGACGTGACGATCGGCACCCCCACCTTCTACGGCCAGCCGCAGGCAACGGCCGACCAACTCGCGCCCATCTACTGGGACTTGCACACCGCCAACCGGGACCAGGCCGAGCGAATATTCAGAGGCTGACCCACGACTGATCGTCCTGCCAGGCGCACGACGCCCCAAGCCGTCCCAGCATCTGCCGCCGAGGAGGCGCCTATGACCTATGCGTGCGACCGCGAGATCACACCGTGGCTTTCACCACTCCCGAGCGGGCCACGTTCCGACGTCCGAGCACTGCGCACGCCGGATGCGGAGTCGGTTCGTATGTTGAACCGCCTTGCCACACGGACGAGTTGGGACCGCTGTTTTGGCGAGGGCGGCCGGCACACCGCCCATGGGCCCTTCCACGCCACACCCGCACCCGCACGCGCCGAGTACCTGCACGGAGGACCCATCTCCGAGTCGGCGCTCGACCCACGCATCCTCGCCGACATGACCGCGGCGCTGCGCCACGGCCTCGGTGTATGAATCGGCCGACGCACCGGGCCCGCGACAGCGCAGCCTGTCACGATGCGGAGACCCGTACACAGGTCGACGAGGGCATCACACGCGTCTTCCAACTCCTAGGAAAGCGCTGGAACGGCCCCATCATGTCCGTGCTGATCACGGGACCGACGTACTTCGCCGACCTGCGCCGCGCGATCCCCGGAATCAGCGAGCGCATGCTCGCCAACCGCCTGACCGAGCTTGCCGCCACGGAACTCGTCGTGCGCGAGGTGGACAAGGGGCCGCCCCTGCGGGTGTCCTACCAACTAACAGAAGCGGGCGCGGCATTGGAGCCTGCGCTCAAGGAGCTCGCACAGTGGGCGAAGGCCCATCTGCCGGAGCCGAGTCGGCCGACCGGCTGCTGAAGCCGTACGTCCAGGGAGGCGGCAAGCCGTCGCGCCCTACTCGGCGGTCAGCGTGCGTCTGCCAGGATGCCTCTTCCCAGTAGCTGGTCGGCGTCTACGACGCGGGCCGGGTCATCAGCCCCAGCTCGCCGAGAGCCAGGCGATCGGCGGCATCGCGGGCGGCATCGGCACGGCCGACTACCTCGTGCCCGTGAATGCCGACATCCCCGAGGTCAGGGCGATCCCTGGAAGACGGCGAGGACAACGACGGCAACGCGCTCGGCGAGGTCGTCCAGGTGGGTGTGGCGGCAGCGATCGGCAACGCCACCGGCTGCCGGGTCCGTCAACTGTCCATCACAGCTGAGTCGTTGCTCTGAATTGGAGAAACGCCCATGCTGAACATCGCGGACACACTGCACCACTGGTGCCGCGAGGAACGCCCCTTCGCTCTGGCCACCGTCGTCGACGTCACCGGCAGTGCACCCCTCCCGGCCGGTACGTCGGTCGCGGTGGAGGGGGACGGCGATGCAGTCGGCAGCATCTCCGGCGGCTGCGTCGAAGGGGCGGTGTACGAGCTGTGCAGAGGTGCTGCGAGACCGGGGCACCCCACAACGCGCATGGTTCGGCTACTCCGACGAGGATGCCTTCGCGGTCGGCCTGACCTGCGGCGGCGAACTCGACGTTCTCGTGCAGCGCGTCGATCCGGCGGAGCAGCCGCATCTCGGTGCGGCCCTCGCCGAGGTGCCCGAGGGGCGTCCCGCCGCCGGGGCACGGGTCGTCGACGGCCCCGACGGACTCCTCGGCGCCACCCTGAGCGTGCTCGGCGACAGTGGCTAGGAGGATCGAACCGCCGAGAACTAAGAGGCTTGTCATGTAGGCGAGTTGTTGCTTGCGGGGTCTCACGTGACGCCGGCCAGGTGGCCGTGAAGGCGGACGCGGATCGACGAGATACCGATCTCCGCGGGGGAATCCAGGCCGCTGCGCGTGCAGACGCAGGGCCGCCCCTCCGAGAGAGTCGTCCTGATCTTCCGGCTCCGCTTCGGCTAGCGCGAAGGTGCCTTCGTGCCGTAGGGACAGGACGCGATTGCGTTCATCGACGACGACCGCGACCGTCGTGACGAGGCACCAAGCCCGTGGCGCTGTGTGTAGATCCACAGAAGCCTTCGCGTGACGTCGGCGGCATCCCGGAGGTAGATGAAGGTGCCGAACGACGGAGTCTCCGCGGTCGGACGGTTCTGCAAGTCGAGGAGCCGGTAACCCTTGCGGAACAACTCTCGTACGCCCTCGTCCTCGTCGGCCCCCAGATCCTCACCGAGTAGGAGGTCGAGGTGCCCGACGATCTCCGGCAGGGAAGCGTTCAAGTCCTTGCGGGTGGAGGTGGCCATCCGCATGGAGAGGGCTGCCTCGGTGCTTTCCGAAATAGTCTCGACGTCGACTGGGAGAACTTCGGTTGCCGTGCTGTCGGTTGCTCTCAATGCCTTGCCACTACTTGCCACAGTGATCACCGTCTGGCCCCTTCAGCGCGCGTTTCGGGCCGTGCCAGTAACGCATAAGACCGCGTTTGAGATCTCCTCGTAGGACAATCGGGCGGTGATCCGTCCCCTGAACCGTGACCGCTCCCTTGAAGAGCTTGAACGCGACCGCTGGCCAGCCCCGTCGGCCGACGCCACCCGTCTTGTCGCTACGGCGCACGCCTTGCGGCTTCGACCGATCGGCGAGCTGACCGTCGAGGACATGCGTTTGTTGATCGGCCAGGACATTGGACTGCCCTATCTCCTGCCGCTGGCACTGGAGGTGCTGCGGGACAGCCCGATGGCAGAGGGGGACATGTACGAAGGTGATCTACTGTCAGCAGTCCTCACCAGGAACCCAGCGGTCTGGACTGAGTCTTCCGGACTCGGTCGAGAGCTTCGCGTGATCGTCGCGGAGTTGACCGACCTGCCACCTGACCTGCAGCAGAAGGTTGAGCGGTTCATGACTTCGTAGAGCGCTGATGCGGGATGTTGCCCATGGGTGGGCGGACCGGCGTATCTATGAAACTTTTCGCAGAAGCGGGCGCGGGCCTGGCCGCGTCGCTGGTCGGCCGCGGGTGAGGCGGCGGACCATGATGCCGATCATTGCCCAGCGGATCATGGTTTCGGAGCGGGCCGGGCTGGTCTCGTAGTCCCGGGCGAGGCGGCGATGGGCGGTGAGCCACGAAAAGGTGCGCTCGATCGCCCAGCGCTTGGGCTGGACCTCGAAGCCGCGCTGGCCGGGCTCCTTGCGGACGATGTCCAGCTCGCGGCCGAGGATCTGGGTCGTCCAGTCGACCAGGCGGCCGGCGAAGCCTTGGTCCGCCCAGATCTTGCGAATCTGCGGATGGTCCAGTCGGGCCCACAGCAGCGGCCGCTTTGCGCCATCCCGATCCTGGACGCTGGCCGCGACGACATGGATAGCGACGAGCAGACCGAGGGTGTCGGTGACCAGGAACCTCTTGCGGCCCTTGACTTTCTTGCCCGCATCGAAGCCCCTGGTCGCTGCCGGGACGGTGTCGGCGGTGCGGACAGACTACGAGTCGATCAGCCCTGCGCTTGGCTCGGCGTTTCGGCCGTCAGCCTCACGGACCCGGCCGCGGAGGACGTCGTGGACGTGCTCGACGGTGCCGTCGTCGTGCCACCAGGTGAAGTACCAGTACACAGTGGGCCAGGGCGGGAAGTCCTTCGGCAGCTGCCGCCCGGCGCACCCGGTCCGCACCACATAGAAGATTGCGTCCACGATCCGCCGACGTGGGTGCTTCTCCCGACGCCCGCCCCTTGGCCCTACCCGTGCCGGCGGCAGCAACGGCTCCACCAACACCCACTGTTCGTCCGTCAGATCCGACGGATAGCCGCTCCCAACACCACTCACGCGCAGCTCAACGGCCGCTTCAGCGCACAGGCACGGCTGATGTCAAACGCGGCCTCAGAGAAGATGGCCGCTCTCAACGCGGAAGTCGCCGCCGGCGATCTGGTGGTGTTCGCTTTGCCGACCTACAAGGCCACCTATACCGGACTGCTGAAGTGTTTCCTGGACAGGTATCCGGCGAATGGTCTGGCAGGGGTTGTCGCCGTCCCTTTGCGCACGGGTGCGGACTCCGGCCACGCCATGGGAGCGACCCACACCCTCGCTCCTCTCCTCGTCGAGCTGGGCGCCGTCGTTCCCGGTCGCGGCTTCTATCTGCCGATGGATCAGCTGGACGAACTCGACACCGTGGTCAGGGCGGCAGCGGCCGAGTACTCCTCGAATGTCAAGAAGATCGCAGGTCTGGCACAAGCGATGTCATGACGGGGGTGGGTGGCGGCTCCCCTCCCCGGACAACCTTTATGACACTCGTTATACGTGCAGTGTAGGGTCGGTTATGACGATCGATATAGGAGGCAGCCGTGACCGTCATCACCGTGAACAGCTCCAAGGGGCGTCTGGATCAGGGGCAGCGCCGCAAGCTGGCCGAGACGCTGACGGATGCGGTACTCGTGCCCGAGGTCGGCCAGTTCGCGCCGGCCGCCCGGATCGGGTTCCAGGTGCACTTCGTGGAGCGGGAGCCGGACATGATGGCGATCGGCGGACGGCTGCTGGCCGACATCGGCCAGGAACTCGACGTCATGCTGGTCGATGTGGCGGTGATGGACGGCGACTGGCGCCCGGAGGTGCGGGCCGAGGTCATCGAGCGCCTCCTGGTCGCACTCGCCGACGCGTGCGGGCTGCCGGCGCCGTCGCCGGCCTGGTGGGTCAACTTCCGGGTCATCGACGAAGGCAGCTGGGGCTCCAGCGGTGGCGTCGCCTCCATCCTCGCCCTCCTGGCCAGCGGTGTGTTCACCGAGGAGAAGGCCAAGATGATTCGAGCCGCGATCGGCGCGTGAGGCCCGGACCGCGCGGTCGACCGAACCGTCAGCTCGAAGGGCCGAGCGCCCCGGCGATCAGCCCTTCGAGCTGCTGCGCGACCTGGTCCAGGGGTTGCGCGCTGCGCTTGGCGCGGCACATGGCGGTGGCGCCCTCGACGGCCGCCACGACGAGGGCCGCCAGCCCCTGACCCTGCTCGGGTGCGACGCCGTGTTCACGCAGCGCGTCGGCGAGCAGCCGCTCCCAGTCCTCGAACATCTCGGCGGCGGCGAGCAGCGCCGGCGGGATCTCGCCGGCCGGCGGCTCCTCGACCGAGACGGCCAGCACCGGACAGCCGGCCCGGAAGTCGCTGTCGACGACGATGCCGCGCCACAGGGCCAGGAAGGCCCGCAATCCGGCGACCGGGCCCGCCTCCAACTCCTTGCGCAGTACGCGGGCGACCGTTCCGCCCGCGTACCGCACCGCCTCGGTGGCCAGTTGCTGCTTGCCCTCGGGGAAGTAGTGGTAGGTGGAGCCGAGCGGCGCCTTGGCGTGTTTCGCCAGCTCCCGGATGCTGGCGGCGCTCAGGCCGCGCCTGCTGATCAGGTCGGCGGCGCCGATCAGGATGCGCTCGCGCGACGGCGCGCTGGACTTGGCCACGATCGTGCTCCCGTCTGGACCCCTCTGGCTATAACGCTCGTCATAGTCTAGCGTGACCTCCGCCTATAACAGTCGTCATAGAGCGTGCGTGGAGCACGAGAGGAGACTTCGTCATGCCGATGATCCGGCTCACCGTCCCGTCCGGCGCCCTGACCGAGGAGGGTCGCAAGACCGTCCAACGCGACCTGGCCGCCGTACTGCTGCGTTGGGAGGGGGCGCCCGACACCGCGTTCTTCCGGGCCCAGGCGTGGAGCTACCTCGCCGAGCTGCCCGAGGGAGCGCAGACCACGGCCGAGGACGAGGCGCCACGCTTCCTCGTGGAGGTGACGGTTCCGCAGGGCGCGTTGTCCGAGCGGCGCAAGGCCGGTCTGGTCGAGGACGCCACCAAGACGGTCCTCGCGGCGGCCGGGCTGTCCCAGGAGGACGCCCTGCGGGTATGGGTGCTGGTGCACGAGCAGCCCGACGGCACCTGGGGCGCGGGCGGCTCCGTCATCCGCTACGCCGACCTGGTGGCGCTCGCGAAGGGGCAGCGGGCCGATGCGTGAACTGACCTACGTCGCCCGCAACGCCGTCGAGTGGCGCGAGGCACCCGACCCGAAGCTGGGGTCCGGCCAGGAGGCGATCGTCGCCCCGGTGGCGGCGACCTCCTGCGACGTCGACACCGCGATCCTGGCCGGACACGGCTTCATCGACCCGCCGTTCGCCCTGGGCCACGAGTGCGTCGCCGAGGTCGTCGAGACGGGCGACTCGGTGACCGGCGTGTCCCCCGGCGACCTAGTGGTCGTTCCCTGGTCCATCAACTGCGGAACCTGCGACCACTGCCGCGCCGGACTCACCGCGCACTGCACGGCCGTACCGCACATGGCCATGTACGGCGCACCCATCGGCGGCAGTTGGGGCGGACTCTTCTCCGACCTGGTCCGCGTGCCCTACGCGGACGCCATGCTCGTACCGCTGCCGGACGGCCTCGACCCGGTCGCCATGGCCTCCGCCGGCGACAACTGGTCGCTGTCCTGGCGGCTGGTCGCACCTCACCTGAGGAACAAGCCCGGCGCGCGCGTGCTGGTCGTCGCGCGCGGCAGCATCGGTCTGTACGTGTGCGACATCGCCCGTGCGCTCGGCGCCTCCGACGTCCTCTACGTCGACCCGAAAGCCGAACACCGCAAGCTCGCCGAGGACTTCGGCGCCCGTACCGCGGAGACGCTCAAGCCCGTCCGGCACGGCTTCGACATCGCCGTCGAGGCCACCGGACGCGTCGACCAGCTCGCCCTGACCGTCAAGTCCCTTGCCCCGGAAGGCATCTGCGAGTCCGCCGGCAACCACTTCCGGCCCGGCGAGCTGCCCCTGCTCGACATGTACCTCACCGGCGTCACGCTGCGCGTCGCCCGTGACAACGTCCGCGACCACATTCCTGACGCCCTCGACCTGGCCCTCTCCGGCAGGGTCGACCCCGCCCGGGTCGTGTCCCACGTCCTCGACTGGGAGCAACTCCCGGACGCGCTGCCCGAGAAGCACCTCAAGCCCGTGTTCGTCCGCGCCGACGGCTGACACGTCCCGACCGAGAAACCTGATGAACCCAGTACCGACCGACTCCCTGACGACTACCCCCGACCCCGTACGACCCACAGGAGAGGAACTGGACCACCAGTGGGCGGCGATCGCCGCGCTCGGCCGTGAACTGCGGGCTCTGGTGGACGCCACCGTACGCACCGCGACCCCGCCCGAGGTGCTGCACCGCATGACGGACGAAGTCCGTCGGCTCACGGGGCAGCTGACCGGCCGGCGGCGGGCACGGGCGGAGATCCCGGCGGTGGACGAGTTCCCCGGCGGGGTACGGATGTACAGCCCCGTCACCGGGCCCGGCAGCCCGCTCGCCCCGCCCATGCGGGTGACGCCGGACGGCGACGGCGTCGTCGGTCACTGCACCCTCGGCATCGCCCACGAAGGCCCGCCCGGCTATGTGCACGGCGGCATGAGCGCCATGCTGCTGGACGAACTGATGGGCTGGGCCTGCTACGCGGCCGGAACGCCCGCCATGACCGTCTCCCTGCGGATGCGTTACCGGCGGCCCGTCCCCCTGGAGACCCCGCTGCGGGTCCACGCCCGCGTCGCGGGCATCGAGGACCGCAAGATCTTCGTGGCCGGCTCGATCAGCGCCGCGGTCGACCCGTCGGTGAGCCTGGTCACCGCGGACGGGGTCTTCGTCGCACCCGACCCCGACCGGGCCCGCGCCCTGTTCCCGAACACGCCCTGATCTGATGCCGAGGGCTGCCGCCCGTAGTGGGCGGCAGCCCGCGACGGCGGCCTGTCAGGCGGGCTGGCCGGTGGGCATGACGGTGATGTGCGGGAGGTTCACCCGGGGCGGGAGGCGCGCGACGAAGCCGACGGTCTCGGCGATGTCCTGCGGCGTGAGCCACTCCAGCAGCTGCTTGGCGCCCTCCAGAGCCGCGCGGACCTCATCGCCGCCGACGTGGTTCTGCAGTTCGGTGTCGACCAGGCCCGGCTCGATCACCGAGACCCGCACCTTCTTCGCACCCAGTTCGGCCCACAGGTTGCGGGACAGGTGGGAGACGTACGCCTTGGTCCCGGCGTAGACGGCGAAGGCCGGAGGGACGGACTGGGCCGCGACCGACGAGGTGTTGATCAGGTCGGCCACTCCGCGCTCGGCGGCGGCCCGCACCAGCTGGGGCGTGAACGCGGCGATGACGTTCGTCAGGCCCTTCACGTTGATGTCGATCTCACGCTGCCACGAGCCCACCGCCGGCGCCTCGGCCGGGTTGAAGAGCATGACGCCCGCGTTGTTGAAGAGCAGGTCGGTGCCGCCCAGCTCGGCTGCCACCTGGTCGGCGGCAGACTGCCCGGCCGCGGTGTCGGCGACGTCGACGGCCAGGGCGAGGGCCTGGCCCCCGCTCTTCTCGATCCGGGCACCAGGTCGCTCAGCCGGTTCGCGCGACGCGCCAGGACGACGACGTGGGCGCCCAGCGCGGTCAGGTGCTCGGCCGTCGCCTCGCCCATGCCGCTGGAGGCTCCGGTGATGACCGCGACACGGCCGTGCCGAGATCAGCTGTTGAAGCGGCGTTGCGGTTGCGTACGTGTGGTCCCGGCAGGAGT
This sequence comes from Streptomyces sp. NPDC007896, assembly GCF_042959425.1. Classification (NCBI taxonomy): domain Bacteria; kingdom Bacillati; phylum Actinomycetota; class Actinomycetes; order Kitasatosporales; family Streptomycetaceae; genus Streptomyces; species Streptomyces sp. NPDC007896. The sequence goes on along the minus strand of NZ_JBIBKX010000030.1, from coordinate 45,907 downwards.
GTCGCGGACGCGCGCCGTCAGAGAACGAAGTGCGTCCTGGTGTCGAGTGATCAGTCTGTCCGCCGCACGGCCCAGGTCGTCACCGCCGCCAGCGCCGCGGTGATCACGGCCATCAGGGGCACGGCCGCGGAGGTCCAGGCCGCGGCCAGCACCAGAGCCGCGGCCATGGGTGAGGCCGCGACGGCGGGACCGCGCAGCGGCGGGCCTACGCGCAGCCACCAGACCGTCGCGATCCAGGCGGCGAGGGGTATGCCGACAGCCAAGCCCTGCTGCAGGTGTGTGACGTGCGCATGGCCGATGAGGGCGTCGACGGCGACGGCGAGTCCGGCGCCGATCGCCGCGGTCGAGGCGAAGACGAGGTAGTGGCCGTAGCCCCAGATGATCGTCGTGGGCATGGAGCGCAGCATGCGCTGGGTGGTCCGGTCGAAGTAGAGCCACCACAGGCTGAAGACGAGCAGTAGACCGCTGCCGGCCAGGACCAGCAGGTCGACGTCGGTGCCGTCGCGCGAGTCGGCCGCGGTCTGCACGGCGCTGGTCGCGGCCAGCACCGCCTCGCCGAGCACGATCATGGTGAACAGCCCGAACCGCTCGGTGATGTGCTCCGGGTGAAAGGTCGTCACCCGCGCCCGCTCGGCCCAGATCGGGACCAGCAACTCGCCCACGGCCACCGCCAGCCCGACGTAAAGGTACGTCGGCGGGTCGAAGGCGAGGCGAGCGATCCATCCGGCCTGTACCAGGGCGTAGCCGACGGCGTACCGCAGGGCGGTCGTGCGCCGCTGCGGATCGGCCCTGGCCGCCCGCAGCCACTGCATGACCATGGCCAGCCGCAGGATCACGTAGCCGAGGGTGATGACGAGATAGTCGCCGGACTCGAAGGCCCGGGGTACGCCGGCGGCCAAGGTCAGCGCCCCGGCGATCTGCACCATGGTCAGCAGGCGATAGGGGTCGTCGTCGTTGTCGTACGCGGAGGCGAACCAGGTGAAGTTCCCCCAGGCCCACCAGATCGCGAAGAACACCCAGAGGTAGTTGCCCACGGCATGGCCGAGGTGCCCGCCGCTCAGGTCGTGATGCAGATGGGAGGCGGCCTGCGCGACGGCGGCGACGAAACAGAGGTCGAAGAACAGTTCCAGCGGGGTGGAGGACCGGTACGCCTCGTCGGTCCGGCGGGCCGTCATTCTGCGTAGGTTCAGCACCCGCGTGCCGCGGCCTTCCGCGGCCGGTTCCAGGCCGACCGCTTCTGTGGTCTCCCCGGGCATGGTTCGGCGATCCGTCCTGGCTGTCTGTGTCAGGTTCCGCTGCCGAGCAGGTCGTGGGCCGCGACCCACAGTGTGTAGGGGTTCGCCAGCTCGGGATGGGCGGCCGTCATCCGGTCGATGAGCTCGCCCGGTGCGGAGCTGCGTTCCAGCGCCGTCTCGAAATCGGCCAGGTAGCGGCGGCTTTCGTCGATCTGGCGGCGGGCGTCGTCGTCGGGGGCCCGTGGATCGCGGTGGCCGGCGATCAGGGTGTCGGCGTCCAGCGCCGCCACGGCGTCCAGCGCCCGCGCCCAGTCGGCCCGGGACTCCGGTGTCGATCCCATCAGCCACATGTGCGTCCGGTTGTAGACGACGTCACCGGAGACGACCAGGCTCAGCTCCGGGACATGGACGACGCTGGAACGCACGGTGTCGCTGGTCCCGACCGGGATCACCGTGGCCGAGGAGCCTCCGATCGGGATCGTGCGGCCGTTCAGCGGCCCGGGCGCGACAGGCTTGCCCGTCAACTGGCCGGGGAAGAACCCGCCCCAGATCTGCATGTACCCCGCTGAGATCTGCTCCTCCATCGCGGGGATGGACTCGGCCAGGGCCACCGGCCTCGCCCGCGGGAACGCCGCCAGGATCTCTGGCAGCCCGAGGAGGTGGTCGGCGTGCGGATGGGTGATGTACACGTACTCGGGCTCGCGGTCGTGGGACTTCACCCACGCCGCCAGCTCCCGGGCCTCTCGCACGGTGATGAGGCAGTCGATCAGCACGGCACCGTCGTCATCGCCGATCAGCGTCGACGTGGACGGCGGCCAGGTCGCCGGGCCCACCGCCTCCTCGAATCCCGGTACCGCACTCGGGATCGGCTTGGGATCCACCACGAACACGTCAAAGTCACGGCTCATCGTCTTCTCCGGCATCGCTGACTCAGCTGGACCTCATGGTCACCCTGGGGGACGGCGGCGGAGTATCAGCATGTTGACTGCACTGCGGGCCCGAGCCGCGGCCGGTTGCAGTCATGTTGCTGATACCACCCCTCGGTGCGTTGCCGGATGCTGGTGCTCATGAATCTGAACGCAGCCACATCCGGGGGCGGCGCGCGCCTGCTGGCGGACGGGAACCAGGTGCCGGTGCTCGGCCTCGGCGTCTGGCAGGTGCCGGCCGGGCGTGAGTGCGTCAACGCCGTCCGCTGGGCGCTCGACGCCGGTTACCGGCATATCGACACGGCTCAGGCATACGGCAACGAGGAAAGCGTCGGCCGCGCCCTCCGCGACAGCGGCGTACCGCGCGACCAGGTGTTCATCACCACGAAGTTCCATCCGCGGGGCAACGATCCGGTCGCCCAGGCGGAAGGCAGCCTTCGTCGTCTCGGCCTGGAGCAGATCGACCTCTACCTGGTCCACTGGCCCGAGGGCGGCCCGACCCGGGCCTGGGCCGGCATGGAACGTGCCCAGGAGCGGGGACTGGCCCGTTCCATCGGGGTCTCCAACTACGACGCGGCCGAACTCGAGGCCGTGATCGCCGCGGGAACAGTTCCGCCCGCCGTCAACCAGATCCTGTTCAACCCGCGGCACCGTCGACGGGCGCTCCTGGACGCCTGCGGCCGGTTCGACGTCGCTGTCGAGGCCTACAGCCCGCTGGGCACCGGCCAGTACGTCGACGACACCACCGTGGCCAGGATCGCCCGACGGACGGGCCGGACACCGGCACAGGTGCTACTGCGCTGGGGCCTGCAGCACGCACTCGTGGTCGTGGCGAAATCAACGCACCGCGACCGCATCCACGAGAACGCACAGATCCACGACTTCACCCTGTCGGCCGAGGACATGGCCGAACTCGACGCGCTCGACCGGACCGGCGGCACCGACCGCGCGCTCGAAGCCAAGTGGTGGTAACACCAAAGGAGTACGCAATGCCAATGATCGACGTGTACGCCACAGCGGGCACATTCACGGACGGGCACCAGCTCGCCAAGGACCTCGCTGCCACCCTGATGGCCATCGAGGAGGTTCCGGACATCCCGATGTTCCGCCAGAACACCGCCGCCTTCATCCACGAGTTGCCGGCAGGCGACCTGTCGAACGTCGACGGCGCGTCCACCTACGTACGCGTGCAGGTGCTGACCAACGCGGGTGCTCTCGACCGCGACAAACAGATCGCGGTGGTGAGCCGGTTCACCGGCATGGTCGCGGAGGCCGCCGGCGACCCGACACTCGCGGACCGCACCTGGGTGCTGTTGACCGAGGCCGTGCCCGGTGGATGGGGGCTGGGCGGTCACGCGCACACCAACGACGAACTCGTCGCCGCGGCGCGCAAGCAGATCGCTGAGCTGCAGGCGATGGCCGGGGACCAGTGACGTAGGCGACGGTCACGCCTGTTCGTGGATCCAGGCTTCCGCCAGCGTGGTCCATATCGCGGCCTCGCCGGCGCTCCGGGCGAGGCCGAGGCTGTGCGGGCCGTGGGCGAACACGTGCACGGCGTGGGGGACTTGGCCGGCCGCGAGCGCCGCGGCAAGGCGGTAGGTGTGTTCGGCGGGGACATAAGGGTCCTCCGCGGTGTGCCAGACGAAGAACGGCGGCGACTGGGGCGTGACCAGTGAATCCAGCGATGTCGACCGGCGCAGCCCGGGGCCGGCGTCCTCGCCGAGAAGGATCACCCGAGCCGGACGGTAGGTCTCGGTCTCCATCGACGTGATGGCGTAACCGAGCACGGCGAAGTCCACCGCCCCATCGGGCCCGGCGCCCGGCGCGAGGGCGGCCAGCCCGGCCAGATGACCTCCCGCGGAGAACCCGATGAGACCGATGCGCTGTGCGCCGGCCGCCCGCCGACGGCGGATCTCGGCGCGCAGCGCGTTGAGCGGCTCCGGGTGCCGGGCGCGGAGCGGATAGCGGAACACGCTCGCCCGCACGCCTATGTCGCCGAGCCAGTCCACCACCGGCTCGGCCTCGTGCGAAGCGTGTTCGGCGTACCCGCCGCCGGGCAGAACGATCATGTGGGTGCCGGTCATCGAGGGCCGCCGAGGAAGGCGTCGACGTCCGCGGCGAATTCCGCGTGGTGCTGGAACAGGAACCCGTGCGCCGAGTCAGGATAGATCTTCACGCGGGCCTGCGGGATCAGACCCGCGAGCAGGTGGGAGTAGTGCGGCAGGATCATCGGGTCGCTGTCGCCGTTCGCCACGAACACGGGCATCCTCAGGCCGCTGAGCCGCTGGAGCTTCGCGTGATCGGGGATCCCCCACGTGCATACGGCGTCGTACTGCGCCTCGCGGGTCGCCCAGTTGGTCGCCGTGTCCCGGTCTTCGCCCCGGGCGCCGTAGATCCGCTGCAGGGTTTGCCGGCCGGCCTGCAGGCTTGCCGGGGAGCCGGTGAAGAAGACGCTCAAGTATTCCTCGGGGCTGGTTTCAGGGTTGCCGACAGCGTCGATGACCTCAGGGGCCCAGCCGTGCATGCCGTCGGCGCCCTGCGGCGCCGACGAGGCGAGGACCAGCCTTCTGACGAGCGCCGGCCTGGTCAGGGCGATCTGCTGCGCGACGAAGCTGCCGAGGGAGAATCCCAGTACATCGACTGGGCCCTGGCCGAGGCCCAGGGCCCCGATCGCCTCGATGAAGGCGATGGCGTCGTGTGCCATCTGGTCCGCGGTGTTCGGAGTCGTCCCGCTGGAGCCGCCGACTCCGGCGTTGTCGAAGGCGATGACACGCCGGGCCGGTGCCAGCGCGTCGATCAGCGCCGGATCCCAGTTGTCGAGGTTTCCACGGAAGTGCTGGAGAAGGACCAGCGGCACACCGGCGCCGTCGTCCGTCGGGCCGGTGTCGCGGTACGCGTAGTCGATGCCGTTCGCGGCCTTGACCCGCTCGTTCGGCAGACCTGAGTACGAGTTGAGCTCCATGACCCGAGCGAATCAGCCGCGGCGCGGCGGCGGAATCCGCATGTTGACTGCACCGGGCCGCCGCGGGGGAGGTGCAGTCGGGTTGCGGATACCGGCCGCCGGGTACCGGGTGATCACCTACGACCGGCGGGGTTCGGCCCGTCGAGCGAGCCCACGACCGGCTACGACCGGCGTGGTGCTCTACGGGTTCTCGATGGGCACCGGGCACGTACGGCCCCGGCTGGGTGGACAAGGCGGTGCTGATCGGGACGGTCCCGCCGTTTCTGCTGAAGGCGGCCGACAATCCCGAGGGTGTCGACGGCCAGGCGTTCGAGGCCACGGCAGGACGACTGTCCGCCTTGGTCGCGGATCTCAGGCTGGTCAGCGTCGAGGGCGGCCCGCACAACATCTGCTGGACGCACCACGAAGCGGTCAGCCAGGCTCTGCTGGAGTTCCTCGCCGACTGACGTACGCGTTACAGGGCTTGCAGAAAGCCGACGAGCAGTTGGTTGACCTGGGCGGCGTGCGTCCAGATGATCGCGTGCCCGCCGTCCGGGATCACCGCGAGGCGGGCGTCGGCCAGCATCACGGCCAGGCGGTTCCCGGTCGCGCCGGGCGGCATGACCCTGTCCTGAGCGCCCTGGACGATCAGGACGGGGATCGTGATGCGGGCGACGTCGTCGCGGAAGTCCTCCCGCCAAGCGACCGCGCAGCCCAGGGCCGCGACCGCGGACACCCGGAGCGCGACATGGAAGCTGTTCTGCCACGCCTGGTCGCTCACCCGGCTCCCGCCGAGCAGGTCGGTGTTGCGGTAGTCGGTGTTGTAGTAGTCGATGTTGTAGTACCGGTCCAGGTAGGCCTTGATCGCCGCCGGGCGGTCGGCGGACAGCTCGCCGAGGAAGGCGTCGAGGACGCCCGGGGCGATGCCCTCCGGGTTGGCGTCGGACCGGGGCAGGAACGGCGGCAGAGGCGCCAGCAGCGCCGCGCCGCGGACCCGCCGCTGCCCGTACGTTCCCAGGTACCGGGTCAGTTCCCCGGTGCCGGAGCAGCAGCCGACGAGCACCGCGTCCAGCACATCCAGGACTTCCAGCAGTACGTTCAGGTCCGCGGCCAGCGTGTCGTAGTCGTAGCCCACCGCCGGCCTGCCCGAGTCGCCGCCGCCGCGCCGGTCGTAGCTGATGACGCGGTACCCGGCCGTGAGCAGAGCCGCTTCCTGCTTCTCCCACGAGCGTCCGTCGGCGAGATAGCCGTGGACCAGGACGACGGGCGGGCCCGCGCCGTGGTCCTCGTAGTGGATCCGGATGTCACCGGTGTTCTCCCGGCCGACCATGACATACGGCATCACGAAACCGCGTTCCGTCGCGCGCAGGGGACAGCATCCATACACTCAACCCTGTGCCGCGCAGCGGCCGTCCGGTATCCGCAACCTGACTGCACACGGCTTTGCGCGACCGGATCACCTTGGCTGTGTGCGGGCCTCTCTTTGGCCGGGTGAGGGTGGCGTTTCCGCGATGACCCGCAAGGACACGAACGTGATCGGGCGGCGGCAGGAGCTGTCCCTGCTGCGGGAACTGATCGCTCCGCCCCACAAGGAAAGCCACGTTCTGCTGCTCCTGGGCGATCCGGGTCTGGGCAAGACCGTCCTGCTGGCCGAAGCCGCGCGCGAGGCCAAGGCGGCGGGGATGCGGGTGCTGGCGACCACCGGCAGGGAGTCGGAGCAGGACCTGGCGTTCGCCGGGCTGTACCAACTGCTGCGCCCGGCGCTGGACCGTGTGGCCCGCCTGCCGACCCGCCAGGCCGAGGCGCTGCGCGGTGCGTTCGGGCTCTCCGACGACCCCGCGCCGCCCGACGCCCTGCTCACCGGGATCGCCGTACTCACCCTGCTGTCCGAGCTGTCCGACGAGCAGCCGCTGCTGGTGGCAGCCGACGACACGCAATGGCTGGACCGTGCCTCCCTCGACGCGCTCGCCTTCGCCGCCCGCCGCCTGGAATCGGAGCAGCTCGTGCTGCTGGCCGGCGCCCGCGGGAACGTACCTCCCGCCGGTCTCGAGCGGGACCTGCCGCAGCTCCTGCTGCAACCACTCACCCGGCCGGACGCGGGCCTGCTCCTGGACGCGCAACCGCGCCCGCCGCACGGTCGGCTGCGTGAACAGGTGCTGACCCAGGCGGTCGGCAACCCACTGGCACTGATCGAGCTGGCCAGGGTGATCGCCACGGATCCCGACGCGGGGCGCCGATGGACCGCCGAGCCGCTGCCGTTGACCGGGCAACTGACCGCCCTCATGGCCGCCCAGTACGTCACTCTGCCCCCGGCGGCCCGATCCGCGCTGCTGCTCGCCGCGGCCGCCGACAGCCCGGACCTGACCACGGCGGTACCAGGGCTTTCCGCCGACGCCCTTGCCCCGGCAGAAGCGGCGGGCCTGATCCGACTGGACACGCCGGGCCCGCGGTTCGCCCATCCGCTCACCCGGTCGGCCGTCTATCATGCCGCGCCCTTCGCCGAGCGGGCCGCGGCGCACCGACAGGTCGCCGACGCGCTCCGCGACCAGCCCGACCGCCACGCCTGGCACCTGGCGGCCGCCGCCCTGGAACCCGACGAGCACCTGGCCGCGCTGCTCGAAGACAGCGCGGCCCAGGCACAGCGCCGCGGCGGCGCCGCCGCGGCGGCACGCGCCCTCGAACGCGCCGCCGAGCTCAGCCCCGGCGAACCCGACAAGGCCCGGCGACTGCTGGCCGCCGCCGAACTCGCCCTGCCCGCCGGACAGGCCGACTGGGTACGCGAACTGGCGGGCAAGGTACTCACGCTGACCTCCGACCCGGACCTGCGCATCGCCGCCCGGCTGGACATCGGCTGGTCCCTGCTGTGGTCCAACCGCAACGCCGACGCGTTCGACACACTCCTGTCCGTCGCCGCCGAGGCCTCCCCGAGGCTACCGGCCATCGCGTGGCAGGCCGCCTGGATGGCCGCCACGGTCGCCCACCAGACCGGACTCCCCGAAGTCTGCGCCAAGGCACGTGCCGCCCTCGACCTGCTCGACTCCCGGGGCGGCCCACCGCCGTCGGCCGATGACTGGCCCGCCGGCCGCGCCGACGAGTACCGGATCTGGATCCAGGCCTGCACGGACCCGTTCGGCGAAAGAGCCGACATCGTCCCCCGCCTGCGGCGCACAGCGGGAGGATCCCTCTCGGACCCGGGTACGTTCGGCGCGGCGGCCTGGGTCCTGGACGAAACCGAACTGGCGGTCAGGGTGCTGCGCGAAGCACTCAGCCGGCTGCGCGCCCCGGGCGTCCGCGGTGCCAGCGGCGGCGTGCTGTCGGCACTGGAATGGGCATGCGTCGACAGCGGGCGCTGGGACGACGCACTCGCCGCCGCCCGAGAGGCGGGCGACATCGCCGCCGCCTACAAGATGGAAACCGTCGCGGGCTCGGCCGACCTCACCACGGCCATCGTGGCGGCCATGCGCGGCGAACACGACCAGGTGGCACCGCTGCTGGCCCGCGTGCGCGCCGCCGTAGACACCTGCGAATACCGCGGGTTCGCCGCCAGGATCTGGCAGACGGCAGGTCTCGCCGCGCTGGCCCAGGGCAACTACGTGACCGCGTACGCGCAGCTCAGCCGGCTCTTCTCCGCCGACGGCACACCCCTGCACCATCACTTCTCGTACCTCGCCGTCGCCGACCTCGCCGCTGCGGCGGTGCGCGCCGAACGGCACCTCGAAGCGCGTACGTTGCTGGAGCGCGCGCTGGCTCGCGTGGACCCCGCGCCCGGGCCGCGCCTGGAACAACTCACGGCCCGCGCCCGGGGACTGCTCGCCGGGCCCGACAACGCCGAAGCCCACTTCGCCGCACCCCTGGCCGATCCCGCCGGAGACACATGGCCGTTCGAACGGGCCCAGCTTCAGCTGGACTACGGGGAATGGTTGCGTCGGCAGCGACGGATCAACGACGCCAAGCCCATCCTCGTGACCGCCCTGGAAACGTTCCGCCGTCTGGGCGCGGCACCGTGGACCCGGCGCGCGGAATCCGAGCTGCGTGCCTGCGGCGTAACGGTGCAAGCCCCGCAGGGCGCCCCGGGCGCGCTGGACGGCCTCACCGCTCAACAGCGCGAGATCGTCATCCTCGCCGGACACGGCCTGACCAACGGCGAGATCGCCGACCGTCTGTTCCTGTCCCCCCGCACCGTCGCCTCACACCTGTACCGTTCCTACCCCAAGCTCGGCATCGCCGGCCGTCGCCAACTCCGCGACATCATCGACCAGCAGATCACGCCACGGGCCGGCCGCTAGGGCCTGTCCGGCGGATCAGGGCGCAGGAAACACGATTGAGGTCAGGACGTGCCGGCCTGACGGGTCGGTTGGTGGGTGATCAGCAGGCAGGCAGCCCGCCAGGCGAGAACCAGTACACGGTGCTCGGCTTGCGGCGGGTCGGCGGACGGGCGGAGCGGTCCGAGACCAGTGAAGCGATCGCGCGATGGGTCTCGGCGTAGTCCTCGCGTCGGCCGGTGTAGCGCTGGAGCCCCGGTAACCCTCGTCGACCTCGGCTGTCGCCTTCGGGCGGAGCCGGAGTTGCTCGGCGATGCCCTCGGTGCGCATCGCGGTCTGGTCGTGCATCCGGCCCGGGCGGTCCGCGCCCGACCACAGCAGGCGTCCCTGGCCGTCGCTGATGGTGGTGGTCTTGATGGTGTTCTGCTTCTTCTTGCCGGAAACGAAGGCCCGCCGTCCGGGCCGGTTGGCCTTGGGGCGGCGGACCTGGGTCTCGGCGCCGTCGATCCGTAGCCGGATCCCTCGGCCTCGGCGTAGGCGGACACGTCGGCCTCGGCGTAGGCGGACACGTCGGCCAGAGTGCGCAGCGGGACGTCGCAGAAGGCAGGATGGGTCGAGGCCGCACGGCCCACTTCTTGGTCACACTCGAAGAGCCTGTACGGCCGTTGTCACGTCACGGCCCTGGTCGAGCAGCATCGCGGATCTCGTCGCCAACCTCGTCGCCTACCAGGGCAGAGGGCCCGCCGCGTCGAAGTAGCCGCCGGTCGGGCCGTCAGGCCCCAGCTGAGCCATCCGAACGATAATCTCGGTGCCCTGCTCGACGGTCTGTGTGCCCTCGTGCCGGTTCAGGTCCGTCGCGGTGTAGCCGGGCTCCACGGCGTTGATCCGCATCCGCGGGAACGCCTTGGCGAACTGCACGGTGAGCATGTTGACCGCGGTCTTGGAGGCCGGGTAGGCGACCCCCGGATACCCCTTGCCGGCCTGGACCAGCGAGGCCAGGCTGCTGCTGACATTGACCACGACCGGGGCGGAGGAGCGTTCCAGCAGTGGCAGGAAGGCATGGGTCACCCGGACCAGGCCGAAGACGTTGGTCTCGAACACCTCCCGCATCACGTCGGCGGTCAGCTCCGCGGCGCCGATGATGTCGCCTCCCGGCGACCGCACCTCGATTCCGGCGTTGTTGACCAAGACGTCCAGGTCGCCGTCGGCCTCGATGGTGGCCACCGCGGCAGCGACCGACGCATCGTCGGTGACATCGAGTTGCACGAACCGGGCGCCGAGCTCGGCCGCGGCCGCCGAGCCCCGCTCGATATTGCGCGCTCCCATGTAGACGGTGTGGCCCGCGGCGATGAGGCGGCGGGCGGTCTCGTGGCCGAGGCCTTTGTTGGCCCCGGTGATCAAGGTTGTCGTCATGGGGCACAGCTTCCCTCCGGGATGATGCGATCGACCAGAGGTTTACAACGCGGTCCGCGATGCGGCTCGACCAGGGCGCCGAGGCCCATCGTGCGATCGCTTCACTGGTCTCGGACCGCTCCGCCCGTCGGCCGACCCGCCGCAAGCCGAGCGCTCGCCTGACAGGCGGCCTGCTGATCACCCACCAGCCGATCCGTCAGGCCGGCACGTCCTGACCTCAATCGCGGACCATGTCGTAAGCAGCCGGAGTCGGTGCCGTTGCTGCCGGCGCTACCCCCGCAGGTGCCGGGACGACTACCACGGGCTCGTCCCGGCGGGTGCGCTCGGCGAGCGACCCCCGCAGGCGCGGGGGACGACGGGGACGGTCTCGGGTATTTCCTCAGGAACATCGAGCTGCCCCCCGCGGGCGCGGTACGACAGCCCGGCGGTGTCGATGCCGTCCCGGGCCTTCGAGCTACTCCCGCGAGCGCGTGGATGATGCGACCCCAGCGTCCTTCACGCCCTGCGGCCGCCGAGTTGACCCAGCGGGCGCAGGGACTACTCGAGTGCTGTCCCGTAATGATCTCCGAACCGTGGACTGACCTGTCGTTCGCCGTCTGTCACCCGGCGAGGGTGACGGACTGGACACCGGCCCGGAAGTCGGATCCGTCCCCGGGGAGGGACTGCTCCACCAGCCGGACCCTCACGCCGGCCGCATGCACGGGCGCCAGAGGCACCACCTCCGCGTTCCCCGCAGTGGCCGCCGACGTCCGCGACGTGCACCGCATCCGCTGCGCCCCGAACCTCAGGTCGGACGCCGTCACCAGGTGGGTTCCCGCGGCGGCCAGCCTCCTCGCGGCCGGGGCGCGCCGTACCAGCCCGGCTGCTCGACGCCGACCACGGCTCGGGTGGGCGGGGCGGCGGTCGGAGGGCCACTCAGGCCCGTGGCCCCGGACCGCCAGACTGGGCAGTTTTCGAGAAGCATCGGTGACCCGACCGCCGCTACCGTCGAAGACATGAACTCCATCGACTCCGTCACCCTTGAGGTGGCCGACACCACGGCCGCCGCCCGTTTCTACTCCACCGCCTTCGGACTGGACTCGTCGCAAGTGCGCCTGCGCGCCATCGAAGCCCCATCGACCGGCTTCCGCGGTTTCACCCTGTCGCTCGTGGTGTCCCAGCCGGGCAACGTCGACGCCCTCGTCGGTGCCGCCCTCGACGCCGGCGCCACCGCCCTCAAACCCACCTCGAAGTCACTGTGGGGCTACGGCGGCGTCGTTCAGGCCCCGGACGGCACGATCTGGAAGATCGCGACGTCGACGAAGAAGGACACGGGCCCGATCACCCGGGACTTCGACGAGCTCGTGCTCCTGCTGGGCGTCGAGGACGTGAAGGCCAGCAAGCAGTTCTACGTCGAGCAGGGCCTCACTGTGGGTAAAAGCTTCGGCGGCAAGTACGTCGAGTTCGCCACCGGGTCGGGCCCCGTCAAACTGGCTCTGTACAAGCGCCGCGCTCTCGCCAAGGATGCGGGTGTCCCCGCCGACGGCACCGGATCGCACCGGCTCGTGCTCTCCAGCGCCGCCAGCCCATTCAGCGACCCGGACGGGTTCGTCTGGGAAGCCACTGCTCCCCTGACCGCCACCGCCTGAGCCGAGCCACCTCCGTTTACGGGACAGCACTCAGACAGGACATGCGCCCCGGTGCGCTGGTCGGAACCACCCCCGCAGGCGCGAGGACGACCCCGCCGTGCGGTCGACCTCGACCGGTGCGAGCGAGCTACCCCCGCGGTCGCGAGGACGACCTGCTGGATGCGGGCACGCCCTGATCGGCGGCGAGCCACCCCCGCTGGTGCGGGGACGACCTGCTGGATGCGGGCACGCCCTGATCGGCGGCGAGCCACCCCCGCTGGTCCGGGGACGACACCGTCGCCTGCAACACGGCGAACTCCTTAGGAGCTGTGTCTGAGGCCTCCATGACGAGGCGAAGGCGCCTTGGAAGAGCCGTCTATGCTGACCGGCAGCAGGACACGGGGAAGGGGCGGTTGGTGGACTGGTTCTGGTGGGTTCTCATCATCTTCTGGACGGGTGGCTTCGCGTGGGCAGCCGACAACGTCCGCACCGCGCTGCGCAATCGGCATGAGCGGAAGTTGCAGTTGTTGGAGGCAGCGAAGCAGGAACGTTTGGCCATCGAAGCGGTGCACAAGCCGCCGGAGCCGGTGTGCGGATGCACGCACCATCTCGCCAAGCACGACAAGCAGGGCCGGTGCCACGAACGCGTCGAGGTGCCGACGGCCTGGGACGAGAACAAGAAGCCGCTGCGATACGAGGCCGGCCAGTGCAACTGCCAGCAATACGTGGGACCGCAGCCTCTGTCGCAGGTGTTCGCCGAGGAGCTGACGGACCGCGCCTGACCCGTATGGGGGACTTCCGGCGGTCATTTTCGCTTCGTACGGTGGCGAGCACGGGTAGGGGCGGTGTTCCCCGGCTGCGGCTGGTCGTGGACGCGGAGCAGGATGGCGGGCCGCAGTTGTGCCGTGGGTGCGGTGTTCCGCTGATGCCGTCGGTGAAGGCGGCGGCGGTGTTCTGTTCTTCGGCCTGCCGTTCGCGGCACTGGCACTGGCTGCGGCGCACGAGGGCCAGGACCGAGGCGGTCCAGGCCGCCAGGATGGCGAACTACCCGGAGTGCGGCGCAAGTTGGACGATCGGGTTGGAACATCCCGTCTCGGCACGGTACTGCTCTTCCCCCTGCCGCAAACGGGCCTGGCACCGGCAGCGCACGCAGCCGGGCGGGGTGTGAGACAGCGCGCACCGCCGAGGCAGGGCCACTCCACGCGCCGGGCCCGTGCGCCCTGGCAACCGCTTCCGGGGCGCCGGATGGTGCCAAGTGGCGTGTATTCGAAGCGAGTTGGCGGCACGAAGGATGCCGCGCCCGGATGCCTGTGGGGGCGGGTGCGGATGTCCGCGATGGTCGGCAGTGTGACCCGGGACCATTGCGACGAGCTGGTCAAGCTGGGGCGGGACTGGGTGGGCATGATGAGCAGCGCCCAGTGGCGCCTCGGTGACGCGGCCCTGGAAATCGAGCCGATGTGCTCGTACGGGGGTGCGAATCCGTCCGGGAAGGACGACCTGTTCACCGTCAGCGAGGCCATCCGGATGTTCGGCGAAGATGTCGGCCTGGCCTGTAGGACGGTCCGTAGTTACCGGTGGGTGTCCTCGCGCTGGCCGAAGGAGCGCCGACGGGCGGACGTCTCGCACGCCATCCACAAGGTCCTGGCCGGCATCCCCGCTGAGCAGGAGCGTTTCGAGGCGGTCAACAACCCCCCGCCCAGCCCCCGCGGTGGTCCGCCGAGGTGGACGCACGACAGCGCGAAGCGGGTGGTGGGCTGGAAGGTCAACTCCCCGGAGAGCGTCCAGGAGAAGGTGGAGGCGATCCACGACCTGGCCACCGACGACGCGGTCGCCGCGGTGGTGACCACCGACTTCCTGCGCCGTCCGGCGGTCGTTTCGAAGGCCATGGCCGATGACACGGCCCGGCACGCCGTTAATGAAGCCCAGTTCGACCGGTTCCGCCAGCAGGCCCAGTTCGCGCAGGAGAAAGCAGGCACGCCGCCGCACCGCATGGAGCACAACGACCAGTTCATGGATCTGGTCGCGGCCTGCGCGCAGTTCGCCACCACCGCGGACAGGATCGTGCCGAACCTACGCGGCGAGCACTACGACGACGGCGAACGCGAGACGGTCTGCCGGGGCCTTGCCCGGGTTCGCGCCGCGGCCGACTGGATCGAGAACGCCGTCACCCGCGGCGAGGTCGACCTCGCCGAGCAGCTGGAAAAGCTGCTGAAGGGCTCGGGTGAGTAGGCGATGGGGCGGGGAGTCCCCGCTCACGTCCACGCCGAAGCGATCCTCGGCGCCCTCCGGGAAGCCCGTCCCGCCGGCCTGACCATCACCCAGCTGATGTCCGCCACCGAACGCACCCGCGCGCAGGTCCACACCGGGCTCGCGCATCTGCGCAAGGTCGCAGTGGCGAAGGGCCTGCCGCCCGTGACCTGGGACACAAGATGGGGGTATCGGATGCTGGATGACGCGCCGGAGGTGTGGACCGGCTACGAATGGGCGTTCTTCGAGACCGTCCACCACCGGGTGGCCAACTTCATCGCCGGGACCCTCCTCCCGCACCAGAAGAAGACCCCCGAGGACCCCTGCATCCGCACGGTCATGGCGCAGCTGGGGGCGATCGAGCCCACCCTTCAGCTTCTGGCCAACCTGGAGTGAACCGGAGCACGAGTGGCAACGGGCCGTGGCTGCCCCGCAGTTGGCCCCATCCACCGGTCGCGGCCCCAGACCGTCATGCTGCTGCCCCGCTACCGCTGCCCCTCCGGCACCAGCGACCTCGAATGGGCCCTGCTCAAAGCTCTCCTCCCGACTCCCGCCTGTCAGATGCCGAAGGACGGGGCCCCGGAGAAATGGCCTCGGCGCCGCGTCGTCTTTGCCGACCGTGGAGCTCATCGGATGAGCTCTGAACTGCGACGATGCGTCGCGGTCATGTCCGCGATGCCCTTCGGTAGATTCTTCGAGGCTCGCGAATGCCGAGCCGGCGGTGCGCCGAGGAGGATGAACGTGTCTGGTGAGCGGCTCGACTCGGAGTGGCTGCGAGGCTGGTGCGAGCAGACTTCTGCGGAGCTCAGGGCTTTGGTGTCGTCGTTTCTGAAGACGCACGGTTTCACGCCTGGTGAGAACGCCGTCGCACTCGCAACGGATGAGAGCCACAAGGCGACGGCAGCACTCGTGGATCTGACGCCGATTCCCTCTGACCTGACCACCCTTTACTGGGTGATTTGCGAAGTTTCCTTGCCTGATGTCGAGCACGGATACTTCGTCCACCCAGCCTGGACAGTTGCCGAGCACTTCCGCGAGTACGGATCTGTCCAGATCGACGACGAGCCCCCTGCCATCGTGTTCGCCAGTGATGGCGGTGGCCATCTGTTCGCAGTGGCAGGCAGCGGACGAGTCTGGAGGTCGATTACAGCCTCCTGGTTCGACGATTTCGAGGTCTTCGCATCATCCATCCAAGAGTTCCTTGAACAGATCGGCCGAAGGGCCGCCGGACGGAACTGACCAGGCAATCCGCCTGGGGATGTGGCTACCGCCTCAGGTTTGATCGCGTTCGAGGAGCTGAACCTCGAGGTCGGCGATGCGCTTGTCCGTGAATCGGAGGTTGGAGCGGGCGCCTTCGAGTCGTTCCTGGAGCTTGCGGTGCTCCTGGGCGAGCTGGTGGACGCGGTGCTTGAGGGTGGTGTACTTGGTGGTGAGATGCTGGACGGACTCGCCGGGAACCATCTGGTCGAAGTCGCGTAGCTGTCCAATGAGTTCACCGATCCGCTGCCGCTGCGCCGACGTCCAGGACCGCGACGCGGCCCGCTTGGGCATCACCATCAAGGTCGTCCCCCGCGCCAAGGACGCCAAGGGCTTCGTCCTGCTGCCCAAGAGGTGGGTGGTGGAGAGGAGCAACTCGTGGACGATGCGGGCCCGGCGCAACGCACGGGACTATGAGCGGCTGATGGCCCATTGTCACATCCTCTTTTCGCAGGTCACGGCATTATGAAGTGCTGTGGTACTCCCGTTTGCCGTTCGGTTGGGCGTCGACGGTCGCCGTTCCGAACGGCATTGGCAGCGCTTGGTCTTCAGGAGGCTGCGAGGGTGGCTGGCAGCGCTTCGGTCTGGCGGCGAGACCGGGCCAGGCGGCGGGACATGAGGGAGATGAAGGCATTGGATGTGGGCTTCTGCGCCGCCCGGGCGGCGCCCCGATCTACGTCATCTGGACAACCTGTCCGCCCACAAGGGCGAGACGATCCGGCGCTGGGCGCGGAAGAACCGGGTCGAGCTGTGCTTCACAAACCACCACAACCACATGTTCCAGACCCGGGCCCTACATGCCTACCTGCGCTGGCGCAACCAGCATGCCCGTCACCCCGACGTCCTAGCCGCTCAGCGCCGCGAACGCGCCCGCATCCGCAGCGAGAAGGGTATCCGCTGGGGCGGACGCCCTCTCAAGATCGCGGCTTGACCGACCCGGCGAACCAATGCGGTCACGGCACTAGCGGGCCGCAGCGAGTTCGGCGAGGACCTCGACGGAGCGGTCGATCTCGGCCTCGGTGTTGTAGTAGTGCGGCGAGAGCCGTACCAGCGGGTGGACGTCCCGGTCCTCGGTGTCGAACTGGGTCTGCACCGGGTCGGTGGTGCTGACGTTGATGCCGTGCCCGGCCAGGGCGGCCGCGACATCGGCCGTGGCCATGTTGTCGACCTTGCAGGTGACGATCGCGCACCGCTGCCGGCCGAGGTCGTAGGTGGTGATGCCGGGCACGGCGTCCAGCCGGTCGCGCAGATAGGCGCCGAGGGCGAGGGTGTGTCGGCCGATCTCGTCCATGCCGAGGTCCAGGGCCTGCTGGACGGCGGCGCTCAGACCCAGGACGTTGGCGTAGCTGACCTCCCATGTCTCGAAACGCTGCGCGCCGTCGTGCCAGGTGAAACTGCGCTTGCCGTCCCAGGTGGCCGCGGCAATCTCGGTCACGTGCGGCTCCAGGTATGCCAGTGCCTCGGGGCGCACCCACAGGAAGCCCGTGCCGCGCGGGCCGCGCAGGAACTTGCGGCCGGTGGCGGTGAGCATGTCGCAGCAGAGCTCGGCGACGTCGACGGGGAACTGGCCGACGGACTGGGTGGCGTCGAGGAGGAAGGGAACGCCGGCGGCGCGGGTGATGCGTCCGATCTCGGCGGCCGGGTTGACCAAGCCGCCGCTGGTGGGGACGTGGGCGATGCCCACCAGCTTGATGCGGTCGTCGATCAGGTTCGCCAGGGCGGCGGTGTCGAGCCGGCCGGACTCGTCGTTGGGGACGACGACGACCTCGGCTCCGGTGCGCTGGGCTATCTGCAGGTAGGCCAGAACGCTGCTGCCGTACTCAGCCCGGCCTGTGAGGATGCGGTCGCCCGGCTTGAACGTCATGGAGTAGAACACGGCATTCCAGGCGTGGGTGGAGTTGTCGAACAGCGCGATCTCGTCCGCCTGCCCACCCACCAGTCGGGCGATGCGTTTGTAGACGGCATCAATGCGGTCCCGTTCCTGGCCCGCGGCCTCGTAGCCGCCGATCGCGGCCTCCAGCTCCAGATGGGAGGTCACGGCCTTGAGCGTCTGACGCGACAGTAGGCCCGCGCCCGCGTTGTTGAGGTGAATCCGGTTCGCGGTGCCCGGGGTGTCCTGGCGGAGCGCTTCGATGTCCATGCCCTTTATTTCCCATCTGTGCGGTGCTGCTCTGCCTTCACAGTCCCAAAGCACCTCTCTTCAGTAAAGTGAATGTTTCTGGAGGAAACAGGTCACAGAATCTGATGAATGGAGTGAGGGGCGTGTACAACCTGCGCCGCCTGGCGGTGCTGCGGGAGCTGAAGTACCGCGGCACGCTGGCTGCTGTCGCCTCGGCCATGTCCTACAGTCCCTCGGCTGTCTCCCAGCAACTGACGCTGCTGGAGTCAGAAGTCGGCGCTCGGCTGCTGGAGCGGGAGGGCCGGGGGGTCCGGCTGACACCGCAGGCGGAGATCCTCGTCGCCCGCACGGAGAAGGCGCTGCGGGAGCTGGAGCGCGCCGAGGCGGAGATCGCGGCCTCGTTGCGGGAGGTGTCCGGGACGATCAGGGTGGCGGCCTTCCAGACCGCGATGCTCGCACTGATGCCCGTCGCATTGACCTGGCTACGGGAGAACCATCCCCGGACAAGGGTGGAGGCCAGCCAGGCCGAGCCCCACACCTCGCTGCCCGGTCTGCTTACCCGGGACTTCGACCTCGTGATCGACGAGACGTTCCCCGGGCACGCGCCACCGGCCCGCGCCTCCGAGTTCGAGCACTACCTGCTGTGCGAGGACGCCATGCGGCTGGCAACCCCCGCACCCGTGGTGTCGCTCGCTGATCTGGCCGAGCGCCCCTGGGTGATGGAACCCGCCGGCACGCCCGCCCGGGCATGGGCGACGGCCGTCTGTCACGCCGCCGGGTTCGAGCCCGACGTCGCTTACGTGTCCGCGGACATGCTGGTCCACGCACGGCTGGTCGAGCAGGGCCACGCGGTGGCCTTCCTGCCCGACATGCTGTGGTTCGACCGCGCCCCCGGCGTCATCCTCGACGGCTCCGCCAGCCACACGCGCACCGTACTCGCGACCGTACGTGCCGGAGCCGGGGAGCACCCCCTGATCCAGACCTTCCTCACCGCGATCCGCCACGCGATCGGCGAACTGCCCGCCCGCACCGGGTAACCGCCGCATGACCTCGACCCGACACGAGCCCCTGGGCGCACCCCCTGGTGTTTCATAGGCGGTCACTCGTGAAACACCCTGACGCCCGGCGGTCCACTCGGTGACTTCGTCGGGTGCGAGGTCGACGGCGGTGTCCCGGCCGCGGAGTGGGCCGAGATCTCGACGATCTCCTGCCAGTTGCCGTCGTCGGGTGACGGTTCGGCCTCGTGGAGCGAGACGGTGACGTCGACGTAGCCGGTGTGGATCCCCGTGCTGACGATGGTGACGCCGTCAGCGGTCCTGACGAGTCCGTTGTGAGTGCGGTCCAGGTCGAGGCCGGTGGGTCCGTCCTCGTCGCTGATGTCGAAATGGTGGTACTCGACCGGGACGTGCTGGCTGTCCCGTTCAACCTCATCGCTCATATTGCAGTCCTCTACCCCCGGTTGGCGGCTACTTGATCCAGACGAGGAACTTGTCCTTCTCAATGATGCGGTTATACCCGTAGAAGTTTTTCAGGGCCCGGCCACCGTCCTCGTTCCGCGTTGCGTTGATCAGGCGACGGCTGGACGGGCAGGCCTTTTTGCGATTCTGGGTGATCTTGGTCTGGTTCGTCAGCCGGGTGAGGTAGCGCTGGGTGCTGTGCTTGCCGGGCAGGTTCTTCGTGTTCTGCGCGTACTCAATATGTTTGGCCAGCTCCGGGTACGGCCCGTTCTTCGCGTACACCATCTCCGGGATGTTCGGCATGACACAGCCGATCTTGGACGTGCCGGGCAGAGCGTTGTCGCAGCGCACGGGCGGCGTGGGCAGCGTCACCGCGTTTGACGGGGCCGGCCCAGGCGGGGTGGGTGAACTTCCACGAGGCCGACGCCTGGCCTTCGCCCTTGTCGCCCTTGGGCGTGGCTCGGATGGCGGAGTCGAGGAAGAACTGGCCGACTACGGTGGCAGCAGGCACCGCCTCAGACAGCAGTCGGCAGATCAAACGCAAGGCAGCAAGGCCAGTCGTATCGCGGGCCAGACCACCGCCCAAGGCGGCACCGCAACATCATCACAGTCATACCTGGTCGCGACGCCCCTCGCCTGCTTCAGAAGGCCGATCCGACACTCGACCTTGTGCCTGCGCTTGTACGTCTCGCGGTCGAAGCCGGGCGGGCGGCCACCGGCCGAGCCTCGGCGGAGCCGGTGTCCGGCCTGGTCGCGCTTCTCCGGGACGGTGTGCGGGATCTGCCGTCTGCGCAGGTAGGCGCGGATCTGGCGGGAGGAGTAGGCGCGGTCGGCGAGCACATGGTCCGGTCGGGTGCGCGGACGTCCGCCGCCGGGACGGGGGATGCGGATCTTGTCCATGACCTGCTCGAAGACGGGCGCGTCACCTCTCTGGCCTGCCGTGATGACAGCCGCGAGGACGTGGAACGAGGCATCCACGGCCGGGTGAATCTTGGTGGTCAGGCCACCGCGAGAGCGACCGAGGCCGTGGTTGTCCGGCTCGGCCGCCAGACCATCCGAACGCGTCCGGCCCGTATCGTCAGCACCCTTTTGCGGGCCCCGGCGGCGTGCTGGTGGGCCCGGCAGACCGTGGAGTCGACGGAGACCTCCCACTCGATAATCCCGTCGGCGTCCGCTTTGGCCTGCAACTTCTTCAAAATGCGGGGCCAGGTCCCATCGATCTGCCACCGACGGAAAACCGTGTATGCGGTCTCCCACGGTCCGTACCGTTCGGGCACGTCCCGCCAGGGCGAGCCGGTCCGGGCCCGCCACCAGATCCCGTCGAAGACCTGCCGTCGATCCCTCGGAGGCCGACCCATCTTCGGTATCGGCGGCAACAGCGGCTCCAGCCGCTCCCACTGTGTATCCGTCAGATCGCCACGAGACATCTGAAGATCGTTTCACGACCTTGATCAACATCTCAAACGCGCCCTAAAAGAGCGTTTTATCCCGCCGGGGTTGTTTGGCGTCGATTCGCAGACCGAGCCGGTATGGGGCTCTCGGGGCAGACGTGCCTAATGCGGGGCAAGGGATTCGTGTCGTCGTTCGGCGAACCGTTTCGTTGCTTCTGCTCCTGTCTGATCCCAACGCGCCCCCGGTTGACCTCGTTTGCGCCCTGGGGAGGCGGCCTGCTCGACGGTACTACCGAAACATGACGCGACAGCGCCCGTATCCCAGCGACCTCTCCGATGCGCGCTGGGAACTGATCGAGCCCACGCTCACCACGTGGCGGGGCGAGCGCAGAGGCAAGGGTCTCGACATCGGTCGCCCGCCTGAGCATGACCTGCGCCGCCTCATGGACGCCATCCTCTACGTCGACCGCACCGGCATTGCCTGGCGTTACCTGCCCCACGACTTCCCGCCGTGGGAAACGGTCTGCGGCTACTTCGCCGCCTGGCAAAAAGAAGGCATCTTCGACCAACTCAACGGCCTCCTGCGGCGCCTGGTCCGGGAAGCCGAAGGCCGCGACGGCGAGCCAACCGCCTGCGTGCTGGACGCGCAGAGCGTGAAGACCTCAGCGAACGTGCCCGCGGCCGGCCAGGGCATCGACGCCGGCAAGAAAATCGCAGGCCGCAAGCGCCATATCGGGGTCGACACCCTCGGCCTGCTCCTGGCCGTCTGGGTCACCGCGGCGAGCGTCTCCGACAACGTCGGCGGCATGCACCTGATGTCCCGCATCGCCGCCGCTCACCCCCGCGCGACCAAAGCATGGGCCGACACCGGCTACCGCACCAAAGCCATGGACCACGGCGCCCGCCTCGGCATCGACGTGGAAGTCGTCCAACGCGACCCCGGCGTCAAAGGATTCAAGGTGATCCCGCGACGCTGGGTCGTCGAGCGGACCTTCGGCTGGCTGATGCATCACCGCCGACTGGCCCGTGACTACGAAACCCACCCCCACCGCTCCGAAGCCATAATCCACGTCGCGATGATCGACCTCATAAGCCGCAGACTCACTCGCGAATCCACCCTGAACTGGCGCGACACCTGAACCTCGAACCAAACAACCTCGCCGGGACAAAACGTTCTTTCAGGGCTGTCGCGCATTGCCGAGGGCGGTGAGTGGCCGGCTCGGCCGGGACCGTACTGTTCGCTCGTTGATCAGTCACGCTGGTCGAGGCGCAGCCCCCGCGGCCTGCGCCGACGGGGCTGTACGCCGACTCCGTCCAGACCAGGCTCATGGAGGTCGCATCGACTGTGTGGACCGAAGTCGTTGCGGCCCTGCCTGGCACGGCCCTCTTCCAGCCCCCTGCATCGGAGTCGTCGCTGATCCGCTGCACCGCGATCCTCGGCCATCCACTGCCTGCGGACCTCGCTGCTCTCCTCCGCGAGAGCAACGGCGTTGAGGGCGAGTACGGAGACGGACTCATCTGGTTTGCCGGGCGAATCGCCTCTGAGAACCAGAGCCTTCGCGAGGACGCTGAGCTCGCCACCCTCTACATGCCGTTCGGTCCGCTGCTCTTCTTCGCGGACGCGGGAAACGGAGACCTGTTCGCGCTCCTGTCCAGGATCGACCGGCCCGATGTCTTCGTCTGGAACCATGAGGACGACAGCCGCACCTGGGTGGCACCGAGCCTGGCCAAGTACCTTGAATGGTGGCTGACAGGGCAGATCAAGCTGTAGCGCCACGCCTTACGACCCAATCGCTCACGATGAGATGATCTTGGCGTGGGTGGTGTGATCACGGCGTCGGAACCGTCCTGGATAGCCCCGTTCACCGGGTTGAGCCCGCGCGACTTCCGCAAGCTGATCACCAGCCTGCGACGGGAAGGAGTCGAACGAACTCGTCCAGGGCGCCCCTGTTCGGCGTCTCAAAGTCCAGCGCCGACCGCATCATCGACCACACCGGGCCACAGCTAGCCCTCAAACAACGGCAGCGCTTCCGGAGGGACACCGTGCTCATCGTCGACGGCACCCTCGTGCCGACTCGCGATCACACCATCGCCGAGCAGTCCAAGAACTACCGCTACTCGACGAACCACCAGGTCGTCATCGACGCCGACATCCGCTTGGTCGTCACGGTCGGACGGCCAGTGCCCGGCAACCGCAACGACTGCAAGGCGTGGGCCGAATCCGGGGCCAAGCAAACCGTAGGAAGGACCACGACGATCGCCGACGGCGGCTATCAGGGCACCGGACTCGTAATCCCGCACCGCCGCCCGGCCGGCGGCGAACTGTGCGAGTGGAAGCAGGATCACAACCGCTCTCACAAACAAGTCCGGGCTTGGGTCGAGCACGTCCTCGCCCGAATGAAGACCTGGAAGATCCTGCGCGACTGCCGGCTCAAGGGCGAAGGCGTGCACCACGCCATGCTTGGCATCGCCCGCCTCCACAACCTGCTCCAAGCCGGATAGCCGGACCACCGCCCCAGTAATCGGTACGCCCTGGCACACCTACAAGATCGATTGCG
Organism: Streptomyces sp. NPDC007896; assembly: GCF_042959425.1. Lineage (NCBI taxonomy): Bacteria > Bacillati > Actinomycetota > Actinomycetes > Kitasatosporales > Streptomycetaceae > Streptomyces > Streptomyces sp. NPDC007896. The sequence goes on along the minus strand of NZ_JBIBKX010000030.1, from coordinate 22,494 downwards.
GGACAACCCTTAGGCAAGGTTGAATTCACAACGAAATATCCCTCGAACTGTGTGCCCGTAAACAAAACCACGTGTGCCATGAATAGCTCGTCAACTTGCTGACGGGAGATCTCTTCGAGTTCCTCTTGTTTCAGAATATTGATCCGAAACGGTAAGCGTTCTGAGTCGTTGAATGCTGCGTGGGGGAACTGGTGGGGGACGCACGGCAGTCGTCGCCGTCGGCGCAGGAAGCGTTGCGGCTACGGGCGGTGGCCGCGCTGGTGGAGGGCCGGGACCGCAAGGGCGTCGCGGCGGTATTCAAGGTCTCGCTCAAGGCGGTGGATGGCTGTGGGCGAAGTGGCAGGCCGGTGGGCGTGAGGCGCTGACCACCACGCAGCAGTTCGAGGACTACGTGTCCAAGAAAGGCACCCCGACCGAGGCCGCTGCGGTCGAGTACGTCACGAAGGTCCAGGGGGGTGACAGCCTGAACAACATCCTGGACAGCGCCCCACAGTAGGAAGAAGAGAAGTGGTTGGGGGGTGGGGCAGGCTGGCCGGGTGGCGGGCGAGGGGAACGGGTGCCTCGGGTGTCCTCGCGCGATGCCGGGGCCGCGCGCGTCGCCGGGCAGACAAGCTGCCCGGCCGGACTCCTCTACCGTGTCGGCGACCTCAAGCGCTGGGCACGCAACCGGTCCCGCGCCGTCTCCGGCACCACCGACCCGGACTGACGGACCGCTGTGCGGGTGGCACTACTACCCCCGTTTCCGAGGCTGTTGCCGACCATCCGCAGCGAAGGGTAGCGCCTGGGTTCAGTTCGTGAGGGCGGGCACGAGACCGAAGGTCGGCACCAGACTCGGATCGTTGAACGCCGTGATACGGCTGATACGGGCGCCGATCAGGGCGAGGACCTGGACGCCGTACGCCTCATATCGGTCCTCGCCCGCGCGTTTGTAGACGACGAGGGCGGGCTGGCCGTTGGCGCGGGTGGGAACCATCCGCCATAGGTCCTTGCGGAGGACTTGGTCGGCCAGGAACCCGGCGACGGCCCGTCGGCCGGTGAACCAGGTCGGGATCGGCGGCATTTCGAACTCGACGTCGGCTCGCAACAATTTCACCAGCGTGTCAGGGTCGGGCCGAGTGAACGCCTCGACGTAGCCGTCGAGGAGGGCTTGCTGGGCTTCCGTATCCGGCTCGGCCAAATCGTCCTCGACCGGTCCGGCCTCGGCCAGGCGGGCCCGGGCACGGCGCAGCGCGCTGTCGACAGCCGCAGTCGTCATATCGAGCATTTCAGCGACCTCGGCTGTCCGGAACGCCAGTACGTCGCGCAACGTCAGCACGGCCCGCTGTCGGGCGGGCAGGAACTGCAGTGCGGCGATCAAGGCGAGTCGCACTGCAGTCCTCCTGGCCACGACCGCGGCCGGGTCGTCGGCTCCGAACAGCGCGTCGGGCGCGGGCTGGAGCCATGCCACGGACGGCTCGCGGGCAGCCACGAGCACCTGGTGGTCGTCCGAGGGCGCGCCCAGGCCCGACGGAAGTGGCCGCCGGGAGCGCGTTTCCAACGCCGTCAGGCAGGCCATAGTGGCGATCTTGTACAGCCACCGCCGGACCGAGGAGCGGCCCTCGAACCGGCCGAACGCGCGCCACGCTCGCAGGTAGGTCTCCTGTACCAGGTCCTCGGCATCATGAATTGAGCCGAGGATCCGGTAGCAGTGCGCGAGTAGTTCCGGCCGGAACGGTTCGGTCAGGGCGGAGAACTCGGAGTCCGAGGTCATCGCGGCTTCTTTCGACGGTGCGGTGAGGGCCAATGTAGGGGGCGGCTCAGCTGATCGGGTGCAGTCCGGCGCTGCTCACCCGATACTCCAGACTGCTGGCAGCGTCCGTTGCCACGTCGATGACGGCCTTGGCGACCTGGTCCGGGGTGAGGATCGGCTGCAGGCCTTCGACGAAGGCTTCCCGGTCGACGCCCTGACGTGCGGCGTAGCCCTCGACTCCGACGGAGCCGAGGTCGGTGGCTGGGGTGAGCTGCGGAAGCAGCGTGACGAAGCGAATGTCCAGCCCGGCCCGTTTCGACTCGTCGGCCGCGTATCCGCTGATGTACCGGATGGCTGCTTTGGCGCTGGCGTACCCACCGCTGAGCGGGGATCCGGCCAGGGCCGCGCCGCTGGACATCGCGACGACCACACTGCCCGGCGCCAGCGGCTCCAGCAGCGCCGCCCGTATCCAGGTGAAGACGTGCCGGGTGTCGACGCGCCAGTTGCGGCTGAAGGTCTCCCAGGTCTGCTCGTGCAAGGGCGCCATGTGCGGCGTGACCCCGGCGTTGAGGACGAGCAGACTGGGTCGGTGTTCGCGGATCACCCCCTGCGTGAGCGCTTCGTCGGTGGCATCGGCAGCGAAGGATGTGAAGCCCTCGCCGAGTTCGTCCCGTACGGCGCGCAGCTCCGACTTCTCGCGGGCGATGCCGATGACGTTGGTGCCTGTGGCGACGAGCGCGGCGGAGAGCGCGCGCCCGAAGCCACGGCTGGCACCCGTGACGACGGCAGTCTGGAAGGGAAGGGGCATCAGACACTCCGAAATGGTGGTCGGGTTCGGTCTATATCTAGACCAGCCGGCGCGGGAAAATCCGTCGCCGACCCCGAAACTGCGTGCGGTCACCCGTGCTGCAACGGAGACGTGGGCCCGTTCGGCTGCGGAGCTTCGGCAATGCTGCTTCCGTCTGCGTGGGCCCACATGCCCGGTCAGCGTGTGATGCCGTGGACAACGGACAGAGCGAAACCCTGTCCATCCCTTGTTCTTCGCAGGGAATCCCGGCCGTCAGGCCGGGCGGGAATGCGATCCTCGGGTCTGGAGGCGCGAAGCGCCGGAGTTCTCTGCGTCTGCGGGGTGACGGTCAGGCTGGGCGCCTCTGGTTGTCGATGGAGTCCTTGCCGATGCTCAGCGGTGCGCCGCTGCAGGACCCCGCGAAGTAGGACGGGGACCAGAACACGGGCCCGGTCCCGATCCGGTTGATCCGGCCGGTGTACTCCGCGCGCTTCCTGGAACTGGTCACGGCGATGGGCGCTGTCATCCTGCACACCAAGCTGGGAGTCTCCTCGCCGTTCGTGGCAGGCTTGGCACCTTTCCTGATGTTCGGCTGGTCGGCTGCGGGACTGCTGATCCTGTGGCGGCTCAACCTGGCCAGGATGCTCGTCACCGGTGCCATCGTCTTCCCCGCCGGCCTCGCGCCGGTGGCACTCTTGCTGGTCCACCCCTCCCTGTGGCTGTACCTCGTCGCCGTCTCGATCGCTGGACTAGGAGCGGGCGCGCTGAGGCGAGGATGGCGTTGGCGGACAGCGAACCGAAGGTCATCGCCGAGACGTTGAGCAAGGATGGCCGACCTCGCCAAGCAGCTCGGCGCGCACCACTACATCGACGGAGCCGCGGTGCGACAGTCCGTCCACGGTCGCTGCGATGGCGTCGGAGCTGTCGGTGGTGGCCAGGACGACCTTGGCGCCGCCCAGGGACCGCAGCGCGCCCGCACGGGGCCCGGCTGTGGCACCTCACGTTCCACGATCTCGAACGGTCCGCCGGCGGCGGCTACTTGCGCGACTCGGCCGGATACTTCGGCTGCCGCACCGCGCACGGAGGTTTCGACCGCGCACGGTTCGCCGAAAAGGCCGCTCACGACAACGTGAAATGCGTGTCCCTCAAGCCCTCTCAGGGTGCCAAGCCCGGCATCGGAGGAGTGCTGCCCGGAGAGAAGGTTCATCATCGTGGACGGAGCGGAGGGCGGCACCGGAGCGGCTCCGCTGGAGTTTGCCGACCACCTCGGCAGTCCACTCACCGAGGGACTCATCGCCGTCCACAACGCCCTGGTCGGCGTCGGCCTGTGGGAGCGGATCAGGATCGGTGCCAGCGGCAAGGTGGCCACGGGAGCCGACATCGTCAAGCGCATAGTGCAAGGCGCCGACTTCACCAATTCGGCACGCGCCATGATGTTCGCCATCGGATGCATCCAGGCGCAGAGCTGCCACACCAACGCCTGCCCCGTCGGGGTCGCCACACAGGACCCGCACCGCGCACGCGCATTGAACGTCGACGACAAGTCGGCACGGGTCCACCGCTTCCAGTCCGCCACGGTGAAAAGCGCGCAACAGATCATCGCCTCGCTGGGCGTGAGTGAACCCGCCGAACTACGCCCGAACATGCTGCACCGGCGGGTGGACCCGGTCACCGTCCAGTCCTACGCGGAGCTCTACGACTGGCTGGCCCCCGGGCAGTTGCTGATCGAGCCGCCCGAGTCCTGGGCAGCGGACTGGAAGGCCGCCGATCCTGACCGCTTCAACGCATGATGAGTCTCGCGGCGAGCAGACGTGCTTCCTCCATCGCCTGCGGTTGATTCCCGGCGTCCGGCAGCACACCACTCACCATGCGGCACGCCGACAGCACGAACAGCAGTCCCGGGCGGCTTGACCCCGTCCACATCCGCCGCTTGAGGAAGCAGAGCAGCGACGGCAGCAGGAGTGGGTGGCGGAGAGGGAACGCTGGGCTCCAGAACCTGACCCGGAACCCGAGGCCACACCGTGCGAGCGGTGCAGAGGGCCGATCACCGGCCCGCTCGGCTACGACCCTGAATTCGCCCCGCCGCGGACGGCCGGCACTGCCCCTCCTGCCGTACCGACCTGCGCCAGCAGCATCCGACGCTGCGCCAGGCGGTCTTCGGACGGCGCTCGCGCGGCAAGTAGCCGGGGGCCCCCCGGTGGTGCCGGGACCCTCTGGACAAGGGCCCTGGCGGAGTCCTCAGGGGCGGTTCCAGCCCCGGGGCGGGGTCAGATCCAGGTGGGCACGTGACCCTCGGCATACCGGGCGCCGAAGCCGCCGTGGGGCAGGATCTCGTCGATCGATGGCTGGGCCGCTCCCGTCCTCGACCTCCTCCGCCACGGCACCGCTTTCATCCACCGCCTTGATCGCCGGTGCTGTACGGCGGCTTGCCAGTGCGCCCGAGGACATCGCGGCCAACGGACTGCCGGCGGTCGAGGAATGCACGCCGTGGGAGGAACTGCGCGGGGCCTACCTCGCCCGCCTCGCCGCCCAGCGCCCGGCCGTCGCCTGATGACAGGACGACGTCGCGCTCAGATCGCCTTCAGCGACTCCGCGGCGAAGCAGCTGGAGAACCTCACCGACGAACACCAGATCCACGCCCTGGACCGCGCCCTGGACGCCATCTCCGTCGACCCCGAGATCGGCGAGCTGGCTTCGTTGATCTCTAGGAACAGCGTTTGGCGACCGGTTCCGGGGGCAGTTGGTGATCACCTGGCCCACGCATCTCGATGAGAAACGACGGCACTGTCGTGTCCACGAACGTGGGACAGCCAGCCTCTCGTCAGAGTGGCTGGCCGTCGAAGGGGTCGCCGGAGCCGGGCTTGAACGTTGTGCCGAGGTCGTATTGCGCGATCCCGAAAGGTTGAAAATCGGCATCGGCAAGGACGCGGTAGAGGAACTCCGAGGCGGACATGTCGTACCGGTGCCATGCGCCGACGTCATTGGACCGCGCGAGGACGGGGTAATCGCCCGGCCGCTCGGCATCGATCAGCCAGAAGTACTCGTCGGCCCATTCGGTGGAGCCCCACTCAACCAGACCCTTGCTGCCCGGCGCGTAGATCGCATAGGGCTCGACGGCGGAGACGTTTCCAAGCTTGCTGTCCTGGTCGACCGACAGGGAGACCCGCCACTGTGTCAGGAAGTCGAACGCGAGGCCCTCACCGCGCCCCAGAAAGTAGACGGAATCACTGAAGACGCCGCCGCCGAACACCTCGTAGAGCTCCTTGTAGTCCGCCGGCAGCGGAACACCCAGCTCTCCCTCGATCGCCGCCCAGTCGACGGAGATCCCGAGCGGCTCCCACCCGGTCAGTTCGATCACTCGCTGAACCCACATACAACAATCTTTTAGCATCGGTCTTCGCTCCGATGTCCCTCAACCCCATCGAGCCCCGTGAGTTCGGGAAAGCTGAAGGGTTCTCGGTAGGAATCCACGGGTCCGATACCAGACTTTCCGGCGGGAAGGCCCGGGTTCATGACGAACCTGGGGTGCGGGGCCAGCTACAGAGGTCGGTAGGTGCCGTAGTTCCCTGCAAGGGAGGTAGTGGCGGCTTCGGCGACATCGGATCGGGGGCCGGAGACGCATGAGGTGAGGAAGTCTTGTACTCGCTGCCCCGTCCAGCCGGCCGCGGCAACAGCGGGCCAGAAGTAGAGCCCGTCGTGCGGGGACCTATCTTTGATGAAGTCGAGGATGTAGGTGACGGTTTCCTGATCCGGGGCAAGCCGGAGCATGGCCACGGCCTGCAACGCTCCGCCCGCAAGCGTCTCGTTACTAGTACTCAGGCACCAGCGGATCGCCTCTGCGTGGGAGTGCTCCATGTAGCTCAGACGGACAATGGCGTCGCCCCCAGCAGTGTGAACTGCATGGAGAGTTTTGCGCTGAAGGACGAGATCCCGCAGGTAAGGGAGGTCGGACGGGGAGCCGCAAGTACCCAACGCCATCGTCATCTGATACTGGGTCTCCCAGGTCCGCGAATCCCTCACCTCGTTCTTCAGGGCTTCGAGCAGGGCAGGACCGGCAGATGGGTCGCCCAGCTGTCGAAGTCGCTTCGCGGCCGATCGGCGCTTGGAGGAACTCCGGTCTTGAAGCTGGCGGATCGCCTCGACGGCATCGAGAGCCACGGTCTCTCCTACTGGATATGAGCGTCGCTGGATCCTATTCGGTTCCTCTGACAGTTCCGCCGGCGGTCTCACGGGGCGTGTCGGCGTACACGTGACGACCGGGGCGGTGATCGCGTGAGTGAAGAGCGGAAAGTCTTGCGCTCAGGCCGCGCCGGTTACGTGAAGTGTCAGGAGTGGGGTGCGGCTGGTCGTTGCTGCTCTCGGACGAGGACCGGCGCGGGCTGACCGCGCTCTTCTGGTCGAACATCAACCCGTACGGCACGTTCCGGCTGGAGATGGACAAGCAGCTCGACTTCGCCCTACCCACGGTGCCCATCCCCGTTCACCGGCCAGCACCGCCGACCAACCCGCAACGGAGTCCCGCCATGCCCGCTGAACAGTACGGACGCTGGGTCAGCGCCGCCGACACCACCGCCTTCGCGCAGGACGGCTCTCCGGCTTCGGCGCTTGCACTCGCGTGCGCCCTGCACGCCCTCAACGAGGTCTCCAAGGGGCGTCGAGCCGAGCCCCGCCGCCGCGGTGCTGACCATCTCCGGCCCTGACGGGTCCGTGCTCGGCCAGTTCGCCGCCGGTACCCTGGACGCGGAGATCCTGGCCAAGCGCGTTCACGAGATGTCCGCTGACCGGTACGGCCCGGTCTTCGCCGAGGACCTGGAGCGCCTCGTGCGTAGGTACCAGCAGTAGGCCCCGTCAGGCGTCAGCTGGGCGCTGCGCGACCAGGCCGACGACTCCTGCGGCCAGCTGCTCAAAAGAGTTGGCCCAGGACGTGTTGCCAGTTGCCGACAGCCTCAGCGAGTTGGGTCGATGTGCCGGCGGCAGCGGTGATCGAGGCCATGGCCGCCCTGGCACGACTGAGCCTGCGGGGTTCGTCGGGTGCGACCGCCGCGTCGGCGACGTCGGCGAGGTTGTCAAGGAGCTGGGCACGCAGGGTCTCGGCGAGCCCTGGGTCTTGCTGGACGGCCTCGGCCAGGGCACGGATGGCAGCCGCGGTGTCCGTGTCTCCACGGTCGGCAACGGTGTTGATGCTCGTGCCGATGCTGAGGACCGTGTCGGCGACGGAGACGTTGCTGTTGTGCACGTCACCGATCGCGCCGACGTTGCCGTAGACGGTGACCGGGTCTCGCCGCTTGCCCTGCCCGGAGTCCTCCGCATACTTGGGCATGAGTTCCAGCACCTCCGCAAGGTAGTTGACTGCGATCGCAACATAGGCCGAGTGGATCCGCGGATGGATCCCGGCGGCGATCTCCCGATACTCCTCATAGATCGGGCTGCGGCCACGGTGCACGCCCCTTTTCGCATCGACCAACTCTTCCGCGTGCTTGAACCCCCAGGTCGCCTGCCAATATCGCTGTTGAACCTCTGTCGTGAGGAACGGGCGAAGTGAATCTTCGAAGCGCCAGCTCAGCGCAGCCTCCCGGGATGAGCCGGGCCAGCCGCCTTCCTGGGCCGCGTCGTACTGCTTGACACCTGCTTCTATCAGCATGGCGAGCTGCTCGGCGACTGTCTCCGCAACCACATCATCGCGGAGTCGGGCGAATCCGGGCGGATGGTGAGCCGGGAGCAGGGCTGGGCGTTGAATTGACCTCGCCAGGCTGTCCGCCAGAGTAACGAGACCCTTGTGAAGCTCGCTCAGAACCGGCCTCAACTCACTGTCCGATGCCTTCCAAAGCCACCTGTCCGGCTTCCACTGCAGCGCTTGCTTCACCGGCATGAGTGCCATGCCGATTCCACCAAGATCCGTTTTATAGGCATCCTCAATAGGAATGAAACCCCGGAGTAAGAGCGACACCCTGCTCTCCCAGGAGTTGCCACCGCCGGTGGCTATGTCGCTTATGAGGTCTGCCGCCTCCCTCGTAGACCCCCGCAGCCGTCTCCGCTCCAGGAACGGGCGCACGGCCTCCGCGTGGGAGCGTGCCTGCTTGGCAATGCCTGGTCCGAGTTCCGGCACGGTCTCGCTGATCGTCCGGCGCGCGGCGTCAGGATCGGGTAGTCCCGTGTGGCTTGCGATCGTCATGCAGCCATCATGCCCACGACCGGCGGCACGGACCGGGGTGTCGGAAAAGGATGGCACCCTCAAGTGATCAACGCACCACCCACAGATGATCATGTGATCGTGGAGGCACAGATGCGTGACTACGGGTTTTCGCCAGCTCAGCAGGATGAGATCTGGAGACGCTGGCGCGAGGGCCAGTCGTTCAGCTTGATCGGGCGAGCGCTCGGGGCACCGATGCAGCACGCCCGTCGGTTCCTGCACCAAAGCGGCGGCATCCGCCTCACCCCGCAGCAGCGAGCAGAGCCCCATCTGAGCGGCAGCGAGCGCGAAGTCCCGCGGCATCGCCGCCGGGGAATCCGCCCGGCAGTTGGCCAGGCGACTGGGCCGATCGCCTTCGACCGATCGGGCCGCGGACTCGATCGAACAACTGAGTGTCTCCTTTCCGGACACCTAGACGGGAGTGCAGGTGGACACTGCCGGCGACCGCCTCATCGTCTACCGCAGACCGGACTCGCGCTTCGATGCTGCCCTCGCCGGGCTCGGACTGGGGGTGCACGTCGATCTCCAGGACGCACCGCGGTCCAGGAAGGAGATGCGGGCGACGCACGACCGCCTGGTGCCGCTTGTGGGAAACACCACCGGTTACCGCATCGTCAGGGTCGGCCGCGGAGGGGATGAGCTCGGATTCACCCGTGGGGTCGTGGAGGTCGGTGTTAACGGCGACCTGGAGCAGGCCAAGCGCGAGCTGGGCGCGACATTCGGTGACCGGATTCAGGTCGATGCCGTAGAACCCCCGGCTGGGTGATGGCAGCCCTGCGCGCGCAGGACCCTACCGCTCGACTCGGACAGGGCATCAGGTCGGGCAAGAGCGGGACCGCCGGTCTCTGTCGGCCTTGGTACGCCTGGGACGGCCCAGCGATGGCCCCCAAGTGATGCGGCGGAGCGCACAATACGACCCGCCCCTCGTGGGCCGGGGGGGTCTTGGACTTCGGGGCGAATCCTCGCCTTCCTCAGTCTGTGGACGGTCACTGCGATCCGCCTCCAAGCGCCGTCATTGATGTCACGCGTGGATGCCAGTCTGGGTCACGTGAGAGACAGAGGGTCCCGTGGCGGTGAGCCAAGCTACGCTCATCGCAACCCCCACGGCCTGGTGAGAGGGGGAGCACCTTGGTGAGCCGTCCCCTCCTCTACCTCGACTTGGACGAGCTGTTGAACCCTGTGATGCGAAGCGGGGGGTGTCGCCCCGAGGGCTGCACGACCCATCGAATGAAGCCAGGGAGCTGGCTCACCCACCTTGGAGCAGGACCGTGAACCCGAAAAGGCACCAGCGGACCCTACGCATCATGTTGGCCGTTGCCGTAGGGGCTGCTCTCGCCATTGCCGTCACTGCATCGATCATGAAGGACCGCAGGCATGGGGAGGGTCTCTTGGGTGAGGTGCTGTTGAGCGGTGACGGCCGCACCATCACCACCCTGAACAGCCGGGCCCCATGCCAGCAGGACCCGCCCCTCCTGGTGGCGAGCGAATCCCGCGATTCCGTCACCTTGGTACTGAAGGAAAGCGATATCGATCTCCGGCCTCAGTGCAACAGGATCGACGAGCAGATCACCACGAAGCTGCAGTCACCGCTGGGAACACGACGGCTGGTAGACCCCGGTAACGGCTGGACCATTGCCCCCTTCGACCAGAAGCGGCTGGCCAACCCGCGATATCTCCCGCCAGGCTATTCGCCGACAACTGACGTGCAATGGAGCGACCCCGTCCAGCATGCCCAGCTGTCACCCTTCATGCGGGTCCGGAACTCAGGCCCCGCCTGGACCCGTTTCTACCACCGCGCTTCGGAGCAGGCGTCTTTGAGCATCACGCAAATCGCCGGACGGCTCACAGTGAGTGCCGCAGGCACTCCGGAGTCCATCCACGGGTGGGCCGGTCGGCTCACCCCGGACTCCAATAACACCGTGACATGGACGAACGGGACCTACACATTCATCGTGAGCACCACGGATCAGGACCTGCACGAAGCCGAACTCCTGAGGATCGCCAAACACCTCACCCCCTGAAACCCGAGAGCGCCAACTGGAGGCGACGAACGCGGCCCCCGATGATCAAAGGTGTCGAAACCTTTGATCACGAACAGGGGTCGCGTTCGCATGTCATCCTCCCTGACCGGTGTCCTGCAACGCCACCGCGAGGACGTCGACTTGTCCTGCCCACCCGCCGAACTGCCCGACCTGACCTCGTTGTCGACGGTCCTGGACCGGCTTCCCGATCCGCGGCGCGTAAGAGGCCGCCGCTACCGGCTGGGCTCTTTGCTTGCCCTGTGCCTGCTCGCGGTCCTCGGCGGGGCCACCACGCTGGCCGGAATCGCACGGTTCGCCATCGCTCCACCCCCGAAGTGCGCAAACGGATCGGGCTGGACCGTCCTCCGCGCGCCACCACCCTGGGCCGCCTTCTGTCCCGCATTGACGGCGACGCCCTTGATGACGCCGTGAGCGCCTGGCTTGCCCGGCACTCCCGTGACCCGTCGAAACCGATCCGCCCGAGCTGGTGGGAGTGGCCATCGACGGCAAAGCCGTGCGCGGCAGCCGCGACGTCGGCAAGAGCGCCATCCACCTGCTCGCCGCCGTCCTGCATGAGAACCAGACGGTGATCTCACAGCGGCAGATCGCCGCGAAGAGCAATGAGATCCCCGCCTTCGCCCCGCTGCTGGAACGGCTCGACCTGCGCGGGCACGTCGTCACCGCCGACGCGATGCACACGCTGACCGATCACGCCGAGCAGATGGCCGCCCAGGGCGCCCACTACATCCTGGTCGTGAAACGGAATCAGAAGAAGCTCCGCCGACAGCTGCGGCGACTGCCCTGGCGCGAGATTCCGCTCCTGCACCGCACCCGGGACAAGAGTCACGGCCGCCGCGAGATCCGCCGTCTGAAGGTCTGCACTGTCCAGCCCGGCCTGCTCTTCCCGCACGCCGTCCAGGCCATCGAGATCAAGCGCCGCCGCACGAACCGTAAGACCGTCAAGACGATCTACGCGATCACCAGCCTCACCCCCGCCCAGGCCACCCCGGCCCAACTCGCACAACTGATCCGCGGGCATTGGCAGGTCGAGGCCCTGCACCACGTGAGAGACGTGACCTTCGCCGAGGACGCCTCCCGCATCCGCACCGGCACCGCACCCCGAGCAATGGCGACCCTTCGCAACCTCGCTATCGGGCTCATCCGCCAGGCCGGCTGGACGAACATCACCGCCGCCACCGACCACTACCGGTCACGATCCGACCACGCACTCCAACTGCTCGATCTCGAAACCTGAGAACGCATCAGCCCTGATCAAAGCGAGGCGAGGATCTTCGCCTCTTTCTCCGGGGCGATCCCGTGCTCCGCCCACCGCGGGTGGTCCACGGGACGCCCATCCGCCGCCCACCACCGCCACGTGTCGCGGATCGTCTCGAAGATCGGACGGCAGCGCAGCCCCGCAGCCACAGCGCGGCTTGAGTCGACCGCCCACACACCGGCATGGGTGCGCCAGAGCGGAAGTTCGGTCCACTGCGCCACCCCGTGGTCCGTCAGAACATGTGGTTCGGCCCAAACCGGTTTCCCCATGCCGCCAGTGACGGTCAGGCACCCACTAAGGAAGTCCGCGAAGGTGACGCCGTCGGGGTGGGTGACGTTGTACCCGCCAGTGGCTGTGCTCGCGGCCTGGTCCAGGGCGAATTGAGCGACGTCACGGACGTCGACGGGCTGAATGCGCTGCTCGGGCGGGGCCGGGGCAAGGAGGCGGCCGCCGCGCTTCGCCCGCTCCAGCCACCAGGGAAGGCGGCCGACGTATTCGCCAGGGCCGAGGATCACACCGGGACGTAGGAACACTGCACAATCGCCGAAGGCCTCCACGACAGCACGTTCTCCGCCGGCCTTCTGGAAGCCGTACTGAGTGGGCTGCCGTCTTCTCCTGTGTATCCGAAGGATTCATCGGCGTCCGCAGGGCAGTCCAGCAACGGCGATTCCTCCGCCAGGGGCTGGTGCGGCCACCCTTCGTAGACGGATACGGTGGAGATGTGCACCCAGCGTCTTGCGCGCTTCCGCAGGCTCGTTGCAGCTGAAAGCACGTCGCGCGGTGCAAGTTCTGAACTGGAAGTGTCGATCACCGCGTCCCAAGGGCCGCGCTGGGCTAGGGTCCGCAGGTCATCGATAACTGTACGGTCACCGTGCACGGCCTCCACGCCCGGCGCGTCGGGACCTGACCGGCCGCGGTTGAACGTGGTGACCGTCCACCCCCTCGACAGCGCGTTTTCCGCAATGACCTTGCCCAGGAATCACGTTCCACCGACGATCAGAATCCCCATGGGTCGATCCTGCCCTCCACACGAAGCAAAGGACAGGTCGGCCCGTGAGAACGGCGGGACCGCTGCCCAAGGCTGATCAGGGCCGACGGTCTAAATTTGCGGCGGCGTCGGCAAGACGGGCAACAGTGTGGGACGACGGGCGAAAGACTCCGAGGTGCTGCCACTGCTCTACCTGCACGTCGTCCGTCGTCCGGCGACTTCGTCCCGGCGCTGTAGCACTTCCTCGGCAGCGCGGCCGGGCTGTCTCCGGCGACTTCAAAGGACTCGGCCGGTTCGCGGGGCGGCACCGCAAGGGGGAAGAGGCCATGTACCTGCGCCAGCGCATCGCGGCTACCGTGCAGGCATGCACTTCAGGGAGCCTCCGCCAACTTGAAGTCGCAGGTCAAAGGGCTGGTGTGACCGGTACTCAGGGTGCTCACGCTGGTCGTGGGCGGGAGCCTGTGGAGTAGATCGTCTGTCAGCGGTTGACTTCGAGGTTCGTCAGAACGAGCAAGGCTCGCAGGAGGCGGGTGGCGCGGGCGGGGTCGGTGCGGAGCTTGGTGAGGGTCCGCCAGTTCTTGAGGTGGGCGAAGCCGTGTTCGACTGGCGCGCGTCCGACGGCGAGGACGCGGTTGGCGTCCTTCTGGCCTGGGGTGAGTTTGTGGGTGGGGCTGGTGTGGAAGTCGGTGACGATCACGGGGTCGAGTACGTCGTTGTCCAGGCCGCGGAAGCCGAGGTCCGCGAGGGCGCCGAGGCCGGCGGCGCGCAGGTGGGCCAGGATGTGGTCGTGGCGGGCGGCGGTGATGTCGTGGGTGCGGCCGGGCCGGGCGGCGGATATCCAGATCAGGCGGCCGCGTTCGTCGGTCAAGACGAGGAAGTGCAGGCCGTGATGGTGGTGTTTGCCGGAGTAGTTCCGCCGGTTGGCCTTGCCGGTGCGACGTTGGGTGGGGATGAGGGTGCCGTCGATCAGGACCACCTCCCCGCCTGTCCTAGCGACCCTCTTCAAGGCGCGGTCCAGGCACGGTGCCTGGGCTGCGAGCAGGGCGATCAGCTCGTCGCGCCAGCGGCGCGCTCGCGCCGGACTGCTCCGGGCGACAGCATCCCCGGTCACAGGCGGGTGGTGAATCGGCCGTCGGGCAGTTTGCGCAGCCAGCCGCGATCAACGAGTCTGACCAGTCTCCCGCGCAGCGGTTCCAGCTTGGCCCGCACGCTGACGTCGACTCCCAGCATCTCGCCGACATGCCGGGCCATGACGGGTTTGGCAGCCTGCCGCACAGCGGCGAGGATGCGCTGGTAGTCCGCCGGGAGCATGGTCTCCTCCACGTCCGGCTCGCGGTGCGGAATCAGCTTCACCGACCGCCCACCCACCTGCCCGGGCATCGGCGCGGCTGAGGCGCGCTCGTCGGCGAGTTGTTCGCTCACCCGCTCCAGGACCCGCTCCGCGACGGCAAGTTCGTCCCGCTCGGCCCGCACCTCCGCCAGCTGCTTGGCCAGCTGTTCTTCGAGTTCGTCCAGTTCCGCACGCCGGGCGGTGATCCGTTCCAGCAGCTCGGGATCCATGCACTGGATCGTAGAAGACCACCCGGCCTCAGCGAGCAGGAACCGCAGAGCTGCCCGCTCCTACTCGGCGGCCTCCCGCACGTCTTCCACCCGCGCTGGCTGTCGGCGCCCTCGCGTCGTCGTTGATTCACGTGGCGGTGCAGGCCGTCTCCCAGCGCCATCCTGCCGCCGAGAAAGCGACCTGGATTGGCCAGCAGGTTCCGTCGGCCTCGACGTCGGAGCGACGGTGAAGGCGCCCCACACCGGATCGTCCACCCGGCGCCCTTGAAGGGCGAGTGCCGTACGCCGGGCCGCATCCACGCTGGAGAACGTCATGCTTCGTGGTCGGGGTCGAGCACCACCACAAACCTGTTGCCTTCCGGATCCGTCATCAGGGCGTGCATGCAATCGTGAGGTTCCACGAGAGAGGCGCCCTTGGCGATCAGCGTCTGAACCTGTTCGGCGATCGTTCCGACAAGGACGGTGACGACCGGTAGCACAGCCGGAGATTCCGCTTCGCCGACGCTGTACCCACCCCAACCCGGGATGCCGCCCCAGAACCTGATCATTTTCTCTGGGTCTACTGCTTCAAAATGAACGTGCATGCTGCTGTCTCACTTTCATCTGTGCGACCGAAGCCGAAAACGGCCTACCGAATCAATCCGGCAGGCCGTTACGGGTGAACGGACTTCAGCAGTCGATCACGGTGTTGCCCGTGTCTGCGATTCCGGGTTCGCTGAAGCGTCCGTGGTACTCGACCTGCAAGGTCACCTGAGTGTTGTACGTCTCCCTTTCTCCATCATGCACGCACGTGAGCCCTGGAGTGGTGTAGCGCCCGCTGCACTTCGTCCACCCGCTGTCCTTGTGCTTCACCGCGCGCCAGTACCCGTCGCGCACGTACTCCTGAAGATCGACCTGGACCCGGCACTGGTCGGGTGCCGGAGTTGAGCAACCCGTGTAATGGCCCTGGGCGTACAGCGGGCCGCCATGGGTGACCTGGAACGGTTTCTCACCCTGGAACGTGCACCACACGGGAAAGGCAGCAGTCCTCGCGACGGCCCTTCCCGTGCTGCCGCTCGGAGCTGCCGCAGCCGACGCCGTGGCAGCCGGCACCAGCAGGGCCCCCGCCGCGAGAAGCGGGACGACAAAACGTGCTTTCACTTTTCCCCCTAAGAAAAATCGAACGCGTGTTGCGCCACCGACCACCCTCATGGGTTCACAGGCGCCACACCAGATCCGTGGCGCGAACTTTCCGCTGTTTGTCCGGTTCTCAGTCGTGGAATTGGCCGTTCCCTCCCGTCCACTGGCAGCGGGCCGGTAGAAAACGACGAAGCCCCCGCCGGCCGAGAAGCTGACAGGGGCTGCCTGTGCGGTTTCGTGATCACGGATGCACGTGCGGATCACCTCGTTCAGCTCCTACGCCTGCTCGGGCGTCGACTTATTCGGGCCGTTGGTGAACGCCTCGACCGTCCGCTCCACGGCGTCCGGACGGTTCAGTACCGGGCACTGCCTGCGCCCCCACTCGACCAATGATCAGCGGGGCGAAGCAGACCCCGAATTGGCAACAGCGTCTGAGGAAAGCAGCCGGGGCCCAGTTGCCGCCCGACGATACATGCTCGGCTGCGCGCCGATGGCGGAGAACGGCGGACCTCGAAGTCAACCGCTGACAGGCGATCTACTCCAGAGACTCCCGCCCACGACCAGCGTGAGCACCCTGAGTACCGGTCACACCAGCCCTTTGACCTGCGACTTCAAGTGAGCGGAGGCTCAGGGTGCGCCCTTGTCCTCCTTCAGCTCGCCCGCCAGTCCCCATGATGGTGGCTGAGACGCGTATCTCCGCTCTAGGAGCTGGGCAGTCTCAGATGCGTCGTTCGGAGTGCGCGGATGCTTGGAGGGCTTGTGAACATAGCCGCACTGCTCGTGTCGGTCGGTGAGAGTTGATGCAACAGTTGGTTTGCGTGAGCGGTGTGTTCTGCCGGGAGGTATGGGTTTAGAGGCGCCGTTGCGGGGGATGGTGCCGTCTTGCGTGGTGTGCGGCTGGGAACGGGCTCGGCGGCAGGGCGGAGTCTTGGAGGCGGGGGACGGTGGGGGAGCACCATCGGTTAACAAGGGCCGATCCTGGAGAGTTCCGAGCCGTCGCGCCCCACGGCCACGATGAGCGGTCTCTGGACGCCAAAGGCAGCGCCACGACCGACGGCACCCCGGTGCAACTCACCCCAGGCCAGAAGGACGCCAACCGCGTCCTCGCCGTCGGACGCGCGCCAGTCGAACACGGCTTCGCCCACCTCAAGAACTGGCGGACCCTCACCAAGCCCCGCACCGACCCCGCCCACGCCACCCGCCTCCTGCGCGCCCTGCTTGTCCTGACGAACCTCGAAGTCAACCGCTGACGGATGTGAGGCCCGCTCCGCCCGGACGCTGAAAGTCACTCAGCGACGGTGATTGAACGAAGGTCAGCGTCCAGCATGCGGATCAACTCACCAACCCGTCCGCCGCCACTCGGCGCCGCCGGGAAGCGTTTGAGCACGTCAATGACGACTGGTGTCGCACGATGCACCGTCTGCTCGATACTTTCGGCACCAACGCTCCGATCGTCGCCGTCGACGAGTTCGGCCGCTCTGGCCGCGTAAGCGCCAGCTCCGAGAATGTGCTTGACCTGGGTGGCCTTGGCCAACGGATGCAGGTAGGCGGCGCCTGCCGCAGACATCGCAGCCCACGCTGCCTCTCGGGCAGCCGCAGTATCCGCGCCCTTGGCCGCTTTGAGGGCCGCCGATGCCGTGTCGCGCAGAGACTTCCCGCGTTCGCCGCCCCGGGCGAACTCCCACGCGGCACTGATCGCGTCTCGAGGCCGCGAGTCGTCCGGCTGATCGGCCTCGAATACCTCAAGCGCCGCCTCAGCACAGGCCGCAGCGAACGCGGCGATCTCACGAAGGTCCTGCTTGCTCAGAACGATCTCGCTCGCGTCCCCTGTCATGGGTTCTATCTTCCACGATTGCGCCGGACCGCTAGCACTCCAGTGTGACTTCGTGATCTATCCGGTTGAAGTGCTGGCGAGTCGTCGCTGGTAGTGGCTGCGGCGGGCCGTGGCCTGGTGGCGCCTACGCCAGTTTGACCAGTGGAGCAGCCTGCGCGGGGAGGTGCTCGGCGGGTCCAGCAAGGCGCCGAGCAGGAGGCGGATCTCGGGGACGGTCAGGTCGATCGGGGCAGTGCTGCGAGCGGGGCGGTTCGGCTGTGCGGTCCTTGACGGCGTCGCGTCGGCAGCGAGGACCGCCAGGAACGCCAGCGCGAGCATGGCCAGGGTGATGTGCCGGTGCCAGGCGGTCCAATGGCGGACCTGGTAGTGATCCAGTCCCACTTGGCCTTTCGCGGCCTGGAAGCATTCCTCGATGCACCACCTGGCTCCGGCCACCCGAATTAGCTCGGACAGCGGCACTGGCTTCGGGGCCCAGCACAGGTAGAAGGCGAGTTCGCCGCTGTTCGGGTTGCGGCGGATCAGCAGGTGTCGGTGGCCGTCGGCGCCGATCTCGATCCAGGCCCAGTCGTAGTAGCGCGGCCCCTTTGCTCCGGATCCGGCGCTCTGCCGGTGCCAGGCCGAGGTGGGCGGGCGGTTGGCCATGGCATCCGCGCGGGCGGCGGTGCGGCCCTGGTTGATCCGTACCCGGGTACTGCAGGCGACGGCCAGGACATAGCCGATCTCACGGGACTCCAGCAGGGCGCGTAGGCCGGGGTCTTGGCCGTATGCCTCGTCGCCGGTCGCCCAGGTGGCGCTGGTCCCGGCGTCCAGTGCTGCGGCGATCATCTGCCCGGCCAGCGTGGGCTTGGTAGCGAACTCCGCTTGGTCGGGCACGCCGGCGCGGGTTCGGCGCTCGGCGTCCTGGCACCACGAGGCTTCGGGCAGGTAGAGCCGGCGGTCAATCAACGCGCGTCCTCTGCTGGAGGCGTAGGCGAGGAAGACGCCGACCTGACTGTTCTCGATCCGGCCGGCGGTGCCGGTGTACTGGCGCTGCACGCCAGCCGAAGCGGTGCCTTTCTTCAGGAAGCCGGTCTCGTCCACGATCAGGACCCCGCCGTCGGCACCGAGGTGCTCGATGACGTAGGCCCGGACGTCATCGCGGACAGCGTCGGCGTCCCAGCGGGTGCTTCGCAGCAGCCGCTGCATCGGCCCGGGGCGGGCATGGCCGGCCTGCTCGGCCGGCCGCCAGCAGTTCTTCCGCTCGACGCCGGACAGCAGGGCGAGCACAAAGGCGCGGGCAGTCGCCCGCGGCTCCACCCGCTTGAACCGGCCCGCGATCCGGGCCATGGCCTGATCGAACATTGAAAGCCAACAGGCGGCGTCTATGCTGCTGTCCGCGGTCACAACACGATCTTCAGGATTCCACACAGCCCTTGATGATCACGCGGTGGCCGCTCCAGGTCTAGCGGGTGTGACAGGCTGCTTTAGCCGGTGGGTTCCGCACAGGACGAGGCTCGGGATCGACCGCCGAGCGTCAGCGGCCCGACGCCTGGATGTTCAGCCCGTGGCTCGGCCCCGGGGACGGCGTGACGGACTTGGCCGACGACGTTTCTCCCGGCCTGCGGCTGCTTGTAGGGCCGGTCATCGAGTGCAACAGGGGGGCGGGGCATGGGCGAGGACCCACTCATTACGGCGGTGCGGAGCGGGGACGAGGACGCGGTCAGAGTGCTGCTTGAGGACGGGGCGGATCCCGACGCCGTCGACGAGCAGGGCAGCCCCGCACTCTGCCTGGCCATCTCAGCATTCAACTCGACGATCGCCAGCTACCTGGTGGAAGGCGGCGCGGATCCGGACCGCCAACTGTCCGACGGGACCACACCCCGACTGCGGGCCGTCGACAGCGGCTCCATCGGCCTCGCCCACTGCCTGCTCGGTGAAGCGGCCCAACTCAGTGAGGCCACCCGCGTGGAACTGCTGGCACGCGCACGGCAGTGGCATGAGATGGGCCCGGTCGCCATGCTGCGGGAGCGAACCAGCGCCTCGGACTCGGTCGAGCGGGTCCGGATCCGGGACACGGAATGGTTCACCGAGTACCACGAGATCCGGCTCGGCGGAATGACCGTCCGCGACGGCCACACAGGGATCCTCACCCTCCTCGAGAAGCACTTCGGACTTCACCCGGGCATGGACGAGTTGGCCGCCCGCGCGTGCGCACTTGAGTACCCCGACTGGGAGCACGCCGCCTGGTGGGAGATCACCAGAACCCTTGCCCAGAGGCAGGACAATGAGACCTGGGAGGCTGCGGCGGCACTGCGGGCTCACCCTGATCCCCTGCACCGCCGCTTCGGCGCGGAGGTCCTGATCTCCCTCAACCTCGGGGATCCCATGTCGGACGCCCCGAGCCCGTTCGAACAGCGCACGCTCGAGTTCCTCCTCGGCTGGGCGGCGGAGGAGGAACACCCGCACGTCCTGGCCGAGACCCTGTCCGGCCTTGGCCAGCATGAAGATCCGAGGATCGAACCACTGGGGCTTTCCTTCCTCGCCCACTCCGCCCCGCAGGTACGTGCGGGGGTTGTCTCGACCCTGAGAATCGTCGACTCGGAAAGGTCCGAGCGGCAGACGTTCACCTCCGAGGGACTGAACGCCCTCCTCGCACTGGCTCAGGACACCGACGCCTCCGTCCGCAAGGTCGCCGCCTACCGGCTCGCGCACAGCCTGAATCCGGAACCCGCCGTCGGGGACATGCTGGCCAGCCTGCTCGACGACGATGACCAGCAGACCCGCATCTGGGCCGTCCATGGGCTGGCCGAGCGGGACGATCCGCGCTGCGTCGACGGCGCCGGCCGGGTGGGGCCCGTCGACGAGTACGAGGCCTGGTCCTGGATCCTTGGCGCGCCCGCACGGTACGAGCAGCGCCAGAGGGAACAGGACGCGCCAGCCAGGGCCGAGTAGCGAATACTCGCCCCTACGTCTCACCGCTTGCCCGCAGCGGTCACCCTCGGAGACGAGTCCGCCCCAGCGACTCGATACGCGATGCGGCCGACCGCATGGTCGTGAAGTTGACCCGCCCACCAACTTATCTGCGGACCCGATATCGACGCACCCGGTCATATCCGGCCCAGCGCAAAACCACGAAGTCGCACTGGAGTACTAGTCGGTAGGGACGGCTCCGGGCTTCATATGCCGACTGGCTCCCAAGCTGACCGGATGCCGCCCGGCCACAGCGAACGGAAGACGAGCAGCCGACCGCTGACAGACGATCTACTCCTGAGACAGCCGCCCACGACCAGCGCGAGTACGCCGACATCCGGTCATACCAGCCCTTTGACCAGCGAATTCGAGTTGGCGGAGGCTCACTGCGCAACACCCATTGCTGTCAGCAAGGAGCGGCCCGCATGCAGGCACTCCGCATTGCTTCCGACACGACCGTCACCGGGCTAACGCTGCCCGACCTGGATGCGCGGCGGGCGATCCGGGAACACCTCGGATCCACGGGCGCCGCCGACCAGGCCGTGTATCACCGGCGTGCTCTCCTGCAGATCCACGGCAGCGGACAGTCGATCGGACTCCAGCAGAATCTCGCCGCCTGGGCCCTGGCGAGCGCCTGGCGGGGTATGGCTCTGTACCCGCTGCACGGGCCCGTCGTCATCACCGGCCGTACCCAGGACGGGGGAGTGGCGCCACTGGACGATGACCTTGCGCAGTACGCCCGCGCTGTTGCGCAGACCGTCCGGGAGACGCTGATCGAGTGGCAGGCGCGGCACCCGGCAACCAACGAGGCGGCCATCGCCGAGCTCCTTGCCTGCGCCTTCCGTGACGTGACCACCGACCGGTAGTAGTGCACGCCGGATGCGCACCGTGCACCGCATCGTCCGCAGCGGCCTGTTGAAGTCCATCGCTGACTGCAGCGACCGCGTTTGGCGAGGGCGCCCGTGTGGCGTGCAGGGGCACCTACCAGGACGCCCCATCTCTCCGCGGTCCTCGGGGTGAGCGGCCGTACTCCCGCAACGCAGTGCCTCATCCTCGGCCTGCCGCACCGCGGAGGCCAGATGCGGGCCGTGGGAGTGAGCCTCCCCCTCGGCCAGGCGGTACGCCACGAGCTGCTCCCGCTGCTGCGGCCGGCCGGGGACACGTAGGCAGAGCTGCCCGGAACCGTGGGCGGGCTGCCCGGCGCGGGTCCGGTGCACTACCGGCCCGTGATCCCCGACGTGGTCGTGGAGATCGAGGCCGACCAGACCGGCCCCCGCGAGTTCGGGCGGTTCCGGCACCGCCCCCGCGTGCTACGCGTCCGAGGCGACCTCACGGCCGACAACCTGCCCCCCGCTCCCTGAGCCGCGGGCCAGCGGCTCCGTCCGTGAGCGCGCGGTCACCGCACCAGGCGGCAGGTGCGCCAGCCTCGCCCGTCACGCACCAGGACGCCGCGCTCTTCAAGATTGCCGAGGTGGTAGGCGACCGACGCCGTGCTGCTGAGCCCGATGTCGTCGGCAAGCTGCCGGACCGACGGGCCCTCACCGCGTTCCTCGATCCAGCGCCGTATGCACCGCAGGATCTGCTCCTCCCGTGCCGTGAGGTGCTCCGGGCGCCGGTTCACGGTCGCCACCCCACGGCGCGGGCCTGGCGGCGCAGCTCCACGCGCGCCGCCGGCGTCCGTCCCGGGCCGGACCAGTACGGGTGAAACAGCAGCCGGCCGGACAGGGTCTGCAGGCGGCGGCGCAGCGCGGTGGTGTGCACCGGGTGCGGCACGGCCAGCACCGCATACGTGAGCTGCCACTCCGCCTGAAGCTCGATCAGGTCAGGGGGGAAGGGTGCGTGCTCCATGCCCATAATTGGGCCACGTGTTCGATTTTCTGGCCAAGTCGATGCGCTGGCCCGCCTCCGGCGCCCGTGTCCTGAGCCATCGGATCTTGAGCGCGTGCCATCGATTCCTAATGCGGTCTGTCAAGCCGCGAGGACGGTGGGCGGCGTGAGTTCGTAGCACCGTCCGTCGCGCAGAAGGGCCCAGAGGACGTTC
>NZ_JBIBKX010000029.1:0-85644 GCF_042959425.1 Streptomyces sp. NPDC007896 | reverse complement strand
ATCCTCTCCCACAGGCCGCCGCGTCGCCACTGCCGCCAGTAGTGATACGTGGTCTGCCAGGGCGGCAGATCGTGCGGCAGCAGCCGCCAGGCACACCCGGCCCGCAGCCAGTACGCGAGGGCATTGACGATCTCCCGCCGCGTGTGTCTGGCCGGCCGTCCACCTGGCTTCACCGCCGGTACCAGCGGTCACAGGATTTCCCACTCGGCGTCGGGCAGATCCGTCGAGTATCGGGAGCGCGGCTCGCCCACCCCAGCCCCCGAAAGTGCGCCACCACCCCGCTACCTGCCCGTATGCCCCGCTGACCGGCTTTTCAGACGCCCTCTATCGAACCGACTCGTTGCCCGCCCTTCCGCGTTGTTCGTCTACGGCACTCTCCAGTTCGACGCCGTGCTCTCCGGGCGCGTGCCTCAAGGGCAGGGCTTCGGCGAAGTCCTCTGATGCCCGTTTCGTGATCATGCGACGCCGAGCACAGGACGGTGCGGGTCGCGGGCGTTATGGCGAAGACCGGCGGCGATGTAGGCGGCTCCGGTGATGCGGAGGGCTCCGACGGCGAGGCTGCGCTAGCGGCCATGGGGCTGGGTGCGTTGCCGGTCCGCAGCCGTCCTCTGCTCACGTAGTGCAGAGCCGCGACTTTCCAGTGAACACGGATCCGTTCCCCGAGTCGGGCTGGGGTGGCCTGCCCGGCGGTCAGGCTGGTGACTGCGTAGATGCTCACTCCGGTCCACCTGGTGAATGCATGGCGCCCTCGCCTCGATAGCGACGGCGGGCCGGGCATCGCCGGGCTGTGTCGCCACATCTAGGCGAAGGAACAGGCGGTGGGCGCCGTCGGCCGATGCCTCGTCTCGGCCCCGACCAACTCCCACCCAGCTGACCGACCTGATCGACCGGATGACGCAGTTCGCACACGGCCGCGACCGTGAGGGCTGCCGCCAGCGCCGAGGTCCGAGGTCAAGTCGACTCACGGTTATTCGAGCCAACTGGCAGAGTGTCCGACATGGAGCAGCATGAGCAGCGCACGTTAGTTCGCCTCGTTGTCGTGGACCCGGACCTCGATGCTTAGTGCGACCGAGTAGAGGAACACTTGCTGGCGCCCTTGGCCGAATCTGCTGGTGGAGCGCGTGATCACGCGCTGTTCGCGGACGGGCTCGCGGCCGTCCGGCATATCCGGGAGACACTGGCCGAAGCGGTGGCGCGGGGACCGCGGGTGTGGACGCCGAATGGTCGTTGGGAACACGAGGGCCTGCGCATCGCCAACTTGCCTACCAAAGAAACAGACTTGCTGTACGCGCTGTTGCGTGAGCTGTCCGGGACCCTCGTGGCACCGCCGGATCTTCCCGACTCGTCAGGCGTCGACGCCGCGCTCCGCGGCAGCGTCCTTTCGGCTGAGGAGACGGCGGTCGGCCTGGTCGGTGCGTTGGCGCGCGTGCTCTCGATGGTGGACCTCACTCCCGACGCTGATACCGCCACCCTCTTCGCGGTGCTGGAGGCAGCCGACGGCGAGGATGTGAGGCTGACATACGCGCAGGATGAGGCGTGGCAGCGTCTCGCCCACCGGGGCACCATGCTGCTGACCGAGTCCGCTCCGCTGCACCGCTTCCTGTACTGATCCCGCCTCGCACGCGTAGGTCCACGGACGAAAAGAACCAGGAGAAAGGGCAGGATCGCCCAGCGGGCTGATCCCTTGCAGCACACGACGCGTCGGCAGGCTGGTTCATCACTATTTCGGAGGGCATTCAGGGATTTGGCGTGATAGTGCCCGGTTTACAGTCATCACCCGAGGCCGAGGTGTGCGAGGGGGCGACGGGGGTCGCGGCCATTGCGGCGGAGGCCGGCCGCGACGTTCTTCACTCCGGTCGCCCGGAGGACTCCGACGGCGAGGTTGCACCAGGTGGTCATCGCGCGGGGCGCGTTACCGGTCCGCACCTGCGAGGCGTCCTCGGCGAAGGTGGTGTCGCGGACGTGGTGCAGGCCTTCGATCGTCCAGTGGTCGCGGACGAGTCGGGTGAGCCGAGGCGGAGCGGTCTACTCGGCGGTCAGGCTGGTGACGGCGTAGACGGTCTTGACGGTGGTCTTGCCGGTCTTGCGGTCAGTGTGGCGGCGTTTGATCTGGATGGCCGGCGGGCTCCGGGGAAGAGGAGGTAGTTCACGGTGACGACCTTGATCCGGCGGATCTCCGAGCGGCCGTGGCCGACACTGTTGGTGCGGTCCTGAAGCGGGATGTCCTTCCAGGGAAGGGACTTGAGCTGTCTGCGCAGCTTCTTCTGGTTGCCCTTGACGATCACGATGTAGGGCGCTGCACGACTGAGAAGGTAGTCGGCGTGCTCGCGCTGGGTGTGCATCGCGTCGCTGCCGACCACGACTGGCCAGGTCGGTCACGGTGTCCAGCAGCGGCTGGAAGCAGGTGATCTCGCTGGTCTTCTCGCCAACGCCCAACTGGGCAAGGACCAAGCCGGTGGTGTGCTCCAGTGCGGCAAGCAGACGGATCTTGTGGCCCTTCGCTTTGTCCGCACCCCGCAGGCTCTCGCCGTCAACCGCCAGGCCGCGCAGCCCGACGGCCCCAGTTGTCTTCGGCCGACGGTCCGCGAGCCGCCTTCCAACCGCTCGGTCCAGCGCGTCGCCGTCGACACCGGCCAGCAGCCGGCCGACGGTTGTCCCGGCGAACAGGACCCACCCGGGCGGGAGCGGATCGGGACGGACGCCGACCTGTTGGAGCACATACGTCGGGGCGTCGGCGAACCACTCGTCGACCCCCAGTAGCGAGATCGCTCCGGCCGGCACCGCACACGCGCTTGAAAGGTAGGACTCCATGATCTTGGAAGCCGTGCCTCTCACGTTCTGGGGGCACCGCTGAGCTGGCAGATCGCTATGAACTGGGTGTCACACCACTACGCCGAAGGCTTGGGGCGTGGGGGTCAGGAAATCCGTCCGCCACGCTGAAGCTCATCCTTCCGCATAATTATAGGCGCCGTCCGCCTACGTCAGCACCCGCGATCATCATCCGAAGGCAGGCTGGGCGCGTGCATGCTGTGGCTGCCGACCAGGCTCACGGCCGACGTGCGGGGCATGGGGGCCGCCACCGCAGCGGAAGCCGGAACGATGATGCCCCCGGCCCCCATGGCCGAGGCGACAACCGGCGCAGGGCGAAGGCCCCGTCGCTTGGGGCGGGTGTCGTCGTGGCTGTGCTTATTGCGAATCATGGGTTTTCTCCCCATTGATACCGAGGAATTCTGTGGTGTGCCGCAGAAAATTCGGCGTGATGGTTGGTGGATCAGTTACGACCGCTGAGCGCCAAGTCGGATAACCGCGGTTCGGTGAAATGGAGAATCCTTGGAGGGATTCTTCCTCACTGTGCTGCCTCATTTGCTCTTCGGTGAGACTGCACTTCAAGTAGGCCTGACCGGCACAGTATGGTCATGTTCCGAGGATTCGGGACTTGACGGAGCCGGAGGCGTCGGGTATCTGCCCTACCGAAGCCGCCAGGCAGCCTCTGACCGTTCCGAAGCCTGGCTCGGCCGCCCCTGGGCGGCCGGGCCGCAACAGTCGCATACCAGTGACCGAGTACGCCGACCGCCGGCCCCGGGTACGGCACACCACCGCTCACCCGACCGCCTGGTCGGCAGCACTCGCCGAAGGCCGCCTCCGTCCAGCGAAGGGGCCTGACATCTCCGCGTGAATTAGCCAGTCCAACCGCCTTCGTAAGGACGTCGTCGGGGCCGCGACCACAGCGGAAGCCGGAGCGGCCACCAACCGCCAGTCCTGCACGTGGCAGCGCAGGCAGGACAAGGGAAGCACCTGACGCCACAGCTCTGCCGGGCTGGGCGAAGCGTTGGTGGTTGGCGTTTCCAGCGCAGGGGTCCAACGGGCCGCATGCGGTTCGCGTCCGAAGCGCTGCCGTCTCGCCGTAGCGGCTGCTCAGGCGGCACCAAACGGAGGTTGTGCGCCGTCGCTGACCACCGCGCCGACCTCGCCTTGACCCAAGCGGCATCCAGGTCCAGCGTGGAGGTAGAGGGCCATCACGATGGGGGACGCCGGGGGAAGCGCACGAGCGGAGTTCGCTATGACCACCGCATCCACGCACCGCCGCCACAGTCGCTGCCATCCGGTGGTCCGCGCATGCGTCACCGCATCGCTGTTCGTCTGGGCAAGCGCCTGCGCAGGCGCGGCGCCGACGGCGAACCTCGCCAATGATTCGCGGCTTGCGCCCACGTCACAGGACCATGAGGTCTCTCCCGGCTCGCCGGATCCCAGCGGCCGCGCAGCGCCCTTGCGGCAGGGATTGCCCGGCGACGAGACTCCGCCGCCGACCCCCCATTCGCACGGCGGGCATGCCACGATGCAGCCCGATACCATCCCGCCGGAGGACTACGCTGTCGATGGCATCGCTCGTGTCGAGGTCGCGGCCAATGTGGATGTCGCCGTTCACTGGGTCGCGATGAAGCAGTACCACTTCCCATCAATCGTCGACACGACAGCCGGCGGCACGGGCGCCTTCATCAACCCGAGCGGCACCCTGGTCAGCTCCCCCGAAGCCGTCCGACTGGACCGTGAACGCATCACCGTCTACGCGGTCAACCAGGCATGGCACCAGGCCCTGGGGGTCCCACTGCCCGCGGACCCCTACGAGCACATGCACGTGCCCGGCAGACCCAAGCTCGAAGCGGCCGTCAACGCCTGTTACCGGCTGGACAAGCCAGGGAAGCACTGTGCCGTCACCATCACACCCGAGATCAAAGTCCATCCCTACACCGCGGCCGACAAGCCGCCGACACTGACGGCGGCCCTTCTGTCGAGCTCGGGCTCGGTGGCGGTCCTCTCTGTCGCCATTCCCGGCAAGACGGCCACCGTCGCGCTCGGACCGGCCCCCCAGGCCGGCAAACCCTGGACGGCGATCAGCTGGCCCACCACTCCCGCCGCGACAGCCAAACCGGCCACTGTGCAAGGCCGGTACGACGCGAAGGGATCGGTATCGGCCCAGGACATCGCCACACTGCGCACGCGCCTGGGAACCGGGATGTCCGGATCGGTTCTCGTGAACGCCCGCGGTGCGGTGACCGGCATGCTGAGCCCCACCGGCCACTCGGTGGAGGTGGTGCCCCCCGACCGGATCACCGAGGCGTTGGACAAAGGCGGCGTACAGTCCGCACGCGGACCTGGCGACTCCAGCATGGCCAACGGGCTGAGTCTGTACGCCAAGCACGAGTACCGCCACGCCGCGACGTGGCTCCACAGCGCTGCGGACGACACGGGACAAGGCGCGGTGGCCGTCCGCTATCACGAGGCCGCGCATGCCAATTCCGGCACGCCCGCCGACATGAGCGACGCAGTCGACGCGCACACGGGCCACAACCCCGCCGCCTCCGGCACTGACTGGACCCTGATCGGGCCGATCATCGGACTTGTCGTCCTGGCGGTCGGCGTGCTGGCGTTCGCCCTGAGGCACCGTCGACTGCGTCTGGTCGAGGAGACGGCTGCGGCTGGTCCGTCGCTCGCCGATGCCAGGGCCACGTTGGTTTCCACACTGCTCCGGGGATTCAGAGCGGCAAAAAACGAGCCGGCCACGGCTCCAATCGGCTCCGTACCCTCCGCCGGGGAGGATCGCGAGCGTCCGGCGCCCGACCAACCGGAGCCGTACCAGGAAGAGGACGCCGCAACGCCGTCGAAGGCCCAGGGCACCTACTGCGCACGGTGCGGCGCCTTCCTCTCGCCCGGCGACCGTTTCTGTTTCGCTTGCGGCGCCGCCTCCCCCAGACGCTGAGGACCCGATCGCGATGCCCATCCAACCGCGTATCACGCTGGAACCCGGCGAGGAACTGGCCGGCTACCGCATCGAGTCCTACATCGCCCGCGGCGGCATGGCCGTCGTGTACCTGGCCAGGGACATCTCCCTGGGGCGGCCGGTCGCCCTGAAACTCCTCGCCCCCGAACTCAGCTCCAATGCGAACTTTCGTGCCCGCTTCATACGGGAATCGGAGCTGGCCGCCTCAGTGGACCACCCCAACATCCTGCCGATCTACCAGGCAGGCGAGGTGGACAGCCTTCTCTACATCGCCATGCGGTACGTCGACGGTGAGGACCTGGCCGCACTTCTCGACAGCCGCGCCCACGCGCCGGAAGGACACGGCCAGCTGACGGTGGCGGAGGTTATGTCCCTGTTCACCCAGGTCGCCGGTGCGCTGGACGCCGCCCACGACGTAGGGCTGGTGCACAGGGACGTCAAACCCGGCAACATCCTTCTCTCCGACGCCACCCTGCCGCTCTCGCAGCGTCACGTCTACCTCACCGACTTCGGACTGACCAAGCGCTCGACCAGCCTGAACGGCCTGACCACCACCGGCCACTTCCTCGGCACGCTCGCCTACGTCGCCCCGGAACAAATAGCCGGCCGCCCTCTCGACGGGCGAACTGACATCTACTCGCTGGGCTGCGGCATGTTCCAGGCGCTCACCGGCCAGGTGCCCTTCCCCTGCGACGACGACGCCGCCGTCCTGTGGGCCCACATGTCCGAGCCCAGACCGAACGTGTCCGACTACCGCAACGACCTTCCACCGGGCGTCGATGCGGTACTCAAGCGTGCCATGGCATGCGCGCCGGAAGATCGGCAGCAATCCTGTCGGGCGATCATCGAGGAGCTACGACGGACGTTCCGCGCCGCACCAGTACCAGTACCGGAAGCGGAAGCGGCGCAAGACCAAACGGTCAGCGCCACATCACCTACCCCCGCACCGCCCAACTCCCCACCCCCGCGCCGCCACGCTCCGAAACGGCCGGGGCCGGCCCCGAAGGCTGCGGTAGGGCAACGGCGGCCCCGAGAACCGGCCCCACCGCTCGCCCCGCGCACCCGAACCAGACGCCGGATACTCGGGCTGCTGGCCGCCCTGGCCGTCGTTGTGGCCGGTGTGCTCACCGCGGTGTTCACCTCACGGCCCGACAACTCCTGGGTGGACACGGGGACGCAGGCGGCTCCCTTCCGGCTCGAGCGCCCACCGAACTGGCAGTTCCATCCGGCCACCGACGCGGTGATGTACGCCGACACGCCCAGTCATCTCATCGGCCTCTTCACCGACGGTGATACGGAGGCATGGCAGCGCGCCGGGAAGATCGTGGACGCCGATCCGGCCAACCTCACCGGCATCATGCTCCGCCATACCGGGGAAACGCAGAAGCTCAACACCTCCGCCGAAGCAGCCGACGTGATCCGCGCCAGCCCCGCTTTCCGTCACGACGCCCTCGGTAAGCCGGCGCCTGCGCGCGTGGACGGCGTCAAGGGCTGGCACCTGAACGGAACACTCACCAATCCGAACAGCCGCGGCACACCCGACAAGATCGCCTACAGCTACTACGTGCTCAACATCCCCAGCGGCACAGCACATCTCGTCTTCTTCGCACTGCCCAACCGAATGGCCGATCAAGACCACACCTTCGCCCGGGTACGCGACGCCATCCAGCTGCCCAAGAACTGACCCAGGCCCTTACGTATGCCTTCCGGCAATGCGGCATGCGGAACCGGCACATCCCACCCCAGCCAGGGCAGCGCCTGTGGCGTGACGCCCAGGTCCGGCATCGGCGCGCTCGATCACCGCCACTGATGACCCTCCCTGATAGCGGCCCTTGGGCGGCGGCGCCGGGGTCCCGCAACGGCAGGGGTTTCCCGGCGGCGCCTCCACGGGCTTGTACCCGATGTACCCGGATCCGTCGAGTGCCGAGTTTTCGGAACATGACCACACTGTGCCGGTCATGCCTACTTGGAGTGCAGTCTCACCAACAAGCAAATGAGACAGCAGGGTGAGACGGGACTCCTCGAGGGGCTCTCCCTCTCACCAATCCGCGGGTCATCCTGGCACCTCAGCCACGGTTCTCACTGATCCACGAGCCAATGCGCCGAACGCTCACGACGCATCAAAGAAATCATCGATCCGGCTTCTGCCGCGGAGGCGGCCCCGATGCCCGCCTCGCCGGGCGTGAGCCACGTCGACAGCCACGGCAAGCACAGCTATCCCGACACCTTCCAGGAAATGAACGCCCGGCCAGGCCGCCGCGGGCAGTTGGCTTCAGGCAGACGGCCGGCCGCGACGGAGGCTCGATCAGCCGACCTTGATTTCTTCGTACACCGGAACGCCGAACTGGTTCAGCGCCACATTGGAGAGCTTCTTCGAATAGCCGGCGGTACCGTGCACGTACCAGAGGGGAATGCCGGCCATGTCGTCCCGGACCATCTCCTCGGCCTGCTGGAAGATACCGACAGCCTTGGCTCTGTCGCTCTCGGCGTTGGCCCTGTCTACCAGGTCGTCGAATTCCTTGTTCGACCATTTTCCGTCGTTCGATGAGGCGCCGGTGTAGTAGAGCGGCTGCAGGAAGTTCTGGATCAGCGGATAGTCCATCTGCCAGCCGGCCCGGAAAGGCCCCGTCATCTTGTACTGGGTGATCTGGTTGCGGAAGTCGGCGAACGTGCCGATCGGGTTTCCGACACAGGCTCTGTCGTTGCCGAGCGCGTTGTTGATGGAGTTGCAGGCCGCGTCCACCCACTCCTTGGCAGAGGCGTCCGCGTTGTATGAGATCTTCACCTGACCGCCGGGGAGGCCGCCGCCCTCCTGGACCAGCTTCTTCGCCTCGTCCGGGTGGTACTCGCAGGCTTCACCGCACAGGCCCGCCTTGAAGCCGCCGCCCTCACCGAGAACCGGCGAGGTCCAGTCACTCGCAGGGGTGCGATTCTTCTGCAAGATGGTGTCGATGATCTGGTTCCGGTCGATGGCCATGGACAGGCCCTTGCGCACCTTCTCCGTCCCCGGCTCGGACCACGCCTTGTCATAGAACGGGAAGGCCAGAGTCTCGATGCCGCCGGCCGGGGTGTTGATGTACCGGCCATCGAGGTCGGCCTGCACGTTTCTGAGCTGTGACAACGGCACCGCGGTGACGAGGCTGAGATTTCCCGCCAAGAGATCGGTGTAGGCGGTGGTGCTGTCGGTGTAGACCTTCAGGTCAACTCCGCCGTTCTGCGCCTTGTCGTCTCCCGAATAGCCGTCCCATCTGCGCAGGGACATCCCCGAGGCACGGGTGTACGACTCGACGGCGTACGGGCCGTTGCCGATCGGTTTCTTCAGCCAGGCGTCGTGGTCGTCGAAGAACGCCCGGGGAAGCGGGGCGAAGGTCGCATAGCCGAGGGTCTGGGGGAAGGTCGAGAACTTCTGGTTGAGCCGGACGATGAAGGTGTGGTCGTCGACGATCACGAGGCCCGACAGCGTGTCGGCGGTCTGGCTGCCGGATGCCGGATGGACCTTGTCGTATCCGTCGATGTAGCCGAAGAAATAGGCGTTCCGCTGGTTGTTCTTCAGGCTTGCGCCGTAGTTCCAGGCGTCCACGAAGGATTTCGCGGTGACCTTCTCGCCGTTGCTGAAGGTCCAGCCGTTCTTGATGGTGATCGTGAAGTTCTGCGAGTCGGAGGTCTCGATCTTCTCGGCGAGCATGTTCTCGGCCTTGCCGGTCTTCGCGTCGTACCGCTTCAGGTTGCGGAAGATCATGTCCAGGACCGTGGTACCCAGCGTCTCGCCTGTGTTCGCCGGTTCGAGCGGCTTCTGCGGGTCGCCCCAGGAAGCGCTGAGGATTCCGGAGCCGTGGCTGCCGCGGGTGCCGCCGTCGCTCCCGCCTCCGCAGGCTGCCGCCGCGAGAGCGACCGCCACCGCGCTCACGACCCATCGGGCGTACGTGGCTCCACGCATGGACTTCCTCCTCGGAGTGCTCGGCCCCATGCCTGGTCCCCTGCTCGGCACCGCGCCCGGTCCCGCTGCTCTGTCTCAGCCCTGGGTTACGTACGGCCCAATATCGCCCCATACGCCATGAACCACACATTCACCCCGCCCATGACGGCCGAGGGTCATCCGGATACATGCATGCGGGAGTTTCAACGAAGCCGGCACGACTGGCTCGGGCACGGCCCCGGGATGCTCGCGGAGTTGGTCAAAGGCAGGCGGGATCGGCGATGTTGCGTCGGCAGGCACGGTCTTCCACTCGGATCACGGGGCGTCGAGAACTTCTCGATCTTGGAAGGGCGCGTCATCCGTCTGCGGCGTCCTCGGCCTCCCAGCGCAGCAGGTCGCCCGGCTGGCACTTGAGCACCTCGCAGAGCGCGGCGAGCGTCGCGAAGCGCACCGCCTTGGCGCGGCCGTTCTTGAGTACCGCCAAGTTGGCGGGCGTGATCCCTACGCGGTCCGCGAGCTCGCCCACGGACATCTTCCGCCTGGCCAGCATCACGTCGATGTCGACGGCGATCGGCATCAGATCACCTCGTCCAACTCGGCCTGCATCTGCGCCGCTTCGACGTCGCGCGCGACGGCCTGGGCGAGCAGCATCCGCAGCACGAGCACGATGAGCGCGACCCCCAGGATGGCCACGCCAACCCCGCCCATGATGACGGTGACGCCCGGGTCGTCCCGCTGGCCCGGCGCATTGATGACCGTGACCGCGAACCACACGAGGGCAGCCGCCACGATCGCGCCGATCACGCCGTCCACGTACCGGAAGGCGGCGTGGGAGAACACGGTTCCGCGTCGCACCATCGCCACCAGCCGCCATACGCAGACCAAGGCGACCTGGACCGACGCCATGCCCAGGATCGTGATCACGCGCAGCGGGGTCAGCGGGAGCGACCCGTCCTCCGGGTCGGTGGCCAACGCCCACACCATCAATGCCTGTACGAACACGGTGCCGGCGAGCACCACCACGAGCACGGCGCGCAGCGCACGCACTGTCAGCTTTCCCATGACCCGTCCTTCCATCGAGTTGCGATGGGAATCTATCGAAATTCGATAGGTGAAACAAGGACTGGGACGGAGGGTGGGTGGCAGCCGCACCATGACGGGACGCCGCCGCCTCCGATGGCATGGCGGTTGCGCGAACCGTCTTGATCTTGTCGAAGTCGGCCTCACTTGAACACAAATCGGACGCCACCCGACTACGCCGAAGCCCTGGCCTGAAGGGACGTCTGCCATCGCCAACGGGTGGCGGGCAGCGGCCCTCGAAGGACGCGTCTATCCGGGGCTGGTGCTCGCCGCCGACTCCGCCGCAGCCGGCTTGTTGTTGACCGACCTGAGTCAGCGTGAATGGGGGATCCTCGACGCGTTCGAAGATGACCGCTACGACCTACATAAGCTCTGCCTTACATCCGGCGCCCCTGGCTGGGCCTACGTGTGGCCGGGTGGCGAGGTACGAGACGAGGACTGGGACGCGGAGCACTTCGTGACCCGTCACCTTCAGGAGTACGCCACCAGGTGCGCGCGCATCGCGCCGGACCTGGCCGCCGACGCCGTCCAGTAAGAGGTTGTCTCACGTGGCAAGTTTCGCGAGCTTCTTGTAGCAGGTCAGGGCGGCGGCCATGGCCAGGCCTCGGCTCTGCCAGTCGTTGCGGACCACGTACGGGATCTTGAGACCACGAGCAGCCCATGGCAGGCTCATGCCGCATGATCGATGAGTTCGCGAAAGACAGCCTGCACGGGAGACTGCGGCGGGACCGCAAGGCGCTGCTCTGGAAACTCGACGGCTTGTCCGAATACGACGCCCGCCGACCTTTGACAGCGACCGGGACCAACCTCCTCGGCTTGGTCAAACACGTGGCCACCGTCGAGGCCAGGTACTTCGGCGAGGTCTTCGACCGCCCTTCCCCGGAACCGCTGCCCCGGTGGCAGGACTACAACGGCAGCGATCTGTGGGCGACCGAGGACGAGACCCGCGATCAGATCATCGGGTTCTACCGGCGCACGTGGGAACACTCGGACGCGACGATCAACGAGCTTCCCCTCGACGCCCCCGGCCACGTGCCGTGGTGGCCGGAGCCTTATGCCGACACGAACCTGTTCGCCGTCATGGTCCATGTCCTCGGCGAGTCCATCCGGCATGCCGGGCACGCCGATATCCTGCGCGAGGGCCTCGACGGCCGGACCGGGTTGCGCGCCGAACTCGAGAAGCAGATCGACGAGGAAGCCCGTGCAGCCTACTGCGCGAAGATCGAGCAGGCCGCCAGGTCGGCCGCACCAATCAAGGCTTAGAGGTTGTCTCACGTGACTTGATGTTCGTGCGGCATGATGCCGGTCGTGGGTGCTGATCCATCGAAGCGTCTGGTTCCTGATGAACTCTGGGAGCTGGCCGCCCCGTTGCTGCCGTCGTTCGCTGCTCGTCCGCAAGGTGGTGGGACCGCTCCGTGTGACGAGCGGGCCGTGTTCACGGCAGTGGTGTACGCGCTGACCAGCGGCTGTGCCTGGCGGCATCTGCCGCCGACGTTCGGCACGTCGCCCGCCACCGCGCATCGCCGCTTCACGGTATGGACCGAGGCCGGCCTGTGGCGTCGGCTGCACCGGGCGATGCTGGACGAACTCGGGGCCCGGGGCGAGGTGGACTGGACCTCGGCGATCGTCGACGCGGCCTCCGTTCGCGCCAAAAGGTGCCTCTATGGCTTTCGTCAAGCCGTAGCCGGTGTGGACGGTTGGTAGAAGGTGCCGTCGCGGAGCATGGCGAAGAGGACGTCGATGCGGCGTCGGGCGAGCGCGATGAGGGCGGCGATGTGGTGTTTGCCTTCTCGTCGTTTGCGGTTGTAGTAGGCGCGTGACTCGGGTTGGGAGAGCGAGGCGAACGCGGCGAGGTAGAAGGCCCGCTTGAGTTGCTTGTTGCCGCGCGTGGAGGGGTGTTCGCCGCGGATGGAGGAGCCGGATTTCCGGGTGACCGGTGCGAGGCCGGCGTAGGCGGCGAGGTGGCCGGCGGTGGCAAAGCCGGATCCGTCGCCGACGTCGATGAGGATGCGGGCCGCGGTCCTGATCCCGATGCCGGGCATCGAGATCAGGACATGGGAAAGAGGGTGGGCCTCCAGGAGTTCTTCGATCCTCGCGGCGAGAACTTTGCGCTGGTCAAGCACGGACTGGAGCGAACGGGCGAGGCTAGGGACGATCAAAGCCGCGGCGTCGGTGCCCGGGACCACGACGGTCTGTTCCTCGAGTGCGGTGAAGATGTCCTCGACCAGCCGCTCGGCCATCCGCGGTGCCTTGGGACGTATCAAGGTCACGAGGCGACGGCGTCCGGCCTTTCGGATCTGAGCCGGGGAGCCGAACTGGTCCAGCAGCTTGAGCACGGCCGGGTGCTGGATGCGTGGGCCTAACACCCGTTCCAGGGAAGGGTGGATCTGGGTGAGCAGGCCACGGAGCCGGTTGGCGATCCGGGTTGACTCACCTGCGAGGTCGTCGTCGAACCCGGCGATCATCGCAAGCTCGGCAACGGTCTCGTCCGCGGGGTCGATCGTCCGCAGAGTGTGGGGCATCGCTCTGGCGGCGTCCGCGATGATGAACGCGTCGCGGGCGTCTGTTTTCGCTTCGCCGGGATAAAGATCGGCGATCCTGAACCACCCACCAGCCAAACCCTCAGGCCAGCACACCCCATAATCAATCGCGGGACAGCCCGTTAGCGGGACCTCGGCCCGGAAATGCCCCGGAACTGCTGGTCAGAGCTGGGATACCAGGGGGAGATTCGGGAGTAAAGGCGCATCTCGGCTCACCGCTTAGCCGTGCGCTGCGGAGGGCGCCTGAGGGGCATCTCACCTGGTCAGGCGCCCTTTTTCTGTGCCTAGAAGAAGCCCAGCTTCTTCGGCGAGTACGACACCAGGAGGTTCTTGGTCTCATGGTGGTACACGTGCCGTACCGCTGTTGACCGGCAGGAATGGTGGCTGCGGCGTCATCAGTGGGACCGCCGGTCCGTGAATGGCCCGGATCTTGGTCGCTGCGCCGCGGATCGAAGCGGTGCGCGGGCCACGCACTCGTACAGCGAAGCCCAGCATTTGTGGGCCAAGTCCCGCACCGGAGGCACCATCTCGGACCACGCGTCCACGCCGCTCGTGTGGCACGACGGCACCGTCTGTCGCCGGCGACGTGTCGCCCGGCCGGCGGACCGCAGGCCTCGTCGACTGCCACCGCAGGCGACGACACCGCACCACGCCCCCCGGCCCACACGCGTCCATCGGCCCCGACCCTGGCCCTTCGCGACCTCCAGCCCAACCGCGCGGGGACCGTCACCGGCTGGTGCGCCCTGGCCACCGTCATCGGCTTCGCTTCCCGCAGTCGTAGGCTCGGCCACCGCCGACCGCCTACGCACCGCACCGGCAGCTGACGCCCTGCGGGCCGCCTGCCGCGGTTCTCCTTGCTTCGTCGGGTTCTTCAGGTGCTGGCGTCGCGGCCGGGCGACCGGCCCTCGCGGCTGAGCACCCGCGCGAAGTGCGAGGCCGGCGCCGGAGAGCTTCACCTGGAAAGAGCCACTTTCCAGGGCAGAAATGCGGATATCACCTGCTGAAGGTATGAAGATGGGTATTGCGGTCGAAGGGTGGGGTGGAGGCGGAGCCGGGCATGAGTCAGCACAGGGCGCGGGCCCGGATCACGGCACTCGACACGTACGACATCCGCTTTCCCACCTCTCGACGTCTTGAGGGCTCGGACGCGACACACCCTGACCCGGACTACTCCGCGGCGTATGTGATCCTCCGCTCCGACGCCCAGGACGGCCTGGAAGGGCACGGCTTCTGCTTCACCATCGGCCGGGGCAATGAGGTCGAGGTGGCGGCGATCGAGGCGCTGCGGTCGTATGTGGTCGGCCTGCCGCTGGTTGAGCTCTTCACCGGGCTGGGCGACTTCCAGCAGGCGCTTGTCGGTGACAGCCAGCTGCGTTGGCTGGGCCCTGAGAAGGGTGTCATGCAGATGGCCGTCGCGGCCGTTGTGAACGCCGTATGGGACCTCTACGCCAAGCACGAGGGCAAGCCGCTGTGGAAACTGCTCGCCGACCTCGCTCCCGAGCAGATCGTGACGCTGATCGACTTCCACTACCTCACCGACGCACTGACGCATGAGGACGCGCTGCGGATCCTGCGTCGCGCCCGGGCGGGCAAGGCGGAACGCGAGGTCCGGTTGCTCGCCGAGGGCTATCCCGGCTATGCCACCTCGCCCGGCTGGCTCGGCTACCCCGACGGCAAGCTCACCCGGCTGGCCCGCCAGGCCGTGGCAGATGGCTTCACCCAGATCAAGCTCAAGGTCGGAGCCGACCTTGAGGACGACATCCGGCGCTGCCGGACCGCCCGTGCCGCGATCGGTCCGGATATCCGGCTGGCCCTGGACGCCAATCAGCGCTGGGACATCGAGCAGGCCGTCGCCTGGATTCGTCGGCTTGCCGAGTTCGACCCTTACTGGATCGAGGAGCCGACCAGCCCGGATGACATCCTGGGCCATGCCGAGATCCGCCGGGCCGTCGCCCCGGTGAAGGTCGCGACTGGCGAGCACGTCCCCAACCGGGTGGTCTTCAAACAGCTGCTCAAGGCGCAGGCCATCGACGTTCTGCAACTGGACGCCTGCCGGGTCGGCGGGGTCAACGAGAACATCGCCATACTGCTCCTCGCCGCGAAGTTCGGGATCCCTGTCTGCCCGCACGCGGGCGGCGTGGGACTGTGCGAGCTCGTACAGCACCTGGCGATGTTCGACTGGCTGGCAGTCTCCGGCACGCTTCAGGACCGCGTCATCGAGTACGTCGACCATTTGCACGAGCACTTCCTCGATCCAGTGGTCGTCTCCCGGGGGCACTACGCGGCTCCCACCACCCCCGGATTCAGCTCCGCCATGCGTCCCGGGACGCTGCGCACCTACGCGTTCCCCGACGGTGTCGGCTGGCTCGCCGCGATGGAGGAGCCTTCCAAATGACCACATCAATCACCCAGGGTGCCCAGGAGTTCCAGGGGCTGGCCGCGATCGTCACGGGCGGGGCGTCGGGCATCGGGCTCGCCACCGCCGAGACACTCGCCGCGCGCGGCGCCCGTGTCGTGGTCCTCGACCGCGCCCCGGAGCAGATGCCCGGCCATCTGCGTGCCCTGACGGCCGACCTGGGGAACGGTGAGTCGGTGGCCCACGCCATGAGCCGGGCGATCGAGGAGCTCGGCGGTCTGGATGTTCTGGTCAACAACGCGGGTATCGGCAGCCAGGGCTCCGTCGAGGACAACTCCGACGACGAGTGGCACCACGTCCTGGAGGTCAATGTGCTCGGCGTCGTGCGAACCAGCAGGGCGGCACTGCCGTATCTGCGCAGGTCCCGCAACGCCGCCATTGTCAACACCTGCTCGATCGCCGCGACCGTCGGGCTTCCGCAACGCGCGCTGTACTCCGCCAGCAAGGGAGCGGTCCTCTCGCTGACTCTGGCGATGGCCGCCGACCACATACACGAGGGCATCCGGGTCAACTGCGTCAACCCCGGCACTGTGGACACGCCCTGGGTGGCGCGGCTGCTCGCGGCTTCCGCGGACCCCGAAGCCGAGCGGATCGCCCTGGCCGCCCGCCAGCCGAGCGGTCGCCTGGTCACCGCGCGGGAGGTGGCTGACGCCATCGCCTACCTCGCCGGACCCCTGGCCGGAGCCACCACTGGGACGGTATTGGCCGTCGACGGCGGCATATCGGGGCTCTGGATGGGCCCCGGGACCGCGCCTTGAGCCCAACGAGAGCGGCCAAGGGCGGCCGGCTCGCCCTCGGCCACCGGTCCTCGTCCGGGAACCGCCGCCACCGGTCCTCGTCCGGGAACCGCCGCCACCGGTCCAGTCCCGGGAACCGCCGCCACCGGTCCCGTCCCCGGAACCTCCGCCCCCGCGTCTTTCCCGCATCGACTGGACCCGTTCTCGGGCAGTCAGATTCAGGAGCTGAGCACGATGAAGCGCGTAACCTTCGTCGCGGCGGCACTCGCCCTCGTGGCCGGTCTCGCCACCGGCTGCGGCGGCAAGGGGAGCGGGGAAGCGGGCGGTGGTTCGACCGCCTCGGGCGAGGTCGGTGTGGTACTCCCGTTCCTCACCTCGCCGTTCTGGCAGGCGTACAACCACTACGTCCCGCAGCAGGCCGCAGCTCAGGGCGTCGACGCGCTCCCCACGGTGAACTCCGACTCCGACCCGAGCAAACAGATCCGGGACATCCAGAATTTGCTCACCCGGGATGTGAAGGGCCTGGTCGTCTCGCCCCTGGACTCAGGAGCGATCGGTGGCGGTCTCAACGCTGCGGCTCGCAAAGGCGTGCCGGTGATCGCTGTCGACGTGGCGCCCGACAAGGGCAAAGTCGCCATGGTCGTCAGGGCCGACAATCGAGCCTACGGAGAAAAGGCATGCCGGCGGCTCGGCCAGGCGGTGAAGACCGGCAAGGTGGTACA
Organism: Streptomyces sp. NPDC007896; assembly: GCF_042959425.1. Classification (NCBI taxonomy): domain Bacteria; kingdom Bacillati; phylum Actinomycetota; class Actinomycetes; order Kitasatosporales; family Streptomycetaceae; genus Streptomyces; species Streptomyces sp. NPDC007896. Next base: position 68,454 of record NZ_JBIBKX010000029.1, on the reverse strand, counting down.
GATCCAGGGCGATCTCGCTTCGATCAACGGCCGGGACCGCTCGGAGTCGTTCACCGAATGCATCCGGAAGAACTACCCGGACATTCGGATCCTGAATGTGGCCGCCTCGTGGCAGGCGGACAAGGCGGCGACCGGGCTGGAAGCGCTGTACACCGCCAACCCCGATGTCAAGGGCATCTACATGCAGGCAGGAGGCGTCTATCTCGCGCCCACTCTGCAAACGCTCAAACGCCACAACGCACTCGTTCCGGTCGGGAACCCACGACACATCGTGATCGTCTCCAACGACGGCATTTTGCAAGAGCTGGACGCCATCCGCCGAGGCGAGATCGACGCCACCGTCTCTCAGCCCGCCGACCTGTACGCCAAATACGGCATGTACTACATCAAACGGGCCATGGAGGGTGAAACCTTCAAGGTGGGACCGACCGACCACAACAGCACCATCGTCAGACTGCCCAGCGGCAGCCTCGAGGACGAGCTTCCGGCTCCGCTGGTGACCAGGGAGAACGTCGACGACAAGAACCTGTGGGGCAACCGGGTCGGCTGAGTGAGGAAGCGAGAACCGGGATGAAGCAGACCCCGCCTCCCATGGCGGCCGACGGGCCTCCGGGGGTCCACCCGCTGGCCGAGGCCCACGGCGTCACCAAACGCTTCGGGCCGACCGTCGCCCTCGACGATGTCGAGATCACGGTCCTTCCCGGTGCGTCGCACGCTCTCGTCGGCCGCAACGGGGCGGGCAAGTCCACCCTGGTGAACATCCTCACCGGACTCCAGCGGCCGGACCGCGGGACCGTTCTCTACGGCGGTGAGCCCGCTCCCTCCGCCGCCGACCGGGAGGGGTGGCGGCGTCGGGTCGCCTGCGTCTACCAGGCGTCCACCGTCGTCGGCGGCCTCAGTGTCGCGGAGAACCTGTTCATCAACCGCCATCCCACTACCCGCGGCTCGGTCATCAGCTGGCGGCGGATGCGCCGCGCGGCCCGCGCCCTGCTGGACGAGTGGGGAGTAGAGGTGGACGAGAGCGTGCCGGCCGACAGGCTCAGCGTTGAGGACACCAAGATGGTGGAGATCGCCCGCTCACTCTCCCACGGCGCCCGGTTCATCATCCTGGACGAGCCGACCGCCCTGCTGGACAGCCTGGCGATCGACCGACTGTTCCGCCATGTGCGACGACTTCAGGCCGCCGGAGTCACCTTCCTGTACATCTCGCACCACCTGGAGGAGATCTACGAGGTCTGCCAGGTCGTCACCGTGCTCCGCGACGCCCGCCGGATCACCACCGCGCCCGTGGGCGAGCTGTCCAGACGGAAGCTGATCGAGGCCATGACAGGCGACTGGGGACTCCGGACCGGTGAGCGCGACCCGCTCCTCGACACCGGTGAACGCCCGGCCGCGGGGCTCGGCTCCGTACCCCGGCCGACGGCGGACGCGCCTGTCGTGGTGCGGGTGGACGGCCTCAGCGGCCCGCACTTTCGCGACGTCAGCATTACCATCCGGGCCGGAGAGGTGGTGGGCCTGGCCGGCCTCGCCGGGTCCGGCAGCCATCAGCTCGCCGAGACGCTGGCCGGGTTCTACCGGCCGACGGGCGGACGGATCAGCATTCTCGGCCGTCCGCTGCGGGCGGGCGATGTCCCTTCAGCGCTGGCCGCGGGTGTCGGATGCGTACCGCGTGACCGGTACTCCCAGGGCTTCGTCCCGGAGCTGTCGGTGGCCGACAACGTCTCGATGACGATCAGCGACCGGCTCGGCCCGTTGGGGTTGATCTCCCCCAAGGCCCGCGATGCCTTCACCCGCCGGACGATCTCCGACCTCGACATCACGACCGAAGGGCCCCACCAGCCGGTCATCGGCTTGTCCGGCGGCAACCAGCAGAAGATCGTCATGGGCCGGGCACTTGCCACCGACCCGGCGGCGCTGGTGCTCATCAACCCGACGGCCGGTGTCGATGTGAAGTCCAAGCGCGCTCTGCTCTCCGTCGTCGATCGGGTCAGCGCCCAGGGGCAGGCGGTGCTCATCGTCTCCGACCAGATGGAGGATCTACGCGCCTGTGAACGTGTCCTGGTGATGTTCAACGGATCGCTGACCTCAGAGCACGCCGCCGGCTGGACCGACCACGAGCTGGTCGCGTCGATCGAAGGGGTCACTCCCGCTCATGAATGAGATCACCCGGCCCCGGGCCGTCCCCGCCCACAGGCCGGCCCTCAGCAGGATCAGCGACCTCGCACTGCTGCCGGCGCTGATCCTGCTCCTGATCGTCGGCGCTGCCAGCAACGAACACTTTCTCGAACGGGACAATCTGACAAACATCCTGGCGGCCTCGTCGGCCCTCGGTCTGCTCGTGCTCGCCGAGGCGATGATCCTCATCAGCGGAAAGATGGACCTCTCCCTGGAGTCCATCGCCGGTCTCGCCCCCGCCCTGGGATTCATGGTCGTCATCCCCGTTGCGTCGGCAGGCTTCGGCACAGAGCTTCCCACCTGGCTGGGCCTGGCGATCATCCCCCTCGTCGGGGCGTTCATCGGGGCGGTGAACGGCATCCTGATCTGGGGACTCCGGCTCAACGGCTTCATCGTCACCCTGGCGATGAACATCGTGCTGCGCGGGCTCCTGGTCGGCATGGTCTCGGGCAAGACCCTCTTCGATGCCCCCGAGGCGTTCTTCGCGCTCGGATCCGAGACCTGGCTCGGACTCGCCAAATCCGTATGGCTGACCGCCTTGTGCTTCGCCGTCGCGGGATTCGTACTCCGCTACCACCGGCTCGGTCGCGCGGTCTACGCGATCGGCGGCAACGCCCCCGCCGCCCGGGCCGCGGGAATCCGGGTCGAGCGGGTGGGTTGGAACGTCCTGGTCATCGGCGGAGCGCTCTCCGCCGTAGCGGGCCTGGTCATTGCCGGACGCGTCGGCGCCGTCAACGCCAACCAGGGCAGCGGCCTCATCTTCACCGTTTTCGCTGCCGCGGTCATCGGCGGCATCAGCCTCCGTGGCGGCAAGGGCTCCCTGCTCGGTGCCCTGCTCGGGGCGCTGCTTCTGGGAATGCTGGAGAACCTTCTCGTCCTGGAGCAGGTGTCGTCGTTCTGGATCCAGGCGATCTACGGCGGCATCATCCTCGTCGCGCTGATTGTCGCCCGGCTCACCAGCGGGGAGGCGCAGGAGTAGCCGGGACGGCCTCGGCAGGCCGGATGCCCGGGTTCAGGAGGACCAGGACGACAACGCGGCGACGACCGCGGCACAGCGATGGCAGACGATGATGGGCGGCCATATTGTTAGGTATATGTAATCCGCAGATGGGACAGCTGCGATGACCGCCATGGAGGGTGGGACGTCGGCAGGCCTCGTAGGGCCGACCGATCTGTCCCACGCCGCGACGGCTGTGATCGACAAGCATGGGATCATCGTGGGCTGGACCGGTGCCGCCGAGCGGCTTCTCGGCCACCCCGGCGCAGATGTACTGGGTCGGCCCGCCTCCGACCTGCTCGCGTCGTCCGAGGACGTGTCGAGGGTCGCGGAAGTCGTGGAGCGGTGCCGGGCTGCGGGCTGCTGGTCCGGTTTCCTGGATGTCCGCCGCAGTGACGGCCAGTACCTCACAGTCGGCCTTCAGATCTCGCCGATGGCCGACTCGGAAGGGTGCGAATGCTGGCTGGTCTTCGCCATCGATCTGGCGAAAACCCCCTCGTGGGCTGTCAGCTCGGTGCTTGAGGGATTCCTCACCCGCTCCCCGATCGGCATGGCAGTTCTCAGCCCCGATCTGCGGTACGTCTGGATGAACGACACCCTGGAGCGCTACGGCGGGATTCCGCGCGAGGAGCGACTGGGGCGCCGGATGTCCGATTCCCTGCCCGGCCTGGACACCGCCGCGTTGGAGGCGCAGATGCGGCGGGTCCTGGAGACCGGCGAGCCGGTGATCGACTACGAATACCAGGGATGGACCTGGGCGGAGCCGCACCGCCAACATGCCTACTCGACATCCTTCTTCCGCCTGCTCGGTGCCGACGGGGACGTGCTGGGCGTGTGCTACATGGGCATGGACGTCACCGACCGGTGGAAGGCCCGGGAGCGGCTGAACCTGCTGAACGAGGCGGGCGCCCGCATCGGCAGAACGCTGGATGTCATGCGGACGGCCCAGGAGTTGGCCGAGGCGGCTGTGCCGCGTCTTGCCGACTGCGTCTTGGTCGACCTGCTGGAGCCGGTGCTGCACGGTGAGGAACCCACCCCCGGACCGGTAGGGTCCAAACCCGTTCTGCTGCGCGCCGGCATGCACTCGATACGTGCAGGCACCCCTGAGTCGATCGTACGGCGGGGAGAGCCGGTCGATCTGCTCCCCTCCTTGCCCGGCGGCCAGTTCCTTGTCGACGGAAAAGCGTTCCTCACCCCGCGCCTGGACCCCGACAGCGCATGGGTCGTCGAGGATCCGTCCCGGGCGGAGAAGATCCGGGAGTTCGGACTCCACTCGGTGATGGTGGTGCCCCTCCGGGCACGGGGCAACCCCCTCGGTGTGGCCGCGTTCGTCCGGTCCCGGCATCCGGATCCCTTTGAGGAGGACGACCTGCTGCTCGCCGAGGAACTGGTCGCCCGCGCGGCGGTGTCCGTGGACAACGCCCGCCGCTACGCGCGCGAGCACGCGGCGGCACTGGCCCTGCAGCGCAGCCTCCTTCCGCATGCCCTGACCGGCGGCAGCGCCCTGGAAGTGGCCTCGCGCTATCTCCCCACCGATGTTCAAGGCGGCGTGGGCGGTGACTGGTTCGATGTGATCCCCCTGTCCGGCGCCCGGGTCGCACTGGTTGTCGGCGATGTGGTCGGTCACGGCATCAACGCCGCGGTGACCATGGGCAGGCTCCGCACCGCCGTGCACACGCTCGCCGACATGGACCTGCCGCCCGAAGAACTGCTGGCCCACCTCGACGACCTGGTGATCCGCCTCGCCGAGGAGGAGGACCAGAACGACGAGGCCATCGCCACCGCGGTGCTGGGCGCCACCTGTCTGTACGCCGTCTATGACCCGGTCACCCGGCGGTGCACCATGGCCCGTGCCGGGCACCCACCGCCCGCAATCGCCGTACCCGGCGGCTCCGTCACCTTCCCCGACCTCCCCGCAGGCCCACCGCTCGGCCTCGGTGCCCTCCCCTTCGAGTCCGCCGAGCTGGAACTCCCCGAGGGCAGCTTGATCGCCCTCTACACCGACGGGCTCATCGAAACCTGCGACCAGGACATCGACGTCGGTCTGACCCGCCTCAGCGATGTCCTCCCCAAGCCCGGCCTCGTACTGGAAGACCTGTGCACCTTGGTGGTCGACGCCCTGCTGACCGGCCCGCAAACCGACGACGTCGCCCTCCTCCTCGCCCGCACCCGCGCTCTGAGCCCGAACCAGGTCGCCTCGTGGGACCTGCCCACCGACCCGGCGATCGTCGCGAGCGCCAGATCCCTGACCGTCCGCCAGCTCACCGAATGGGGCCTCGAAGAGCTCGAGATGACCACTGAATTGGTCGTCAGCGAGCTGGTCACCAACGCCATCCGCCACGCCACCGGCCCCATACGCCTGCGCCTGATCCGACAGGACGTCCTGATCTGCGAGGTCTCCGACACCAGCAACACCTCGCCGCGCCTGCGCCACGCCCGGACCACGGACGAGGGCGGTCGGGGCCTTTTCCTCGTCGCGCAGATGACGCGCCGTTGGGGCACTCGCTACATCGCGGCCGGCAAGCTGATCTGGGCCGAACAGGACCTCCCCCGCGGACGGTCCGCCATCAAGATCCAGTGAAGCCTGGACACACGTCAGGCCGGTAGTCGGAGCGGGGGACGATGGCCGACCGCGAGGTCATGGTGGCCCCGCCTTAACGGACGCTGCCGCGGTCATCACTCGCCCGCCGGAGCCGTGAGCCGAGCCCGGCTGGAAGGTGCGAATCCTTTATGAAGCACTCGTGGTTGCCACGCCCCAGTTGGCGGGGACGGACTCGGCGAAAGGCGCCTGACGGGCAAAAGCCCAGTTCAGGCGGCCTTTCTTGTGCCTCTAGAAGAAGCCGAGCATCTGCGGCGAGTACGAAGATGCCGCCCTGCTTGTAGTGCAGGTCGGTGTGACACACCCCGCACGCCTGGACTCGTACCACCGCTTCCCCGGGGCCCGGGTCGGGCACGACGATCGTCTCCACACGCACCGGCTCGCCCCTGCCCGGTGCGATCACACCGCGTACCTCCTGTGCCATGGGGTCAACTGCCTTTCTGTGAAAGCGGGTAGGGGGAATCCGAGTAGTCGTGGAACCCGCGCCCCGACTTCCGCCCGAGCAGGCCGGCCTCCATCATGCGGAGCAGCAAGGGAGGCGCGGCGTGCAGTGGCTCCTTGAAGTCGGCGTACATCGAGTCGGCGATCGCCGCGAGGGTGTCCAGACCGATCAGGTCGGCCAGGCTGAGCGGGCCCAGGGGATGGGCGCAGCCGAGGACCATGCCGTTGTCGATGTCCTCGGCGGAGGCGAAGCCGGACTCCAGCATCCGGATCGCGGAGAGCAGGTACGGCACCAGGAGGGCGTTCACCACGAAGCCGGCCCGGTCCTGGGAGCGGATCACCTGTTTGCCCAGCCTGCCGGTGACGAACTCCTCTGCACGGGCTTGGGTCTGAGGGCTTGTCAGCAGTGAGGGCACGATCTCGACGAGGCCGAGCACGGGCACCGGATTGAAGAAGTGCACCCCGATCACCTGGTGCGGCCGGGCGGTGGCCATGCCCAGTTTCATGACGGGCAGCGAGGAGGTGTTCGACGCGAGCAGGGCGTCTTCCCGTGCGACGATCCGGTTCAGGGCGGCGAAGAGCTCGAGTTTCACAGCCTCGTTCTCCGTCGCCGCCTCCAGCACCGCGTCCCGGTCGGCGAGGTCCGCGAGATGGGCGGTGACCCGCAGCCGGCCGAGGGCGGCGTCGCGTTCCTCGCCGCTGAGCTTGCCGCGGCCGACCGCGCGCTCCAGCGAGGCAGCGATGCGTGACCGGCCGGCCTTGGCCGCGTCCGCGTTCACCTCGTGGACCACCACGTCCAGCCCGGCGCGGGCGCAGACCTCGGCGATGCCCGCGCCCATCAGACCGCAGCCGACGACGCCGACCCGGCGGATGTCCGGTGTTGGTGGTCGTGTGTCCGTCACCGGAAGGCCGCCTGGCCGGTCAGGGCCTGGCCGATCATGAGGGTGTGCATCTCGACGGTGCCCTCGTAGGTGAGGATCGATTCGAGGTTGTTGGCGTGCCGGATGACCGGGTACTTCAGGGAGATGCCGTTCGCGCCCAGGACAGTGCGGGCGGTGCGGCAGATCTCCAGGGCCGTACGGGTGTTGTTGAGCTTGCCGTAGCTGACCTGCTCGGGCCGCAGGCCCCGGTCGTCCTTGGCCCGACCGAGGTGGAAGGCCAGCAGCGTGCCCTTGGCCAGCTCCAGGGCCATATCGGTGAGCTTGGCCTGGGTGAGCTGGAAGGCGCTGATCGGGCGGCCGAACTGGACCCGGTCGTTCGCATACGCCAGGGCGGTCCGGAAGGCCGACCGTGCGGCGCCCATCGCGCCCCATGCGATGCCGTAGCGTGCCTCGTTGAGGCAGGACAGGGGGCCGCGAAGCCCCCGTACCTCCGGCAGGACGGCGGATCCGGGCAGCCGTACGGAGTCCAGTACCAGCTCGCTGGTCACCGATGCCCTCAGCGACATCGTGTGCTTGATCGCGGGCGCCGAGAAGCCGGGAGTGTCGGTGGGGACGACGAAGCCTCGGATGCCGTCGTCGGTGTGGGCCCGGACGACGGCCACGTCGGCGACCGAGCCGTTGGTGATCCACATCTTGCGGCCGTCGAGGATCCAGTCGTCGCCGTTCCGGCGGGCCGCCGTACGCATGCTGCCCGGGTCGGAGTCGGAGTCGGGCTCGGTGAGGCCGAAGCAGCCGATGGCGGTGCCCGCGGCGAGGCGGGGCAGCCACTCCTCCTTCTGCTCCTCGGAGCCGAAGGCGTGGATCGCGTACATGGCCAGCGAACCCTGCACCGAGACCAGGGAGCGCAACCCCGAGTCGGTCGCCTCCAGTTCGAGACAGGCGAGCCCGTAGTCCACGGCGCTCATGCCCGCCCTGCCGTAGCCCTCCAAGTGCATGCCCAGCAGGCCGAGTACGCCGAGTTCCTTGGTGAGGCCGCGGATGTCCTCGATTGCCCCCTGCTCGAACCACTCGGCGATGTGCGGTTGCCACCGCGTGCCATCGCCCGCATGCCCGCCCGGAACGTCTCGTGAGGGGCGCCCGGGCCGAGCGCGTCGATGTAGATGTCGACGCCGTAGCCGTCGGTCTGCTCGTGGATCCACTCGTCGACAGGGCCGTCGTCGAGGGAGTGCAGGTGCAGCCGGCCGCCCGCCAGCTTGCCGACCTGGTCGAGCAGGCCCTTGTCCCGGTCGGTGCCGTACACGTGGGTGAGGCCCATGGCGGGCGCGAGGAGCGCGGCGGCGATGCCCAGGGTGCCGCTGATGCCGTTGATGAGGATCGTCTTACCCGGACCGGCCTCGGCCTTGCGCAGCGCCGAGTACATGGTGCCGATGTAGCCGAAGCGGGCGGCGGCCTCGAAGGAGAGCGAGTCCCGTAGCTTCACCAGGCTGTACGCCGGGGCCACCATGTACTCGGCGAGGCCTCCCTGGTAGCGGTCGAGCAGGTCGATGGCGGTCGGGGAGAGGCCGAAGTAGCCGGCGAAGGCGTAGCTGGCGCAGTTGATCGAGTCGCCGCTCCGGCACGAACGACAAGACCCGCAGGAGCGGCCCGGGTTGACGTACACGCGATCGCCCGGCTTGAACGCCTGCACGCCTTCGCCGACGGCCTCCACCACTCCCGCCGGGTCCAGGCCGAAGATCGCCGGGAGGGTCGGCAGGGGGCTGTGTGGGAACCAAGTCGTCCACATGTTCAGGATGTTGGCGAGGTTCGGAACGATGTTGACGGCGTGGACGGCCACGCGGACGTCACCGGGGCCGGGCTCGGGAACGGGGAGTTCCTCAATCCTCATCGGCTCGCCGACGGCGTGCATCCGCGCGGCTCGCATGGTCGCACTCATGGCGTCTCCCTCGGGTTCGGCTCGGGTTCGGCTTCGGGTACGGCTGGGGGAGACGGCGCCAACTGCGGTGCGGTCTCTGGTAGTTGTCGAGGGTGGGTCAGTTGTCCAGCAGCGTCGTCAGCCGCGCGCGCTGCAGCTTTCCGGTGGCCCCGCGGGGGAGTTCGGGTACGACGCACAGGCGCCGGGGCCACTTGTGCCGGGCGAGCCGGCCGTCGAGATGGGTACGGACCTCGTCCAGGGTCGGCGTGCCGGACACGGTGACGAGGAAAGTGGTCACGACCTCGCCCCAGACCGGATCCGGCGCACCGGACACGGCGACCTCGACTACGCCGGGGAAGTCGGCGAGGGCGTTCTCGACCTCGGCGGGATCGTTGTTCTCTCCGCCGGTGATGACGGTGTCCTTGAGCCGGCCGACGACAGACAGACGGCCCTCAGCGTCGAACAGCCCGCGGTCCCCGGTGTGGAACCACCCTTCGCCGTCGGTCACGGGCACCGTCCCGGCGGCCGTCCAGTACGCGTCCGCCACCGACGGCCCCCGCACCCAGATCTCACCGGGGGAACCGACCTCGGCCGACGCCCCGGTCCCGTCCACGACCCTCAACTCGACCTGAGGGACGGGGGATCCGGTGGAGGCCGCCGTATCGTCCCCAGCGGAGTACGTCACCCCGGCCGCGGTCTCCGTCAGCCCGTAGGAGTTGACCACCCCGACCCCGCGAGCCCGGAACTGCTCGCGGGTGGCGGTCTGGGCCGGTGACCCGCCGGACAGGATCCACCGCAGCGTGTCCAGGTCACCGCCGCCGAAGCGGGGGCGCCGAGCCAGCAGGGCGGACATGGCCGGTACGGCGAAGGCGCAGGTGACCTAGTGGTCGCGGACCAGGTCGATGAACAGGTCCGGCTCGAAGCGCGGGGCCAGGATCACCGTCCCGCGCCGCGCCCAGGTGTACTGCGGAAGCCCGCCGAGCACGGCGACATGCGCCAGTGGGGTGGAGACGAGCGCGGTGTCGTCCTGGCCGACGGGCAGCCGAGACAGGCCGTTGGCCATGCTCCAGTACAGGTTGTCGTGGGTCAGCGCGACGCCCTTGGGGCGGCCGGAGGTGCCGGACGTGAACGCGATGATCGCGATGTCCGGGCCGGCCGGAGGCTCCCCGACGACGGGCGCGGACGGCTCGTCGTCGACGTGCAGGTCGTCCCACGTCAGGCGGTTCCCCGTCCCCTCCGGGAACCGTTCGTCGCCGACGACCGTACGCGGCGCGGTCTCTTCGCACACGACGGTGAGCTCGCCCTCGGTCACCTGCGGGTGCAGCGGCACGAGCACCGCCCCCATCCGCGTCACCGCGAACAGCGTGATCAGGGCCTCGGGCCGGGCCGCCCCCTGCATCACCACGCGATCGCCCTTGCGCACCCCGTACTTGTCGAGGCGGGCGACGGTCCGCCTTACGGCCAGATCCAGTTGGGCATAGGTCCAGGTCCGGCCATCGAAGACGAGGGCGGTACGGGAGCCGGCCTCGGCCGCACTGACGACGAGGTGGGCGCCGAATGTACTCGTCATGTCCTCACCTCCGCCGCGCGTCTGGCGCGGGCGAGCGCGCCGAGGGTCGTCCCCGCCAGGTCGTCGACGCAGACCGGCGTCCGCCGCTCCAGCAGCCGGCGGGCGGCCAGGTGCTCGGCGGGCCAGTTCAGGGTCTCCACGGCCACCAGCCGGTCGGCGCGGAAGGCATAGGCGGCCAGACGCTCCGGGGAGTCGCCGGGCACGAGGCGCACCTCGTCGGAGGCCGAACGCAGCCCGGCGATCTGCAACTTGATGTCGCCCTGGTCGCTCCAGAACCACGGCAGACTCACGTACGGCGCGGACGCACCGGCGATACGACGGCCCACCGACGCCCCCTGGTCGGTGGCGTTCTGCACCGACTCCAGCCGGACCAGCCCCTCCGCGTGCGGATGCGGATGGCGGGCGCAGTCACCGACGGCGGAGATCCGCGGGTCGGAGACCGACCGTCCACGGCGAGCAGGAACTGGCGGCACGCGCCGGCCACCTGTTCGCCGAGCCGAAGTCCGAGTTCGTCTGCGCCGCGACCGATCTGAACACGTGGTCGCACCGTGCGGCCCGCGACGCGGCGGTCGGTCAGATGGGGACGCGGATCACTGGCGGCCTGACAGTCCGCAAGCTGTACAGCGCGGCCGTCCTCGCCGACGAGGACCAGCGTCTGCACCTGCTCGAGCTCCGCACGGTCGGCGCGCAGGTCCGCATCTGCGCCACCGGCCTGCCGCACGAGACGATCATCAGCGACCGCAAGGCGATGATCCTCGCCGGTGCGAAGGTGCGCGGCGAGCGGGAGTTCACGGCCACGACGTCCAGCACGCTCATCGACGCGGTCTGCGCGATGTTCGACGCGGCCTGGGAAGGCGCCGTCGATCTGGAGGACTACCTGAGCCAGGACCTGCCGGTGATCGACGAAGATGGCAGGGCACTGCTTCGCATGCTGACGACCGGGCTGACGGACGAGGCGGCGGCGCGGCGCATGGGGCTGTCGCTGCGGACGTATCGCCGCCGGGTGGCGGAGATGATGCGGTTGTTGGAGGCGGAGTCGCGGTTCCAGGCCGGGGTGCGTGCTGGGGAGTTGGGGATCGCCGGGTGACAAGCAAACGCTTTACAGGTCCCGTCGCGGTCGACGAGTAGTCGTCCGGCAGCGCGGCCTCGTGATCCTCAAGCTCGTCTCCGCAAGGAGCGAGCCGGTGCAGGCCAAGGACATCTCCGTCGCGCTGGGCAAGGGGGTGCGCCTGCGCAGGTGGAGCCGGTACGCGGGAAGCTGGCCCAACGCGGCTGGCTGGACCGCACCCCCACTGGCCGATACCTGCCGCGGTAAGTCGGCCTGACCAGCCCACACGGGCCGGTTTAGGGCGTAACGCACGGTTCCCCGACGGAGTTGGGGACTGCATGCCCGCAGATTCCCCGCCCGCCGAGGGTCCTGACGGACTGGTCTACCAGTGCCGCCTTCAGCTGTCGAGCGCCACTCTGAACTGGTGGCCGACCCGATCCGCGGCCACCTGAAGACGATCCGCTCGCGCTGGCGCAAGCTGCCGCCAGGGAAGCATCGGGGCCGCCGGCATCGCGCCACTGCGCGTCACCGAGCACGCCGAGCCCGGCGGGAAGACCAAGCGGCAGGAGGAGACCCTGACCGACATGGTGGCGGCAGCAGCGGCCTGATCCTCGGACAGCGCGGACGCGGCGCCCCCGTCGCCGTGCTGCGGGGTATTGCCTACGTGCCCAGTGACGAAGGAGTGGCCGCGATGCTCCAGCAGGTGCCGTGACACGGCTGGCTCTGCTCGGCTTCCCCGTCGACGGTGCGCTGTCGCCCGTCCTACACCGGGCGGCCTACGCAGCGATGGGCCTGCCTTGGACGTACCACGCCATCGAATGCCGCTCCCAGGACCTGCCACGCTTCCTGGGCACCCTCGACGACAGTTGGCACGGCTTCTCGCTGACCATGACGCTCAAGCGCACCGTTGTCCCGGTCCTGGACGAGGCGTCGGAGACGGTCTCGCGGATCGGTGCGGCGAACACCATCGTCGTGACACCCAGCGGCCGACTCGTCGGGGAGAACACGTGGTGGGAGGGCTGCCGATGCTCGTACACCAAGCCGCGCGACAAGTCGTCCTGCAGACGGGACACTCCCCGGCGCCGGTCACCGAGATGCTGCTGGCCGGTCAGTCCGAGATCCACTAGGGCGTGTGGGGACTGACCAAGCCAAGCGGTGAGCGTGAACCCCCGGCTCCCGTCGTGGCCCTACGCGGCGGCAACGTGGTCCCGGGACTGCTACGAGGCCGCCGGCATGGGGCGCGGCGTTCGGGTTGCCACCTCTGAGCTCAACGGTGATCCGGTGCTCGTAGCTGGCTGCGATGGGGTGGAAGGCAGAGTGAGGCCGCAGTGCTCCAGCAGGCCCTCGGGGGTAAGGGGTGGCCGGGTTCGCTGTCGAACAGCGCCCCAGGGCGGTAGGCCCCGAGCTTGCGCGCATCCACACCAACGACTGCCCCGGGATCACGCGCCCGATCAGCACCCAAGACGCGCGGGATGCACTACTCGGAGCGAAAGGCCGACCGGCCGCCACCATGGCCCGCCGGAATCGGGCGCCTGGCATAAATTCGGATACATGGACGAGGCGCCCAGGCGTATCGATCCCACGACGGACCGAGTGTCCGCCGCGCTCATGCTGGGCTGCTTCCCCGAGCAGGTCGGCCCATGCTCCCGCTGCCAGGGGCTGACCTGCCGATACGGACGCGACGCCCAGCTCGTGTGCCTCGCCTGCCGGGCGAGCGAGGAACGGGCCGCCGGGGACGCACCCGCTTCGGGTACTCGTGCGCCCCGGTCTCCGAGCCCTCGCCGCGAGAAGCCTGCGCCTTCACCCACTGAATGCTGAAAAATTTACCCAAATCCTATTGACTCTTGGTGTATCTCGTGCAGGGTGATTACTAGACCACAACACCGAAAGAGCCACAAAGTCGGCGAGGACGTCTAGTCGGCGGAGTGACTTGGACAGGATGTGGTTCAGGCCCCCGGCAAGCCGGCGCGATACCGAGGCGACAGTGACGACTGAAGCTTCAGGACACGTGCAGCACTACCGGGGACTGTTTTGCCCTCGGAGCCTTCGCGCGGGCCTGACCGCGGCGCGAAGGCTCCGCCGCGCCTGTGCTCTGCGGAACCGAAGAGCACCGAGCCTGGTCCCTGCGGCCGGATCGGTCAGTCCGCATCGATGTCGGGCTGGATCTCCACGGTGAAGGCCGCGTCCTCGGGGCCGTCGCCTTCCTCGTCCTCCCAGACGGTCACGCGCACGTGCCGATGCCCGGTGCCGCGCACCTCCCACTCGGTCACCAGGTCGGTGACGACGAGGGCGGCGACGTATTCGGCGTCCTCTTTGGGCTCGTCGGTGATGACAGTCCCCTGCCACCGCTCGGGATGGCCGCCGTAGGGGCGCCAGCCCTGCGAGCCGTGCGGCTCGTCGACCCGGTACACCCAGACCTTCTCGGTGCCCATGGCACCGATCCTTCCACTCAAGGAGCACCACGCGCCGGATCGGACCGACGCCCGCCGAGCGCCGGTCGACCGGCTACAACAACTGCCCCGGCGGCATCGAGCTGGAGGACACAGGGCGACGCGGGGGACTTCCTCGTGACCCGGGCAGCCCGCTGGGGGTGGCCGCGACCGGGATACGCGCCAGGTGCTGTGGGCTGACGCTGGATGTATGAAGGCCACGTGGTCCGGGATGATCCGGTTTGGGTTGGTCGCCGTGGTTATCTAGGTCCGGCGCCTATCTGCCCAGGTCAGATGAGCGGGATCAGCTAAGGGACGTAAGGTCAGTCTCGTCAACGCAGGTCGTCAACCGAGAACTGGTCGCGGGAGCGTTGAAGCGGGCTCCCAGGCCTCCGACGGTCAGCAGCCCGCCAGCGAGGAAGGTGCCCAGCAGCGACTGAACGGCGCACAGGCGCGCTTGAGAGCGGGACAGCGCGGCCCGCAGCATCGCGAACTCGGTCAAAGCCCTGTGACCTCACGTACCACCTTCTGACGCCTGCTCACCGTTCGCCGCCCGGAGCACCGACAGCGATCTCCCTTCTGGGGTGGGGCATCGCCGTCGGTCCTGTAGCCGGAATGCCAGGGGGCGGACCGACTGCCACTCTTGGCTCGCTCGCTGCTGGCCGGGGTCGCCCACTGTGACTTGGATTGGCGTGCTGATGCACATCACCTGACGGGCAGAAACTGCGCCGGTCACCTCTGCCGGTCGGTTAGGGGCGCCCGCCCGGCCAGACCGATGGACTGCATGTAGACAGCTCGGCGTCGTCACTTCCACCGGCGCGGGATACGACCTCAACACCCGTACGGCGACGGCGCCGTACCTACGACCGTGATGTTCGACCGCAGCTGGACCACCGCACATTGCCCGCCCCTCTGCCGGCACGCGCCACTGGTGAGTCGACGGTTCCGTAGTGACCGGCGCGGCAGGGCCCCGCGTCCCCGTTCCCGGTGCCCCAACGGCCTCCTTGACGCAGCCGACGTCCGGCCTGCACGAGGTGGGACGCTCAGCCGTCGCCGACGCCCTTGACGTATGCCTCGTATCCCTCCTCCTCCAGTTTGTCCGCGAGCTCTGGGCCGCCGGATTCGACGATCCGGCCCTCGGCGAAGACGTGGACGTGGTCGGGGTGGACGTAGCGCAGGATGCGCGTGTAGTGGGTGATCAGCAGTGTGGCGGTCTGCCCGGTGGCGCGGACCCGGTTGACGCCTTCGGACACGATGCGCAGCGCGTCGATGTCCAACCCGGAGTCGGTCTCATCAAGGATCGCGATGCGCGGATGGAGCAACTCCAGCTGGAGGATCTCGTGGCGCTTCTTCTCTCCGCCGGAGAAGCCCTCGTTGACGTTGCGCTCGGCGAAGGACGGGTCGATCTGGAGCCTCTCCATCGCCTGGCGGACCTCTTTCAACCAGATGCGCAAGCGAGGGGCCTCGCCGCGGACAGCGGTGGCGGCGGAGCGCAGGAAATTGGACACGGAGACGCCGGGGACCTCGACCGGGTACTGCATGGCGAGGAACATCCCGGCGCGGGCCCTCTCGTCGACCTTCATCGCCAACACGTCCTTCCCGTCCAAGGTGACCGTGCCGGAAGTGACCTTGTACTTGGGATGGCCGGCGAGGGCGTAGGCAAGGGTCGTCTTGCCGGACCCGTTCGGCCCCATGATCGCGTGAGTGTCACCTTGCTGCACGGTCAGGTCGACCCCGCGCAGGATCTCGCGCGGACCGGTGTCGGTCTGGACCGAACAGTGCAGGCCGTGGATCTCCAACGTTGCCATGGCGCACCTCACCGCCTTCAAATGCACGGAATGTGGCTGACGCATCAGCCCGGCTCCCGAGCGGGGCGGGGCTGAGCCACGCGTTGCCCGTCGGCCTCCTCGCCAGGACGGTTCCACGGGCCGGCGACACGGGCGCCTTGTCCGCACCGGCCGGTGCAGCATGGTCCTGCTCGCCGGACCCCGGACACCCGCACCGCGATTCACCGCCGCTCAGCGGGCCACCGCCCGGGATACCTGTTCATCGCCTCGCCTTCCCTCCGCGCAGAGCATCCTGGCGCTGGCCGGCGTCACTTCCAGCATGCCGCGCCGCCCGGCCAGGTGCGCATTGCGCGACGGCGGCCAACCCGTTGACGATCGTGTACTGAGCCTCGGTTTTCGCGGGCACTTCCGCGACGGGCGTGACGGGCAGTGCTGGGCAATGCGGCGAGGCTCCTCGGCAGGATCAGGGCGGACCCCTGAACCTGGGCGACGGCCGTCGCCGCCCGGCCCTACTCGGCAGAAATCTCGTCTATGCCCTCGATCACCACGTCCCCGGTTACGCCGCTCCACGGAGCAAGACTGTAAGTGAGGAGACACCGCGCAGGCCCGGTCGCGCGGAAGCCGCCGTGGCCCACCGGCACGCGTGGACGGACGCACGCTCAGTCGTGCAGGAGACAGCGATGAACAACGCGCCGCAGATCGGGCGAGTTCTTGGGGTGCCCCTGCGCCTCCACTGGAGCGTGCCCGTGATGGTGGTCCTCTTCGGCTACAGCCTGGGCGGCCAGACCCTTCCCGCCTGGGCCCCGGGACATTCCCAGGCCGCCTACACACTCGGCGGACTCATCGGCGCCCTGCTGCTCCTGCTGAGCCTGCTGGCTCACGAGTCCGCGCACGCCGTCACAGCCCGGCGCAAAGGCATTCCCGTCCACGATGTCACCCTCTGGGCCCTCGGAGGCATGACCAAAATGGGCAGGCCCCCCGCACCCGGCGCAGCCTTCGTCGTGGCCGTGATCGGACCGCTCACCAGCCTGATCATCGGCGGAGTGGCGCTCGGCGCAGGGATCGGACTCGACACGGGACTCGGCTGGAAGGTGCCCGCAGCCGTCCTGGTGTGGCTCGGCTGGACGAACGTCCTGCTGGGAGTGTTCAACCTCCTGCCCGCCGCACCGCTCGACGGCGGCCGGGTGGTGCAGGCCGCGATGTGGTGGCGCACCGGAGACCGGGAGCGGGCCGAACGAGCAGCCGGCCGCAGCGGCCAGGTGCTCGGCACGCTGATGATCGCCCTCGGTTTGATCTCACTCCTGCGCGGCGCGGCGGGCGGTTTGTGGCTGGCGTTCGTCGGCTTCTTCATCCTGATCGTCGCCAACCTCGAGCGGCAGCAGGCCGCCCTGGCCGAAGCCGTGGCCGGACTGCGGGCCGCCGACGCCATGTCCACCCCCGTGGAGACCGCCCCCGACTGGGTAACGGTGCAGAGCTTCATCGACGGGCCGGCGTTGAATACACGCCACTCGGCGCTGCCGCTGCTCGACTTCGAGGGCCGCCCCAGCGGCCTGCTTCATCTGCCGCAGCTCGCGAAGATCCCCACGGCGCAGCGGGAGACGCTGCGGCTGCGCGACGCGGCGACCCCCCTGTCGCAGTGCAGCACCTGCGCCCCGGTCGACCTCCTGGAAAACACACTCAGGAATCTCCGACCGGGCGGCGGCGTACGCATTCTCGTTATCGACGGCCAACGCCTCACCGGCATCATCACCGCACGCGACGTCGTCCGCCTCGCCCAGCGCCACCGGCTGCGCAGCGGCGGGTCCGGCTGAGGACCGTCCGTGCCATCCTCGAGTCGGCGCTCCCGCGGCTCCTGCACGGACAGTGAGATTGTTACCGGGATGTGGGGCGTCCCGTGCCTGGCACGCGGCGGTGACGGATCATGGTCCAAGGAGGCTCTGTGATGGACAGCTGCCGCGACCAGCGTCGCCGAATTCGTCACCGACCAGGTGCCCGAACCGCGCAGCGCCCTGGTCCTCGCCTGCGTCCTGCAGCTGACCGACACGGACGACGGGGCTCGCTACTGGTGGCAGTACGCCGCCGGCGCCGGACAGCCCGCAGCCGCATACTGCCTCTACCTGCACCACCTGGCCCTGGGCGAGAGAGCGACCGCCGCGTGGTGGCACCGCCAGACCGACGACGTCCAGCCCCCGCCCGAAGCACCCGTGCGCGCGCACCCCTCCACGACGCAGCCTGTCCGATCCTGGTTCGGCACGGAAGCAGGGGTCTCCGCCACCTCGATCCTGCGCGCCCTGCTCGCCGTCACCCGGGAGGCGGCCCGGCCACGGACGGTGGCGGTCACGGAACTCATGGCCTACGTTCCCCTGGCGGTCGCTGCCAGCTACCTGCGCCAGCCCGATGTGGAACTCCCGCTTCCCGGGGCCGGGTTCGCCCGCAAGATCCGCGCCCTGCTCGCTGCCGCCGCCAACAAACCGTGCCCCCCGGTACTGTCCCAGCCCGCCCCGACACCCACGACCGCACAGAACGGGGTTTCCACCAGCCCCTGTCCGCGACACACACCGCTGGAAACTCAACAGCAGTCCCCTCCCAGATGGGAAAGACCGCACCGCATTGAGCAGGTTCTCCCCGGGGGCCCGGCCGCTCGGCGGGGCCCCGACCGCCGCATTCGCGTTGCTCTCCGTTCCTTTCGTGTAACTCGCTGGAGGGAGCGCCCGATCACCGTGTGCCGGCTTCGCCGTACCCGTCCGCATGCCTTCTGCGCAGCGGTCTCATCCGCACGCGGCACTTGTTGGACGCCGCGAGGCATCGCCCGTACGGCGCCGAACCGAGGACGCGCCAGCCGCTTCCAGCCGTTCCGCCTGACGGCCTCGTTCGCCACCGCTACAACTGCCGAGCGGTGAGTTCACGGCCGCGGTAGAAGGCTTCCCGCTCCTCGACGACCCCGTGTGCCCAACAGTGGACGCTTCCGGTCGCGGGAACCGGAGGCGGACAATTGAAGACTGCGGCGGAGTGCGGTCGCCGGGTGCGGCTGTCGGCGGTGATGGCGATGAAGGGTGCGGTCCGGCTCGCAAGTGTCCGTGGGGTGGCGGTGGAGGCGCACTGGAGCGTGCCGCTGATCATGCTGTTCCTCGCGTATGGCCTGGCCGACCGGACACTGCCTGCCTACACGCTGGGCCTGGCGCCGGTGGTGTATGCGGTCGCCGGGGTGGCCGGTGCCGTGCTGTTGCTGGCGAGTCTGGTGGTGCACGAGGGGGCACATGCGTTGACGGCCCGCCGAGCGGGGTTGCCCGTGCGGGACGTGACGCTGTGGGCTCTCGGTGGGCTGACCCGCATGGACCGGCCGACGACAGCCCGGGCGGCCTTCGCGGTCGCCGTCAGCGGGCCGCTCGCTAGCCTGCTGCTCGGCGGCATCGGATGGGGTGCGGCGGTCGCCGTTCAAGCGACTCTGGGCTGGCGGATTGCGGCTTCCGTGCTGGGCTGGTTCGGTGGCATGAACCTCCTGCTGGGCGACCGCGCCTCCGACATCGTTGTCGAAAGCGCGGCCTGCCCGAGGCGCGGCCCTACGGGATGCGGCACGCCCCGAGGGGACACCGGACACCGGGGAGTGTGGTCGGCCTACGGCGTGTAGTGGGCGTCACTGCCGTACAGCTCCCTCGTGAACGCGGAGACATCGGCGCTGCGATCGGCGCCGTCGAGGTTGTACGTCAGATAGACGCCGTACCCCTCACTGACCGTGCGGCGGGCGAGGTTGGCGGCCGTGCTTTGTGAGGTTCCGCCGATCTCGACGGCCGCCGGCGACAGCTTCGACTTGGGCAGTGCGATGGCGGGGACCTGCCAGGTGCCGTAGTACGGGTTCCAGGCGTAGTCGAACTTGGACGAGACGTCGACGCCGCCGTAGGACAGGCGCGACGCGGCCGGGCCGATGTTGTAGAGGCTGATGATCTTGTCCGGCATGTTGGCGCGCAGTGCCGACACCAGGTACACGAACGAGCTGGCGTTGGGCTGGCCGGTGCCGTTGTTGCCGTAATCGGCGTACTCGTCGTCGAAGTCGATGCCGTCGAGGCCGTATTTGGCCACGGTGTCCGACAGTTGTTTCGCGTACGTCGAAGCCGCCTGCCGGGACGGGAAGTTGGCGAAGCCCGCGCCCTGGTGGTTGCCGAGCACCGAGAGGACGACCTTGATGCCCTTCTGCTGCAACGGCCGTATCTGCGTGGCGGCGTTGTCGAGGACGCGTTGCACGTTCTCGTTGAAGTACAGGGTCGCCGCCTTCGTGCCCGTGTTGTAGTTGATGTTCGCCGCGAAGATCACTGCGACGTCGAAGACGTTGCCGCCGCCGTTGGCGAGGGTGTACTTGCCGACGTTCAGCATGCTGTTGTTGTTCACCTCGACGTACGCCACCGAGGTTGGTCCCTGTTTCGCGGGAGCGGGGGTTGCTGCCGCGCCGGTCGTGGCGGTCGCGCCTAAGGCGAGGGCTGTAATGGCCGAGAGCGCGAGCGCGGCCGTCCGTATTCTGCTCCGCACCGGAGTGAACATCGTTGATCGGTCTCCCATCGTATGGAGCGGCGCCCGACCTGTCCGCGAGCGCCGAGTGAGCCCCCCGATCTTTCCGTTCCCGTGACCGAATCCCCAGAACCGTGCGGGAACTCTTCACGACTCCCACGCACGCACGTCGCACCGTAACCCCGAGCCCCGGCAAGGGAGTTACTACAACGCTGCGCTGCCGCGCCGGCCCAGGCCGGCGACCAACAGAACCCGTGGAGATCGGCATCGACGCGATCACCGTCGGCGCGGACGAACCAGGCATGCACGCCGCGGATCCGCAGCACTGGAGCAAACGGTCAGCCGCTCCTCTCCAGCGAACCTCAGGTTCCGCTCCTCGCGGATCGAACGTCTGACCGGTGTCAACCATCCCTCTTTTGTGCCAACCAAGAATCCTCGTCACAGCCGTCGGCGCAGTGCAACGGCTACCGCGCCACCGCCCGTCCACGAGAGAACGCCGGCGAGTTCTGAGAACCAGCCCAGACCGGCCTCACTCTCGACAGACCTTGCTGACCCCGCGATACCCGGAGGGAGGCAGTAATGGAGGTGCACGGGACACTTCGGACAGGATGTACTGCAGCCCATGGCGGAATACCTTCAACGGCACAGTGACGACTGGCTTGCGTACTTTGCCGCGCGGGGCCACCGCGCCCCGCAACCGCTGGCCGCGGGCGTCGAAGGCGCGGTCTACCGGCTCGGCGAGGGCTTGGTCGCCAAGGTGTGGAGCGGGCGACCGCCGGCCGGTTTCGGCCTGATCCGTGAGGTCTACCAGGACATCGCCGCACACCCGCTGCCTTTTGCCACTCCGCAGATCCTGGCCACCGAGGAGCGTGACGGCGTGCTTGTCACCTACGAGCGCGAGCTGCCCGGGGCTCCGCTACGAGGCGGCGCCGGGAACACGCCTGCGGCCCGGGACCTGCCCGCGCACGAGACCGATGCCCTGCTCACTGTGCTGCGCGGCCTGGCGTCTGTGCCGGGATCGCCCGCGATGCAGCGGCTGACCATCCAGGGCGACGACCGCCCACTGTGGGACGGCCACCCCCGCTTCCCCGACGCGCTCGCCGATCTGGTCGTGCTGTGACCGGAAAGGTTCGCCGAGTTGGCGGCGACGTCTGGCTGCAGCAGGTCGCGGTTCGTGTTGGGCCGTATGCGGGCCTGTTCAGTTGGAGGCTGGCCTTGAGGCGCACAACAGCCGGCAGGTCTGCAGCGCGTGTGGTTGGTTGCTGGTTGTGGGCGAGTACCGGGGTCTGCAGTGGTAACTCGCCCACAACTACGCGTTCATCTGCTGGAACGCTCGCGTCGGCCGTGCTGAGGTTCCCGCGTTGTCTCTCTTGTCATTTGCGCCAGAAGAGGTGGTGCGTCACGCCGCTCGGGCTGGGCACGACCTCCATGTGGAACCGGTCCAGCAGCTGTTCGGGCGAGTCCCAGAGGCGTAGCCCGGACCCGAGCTTCACCGGTGAGACGGCCACATGCATGGTGTCGACGAGGTCGGCGTCGAGGAACTCCCGGATGGTGGTCACGCCGCCGCCGAGCCGGACGTCCTTGCCCTGCGCGGCCTCCCGTGCCTGCGCGAGAACGGTGGCGGGGTCGCCGTCCACGAAATGGAACGTGGTGTCGGAGAGCGTGAACGATGGACGCTTGTGGTGGGTCAGGATGAACACCGGCGTGTGGAAGGGCGGCTCGTCACCCCACCAGCCGCGCCACTCGTGGTCGTGCCATGGGCCGCGCTGGGGTCCGAACTTGTTGCGGCCCATGATCTCGGCGCCGATGTTGTGGCTGAAGTCCCGGGTGAAGTAGTCGTCGAGGCCCCGGTTTCCCCCTGGCTCGGTGCGGTTGGGCCAGCTCGCCGTGGCGCCGGCCCAGGCGAAGAGCCTTCCCGGATCGATGTTGTGGCCGAAAGGTCGCTCCAGGCTCTGGTCCTCGCCGGCGGCGACGCCGTCGCTCGAGATGGTGAAGTTCTGCACTCGCAGCAGCTGATCCATGTGTTCCCTCATCAGGTCCTGTTGCCTCCTGGCGATGCGTCCTACATCAGGATGTCGAACGGGACGTGGCTGGATCGACAGCGGCGCCTAAGTTCTTCCAAAGCGTGTCCCGCGCGACCGTTCACCTGCGTCGTTCGGCGGCATCCTGGTGCCCACTGTGCGGTGCCGAGTCACCAAGAGGCGCGCGGACGGCGGCATTGCCTGCGCGGGGGCAGCCCATCAGGCTGCGACTTGAAGGGGGCGTCCGCCCCAGCGGATACCTTTCTCGCTGCGGATGCGGGCGCGTTCCTTGCGTTGCGCGGCGAGTACGTCGGGGTGGCGGGCGTGGGCGTTGCGCCACCGCAGGTAGCGGTGCAGGGCCTGGGGTCTGTGCCGGGTGGCTGCGGTGATGGGAGTTGGCCAGGGTGAACTGCCGCAGCGGGCCGAAGTGTGCCTCGATCGGGTTGGCCCAGGAGGCGTAGGTCGGGGTGAAGCACAGTTGGACTTTGTTCTCCTTCGCCCAGCGGCGAATCGTCGCGCCGGTGTGGGCGGAGAGGTTATTTAAAATGATGTAGATCGGGGCGCCGTCGGGTCGGGCGGCGCGGATCGACTTCAGCGCAGCCAGCGTGTTGGCGGTGCCCTTGCGGTGGCGATTGACGCCCCACAGGCGATCGTCGCCGACGGAGTAGCAGCCGTGGAAGTAGGTGACGCCGTGGGTGCGGCGGTAGGTCGCCGGGAGCCGGTTGGGCTTGCCATGCTTCGCCCAGCAGGAGCCTGCGGTGGGCCTGATCCCCAGCGGACCGAACTCGTCGAATGCGAAGACCCGGTCCGGGAAGCGTTCGAGCACCTCCTCGATCCCGTCAAGCTTGGCGTCGCGGTCTGCTGCCCGGATACGCGCCCGAACTCAATCCGGTCGAGGGCATGTGGGCACATATCAAACGGAGCCTGGCCAACCTGGCCGCCCGCACCCTCAGCAAGCTCGAGACTCTGCTCCGCAGACGACTCAAGGCACTGCAGTACTGGCACTCCATCCTCGACGGATTCCTCGCCGCAACGGGGCTCGCTCTCGACAGACCGGACGGACCTCATACGCCGAAGTCAGTAACGAGCGTCGAACCAAGTGACAAGTAGCTCGCCAGGGTTCTCGATCTCGGCCTACGACAGCGCCTGGACGGTGGACTTCAGCGCCCTCAGTGCGGTCCGTCGGCTCCACGTGCGCGAGGCCGTCATTCCGGTCGTATCCGTCGGTGCCGTCGTCGGCAGGGCGGGCTCGTTCGGGTGAACGGACCGCGCCCCCGGCGGTGCATGTACGCAGGAAAGCGACGAGTGCATGACCATCGAACCAGCCGGCCCGAGCCGCGGTGCGAGGCCGGATACAGGGTGCATCCTTGGCGGGCCTCGCCGATGGGACCGGATGCACATCTAATGATCACCGCGACATCGGAGGGACAGTGTGAACAAGCGAGACTTGACCCGCCGGACGGCCTCCGGCCTGATGGCAGCCGGAATGCTCGTCGCGCTCCTGGCCGTCACGCCCACCGCCTCGGCCACGCCCGACGCGCGCACGACACGGGCCGAGCCCACCTACATCTGCCAGCAGATCGACTACGACGCGAATACCACCCATCTCACCGCGTTGGGCTGTCAGCCGCGACCGCCGGAGGGGAGGATCGACCGGTTCATCGTCCAAGACTCGGACCAAAAGTTCGAATGCGAGGTGGGGAGCCGGCTCGGGGACTCCAACGACATCGAAGCCTATAACTGCCACTGGGTCCCGTAACCGCGTCGCGGTGATCGACCCCACTACCGCCCATCCTGGCCCACGATGCCCGTGCGGCCCTGCGACCGGAGCCGGCCACCGGCGACCCCGTGCACACAGGCCGACTAGACAGAGCGTCGGTCACGACCCGGGCATCGCCCGCTGATGGTGCCGGCAGGTCGACGGCTGCCCCGCGGCGGCCGTCGGCCGGTCGTCGTCGTGCGGCATGGCTGCCCACCGCGGCAGAACCGGCATCAGCCCACTGACGGACTATCAGCCCAGACCGCCCAGGTCGCCGGCATCGATTGTGGCTTCCGCACCTGACGTAGGCCGGGGCAATAGCCCTTGCCGATCTCGCGGCTCTCCTCGAATGGGAATGCCTGCAGGAGCCAGGGGCTGGGTCCGAGCTTCAGTGACGGCCCGCTGCTGGCCGCCAACCCCGGCCCGGCCCGGGCACTGGTGGTCGAGTCGGTCGTCTGCCCCGCGATCCGCAAGGTACGGGCCGAGTGCCTCACGGCGTGGGCCCAGCTGATGGAGGGCGCTGGTGGCCGAGCGCCGCCCCGACCGGCCGGTACCGCCGATGGCCAGTACCGCCGCGATCGGGGCGGTTGTGCATCTGCCGGCCACTGCCATCGCGGCTGTCCTCGATGAGCGGCATCCTGCATCCGTACCTCTTCGCGGCGCTTGCGCTGCTCGGCGGTCAGCCCGCCCCCATCTGAGCACCGCATGCCTCCGGAGTACCAGCCAACGCGGACACCGTCACCAGGTCCGACGAAGCCTCAGACCCTACGACGCCGAAGTCAGTAAAAGCGTCGGTCATGCAGTCCACCCGGCAGTCGGCGGCCTCGTAGCGCTGGCGGAGGGCGGCTGCTGCCTCTTCGCGCTCCACGAAGAGGTGCCCGTAGTGCTGGCACGCCACCCTGGTCACGTCCCCGACCGTGACGATGGCCGGTTCGCCGCGTGCGGCCCGGCGGCGCGCTTCGGCGATCGCCATGTCCGCAGAACGCAGCAGGTTTCTGGAACGGTCCCGGATCACGGCCGCCTGGGCCCGTTTCGCCGAGAGGAGGCGCAGGACACGTCCCCGCCAGACGAAGCCGGCGGCGACAAGTACGAGACCGAGCGCTACGAACAGAAGTCCGCCGGGGTCGTGAGGCATCTATCCAGCCTTCACCACTCGCGTGGTAATCGTCATGCCCGCGACGGCGGCCGATTGTCGGAGCGACTTGGTGTCAGTAAGCCTTTGCGCAACGGCACGAGGCTCTCATGCCGTTGGGGAGGCGTTCGAAGTCTCAACCCACAGGCACAGGGGCTGCGTTGGGTTTCTATCCTGCCGCACTCGACCTGCCCCACGCCCTGGTCAAGTGGGTCAGCGTGCTCATCGTCACCCCGCGAGGGTGACCGCCGCTGCAAGCTCCCGCCGCACCGGCGCGCCCTGGCCGGATTGGTGTACCTGAGCAGGTGTTACACCCGCACGCTGACCGCGGCTGGCTTCGGTATCTCCGAAGGCACCACCCACGCCTGTGCGGCAGCCGTCACGGGGGGGCATCGTTCAGGAATTCCTTGGGAGCCTTACGGTGCATAGCCTCTCATCCGGAAGCGTTACGCCGTACGTCATCAGGTTCCGGTTCATAGCGGCGGCCTGACCAGCGCAAACGAGAAGACTCCTGCTTGGGTAGTGGCCTTGTCGTGGGAGGACGAGACTGGCGGTCCGTTTTCAATGGGCCATTGACGTCTGGGGCGTGGGTGGCCGGGTCATCAGGCAGAGAGCCAGCGGGGCCCTTCGCGTCGGTGCACACGGTCGAGCGGTGATCGTTTGCCCGCCCGGCCACGCAGTACTGGGGGAGCGCATTGGCCCCAGGGGTGCTGCGCGGCCGGGTCGGAGATCCTCATCGGCGGAGGGCACGAGGTGCGCCAGGTCGTTCGGGAACCGGTAACCCACTTCAGCTATGCCGGGGTCGGGACTGCCCTGCCGGGATAAAGCGCCTGTCCGCACAGGCACGCGAGGGCACGGTCCGGCCGCACAGCGACGCCGACTCCCGGCGGGGTACAACGGAAGTCCCGCCCCCAGAGGAGGGGGCGGGACGGTGGGGCTCGCGGGACGGGGGCCGGAAGGCGTTAGCGAACGAGCGCCACGATGATCCCCCCGAGCGCGGCGATCACGCCCAAGGCTTCGAGCGCCGCCATCGAGACCCTCCCCGGAGCTCGGCGCGCGCCGCGTCGAAGTCGTTGACACGCTCATCGCCGCCGCCGTCGGCTGCGGGCGGGTAGAGGCAGGATCGATACCACCCACGACACGGCGGCGCGCTCGCTCTGCCTGTTGGGCGGGGTCTCGCGGCTCATGCTGTACGCCTGCAACGATTTCGACGACCTGCTGGCCATCAGCGAACGGCACACTCAGTACCCGCAGCCGGACTACGGCCGCATCGCAGACGTTGTGCCGGACGCATACTCAAATCCGCAGGTCATGGCCATTGTCGTGCGGGTGAACAGGCTCGCGGACAAGGGAGTGTTGGATGTGGTCACACTCCTGCCTCGTTGGGCGACTTGGTGAGCTGATGTCGGCACCACCCGAGACAATGTTCCCGGCGGCCTTTCGGCGCCGTCGCCAGCATGGCGGCGGCCCCCTGCTCGCAACAGGAGGCCACCGACTCGACAGCAAGAACCGCCAACCCGACGGAGGTAACGATTCCTACCGAGAACGAGCCTACGGGCTCCCACCGTCAAAGCAACTCCGACCAGCACCTCGACGGCCCGCCGCTCGGTGCGAAGCCGCAGGGCAGGCGCCTGAGTCCGGGTCGGTCACAGGCCCGTCGGCTGCTGGAGACCGCGAGTGACGAGCTCGTGCGACTGACGGTGAAGGCGTCGACGACTGGTCTGGCCGCGGTGGCGGTCTACTGGTTCGAGCGCCGATGATCCGGGCCGGCTGGGAGCGCGAGGTACTCCCAGCCGGTCCGCCCTGCCAGGGGAACACGAGGAGATGGGGCACCGAGCAGAGCACGAGGTCGACATCTCCTCGTTCACCGGGGCGAGGCCGTCGTCAAGGGCGACTACGTCGGGAACGACTGCTCGTCCCGGATTCCTCCGCCACCGGACCCAGACCCATCGCACCTGGCTCCGTGCGGACGAAGACCGAGCCAGGCTCCGACAGACCTGGCAGCAGTTCTTCACGGAGCACGACGTCCTCCTCACGCCAGCCGCCCCCACCCCCGCGATCCCCGCTGGCAGCCGTTCGCTCGTGGTCGATGGCACGGAGCGCAGCTTCTTCGACCAGACCGGGTGGGCCAACCTCACCAGCCACGTTGGCCTGCCCAGCTTGGTCATACCGGTGACCACGACCGAGGAGGGGCTGCCGATCGGCGTCCAGATCATCGGACCGGCGTACGCAGACCGTGTCCTCCTCGCCTTGGCGGAGGAGCTGACGCCGCTGCTTCGGGCTGTCGCCTCAGGCGCGTCGAGTTGAGGGCCGGGGGTTCAGCAGAGCAGCGGCACCGAGAATCGGACCAGTTCCCCCGCGCCAAGCCGAGCAGGGGGCTTCCCGTCTCCCGGCCGGCGTCGCGTGCGGGTCTCACTGCGTCATCGAGTAGACCGCGTCGATGTCGCCGTGGTACTCCGTGGCGTCCTCGTCGTCGGCCGGGGGCTCGAAGCGGGCGAAGAAGTCGTCCAGGGCTTCGGGGGTGACGGCGAGCGCGTTGGCATCCTTGCGTTCGTTGCGCTTCGCGAGGCGCAGCAGCAGCTCCTCTTTGCCGACCGGCAAATACACCAGCTGGGGCCGCCCGCCCGCGGCGCGCACGGTCTTTTTCCACTCGTCACGGTCGGAGCGGAGCCACAGACCGTGGTCGAGGACGACGGACCGGCCGGCCCGGAGATGCCTCACGAGCTGGGCGCGTACGGCGTCGATGACGGGAGCTTCCCGCTCGAAGTATCCGTGCTCGGGGTAGTCGACGCCGTACCGGCCGCGGAGCCGGTGGACCTCCTCATCAACGCTGAGACGGATCAGACCGCACTCTGCCAGGGCCTGGGCGAGGCGCGTCTTGCCCGATCCAGTGATCCCGATGAGTAGGACGGCGGCCGGCTGGCTCATGGCGGTCCTTCGCTGCTCGCATTGGTGGGTGTCATGGAGCGCTGATCACGGCCGGGTGGCAATGATCGCTTCGGTGCGGATCACTTCGTCGAATTGCCCGGACGGGGTGAAGGCGAGCAGCGCTTTGCGCAGGTCCTGCTCGAAGGCGTCCTTGTGCTTGCCGAGCTTGGCGGGACTGCTGTAGCTGTAGGAGAACTGGAGGCCGATCACGGAGTCCAGGTCGCGGGCGACGGTGCGGTCCCAACGGGCGACTTCGATGCGGGAGAACGGAGAGCGGGCGAGTACTTCCTTGTGGCTCTCCTCGGGGTGGGTGTAGGCGCCTGATCCGGCCCGCCGCTCGGGCCCGAGGTAGCGGGTGCGGACCTCGGCGACGACGTCCAGCCAGGCGGGCGGTTCGATGGCGCCGGGGGCCGGCCCGCCGACCACCACGACGGCTCCACCCGCTGCGACGAGCTTGTCCAGGGCGGACAGGAGGGCGTCGCGGTCGGTCCAATGGAAGGCTTGGCCGAGTGTGACGAGCTGGAGCGGGCTGAGGCGGAGTTCGTCGAGATGGTGGGAGTCGCCGAGGCGCCAGTCGATGTTGGTTCGCGTCACGCAGCTCTTCGGCGTACTGCTCGAAGTAGGCGTGCTGGAGAGCGGGGGGCCGGTAGCCCTCGACGATCAGCAGGCGAAGTTTCGGCGGCAGCAGCTGCTGGGCGTGCTGGAGGCGGTCGAGTACTCCATGCCGCAGGTGCGCGTAGTGGCCGTCCGGATCGCGTTTGCGTCCATCGACAATGAACAGGCCGGATGCGCGGGTGTCGACGAGTTCCTCGCCGCAGTCCTGGACAGGGATGGCGGCGACACGGGGGTCAGACATCAGCACGATCGTCAACTGCGGCTCCTGGAGGGCGAGATGGCGGGCGGTGAGGGGGCGAGTCGGAGGGCGCCGAGGGGTGTCGTACATGCGGGCACGCTCCGGCTGTGCGGAAAGCCTTCGGTGTGGTGGTTTGGGTCAGGTGGCGGCCAGGCGCAGGGTGCGGATCGGGGTCAGGGCGAGCCGGAGCGGTGGCAGGATGAGCAGGCAGGCGCCGAGTGCCAGGGTGGTGCGCAGGCCCAGGGTGGTGCCGGCGTAGCCCGCAAGGAGCGCGGCGAACGCGGTCCACTGGCCGGTTGCCTGCATGCGACCCTGCATGTCGGGCGCGCAGGCCCGCTGGCGCACGGTGCGCTGCGTCAGACCGTGAGTGACCGCGCCGAACAGCTGCGCGAACAGTCCGCATCCGATGCCGAGTTGTCCGGCGAGCCCGGGGCCGGCGAGTAGGAGGGGCAGTTGGCTGGCGGGGGCCAGGGTCAGCGCGGTGATCATGACGGGGCCCGCTCCGTGGCGCGCGGCGAGGCGGGGCGTGGTGAGGGAGGCGAGGAATCCTCCGCTCGCCCCGATGCTCATGACGATGGCGAACGCCTGGGGTGACCAGTTCAGTTCGCGGATCAGATACACGACCCAGATCGCATTGGTGCCGGCCAGGACGGTGGAGGTGATGGCGTTTGTGGTCACGAGCGGGCCGATGACGGGATGGCGCCAGGTGTAGGCGAGGCCGGCCCGGATTTCGCTGCGCAGGCTGGGTCTTGCGGTGCGCGGACTGGGAGCGGTCTCGGGGCTGCGAATGCGCAGGGTGCACCAGGCGGTGACCAGGTAGGAGACCGCGTCCGCGGCCACTGCGCGGGCGGCGCTGATCAGGCCGATGAGCGCTCCGGCGAGGGCCGGGCCGCCGATGTCGGCCAGCGTGTTGGCGCTGGCCAGTTTGGCGTTGGCCTCCAGAAGCCGGTGCGGCGGCAGAAGGTGTGGGATGTAGGACAGGCTTGCCGCCATGCCCACCACGTGGCAGGAGCCGACCACGAAGGCGGCCACCCACAGCTGCATCAGGGTCAGCCTGTCATAGGAGGCCGCCAGCGGGATGGACGCCATCGCCGCCGCGCTGATCAGACTCGTCGCCATCATCAGGGGCCGTTTGCGGACGCGGTCGCACCAGGCGCCGGCGGGCAGCGAGAACAGCAGGGGCGGGGTCTTCTGCACGGCCGCGAGGACGGCGGCTTCCCACGTCGTGGCGTGAAGGCTCACGACCGCGACCAGGGGGATCGCCACTGAACTGAGCGAGGAGCCCAGGACGTCGCTGGCCTGACCTGCCCAGTAGAGGCGGAAGTCGCGGTGGCGCCAAAGACTCGAGTCTGCGCTGGATTTCATGCCAGGCCGTCCACCGACGTCGCGGGCGGTGTGCCGTAGGCGAAGGGCGTGAAGTGCGCGGGGGTGTGGTCGACGGGCAGGTCGGGACGCCAGGCCGTGAGGATCTGTGCACTGCAGACGAACAGGCCGTCGGGAAGCTGATCGAGGGGATACCACGCCCAGTCGCCGACGCTCTCGTTCGGCTGCGTGGCCGGCTGTCCCTGCCAGGCGTGAACGAGCGCGCCCACCGTGACCCGCAGGATGCCTTCGATGTGGTCGACGAGCGTTCCCAGGAGCCTGACGTCGGCAGGGCGGGCGATCAGACCGGTCTCCTCGCGGAGTTCGCGGACTACCGTGGCTTCGAAGGACTCCCCGGCCTCGACGGTTCCGCCGGGCAGTTCGAGGGTGCCGCGACGATGGCGGCCCAGAAGCAGCCCCTGCTCGCTGAGGAGGATCGCGCCGACACCCACGGCCGCGTGCGCCAGCGGGGGCTTGGCGCTGCGGAGGCGGCTGGAAACCCGCGCCGACCGGTCGGGCAGGCGGCGGGCCCGGATGAGCTGCTGGATGACCGGGGCACTCACCTCGGGGTGGTGCAGCAGATCGACGACCTCGACGCGAAAGCCGTACTCGGTGAGCAGGTCCTCCCACAGCTGCGGTGCAAGGACCCACATCTGGGTCGGCAGGGGCGGGTCGTCACGCAGGAAGATCATCTGTTCGCGTGGTGCCACCTCCGTGGACGGGCCGCGGCCGTGCAGGTCGGTGTGCAGGAGCGACAGGATCAGCGGCGCGCCGGGGCGCAGGCCGTCGCGCAGTGCGGGCAGCACGCGGTGCGGGTCGATGAATGCCAGGGTGCCGATGGCGTACGCGGCATCGAACGGCTCAGCCTCGGCGAGGTACTCGGCCACATCCCCCTGTGCGAATTCCACGTCCGGAACATCCGCGTGCGTGGAGGCGGCGCGTTCGTGCTGGGTCGGCGACAGCTCGATCCCGGTGACGCGAGCGCCGTGGGCCTTGGCGAGATGCACGGCGTGGTGGCCGGCCCCCGAGCCGATGTCAAGGACACGCCGGCCGGTGATGTCGCCGAGGACTTCCGCACCCGGTCCGGCCCCCTCCCAGGGCGTCCAGGTCAGGCGGTCGGGGATGGGCGGCATGTAGGCGCGGGCCAGCTGGCGCTTGCCGTAGACGTTCCAGGCTTGGGTGTTGATGTCCTCGACGGGCACGGTGTCTCCTCGGTGGGCTGCGCGACGCGGTCAGGTGTGCGTGATGAGGTAGGCCGGGCCTTCGCCGCGCCGGGCCCGCTCGACGGCGTCGAGACGGGCGAAGGCCCGAGGCGCCATCAACTCCTGCCAGCAGGTGAGGTCGTGGACGGCCCACATGTCGTGCTCCGCGGGATCGAGGCGGATCCGGCGGAGCTGGTCCGCGCTGAGCCGGCCTCCCTCGAAGATGAGACCCACCTTGTTCAAGGGCATCCGGGGCCCGGCGTGCAGGAAGTGCGTCAGGAGCAGCCTCGGCGTCTCCAGGCCGAGTTCGAGGCCGGTCTCTTCTACGGCTTCGCGCCGGGCGGTCTGGAGTGGGTCCTCTCCTTGCGCGTCGAGGTTGCCGCCCGGGAACTGCCAGAGCCGGGATCCGTAGACCGAGCGCAGCTGTACCGGCCGATCGTGCTCGTCACGGACGTACAGGCAGCCGTACACGGTGTGATGGGGGACGGTCTGCGCGTACTGCGAGGGTGTCATCGGCATGAGGCGGCCGGGCCGTGCGGGACGGTGGTCGAACTCGAAGGCGATGGGGCCGAGCGCCTCCTTGGCTGGCGGGTAGATGCTGCGGAGGTTGACTAGCAGTTCCTCGCGCCGACCGTCCGGCTCGATGCGGGCGGGGTCCTCCGCGCTGAGCAGGTCATCGAACGAGGCGTACGTGGTGATCCGCTTCACGATGATGTCGAGTTCCCGGTTGCTGTCCCGGTCGTGGAAGACGATGGCGTCCCCGACTTCGACGGCCGCCTTCTCGCGGGTGGCGACGCGGACCTCGATCGTCTTGTGTCCCGACTCCACCTGCCGGTAGTAGCGCCCCAAGAGGTGGAAGTGATGTTCGCGCCGGGAGGCACTTTCCCCGTTGTGGGCACTCGACGGCGTGCGCTGCGCTGCGATGTGCGGTGCGGCCTCGTCCTGGCGCGGCCCCCGCAGGACGAGGAAGACCAACCCGTCGGCATCGTGCCGCTCCGCAGCCGCCCACCGGTTCTGCAGGCGTGCGAGTTCGTTCTCGTCCAGGGCGATACCGCGTCGTTCGGCCGGTGTGTCGGCGGAGAGCGGGGTGATGAGCACGAGGGCGCCGCCCGGCCGTAGTCGGTCGCCCAGCGCGTCCAGGGTGCGGTCGCGGGAGCTGAGGAACGGAGCGACGAACCGCAGGGTGATCAGGTCGTAGCCGTCGGCGTGCAGCGATGCCCCGTCGTCCCCCTCGACGTCGAGACGGAGCCAGCGAGCGGCGTCGCCGTGGCGGGTGCCGGCTTCGGCGAGGGCGGTCTCGGACCAGTCGATGGCGTCCACGGTGTAGCCGGATGAGGACAGGTGTGCGGCGAGTTCGCCGGTGCCGCATCCCACATCGAGAGCCCGTCCCCCGGCAGCAGGCGGCAGATGCGTGGCGAGCAGCGAGCGTTCGGTGTCGGTGAGTGGCCGGTAGCGGCGGCCTTGGGTGTAGCCGCGGTCCCATTCGTCCTGCGTGGTGAACATGTGCGGAATCACACCCTTCTTGGTAGCGGTACTGGCGACGGCAGGGCAGCGGAGCCCGCTGGTAGCCGCCTGGGCCGGTCGGTTGCGTGCGGCCCCGTCAGGACCAGCCCATGGGGGTGTAGAGCGTGCCGCGGGAGATGGCCTCCAACGCAACGCGCGTGTACGCCACGATGGGCTCGGGCAACGCGTCCAGCGGCCACCAGCGCCATTCGGCGCAGTACTCCGGTTCGCGTACGAGGGGCTCGCCCTCCCAGTGGGAGGGAGCGAAGAACAACCCCACACGCGGGATCGTGCTCC
The DNA here is from genome assembly GCF_042959425.1 of Streptomyces sp. NPDC007896. NCBI lineage: Bacteria > Bacillati > Actinomycetota > Actinomycetes > Kitasatosporales > Streptomycetaceae > Streptomyces > Streptomyces sp. NPDC007896. The sequence goes on along the minus strand of NZ_JBIBKX010000029.1, from coordinate 35,058 downwards.
CGGGGTCGAGCAGGTCCAGGACGTGGACGAGCGACAAGTCACGCTCAGCGATGCGGAGTCCGGCCTCTTCCTGCGCTTCCCGGACCATGCAGGTGACGGCGGATTCCATGTCTTCGCGGTGGCCGGCGGGCAGGTGCCAGGTCGACGGGGCGAAGGCGCTGCTCGGGTGGCGTTTGCCCAAGAGGACGGCCCCGTCCCGGATGAGGACGAGGTGGGTGCCGATGACGCTGCGCCTGCGGCTGCGGCTGCGGCTGCGGCTGCGGCTGCGGTGATCGCGGGGCTCGCGGACCTCCACCACGGGAAGCGTTCCGCCGCGGCGGCCACGGGGCTGGTGCGCGTTGCGGTGTGCGTGGAGGACCGCGGCGGTGCCGGGGTCCATGGTCATCTCCGCTGTTTCCTCGATGCGAGTCCAGCGCAGTTGGATGCCCTCGCGCAGTTCGATCTCGTGCACGGGGGTGTTCAGCGTGCCGTGGTAGACGCGCACGCGGTCCTTGAATGACCGGTTTGCGCTCAGCGTGTCCAGCGTGACGAAGCCGGTCAGGTCCGGGATGGCGAGCCCGATCTCCTCGTCGAGTTCGCGCACGATGGCCTGGTCGCAGGTCTCGCCCTTTTCGGTGTTGCCGCCGAGCAGGGCCCACTGCCCAGGGCGCCAGATTGGTTTGTTCGCCGAGCGCAGGTGGAGCAGGTAGCGGCCTTTGTCGTCGGTGAGCAGGGCCGCCGTGCCGGGAATGATCGGCCAGTCGATCGTGACGCGGGTGTGCTTCTTGACGAAGACGTGGGGATCGTCGGTCGCGGGCGCGGGACCGTCGTCGGCCAGGGGGTGGATGGTGATCCGCGGACAGAGTGCGGCGCGGTGAACGCGCTGCCAGTGCTGGACCTGTTCGGCCATCTCCTGGGCGGCCAGGTGGCCGTGGGGACCGTAGCCGTGGACGACCAGCTCGTACACGCCGTTGCCGTCGTCTCCGTCGGAGATGCGCTCGGTGGCCAGCCGCGCGAGGGAGGCGCCGCGTACGATCGCGGCACCGGGCCAGTGCTCGGGTGGCGGGTTCAGGACCGCGTTGTCGCCGTCGGGGTCCACCGACAGGCGGCAGAAGCCGGGCAGGGCGCCTGCCAGGTAGAGGGTGAGGGCGTCGAAGGGCTCCTGGCCGCCGACGGTGACGTGGCTGTGCGCCACGAACGGCTCGCGGGCGAGGGCCGGTGCGAGCTGGTCGACGGGCAGTGGGGTGCCGTCCTCCCAGGACAGGTGGACGCCGGTGCCCGGGACGGTGCGCCGGCTCGCGTCCCATGCGCCGGCTTCCTGCATGGCGACGAATCCGCAGACGATGAGCGGCTCGTCGCTGTGGAGGGCCCCGTCGTGCTTGGTGAAGCCGATGGCCCAGGTGTACTGGTGCAGGCGCAGGGGCGCGACGAGGCGTCCGCCGTCGGCGAGGGCGTCGATCCAGGGGAGGTCCCAGGCGTCGACGGTGACCAGGATGGTGTCGAAGCCGCCGTCCGGCACGATGCTGACGGGCAGGTGCTCGGCGTCGGCGGTGACCACGCGGACGCGGTCGTATCCGGTCTGGGCCAGGTAGCGGGTGGCGCGGTCGGTGACGGCCGGGTCGATGTCGAGGGTGGTGACGCCGCCAGTGCGGCCGACGAGTTCGGCGATCAGGGCGGCGTTGTAGCCGCCGGAGCCGATCTCCAGGACGCGGTGGCCGGGCTGGAGGCGGGCGGCTTCCAGCATGTCGGCCTGCAGCCAGGGGGCCGAGATGGAGCTGGTGATGCGGCCGTCGTCGCTGTGGCAGGTGGCGACGATGTCGTTCGCGTACGCCTTCTGGGGAGGTATTTCGGGGGCGAAGGCGTGCCGGGGCACGGTGCGCAGGGCCTTGTCGACCGCGGGGGTGCGGATGTGGCCGGCGTCGGCGAGCTGGTCGGCCAGCTGGTGGCGCAGTGCGCCCGCCTCGTCGAGGCCGGTGGTGGGAGGTGTCGTCACGGCGGGCCTTTCGGTTGAGCGGGTCATGCGGGATCCGCGACGGTGGGTGCGGCGGGGTTCGGGATGCTGGCGTTGGGGGCGTACTGGGCGGCCTGCGCGTCGAACATGGCGGCGTACCGCCCCTGTGCGGCGATGAGTTCTTCGTGGGTGCCGTGTTCGGCGAGGCGCCCGTGAGTGAGGACGTAGATGCGGTCGGCGTGGCGGACGCCGGACATGCGGTGAGTGACCAGGACGACGGCCCTGTTCGGAGCGGCGAGACGGCGGATACGGTCGAAGGCTTCGATCTCGGCTTCGGGGTCGAGGGCAGAGGTGGGCTCGTCGACGATGAGGACGCTGTCCGCCTGCGATGTTGAGCTACGCCAGTGCGTGCGGGCGAGACCCACTTTCTGCCATTCCCCGCCGGACAGTTCGATGGCGCCGCGGAACATGCGGGCCAGCAGACTCCGCAGGCCGTCGGGGAGTTTGGCGATGACTGGGCCTGCTCCGGCATAGTCGACGGAGGGCTGCAGATCCTGCGGTGTGGCGGCGTGGGCGGGGCGGCCGAGGCGGATGTTCAGCGCGGCGGTCACGGGCCAGCGCTGGAAATCCTGGGTGAGCAGGGAGACGCGCTCGAAGACCTGGGAGCGGTCGAGGTCGCTGATGTCTGCCTCACCCCAGCGCAGAGTGCCGGCCTGGGGCAGCAGCATGCCCGACAGGATCTTCATCAGTGTGCTTTTGCCGGAGCCGTTCTCGCCCACCACGGCGGTGACCGAGCCCATCGGCAGGGTGAGCGACACCTGGTCCAGGGCAGCTGTGTCACGGTCTGGGTAGCGGTAGGTGACGCGGTCGAGCACGATCTCCTTGATCTCTTCGGGGACCGGATTGCCGCCCTCGGGGATGGTGCGCTGTGCTGCCTGGGCCAGGAACCGGCCGTGGTCGCGGACGTACAGGGACTCCTCGTGCAACTGATTGATGTTCATCACCAGCGCGCCCAGGCTCGCCGATCCGGTCCGCACCGCGATCACGGCGGTGCCGGCGATGGCGAGGCTCATGTGACCGGCCAGGATCAGCCAGAACATGGCCCCGTATGTCGCGGCCATGGCTAGGCCGGACAGCGCGGAGGCGACCCACTCCGTCAGGGCCTTGCTGGAGGCGAGGCGTTCCTGTTCGGCCTCGGCGCTCTCGGCCATGCGCTGGTAGCGGCTGAGGAGGAAGGCGCCGACGGCGTGAAGGCGGACCTCCTGGGCGGCGCTGCGCTCGGTGAGCAGGTTGCCGATGAGTCGGCTGGCCCGCACATGCTCGATCCAGCTCATCACCGACACGTACCGCTCCTGGGCCACGCGCATGGCGCCCCAGCCGCGCGGGGCGGCGATGAGGATCAGCATGGGCAGCAGGACGGGGTGGAGGACGGCGAGGACGCCGGCGGTGGCGATCAGGGAGATGAGGCCGTTCAGCGCGGCGACGCAGGCACCGATCATGCGGCGGGCGGAGCCCGGACCGTACTGGGCAACGTCGACGAGCCGCCGGAAGTCGGGGTCGTCGATGGCTTCCAACTCGACACTTGCGGCGGCGGCCAGGTACTGGGTGGTGGCGATCCGCTCGACCATCGGCTCCAGGCGCCCGGCGCGGGAGGTCGACCACGCGGAGAGGGCGGAGTTGACCACACCGATGGCGGCGGCGGCCAGCAGGCCGGGCAGCAGCGCGTGCAGCCGCTGGGCGGCGTCGCCGCTCCCGGCGAGCAGGGCATGCATGACGGCGTTGATGGCGAGCAGGCCGACAGCCGAGGCGATGCCCTGGCCGATCTCGCTGACCGCCACGGCGAGCAGCGCCCGCCGGTCGGCGCTCCACGCCATGCGCAGGGTGGCGCCGACGAGGGCCGGCATGGAGCGCAGCGCGGACATCATGGTCAGGTCCAGGCCCGCGTGCTCGTGGTGGGACCAGCCCATGTCATAGCGCAGCGGTCCGCCGAACAGCTCCTGTTCGGCGTCAGAGACCTGGGGTTCGGCCATCTTCACCGGTCCGAAGAACCTCTTCACCGGGCGCCTCCCGAGGTGGGCCAGTTCAGTGCCCGGTACGACGGGCCGTGGGTGAGCATGTGGAAGATGGCGACGGTGTACGGGTGGCAGTCCGGCGGGGGTTTCTCCATCGGCACCCAGAACAGCCTTTCGTGCTTGTCCGGCTCGGCGTTGTGCGGTGCGCCGGTCCAGGACTGGGCCACGAACACGGCGGTGATCCGGTCCATGCCCTCAGGCTTGTGGTGGTGGACGAGGCCGCCGAACTCTTGCTGGTCGGCGCTGATGCGGACGCCGGTCTCTTCCTTCGCTTCGCGCCGTGCCACGCGGTCCAGCGGTTCGCTTCTCTCCAAATGGCCTCCGACAACGGTGAGCTGTCCCGGTGCCAGGTCCGTGTTGGGTTTGCGGCGCACGCACAGGACGGCGCCGTTCGCCTGGAGCAGGATCTGGGCCACGTCCGCGATCAGCGGGTGAGGAGCTTTGCTCAACGCCGTCCCTCCTGCATCAGTCGCTTGACGGTGGCCCGGCCGTGCGCGGTCACGAGTGCGTCGCCGTACCGGGGGCCGTACGCGAGAGCACTGGCCGCGTCGGCTGCGGCGAACGCCACGAGCGCGCACTCCTCGGCATCGGACAGAGACCGGCCATACCCCTCGAACAGGGCGGTGCGCAGCTCAGGGTGGTCCGGCCATAGGGAGGTGGCGAGCTTGACGAAGTCGGAGACCAGCGGGCCCGGTTCGCTGCGCTCGAAGTCGATCAGCGCGCAGCGGCGGCCGTTCCACAGCAGGTTGTGCTCCCAGAAGTCCCCGTGGCGCCACCCGGCGGGAAGGGGGCCGAGGCCCGGCAGCGTGCTCACGAGGCGGCGCAGCGTGTCGGCTTCGGCGGTGGACAGTTGGTCACTGGCCTCCGCGATGTGCTTGTCCAGCCCGGACTGTGCGCTCTCGACAACGTGCGCGGCCTCGTCCTGCGCCTGGTGGCCGGGCAGAGCCTCGTGAAAGCGGCGCAGGAGCTGGCCGTCTTGCCGGTGGGCGGCGCGGCGGCGCGCGAGCGACTCCTCTCCCTTCAGCGGTTCGCCGTCCACCGCGGTGAGGATCAGGGCGAGCAGGTCGGAGGAGTTGTCTTTCAGGGCGGGGGCGTTGCCGTGACCGAGATGAGGGACGGCTTCGCGGTAGGCGCGGGTCTCCCGGGTATACAGGACCGGCTGGGGCGCCACCTTCACGTAGTGTTCGCCGGTGCGTCCGGTCACCTTCCACACCTGGGAGTTCTCCCGGGGGCGCGAGGTGTCCTGCACGGCCTTCAGGGGGCCCAGGACCGGTTCCACCCAGGAGGCGAGGGGCTCCGGGAGGCGTGTGGAGTCCGTCATGCCAGGTACCTCGTATCCGGTCGTGCCCCGTTGGCGAGGAAGACGGTGCTGCCAGCGGCAGGGCGGGCGGTGGTGTCCGAGGAGGCAGCGGTGCTTTCGAACGCAGGATGAACGAGCGCAGGGCGGCGTACGGGATGCATGGGGGCTCCTCGGGGCGAGATGCGGACAGGTGATCGGGTAACGGGGGGTTTCCTGTCGCCGTCACGGGTGCGCGAGGGCGAAATCTAGAACCTAATTTCGAATATTCGGGCCTCTCCGTGCGCGGCCGGGGGCGGTCTGCAGTGACGCTGTGTTCGATCACTCGTGTGGGTTCCCGTACCTCCTGTGGGGGATTGCCAGGCGTGGGCGTGGCCATCGCAGGGGCCAGTTCCGGGCGGAGATCGACGGCGTGACGCAGGAAGCTGCGCTTCGAGTAATAGGTGTGCTCGGTCGCCCACCCGCGGGAGGAGAGCTGGCCGCGGAGCCAGTCGTTGATGCGTTCCATTTCGTGCAGGACCTCGTCCTGGTCATGGCCGGGGACGCTGCGCGAGCGGAGGTACTCCAGCTCGCACTGGGAGAGCACCACTTCGGAGGCTGCCAGGAGCGAGCAACGGTCGAGGAAGATGCCGTAGATGTGGCCGGTGCGCATCGACTCGCACTGGATGTCGTAGCGGACGCGTTGGAAGGGCGGCATGGCCCGGACCAGGGCCTCGGCGTAGTCGCATGATGTCCGGTTCGTGATCATGTAACTACGTCGAAGCCCTGCCGCGTGCGGGCGTGGACCGGCTGCCATTGATGAGTCGCGTCGGGACCGGTACAAGTGACGGGTGACAGAACCTCTTGCCCCCCGCCCAGATGGCCGCGTCGCCTCAAAGACGGCAGGGTGGACCAAGCAGTCAGCGGGTGCGACGTTCGCCGCCGTCGCAGCATTCTTCATCGCTCGCGACGTCACGTTCGGGTTCTTCAGGCAGGCGCTGCCCGACTGGGCGTACACGGCTACGTTCCTCGCGGGATTTGCTGTGTCGGCTGTCGCCTACGGCCTTGCCGTGCTGTGGCTCAGGCGATTGCCCTAGGAAGGCTCACGACAGGCTTCAGCGTCGTTGCAGGAGTCTCACGGTTCGTGACGATCCGCCAGCCCGGCGGTCATCCGGGAACGTGACAAGCACGGGCTCCCAAGATCATGGAGTTCTCTACACCCCGTGATCCGAGTGGAAGTCCGTGCCTGCCGACGCATCATCGCCGATCCCACCCGCTCTTGACCAACTCCGCGATCAGTCACGGCTCGCACCCGCAGAAGTGCCGGGCCTGCTGGAGCGGCTGGCTGAGGTGCCCGACCCGCGTGATCCGCGCGGGGTACAGCACGCCTTGGTCGTCGTGCTCGCCCTCACCGCGTGCGCGGTCCTGGCCGGGGCAAGGTCGCTGCTGGCGGTCGGCGAATGGATCGCCGACGCGCCGCCGCCGGTGCTCCAGGCCATCGGCGCATCTCCCGATCCGCTCTTCCCCAAACGGCTGCTGCCTGCGGAATCGACGGTGCGCAGGCTCCTGGCCCGGATCGACGGCGACGCCCTGGACCGGGCTGTGGGCCGCTGGCTCGCCGACCACCGCCCGCCCACCGCGGGCGGGCTGCGCGCACTGGCGGTGGACGGCAAGAGCCTGCGCGGAGCCGCGAAGGCACACGGCCGGAAGATCCACCTGCTCGCCGCCCTCGACCACACCATCGGCCTGGTCCTGGCCCAGCTGGACGTACACGAGAAGACGAACGAGATCACCTGCTTTCAGCCGCTGCTGGAAGGCATCCCCGACCTGGCCGACACCGTGGTCACCAGCGACGCGCTGCACACCCAGCGCGAGCACGCCACCTACCTCCTGGACCGCAACGCGCACTACATCGTGATCGTCAAGGGCAATCAGAAGAAGCTGCGCGGGCAACTGAAGTGCCTGCCCTGGAAACAGATCCCGCTTCAGGGACGCACTCGCAGCGCCGGCCACGGACGCTCCGAGATCCGCCGGATCAAGGCGTGCACCGTGAACAACCTGCTCTTCCCCGGCGCCCGCCAAGCCCTCCAGATCAAGCGCCGCCGCACCGACCACACCACCGGCAAGACCACCGTGAAGACCGTCTACGCCGTCACCAGCCTCACCGCCGAGCAGGCCACACCCGCGCAACTCGCGTCCCTCGTGCGTGACCACTGGAAGGTGGAAGCCCTGCACCACATCCGGGACACCACCTTCACCGAGGACGCCTCCCAACTGCGCACCGGCAACGCACCCCGCGCGATGGCGACCTGGCGCAACCTGGCCGTCGGAGCACTGCGACTGACCGGCGTCACCAACATCGCGGCTGGCCTGCGCCGCAACACCCGCGACGCCCAACGCCCGCTCGTCCTCCTGCGACTCGCGTGATCACGAACAGGACATCATGTGACTATGCCGAAGCCCTGCCCAGCGTGCCTTTCAGCGAGCTCCATTCGCAACAGTTGCGGCGGCGTCCTCGGTGAGAGCGTGATCGGTCGGTGTCGTAGTGACACGCAAGACAGCGGTACCGAGGCGAACGTAGACTGGATAAACATCACCACTTGGCAGTTGCTCCGTGTAAGCGATGCGATTTGAGGAGAGCTTCTTTATCTCTCCCCCCTGACTCCGGGCCAGAGCAGTACGCGAGCGCATCATTTGCTCAGCCCCTCTCTCCGTCGGTGCAACCCATTCGATCGACAGGCGAATCAATGGCCCGACACCCTGGGTAGGGACATAGGTACAAGTCGCAGGGTGGGGGAGTTCGACCCCAAACACGCTTCGGTGACGGGGAACCGATTTGTAGTCAACCTTACGGGAAAGGTCCCCTGCTGGCAGTAAGCTGCACGCGTCGGGCCAGCTAGTCGGCCGCAACCCCGCCAGTGCAGGATATCGGCTTTCTCGTGGAGGAGTGGCGCGGTAAGCGGTGATAACACTTACGTTCTCGTCAGTTCCGTTTGGGCGGTACTTGTATTCCACTGATTCCTGCGTAACTAGATACTCACCGTCGACCCCGATCAGATCTGTATGGAAAAGGCTTCCAGGCAAAGGGATTTGCGAATTCTGACCATCTTGGGTCGCGATCTGCTCTACGAATGCCGGCATGGGCCAGTCCTGGTCAGCCTGACCAATCAAATAACTTCCCCACGGCTCCAATGAGCGCGCATAAGTCTCCTTGGTCCATATAGTTTCCCCGCTGGCGGTATTGATCGCAAGCAGCGGATGGGGGTCGTATTCATCAAGGCTTAGATCCCACATTTTCGCATAGAGGATAGTGCCCTGCCGCAAGAGTGTCCAAACCATACCCGCTCCGGATCCTATTTGGCGCCCCGTTGCAGAGTACAAGTGATGCGCCCCCGTGAGATTCACAGCAACGTCTCCGGCGCGTGATGCCACCAGGTCCAGGGAGTTCTGATCTCCAAGAGGGTCATAATCGGTCGGATCGGTTGACGTGCGCACTTGGCGATGCCAGCGCGTGGTGCCATGAACGGCATCCACTGCATTCAGTGTCGCAATGCCTCGCAGTTTCCGGTCCCACGTGAGGACAAAGAAGGTTCGATCGCCATGCGCGAACTTGGCGGAGGTCGACGCACCGCTCCGTGGCACCCGCAGGCTCCACAAGGGAGCTCCCGTATGCACTTCGTAAGCGAACGCTTCCACTGGAAATGAGCCGTAGAAAATTACGGCCTGATTCGTGAGGGCTATGGCTGGCGTTAGTCCTTGATTGTGTCGAATGCTTCTCTGCCAGACTCTCTTACCGGTTCCTACCTCGTAACCGCTTAGAACAATAAGGTCATGGGCCTTCCACGACACGACCAGTGTCGAGCCCACGATTCCTACCTGCTCGGCTTCTGATTCTTGCTGATCGCCATCCGGGTGGATCTCCGCCGCTTGTCGGCCTGTCTCAAGCTTGCGTATTGTCAGACCTCTCCCGCGCGGACTGGGAGTCACAAGGTATCCATTCGATGCATGGATTGGAGCGACTTTCTCGTGCTTCACCGTTATATGCCATGCCTCACGCAAGCCAGGAATGATCTGACGATGCGCAGTAGAGAGATCTCCTTGCAATGCCCAGGACAGCAGGGCCAAGGATATGAGTAACGCCCAAGCGCCTATCCAACGAGTCATTACGAGCAATTCTTCAGGAGTGATAACTTTACACACCATTGACCCGGTGGCGCCTGGACCCAGGCGCCACCAACTTCTTCAAAAACCTGCCGGTAGTTACTTGCCTTACTCTCACGGCCGGTCAGGCGAAATGCACTCTCTCCTTCCGGGTGGATAATTACCTCTTTAGCCTTATCGTCGGCCATTACAGTTACAAGAATGTCAAATTCATACGACGCCTTCTGGGCCGTTAAGGTCATGGAGATGGTTGTGATTTCACCACGTGACAATTCGATCTGGCGTTGGCGAAAGTAATTTTCACTCGTTTTACCTGTCGTGGAGAAGGCGGGGCGTCGCCGATCCAGATCGGCTGTGAGTGGAATTGTTTCGACCTCTCCGGCTGTTGCTGGAGTAAAGTAGGCTCCGGTCCATTTTTCACGCTTTTCGCGAATGCGGGGCCGCATATCCACCACGCGCACCTTGCTGCGTCCCCCCTCCAAAACCGCACTGATCGTCACCTGGTTTACCGGAGCGGCTCGCTTTTTTCCCAGAAAGTCCATCCACTCCTCCTCGGAAGCGGCATTCGCCAGCACCGCTCTTTCATCGACAGCGGTTACGGCCGACCTCATCGCAACCGGACCTTCATCGATGCTGGTGGTCACGTGCAAGATTTTCAGCGGTGGTGCCCCGATACCCCGGTCGATTAGGTCTGGTGCGCTGTTTGTAAACCAGCCACCCAGCAGAGCTGCGATGACTGTCCCCGCCACGGCTGCGGATACGCCAGCCAGCCACAGCTTCACCGCGCCCCTTGCTACCGGAACCGGCTCGTTGGGAGGGGCAGGCGGATTGTTGGGAGAGGCGTCCGGCCCCGCTGCAGCAGGTTGAGGATCGGTAGGCGCCGCTGAGGACACGTCCCGGTCCGGCTCGCGACGAGGCGCGCTTCGATCACCTACCGGAACCGGCTCGTTGGGAGGGGCAGGCGGATTGTTGGGAGAGGCGTCCGGCCCCGCTGCAGCAGGTTGAGGATCGGTAGGCGCCGCTGAGGACACGTCCCCGTCCGGCTCGCGACGAGGTAAATGTTGATCACTTGCCGCTGAAGGATCTTGCACACGCCCCCCTGAGAGCATGGCGATTGCTCGTTCCCGAGATCCCAGGGTAGGCCACATTCAGCGCCGTGGACCTGTCTAGGGGTGGCGATAGGAGCAGGCGGTCCAAACTGATCATAATCTGCAAGAGATTGCTCAAGGTCGACCGCATTTCGACTGGCTGAAAAGCCTCGGTGCCTGCGCGAGCTATATGCCTTGTCCCCGGCAAGAGCACTCGGGTCGGGTGTGCGGTCGTCCGACTTCAGGTCTGGTATTCCGGATGCGTTTCAGCAGCAGTATGAGCTGTGGGCCAATCACCCGCTAACCTCGATCTTGCATGACGGTCCGTCGGTTTCTCCGGCGGGCCGTTTCTCTGTCGCGGGCTGGTCGTGAGAATGGTGGTGGCCCGGCTGTCGCGTCGGGTGGGCGCCGGGTTCCACTGCTCCGGTGGGGTGATGCTGTCCGCAGGGACTCGAAAGTGCTGGTCAGCCGGGGTTCGGCAGGGCTGGAGCCGGTCGGCCGCTGCGGTGATCACGTCGGTCCAGGGCCAGTGCGCCGCGAGGCGGAGGTAGCGGCGGCGGCCGGTGGTGACGAGTTGCGCGGCGGCTGAGAACAGGCGGAAGCGAAGCTGCTTGGGTTCCCAGCGGCGAGTCTTGCCGGTCAGGGCGAGCATCGGCATCCAGGCCAGCAGGTCCAGGGCGAGCTGGACGATCTCCAGCCAGATCTGGTTCTGGGCGAGGCCGTGGAGCGGGAGGTTGCGCAGGCCGGTGGAGCGGGCGTCCCGGATGCGGTCCTCGCAGCGGGCGCGCTGGCGGTGGCGCAGTTCGAGCCCGGCGATCGCGGTGCCGGGGGTATTGGTGGCGAAGCAGGTCAGGCGCATGCCGTCGGCGTCGGTGAAGCGGAGTTGGGCTCCGGGGTGCGGGCGTTCCTTGCGGACGATCAGCCGCATCCCCTTCGGCCACCCTTTCAGGCAGTCCCCGCCGATCTCGGCCACCCAGGCGCCGTCGCGGACCTCGCCGCCGGGCTCGACAGCCGGGGTCCAGGCCGATGCCGGGACCTGCAGCACGGTCTGGTGAATGGTGTCGGTGATGGTCATGCCGACCGAGTACGACAGCCACCGGCCCCGCGCCGCGAGCCAGTTGACGAACTCGTGGGTACCGCCGCCGGAGTCGGTGCGGATCAGTGTGCGGCGCCCGCGCCGGAACCTCTTCGGGAGCTGAGCCAAGGCCAGTTGGGTGGCGGTGATGTGGTCGGCGGCGGTGTTGCTGCCGGCGTTCCCCGCTCTGAGCAGGCCCGCCACCGGCTCACCGGTGCCGCCCGCCCCGTGGTCGACGAACCCCATGATCGGATGGTGGCCGAACGTCCGCTTCCAGGTCGCCGCGGCGTCCTGCTTGTCCGAGTGCGCGATCACCAGCACCCCGTCCAGGTCCACGATCACCTGTCCGCCCTGGTTGGGGGCGGCTTCCCCGGCCAACGCCCAGACATGTTCGCGGACCTGGGCGCGGGCCCGGCGGATCGCGGCCAGCACGTGCTTCCCGCTGCCGGCAAGCGTGTCGACCAGACGGGAGATGGTCGGGTCGGAGGCCACCGGCCCGAACACTGCCGGCTCGGCCCGCAGCATGGCGACACCGGACAGACAGTCCCCGCCCAGCGCCACCGCGAGCGCCACATCCAGAAGGATCTTGCCCGGATCGTGCACGGCCCGCTGCTTGCGCCATGGCGCCAACGCCGCTGATATCGCGCTGTCCAGCCCGGTCTTGCGGACCGTCTCCGCCAGCAGCACGGAGCCGGTCTGAGAAACCACTCCCCGGGCATCGCCCTCGACACGGACACGGGGGTACGACCCGGTAGTCTTCTTCACCTGAGGAGTGCAGCTTTCCTGACGACGACATGGACCCTAGACAAGTCCCATCGTCCCAGGCCAGATGCGCTCCTCACTTATTTGATCAAGCATCGGACACCCGCAGTCGCGAAAGCGCGAGGCTAGATCCTGGATGCCGGGACCGAGCCCAAGCACCGCGAGGGCATGCGCCAACGGCTCAAACAGCAGGGTCTTGATCTGGGCTTCCAGGGCGCGGCGCTGGTCCAGGATGGCGGCGAGCTGGCGGTCGAGGGAAGGTCCGATAGTGTGGTAATGACGGTGCAGCGCACTACCACGGTCTGTTCGTCGAGCGCGGTGCAGATGTCCTGGACGAGGCGTTCTGCCATGCGGGGCGCCAGCGGTCTGAGCAGGTTGAGGAGCTGGCGTCTGCCGGCTTTGCAGATGGCGGCGAGTCGAAGCGCTCCAGCAGGGCCAGCACGGCCGGATGGTGGACGCGCAGGCCCGACTTCGTATCGCGCTGCAAGCTCATCAGTCGATGTCCCGCTGACGGATCGTGCACGGGCCATTCCGCTTCACCTCGCTTCGTTCAGACGATGGCGGAAGCGCCCCTGCTACTCAGCCCGTCCCACGGCGACCAGAACGCCAAACGACATGCGATCTCCAACGGGAGTACGCCATGACGCTCAACCAAGGCCTGAGTATGCAAATAGATACCCCATCGCCGGACGAGGAAATCCCTGTCGGTGTTGACTTCATGGTGAGCGGGACAGCCGTCGGCGCCGAGCCGGACTCCCTCAGGTCCGTGACCGTGCAAGTGGACACACAGCCGCTGGTGACCGCGCTCCTGTCGCACCTCCCTCCGCAATTTCCTGGTGCCTTCGCTTTCAGGGCCACCGTGCGCCTGAGCAGCCCCGGTGAGCACCAGGTCAAGGCGACCGCAACGAGCTCCTCGGGTAGCTCGGTCACTGGACAGGTCGCAGTGGCCGCACCTGACACCAGCCACTGCCGGGCTGGCGTGGAGTGGGACAACTACCCCGCGACGCAGAGTCTCGTACCCTACTCGACCTGCACGCCGCAGACTCTCGCTGGCGTCGTGGCCGTCGTTCGGGAAGCCGAAATGACTGGCAAGCACGTTCACGCCTTCGGTAGCAAGTGGTCTTTCTCGGACTGCGCGTTCAGTTTTGACTACGTTCTGGACACCAGGCGGCTTAATCAGCCACTACAAACGGTGAAGCGCGCGCTACGACCGGGCCAGTCGTCGCTGCTCTACCACGTGGAAGCGGGGATCACTGTCCGAGACCTCTACACCAGCCTGGACCGGGAGGGTTTCGCGCTGGAGACGATGGGCGGCGCCAGCGGACAAACCCTGGCTGGCGCGGTCAGTACAGGAACGCATGGCGGCGACAAATTCATGCCACCCCTTGCCGACAGCGTTCTCGCCATGCACATGGTCGGTGCTGGCGGTGTCCAGTACTGGATCGAACCATCGTCCGGCATCACGGATCCGGCCCGGCTACAGGCACATGTCGTGCCGGATGTCGCCGCTGAGAATATCGTCTACGACGACGAGACATTCAATGCATGCCTGGTCTCGCTCGGCTGCATGGGTGTCATCTACGCGCTGGTGTTGCAGGTTCGCCCGAAATACGACCTTGTGGAAACGACGACCGAAACGACGTGGCAAGCATTCCGGGACAGTGCCGCCGCCGAGCTGGCCAATACGAAGAACCGCTTTCTACAGGTGCTCGTGAGCCCCTATCCCGACGCCAGCAGCGGCAACAATCTATGCCTCGTGACGACACGATACGAAGAGGCCGTCACCAAGCAGGCTGAGCGCCCGCAGGGAAACGTTGAGGCCGCAGTCAGACGCATGATCAACGATCTCAGCAAACCCGCGAAGCTCATACTCCACTACCATGACGTCTTCAAAAACGGCGGGCTGCCCAACGAGCAGCGCCTGGCAATGATAGTCCACGGAATCCTCACCTACACCCCGGATCAGCGTCCCGTGCTAGTCGCGCATTACGATAACCTCCTGCGAGCATTCTGGCCGGCTGGGGAGTGGAGGGGCACCAGCTACTCGGTGATGGACATCGGCTACTCGAATCCCATTCCAGCGACCCAGCCCGGGTACTCCATCGAACTGTTCTTCCCATCGATGGACTTGATCAGCCGGTTTGTAACTAGCGCTATGGAGGTCATCAACGGCGCCACGGCAACGTTCTTGACTGGCTATGTCTCCCTGCGATTCACCGCAGCGACCCGCGCCGCCCTCGGTATGCAGCAGTGGCCCACCACCTGCGCGGTGGAGATCACGATGATCCAGGGAGTCCCGGGCGACCTCCAACTGATGACTGAGCTCTACCGGTTGGGCATGGATTGGGGAGCGCTCCCGCACTGGGGCCAACTTATCGATCTTGGCATCCAAGGCGCCGGGCGAGTCCATCCGCAGTATCCGCAGTATCCGCAGTGGCGGCATGTCTACGCGAAGATGTCGAACAACTTCGCCGCGCGAACCTTCGAGAACGGACTATCGGCCCGCTGGAACCTGACTACACCGAACGACGCGATGTTTATCGCGCAGGCCGTGCCCAAAACCATGAGGGCAGGTGAGTCACAGCAGGTCACCGTGACGATGCAGAACAGTGGTATTTCCACGTGGAGGGCATCACAGAACCCGTTCCGTCTCGGTTCGCAGCGCCCACAGGACAACAACGTGTGGGGGCTGAACAGGCGAGACGTACCCACGGAAGCGGCGCCCGGCGCGACGGTGGACTTTTCGTTCGACATCATCGCCCCGCAGGTGCCGGGATATTACGAGTTCCAGTGGCGCATGGTCGAGGAGTGGATCGGATGGTTTGGCGAATACACCCCTAGGGTGACCATCGGCATTTCCCCGCCAGCGGGACGCACGATGGTGCCTGACGTCATAGGGCTGAGCTCGGATGCGGCCAGCCATTGGATAGTCGATGCTGGCCTAAGGCCGACGTTCACCGGGTCCGACTACCCGGGCGCATGGGTATTCGCCCAGACCCCCGGCGGCGACACGGTGGCGGATGTCGACAGCACCGTCAGCATGGCCCTGCGCACTGGCCCGGTGCCCTAGCCTCGAAGTTTCGTGACGGTCCGCCGACGGCGTCGGTGGACCGTTTTCGTGCCGTGGGCTGAGGCTGTGGAGGCCGAAGACCCGAGCGTCGCCTCGGGATGGCGCCGGATTCCACTGCTCCGGGTGTTGGGGTGCTGTCGAAGGGACGGGGAATCCGCTGGTCAGCCAGGGGCGGGCAGTCGGGTGAGCCGGTCGAGGGCTGCGGTGAGGTGACCGGTCCAGGGCCAGTGCCGGGCCAGGCGGAGGATTCGCCGACGGCCGGTGGTCACGAGCTGTCCGGCCGCGGTGAACAGGCGGAGCCGTAGTCGGCGGGGCTCCCAGAGCCTGGCCTTGCCGGTCAGGGCGAGCATCGGCATCCAGGCCAGCAGGTCGAGAGCGATCTGCACGATCTCCAGCCAGATCCGGTTCTGGGCCGTGCGGTGCAGGGGCAGGTTGCGCAGGCCGGTGGACCGGGCGGCGCGGATGGGGTCCTCGGCCCGGGCCCGCAGCCGGTGACGGAGCTCGAGCTCGGCAATCGGCCGGCCCAAGGTGTTGGTGGCGAAGCAGGTCAGCCGCATGCCGTCCGCATCCGTGAGCCGCAACTGGGCCCCGGGGTGCGGTCGTTCCTTCCTGACGATCAGCCGCATGCCCTCCGGCCAGCCGTCCAGAACGTCGCCGGTGAGTTCAGCGACCCAGGCGCCGTCGCGGATCTCGCCGTCCGCGTCGACGGCCGCCGTCCAGGCCGATGCCGGAACCTTCAGCACATGCTGGTGGATCGCCTCGGTGATCACCATGCCGACCGAGTAGGACAGCCATCGTCCCCGCAGAGCGAGCCAGGCGACGAAGTCGTGGGTGCCACCCGCGGAGTCGGTCCGGATCAACGTCCGGCGCCCGCGCCGGTACTTCTTCGGCAGCTGGGCCAAGGCCAGTTGAGCGGCGGCGATGTGGTCGGTGGCCGTGTTCGATCCCGCGTTGCCTGGTCTGAGCAGGGCCGCGACCGGTTCACCCGTGCCGCCTGGTCCGTGGTCGACGAACCCCATCAGCGGGTGGTGGCCATAGGTTCGCTTCCACGTGGGCGCGGCGTCCTCCTTGTCCGAGTGTGCGATCACCAGCACCCCGTCGAGGTCCACGGTAACCGTCCCGCCCGCATCAGGCGCTTTCCGGTCGGCCAACCGCCAGACACGTCGGCGCACTTCAGCCCGCGCGGCACGAATGGCCCGCAGGGCCTTCTCCCCGGAGACCGAGAGGGTGTCGATGAGCCGGGAGACCGTCGGGTCGGAGGCCACCGGCCCGAACACGGCCGGCTCGGCCCGCAGCATGGCGACATCCGCGAGGCAGTCCCCGCCCAGCGCGACCGCCAGAGCCACGTCCAGCAGGATCTTGCCCGGATCGTGCACCGCGCGAGGCTTCCGCCACGGCGTCAACGCCGCTGATATCGCGGTGTCCAAGCCGGCCTTACGGACGGTCTCGACCAGCAGCACGCCCCCGGCCTGCGAGACCACCGTCCGGCCGCCGCCCTCGATGCGGACACCCGGGTACGACCCGATACGCTTCTTCACCTGGAGAGTGCTTCTTTCCGTGCAGCCAACAGGACCCTAGACAAGTCCCATCATTGCAGGTCAGGAGCACTCTCGGCTTATTTGATCAAGCCTCGGACACCCCAACTCGTGAAAGCGCGAGGCTAAGGGCTCGCAGCCCCGGCAGCAACCGGCCGACCTCACAAAAAAACGACGGCGATACCGGGCGCGGCTGTCCCGCGTCGGCAACCTTCGCGGTGAGCGTATCGCTGCCGGGGCCGTGGCCAATGACGCCGAACTCCGCAGTGTGCCGCCCTCGGGGGTCTTCTGAAGGGTTACGTGGGTGAGGCGTGGGTTCCGTGGCAGTACTGGACATGGAGCCTCTGCGCGTTGGAAGGGGAATCCGCTGCGGGCGGGTTCGCATCCTGTCCTTGATCTGGCGCGAGTCGTCCTCCAGGTCTTCAGTGCGATCCTGCCGGGCCTCATTGAGGCCGAGTTGAGGCCGCAAGGACAGGAACAGACTGACAAGGGCTGAGGAGCACCCACATGGATAGCCCCATCTGACCTGCGAAAACGTCAAGGATGAGCGTTGATCGGCAAGGGCCGCCAAGATCCTCGAAGGACTCATAATCCGTCAGCCGCGGGCTCGAGTCCCACCCGCCCCACCCTGGCAGGGCTGTGACCTGCGGAAATTCCCCTCGTGAGGTGTCGGACCGTCAACTTTGGCTCAGCGGACTGAATCCGCTGCTCATGACTTTGGAGTCCGGCGACGCTCGGGGGAGCTCCAACCCCTCTGACCTGCGGCGCAGTAGATGATCAAGGCTGCTGCCGAGCTCCGGGATGGCTGCCCTGAGGCTCGATACAAAAATCCAGGTGTCGAGCAGGGGTCGGGACGGCGCAGGCGTGTCGACGCCGACGGTGTCTCCGGGCCGGTTCGTTGTCCCATGTGCTTGTTGCGCGGGTATGGGGCTGCCATCCGCAGCGTGGCCGGTCGAGTACCGGGTTGACAGTTGAGGTGGTGCAGATACCGGCATGTCTGGTGCGCAGACCGGGGTAGGACGACGCCGATTGCTGCCTGCGCTGTGGAGGGACTGTCACCTTCGTGCCGCTCGATCCTCGATGTTGGAGCTACCCCCGCGTGTGCGGGGCCGACGACGCCAAGAACCGCAAGCACTGGTCCGCGAACCCTGGCAGCGGCGCTATGTGCGCCGTTTCGCTGGTTGACCTCGGCCTGCGGCGCGGAGGAACCAGCCAAGTGCGGCTCCGACGGCGTACCAGAACAGGTCGGGCGTTTGGAAAGTGGAGCCCAGAACGAGGCGGGCGACGACGCTCCGCCGGGACAGCTCCGCGGGCACCCCGCTGAGCTGGAGGAACTCGACCGCCCAGCTGATCCCCAGCGCGACCCCGGCAGCCGTCTGGGGCCGGGCCTCGGTCACCGCACTGGCCGCGTGCCTTGCGTCAGGCGGAGACACAGTGGGCCGCGAGGACCTCCCGCCCTCGCCTGACGAGCGTGATCCGCTCCTGGCCGGGCAGAAGCATGACTCCCGGTTCCGCTTCACCGCCTACACGATGTTCCGCGCAGCCCAACAGCGCGTAGTACGCGGCGCCTTTCCCACAGACCCTGAGGTTCAGACGCTCCTGGAGCAGGCCGTCGGCATCATGGAAGTGGGACGCGCCACCACGCTACGAGCCGCCTCCGGAGCCGACGTGCGCGAATTGCAACGCCTCCGCACCGTCGACCCCTCACTGGCCGAGGCATATCTGTCGGCCTTCGACAGGGCACGCAGCGCGGCACATGCCGATGCCGTCCTGTTCAGCCAGGGGTACCGCGTGGGCAGCACACCCCGCGCGGCCGAGCCCCCGATCGGTACACCCGTGGCCGACGCCGGGCCGCCGCTGCAGCAACTTCTGGCAACCATCCGAAGTCTGCCTGGCCTTTCTGATTTCGCCCAGGGGCAACAGCCGTCCCTGCCCGAGCTCAGGGCGGCACTCAAGCCGGGTCAAGCCGTCATCTACCTCATCGCACCCCGGTCGGCTGCTGCGTCCTGGTCGTCACGCCGAATCCGCATCCTGCCCCGGTCATGGCTGTCGGTCTCCCATCCGTCAACGGCGGCCGACTCTTCACGCTGACTTTCGGATTTGGGACGCGTGAGGACGGCAGCATCGACGGCCTCACGCCGGGAAAACCACGGCTCGGTGAAGCTCTCTTGGTCGGGTCAGCCTTTAGCCCCCTGCGATACCGACGTGTGCTGCGCAAAGTGCTCGCCGAGATCGGCACCACCATCGCCCAGCCTCTCGCGCAGGCCCTCACGGACGTCGGCATCACCAACGCCGTCTTCGTACCGTGCGGTCTTCTGCCAATCTTCGCTTGGCATGCCGCAACCTGGCGCGAACAGAGCACGACCATATGCCTGTCTGACGTGCTCGACACCCTTTCCTATGCCCCGTCGGCCGGCGCATGGCTGGCTGCGCGCATGCGGGCCGCACGTCTCGCTGAGAGGCCCGCGTTCCTGGGCGGCCTCGCGAACCCCAGTCACTCACAGCTTCCGCTGCCCGCAGCGGAAGCCGAGCTGCGTCACATCGCTACCCGCTTTCCTGCGGAGCACGGTGCGGTTGCCTACAGGGGCGAGGCCACCGGCCGGTTCCTGCTCGGCCAACTTCCTCATGCAACTCATCTACATTTGGGCTGTCACGGCACCATGCGCTACGACTCGGTGGACGGGGCGTCTTTGGCACTGGCGGACGCTGAGCAGCTGGACATCGCCAGGATCCGCCGCCTCGCGGGAGACGGCCTGCGGTTGGTGGTGGTCGCCGCGTGTGTGTCCGGCGCCGTGAACGTGTTCCTGCAACCTGAGGAGTCGCATGCGTTGACTATCGGTTACATGCACGCCGGAGCAGCGGGCGTGCTCGGTACCCTGTGGTCGATCCAGGACTTCCCGAGCGCTTTGTTCATCACCCAGTTCTACGAAGAGCTCACCGCACAGCCGGGCGTCGAACCTGCTCTCGCTTGGGCCCGAACCCAGCAGTGGATGCGCAGCCTCACCGTAACCGAACGCCGCCAGTACGTGGCCCAGCGTCCCGCCCTGGCCGCTTTCGATGGGTGGAAGCGCCTGAGGGGTTCATCCCTGCGGGCGGCCGAACGCCGCCGTGCAGGTCTTCCCTCCCTGCGGTCAACCCTGCGCAGAGGCCCGTTCACGGCACCTGAATTTTGGGCGGCGTTCGTGCTGAACGGCTGCTGACGGACGCCCCTTCGCCGGTTGACTGGCCAGCGTCGGGCACTGGCGCGACACTTGAACCGCCGCGTTGCCCATCAGGCCACCGCAACGAGCTGGACCAGGCAAAACGTGGTGCGCGGTCTGGGCGTCACCTGCGCGGCTTGCACCTGGTAACGTCCCGCTGCGATCTCGACCCGCAAGCGTTCGTCCTCATACGCCCCGTCCCCCGGACAGGCTGAGTCGAGCAGCACCGGATCGAAGCCAAGCACCAAGGCACGCGACTGCCCCACGGCAATCAGGCCCACATGGCCGTCGACATCACACGCTCTGTCGTAATCCTCCCAGTCATCCCCGCCAGCTCCCCTCCACGCGGACAGTGACGCCTCGGGAATAACGATCAGAGGCCCACCACCGGACTCGATCCACTCAACGGCCCCCGGATCTGCGTATCGCACCATGCCGCGACGCTACAAGGCACTACTGACAGCCTCGTTGACACAACTCAGGCCTCCATTGCGAGACCAAACAGAACTAACAGGACCAAACGCAACGGCCTCCCTCGGCATCCGGACGTCCACCAGAAGCCGCTCACCGACTGTCGAACCGTTCGCGCCCGTGGTTCCTCTGGTGGCCACGGGCGTATTCCGCAGGATCATCGACAGTGTCCATCCCCTCGCCGACATCGTGGCCGCGCACACCCTGCGAACAGAGCCGCTCCCGCCGCCAGTACGGGTAAGCCTGGCCCCTTCCACGCGTGCGCGATGCGTGAGCGGACTGTCCGGCACGGGCCGTCATGAGCCAGATGCGGTATGAAGCCGCGTGGTACTGACCAGGGGAATCAGCAGCACGCGGCAGCACTGCACGCCCGGGCCTCTCAAGGCATCCGTTCGGCGCCCGCGAGACCGCCACCACCGCAAACATCAGAACCACGCACCGCCCTATAGCGAGGCGATCATCACCGGGCTGAGCCAAGGTGTCACGGTCTCCTACTCGAATATCCCGACCGAGCGCCAGCCCCTTCGGAACGTCCTTAAGAACGAATTAGATTCTCCCCAGGAGAGGCCCGCGGCCAGGGCGCGTGTGACGTGATGTGCAGGCTCGTCTGATGGGTGGCGGGAGTCACGATCAGTGACTTCTGTTGCGGATCACGACAGTTAGGCCGCGGGCGTCGGCCGCGATGACTGCTGCTGGAGTGGCCGACTGCCTGCGAGGTCATCGCAGATGTCGACCACTCTGTCGCACGCGACGCCCTCCGGGCCCGGTTGCGGCGCGGATGTCAGAAGGTCAGGTTTCCGCTGCCGGACGTGTGGCGCGGTTCCGCGGACGCATCCTGGCCAGCCCGGTTTCCACGGCGGTGAGCAGGGTGAGGGCCGCGTCGAGGTGTTCGGTGTCGTGGTCGGCGGCCTCGGAGACGGCTGCGGCCCATTCCTGGCGGACGAGGGCGTAGTTGGCGCGCCCGCGTTCGGTGGTGTGGACGGTCACACCGCGGCCGTCGCCCGGGTCGGCGCGTCGCTCGACAAGGCCCTTGCGCTCCAGCCCGCCCAGGATGGTGGAGAGATTGGTGCGCTGCAGCCCGGTCGCGTCGGCGATGCGGCTGGGCGGGGCGGCGGGCTCGCGCTGCAGGTAGCGCATCACCATGCCCTCGGACGGGGACAGCGGAACGGCCCGCTCGTCGGTGTAGCCGCGGAACTGGATCTCGCGGCTGATGATCAGCACGAGGTCGGCCAGCTCGGCCCACCGCTGCTCGTGGCCCGGTCCTGCTGTCGGGCCTGTCTGATGCGCTTGGTCCTCCATCACGGCTCCAGGGTACGGGGTTGCCAGGAAGTAGTTATAGACACATACTCCTTATGTGCTCATAGTTATGAGCACATAACATCCGCGCTCTCTGGGAGCTGCCATGACGACAACCACTTCCTCCCGGCATGCCGGGGCGACAGCACTCTCGCCCCATGCCACGGCCCGCGCCGGCGGCCTGCACCCTGTGGGGGTGTTCATCCTGCTGGCCGGCGCGTTCCTGCCGATCATGGACTTCTTCATCACCAACGTGGCCCTGCCCAGCATTGACGCCTCGCTGCACGCCTCCGCGTCGTCCCTCGAGCTGGTGATCGCCGGGTACGGCGTCGCGTACGCGACCCTGCTGGTCCTCGGAGGCCGGCTGGGGGACCGCTACGGCCGCCGCCGCATCTTCCTCGGGGCACTTGTGGGCTTCGTCCTGGCCTCCTTGGCCTGCGGTGTCGCCCCGAGCGTGGGCGCGCTGATCGCGGCCCGCATCGTCCAGGGCGCCACCGCCGCCCTGCTCATCCCGCAGGTACTGGCGACCTTCCACCATGTCCTCGAAGGAGAGCGCAAGGCCCGCGCCGTGGCCCTGTACGGGGCGACCTCCGGCATCGCCGCCGTGGTCGGGCAGCTGGTGGGCGGCCTGCTGGTCAGCGCCGACATCGCCGGCACTTCCTGGCGGCCGATCTTCCTGGTCAACGTGCCCATCGGCGTGGTCGTGCTGATCGTGGCGGCCCGCATCGTGCCGGACACCCGCTCGCACCACCCGGTCGGCATCGACCTGCCCGGCACCGTCCTGTTCGCCGCCACCCTGACCGCCCTGCTCGTCCCGCTGACCGAGGGACACTCCCTGGGCTGGCCGTGGTGGACCTGGCTGCTGCTCGCCGTCGCGGTCGTCCTGGGCGCCGCCACCTACGTCGTGGAGAAGCGCACCGAGCAGCGCGGTGAGGTCCCGCTGCTGCCGCCGTCCCTGCTGCGCCTGCCGTCGATGTCCCGCGGCCTGGCCATGGTGTTCGCCTTCAGCATCGGCTTCGGCGCGTTCATGTTCGTCTTCGCCCTCACCGTCCAGAACGGCCTGCACGCCGACGCCCTGCACAGCGGCCTGGCGATCCTGCCCATGGCCCTGCTCTTCTTCGCCGGTTCACTGGTCGCGCCCCGCGTGATCACACGGTTCGGCCGGGCGGCACTGACTGCCGGAGCTGTCGTCCAACTCGCCGGACTGGTCTCGCTGGTGACGGTCCTGCTCGGGAACTGGCCGCACGTCAGCCTGTGGGCGATGGCCGTTCCGCTGGCCCTGGTCGGCGCCGGACAGTCGATGCTGTTCGCCGGACTGTTCCGCAGCGTGCTCGCCGACGTCCCCACCCACCTCGGCGGCATCGGCAGCGGCGTGCTGATCACCCTGCAGCAGAGCGGTCTCGCCCTTGGCGTGGCCACCCTCGGCACCCTCTACCTGACCATGGCGCCGCACAACGTCGCCCACGCGTTCGCCGGCGTCGAGTACGTGCAGATGGGCATCGTCGCCCTGCTCGCGGTCGGCGCTGCCGCCCTGCCGCGCTTCACCAAGGCCGCGTCGGCCGCCACTCCGGTCGTCGACGCCTGAACCCGCCGCCCCGCGAGCGTGGACGCCTGAACCCGCCGCCCCGCGAGCGTGGACGCGGACGCACCCATGCCCACCACCGCACATGCGTGAGCCCGCACCCGCCCCCGGGGCGCTGCGCGAAAGGAAGCAGCGATGAGTCTCCTGGACCTGTCGCGATGGCAGTTCGCCATCACCGTCATGTTCCACATGACCTTTCCGGCGATCACCGTCGGACTCTCGATCTTCCTGTCGGTCGTCTACGGCCTGTACTGGCGTACCGGCAGGGCGGTCTACCTGCAGATGTTCCGGTTCTGGCGGCGCATCTTCGCCGTCGGCTTCGCGATCGGCGTGGTCGCCGGAGCCGTCATCACGTTCCAGATGGGTCTCAACTGGGGCGTGTACGGAGCGAAGACGGGACCGATCATCGGGCCGATCATCGGCATGGAGGTCGTGACGGCCTTCTTCGTCGAGGCCGGCTTCATCGGCGTCCTGCTCTACGGCGACGGCCGCGTTCGCAAGGGCACGATGTTCGTGTCCACCGTGATGGTGTCGGTGGGCACCGTCCTGTCATCCACGTGGATCATCGCGGCGAACTCGTGGATGCAGACGCCCGCCGGATTCAAGGTCGTCCACGGCCGGTTCGAGCCCACGGACTGGATGCGTGTCATCTTCAACCCGTCGTTCATCTGGCGCTGGCCGCACATGTTGGCCGCCGTGCTGATCTCGGCGAGCTTCTTCGTCGCCGGGATCTCGGCCTGGTACCTGGTCAAGGGGCGCGCGAAGGGCTTCGCCCGCCGCTCGATGTCGATCGCGCTCGGGATCGCCGCGCTGCTGATGCCCGTCCAGCTCTACCTCGGTGACAGCGTGGCCGGGCATGAACTGCCCCATCAGCTTTCGAAGTTGGAGGCGATCGAAGGTAACTGGGACAACGGTGACACCGGCTTCGTCCTGTTCTCCATCCCGGACCAGCAAGCCGCGCGGAACATCGCCGAGCTCGACATTCCCTGCCTCGGCAGCTACATCGCCAAGGACCTGACCTGCAAGACGGCCATGCCCGGCCTCAAGCTCACCCCGGCAGCCGACCGGCCGGACATGGCCGCGACCTTCTGGGGCTTCCGCGTCATGTTCCTGGCAGCCGTGCTGATGTTCGGCACGGCGTTCGCCGCCACGATCCTGCGCATGCGCAACCGCCTGTGGACCGCGCGCCGCTTCCACCGGTTCGTCCTCTGGACGACACCGGTGGGGATCCTGGCCATCCTCGGGGGCTGGGTCACCGCCGAAGCGGGACGGCAACCGTGGATCGTGTTCGGGCAACTGCGCACCTCGGCCGCAGTGTCCCAGCTGGCCCCCGGCGAAGTCCTGTTCTCCGTGATCGGCTTCTCCGCGCTCTACCTGATCATGCTCGTGGCCTACGTCACCTACATCGTCCGCACCATGCGCATCGGCCCGGAACGTGACGATCCCGGGCAGGAACCTCCACCGGAGGACCTGCCGGACACGGGACGGAGCCGATCCGCCGAGGACATCGCGCCCCAGGAGCCTCCCGTACCGCTCGGCTCCCGGGAGGTGGCGGCGCGATGACCACCACCCTCTGGTCGGCGACCATACTCATCTGTCTCCTGATGTACGTCGTGCTGGACGGCTATGACCTCGGCGTTGGCGTGGCCACCCTCCTCGAACGCGACCCCGCACACCGGCGGCACATGCTGGAGTCCGTCGCGGTGGGCTGGGACGGCAACGAGACCTGGCTCATCCTGCTCGGCGTCGCGCTCTGGGCCGGCTTCCCCCTGGCCTTCGGCACGATCCTGCCGCACGCCTACCTGCCGTTGACCGTGGTGCTCTTCTCCCTCATCGTGCGCGGCGTGAGTGTCGAGATGGCGTCCCAGGCGCCGCCGGCTCCCCGCTGGACCACCGCCTTCGGCGTGGCGTCGCTGCTGGCTTCGTTCGGGCAGGGCTTTGCCCTGGGGACGCTGACCTCGGCAGTACATCTGCGAGGTGACGTGTACACCGGGTCGGCCTTCGGGGCCTTCAGCTGGTTCTGCGTGCTGTCGGGGCTCACTGTCACGGTCGCGTACACCGCTCTCGGCTACGCCTACAGCAAGTACAAGTCGTCTGGACGGCTGCGCGAGTCGGCGGCACGACGGGGTGCGGTCGCCACGGCGGTCGCAGGAGCGCTGCTGGTCGTCGTCCTCGTCACTGTCGACATGACCGCGGCACCGCTGAACCTCGACAGCCCGGGGCGCGCCTTGGCGTTCGCCGGGCTGCTGCTGTTCGCCGCCGGGGGAGCGGCCGCCTCGCTCGTCACGTTCCCGTGGAAGCGGCAGTCCCGGGCGGCGGACACGCTGCCGCTCGGCGGGCTCGTGATCGCCACGGCGTCCGTGTTCCTCGCACTGGGCGTGGCCCGCTACCCGGTACTCGTACCCGCGGGTCTCACCGTCGACAGCGCGGCCGGCCCGCACTCCACGATGGTCTTCATCCTCGTGGGCATCGGCCTGAACCTGCCGCTGGTGCTGGCCTACAACGTGTTCGCCCACCGGGCCTTCGCAGGAAAGTTCCCCACCGAACTCCCGGTCGACGAACCCCCGGCACCCCAAAGTCCCCTGGCCACAGGAGCACGCTCATGACCACCCGAGACACAGGCCACGAGTCGTCGCTGCCCATGCCGTTCCGTGTCGTGCTGCGCCTGCTCGCCGTGGTCGTCTGGACCGTGCTGGGCCTGCTCGCCTACTTCGTCTGCCAGGGGATGTTCGGTGGCTACCGGCAGATCCACTCGCAGCTGCTGACCACCCTGGGCATGATCGCCATCGCTCTGACCGGTGGCATCGTGTGGATCGTCGACGAGCGGCGCCCTCATGACGACGAATGAGATGTACGAGACGAGTGAGCCGGGCACGGCCGGGAAGCGGCGGGACGACGATGCATGGCTCATCGCATGCGCCGCGCCGGGGCGGCACTGGTTCGGCCTGTCGGGCACCTTTCAGACACTGGAGACGCTGTTCACGATCACCCGCTGGGGCGCCCTGGCATGGACGGCCCAGGCGGTGATGGACCGGGCCACGGCGCACGAGACGTGGGGCCTCGTGGCCTTCGCCGTCACGAGCGTGCTGGCGCTGTGCGCCGGCTGGACGGCCGGTACGCTCGCCGATCGGGGCGCACGTGCCGTCGCGACCGGCCTGCGGCAGCAGTTGACGGGGGCTCTGTTGCCGACCGCCGGGCGGATCAGCGAGACGGGCCCGGCCGAGGCCGCGTGGGCGATGGTCGATCTGGCCGAAGACGTCGCCAACTTCCACGCGCAGGCCGCGCCCCTGCGCCGGTCGGCACCGCTGTCCATGGTCGCTGTACTGGCGGTCACGGCCGCGGTGCACTGGCCGGCTGCCATCGTGCTCGTCCTGACCACGGCGCTGCTGCCCCTCAACATGCGCCTGGCGGGACTGTTCGCCCAGCATGGCGCGGACCGGCAGTCGGCCGCGACCCGTCACCTGAACGCCGTCGTGCTCGACAGCTTCCGCGGCATGCGGACGCTGCGCGAGCTCGGCGCGGTCGGCCGGCGCGGTCGAACCCTGACCGCGGCAGCCGAGCGGCTGAACAAGGCGACGATGAGCGTGCTTCGGCGCGCCTTCCTGTCCGGGATGATCATGGACGTCGTCATCACGTTCTCCATAGCGGTGAACGCCACGTACATCGGCCTGTCGCTGCTCGGCTACGTGCAGGTGCCGCACGCACCACGGCTCGCCCTGTTCACCGGACTGCTGGTGCTGCTCGTGTGTCCGATGTACTTCGCTCCGATGCGCGCCAGGGCCTCCGCCTTCCATCAGCGGGAACGCGCCATGCTCGCGGCCGGCGTCATTGGTGACATCGTGAAGGACACCCCCGCCGAGGTGATCCGGGCGGCCGGTCCGCAGCTGACCGAGCCGATCGGTGTGTCGCTGACAGCAGTCCGGTTCCGCCATGGCGGCGCCGACCACGACACCATCAATGCCGACGCCGATTTCGCACCGGGCACCTGGACCGCGATCACCGGTGCCTCCGGTTCCGGAAAGAGCACGCTGTTGTCGTTGATTGCCGGTTTGCGTCGGCCGTCGGCCGGAGCGGTCCGGTGGCAGACCTCGTCCGTACGGCAGGCGCCGGCACTCGGCGGATCCGCCTGGGTCGGACAGCAGACGGTGCTGCTCGACGCGACCGTGCGCGACAACATCCGCCTCGGCCGTCCGGAGGCCACCGAGCAGCAGATCCGGCGGGCCGTCGACGCCGCCGGGCTGAGCACCGTGATCGAGGGCCTCCCCGAGGGACTGAACACCCGGCTCGGTGAGGGCGGCCTGGGTGTGTCGTCCGGCGAAGCCCGCCGGATCGCCATCGCACGTGCCTTCCTGCGCGGAGCCCGGCTCTGGCTGCTCGACGAGCCGACCGCCCACCTCGACGCGGACAGCGAACGCGAGGTCGTCGAGGCCCTGCGGCGAGCCACCGACGGCTGCACCGTCATCGTGGCCACCCACTCCTTCCCGCTGGCCGCCGCGGCCGACACCGTGCTCGCGATCGACGACGGCCTCCTGCACGACGCGAGGCCGGTGAACGCGCGATGAGCAGCAGCCGTCGCCCGATCGTCCGTGGTCGGCGGGCGCGTTCCCTTGCGGCAGGCGGGCTGGTGCTCGCGGTCGTCGCCGAACTGGCCTCCGCCGGACTGCTCGGTCTGTCGGGCTGGTTCATCAGTGCCTGCGCCGTCGCCGGGGCGGCCACCTTCAGCTCCTTCTCCTACATCGCCCCCAGCGGTGGTGTGCGTGCCTTCGCCATGGCCCGCGTCGCCGGGAACTACAGCAAGCGTCTGGTGCTGCACGCGGCCGCCCTGCGCCGGGTCGCCACCGCTCGGGCCGGTCTCTTCGACCGTGCCGCGGCCACCGACCGGGCACAGATGGACGGCCTGTGGTCGGGTGAACTGCTCGACCACAGCATGGCCGACGCCGATAGCGCCGGGATGGCACTGATCGAGTGCACAACCCCTGTCGCCGTCACCGCCGCGCTGACCGTCGGTGCCGTCCTCGCCGTCGCGGCGTCCACGTCCATCGTGCCGGCAGCCGTACTCGCGGCCGGCGTCGTCCTCATGGCGGTGATCGCCCATCGTACGCCCGGCACCGCCCGCGAAGCCGAGCAGTACACCCGCAAGGCGCTGCGCGCCGAACTCGTCACCGCCGTCGACGCATGGACGGAGCTGGCATCGCTCGGCGCCGCCGAGCAGCTCGCGGCGCGTACGACGACGAGGTTCACCCGACTCGACACCGCACGGGAAGCGGCCGGTCAGCGCAGGCACCGGACCACGCTGACCGTCGGCCTGATCGGCACGGCCACTCTGACCGCCACGGCTGCCACCGGCAGCGCACCGGATGCCGCCACGTTCGTGTTCGTCGCCCTGCTGTCTCTCGGCGTGCTGACCCAGGCCGAGCAGCTGGCGAACGCCGCCGAAGCCCGAGCCACCGCGAAGGCCGCACACCGCGGGCTCACGACAAGCGTGCCGCTCACCGCGAGCGACACCACCGTTCCGGAGATGCGGTCATGGTCCACCGAGCAGGGCATCGGCTTCGCCGACTACCTCCTTCCGCCGATGGCCCTCCGGCCGGGGCGCGTCCTCGGTGTCACCGTCGCCCGAGGCGCGACCCTTGTCGTCACCGGCCGCTCCGGCAGTGGCAAGAGCACCCTGCTCCGAGCCCTCGCCTCGTCGCTGCGGCAAGCAACCGAAGGCCGCGACGGCCGGCCCGCCGTCGTGGCCGTTGCCGCCGACGACTACCTCTTCAGCGGCACACTCGGATCCAACTGGCGCCTCGCCGACGCCGCCTTGACCGACGACGAGATCGACGAACTCCTCGCCGAACTGTGGCTGAACGACAGCGGACTGGCCGCCAGAACTTCCGTCGGCCCCGGCGGGAGGCAGCTCTCAGGTGGTGAGCTCCGCCGGGTCTACCTGGGCCGGGCCCTGGCCCGCCACCCGCACGTCCTGATCGTCGACGAACCGACCACGGGCCTGGACGACCGAACCGCCCGACACGTACTCGGCATCCTCAAGAACCTGCCCGACACCACCGTCGTCATCGCCCTGCACGACGTACCTGCGTGTCTCGAGTCGGCCGGACACGTGACGCAGCTGCCGCTCGATCACAGGGGACCGTAAATCCTCCGGTGCGGCCGACTGCTCGCGAAGACGGGCAGATGAGCCGCAGACGAGAGCTCCCTTGATCGACGGCTGAAGCCAGGCCGTCGCCGTATCTCTGAGGAGGCACCATGACCACAACACAACCCCACTCCGCAGTCGCCCAGGGCACGGCGGTCGATCCCGTGGCGAGCAGGACGACGACGGAACGCACTGGTGACGACGACCGGCCGTTGACCGCCAGCGACGTGCTCGGCGGTCCCGGTAGCGGACGGCAGGACGCGACGCAGTCCGAGGCGGAGCTCCAGGCCCGCTTCGAACCGGCCCTGATGTTTCTCGACCGGCTCTACTCGGCCGCCCTGCGCATGACCGACCGTCCGGCCGACGCCGAGGACCTCGTCCAGGAGACTTACGCCAGGGCCTACGCCTCGTTCCACCAGTTCCGTGAGGGCACGAACCTCAAGGCATGGCTGTACCGCATCCTCACGACCACCTTCCTCAACTCCCGCCGCAGCCGACGGCGCCGGCCGCAGTACGACGGCACGGCGGAGGTGGAGGACTGGCAGCTGGCCCGTGCCGAGTCGCACATGTCCACGGGCATGCGTACGGCCGAATCCGAGGCGCTCGACCACTTGCCCGACGCGGACGTCAAAGCGGCACTGCAGGCCATCCCCGAGAACTTCCGGATCGTCGTGTACCTCTTCGACGTAGAGGGCTTCACCGTTCGGGAGATCGCCGACATCATGCGGACTCCCGTCGGCACGGTGCTGTCCCGGCTGCACCGGGGGCGCCGACAGTTGCGCTCGCTGCTGGAGGGCTACGCCCGTGAGCACCGGCTCGTCCCCGTACGTCAGGCTTGAGTTGAGCAACGGGAAACGCTCAGGCTCTATGGCGACCACAAGCCGGACGGACGCAGCCCAGTGGGTACGTCACCAGGGCGACGTCCACGGCCGGCGCCGGCACCCGGCCGTCACCTGGCGGGGCAGAAGGTCGGGCAGCGGGGTCGTGAACGCGAACTGCAGGACGCCGAGGGAGCGCTGGTTATCGGTAGGTGCGGCTATTCGAACCTGCGGAGTAGACATGGCTGAGGGCGGACAAGCCTGCCCACGGGGCACACGGGCCCCTGGCTCCTATCCGCACGGTTGTGGTCTTTTCGTGAACAACTCGCCAGTGATACTTCTAGTGAGTCCCTCAGCGGGATGTGGCGGCGGCATTCAGGGGGAGATGTTGGATCCGAGTCAGGGCCCGCAAGGAGCAGGAAGCCGAGCAGGTACCTCGTCGCTCATTCTCAACTATCCAACAGCCATGCAGTTCCCGGCCATGCCGTCGCCTGAGAAGATCGTCTTTACCTACGATCCCGACGAGTTCGAGAAGTTCGTCGAGGAGTGGGTTCCCGCACTGGACAGCCTGTACGTGCGGGTGGAGCGCCAGGGTGGTGCTGGCGACCACGGCATCGACGTGGCCGCATTCCTCACTCGCTGACCGCTTGCAGATCATCGTGACGGACAACGACTCGCCTCCCATCGACGGCATCCACCGCGCCCTGGACCTTTCAGACACCGATCGTCTCGTGCCAGCAGCCTCGGCGGACGAGCACCCTTCAGACAGCGCTGAAACCATCTCCATTGAGGGAGACACAAGCACCTCGATGTGAGACCAGATCGCGATCCGGCGCGTCGGACAGGTTCACAGACCGTCCGACGCGCAGGGAGCTTACGGAGCCATGATCGGTCCCCAAAGCAGCTCCTAGCCGGAGTGGTGGAGCCACTCAGGCGGACATGCGCCAGCCAGGGACGGCGCAGGCTCCCACCATGGTCAGACAGAGTTCCGCAAGGATTCCAGGTCGGTTCGCATAGCGATGGTGAGTGCGTCTCGCGCATTGTTGAATGCGTACTTGGCGGCCTCCAACTCCGCATCGTCATCGTCCTCAATGACGGCGTCTCTATACGCGGTCAACCTCCTGACGATCTCGTAAGACAGCTCGCCTAACGCTGGCGGTCCCACCAATAGGATTTGATCTCGCAACGGGTAGACCCGAAAGTCCCGAAGGGAGTTCCGCGCCATTGCAATGCGCTCGCCCCTCGGCAGCTCGCGCCATCGGCTCGCATGCCATATCTGCTCGCGCGCAGAGAGTATGGCGGCGAGGTAGTCGGCGTAGAGACTCGTGCGTCGGTCTCTCTCCCGCCGTACCTCTTCACGCTTCCAGCGGCTCCGTCCAGCCAGAAGCAACGGCGATCCCTCCGCCGATCACTGCACTCACCGGGGCAAGCCAGTCCACTCGGCGACCTTATAGCTCGACGCGCAGCTTGTCGCCAGGGCGTACGCCACCGCGGCATTACGGGGACGGGCAATCGGCTGCCGTGGGCGAGGGATCGAGACCATCGCTGATCACTGGATCCGGGCTCTCGCTCGTCGTTGAGTACGAACTCTTCCTCGCCGCCCTGCGCCGCCCCGCCCTGGCCCAGTCGCCGACAGCTCCATCACGCTCGGCCGCAGCCGTCTCCGGACTCATGGCCGGCCTGATCTTCCAGGGCCTGGCCGGCACCACCCCACCCGACCACGCCCTCCTCGCCGACGCCTGACATGTCAACGCGGACGCTGACGCCGACCTCACCCTGCCCCACAAATGACAGCGGGACGTGCGGGGCCCCGCCATCCCCTTGCAACGCGCCACTTGTCGCGCCGTCGTGCGCGATTACCCGACCTTGCGCGAGGCCCTCTTCGGGCGCCGCCCGCGTAACAGGTGGCCGACGAAAGCCCGCAAACCCGGGCAGGTGTCCCCTTCGCCCGGGACGCGAACACTTCACACACCGGCAGGCCCTGGCCGAGGCGTCCGCCGTGGCCAGATGAACCCGGCTCCTGCCATCCTCGAGCCGCTCGACCCGGATGACGGACACCCCGTCGAGGTCCAGCAGCAACGTCATATCGTTGACCAAGCCCGTGGCTCCTCGGTGATCCTTCTGCGTAGAGAACAGAAATAATCAACCAGGACCACGGGCGTCCTGCATCCAGGGTCCAACCAACCCACTAAGCACAGACCGTGACGACTGGTCAGTGTAAGAGCCGACCCGCACCGCTCAAATTCGAATACCGCGGAAACGTACGCGGGGCAACGGCGCATGGACGGCGGTGAACGATGCCGGAAAGCCGGGTGCGGGAGAACCGCCTGCCCGGTTTGAAGCGGCGGGGACTGAAAACGGAGCATCAGCCACCGCGCCAGTCCCCAACCCTACTAACAACGTCCGTTCATCGCCCAGACGTGCCCTCTGAAGCCGCCCTGTGCTCCCACGTGGGCACGCACAAAGAAACCCCGCCAGGAATTACCTGGCGGGGTTCGACCTCATCGATCTGGCGAGATCACTCTTCGTTCAAGGCAGCTCGCAGGTAGGCGATCAGATCACCGGCCGGCACCTCGACCCAGCTGGCCCCTGGCACCCCTACGCGCATGACCTCATAGAGTTCCCCGTTCACCTCGTCCACCAAAACCTGACGGCTCCTTCCGTCCATCGCATCCACGCACAGGCGCACGGCACCGTGCGAGATGGTCGGGAACATGTCCCGCAGTACCTCATCCGCACGGAGGCGGCGCAGGAGGTTCCATTGGCGCCGGTTGAAGTCGGACGACAGGAGTTCAGCCCACTGCGAAGAGGTGGGCTCTCCGCGTTCGAGCGCCCCGACGAATTCGTCGAGCTCCATGAACTCGAATCTCTCCTCCAGCTCGTCGAGCGGTATGCCTTCCCGCCATGCGGCGACCGCTTCCACAAGCAATCCAAGATCCCCCGTGGAGCCGATCTCCCAGTCGAACCCGGGAATGCCGACACTCAACCGGAAAAGGCGTTTCTCGGTCGCAGGATCGACCGACAGGAAACCCCTCGCCGTTTGGATGCTGACGACGTCGACGGCCCACGGTCCCAGCCCGGTGTCGCACCCGCGCAGCTGTGCTGCCTCTCGCATGGCTGGCCCAAGGCCACCCGAAGCAGTCACGTCCGGGTACAGGTCTTTCCGGTGGGCGTCCATATTCATCGGATTCCTTAACAGTGGTGGCAGTACCCGAATTTGCCCCCCGTCTACGGGCTTAAGTTTCCCCAACTTTGACAGATCCGGCATATCCATCGGCTTGAACTGCATGGTGCCATCGGAACGCGAATAATAGAACTTTACCGAACTCCACGCGCGTTGACCATTGGCGACGGCTCTCGCGATCAAGGACATCTCGTAGTCTGTGGAATGGCCGGCTTCACCAGCCAGCAGGCCGCGCTTGGCAGCGTCCATGAAGTCTCCAAATCGTTCCAGTCCCGTCATGTTGACGTGCAGCTCCACGTTCGGGTCGGCGATGGCCTTCCTCGCCAGCGAAGCGAAATCCTGCGCGCGCGAGGGAGATGCGCAGAGTCGTCACAGGCCACGACGAGAACGGCAGGTCGGTTGTCGTCAGCGACGGCCCCGTCCCGCGCAGCCGGGAGTTCACCAGTCTGCCGGATTGGGTGTCCCGTCTGCCGTGGGCCTCCGAACCGGGTGAGCAGGTCAGCCGGACCGGGGAGGACCCCACGCCGAAGGTCACCAGCCTGCTCCCGGCGCCCGGCGGCACACGATTCATCGTCCTGACCTTCCCGCCGGAATCCGCGATGGCCGACCCGGCGTTCGACCCCGTCGCCTTCGACCGCGAGCAGCGTGCCGACTCGCCCGGCATCGCCGACCTCATCGAGCCCGACGGCATGCACACGACGCCGACCGTGGACTACGCCATCGTGCTCGAGGGCGAGATCGTGCTCGAACTCGACGACGGCCACTGCACCCACCTTTCGGCAGGGGACATCGTGATCCAGAACGGAACCCGCCACGGCTGGCGCAACCGCAACGACCAACCGGTCACGATGGCCTTCGTCCTCGTCGGCGCGGAACGCGACGGCTGACGCAGACGACGCGGCAGCCGGTTCACGGCCCCTGGGCTTCGCCGGTCCGCCGCCGGACGAACAGGGTTGGCGCCATGCGGAGTCACGTGGATAGCGCTCCAGCCGGCGCCGATTCCGAACTCGAGCCGCCCGTCGGAATCCGGAACGAGTGCTCGCCCTCGGCGCACTGGCGCAACCGTTCATCCTGCACGCCATTCCCGAGAGCGCCGTGGGCGCCTTCGCCGAGAACTCGCTGCTCCAAGTCCTCGTCCTGGCCTGCCTGGTGGGCGCGGCCCTGCTGGGCCCTCCACCTTGATCGTGGACACCTCGAGACTGGATCTTGAGTCCAGGGAGAGGAGTCCCAGGTGGGGACCTACAAGTACTCGGCGGAGTTCCGGGCCGACGCTGTGGCGTTGGCCCGTTCGTCGGGCCGGCCCGTCTCGCGCGTTGCCGCCGAGCTGGGTGTGAACCACGAGACGCTGCGGCAGTGGATCAAGACGGCGGAGAAGGCCGAGCGGCCCGAGGCGGTTGCG
>NZ_JBIBKX010000028.1:0-123683 GCF_042959425.1 Streptomyces sp. NPDC007896 | reverse complement strand
CCAGGTGCCAGGCGATGACGGCGATCTTCCGGGCGACCGCGACGATCGCGATCTGCATCCCGCGCCGGGCCGCGATCCGCTGGTGCAGGGCCCGCGGCGGGCCCGGGGAGCGCAGCGCGGCGAACGCTGCCTGCACCCACTCCCGCACCCGCCCGAGAACCCGCAGGCCACCACGCTGGTGCGGCCGTAGTGGGGAGGCTGACATCCCCTCTACGCCCCCGGACACGCCCCACAGCAGGAAGAACAAGAAAAGGTGGGTGGGTGGGACAGGTCCCGGGCGGCGGGCGAGGGGATCGGGCGCCGCCGGTGCTCCTCGCGCGTCGGCCGGGGCCGCCGCGCTGCGCCGCCGCGCTGCGCCGCCGTCAGACGGGCGACGTCGGTGGGGGAGAGGCCGGGGCGGGCGCGGTGCCAGCGTGCGGGGTGCCGCCACCGGCCGGCAGCGTCGCGTGCGACGTCGACGCCGACTTCCACCACCAGCTCGGGTTCCACCAGCGCGACGTTCAGCTTTTCCTTGCTGCCCCACCCGGCGGAGAACGACCAGCCCGTCCACGGATGACCGCGCCGCGCCGCAGCGAGCAGTCCGG
Source organism: Streptomyces sp. NPDC007896 (assembly GCF_042959425.1). NCBI lineage: Bacteria > Bacillati > Actinomycetota > Actinomycetes > Kitasatosporales > Streptomycetaceae > Streptomyces > Streptomyces sp. NPDC007896. The sequence continues at coordinate 123,099 of NZ_JBIBKX010000028.1, read as the reverse complement.
CGACCGCAGCACCTGCCGCCCGGGCGAGGGTGGTGGTGCGGCCGACGTACTGAAGGCGGCCATCGGTGTCGTACCGTCCGAGCAGCAGCGTGCGGGGAGCGGTCGGGGAGCCGGTGACCGCGCCGACGATCGCCTCGCCCGTCTCGCGGACCTTGTTTTTCTGCCAGCCCCTGACCGAGGGCCGGTAGGCGGCGGCCGGCCTCTTGAAGACCACGCCCTCCATCCCGACCGACGCCCATGTCAGCCACTCGCGTACGACGTCGGCGTCGGTGGTCGACGGGCACAGCGCCCACGGCGCAGACAGCCGGCGGGCGGCGAACACGGACTCCAGCGCGGCTCTGCGCCGCCGGTACGGCCACCCGGTCGTGTCCGTCCCGGACAGCCGCAACAAATCGAACGCGACGAAGTGAGTCGGCCACTCCTTTGCCGCCCGGGCCGCCCCGGCACCGCGCCGGGCAAGCCGGTTCTGCAACCGCTCGAACGCGAGGCGGCCCGCGGCGTCCCATACGACCAGCTCGCCGTCCAGCGCGGTCGCGTCCGGCAACTGCGCAGCCCCGGCCACAACCTCCGGAAAGGCCGGCGCCATGTCGGTGCCGCGCCTGGAGCGCAGCACCACCTGGCCCGCGTCGACGGAGACCCCTGCCCGGAACCCGTCCCATTTCGGCTCACCCGCCCATCCCGGCAGCGGCGCAGGGTCGGACACAGGGGCGGCGAGCATCGGTTCCGGCAGTGTCCACGTCACAGCCCATGCCTTCCACCCAGCCCGCCCGTCGGCAAACCGAGTGCGCGTACGCACCCGACTACCGGCCCGACCACGGCAGGTCAGCGCACTACAACACCTCGCCGGGGGCTGTGTGTTGAGCTCCTGGCGCACGTCCAGGCAGCGCAGCCGGACACCGGGCTGCCCGGATCCCGTGTCGTACGGTCTGATGTCGCGGCCGCCCACCGTCCGCAACGGATCTCACCGAACCCGGCGGTGCCGCCGGTACGGCCGAAAGATCTGAACCAATACCGGGATCAGGCCGCGACGAGCTCCTGCTCGCGGTCCGGTGTCTTGACCTTGGGCTTCTTGTTCGGCAGCGAGAGCCGGAAGACCTTGCGCCACGCGGAGAACACCTGCTTGGGCAGCGGCCCGGTGACGTACTCCAGCTCGTACTTTTCGAACAGCGCGCGCACCTTCACCGCGACCTCGGCGTACCGGTTGCTCGGCAGGTCCGGGAACAGGTGGTGCTCGATCTGGTGCGACAGGTTGCCGGTCATGAAGTGCATGGCCCTGCTGCCGCTGATGTTCGCCGAGCCCATCATCTGGCGCAGGTACCACTGGCCGCGCGTCTCGCCCTTGATCGACCGGCGCTCGAAGACCTGCACGCCCTCGGGGAAGTGCCCGCACATGATCACCGAGTGGGACCAGATGTTGCGGACCAGGTTCGCGGTGAACGTGGCGGCGAGCGTGGTGAGGAACGACGGGCCCGACAGCAGCGGGTGGATCACGTAGTCCTTGAGCACCTGCTTGCGGATCTTGCGGCCCACGGCCTTGGCCCGCGCGCGGAACTCCGGGTTCTTGCGGCGGCGCTTGTGCAGGTTCTTGCCGAGCTCCAGGTCGTACGCTGCGATGCCGTACTCGAAGAAGCAGGCGTTGATGAAGTTCCACAGCGGCTGGCCGAGGTGGAACGGGTGCCACTTCTGGTCCTCGTCGACGCGCATGATGCCGTAGCCGAGGTCGTTGTCCTTGCCGATCACGTTGGTGTACGTGTGGTGCAGCTCGTTGTGCGAGTGCTTCCACTGCTCGGACGGCGAGACGTGATCCCACTCCCAGGTGGTGGAGTGGATCTTCGGGTCCCGCATCCAGTCCCACTGGCCGTGCAGGACGTTGTGGCCGATCTCCATGTTGTCCATGATCTTCGCCACGGACAGACCGGCGGTGCCGAGCAGCCACGCGGGCGGGAAGATCGAGAACAGCAGCACGCCCCTGCTGACCAGCTCGAGCTTGCGCTGCGCCGAGATGACCTTACGGATGTAGGCGGCGTCTTTCTCGCCGCGGCCGGCGATCACCTCGTCGCGGATCGCGTCCAGCTCGCGGCCAAGCTCCTCGATCTGCTCCGCGGTCAGGTGGGCGGTGGGGTCGATGGCGGTCAAGGTGCTCCTACCGTTCGATGTCGCAGGGGCCCGCCGCGGCGGACACGCAGGTCTGGATGAGGACGCCCGGCTCGGCCTCGGTGATCTCGCCGGTGCGCAGGTCGCGGACGGCGCCCGCCTTGAGCGGCGTGATGCAGCCGAAGCAGATGCCCATGCGGCACCCGGAGGGCATGAGCACGCCGGCTTCCTCGCCGACGTCCAGCAACGGCGTGGCGCCGTCCGCGTCGACGGTCTTGCCGGTGGTGCTGAACGTGACCTCGCCGCCGTCGCCGGCGACGACGATGCTGGGGCGGAAGCGTTCGGTGTGCAGGCGCTCTTGTACGCCGTGCTCGGTCCAGTGCTCTTCGGCGGCGTCGAGCAGGCCCGCGGGCCCGCAAGCCCAGGTCTCGCGCTCGGCCCAGTCGGGCACGAGTTCGTCGAGACGGGCGATGTCGAGCATGCCGTCCGTGTCCGTGTGCAGCTCGGTGAGCCGCAGCTTCTTGTCCGCGACCAGGTCGTGCAGTTCGTTGCGGAAGATCACGTCTTGCGGCTGTGGCGCGCAGTGGAGCATGACGACGTCGTCGAACTCGACGTCGCGCAGCATGCCCATCACGGGCGTGATGCCGCTGCCGGCCGTCAGGTAGAGCACTTTGGCGGGCTTGGCCTGCGGCAGCACGAAGTCACCGGTCGGCTGGTCGAGCTGGATCAGCGTGCCCGGTTTGGCCCTGCGGACCAGGTGGTTGCTGACCTTGCCGTCCGGGATCGCCTTCACGGTGATCGTGACGCGGCCGTCCCGGCGGTTCGTCGGCGAGGTGATGGAGTAGGCACGCCACAGGCGCACCCCGTCGACGTCGACCCCGATCCGCACGTACTGACCGGCTGTGTGGCCGCGCCAGCCCCGTCCCGGCCTGATCACGACGGTCGCGGCGTCGCCCGTCTCGGGGTGCACGGCCTCGATGCGCCCACGCAGGTCAGCGCCCGCACGCAGCGGGCTGACCAGGTCGAGGTAGTCCGACGGCAGCAGCGGCGTCGTGACCATCTCCAGCAGTTTCCACGCCCTGCTGCGGAGGGCTGCACTCGTCATGACTCCAGCTTGCTGCGCCTCAAGGCGTAAAGTCCTGACCGCAGGACGTAAATCTGGTCGGCAGAATTGTTCGCAGGGAACAGAAACGTGAGCCATGCAATCCGGAGGGCCAGCGAACTGGCCCTGGATGAGACGACGGTCACCGCGCTACGGGCGGCGCTGAAGACCACCGCCGACGAGGTCGTCCAGGCGATCATCGACGAGGTCCCTTCCTACGCCAACGCCCTTTCGGGCCGCATGGGCGGCACCATCCGCCGAGCCGTCCGCACCGCCCTGGGGCACTACCTGGATCTCGCGAGCGGGAACGCCACGGGCGTCGACGCCGGTGACGCAGCCTACGAGCTGGGCCGCGGCGAGGTGCGCGACGGCCGTTCGATGGACGCGCTGCTCAGCGCCTACCGCGTCGGCGCCCGCGTGGCCTGGCGATGCCTGGCAGCGGGTGCCGTACCCGCAGGTCTGCCTGCCGCCGAGGTCGCCAAGTTCGCCGAGCTGACCTTCGCCTACATCGACGAGCTCTCCGCCGCGAGCGCCGCGGGCCACGCCGACGAACTGGCCGCCCGGGGCAGGGCCCACGAGCGCCAACTGGAACACCTGGCCCGCGACCTCCTCGCCGGCGCGAGCCCGGACGTGCTGCTGGCCTCTGTTCAACGGGCCGGGTGGCAGCCTCCGGTTTCACTGACCGCGGTCCTGCTGCCCGCCGCCCAGGCCCGGCCTGCCTACCGCGCGCTCGACCCGAGCACCCTCGTCCTCGACGATCTGCCGGACGCCACCGGTGTGCTGCTCGTCCCCGATGCCGACCGATCACATCTCTTGCGGCAGCTGACCGACCGCACCGCCGTGGTCGGCCCGGCCCGGCCGTGGACTCGTGCGTCCGCCTCGTACGCACGAGCCGTACGCGCGCGCTCCCTCTCCTCTGATATTCGCGACACCGAGGACCACCTGCCCGAGCTGGTGCTGAGCGCCGACGTGGACGCGTTCGCAGACCTGCGTGCCCGAGCTCTCGCACCGTTGCGGACCTTGCCTGTCGCGACCGCACGGCGGCTGGAGGAGACGTTGCGGGCGTGGCTGCTGCACCAGGGCAGACGGGACGAGGTGGCGGCGGCGTTGTTCGTCCATCCCCAGACAGTCCGGTACCGGATGTCGCAGCTGCGGGAGCTGTTTCCGGATCTCGCATCGCCACACCGGGTCCTTGAACTGACGCTGGCGGTCGGTCTTCGGGTCAGCTGACGCGTACTTCGACCGTCCACGACCGCGTCCGCGAGCGGTCCAGGAATCGTGCCTCGGTGGGCTGCAGCTGAGTGACCGGCGGGGCGGCCAGGCCGGGTTACCAGGGGGGCCGGGCCGCTCGCGCCGGGGACCACCGTGGTTCTGCGACGGCCCCGTGCCTCCCTTCCGACAGGTCAACCGGACGACCGACCGGGCCGGCCTGGCACACCGCGCGAGGGATGATGGGGATGGAATGACGGAACGTGAGGTCAGGAGCTTCCATGGCGAAGCGGGTTCACCGACCCCGTGAGGACGCGGAGTTCGATTTCATCCTCGGGATGAGCGGAGTTCCGGTCCTCGCATACTTCACCGGGACATGGCCCAAGGCAATCGAGCCCTGCCGGGTGATGGACCTCGTCGTGGGTGGCATCGCCGACGACTACACGGGCCGCCTGACGGCCGTCCGCGCCGACATCACGCGTTGTCCGGCCGCAACCGAGCGATACGGGGTCACCGGAGCCCCGTCCTACGTCCTGCTGAAGGAGGGAGAGGTGGTGGCGCACGGCACGGGGCCTATGACCATCGCCGAGGTACGGAAGTTCCTGGCCGGCCACCTCTGAGCGGCCGCTGCACAATCTTCTGGGCATCAACCGGCTGCGGGACGGCCAGACGGTGTGGCCGATGGGCGACAAGCGGGTCGGCTGGATCGCCGGCGACGACATCGCGGCGGTCGTGGCCAAGATCCTGGCCGACGGCCCCGACACACACGCGGGCAAGGACTACTACCTGTCCGCCGATCTCCTCAACGGCGCCGAGGTGGCCGAGGTCCTCAGCGCCGCCCTCGGGCAGGAGATCCCCGCACTGGTCCTGACCCCGGGCGATCTGCAGCGCATGATCGATGCCCAGCACCCTGATCAGGAACTGCTCGAACAATTCTCCTGACCGTTCGGGTCATAGGCGCACGATGACCAGGGCCGTGTCGTCGGTGGCGCCGCCTGGCGGGTGCAGGTCGGCCAGCAGCGCGTCGGCGAGGGCCTCGGGCTCGGCCGTCCGGTGGCGGGCCAGGGAGTCGGCGAGTCGCGCGAGGCCGATGTCGATGTTCTCTCGGCGGCGTTCGATCAGGCCGTCCGTGTACAGCACGAGGACGGAGCCCTGCGTGAAGGACGTGGTCGCCTTGAGTCGGGGGCCGTGTTCGGGGCGGGCTCCGAGTGGGGGATCGGTGGCCCGGTCCAGGAACACGACGGTGCCGTCGGTCAGGAGGGCCGGCGGTGGGTGGCCGGCGCTGCTGTAGGTGATGGTGTGGGTGCCCCAGTCGATGTACGTGTTGGCCACCGTGGTGTTTTCGGCGCCGTCGACCGAGCGGGCGTACAGCCCGAGGACTTCCAGGGCCCGGGCGGGGCCGTCGACGACGCGGCAGGCGGCACTGAGTGCGCTGCGCAGTTGTCCCATGACGCCGGCCGCGGCCAGGCCCTTGCCGACCACGTCGCCGACGGCGACCACGACGCGGTCGCCGGTCAGGTCGACCAGGTCGTACCAGTCGCCACACACCTGCAGTCCGCCGACGGCGGGCCGGTAGCGGACGGTGGCCCGATGGCGCCCGACCGGGCGGGGAGCGGGCAGCATCGCCTCCTGCAGGCTCAGCGCGACTTCGCGGGCACGGATGAGCTCGGTGACCTCCTCCACCCGGTGGAGCAGCAATGTCACCCGGCCGTCCGGACCGGGGACGGGGACGTTGATCAGACTCCAGTACCGCTCGGTCCATGCTCCGGGACGGTCGGGGTCCGGCACGTCGTAGCGTTGCAGCGCGAGGTCGCGCTCACCGGTTTCCGCCACGTGGATCAGGGACGCCTCGAGGTCGCGCATCACGGCCGCGGCGGGGGTGTTCGCGTTGTCGGGGACATGGGCGGTCAGATGGTGGCCGACCACTTCCTCGCGGGTGCGGCCCAGTATGCGCAGGAACTCGTCGTTGGCATCCGCGTAGAGCAGATCCCGGGTCAGCAGCGCCACCGCCCCGGGGAGAGCCCGGAACACCGTTGCGTAGTCGATCTCCGGTTCCGTCATGTCTTTCCCGCCTCGGCGCCGCCCCGCTGGTGTGGATGACCGGGGCGGCACGTGCCACGTCAGTGCGTGGTGAGCATCAGCCGGAAGCGTGCGGCGCCGGGCATCGTCTGGTACGCCTCATCGGCCACGGCCGACGGTACGGTCTCGATCATCGACCGTATTCCGCGCGTGGCGCTGAACGCGATGGTGTCCTGCGTGTCGTGGGTGTCCTGCGTGTCGTGCCCGGTGCGGTGGGGCGGCACATCGCTCGGCACACTCGGCATCGCCGCGACAACCGTGACCGGAGCGGGAGCGCATCGCGAGCCGCTCGGCTCGGGCGGGTCCCGGTTGACGGATCAGAAAGAGTGCGCTCGCGCCATACGGATGGGTTCGTCGGGGTGCGATCAGCGGCAGACTTTGGAAAGGTCCGGCCGTGGGCCGGGACAATCCGCAGGTCCGGAATGGAGGCCGAGATGGCACGAGTTCTCTACACGGCGGAGGCGACCGTGACCGGCGGCCGCGTGAGCGGCCATGGGCGCACACATGACGGAGTCCTGGACGTCCAGCTCCGTGTGCCGAAGGAGATGGGCGGCGACGGGGGTGGCACGAACCCCGAACAGCTCTTCGCGGTGGGTTATGCGGCCTGCTTCGAGGGCGCACTCGGCGTGGTGGGCCGTCGCGAGAAGATCGAAACGGGCGACGCTTCGATCGAGAGCCGTGTCAGCCTCCTGCCCACCGAGGATCGTGGTTTCGCACTTGCCGTGGAGCTCCACGTGACCCTGCCGCAGATCTCGGATCCCGAGCAGGCGGCGCGGACCGTCGCGGCCGCACATCAGGTGTGTCCTTACTCGAACGCCACCCGGGGCAACATCGAGGTCACCTTGACCGCCAACGGCCACGAGGTCGACCCGGGCGTGGGCGACTGAGCCGGCGCCGCGCCACGGACGCGAAGTCACTCGCCCACCAGTTCCTCGAGGCGGACCTAGAGGACCCGGCCGGCATCGACCGGCCCGCCGCCGAGGCCGGTGAGATCGACGTCCTGGTCAACGATGCCGGGCGCGCGATCCGGTCAACGATGCCGGGCGCGCGATCTGGGCACCGACCGAGGAGATGAAGGTCTCCGACTACGACGCGATGCTCGCAGGCAACGTGCGCGCGCCGTTCTTCCCGTGGCGGCATTCTCCCCGGCGATGGCGGCGAAGGGATCGGGTAGCGTAATCAACACGGGCAGCATGGTCGGCAGTCTCGGCCTGGCCACCGGTGCCGCGCACGGCGCGACCAAAGCCGCGCGCCGGTGTCCCTGACGCGAGGCTGGACGGCCGAGTGCAGCGGCCGCGGCGTCCGCTTCAACACCGTTGCCCCCGGTCCCGTCCACACCCGGCCCGAGGCCTGCGACCTGTTCGACGCCCTCGCCGAGACCACCGCGATGAAACGCGCGGCCGAGCCCGCCGAGGTCGTCGCGTTCCTCGCCTCGCCGAAGGCCGGCTGTGCCACCGGCGCGACCATCGCCGTCGAAGGCGGCCGCACCGCCATCTGAACCCGCCCGCTCTTTGCACAGGGATCGGGCACCGGAGCTGATACGACGCACACATGAAAGGTCACAGCCATGAACAGGCTGGACGGCAAGGTCGCCGTCGTCACCGGCGGCAGTAGCGGAATCGGATTTGCGACGGCGCAACAGTTTGTGGAGGAAGGCGCCTTCGTGTTCATCACCGGACGGCGCCGGCCCGAACTGGACAAGGCGAAGGATGAGATCGGCAGGAACGTCACGACCGTCCAAGGTGACGTCGGCGTCTCCGCCGACCTCGACCGGCTCTTCCGGACCGTCGCGGAGGAGAAGGGGAAGATCGACATCGTCGTCGCCAATTCGGGTCTGGTCGATCCGCAGGTGTTCGGCCGGATCACCGAAGCGGGCTTCGACCGGACCTTCAACGTCAACGCCCGTGGCACCCTCTTCACCGCGCAGAAGGCTCTGCCCCTGATGAACGACGGTGGCTCGATCATCCTCGTCGGATCGATCGCGGGCCACATCGGCGTCGAGGGGTACACCACCTACAGCGCCACCAAAGCCGCCCTGCGTTCCTACGCCCGCACCTGGACCAAGGAGCTCAAGGGCCGCGGCATCCGGGTCAACGTCCTCAGCCCCGGCCCGATCGACACCCCGATCATGGACAGCCAGGCGGACTCCAAGGAAGGCGTCGACGCGATCAAGGAGGCCTTCGCATCCGTCATCCCGCTCGGACGTATGGGACGTCCCGAGGAAGTCGCCGCGGCCGCCGTCTTCCTCGCATCCGACGAGAGCAGCTTCTGCGCAGGCATGGAACTGACCGTCGACGGCGGCATGGCGCAAGTCTGAGACTGGAGCCCGTCGAACAGCGCCTTGGCGCCCTCCGGGGTGAGGCGTACCAACTCGGAGCGCCCGTCATAGGGATCCGCTGCCCTTGCCGGGAGAGAGGCTCAGAGCAGTTCGAGGAGCTTCTCGGTGAACTCGGTGGTCGTGGCACTGCCGCCGAGGTCGGGGGTGCGGACGTCGGTCTTGGCGAGCACCGCGGCGATGGCGTCGGTGATGTCCCCGGCCCCCTCGGGGTGGCCCAGGTGGTCGAGCATCAGGGCGGCCGACCAGATCGTGCCCAGCGGGTTGGCGATGCCCCGGCCCGCGATGTCGGGCGCGGAGCCGTGCACCGGCTCTAACATCGAGGGGAACTGGCGCTCGGGGTTGAGGTTGGCGGACGGGGCGATGCCGATGGAGTCGGCCACGGCCGCGGCCAGATCGCTCAGGATGTCGCCGAAGAGGTTGGAGGCGACCACCACGTCGAAACGGGCCGGGTCGAGCACGAACTTGGCGGCGAGCGCGTCGATGTGCTCCTGGTCCCACGCCACCTGCGGATACCCGGCACCTCGCCCGGCGACCAGCTCGCCCCAGAACGGCAGGATGTCCACGATGCAGTTCGACTTGGTGGCCGAGGTCAGCCTTCCGTCCCGCCGCGCGGCCAGCTCGAAGGCGTAGTCCAGCACCCGGGCCACACCGGCCCGGGTGAACACGGCTTCCTGTACGGCCATTTCCGACGGGAAGCCGCAGTGCAGACGCCCCCCGATCTCGCTGTACTCGCCCTCGACGTTCTCCCGTACGACCACGAGGTCGACCTTCCCGGGCACCGCCCCGCGCACCGGACTGTCGACGCCGTCGAAGACACGGATCGGCCGCAGGTTGACGTACTGCCGGAAACCGCGCCGGATCGGAATCAGCAGCCCTCACAGCGAGACATGGTCCGGCACGCTCGGGCGTCCGACCGCGCCGAGCAGGATCGCGTCCGTCCAACACGCTCTGCCGATCTGCCCTACAAGCTTGGCCTATAAGGTTCACGATCAGTGCCTGATGTGCTTGATGGCCTCAAGCGCGCAGGTCACGAAGGTACGGGCGGCGGGGGACTGCTCGGCGTGACGGCTGACCAGCGCGATCCGCAACGTCGTCCTCGGCTCGATGTCCAGGACCAGTGCCCCGGCTCGCTCGGCCGTTGTGCGCCACGACTCGGTGACTACGGCCAGCCCGACCCCCGCGAGCACCAACGGGAGGATCGCCACCCGGTGTTCGGTCTCCGCCGCGATGGCGAAGCCGATGCCGCGCTCGCGCAGCCCGTCGACGTAGGCCCGCATCCCGGTGCCCCGCTGCCCCACGATCAGCCGCTGCCCGGCCAGCTCCTCGCAGGCGAGGCCGGCCCGCCGGGAACGGCCCGTCGGGAGGGGTGACCAGCGGGAAACGCTGCTCCCCTGTGGCGTGCGAGACCACCTCCTTGTCGGTGAGCGGTTCCGACGTGGCGAGCAGGCCCAGTTCGGCGGCGCCGGTGCGCACCACGTCGACGACGTCGCGGAAGGTGAAGACGGCCCGGATGTTCACCGACACCCCGGGATAGCGGCCGGTGAAAGCGACGGCTGCGAGAGGTACAGGGCTGACGCCGCCCGGTTGAAACCCCCGTGATCCACGATCGCGAGGAAGTACTCCAGCTGCCGAATGTCCATGCCCACATCCTCTCCTCGGCGCACGGTACCGAGAGCCGGGCGGCGGTCACCGGTGGTCAGCCGGAGCGCGTGGGCGCGAAGCCGACATGCAGAAGATGTAGACACTGGCATCATTGTTGTCGTTGACATCATTGTTTCCAGTGACTACATTCAGTCGCAGATCCTGCGGAAACCCCGAGGGTTGTTCGTCGAGGCGTCAGGTCGACAGTGAACCTCCCGTCTCATCACAGCCTCGGCCCACCCGGCTATCACTACGGAGACCTCTCATGCCTCTGCCGCGCCTCGGGCGGTTGCTTCGCCCCGCCGCCTTCGGCGGCATCCCCACCGGTGCACGACTGGAGCGTATGCAGGCATCTCCTCAGTACGCCGACGGCAGCTTCCGCAACCCGACGGTCACCCTGACCATGGCTTCCGGCTCCGCGCTCGACCTGGCCCGGACGAACATTCACCGGGCCGATCGCGTCCGTCGCAGGCCGGGCGCGGCGATCCCCCTGCACCGACCGGCCCTCACGGGACCCGACACGGCGCCGGAATCCGGTCTGCGACTGACCTGGACGGGGCACTCCACCGTTCTCACCGAGATCGACGGCGCAAGGGTGCTGTTCGACCCGGTATGGGGCGAGCGTTGTTCGCCGGTGGGCTTCGCGGGACCCCGGCGGCTCCACCCGGTCCCGCTGCCTCTTGAGGACCTCGGCCCCGTGGACGTGGTGGTGATCTCCCACGACCACTACGACCATCTGGACATGCCCACCATCCGCGCCCTCGCCGGCACGGGCGCCCAGTTCGCGGCCCCGCTGGGCGTGGGGGCGCACCTGGAGCGCTGGGGAGTCGCACCCGGGCGGATCACGGAACTGGACTGGCACGAGTCGACACAGGTCGCAGGCCTGACACTGACTGCCACACCCGCCCGTCACTTCTGCGGACGAGCCCTGCACCGCCGGACGCTCTGGGCATCCTGGGTGGCGGCCGGTCCCAGGCACCGGGTCTTCCACAGTGGGGACACGGGCTACTTTCCCGGCTTCGCCGAAATCGGGGCGGAGCACGGTCCGTTCGACGCGGTGATGATGCAGATCGGCGCCTACAGCGATTTCTGGCCGGACATCCACATGACACCGGAGGAGGGCCTCCGTGCCCACCTCGACCTGGCCGGAGGCGAGCCGCACGGCGTGCTGCTGCCGATCCACTGGGGGACCTTCAACCTGGCCCCGCATCCGTGGGAAGAGCCCGCCGAGCGCACGTACGCCGCCGCTGCTGAAGCAGGTGTTCGGGTTGCCGTGCCCATACCGGGTCAGCCCTTCGAACCTGGCGGCGAATTGCCTCAGGCCCCGTGGTGGCGCGCGGTGGCAGCGCCTGTCTCCGACGGAGCCTCGACCGTCTCCAAGGCTCGCCACCCGGCGGGCGCCCACCCCATTCCGGCTCAGCAGCAGCCGTAACCTCGAGGCACGACAGGGCCGCGAGCGGTGTCTCACGGCCCTGTATCGAGGGCCGAGAGCATCCGCCCTCTTGCGGGCGCCGTACCTGCAGGGGTCCGGGGAGGAGCGGGTCACGGCGGCAGTGCCGGTCCGGGCCCCTTGGGCGCGCACCGGCACACGCGGGTCGATCGATCCCGTCAGTGACCGTGGCCGTGGCTGCCGCCGTGGCCGCTGCCCTGGTCGCCACCGTCGTGGCCGACGATCGTCCACGGGCGCATCAGGTCGTCGTCTTCGTGTTCGAGGAGGTGGCAGTGGTGGATGTACGTCGCCGGGAGCTCGGCGCCGCTGTTCGGAATCGACGCGATCTCATCCGTCGGCGGGATGAATTCCTGAATGATGATTCTGGTCACCATCTGCGCAGGGGCCTTGACCGTGTCCTTGTAGGACAGCGCTTCGTCCGGGTCCGGCGGAACCGGCGGGCCGGTGAAGTAGTTGGCCAACACCGGGTGGTCCTTTGGTTTGCGGCCACCGTGGATCCACTTGTCGTAATCCTTCTGGTAGGCGGCCGCGTCGATCGGCTGCCTGTTCAGCACCTGGAAGTTGACGAGGTGGACATGCATCGGGTGGGCGTCGTGGTTGGGATTGATGTACTCCCAGATCTCGGTCGAGCCCTCCTTGATGAAGTCCTGGGACGGCTCCTTGTACGGCACCGCGTTGAACGTCATCGTCCTGTAGAGCTGGTGCTGGTACACGACCCATTCCCGCCGACGGGTGTGCGGTTTCGGTTCGATGGGTGCGACCGCCTGCAGCTTGAGTTTCTCGGGCGGCGTCGTCCTGTCCCCACCTCCGGACAGTCGCTTGGTGACCCGGAATTCCATGATGTCCCCGATTTCAGGTCCGCAGCCGGGGATGCCGGGGAAGTGGACCTGCGTTCCCGGGTAGTTCGTCAATTTGACCTTCGTGCCCATGGGCACCTGACTGAAGTCGACGATCAGGTCGTACCGCTCGGCTGGACTGATCAGGAAGTCCAGCATGTGCAGCGGGGCGCGGAAGCCGCCGTCCGTGCCGATCAGCCAGAACGGCAGTGGGGGCTCAAGAAGTGCGTCTCTGGGGTCTACATCGAACTTCAGCCGCCAGAAACGCTCGTTCGAAGCGTTGAGAATGCGCAGCCGGTAGCGTCGCCGTTCGACGGCCAGGTAAGGGCAAGCCGCCGCATCGTGGCCTTGTAATAGTCGGCGCCCGGATAGACGGAAGGATCCGAGATGGCTGTCATCGGCCTGGGCGGCGGGTCGACGAACTTCTCCAGCGGAGGGGTGTTCGGCGTCCCCGCGGGGTCTTCACACCCTGCCGGCGGGTGAGCCGACGCCGCATGCGACCGCGTTCCCAGATCACCTCGCGAAAACATGGCCGCACCCCCCAGTCCACCGGCCATGAGGAATTTCCTTCGCTCGATCATCGTCTCCGGCCTTTCATCGCCTTACGTAACGACAAAGGGATACAGGGGCTGGTTCGGAACGTAACTGCGACTGCGGGTCCAAGTTTCGCCGCTTCCCTGTGCGCCAATTCAATACTGCGGGCCCTTTCGGGATATCAGAGGCGAGGGTGAGGTGGGCGCCTTCGTTGTGGTGGTGGAATTCGGGGCGCCCGCGGGCCGCGCGCCGGCGGGCGTCACGAAGGATGTGGCACTCGTCGAAGTGCTCCTACCGCCGACAGATGAACCGGCAGCCGCCGTGCGAGAGTGCCGCCACAGGCCGGCCCGCGACATGTGCCACGGCAAGCGCGGTTGTCGTCAGTCCGCCGGTCGTGTCTTCAGCGCCCCGCTGCGGTCGAGGGCGGCGACCTCGCGTACGGCCTCGGCGACGGCCGGGAAGTCCTTCTTGAGGATCGCGCCGTGGTTGCCGGCGACCTTCGCACTGATCTGGATGTTCGGGTTGTGGGCGGTCACCGCGTCGAGGCTGGTGCGTATCCGTTCCTGTTCATCACCGCGGCTTCCGAAGGACGTTCCCGAAGCGACCACATACCGCACCGGGACGGTGATGTCGTCCAGCACGGGGCCCAGCTCGCGCTCGCGGGAGAGCCTGCCGAGCTCGATGTTGCTGTCCGCCTGCTGTTCCGCGCTCATCCGCGGGGCCAGGCCCGTCGGGCGCAGCAGCGGCAGGAACCAGCTCATCCGCCCGAACAGCTTGCGGATCCGCTGCTCCATGGCCTCGTCGAGCCAGTCGTACGGGAACGCGCCGTCGACCAGGACCGCGCCCAAGGCACGTTCCGGATTCCGGCCGGCCCAGTGCGCCCCGACGACCGCCCCGTAGGACCAGCCCACCACCAGCGCCCGGTCCACACCCCTGGCCGCGAGAACGGCATCGACGTCCCGGACGGCCGCCTCGAAGGAATAGTCCGCCGAACGCTTCGATCTGCCACGGGCCCGCTCGTCGTAGGTGATGTGCCGCCACCCCGACCCCAGTTCGTCGATGACCCGCCGCCAGTACCCCTGAGTGGCGAACTGGCCATTGAGGTAGACCACGGGGATACCGGGACCGCCGGTGTCGGTGACGGCCAGGGCCGTATCGTCGACCGGCACCATGCCGGTCCAAATCGAACTGGTCGAGGAAGTGCTGTTCTTCGTCATGTGTTCCCCCTGGTCGCGTGAGAGCGTCTTGTGCGCCTTCTTCAGGCCCTGGACGTGGATCGCAGGCCCCTCGGACGGACCGGCCGGGACCTCGGCGGCGACCGACAGGATCTCGATCGCGGTGGGCCCGGCCGGTTGGTCCTGGTTCTGCTCCTTCAGAGGCTGCGGGCGGTGATGTCGCCGCGGGAGGTGCTGGCGCGGATGTCGAGTTCGGCGGTGCCGTCGTTCTTGAGGGCGTTGCTGACGCGGCCGTAGTCGGTGCCGGCGTCCAGGGCGGCCGAGACGCCGGCGGCGGCGCCGACCGAGATGTCGCCGGACTGGGTGCGGAGCACGACCGTGCCGCGCAGGGCCTCGGTGATCCGGATGTCGCCCCTTGCGGTGCTGATCTCCGCGGAGCCGCCCAGCCGGCCGATCTCGACGTCGCCGTCGATCGCGGTGAGGCGGACGCTCGCGGCCTCGTCGATCTTGATCTGGCGGTACGCGCCTTCGAAGGCGACGTCGCCGAGGCGTCCGACGCCGCGGAGCTCGGCACTGGCGGCCTTGGCCTCGATGCGGGAGCCGGCGGGCAGTTGGACGGTGACCTCCACAGATCCGGAGGGGCCCAAGAGCCGGTTGTCGGGGGTCGAGGCTTTGATCCGCAGGACGCCGTCGGCGTAGGCGACGGTGGTCCGCTCAGCGGTCTTGGTGTCGCGGCTCTTGGAGGGGTCGGCGGGCAGGACCTCGACGGTGGTGTCGGCGCGGTCTGCGGCGATGAACTGGATACGTCCGGCGGGGATGTCCAGGACGGCGGAGATCGGGGCGGGGGTGTCGAACTTCTGCATCGTGCTCTCCCGTGCTCGCTCGTTGTTTCTGACATCGGAAACGCTACGTTGCTTTCCAGAGTCCGACAACATGCTTGTTGCGTCGAATCGATATCTGTGCAGGTAGAACATATGAAACCGTTGCAATGACCTTGAGGGCAACGCAACGGCAATCGCTACGGCCATTGCAATGGGTGAGAAGTGAACGCTATGGTGAGGGGATCAAGGACCGCCACGAAGGATCACCAAGGAGATCGCGATGCCGGGAGGCAGGCTCACCCAGCAGGAACGCCAGCAGATCGCGCTGGGGTTGGCCGACAGCCTCCCCTACGCCGAGATCGCCCGACGCCTCGACCGTCCGACCTCGACGATCACGCGTGAGGTGATGCGCAACGGCGGCCCCACCGCCTACCGCGCCGACCTGGCCCACCGCGCCACCGAACGCCGCGCCCACCGGCGCAGGCCCGCCTCCTCCCAAGGATGGGAGTCGGTCCCCCAGCCGCACGGACGCGATGCCGAGGCCGTGGCCGAGTACGAGGAGACGTTCACCACCGTCCTCATGGCTTCGGGCCTGACCAAGATGACGGCCCGGGTGCTGACCTGCCTGTTCACCACCGACGCGGGCAGCCTCACCGCGTCCCAACTCGCCCAGCGCCTCCAGGTCAGCCCAGCGTCCATCTCCAAGGCGATCGCCTTCCTGGAGAGCCAGAGCCTCGTCCGCAGAGAACGCGACGAACGCCGCCGCGACCGCTACGTCGTCGACGACGAACTCTTCTACCAGGCGACGATCGCCAGCGCCCGATCCAACGACCAGCTCGTCGAAACCGCACGCCAAGGCGTGGCCGTCCTCGGCCCCCACACCCCCGCCGCCGCCCGCCTGGAGAACATCGCCCGCTTCCTCGACTTCATCAGCGAAAGCATCACCCGCGCCGCCGAACAGGCCCGCGAAGTCCTCCACACCAAACCCGAAACAACCTCGAACGACACCGCCCGACCCGGAGGCGGGAGTGCGACCTGACGAACGGTGAAGTTCCGTTCTCAATCACCGAGAACAGGGGTCAACAACGCCCTAGCATCTGGCAGGTGAAGATCAACGGAATATTCAAAAAGGGCCTGAGACCCGCTGCGGCCACCGCGTATTTGGCGGTGGCCATGCTGTTGGTGTCGGCGGGCACCGCTCAGGCGGCCCCCGGCGACAACACCAACAAGCTGACCACGATCACCTCGTCCTCGGAGCTGGCGAAGCTCCAACTGGTCGAGCACCGGGTCCCGACGGCCTCTCTCGACAACCTGGCGAGCGAGATGGGCACCTCCCGCGGGGTCGACCAGGTCCTCGCCAGTGCCAACCACCCGATGCGGAACGCGGCGAACTGCAACAGCACCGAGACCGCCGCCCTGCCGGTGAAACCGACCGCTGAGTCCGCGTACTGCTGGGACACCGGTGACGCGGTGACACAGGACTGGCTGCCGCAGTCCGTGACCTCCTCCGGAGACGCGGACAACGACGGCGTGTGGGGCACCAACAAGGTCATCCTGTCCGGTTGGGGCCAGAACGGCACCACCACCACCGACCACATGGGCCGTATCGCCTTCATCGACGCCAACGACCCGAACAACCTCAAGTACCGCTGGGTGCTGCCGGTCATCCCGCTCAACGGCGGCACCGACTACCGCGCGCTTCAGTCCCATATGGGCGGCATGGTCTGGTACCAGGACAAGCTGATCGTCACGTCGTGGGAGAAGGACTCCGACAACAACGTGATGTACATCTTCGACATGAAGCGCATCCTCCAGGCGACCGTCAACAGCTCCGCGGTCGGCAAGGTGAGTGGCGGATGGTCGGCGGACGGCTACCAGTACGTGATGCCGGCCGTCGGCTCCTACAGCCTCGCCGGAGGGGCCTGTAGTTCGACCAACGACGACTCCCGGCCGTGCTTCGGCTCCATCTCGCTGGACCGCAGCAGCGTGCCCGACAGCCTGGTCGCCACCGAGTGGTTCTCCTCCGGCGGCACGGAGCCGGCCCGCATCTGGCGGTACGACTTCAGCTCCGACCCCGGCTACCTCGCCACGGCCAGCAGCAGCCACGTGAACGCCTCGGCGGCGTACGAGACGAACGCCGTCGGGCTGCAGGGCGTGCTGTCGCACAGCGCCACCAGCGGCGGCACACCGAACTTCTACGTCGACGACGCGCGCGGCGGTGTCGGCCAGCACGGCATCCTGTGGCGGCAGAACACCAGCGGAGCCACGGCGGCCGCCAACTGCGGGCAGGACATCATGTACGCCTGCTGGGGCCAGCACACCGAGAGCATGTCCTACTGGTGGAGTACGGGCCGGGTGTGGACGCTCACCGAATGGGCGGCCGACAGCGCGGGGCACTGGACAGGAACCGACACCGCGATTCCGCAACGGGTGCTGTTCTCCGTGCCGTTGTCCTCGATAGACAGCTCACTCAGCTGACCGATATGTGCCCCGGGACCGAGATTCCCGGGGCACGGTTCCCGTCACACGTCACCGTGCGGTTCGCCGAGTTCATCGAGCCGGGCACGGACCCGCTCGGCGTCGGGATGGGCGAGTTCGGTGAAGAGGGCGAGGGCGCTGCGCCAGGCGGCGCGGGCGGCCTCGTGGTCGCCTGTCGTACGGTGTGTGTCACCGATACGGACGAGGGTTCCGGCCTCCTCGGACGGCACGCCCAGGTCCCGGAAGATGGCGAGAGCGTTGCGGTAACTGGTGAGTGCCTGCGGGTGGTCGCCGAGGCTGTGGTGGGCGTAGGCGATGCTGTCCCAGGTGGCGGCCTGACCGATGCGGTCTCCGAGATCCCGCTGAATGGTCAAGGCCTCGAGGCAGTGGCTGAGGGCCTGTTGGTGATCCCCGAGCGTCGCGTGGTCCCAGCCGACCGCGTTGAGGGCGGTTGCCTGCGCGGCCTGTCGACCGGTGGCCCGGAAGAGGTCCAGGGCCAGCTGGTCATGACGGAGGGCCCCGGGGAGGTCACCGTGCTGCTCGGCCTCCCAGCCGAGGCTCAGGTGGACGTAGGCCCGTCCGACGTCGTCTCCGAGTTCGGTGAAGCGTTCCAGGGCACGGTCGAGGTGGGCACCGGCTTCGTCGCGCAGGCCCAGCCGGCCTTCCACCCGGGCCAGTCCGAGCAGGCCGTGAGCTTCCACGACGGGGTCGGACAGCCGCAGTGCGGCGTCGAGCGCGGTCCGTTGGGCGACCACCCAGTCGTGCCAGTGCCCCTGCCGGTCGAAGAACCGCTCCAGGGACGAGACGAGCAGGCAGACAAGGCGGTCCGAACCGGAGCTCGTGGCCGCGTCGATGACGGCGAGCAGCACCGCGTACTCGGCCGCCAGCCAGGTCAGAGCCGACTCGTCGTCGGCGAGTGGTTCGGGGCGGGCCCCCTCGGGGAGAGGCGGGAGCGGCATCGTGTCCACGTACGGTGCGATCAGCAGACCGGCGGCGTGCGCCGAGTACAGATAGTGCTCGAACAGCCGGTCTACGGCCGCCCGGCACTCGGCCTCGCTGTGCTGGGTGTGCGCCAGTTCGGCGGCGTAGGCGCGGAGCAGGTCGTGGAAGGCGTACCGGCCGGGGGCATGCTCGTTGATGAGGTGCACGCGGGAGAGCTCGGTCAGCAGCAGCCGCGCCTCCCGTACCGCGAGCCCGGCCAGGGCGGCAGCGGCCGGTGCGGTGAAATCAGGTCCGGGATGCAGTCCGAGCAGTCGGAAGAGGCGGGCGGCGGCGGGTGAGAGGGCGCGGGAGGACCAGGAGAAGACCGCGCCGACATCGGCCGACGCGTCGGCCTCGATGAAGGCGTCGAGACTGCCATGGGCCTCGCGCAGCTCGGCGGCGATGGCCGACAGCGAGAAGTGCGGGTGGGCGGCCGCGCGGGCGGCGACGCAGGCCAGGGCCAGTGGCAGCCCGGCGCACAGTGCGATGATCTCCGCCACCGCCTCCTGCTCGGCGGCGACCCGCTCGGCCCCCAGCCGACGGATGAGGAGTTCCCGTGCCTCGTCGGTGTCGAGCGGACGCAGTGTGAGGGAGTGGGCCCCATGGGCGGCCACCAGACCGGAGAGCTGGTTCCGGCTGGTGACGATCGTGAGGCAGCCGGGCGTGCCGGGCAGCAGCGGCCGTACGTGATCGGAATCCCGTGCGTTGTCCAGCAGGACGAGGAACCGGCGTCCGGCCAGCATGCTGCGGTAGAGCGCGGCCTGGGCGTCCAGACCGTGCGGGACGCGTTCCGGCGGTACTCCCAGCGTGTCCAGAAAACCGCGGATCGCTTCGTCGGGACGCATGACGGCCCCCGACGGGTCGAAGCCCCGCAGATTGACGTAGAGCTGCCCGTCGGGATAGCGGTCCGTGACCCGATGGGCCCAGTGCACGGCGAGCGTGGACTTGCCGACTCCGGCCATTCCGCCGATGGCACTGATCACCACTGTTTCGGCGGACCGTCCCTCGCTCGACAGCGGCGCGAGGGCCTCGTCCAGTTCGGCCCGTCGACCGGTGAACGTCGGCAGATCGAGCGGCAGTTGCGCGGGCACGGGCAGGGAGGCCGCTCGCGGACCGACCAGGTCCGAGGCCGCCGGACCTTCGGCGGTGCGCGCCTCGGAGGCCCCGGCTCCGGGCCCGGCCGCTGTCGATGCCGCGTCGCGCAGCACCGCATGGTGGGCGTCGCGCAGCTCCGGTCCGGGGTCGATGCCCAACTCGTCGGCGAGACGGTCCGACACGGTGAGGTAGGTGCTGAGCGCCTCAGGCCGCTGACCGGTGGCCGAGAGAGCGAGCATCAGCCTGGCCATCAGCGGTTCGTCCAACGGGCTGTCGGCAGCGGCCTCCCGGAGCTGGGGGAGGACCACACCCGGCACGCCCGCACGCAGCGCGACATCGGCGGCCTCCTTCACGGTCGCGAGGCGCTCGTCGTCCAGTGAGCCGAACGCCGCGTGTGCGCGCGCCTCCACGGGGATCCCGTGGGCGGCCGGCCCCTGCCACAGCGACAACGCCTCGGTGAAGAGATCCACGGCCAGTGCGGGCGCCCCGTCCGAGGCGGCCCGCCGGCCCTCGACCCGCAGCGCACGGAAGCGCAACAGGTCCAGAGAGCCGCTGTCGGCCACCAGTCGGTATCCGCCCGTGTCCCGGAGCAGCCAGTGGCCCGGTGCCCGGGTGGGAAGGCCGGGCTCCAACAGGCGGCGCAGTGCCCCGACATGCCGGTGGACCACATTGACCGCGGTGTCCGGCGGACGCCGGCCCCACAGGACGTCGACGATCTCACTCATGGAGACGGGTTGCCCTGCCCGTACCAACAGCAGGGCCAGCAGCGCCCTTTCCTGCGGACGCCCGAGGTGCAACTCCGTCCCCGCCCGCCAGACCCGAACCGGTCCAAGTACCGCGAACCGCACCGGTTCCGGTGCCACCACATGCCCCCTCCGGTCTTCCACCCCGGCGCTCACCCTACGTCACGCCGCTGGGACGCCTACCTGAAGGACGACCGAGACCAGCAGCCGACTCGTCCCGTCCGTTCTGTCCGTCGCGTACGTCATCCAGTAGCCGTGATCCTCCGACGGGTCACCCGGCACCGGTGCGAACACCGGTTCCCCGACCAAGAGGTTCCCCGCAGGCCACGAGCCCGCGGCGCCCTGGGTGTCGTACCAGCGCAACGCGTCGAATTCGCCCGAGAGGAGTTCCGCACCAGGGGTACGCGCTGCCAGCGCGCAGCGGCTGTGTCGGCGGCCGATCAGGCGGTCGTCGACGCGCGGGAACTCCACATGGGAGTCGTCGAGCAGGGTGCGCCGCATGGTCCCGGCGGCCGGATCGATCACGGCTCGTGCCAGACCGCTGCCGCCCTCCCTGTCGGCCGCACGTCCCGAGCCCGACGTCTCGGAGTCACCGAGTGCCAACCGGGGCCACTGTACGTAGTCGAGCGTCACCGTCGGGTCCGGCGCGTCCGCCTCACCGGGCCGGCCTGACGAGCCGATGGGGCTGAAGCGTGGATGGGGGCCGTTGCGCAGGTACAGCCCGTTCAGGTCGTTCGGCAGGCGCCCCTGGACCTCCGGATCGATGACGTCGGCCTCTTCGGTGACCGGGGCGAAGGAGCCCATGAGGTGCGCGACGCGGGTCTGCCGCCTGCAAACGGAGTGCCGAACAGACACCGGGGGACTTCCGCAGCGGATGCGGCGGGGTTGGGGCGGTCGCAGCATGAGAAGCGGAGGTCCTCGCCTCAGCGCCCGGCCGGGGGTTTCCTCGCGCTCTCGGTTTCCGACATGGAGGCGCCGTCCGCGGAGGTGTCCGATGGCTCAACCCGATGCGAATCGAGGACGCGGAGCGACGGGGAGCCACGAGTCTGCGCCGTCGAGAATGCCGCCGTCCGGAATGCCGGCGGCCGATGCGCAGGCTGATACGTCCAGCCGCGAAGTCCTGCGCACCAACAGTGTCTTCCTCGGTTTCGCCCCCTGGATCATCTTCGACGTGGTGGCGAGCCCCAGTACGTGGAAATACGCCGCACTGGCCGCGCTCATCGCTGCCCTTGTGCTCAATGTGCCCGACCTGCGGCGCGGGAGCTTCAAGATTCTGGAGGCGGCGAGTCTGGTGTTCTTCGCCGTCATCTTCGTACTCGGGCTCGTGGTGGACCGCCAGGACCTGATGTGGTTGGAAACCTACGCGCAGACGTTGTCCAACGGAGTGATCGCCGTCGTGGCACTCGGCTCCCTCGCCTTCACACCGTTCACCGAGCAGTACGCACGTGAGTCGGTGCCCCGCAGGTACTGGGACTCACCGTTGTTCCGGCGCACCAACCGGATCCTGACGGCGATGTGGGGCGGGGTGTTCCTGGCGACGGCCCTGCTGGGACTGCTCGCACTGCACGTGAAGTCGGGGTCGGACTGGCTCAACTGGGTCATCCCGATCGCCTTGCTGGTCGCGGCGATCCGCTTCACGAAGTGGTACCCGGCACATGTCAGGGCGCGGGCGAGGGGCTGACCCGAGAGGTAAAGAAATCGTATGGTCTAGTCCAAAAGTTATCTGGTCTAGGCCAATCTATTGGCATGGACGCAACACCTACAGGAAGCTGGGGCGACTCTCCCCACTCCCTGGAGGCACGCAGTGAGACGTCTTCGCGCATGTCTGGGCGCGGCGGCCGCCGTTGGACTCGCCGCAGCGGGCGCGACCGCACTGGTCGCGGGCAGCGCTTCCGGCGCGACCTCCGCACTCGGCAACCGCTGGTACGCCGCGGCTCCCTACCTGATGCCGCTCGACAACGACCCACCGGACCCGGCCGCCATCATGGACGCCACCGGCCTCAAGGCGTTCCAGCTCGCCTTCGTCCTCGCCCCCAACGGCGGCGGCTGCAGCCCCACATGGGGCGGTACGGCCGCGGTCTCCTCGGACACCGCCGTGCAGTCGGTCGTCAACACCATCCGTGCCAAGGGCGGGGACGTCTCCGTCTCCATCGGCGGCTACGGCGGTACCAAGCTCGGCCAGGTGTGCTCGGACGCGGCTGCCACGGCGGCGGCGTACCAGCAGGTCATCACCAAGTACGGACTGCACGCCATCGACTTCGACCTCGAAGAGCCGGAGTACGAGAACACGGCGGCCATCAAGAACGAGATCGGCGCCGCAAAGATCCTCCAGCAGAACAACCCCGGGCTCTACGTCTCCGTCACCACCGCCGGCACCGCCGACGGCACCGGCTGGTTCGGCAAGCAGATGCTGCTGGAGGCGAAGTCACAGGGTTTCACCCCGAACAACTTCTCCATCATGCCGTTCGACGGCGGCTTCAGCGGCGCGGCCTCGCAGACCAGCGCGCTGACCAACTTCAACCAGATCCTGCAGTCCACCTTCGGATGGGACCAGGCGACCGCGTACGCCCACGAGGGCTTCTCCGGGATGAACGGGCGCAGCGACACCGGCGAGTACTTCACACAGGCCGACTTCCAGACCGTGCTGGACTACGCCACCAGCCACAACATGGACCGCTTCACGTTCTGGTCCCTCAACCGCGACCGCCAGTGCACCCCGGCCGACAACGGTGGCCGGACCTCGGGCACCTGCTCCAGCGTGGCGCAGAACTCCTGGGACTTCGCCAAGTACTCGGTGAAGTTCGCCGGGGCCACGCCGCCCTCCTCGACTCCCACCCCGACGCCGACGCCGACGCCGACGCCCCCGGGCGCCGGGTGCAAGCCGGCCTGGAGTTCGACCGCGGTCTACACCGCCGGCAACGAGGTGTCGTACAACAACCACAACTGGAAGGCCAAGTGGTGGACTCAGAACGAGACTCCCGTTGCCTCCGAGTGGGGGGTCTGGCAGGACGAGGGCGCCTGCTGACGACCTGACCGCCTGACGACCTGACCGCCTGACGGTTTGCCGGACCGGTTCGGCGGGGCCCTTGAGGTGCCCCGCCCACCGGCGCCGGACGTGCGCCGACCCTTCAGAGGGCCGAAAATAGGCACAGGCCCGGTCGTCGAGGACACGCGGCGCCTGCCGAGAGGAACGTCGCCATGCGCGGACAGCCGCCATCGCCGTCAGGGGCCGTCCTCGGTGCACGTACCGGCGCGGGTGGCGAGCACGCATGACGCCGGGGCCGGGCGGGGGCGCGATCGTACGACGGTCGATCCAGGTCACCTGCTCGGCGAGCGTCGGCTTCTACACGTTCCTCTACGGCCTTCAGCAACCCGTGGCGGCGCTGTACGCACTGTTCACACCGATCGCGCTCGGCCTGCTGTCCACCATTCCCGGGACAGGCCGGCAGCAGGCATGGATCACGTTGCGGACCCTGCCGTTCGGAGTGGTTCTCGTCGCGCTGGGCACGGCACTCGCGGTGAGCACGGCGGCCGCCGTGGCAGGCATGCTGATCGTCGGATTCCTTTTGGCTTTCACTGTGGTGGCCGGACCGCGTACGGCGGGTCCAGCCCCCGGCCTCCAACTCCTCTACATCCTCGCCTGCTTCCCGCCGTACGCTCCTCAGACGCTGGGCGCACGGCTGACGGGCGTGGCCGTGGGCGTCGTACTCCTCACTCTGTGCCAGGTGTTCGTGCTGTCCGGTCCACCTGCCACTGGCTTCCGGATCCTGCTCGCCGACGCGCTGGAGACGGCCGCCGCGGCAGCGGCCGATCCGGCCCGCGTCTCCGTCGCGAGGCTGCGTGATCTCAGCGAGGGGATGCGGCTGTCGCAGGTTTCCCCAGGTGAGCGCCCGACCGGCCCGGGGCGCCGGGACCGGGCCCTGGCACAGGCGGGAGCCGCGGTCCGCCGGGTAGTGGACCAGCTGGCGTCGCGGAGTGCGACATCCGTGTCTTCTGGAGCAGCGCCGCGCACGGATCGATCGTCCGCCGCGCTCCGTGAGCGCGTCGCGCGGACGTGCAAGGACACGGGTGCGGCCCTGCGCGCCGGTGAGCGTCCACCGACGGCCGACGCGCTCGACAGCGCGATCCGCCAGTTCCAGGCGGAACGGATCCGCCGTGCGGCCGACCCGGAGGAACCGGGCGCGGACACCGGCGTCCTGCGGCGACAGGCGACGGAACTGACACTGGCCGAGTCGACGTGGATCGCGGTGACCGCCCTGGGCGTCTCCGCCGCCGGGCGCAGAACCTCGCCTCTCCCGCCCCGCGAACTCTTCTGGTACGCCGACCTGCCCACGACGCATCTGTGGGCGCGGCGCATCGCAGGCAACGCGACACATCGCTCGGTGTGGTTCCAGAACGCCGTACGGGTCGCGTGCGGCCTCGCCATCGCCCGTCTTGTCGCGGGCACCCTCGACCTCGCGCACGGATTCTGGGTCCTCCTCGCGGTCCTCACACTGGGGCGCACCACGGTCGGCGCCACCTGGCGGGCCGTGCGCCAGGCCATGGTCGGCAACCTGGTGGGGGCTGTCGCGGCAGGTGCGCTGCTCATCGCCCTCGGCCGACATCTGGACGCCTACGCCGTCCTGCTCGTGCCGGGCATGCTCATCGCCTTCGCTCTGGGCCCACGGCTCGGAGTCGCCTACGCACAGGGGCTTTTCACGCTGGTGGTCTCCCTCGCCTTCGCCCAGATCACTCCGACCTCCTGGCGACTGTCGGAAGCCCGCATCGTCGATGTCGTCACCGGCAGCGTCATCGGCCTGCTGTGCGGGCTGCTGGCCTGGCCCGCGGGGGCACGCAGGGAGGTACACCGCACCATGGCGAGCCTGCTGCGCTCGTGCGGGGCGCTGATACCTGCCACGGCCGAAGCGCTCCTGGCCGCGCCCGTACCGTCTGCGCCCGCGACGTTGCCGACCCTGCGTCATCTGCGTCTGGCGGAGTCCGCCTACGCGCAGTACCGCAGCGAGCCACCCACCGCCTGGGAGGGTGCCCAGGCCGACTGGCACGGGGTGCTCATCGTGGCGTACCACACGGTGCTCGGCGCCCAGCGGCTTCCTTGCTTCGAAGCGCCCCTGACCGATGTGCCGCCGGACGCGAGCACATGGGTCCGCAGGACGGCCGCCGAGCTGACGACGGACGCCGACCGCATCGCCACGTACTTCACCACCAACGAATGCCTCGCGCCGGGCCGGAGTCCCCCTGGCCCGCCGCTGCCGGAGCACCACCCGGCCCTGCCCGCACTCATCGATCTCGAAGTGTGGTTGACCGACATCGACCGTCAGCTCGCCCGCATCGAGGACTCCGTCGGCCCCAAGGACTGAGCCCGACGGGCCTTTCATGACGCCGGGCGGGCCGCGCTCGCTCCGCTCGGTTGTGAGCCACCTCTGATCCGGCTCTGATCAATCCCTGATGGAACGCTGCGAGGCTCATGAACGAGTTGAACGCCGATCGCACGTGGCCGCGGTCGGCGGGACATTCCCCGAAGTCCGCCCTCCTCATGGAGTGATCAATGGTATTCGCGCACCTCAGGAACGGATCGGCCGGACACATTGCCCGTACGGCCGGGACGCTCGCAGCTCTGACCATGGGTGCTTCACTGCTCGTGGCCCCCCAGGCGTTCGCGGCGAGCAGTCCGACCAACGCCGAACTCCTGAAGGCCTGCAACTGGGCAAGTCTCTGCAAGTTCCACCCACAGAGTTACTGGGGGTACACCGGGCCGAAGCACCAGGTCGGCAGTACCGCGTACAACTGCGGGAGCAACACCAACCAGCACCGGATCGACTGGTCGGACACGACCACCGCCGGCAACACGGTCGGCGTCTCCGTCTCGGCGACCTACAAGTTCTCCCTGGTCTTCGAGGCCTCCGTGGAGACCAGCTACAGCCACAGCTGGGAGAACTCGCACACCGACACCGAGTCCAACACGATCAACATCTCGCCCAGAAGTGTCGGGTGGCTCGAGCGCGGAACCTCGAAGCAGCAGGCCAAGGGCTGGTGGGAAATCCAGTTCAAGAACAAGTACTACGACCACTATGTCTGGTACCTCTACGATTTTCAGCAGTCCGGCTTCAACAAGGACAACCCCGGCTACGGCTACGTCAACTTCAAGGACCGGCCGATGACCTCGGCCGAAATCGGCGCACACTGCTGAATCGGCTCATCGCGATGTGGTCATCCGTGATGCCAGGAATTCGTTCTCCATTCCGAATCATCGCTTTCGCCGTCTGCTCGCTCTTCGTTCTCTCCGGATGCGCGGACGGGCGGACCGAAGGCACGTACAGCGGCCACGCGGACCGTCAGGGGCCGACCGTGATCGGCACCGACGGCTCCGCGGAGAGCCGGGTCGTGGCGGCGATCTACCGCGAACTCCTCACCGCCGCCGGGCAGGAGGTGCGGACCGCGAGTGCCACCTACGCGTCCCCTGCCGACACCGCCCAGGCCGTGGTGGCGGGCAGGATCGGTATCGCGCCCGCTTACGAGAGCGCCCTGCTGCGTGCGCTGCCGGGCGGTCAGTCCATGCCCGGCGACATGGAGGCAACGCTGAGCATGGCGTTGCCTCCGGGGACCGTCGCGCTGCCGTCGTCCGCGGCGCAGCGCGGGGTCGTCCTCGCGGTCACCAAGGCCACGGCCAAGCGCCGCACACTGCGCAGCCTCGCCGACCTCGGCAGCGCCGGCGGTCGCCTGACACTGGGCGGTGACGCCTCCGGCGATCCCGATGCCCCGTCCACCTCGTCCCTGAAGCAGGCGTACGGCGTCACTCTCACCGCTGCCGGAACATCGGGGAGGGCAGATGTGCTGGCGCTGCGCAGCACCGACCCCGCGATCACCCGGGACGGCCTGGTCGTGCTGGCCGATCCCAAGTCCGTCGTCCCGCCCGCGCACGTCTTCCCACTCATCAGCTCCCCTGCCGTGGACGCGACCGGCAGGGCGGCCCTGGCCCGCGTCAACACCCCGCTGACGACCGGCCAGTTGACCGCGCTCGCCTCCTTGGTCAACGCGGGCGAGGCTCCCGGGAAAGCGGCCAGGACCTGGCTGCGGTCCAAAGGCCTACTGCGCTGAGCCCACATCCGATCCGGTCCCATCCAGTCAAACCCGGTCCGATCCAGTCCAACCGGTCCAAGAACAAGAATGGTGACAGTCCCATGCACAGTCTCAAGCGCAAAGTCGCCACGGCGGCACTCGCCGCAGGCGCCCTCTTCGGCAGTCTGGCGGTTCCGGGAACGGCCTACGCCGCCAACAAGTACGTACAGCTCAAGGTCTGCAGCGGGTCCACCGAGACGGTGAAGTTCTACTTCGTCGGCGAGAACCAGTACGGCGACTGGGGCGGCTCGAGGTTCTGGGAGATCGCCCCGAAGGGTTGCACCTTGGCGGAAGGCTACTGGTGGATAGCCGGGCAGTCGGTCGAGTTCCACCACCGCAAGCCCAGCACCGGATGGCGGTGGGAACCCCGGCTCATTTCGGCGAACGACACCAGCAACGGCGCCACGTACCAGCTCTACATCGGCTGAGAGCAGTCCCACGCACCGGTCCGTGGGCCGCCACGCGCGGCCCGCGGATCCGTCAGGTCAGTCGACACGGGTGAGTGGAGGGCATTCCCACACCGCGTCCACGACCTCGCGGTGCGGACGGTACATGCGCAGGATCACGAACCAGGTGCCGCTTTCGGGCGTGGGCAGCCAGTTGGCCTCACGGTCCTCTCCCGGTGATGTGGACTGCAGATGGAGGGTCAGACCGCCGTCAGCGTCCATGGCGAGCCCGGGCGTGCGGTCCCCGACCGAGTAGCGACCGGCCGGGTTGGGGATCAGGTTCATGTCGTCCCCGTACGCGGACAGGGACCAGAAGGCATCGACGGGTGGCATCGCGCCCGCGCCGAAACGCAGCGTGTACCGGCCGGACGACAGCTTGTTCCCGTCCGCGTCGTCGTAGTTGAGCAGATAGACCGCCTCGTCGGGATCGTTGGCCATGATGCCCGCCAACGACTGGTCGGCGGCACGCTTGACGAAGTCGTCGCCGAAGCGGCCCATCTGCGGTGGCGGATAACGCCAACCGTTCACCACATGTGCCCACTCACCGCTGAGCATCTGCTGTTTGAGCATCGGCGTACCGACGGTCGCAGCCCGGATGAGGTTCTGCCTGACGGCCTCAGGCTGGGCCTCGACGTCGAGACCGGGACCGATGCCGACCTCTGCGAACTGCTTGAGCAGGATGGCGTGGTGCGCCGGTGGCGGGTTCTCGGCCAGCATGGCGTTGAGCGTCTTCCAGGGGCCGAGGGGATCCTGGGCGGGGTCCACCGGCGCCGGCACCTCATGGCTCGCCGGGAGCCGCGCCGGGTCAACGGGCCCACCGCCCCTGTCGAAGAAGCTGAGCGGAGTGAGCCGGTACTGGGCTTGGAGTGTCTGTACGTTCGGCACGTCGTCCTCGCCGTCGACCAGCGTCCTGCCGAGGATCAGGATCCACGGGCTCGGCGCGGTCGCGACACGGCGCACACCATCGGGAAGCTGCCCGCTCCAGTCCGGACCGACGATCGCGAAATGGCCGGCCTTGGATCCCGTGGTCCGCTGGCCTATGTAGTCGAAGTTGTCCGAGGTGATGCCCATCAGCTCGAAGGAGAAGTAGCGATCACCCATGTCCGGGTGCGAGAGAATGATCGGCTCGCCGCGCAGGTCCACCCACGCCGTCGAGTACAGGGTGTCGTTGTTGGGACATCCGCCGTCCCGATACGAGGCGTCCAGCAGCCGTTGCGCGTGCCAGAAATGGTTGACCGCCGCATACGGCACCGTCGCCGGGTCACGCGGCTGGGTCACCCACTGGTGACGCAGCCGGGCATTGTAGATGTACGGAAAACCGTAGACGAATGCCTGCTCACCCAACGTGTAGGCGTACTCGCCACGCCAGTCACGCACTCGTCCGGTCAGTATGGGTGCCACCGCCTGCCGCACCAGCGGCAGCGCCTGCGGCAGATGCCGCAACCGGTCCACCACGGCCTGGGGGTGCCGTACGGCATCCGCCGCGGCCCGACCGGCGGCGCCCGCGGCGCTCGCTGCCCGGTTGATGGTGGCCGTGACGCCTGCGGCATCGTCGTGCGTCCGCCGAAGCGGACGGTGATGTGTGGGATGTGTGGCTTCGGACATGATCATGTCCTCCCCGTCGTGAACACCTCGTGGGAAAGCCTCTGCACCACTTCTCACCATAGGACTCATCCGCAGGAGCGCCAACGCGGCGGAGATGTCAGACGCGGTCGGCCGCGATGAGCAGGTACTGGAAGCTGCCGTTCTCGTAGGCGCTCAGGAACGTTTCCTCGATGCCGGTGACCAGGTGGTCGGCCTGCTTGCGGAGTTCCCAGTAGGGGATGGTGCCGGCGGTCAGGTCCTGGACGTGGACGGGTACGAGGCGGTTGCGGGCCATGGCGCGGAAGTACTCCGACCGTGGGTGGATGTCGCAGATGTAGTGGGCGTTGATGAGAGACACCTCCCGGGAGGCACGCCCGTAGGCGTCGTTGTAGCAGCCGGTGATCGTCACGTAGCGTCCGCCGCGGCGCAGCAGCCGTGCGTGCTCGGCGAACAGCAGGTCCAACTCCACATACATGGTGGACTCGTTGTTCCAGGAGGCCGCATACGCGCCGGAGGGAAAACCGGTGTCGAGCATGTTCCGGTGGTGGTAGCGGACCTTGTCGTCGATGTGCCGTTTGCGTGCCTGGGCATTGGCGAAGTCGGCCTGTTTCCTCGAGATCGTGACGCCGTCGGTGTGGCATCCGTACCGCAGATGGGCCACCACACTTCCGCCGCCGCGCCCGCAGCCGGCGTCGAAGACACGGTCGGCGGGGGAGAGGGGGCCGAGATGGGAGGCGAGGAGGTCGGCCTGTGCCTGTTCCAGACGATGCAGTTCGGAGGTGATCCGGTCACGGCGCTCGGCAGCGTCGTCCCTGTCCCCGCCCCCGGCCTCGTCGCGGTCTCCGTCGAGCACGGACCAGTCGACGTCCCCGATGCCATAGTGGTGGTGGTAGAGGTCGTCGATCTTTCCGAGTTCGAGGTTGACCGGGTTCTCCTCGGCGTTCCAGTAGTCCGCGACGCGGGTCTGGTACGTCGACTGGCAGGTGGCCTGGGTCGGCATGGGCGCTGCCATGGTGTCGGCATCGGTGATGGGCAAAGGTGACTCCTTGTGGCGCGGTGGGTGACGGGCCGGACGGCGGGGTGTTACCAGTAGTTCGGCAGGTGGTAGCGGTGGGTGTTGGTGGCGTGCCATTCGTGGTTGCCGGACACCCAGGCGGCCAGGCCCCTGGCGTAGCGCTCGACGAGAGGCGAGGTGGCGGACAGGGCCGCCGCCTCCTCCTCGAACGCCTCCATGATCTGGTTGTGGATCTCGACGGCCTTCAGATAGGCGGCCTTCAGCCCGCACCGTTCGTTGGCGGCGATGACCTGAGGCAGATTGAGATGGCTGGGATCGTTCGCCAGTTCCTTGGTGAAGGAGTACAGGTCGTTGACGAGCGTGGTCGCGTTGCCGGCGAGCGCGGTGATCCGCTGGATCTCGGGCCGGACGTACAGGGGCTCGGGCAGTTCGTAGCCGTCCACGGCGTCGACGATCGACAGGCAGGGGCGGAAGCTGTTGAACTGCCGCATCATCAGGTACTCCCAGACCGGTGGCACGTACCGGATCTCGGACCAGGCGGCCTCACCGAGATAGCCCAGATGCAGCCGGGCGAGATCGTGCACCAGTCGGTCGGTCTGGCTGGGAGTAGCGAAGACGGCGAAGTCCTTGAGGGCCCCGTGGTACGAGCGCAGCGGCCCGTCGGCCTGTACGCCGCGCCGCCACCGCGCTTCCAGTTCGGGAGTGGAGTGGAAGGGGTCGAGCGCGGACTGGGCCCTGATCAGCCTGCCGCCGAGTCCGCGCGATGAGCCGCCTTTGTCCTCGTCCTCCTCGCAGTAGCAGTTGTCGACGAGGTTCTCGGCCAGCAGCAGCTTGCCGGCCGCCGTGAGGCGTTCGAGGTCGGCCGCGCCCGGATGCTGGAGTACGACGGCCCGGCCGAACTGGAACCCCGCGAAGTCCCCCGTCCACGCCTTGGGGAACGCGTCGAGCCGACGGACCCAGGCCTCCAGCCTGCGGTCGACCTCCGCTGCCTTCCCCGGGTCCGCGGGGGCGGCGGGTCGGTGGCGCAGCCCGGGGATCGCCCCGCTCCGCCGGGCTTGCGTGACGGGGACCAGACGGGGTGGCCCGGGCAGTCGCGGCGGCGATCCGCAAGCCGATGGCTCGCTCATTCCGCGATCCGCCCCACCTGGACGTTCTCCAGGATCCCCGCGGCGTCGGGTACGAGGATGGCCATCGCGTAGTAGGCGGTGACCAGGTAGCTCATGATCGCGGTGCTGCCGATGCCCATGAACCGTACGTTCAGGCCGGGTTCGTACTCCTCCGGAATGCCGGTCTGGTGCAGGCCTACGACCCCTTGGTCCTTCTCTCCCGTGCGCAGCGCGATGATGCTGCTGGTGTGTTGGGGACTGATCGGGATCTTGCTGCACGGAAAGAGCGGAACGCCGCGCCACGCGGGTACTTCGTGGCCGTCGAGGTTCACGGTGCCGGGCACCAGCCCTCGCCGGTTGCACTGCCGGAAGAAGGCCGCTATCGCCTTCGGGTGGGCCAGGAACAGCCGGGTCTTGCGGCGCATCGACAGCAGTTCGTCGAGGTCGTCGGGTGTGGGAGGACCGGAGAAGGTGCTGACGCGCTGGCCGTAGTCGACGTTGTGGAGCAGACCGAACTCGCGGTTGTTGACCAGCTCCCACTCCTGGCGCTCGCGGATCTCCTCGATGGTCAGGCGGAGTTGCTGCTCGGTCTGGTTCATCGGATGGTTGTAGAGGTCGGCGACCCTGGTGTGGACACGCAGCACGGTCTGGGTCAGGGACAGCTCGTATTCGCGCGGGGCGAGGTCGTAGTCGACGAAGCCGCCGGCGAGGATCGGTTCGCCCACGTGCCCGGCCTGCACGGGTACGTCGGCCTCGCCCTTGCGGTTCATGGGCTTGCTCTGTTGCTGCGCGAAGGCGTCCAGCTGGGCGGCGAGCGACGGTGTGCGCTCCATGAACTGCGTCAGGGTGTCCCAGTTGAGCGCCAGCACCACGCCCGGAGTCTCGGCCCGCACCGAGCTGAACCACAGCGGGTCGGCCTGGCCGATGGCCTCGTCTCCCATCCCGTCGCCGTCCGTGATGACCCCGGTGACCTCCTGCTCGCCGTACTTGCCGGTGGTGTAGCGGGTGAACCGGCCGTGGACGACCAGGTACGCCTCCGTGACGGGCTGCCCGGCGTCGAAGAGGACCTGGCCCGAACGCACCTCACGCACCCTGAACCGTGAGGAGATCTCCCGCAGGGCCGCGGTGTCCGAGTAGCCGCGCAGGGCGGGCAGCTCGGTCAGCGTCTCGGGAATGACCTTGATGTCGTCCGCGCCGTTCTGTTCGAACTGCACCCGCCCCCGGCCGACGCGGAGCTGGAGTCGCCGGTTCACCCGGTAGGTGCCGCCCTTGACGTCCACCCAAGGCAGCATCTTGATCAGCCATCGCGAGGTGATGGCCTGCATCTGAGGTTCGGACTTGGTGGTGGTGGCCAGCTGACGTGCAGCGTGGGTGCTGAGACTGGTGGACCGTGGTCCCTCGTCGGTGGGTCCGGCGGCGCTTTCTGGGGAGCTTTCCGGGACTGTCACATGTCCTCCCGATACGTGAGCGGGCGTGGGCGGATACGCATGAACATCAGCGAACGAGGCGGGGCGTCTACGCCGTGCGCCTCGGGCAAGGGCTCCTACTGCCTGGCCATGGACGACGTCTGACCTGAACCGTGTCGAAGGGTCGCCTCGGCGACGCGTCAGAAGCCGTGCGGCGTGGGTGCACGGAGGCGGTGGAGGTCGAAGACGGATTCCGGGGAGGTGGACGCCAGGACAGCAACCTCGTGACGGTCCGGGCAGGTGGGCTGCGCGCGCCCCATGTCAAGCGAAACAGTCACCGGTGGCAGTCGGAACCGCGTGAAAGGGGCGCATTCGTGTCCTCGATGTGGGCATCCCTCGCGCGAGGCAGACCGGTCACGAGGGCGCGCTCTCACGCCGGTCGCCGGGTCCCGTGCCACCGGCGCGAGGGCGTACGAGGGCCTCAGCTGCGCGTTCCTCTTGATCAGGTGGCCCCGCTCGAATGATCAAAAGGGCGTCGAGCTACCATCTGAGCGCCACCTAGCTCGAAAGATGAATCTGTGACTGTCAATGACGACTCGTTCACCAACTGGAACAACCGCGAGGAGATCGCGGAGTCGATGATCCCGATCATCGGGAAGCTGCACCGGGAGCGGGACGTCACGGTCCTGCTGCACAGCCGTTCCCTGGTGAACAAGTCAGTGGTGAGCATCCTCAAGACCCACCGGTTCGCCCGGCAGATCGCCGGTGAGGAACTTTCGGTCATCCAGACGCTGCCGTTCCTGCAGGCTCTCACCACGCTCGATCTCGGCCCGTCGCAGATCGACATCGGCATGCTCGCCGCGACCTACAAGTCCGACGACCGTGGTCTGTCGGTGGCGGAGTTCACCGCCGAGGCCGTGGCCGGCGCCACGGGGGTCAACAAGATCGAGCGCCAGGAGCCGCGCGACGTCGTCCTCTACGGGTTCGGCCGCATCGGCCGCCTCGTCGCCCGCCTGCTCATCGAGAAGGCCGGCTCCGGCAACGGGCTGCGACTGCGTGCCGTCGTCGTCCGCAAGGGTGCCGGCCAGGACATCGTCAAGCGCGCCTCGCTGCTGCGGCGTGACTCCATTCACGGCCAGTTCCGGGGCACGATCACCGTCGACGAGGCGAACAGCAAGATCGTCGCCAACGGCAACGAGATCAAGGTGATCTACTCCGACGACCCGCTGTCAGTGGACTACACGGCGTACGGCATCAAGGACGCCATCCTCATCGACAACACCGGCAGGTGGCGTGACCGCGAGGGCCTGTCCCAGCACCTTCGCCCCGGCATCGCCAAGGTCGTCCTGACCGCACCGGGCAAGGGCGACGTTCCCAACATCGTCCACGGCGTCAACCACGACACGATCAAGCCGGACGAGCAGATCATGTCCTGCGCCTCCTGCACCACCAACGCGATCGTCCCGCCGCTGAAGGCGATGGCGGACGAGTACGGCGTTCTGCGCGGCCATGTGGAGACCGTCCACTCGTTCACCAACGACCAGAACCTGCTGGACAACTACCACAACTCCGACCGTCGCGGTCGTTCTGCGCCGCTCAACATGGTCATCACCGAGACCGGTGCCGCCTCCGCCGTCGCCAAGGCGCTGCCCGACCTCAAGGCGAAGATCACCGGCAGCTCCATTCGCGTCCCGGTTCCGGACGTCTCGATCGCCATCCTCAACCTGCAGCTCGCCCGCGAGACCACACGCGAGGAAGTCCTCGACCACCTCCGCGATGTCTCGCTGACCTCGCCGCTCAAGCGCCAGATCGACTTCATCACCGCCCCCGACGCGGTCTCGAGCGACTTCATCGGCTCGCGTCATGCCTCGATCGTCGACGCCGGCGCGACCAAGGTCGAAGGCGACAACGCGATCCTCTACCTGTGGTACGACAATGAGTTCGGCTACTCCTGCCAGGTCGTCCGTGTCGTCCAGCACGTCTCCGGCGTGGAATACCCGACCTACCCGGCCCCGGCGGCCTGATCGCGGCAGTCTCTCCCGATCGGCATCCAGTCGCCTCCGCTCCCACCGTGCCCCGGCGGTCTTCCGACCGCCGGGGCACGGTGGGTCGCTCGCGTTACGCCGAGAGCTCCTTGCTGATGCGGTCCAGCATGAACGCGGAGGATTCCTTGGCGCGTTCCTCCCAGGCGAAGACGCACGCGGTGGCGACGCCGTCGAAGCTCAGTTCCCGGAGCGTGCCGAAGAAGGCGTCCCAGTCGACCTCGCCCTGGCCGATGTCGAGGTGTTGGTGGATACGGGCCGTGGTGCCGGGCGGGTTGAGGATGTAGCGCAGGCCGGATGATCCCTTGTGGTTGAAGGAGTCGGCGATGTGCACGTGCTGGAGTTTGTCGCCGGCGTAACGCATCATCGCCGCGATGTCCGCGCCGACGTCCGAGGCTCCCGAGAGGTGGAAGGAGTGCGGGGCGCAGTAGAGGTAGTTCACCCAGGGCTTGTTGACGGCGCGTACGAGGTCGACCGCCGGCGTGTTCTCCTCACAGAAGTCGTCCGGGTGCGCCTCCAGGTTGAGGGCGATGCCCTCGCGTTCGAAGACGGGGAGCAGTTCCTCCATGGAACGCCAGAAGGCGGCCTCGCTCTCGGCGGCTCGGTCGGGTTGGCCGTTGAACTCCGAGTTCATCAAAGGGCATTCGAGCTCCGCGGTGATCTCGATCATCCGCCTCCAGTAGCGGACGGCGGCCTGCCGTTCGGTCTCGTCGGGCGAGGACCACTTGTAGAGCGGGAGTACGGAGGAGAGCTGGACGCCGTACCTGCGCAGTGAGTTCTTCAAGCCGGCCACGCGCTCGTCGTCGGCCCGTGGGTGCAGGAAGAACGGCATGAAGTCGCCTCGCGGGGACAACTCGATGTACTGGTAGCCGAGTTCGGCGACCGTGCGCACCATGTCGTCGATGGGCAGGGCGCGGAACATGTAGGGGTCGAGGGCGATCTTCATGCGGCGCCTCCGTACAGGACGGGGCGGGGCTTCATGTCCACGGTGACGACGGCGCCCTCGGACTCCAGGGACCGGACGGCGGCGTCGGTGACGACTGTGGCGGCGTAGCCGTCCCAGGCGGACGGGCCGGTGGGCTCGCTGCCGGTCCCGACGGCCGCGACCCATTCGCGGAACTCGGTGTCGAAGGCGTCGGCGAAACGCACCTTCCAGTCCTGTGCCACGGCGGTGCCGTGGTGTCCGGCGGTGCGGACCCCGACAGCGGCCGGGTCGGGCAGCCGGACCAGGCCCTCCTCGCCGACGGTCTCGCACTGGACGTCGTAGCCGTACCGGCAGTTGACGAAGACCTCCAGGTCGATGCGGACCCCGTTCGCGGTCTCGAAGAGCATGATCTGCGGGTCCTTGAGGTGCGCGAACCGCTTGCCGGTGGCGCGTGGGGTGATCACCTGGGCGGAGACGATCTCGTCGTCGAGCAGCCAGCGCAGGACGTCGATCTCATGTACGGCCGTGTCCTGCGCGGCCATCACCGAGGTGTAGGACTCCGGCACGGTCGGGTTGCGGTGGGCGCAGTGCACGATCAGCGGGGCGCCGATCGCTCCGGAGGCGAGGACTTCCTTCATCTGGCGGTAGCCGGGGTCGAAGCGGCGCATGAAACCTACCTGGACGAGCCGGCGGCCGTGGGCGTGTTCGGCCTCGACGATACGCAGACAGTCCTCGGCGGTCGTGGCGAGGGGCTTCTCGCAGAACACCGGCTTACCGGCCGCGACGGCGTTCAGGACGTGCTCGGCATGGGTGGGGCCCCAGGAGGTGACGAGAACGGCGTCCACATCTGGCGAGGCGATCAGGTCGGCACCGGTCGGCAGCGCGCTTGCGCCGACGCGGGCGGCGACCTCGGTGGCGCGGGCCTGGTCTATGTCGGTCACCGCGCTGACGCGTGCGCCGGTGACGGCCTCGGTGAGTCGACGTATGTGGTCCTGGCCGATCATTCCGGCACCGATGACACCTACACGTACGGTCATGGTCGTTTCCTTCAGGAGAGGGGTCGGGAGAAGCGCGTCCGGAGTTCGGCTTCGAGGGTTTCGAGGGTGCGGCCCCTGGTCTCGGGGACGTGGCGCTTGACGAAAGCGAACGAGAGGACGCCCGCCGCCACGAAGAGGAAGAAGGTGTTGGAGATACCGATCCCGTCGACCAGGGACGGGAAGACCAAGCCGATCGCGAAGTTGGTCAGCCACAGCACCACGGCCGCGACGCCCATCCCGAAACCGCGCATCCGCATCGGGAAGATCTCCGACAGCATCAGCCACGTCACCGGTGAGATCGCGCCCTGCTGGAAGGCGAGGAAGGTGACGGTCATCGCCAGCACGGCGAACGCCCGGCCCGTGCCTTCCGGCAACGCCAGCGAGAACACGCCGATCAGCAGCAGGGCGGTGGTTGTTCCGATCTGACCGCTCATCAGCATGGGCCGCCGGTCGACGCGGCCCAGGAGCCAGATGCCGACGAAGGTGGCCAGCACCGAGATCACACCGTTGGCGATGTTCGCCGTCAGGGCACTGTCCGAGGTGAAGCCGGCGTCGGTGAGGATCTGAGTGCCGTAGTACATGATCGTGTTGACACCGGTGATCTGCTGCACGACCGCGATGCCGAAGCCGATGAACATCAGTCGGCGCACCCAGGGGGTGGCCTTCATATCGCGCCGGCCGCCGAGCTTCTCCTGCTCGTCCTTGACGGCGAGCGCGGACACCTCGCGCAGTTCGGCCCGGGCCCGGGCCTCGGACCTGACCTGCTTGAGCACCTCGAAGGCCTCGTTGAAGCGGCTCTGGGAAGCCAGCCAGCGGGGGCTGTCCGGCATGACCAGCATGCCGAACCAGAGCACGACGGCCGGGACCGTGGCGACCACGAGCATCCAGCGCCAGACACCGCCGGTCTCACCACCCACGTCGGCGATGACCGCGTTGGAGGTGAAGGCGAGCAACTGACCGCTGACGACCATCAGTTCGTTGCGGGTGACCAGCGCGCCGCGTCGCTCGGCGGGGGAGATCTCCGCGAGGTAGACGGGCACGGTCACCGACGCGCCGCCGACCGCGAGGCCGAGTACGAACCGGGCGAGCACCATGACCGCGGTGGTCGGTGCGAGGGTGCAGCCGAGCGCGCCGATGAAGAAGACCACGGCGAGGGTCAGGATCGTACGGCGGCGTCCGCGCGCGTCCGACAGCCGACCGCCGGTGATCGCCCCGAGTGCGGCGCCCAGCAGCAGCGAGCTGGTGACCATGCCCTCGGTGACCGGGGTCAGTCCCAGGTCGTCGGTCATGTAGGGCAGGGCACCGTTGATGACGCCGGTGTCGTAGCCGAAGAGGAGTCCGCCGAAGGTGGCGATGACGGTGATGAGCCGCAGCCGCCGGGAGACGGATGGCGGGGCGTGGTCCGTGATGCCGGTGGCTGGGGCGCAGACATGGGGCGCGTCGTCCCTGACGTCCATG
This sequence comes from Streptomyces sp. NPDC007896, assembly GCF_042959425.1. NCBI lineage: Bacteria > Bacillati > Actinomycetota > Actinomycetes > Kitasatosporales > Streptomycetaceae > Streptomyces > Streptomyces sp. NPDC007896. Next base: position 84,388 of record NZ_JBIBKX010000028.1, on the reverse strand, counting down.
GCTGCCTCCTATCGGGTGGTCTTCGGACGCCGGGTTCCGGAGAGGCCGCAGCCGTCCAGGTGTGCACGTGTGCGTACGGCGATGGGCAGCGGCACATCGGGAGCGCACGGGTACAGGTCCTGCTCGACGATCACGAACAACTCGGCGTCGAGTCTTGCGAGTTCGGCCACCACGTCGGCCGGGCTCGGCACGCCCTCCGGCGGCGACACGCACACCCCGCGCTGTACGGCCTCGCCGAACGAGAGGTTCTCCGCGGCGACTTGGGCGAGGACCGCCGGGTCCATCTGCTTGATGTGCACGTAGCCGACGCGCTCGCCGAAGCGGCGGATCAGGTCCAGGTTGTCACCACCGCCGTACGCCACATGGCCGGTGTCCAGACAGAGGTTGGTGTACCGGTTGTCGGACTCGTTCAGCAGCCGCTCGATCTCGGGCTGGGTCTGGATGTGGCTGTCGGCGTGCGGGTGGATCACGAGCCGTACGTCGTACTCGTCGAGCAGCAGTCGGCCGAGCCGGTCGGCGGCCCGGCCGAAGCCCGCCCACTGCGCGGCGGTCAGCTCGGGCGACTCGGTGAACTCGCCGGTCTTCTCGTCCCGGTACATGGGCGGGATCAGGACCAGATGGCGGGCGCCCGCGGCGGCGGTCAGCGCGGCCACCTGTCGTACGTGGGCGAGCATCTCGTCCCAGGCCTCCGGCCGGTGCAGCGCACCGAAGGCGGTGCCGCCGGAGACCTGGAGCCCACGGGCGTCGAGTTCGGCTTTCAACCGCTGCGGGTCGGTGGGGAGATAGCCGTACGGTCCGAGCTCCAGCCACGCGTAGCCGGCCTGCGCGAGTTCGTCGAGGAAGCGGGTGTACGGGACCTGCTGCTCGTCCTCGGGGAACCAGACGCCCCAGGAGTCGGGGGCGGAGCCCAGGCAGAGGTTGCCCGCGGTGGTGCGGAGCGGGGATGGCGCCGGTGCCATGGCGTGTCCTTGGGGGAGGGGGCGGGGGATTTTCGGCGGTCTTCCGGTGGGTTCTCTCGCGCGCTCTACTAGCGCGCTCTAGTGCGAGTACGATGGCCCCTGTCCAAATGTCATGTCAATAGCTTGTTGCTGGGAGAATTCGCGACTGCCCATAGGGTGGGCGCCGTCGAAGGGTGGGTACGCAGGTGGACGCATCGGGCAAGCAGCGGCCCACGATGGCGGACGTCGCTGAGAAGGCTGGTGTTTCCCGTGCGCTGGTCTCGATCATCTTCCGGAATCAGCCCGGCGCGAGTCAGGAGACCCGTGAGCGGGTGCTGCGTGTCGCCGACGAGATCGGCTACCGCTTGGACAGCGCGGCCAGGCTCCTGGCCCGCGGCCGCAGTCGCACACTCGGCGTGATGTTCACCGTCCACCAGACGTTCCACTCGGACCTGATCGAGGGCATCTACCCCGAGGCCGAGCGGCTCGGCTACGACGTCGTCCTCTCCGCGAGTTCCCAGGGCCGCAGTGAGGCCAAGGCGGTGGAGGCTCTGCTCAGTCACCGTTGCGAGGCGCTGATCCTGCTGGGTCCCGAGGCGGAGCCCGCGTACCTGGAGGAACTCGGTCACCGTACGGCGACCGTCTCGGTCAGCCGCCGGGTCCCCCGCGCCCGCGTCGACTTCGTGCACAGCGCCGAGGCGAAGGGCATCCGGCAGGCCATGGACCACCTGGTCGAACAGGGCCACCGCCGCATCGTGCACATCGACGGCGGCCGGGGCCCCGGTTCGGCCGAACGCCGTCGCGCGTACCGGGCCGCGATGCGCCACCACGGGCTGGAGTCGGAGATACGGGTGATCCCCGGCGACCACACGGAGCGGTCGGGCATCGAGACCGGCCGCGTGCTCCTGGCGGAGCGCGACAGCGGGCAATCGCTGCCGACAGCGGTCCTCGCGGGCAACGACCGTTGCGCGATGGGGCTGTTGATGGCTTTGGCGCGGGCAGGCGTCGATGTCCCACGCGACATGTCCGTCATCGGCTACGACGACAGCCATCTCTCCCACTTGATGCCGATCGGCCTGACGACCGTTCGCCAAGACGCGGTCCTGATGGCCGAGCACGCGGTGCGGTTCGCCGTGGAACGGCTGGAGGACGATGGCCTGGAGCCTCGAGAGGCGGTGCTGGACCCCAAGCTCGTGGTGCGCGGCACCAGCGGGCCGGTCCCGTCGGCACGGCCCTGAGGAGTAGGGAGCGGCGTCGGGGCACGGTGCGGCGAAGGGAGCTCGGCCGCCGTGCCCACAGCGCCGGTCGGATGCCGCTATCGCGTGCCGTTCTCCGCGAACGCGGCGACGGTGTCGACGTTCTCCTTGGTGACGAAGGCCGGTCCGGTGAGCACCGGTGCGGTGCCGCCTCCGCTGACGTTTCCGTTGGTCTTGTACAGCCACAGGGCGTCGACGGCGAGGTAGCCCTGGAGATACGGCTGCTGGTCGACCGCGAACTCGACCGATCCGCTCTGGACGGCCTTCACCAGGTCCTTGTTGAGGTCGAAGGTGGCGATCTTGGCCTTGCCGCCGGCGTCCTGCGCCGACTGCACGGCCGTCAGCGCGAACGGGGCACCGAGCGTGACCACTTGGTCGATGGAGGAGTCCTGCCGGAGCTTGGCGGTGATCGTCGCCTTCACGGACGGCATGTCGGTGCCGTTGACGTAGAGGGTGTCCGTCTTGCCGGTGAATCCCTTCTTCAGCCCTGCGCAGCGCGCTTCCAGCGCGACCTGTCCCTGCTCCTGGATGACGCAGAGAGCGTGCTTGGCGCCGAGCTGGTTCAGGCGCCGGCCGAAGGCCTGGCCGGCGATGTTCTCGTCCTGGCCGAAGTACTCGAGCATGTCGAGTCGCTTCCAGTCGTCCAAGCCGGAGTTGAAGCCCACGACCGGTATGCCGGCTGACTCGGCCTTGGCCGCCACCGCCTTCAGCGCGTCGGGCTTGGCCGCGGTGAGCGCGATGCCGTCGACCTTCTGGTCCAGGGCGTTCTGCACGAGGTTGGCCTGGTTGCCCGCGTTGGGGTCGCTGGAGTAGACGAGCTTGACGTTGTCCTTGGCGGCGGCGGCCTGGGCGCCCTTGCGGATCAGGTCCCAGAAGGTGTCGCCCGGGGCGGCGTGGGTGATCATGGCGACGGTCATGCGGGGGGTGTCGGCCTTGCCCGCGGAGGCGGCCGCGCCGCGTTCCTCGGACTTCTTGCCGCCCGAGCTGCTGGAGCAGCCGGCTGCGATGAGTGTGCAGGTGAGAACAACACCGGCCAAGGCGGCCGCTCGGTGGTTTCTGCGCATGTCTGTTGCACCTCTCTGTACTGGTCAGGGTGGGTTTTGGCGGGGCGGGGGATGGCGTCGACGCCCGGCGGGCGGGCTTGAAGGCTTTCGGTGACGGGGAGGGACACGCTCGGCCCGGCTCGGCGGCCGCGGTTGGTGTGTGACGGCGGAACGTGGAGCGGTGGGGTGGCGCGGCGGTCATGGGTGCGGACCGTCGGCCGTTCGCGACTGGAGACTAGAGCGCTTTATTAGCGCGCTCTAGTGGCACGTACTATGGAACGCTCTCCAAGTGATGTCAACAGCTTTGTCAGGACGTTCCGACATGCGACGGGGCCCGGATACGGCGGTGGGCGGCCCTCGGCGGCCGTCGACTTCATGGGAGCCGGCATCGGAGACCGCCGGTGCGCTTGTTGGCCAAGTGGCCGGTCTGGACCGGAACGTGAGGGGGCGCGAGATCGGGGTCGTCCGGTTCTCGGTCGGCCTGCGGTGACTGGACGAGTACCGAGGCACCCTTGCTTCGCTCTTCAGGGGCTCCTCGTAGATGCGGAGCCCAGGCCGGAGCATGTAGTCGGAGGCCCGGCGTCCGCTGCGCACGCCCGGTCACCGCTCGGCCGTGCGGCCGTCCCACCCGTCCCGCAGAAGGCGGCAGGCCGCATGAACACCACATGGCTTTGGCCAGATTGGACGTCTGACGGGTGTTCGAACCCGGCGATACTCAGGGCTGGGCAATCCGCCCCAATCCCCACATCCACCGGAGGTCTCCCATGCCCCAGACCAGCGTTGCCACCACCGCCGTGCTCGATGCCTGGCTGGCGGGCGCCGAGAACGCGTACGGCCAGACCAACCCCGCTGGGCCCCTCTACGTCGGCGGCGCCGCCGCCGAGGCCGCGCTCACCGACCCGAGCGACTCCCTCTACGGCTTCTGTTCCAGCCCGAGTGGGTCGCACGGCAGCTGGTGTTGCTGATCCGCCTGCGGTGACTCCAGGGCCCTTTGTGGAGGGCCTGCCCGCTGAGTGCCCTCTCCAGGGCGCGCTTTTTGACCGTATCGCCTGCGCGGTACGCCTCTTCGGGAGCGCCCGTGCGGAGTGCGGTTCATAAAGCCGGAGCGTGGGAAACCGCGCGCCGAGCCACGACGCGTCCGCACCCGGGAACGCGCCGCAGCCTGCCGAGTCGGTTGCCGCCCGCCCCCGAGCGCGTCGGGGATGCGGCGGTTTCCGGCTCGCCGGTTGCTGCCGGGTGCGGATGGGGCGTGGCCGGCCGCACAGTTGCCGCGCTCCCAGGGAACGACCGCAAGAAGCGAGTTCACGGCGGAATGGGGAGGGTGGACGGTGAGCGGATCGGCGCCGGAAAGATCGGAAAGGCCGGGGAGGCCGGGGGAGCCGGGGAGGCGGGACGAGGCGGAATGGTTCGCCCGACCCGTACGGACCATCGCCCGCCCTTGGCGGGAGGAGCTGGCCCGGCGGCTGGCCTCCATTGACGCCCTGAGCCGGGAAGAACGGGAAGCGGTGCTGGAGGCCGGCCACACCGCCCTGCTCAAGTCCTTGCACGCGAAGCTGTCCCGCCTGTTCCTGATCGAACTGCACGCGCTGCGCATGACGGCGGGCGGCGGACGCCACGCCGAGGACACGGGGGCGGGATCCGACACGCGGACGTGGACCGCGTTCCTGGAGCAGGCCGGGGAGGAGGGCTATCTCGACCGGCTGGCCGACCGATACCCGAAGGTCGGCCCGCGGATCGCGTCGGTGGCACGGCTGTCGGTGGCGGCGACGGCCGGATTCGCGGAACGGCTCGCCGCGGACCGCGAAGTGCTGCGGCCGCTGCTGGGCGGATCAGCGGGAGAGATGCGAACCGTCGCGTTCGGGGCGGGCGACACCCACCGGGGCGGCCTGACGGTCAGCCGGGTCGACTTCGCCGGCGGGAGCGTCATGTACAAGCCCCGGCCGTCCGAAGCCGACGTGGCGCTGGGCGCGCTGCTGGACGAGCTCTACGCGGACTTCCCCGGCGCACCGGCGCCCGACGAGCGCATCCGGGTGCCGCGAACGCAAGCACGCGAGGGCTACGGCTGGGCCGAGTTCGTCCGCCACCGCTACTGTGCGGGCGAGGCGGAACTCGCCGCGTTCTACCGGAACGTAGGGCACTGGCTGGCCGTCCTCCGCTTCACCGGCGGCACCGACATGCACGCGGAGAACATGATCGCCGCGGGCCCGGTGCCGGTGATCGTGGACGCCGAGACGCTCTTCGACGCTCCCGCGCCCTTCCCGCCCAGCGGCAGGGGCGACGCGGTGGACGTGGCCGCGGCGGCCATCCGCCGTACGGTGCTGCGTACCGGACTGCTGCCCGTACGAGGCACCGGCTTCGCGCTCGGCGGGGTGGACATCTCCGGGGTCGGGTCGCTGCCCGGCCAGCAGCCGCTGATCCCGAACCCGGTGATCGCGGACGCCGGTACCGCGGCGGCCCGATTCCAGGTGGACCTGGTGGCGATGCCCACCGCGGGCAACCACCCCAGCCCCACTCCCGTGTTGAGCGCGTACTGGGACCGGATTCTGGCCGGCTTCCGCGAGATGACCGCGCACTTGCGCCGGTCCGGGACCGACCCGTACCGGCTGCTGCGCCGCTTCGAAGGCGCCCAGGCGCGGCGGATCCTGCGGCCGACGCAGGCGTACGTCGACATCGGCCGGATGCTCTGGCACCCGGCGTCCTTGCACGACGAGGCGGCGGCGGTCGAACGGGCCCGGGACATCCTGCGGCGCAACGCCGAGGTGCTGCCCGGCGCGCCGACCGAGCGTGCGGCCATCGACGGCGAGATCGCGGACCTGTTGACCGGCGACGTGCCGATGTTCACCTTCACCGTGGACTCGGCCGCCGTGCGGACCACCGTCGAGGACTGGCGCACCGCCGACCTGGCGCTGGAGGAGGCGGTGATCCAGGACGCGCTGGTCGGCGCGTACCTCAACGAGCGTTCGCTGCCTACGCGTACGCAGGCCGCCGCCCGCGACCCGCACGCCCGGGACCGGGAGCGCCGCCGCCGCGACCTGGCCGCGCAGATGGTGCGGCGGCTGTGCGACGGGGCGGTGCGTGGTGAGGACGGCACGGTCACCTGGATCAGCCCCGTCTTCACCCCCGCGGGGTGGTCCATCAGGGTGCTGCCCGCCGACCTCTACACCGGGCAGGGCGGGGTGGCGCTGACGCTCGCGGAGTACGTGACCGAGGTGCGGGCCGGGCGGGCGCAGGAGGTGCCGGGCGTCGAGGAGACGTTCGAGGGGGCGCTGCGGGTCCTGGTCGGCACCGAGGACCGGACACCGACGCCGTCACCCGGAGCGTTCAGCGGTGCCGCGTCGCAGGTGTGGACGTGGCTGGCGCTGCATCGGGTGCTCGGTGAGGACTGGCTGCTGGAGCGGGCCGCGGCAAGGGCCCTGCTGCTCACGGAGGGCCGACTGGTCGAGGACGACATCGAGGTGGACCTCCTCAACGGCGCGGTCGGCGGAGTCGTCCCCCTGCTCAACCTGGCCGCGGCGACCGGGCAGGACCGCTGGCTCGGCGCCGCCGCGCACATCGGCCGCCGGCTGACCGGGCTGGCCGCCATCGACGCGAGCGGCGCCCGCTGGACGACCCGGCTCAACCCCGAGGGCATCGGCGGCTTCGCCCACGGCGCCACCGGTATCGGCTGGGCGCTGACCCGGCTCGCTCTCGGCGACGCGGGTTCCGCGGCCGAACGGCGCGACTGGAACCACCTCGCCGAGCGGGCCTTCGCCTATCAGGAGTCCCTCTACCAACCCGAGCACGGCAACTGGCTCGACGTCCGCATCGGCGCCGAGGAGGACTTCTTCACCAGTTGGTGCCACGGCAGCGCGGGGGTAGGCATCGGCATGCTCGATCTCCACCGGCGTACGGGCGATCCCGCCCACCTCGACATGGCCCGCCGGGCCGCGCGCGCCTGCGCCGCCGAGGGCTTCGGCTGGAGCCATACCCTGTGCCACGGCGACCTCGGCCTCTGGGAATTCCTCACGTCCATGGACTTCGGCGACCCCGCCGACCTCGACGCCGAAATCCTCACCGGCCTCGAGCAGCGCGGCCCGGTCGGCGGCCTGGCCCGCGAAGCGTTCTCGCCCAGCCTCATGTCCGGCCTCTCAGGAGTCCTTCACACTCTTCTGCGCATGCACCCCGCGGCCACCCTGCCGAATCCCCTTCTCCTCGACTGACCCGGCCTCGGGGACAGCGGTGGCCCTCGGGTGTGGTCGCGGAGCCAGTCGCGCTCCGTGACCGACAGGGCGGCCACCGAGGTGATCACAACGCCGGACGGGCAGTCCGAGCCCCTGGTCGCATGCGGCCGACGACCCGGCGGCGGCGCTGCCGGCCGCGCGCCGGGCGCCGGTGCGGGGCCGGTTCCGTCGACGCCTGATCCGGCGCGTGCGGGACGCGCTCCGCAGCCTTGACGGCGCATTGCCGATAGTTCCTGGCTGCGCTAGCAAGCCGTCCTGGGGCGGTGCACTGTGGAACATGTGGGGATCTGGAATCGCTTTGCCGGCTTCGGCCCGCGGCAGTCGAACCATGCGCTGCTGGCGATCCCCGTCCTGCTCATCGTGATGATCACGGTCGTCGACGTCGTGGCCCCGGCCGACATCCACCTGGGGCCGCTGCTGGTGATCGCGCCCGCGATCACCGCCTCCTTCGCCGGTCCCCGGCTGACCGGGGCGATCGGCGTCCTGGCGCTCGCGACCCAGGCAGGCATCGGCCTGCACGACGGCACCCTCTTCTCGCGCAACGTCGTCGTGCAGATCGTCGCCCTCGCCGTACTGACTCTTCTGATCGTGGGCTACTCCGTGGTACGCGAGCGGCACGGACAGGAACTGGCCCAGGTGAGATCGGTCGCCGAGGCCGCACAGCACGTACTGCTGTGGCCGTTGCCCAGCGGGATCGGCCCCCTGCGTACGGCGTCGGTATATCTGGCCGCCGAGGACGAGGCCGAGATCGGCGGAGACCTGTACGCCGTCACGCGTACCGACAACGCCACGCGCGTGCTCATCGGAGATGTCCGGGGCAAGGGCCTGGCTGCCATCGGCGAGGCCGCCCTGGTGCTCGGTGCGTTCCGCGAAGCCTCCCATCAGCACGCCGAGCTCATCGCGCTGACGGACGCGCTGGAACAGAGCGTCGGTCGCTACCACGGCGAATTCACCGCGCCGGAGGACGAGGCCGGGGCCGAGGAGCGCTTCGTGACGGCCCTGTTGCTGGAGATCCCCGACGATGCCGCCATCGTCCGGATGACCAGCTGCGGGCACCCGGCGCCCCTGCTGCTCAACCCGGAACACTCCGTCACCGCACTGAGGCTGCACCCCACACCCCCACTGGGAGTCGGCGTCCTGGGCCCGTCGGCGCGCACGCTGGACGTGTTCACCTTCGAAGCCGGGGAAACCCTCCTGCTCTACACCGACGGCGTCGTCGAGGCGCGCAATCAAAGAGGTGACTTCTACCCGTTCGCCGAACGAGCCGCCCAGTGGACCGAGTGCGGCCCCGAACCACTCCTGCGTCACATCCGGTGTGACCTCCTCGCCCACGTCGGCGGACGCCTCGGCGACGACGCCGCGCTCATCGCCATTCGCCGGGCGCCCACCCACTCCGGCCACCACCTCCCAAGGCTCATCCACACCGAGCGAGCCTGAGCGAGTGCCTGGATCGTGGTCACGGCGACCGGACTCGTGGAAACGTGCGACCTCAGCGGTGACCACCGGTGACAATCCCATGGAGGCGTGAATTCCGGGGGGTGGGTGCCGGACTCCCAGGAGCGCAGCTCCTGAGAAAGGCGTGACCTGGTTACACGTGTGTCGAGGCGCCACGGTAGAGCCATGAACACGAACGCGGCACCACACCCCTTCGTCGGCATGCGGGTGACGCCGGACGGCCATGGGCCCAAGAGTGCACGGCCGTACGCGCCACAGCAGAGGTAACCGACATGGAAAGCCGGGAACTGATCGTTGTCGTCGCCGTCGGTGTACTGGCGATGGGCTGGCTGTCGCGTCGTACGGGCCTGAGTGAACCGCTACTGCTGCTCGGCGCAGGCTGCCTCATCGGACTGACACCATCCTTCGCCGCGTTCGCGCTGTCCCCCGACGTCGTCCTGTTCCTCTTTCTCCCCGCCCTGCTGTACTGGGAGGCGCTGACCTCCTCGGTGCGCGAGATCCGCAACAACTTCCGCAGCATCGCTCTGCAGTCCACCGGGCTGGTCCTGGCCACCGCCGTCGCCGCCGTGGCCCACGCGTTGGGCTACAGCTGGTCCGGCGCCGGCTGCCCGAGCCCCTGCTCCACAGCGCGCTGAGTGTCGCCGCCCCCTTCCTGGCCTACCTGCCCGCCGAACTCCTGCATGTGTCCGGCGTCCTCGCGTCGTCACCTGCGGCCTCGTGACCACCCGATTCGGCCCCCGCGTCATCGGTTCCGACGCCCGCATCCAGGCCGTCGCCTTCTGGGAAGTGGCCAGTTATCTGCTCAACACGCGCTGTTCATCCTCGTCGGCATCCAACTGCTCGCTGCGGTCCGGGCATTGACCTCGGTCTCCCTGGCGCAGGCCGCGATCGCCGCCTGCGCCGTGAGCGTCGCTGTGATCGGGACACGGCTGCTGTGGTTCTACTCGGTCCCCTATCTGGTCAGGTTCCTGGACTGGCGTCCTCAGCAGCGGGACCGCCGTATCACCGCCCCTCAACGCCTGCCGCTGGCGTGGGCGGGGATGCGCGGAGCCATCTCGCTGGCCGCGGCGCTGACGGTGCCCGCCGCATCGCCGAGGGACATGTCGTCGAGCAACGCGACGCCGTCGTGTTCATCACGGCTGTCGTCATCGTCGTCACCCTGACGTTCCTCGGTCCCACACTGCCGACCGTGGTCCGCCGGGCCCGCTTCCCCGAGGACGAGGACAAGACCGCGGAACGCACCCTCGCTGCCATCTTCTGAATCTTCGCAGGGAATCCCGGCCTTCGGGCCGGGCGGGAATGCGATCCTCGGCCCGGAGGCGCGAAGCGCCGGAGTTCTCTGCGTCTGCGGGGTGACGGTCAGGCCGGGCGCTTCTGGTTGTCGATGTAGTCCTTGACGCGGCGCCTCGAACTCGCCCTGCTTCAGGTCAAGCGGGACACCCTCACAGACCTGCGCGACGCCGGCCGCATCGACGACATCGTCCTCCGCACCGTTCAGGAAGTGCTCGATGTGGAGGAGGTCCGTCTGGGGAGGAAGTCGAATCACGCGGCGGCGGAGTCTTCCCGGGACGACCGGGCGCACTCCTAAGTGGTCGGCTCCGGAAGTCCTTCGGGGGTTGATCATGCGGCGAGGCGGAACGAGGATTCTTCCTGATGATCGGCGGCGTGCCGGTCGAGCCTGGCCAGCAGATCGTCCAGGGCGGAGTGGTGAACTTCCCCGATGTGGCTGGGCTTCCCACGCGCCTTGCGGGCATCGGGCCACTGGCCGCGTTCAGGCCGAGCCGCACTGATCCTCCCCGCGCATCTCGCACGCGCTCTGGCCGTCCGGACGACGTGACACACTGGCCGTTCAGGCAGCGGTGAACGGGGTGATCCGGTTGGGTCTGGAGATCGAGAGCCGGCCGTCGGAGCTGCCGTACATCGAGCGGGTGTGGCGCAGCCGCAGCGACGACGTGGGCAGAATGACGTCGATCGCGACATCGCACTGGGAGCTCGTCTTCTGGGAGCAGCACGGTCAGGTCCGGGCGGCCGTACTGGGCCCGGAGCCCAAGGCCTGCCTGGCCCCCGTCCCCAAGGACGCCACGTTCTTCGGCATCAGCTTTGCCCTCGGCACCTCGATGCCGCACATACCGATCAGTCGACTCGTGGGCGGTAGCGCGGAGATACCCGACGTGACGCGGCGCTCCGTCTGGCTGAAGGGCTCCGCTTGGCACCCGCCCGATTACGACAACGCGGAGGCGTTCGTACGGCGCATGGTGCGTGAGGGCATCGTGGACTGCGACCCGATCGTGCCCACCGTGCTCGACAGCGCCACCCCCGACCTCTCCGAGCGCACCCTCCAGCGGCGCTTTGTCGCGGCGACGGGCCTCACCCGGGGTGCCATCCGGCAGATCCACCGCGCCCGCGAGGCGGCGGTACTGATCCAGGAGAGTGCGCCGGCCCAGGACATCGTGCACCGGCTGGGCTACTTCGACCAGCCGCACCTGGCGCGGTCCTTGACCCGGTACATCGGCCGGACCGCCACTCAACTGAGCGCTCCGGACAGGGCGGAGCCCCTGTCGCTTCTGTACAAGACCTCAGCTTCGATGCCCGCATAGTGTTCCTGGCGTAGCCGACGGGGTCGGCTCGTCCCGGTCAAAGGGCCGTCCCGGCTCGGACCGGGCAGACGACCCCGGACTCATCACGGAGGAATCATGCGCAAGGTCGTTTCGGGTCTGTTCGTCTCGCTCGACGGTGTCGCCCAGTCGCCGAACGAGTGGCAGTTCGCTTTTGACGAGGAGATGGGCGCGGTGCTGGGGGAGACGCTGGAGACGGCCGACACGATTCTGCTGGGCCGGGTGACCTTCACCGAGTGGGCCGGGTACTGGCCGACGGTGACCAGCGGCGAGGACGTCGGCTTCGCCAAGTGGATCAACGATTCGCCCAAGTACGTCGTCTCCTCCACGCTGGACAGTGTCGAGGACTGGGCGAACAGTACGCTCATCAACGGCGATCTGGCGGCCGCGATCGAGGAGCTCAAGGCGGGCGAGGGCAAGGACATCACCGTCGCGGGCAGCCCGACGCTGGTGCGTTCACTGCTGGAGCAGGACCTGCTGGACGAACTGGTGCTGCTGATCCACCCGGTGGTGGCCGGCGAGGGCCGCAAGAAGCTGTTCACTGATGACGCCCCCCTGAAGAAGTTGCAGCTGGTGAGCGCCCGGCCGACCAGCAGCGGAGTGATCATCGCGACCTACCGTCCGACACGCTGAGCGCTGCTCGGCGCGGGCGTGAGCCCACGAGAAGCCCCAGCAGCAGGAAACGGCAGGCCCAAACCCGGTGCGGCAGGCTACGGCCCATCATGATCCGCTTCTCCCGATCGGCCTGCCTGCCCTGCCCGTTGCGGTTGCCCGCCCCATAGCCGCGACCCCGGCCGAACGCGAGCGGCTGAAGAAGATGGCCTAGGGCCACAAGACCGAGCACCGGCTGCGGATGCGCGCGCAGGTGGTGCTGCACGCGGCGCGCGGACGCTCCAACGCGCGCATCGCCCGCGAGACGGGCCTGCACGTGGACACCGTCCGCTGCTGGCGGCGCCGGTTTGCCGAACGGGGCTTGGCCGGGCTCACCGACCGTAAGCGCTCGGGCCGCCCGCCCGCGTTCACACCGCTGCACACCGCCCAGGTCAAGGCGCTGGCCTGCCAGTTGCTCGCCGAGACAGGGGTGCCGCCGGCCCGCTGGTCGTGCCCGGAGCCGGCGCGCGAGGCCATGCAGCGCGGCATCGCCCCGTTCGTCTCGGCCTCCACCGTGCGCCGATGGCTCGCCAACGACGCGCTCAAGCCGTGGCAGCACCGCTCCTGGATCTCCATCACCGACCCCGACTTCCGCCCCAAGGCCCAGCGCGTGCTGGACCTGTACGCCCGCACCTGGCAAGGCCGGCCGCTGGGCGCGGACGAGTACGTGATCAGCGCGGACGAGAAGACCTCCACCTACACGAGCCCGTGCCGACCGGCACCCTGGACGCTACGGCTGCAGACCGAGCGCCTGCGGTCGATTCAACAAGTCAGACACTCCCGGTTGCGCTCGGATCGGCGTGCGCCCGGGTACGGGCGGCCGGGTGTCGTCAGGGGCCGGGGCGGACGGGCGGATTGCCGGGGCTTGGTCAGCGGACGACATCGAGGACGTTCATCTGCAGGCCGTTGGAGTACACGGCGTGCTCGACGAGCTTGAGCTTCTGGGTGTCCTTGTCGGTGGCGGGGAACAGGCGCTTGCCCGCGCCGAGCAGCAGCGGGTGGACGAGCAGGTGGTAGCGGTCGATCAGGCCGGCGTCGGCGAGGCTGTGGTTCAGGGCGACGCTGCCGTGGATGATGATCGGGCCTCCGTCGGTCTCCTTGAGGGCGGCGACCTCGTCGAGGGAGCACAGGATGGTGGTCTCGCCCCAGTTCGAGACGAGCTTGTCCTCGGTGAGGGTGGTGGAGACGACGTACTTCGGCATGGTCTTGTAGTGGGCGAACTCGTTCATGTCCGGCCACACCGGGCTGAACGCCTCGTAGCTGGTCCGGCCCATCAGGACCGCGGTGGATTCCTGCTGCTCCCGCCCTTTGATGTCGAACGCTTCGGGGACGAACTCGACGTCCTTGAAGGTCCATCCGGAGTTGCGGTAGCCGGGTTCGCCGCCCGGGCCTTCCATGACGCCGTCGAGCGAGATGAAGGCGGAGCTGATCAGGGTACGCATGCTGGTTTCCTCGGGTTTCTGGTGTGCGGATTTCGATTGCTCGCCGCCGCTTCGACCACGTTCGAGGCGGCGGCCTCCTGGTGAGGAGTCTTTGCGGGCCACCCCGGAGGGAGGCCGGTGCGGCGCTGTCGGCATCGGGTGCGTTCCCGTGGCGGGGCCGGGGTGCCGGCCGCGCGGACGGGCGTCCGGACGCGCCTGCGGTCGTCAGCCGAGAAGTCCCCTCAGCCACTGGTGCCAGGCCGCCTCGGCGCCGCCCGTGTCCGGCCCGAACAGGTGGTGGGACATCAGCGCGGTGGCGGCGATGTAGGAGGCGGCGGTGGCGCGGCACACCCGCTCGCTGAGGTTGCCTTTTCGCCGTTGCTCGGCGACCTCGACCAGCCCATGCCGCCCCAGCTCCTTCAGTCGGTGGTTGGCCTTCTGCCGGGGCAGCCCCAGGCGGGCGGCCGGCATGGCGGCCGCGCAGGGCTCGGTCGGGGCGGCGAGGGTCCGGGCCCGTATCGGGTCCGGGGACGCCTCGGCCACGGCGGGTTCTTCGATCACAGCGACGTCCAGCACCGCTCCAGAATCCATCCGACAAAAAAAATTGTCAAGGCGAGAAATATTGTCGGCGAGGGGATTGCCGGTGCGGTGCCGGAGAGTGGCCGGAACACGCACCCGTCCGGGACCGACTCGAAGGGGCTGGTCAGAGCCAGATGGTGGGGAAGCCGGTACCGGTCCGTGTGCCGCGCAGGTCATGGGCACGGTGGTCGAACAGCAGATGGCCGTCAGGACCGTGCGTTCCAAGACGCGGATGGCGTTCACGACCGGGGCGATCGCCACCCGCGGAACCCGCGGAGTTCGCTGGTCCTCCCCGGAGCGGACGGATTCCAGGGGAGGCCGATCAACGGGACCAGGCATCCGTGCGCCCAGGTGTACGGCACTCATCTCGCGCACCGGCTCGCACGCGGGTCGGGGACCCGCGTGCGAGCCGGCTTTCGGAACCGGCCGTCAGCCCGCGGCGGCGGTGAGCGCTTCGAGGGCGCCGGCCTGGGTACGCCAGTCGGTCTGGTTGGGGCTGGTGCCGGCCCAGCGTTCCCCGAGGGCGTTGAGGGAGTTACGGTCCCGCGCCCACAACGTGTCCGCCTGCTTCTGGACGTAACTCTGGTAGGTGCTGGAACCGGTCGCCTTCGCGAGGTCGGCGAAGTTCCGCATGAAGATGCCCTTGAACTGCTTCTGGTTGTCGTCGCAGGACGCGGAGCCGATGTCGCACGACTCGGTGAGCACTCCGTCCCGGGTCAGCGTCGGGCTGCTGACGGCGGCGTCGGCCAGGGTTCGTGCGGTGGCCAGCAGGGAGCTGTCCCCGGTCGTCCTCCACAGTTCGGTGAAGCCGCCGATGGCCAGTCCCTGGTTGTAACTCCACACGGTGCTGCCGTTGTTGGCGCAGGCCGAGGTGAGCCCGTCGTTCACCAGCCCCGAGGAGTTGATCATCCCGCTGGCCTTGTACCAGGCGGCGGATGTCCTGGCCCGCTGCAGCCACACCGTGTCGCCCGGGATGCGCTGGTGCAGCGCGGTGGTCAGCCAGAGGTACTGTCCGTTCGTCACGGCGTTCTTGTAGGTGCGCTCGCGGTCCCACCACACGCCGCCGCCGCAGGTGCTGGGGTCCCAGTACTGCTGGACGTAGTTGGCGATGGTGACCGCCTCGTTCAGATAGCGGGAGTCACCCGTGTAGTCGTACGCGTCGATCCAGGCGATGGCCCACCAGCCCGAGTCGTCGATGGAACGGCTGATGAAGTCGCCCTCGATCGCGTCCGAACTGCGTACACCGGCGGCGAAGGAGCCCTTGCTCTGGTCGAAGGTGCGCGCGATGACCCAGTCGTAGTTGTGCGTGCCGGTGGTCCTGGCGAAGTCGATGAGGGAGGTGAGGGTGGCGGCGGAGTTCCACCAACTTCTGGGCCACCAGCCGTTGTACGGGTCGTACGAGGTCATCAGCGTGTCCGCCGCGGCGCGCGCCCTGGTCGGCGCGGGCCTGACCCACGCGGTGCAGCTGCCCTCGTTGTGGCTCGCCTCCCGGCCGCACGCGCGGACCGCGCCGCCGTAGAGGAGGCCGCGCGGGTCGCGGGTCGCGTACATGGCGGTACGGGCGCCGGTGGCCCCGGAGGGGGTGCTGGTACGGCCGAGCGAGGAGCCGTCCGGCCAGGTCGAACCGCCGTCCCAGGAGCGGTCGAGCCAGATCTCGTCGCCGGCGCCCCCGGTGTCGATGCTCGCCCAGGCCATGGAGTTCTTCTGGTCGACGTGCAGCCGGATCGTGCGGCCGTACAAGGTGGTTGACGGCACGGGCTGGTCGTCGCCAGCCGCCTGGCCCGCGCTCGTGCCGTCGCAGAGGGTGTCGCAGACGGTGGGGTAGACCCAGTTCGTGCAGCCGACGCCGGCGGCGTCGCCGCAGGCCCGGACGAGGCCGCGTCGGTGGTTGCGCGGGTCGGTGATGTTGTACATCAGCGTCCTGGTGCCGGTCCAGGTTCCCGGGATGCTCGCCTTGCCGAGCAGTCCTTCCCAGGTGGCGCCGCCGTCCCAGGAGCGGTCCAGCCACACCGAGTCGCCGGTCACGCCGTTGTCGATGCTGGCCCAGGCCATGTCGTCCGCGTCGGACACGTGCAGTTCGAGGCGACGGCCGTTGAGGTCCTTGTTCGGCACCGGGAAGCTCTCCTGCCGGGCCTGTGAGGGGTCCAGCGTGTCGCAGGCCAGTACGCACACCTGGGTGGCGGCGCCCGCGGGCGTCGCGGCCGGGACCAGTGCCACGAGCGCGAGAGCGGCTGTCAGCAGGAAGCTGAGAAGCCGTGGTCTGACAACGATGTCGGAGCTTCGTAGGGGCACCGGAACTCGCCTCGATTTCACGATGGGGGACGCCGGTTGGCGGGCGTGACGGGAGCCGACGGCTCGCACGGAGCCGCGCCGGGGAAATGGATCAATGGTCCATACCTGTGCCTGTCTCCGAGGCAGTGAACCGGCTCGCCCCTGCCTTGTCAATGTCGCAACGGGCGTCTTTTTTCACAGGAGTTGACGGTTGCCGCGATGGGTTGACACCCGCTTTTCGGGCGCCCATCATCGGTGCGAACTTCGGCGAGTCATCTCGCACCCCTGCTGTTTCTTCAGTCCCAGGCCTGCACCGGCAATTTTTTTGAATCGATTCAAGCGATTGGTCGCCGAATCGAGCAGTCAGTTTCCGCACCCGATCCGGGAGGTACTCATGCGCCGCCGCCGGCCCCCGCTGAACCGAAAGCCCAGTCCAGGGCGCCTACTCGGCCTCGCCACGGTGGTGGCCGCCGCGCTGGTCGCGGCACCCGCGCCGCCTGCCGGCGCGGCCCCTCCCACGTCCCTGTCGGCAGCCACAACGTCCGGTGCCCGGGCGGCACTGGACGCCCTGAACTACTCGCCGACCTCACGCACCCTCAAGCCGACCGCCGTCTACCGCACGTCGGGCAGCGTCGCGAACCCGCAGAACGTCCTCAGCGGACAGTCGACGCGGATCTCCGGCGCACAGTCGGCCATCACTCTCGACTTCGGCAAGGAGGTCGGGGGTCTGGCAACGTTGTCTTTCGGCAGCACCAGCTCCAGCGGCCAGCGGGTCGGCCTGGCCTTCAGCGAGTCGTCCCTGTACGTGGGCAACAACAGCGACCGCAGCAGCGGCCGCGACGGCGAGGACGGCGCCCTCTACGCCACGCCTTCCGCCAACGGCACCTACACGATGCCTGCCGCTCAACTGCGGGGCGGCTTCCGTTACTTGACCGTCTTCCTCGACACCTCGGGCTGGGTGGACCTCAAGGGCGTCAGCCTCGCGTTCACCGCCGCTCCGGGGAAGGCCAACCCGGCCGACTACGCCAACTACTTCTCCTCCAGCGACGAGCTGCTCAACAGCATCTGGTACGCCGGGGCGTACACGGTGCAACTCAACACGATCGCCTCCAACCAGGGCCGCGCCTGGCCCCCGCCCGCCTCGGCGTGGGACAACAGCGCCACCGTCGGCGTGGGTGACTCCGTCCTGGTCGACGGCGCCAAGCGCGACCGTACGGTGTGGCCCGGCGACATGGGCATCGCCGTACCCACGCAGTACGCGTACTCCAACGACCTCACCTCGACCCGCAACGCGCTCACCACGATGTACGACGCGCAGTCGGCGGCGGGCGAAATCCCCTGGTCCGGCCCGCCGTTCAACCTCACCGGCTCGGACACCTACCACACCTGGACGCTGCTGGGGACGTCGACCTACTACACCTACACGGCCGACCGGGCGTGGCTGGACTCCGAATGGTCCAACTACAAGCGGGGGATGGCCTTCATCACCAACAAGATCGACGGCAACAACCTGCTCAACGTGACCCGCACCCAGGACTGGGCCAGGGTCGGTCAAGGCGGCGAGAACATCTCCGCCAACGCGCTGCTGTACGGCGCGCTCAAGGGTGGTGCCACCCTTGCCACGGAGGAGGGCGACAGCGCGCTCGCCGCGAGCTGGAACGCCAAGGCGGCCGCCATCAAGTCCGCCGCCAACTCCCTGCTGTGGGACGCCGCGAAGGGCCTGTACAAGGACAACCCCACCAGCGGCCTGTACCCGCAGGACGGCAACTCCCTCGCCGTCTGGTACGGGTTGAGCGACTCCACGGCCAAGTCGAAGAGCATCATCGCGGGGCTCGGCAAGAACTGGGGCATCTACGGCCCCACCACCCCGGAGTGGGGCGGCAACGTCTCGCCCTTCGCCGGCGGCATGGAGCTGAACGCCCGCTTCACCGCCAACGACGACTACACCGCCCTGGACCAGATCCGCCGCACCTGGGGCCACATGCTGACCAGCGACATCGGCACCAAGAGCACCTTCTGGGAGGGCGTCAAGGCCGACGGCGGCCTCGCCTACGGCGGTTCGTTCATGAGCCTGGCCCACGGCTGGTCCACCGCGCCCACCTCCACGCTCACCTTCGACGTGCTGGGCACCGCACCGGAGTCGGCGACCGGCGCGTTCCGCTTCGTCCCGCACCCAGGTGACCTCACCAGCGCCGAGGGCCGCATCACCATGCCCCAGGGCGCCATCAACGCGTCCTGGTCCCGCGACCCCGCCGCCGGCACCTATACGGCGCACCTGACCAGCCCGTCCGGCACCACCGGCCGCATCGGCGTCCCGAAGTTCGGCGGCGGCAACATCTCGGTGTCCGTGAACGGCACCGCCGTATGGCGGAACGGAACCTTCACGCCCACCTCCGGCATCACCGGCGCGAGCCAGGACGACACCTACGTCTACCTCACCGGCGTCGCCCCCGGCAGTTACACCGTGACCGCCGCCGGACTGGGCAATCCGTCGCCACCCGCCGACCCCGGTACCGGCGTCCTGCGGCCGGGCTTCACCCGGTGCGCGGGCGAGGGCGGCACCTGCACCTTCAGCGGCACCCGCTCGGTGGCCTACGGCGCCGGGACGTACACGTACAAGACGGTGACCGGCAGCACCGCCTGCACCAACGACTCCTTCGGCGGCGACCCGGCGTCCAATCTCGTCAAGTCCTGCTACGTCGCCGACGCGGGCGGCCCGCCCGGATACACCGCCTGCGCGGCCGAAGGCGGCACGTGCGCCGTGCCCGGCTACAACCGCGACGTCGCCTACGGCGCCAACGGCAACTTCGTCCACCAGGTTACCAACGGCTCCGTCGACTGCTCCAACGCCCACTTCGGCGATCCCATCGACGGCGTCGCCAAGTCCTGCTACCTGCCCCCCGACGGAGCCCCGGCCGGCGGCTGGACCAAGTGCGCATCCCAGAACGGAACTTGCCCGGCCGCGGCGGGACAGCCGGTGATGTACGGCGCCTTCGGAGCGTTCACGACGAGCACGGCCACCGGCGACACCCCGTGCACCGACGCCACGTTCGGAGATCCGATCCCAGGCGAGTCGAAGGCCTGCTACACCGCCACCGGCGGTCCGGTCGGCTACGCCGCCTCCTGCTCCGCCGAAGGCGGCACGTGCGCCTTCAGCGGACAGCAGACCGTCGCCTACGGCGCCCGGGGCCGTTTCCTCTACAAGGCGTTCACCGGCGGCACCGGCTGCACGACGGCGGCGTTCGGCACCGATCCGCTGCCGGGCGTGATCAAGACCTGCTACCTCACCTCCTGAGCAGCGCAACGCCTCCGGCAGCCTCCGTTCCCCGCGTATCAGGGGGCTGCCGGATCACTCCGGATGGGCCACTGCCTCCTTCTGCAGTTGTACCGCCGCCAGCAGGCTCAGTTTCGGTTCCGCCTGGCGCAGCGCCCGCACCGCCGCGACCGAGGTGATGTCCCCGGTGAAGCCGACGTCGGCCAGCCGGGAGCGGACCCAGCGGGCACGCAGCTGGGTCTCGGTGGCGGAGGCGGTGGACTCGACGAGCGCGGCAGCGCGTTCCAGACCGAGGCGCTCTTCGGGCGAGGCCTCGGCCAGTGCCTGGCGCAGGGTCGCCGCGACCATGTCCGCGTCCCGGATGGCCAGCACGAAGTTGTTCTTCTTGCTCAGTCCCGTGATTCCTGTCATGGGGATCAGACTGACTGCCCTGTTCTCCGCGTGCCAAGCGACTTGAGGAGGTTCAGAGGCTCGGCCCACTCGCCGCCGGCCTGTGCCGCCGGGGCGGCGGGCCGCGCACCCGGTGCGTGCCTGCGCGCCGGGTGCGCCGTCGCCCTGGCCTTTCGTCATCGGGCGAGGGGATCAGCTGCTGGGGACGGTGTCCTCGAACGTGGTGCCCGCGCTGCGGTACGCCGTCACCTTGGCGGCGACCTGCGCCGGCGTGAGGACCTGGTCCTTGACGTGCAGGACGTAGTCGACCTGCTCGTCGTACGCCCGCGCGGTGGTGCTGGTCTGGCCCGCGAGGTCGATCAGCCACTGGTTGAAGTTGATCGACATCGGCCGCTCCGGCAGGTACGCGGAGTCATGAGTGCCGAAGAGCTGTCCGTCGATGTAGTACTTGATGCTGCTGTTGTCGATGGTCAGCACCAGGTCGTGCCAGCCGTTGTAGCTCTGCCTGCCCTCGGTGTGCTGGTTGACCGCCACCCACGGGTCGGCCTGGTAGGTCTCCCAGGACGTCGTGTAGAGGATGTCGGAGGTCTCGCCCCAGCCGCCGTTGGGCAGGTACTCGAAGTCGTACTCGGAGTAGTCGTCCGCCATCGGTGCCGTGAGGTCGTTGATGGTGAAGAACGTCTGGACGAGGTGGTCGCCGTCCGGGCCGTACTTGGGCGCGTCGTTGAACTTGACCCGGGCCGCGTAGGTGCCGTTCTTGAACTTGCGCGCGTTGGTGACGATCTCGGTCTGCTTGGTGCTCTCCCCGGTGCCGGACGTCGAGGTCTCCAGGTTCATGACGGAGTTGCCGCTCGTGGTGGCGAAGGTGACCTTGTCGGGCGCCCAGGTGGCGCCGGACACGCCGGGGCCGCCGGAGGTGGACCGCACGCTCCACCCGTGCGCCGAGACCTTCGGGTCGTTGTAGGCGCTGTAGTTGAAGTCGTCGAACAGCGTGGCGCCGGTGGCCGGAGGGTCGGTCGGCGGGTCGGTGGGCGGGTTCGTCGGGTCGTTGTCAGCGGGGGCCTGGCCCCACAGCGTGGTGCCGGACAGCTGCGCGGTGACCTTGGACCAGTCGGCGTACGACGTCTGGGAGGCGCCGAAGGAGTAGTCGTCGCTCTGGTTGAGCGACTGCCACGTCGACTGGTAGAAGCGCAGCTGCATGTCGCCGGTGTCGGCGCCCGGCGCGAGCGTGCCGGCGCCGGAGGTGAAGCCGATCTCCAGGTAGCGGTCGGCCGTGGCGGTCGGGTTGGCGAGCGTGCCGAAGGTGCCCGTGACGTTGGCGCAGCCCTTGACGGCCCAGGAACAGGCGAAGCGATAGGACGCGCCGGCCGAGTCGGCCTTGAAGTAGTAGCGGATCTTGACGTTCGCCAGTTGCACGGACGTGCTGCCGGTGTTCTTCACCTTGAACCAGGGTTCGGACTGGTCGGCGGTGGCTCCCGTGGCGCTCGTACGGTACTGGACGCTCAGCCCGTCGCCGGCGGCGCTCGCGGTGGCCGGGAGTGCGGTGAGCGCGGCGGCGCCCATGGCCACCGCGACGGCGGCGGACGCTGCGGCGCGTAGCCGGTTCTTCGCGAATCTCATGGTTGTTCCTCTCCAGAAAGGTGGGGTGATTCCCGGAACGGGACAGGGTCAGGGGTGTTGCCGGACATCGAGGGCGTCGAGCCGTACGGTGTGCTCGTCGAGGCGGGAGCGGAAGTCGGCCCAGTCGGTCGCGCCGCTCCAGGCGCGGTCGGCGAGGGCACACAGGCGCGGGTAGGTCAGGTACTCGATGTGGGCGGGCGTCGTGACGAACTCGGTCCACAGCTGGGTCTGGGTGCCGAGCACCCGCCCGGCCACGTCCGGGTCCGCGTCCTCGGGTACGGGATCGTGGGCGTGGACGGCGCGCAGATCGACGACGCCTTCGGGCTGGGCCAGTGGCTCGCGCGGGTCGCCGGACTGGGCGTAGTCGAGGTAGGTGGCCCGGTGGTAGGCGCTGACGACGGGGTGGCCGTGGCGGGCCGCCGTCAGAGTGTGCGCCGAGTCGCGCCAGGTCATCACGGTGAAGTCGAGGGGCAGTTCGGCGCCGGTCTCGGCCCAGCCGACCGGGCGGCGTCCGTGCCGGACGAGGAAGTCGCCGATCAGCCCGAGGAACCAGCCGTGCAGGGCCCCGGGGCCCGGCAGGCCCTGCGCCACCGCTCGCTCCCGCGCGGCGACACTGTGCGTCCACTCGGTGGTGGGGCACTCCTCGCCGCCGACGTGGATGTACGGCGAGGGGAAGACGTCCATGACCTCGTCGAGGACGGTGCGGCAGAAGTCGAGGACCTCGTCGTGGACACCGAGGACGGTGTCGCACACCCCCCAGCGGGTCCAGACGTCGAGGGTGCGCTCCGGATGGTTGCCCAGTTCGGGGTAGGCGGCGAGGGCGGCGCGTACATGGCCGGGCATCTCTATCTCCGGCATGACGGTGACGCCGCGAGCGGCCGCGTACCGGACCAGGCCGACGAGTTCGTCCCGTGTGTACGCCCCGCCGTGCGGGATGCCGTCGTACGTGTCGCTGCCGGCCGGGCCCTTCTGGGACTCGGCGCGGTGGCCGCCGACCTCGGTGAGCCTGGGCAGTGCGGCGACCGGCATGCGCCAGCCCTGGTCGTCGGTGAGATGCAGATGGAACACGCTGATCTTGTGCAGGGCCAGCAGGTCGACGTACCGGCGCAGGTAGGAGACGGGCTGGAAGTGGCGTGCCACGTCCAGCATCGCGCCGCGCCAGGGGTGGCGGGGGACGTCGGTGATCTCGGCACACGGCAGCAGCCACCGTGTACCGCGCTGCGGAGTGTCCGACAATGCCTGAGGAGGCAGGAGTTGGCGGAGCGTCTGGATGCCGCGCAGCAGACCGGTCAGGTGCGCGGCGCGCAGCAGCACGGCGTGCGGGGCGACGGTGAGCCCGTACCCCTCGTCGCCGAGGCCGGTGAGTCCGGGGTCGAGCGTCAGGGCGAACTGTCCGGCCGGGGAGGGCCGCAGGGACAGCCCGGTGGCGGGGGCGAGCAGGGTGCGCAGCAGGTCCGCGGCCGGTTCGGCGCCCGCGCCGATGTGCAGTCCGGTGCCGGCGTCGAGAGTGAAGTGTCCCGGCCGGAGTGCGGCCTTGGTGGGGCGGGGTACGAGGGTGAGCAAGGATCGCTGTGCGGGCATGGATCAGCTCCGGGACGGGGTCGCGTGGGGGTGGGGTGTGAGGTCAGCCCTTGACTGCGCCGGCCGCGAAGCCGGAGGTGACATGGCGCTGGAGCAGCAGGAACACCACCAGCGCCGGGGCGGCGAAGAGGGTCGAGGCGGCCATCGTGGCGCCCCAGTCGGTTCCGAAGACGTTCTGGAACGAGGACAGCCACACGGGCAGGGTGCGGTTGTCCTGCTGCTTGATGATCAGGAAGTTGGCGTAGGCGAACTCGTTCCAGGCGGTGATATAGCCGAACAGCGAGGTGGCCATCAGGCCCGGGGCAAGGAGCGGGAACGCTATGTGCCGGAACGCGCCGAGCCGGGTGCAGCCGTCGACCTGGGCGGACTCCTCCAGCTCCGGGGGGATCGTGGCGATGAAGCCGCGCAGGACGATGATGGTGAAGGGCAGCGTCATCATGAAGTAGACGAGGGTCAGGGTCGGCAGCCGGTCGAGCATGTCGGTGTCCCGGGAGATGATGTAGACCGGGATGATCAGTGATTCCCAGGGCGCCATCTGCGCGATGAAGACCATGAGCATGAACTGCCGGCGCCCCTTCCACTTCATCCGGGCGACCGCGTAGGCGGCGCCGAGCGCGATGACGAGGGCGAGCAGGACGGCGCTCAGCGTGACGAGAATGCTGTTGCGCCAGAACAGGCCGAAGCCTGCGGCGCCGACGGCGGTCCGGAAGTGGTCGAGTGTCCAGGTCCGAGGGACGATCCGGGGGTTGTCGGACTGGATGTCGCGGGTCGGGGTGAACGCGGTGGCGACCATCCAGTAGACCGGGAAGAGACAGACCACCACCGTGACGACGGCGGCGGCGTTCAGGGGCAGACGGCGGATGCGGGGCCGGGTCGTGCTCATGCGAGCTCGTCCTCCTGGCGGAACATCTGGCGGAAGTAGAAGACGAGCACGCCCGACATCAGCACGACGGTGACCATGGAGGCCGCCGAACCGAGGTCGTAGCGCTGGCGCGACAGGGCGGTCTGCACCGCGTACACGGGCAGGATCGTGGTCGCGTCGCCGGGCCCGCCGTTGGTCATGACCCAGATCTGGACGAACGCCTTGAAGGTCCAGATCACCTCGAGCGAGAACACCAGCATGAAGATCGGCCGGACCATGGGGAAGGTGATGGAGCGGAAGATCCGCGGCGCCGACGCCCCGTCGAGCCGCGCCGACTCGTACAGCTCGGTGGGGACGGTGGTGAGGGCCGAGTACAGGGTGATCGCGGCGAAGGGCACGGACTGCCATACGACGAGGACGACCACGATGGCGAAGGCGGCCGGTCCGTGCGCGAACCAGGGGTAGCGGTGGAAGGACTCGAATCCCAGGTCGGTCAGGACCGCGTTGACGATGCCGAACTCCGAGTGGAACAGCCACTGGAAGACGGTGGTCGCCGCGATGACGGGCATCGCCCAGGTCAGCACGAGCGCGCTGAGGACCGCGGTCCGGCCGAACCGGCCGAGCCGCTCGACCATGAGCGCGACCAGCGTGGACAGCACCATGATCAGGACGACGTTGATCGCCATGAAGAGGAAGGTGCGGCGCACGACCTCCCAGAAGCGGCCGTCCCCCAGCAGCGTCTCGTAGTTCTTGAATCCGACGAAACGTGCGCCGCCCAGGATGAGTTGGCGCAGGCCGAAGTCCTGCAGCGATATCACCACGGCACGGACCAGGGGATAGACGAGCAGATAGAGCGTGCCGAGGACGGCGGGGGCGATCAGTACGTACGGCCAGATCCCACGGCCGGTGGACTTCGACGGGCGGCGCGGCCCTGGACCGGTGGAGCGCCGGGGCGGCCCGGTACCGAGTGGGGGGCGGGGGGCGGTCTGCTCGCGGACGGCCGACACGGCGCTCCTCCTTCCGGTGCGTGGACGGTTCAGGAGCCGGAGTTCATGGCCGCGGTGATGGCCGCGGACGCGGTGGCGGCCTTCTTCTGGATGTCTCCTCCGGTGAGGACGGCCGTCATGTAGTCCTTGATCGGGTTCTTGGCCTCCACGGCGGCCCAGCCGGGGGTGTTGGGTGTGGCGTGGCCCTGGGCGGCGCCGACCGCCATGGCCGCGGCACCGGGGTCGGCTGCGACCGCGGAGGCCAGGGTGGTCTTGTTCGGGACGTAGCTCATGGCGACGGCGAGCTTCTTCTGCCAGGTGTCGCCGGTGAGTTCCTTGACGAAGGTGTAGGCCGCGTCCTGCTTGGTGGACGCCGTGGGGATGACGAGGTCGGAGCCGCCGGTGAAGACCGCGCCGGGCTTGTCGGCGGCCTTCCCCGGGATCGGGAAGAAGCCGAGCTTTCCCTTCAGCGCCGGGTTGTTCTGGATGACGACGTTGGCGCCGCCGGGTGTCGAGATGACCTGGGCGACCTTCCCCTTGGCCATGACGTCCGCCTGCGGGGGGTTGGCCTCGTCGGAGTCCTTGGGGCCCTTGCCGAGGGCCTGGAGTTTCTCGTAGAACTCCATACCGCGGATCGCCTCGGGGGAGTCCAGCGTGCCCTTCCACTTGCCGCCGGACTCGGTGGCGAGGCCGCCGCCCTCGTCCCAGACGAAGCCCGCGAGGGTGTACCAGTTCTGGCCGGGCAGATAGATGCCTTGCGTGTCACCGGTGTTGAGCTTCCTGGTGGCGGCGATCCACTGGTCGCGGGTCTTGATGGCGGTCGCGTCGACGCCCGCCTCCTTGAAGAGGTCGGTCCGGTAGATGACGACGCGGTTGGCGGCGTAGTACGGAATGCCGTACTGCTTGCCCTCGTAGACGCCCGGCTCCGCGAGACCCTTGAGCCAGTTCTTCCCCCCGAGGTCGTCGACCTTGTCGCTGAGGTCGAGCAGCCCCCCGCTCTGCGCGAACTGGGCGACCTGGGTGTTGCCGGTCTCGATGACGTCCGGTGCGTCGTTGCTGGCGAGGGCGGCTGTGACCTTCTCGCCGATCCCGTCCCACTCCTGGATCTGCACCTTGACCTTGATGTCCGGGTGAGCGGTCTCGAAGCCCTTGACGAACTCGTTCTGGAACTGGGCCGAGACGCTGTCGCGCATCAGCCAGACGTCGATGGTGGTGCTCCCGCCGGAGCTGTCGTCGGAGGTATCGGAGGAGCTACTGCAGGCACTCAGCCCGGCCGTCATCACGAGCACGGACACACCGGCAAACAAGCGGAGCTTCACGGTTCACCTCTGGAGGACATGACCTGACCACCTGACCAGTGAAGTCCACTGGACAGCTCACCTCTTGATGTGGGGTTGAAGGTGGCATAGACCAATCGAGGGCGTCAACCCCCCGTACTTCAAAGGGTTTTGGGGCGCAGGCCAGTCGGGATCTGGGGGATCATCTCTCGGTGGCAGTTACACTTGCCTGATCGAGGGGGCAGTTGCGGGTGACCACTGGTCAACTGGTTAACTGGATATTCCGCGCATGAGGGAGGGCACCATGAAGGCTGACGCACCAGGTGCGGTGCTCAAACGGGAGCGAGTTCGCGACTTCATCCTCGATCTCATCGAGTCACAGCGCCCGGGAGACGCGATCCCCTCCGAGCGTTCCCTGTGTGCCCGCCTGGGCGTGTCCCGCCCGACCCTGCGCGCGGCGGTCGACGAGCTCGTCGCCGCGGGTCTCCTGGTCCGGGAGCACGGTCGCGGCATGTTCGTGGCACCCGAGAAGATCACCCAGGAACTCGTCTCGGGTCAGCAGGCCATGACGGTGCCCCAGGCCTCCGGGACCTGGTCGAGTCGCCTGCTGGAGTTCACCACCATTCCGGCCGGCGCGCGTGTGGGCCGCAAGTTGCGCATCTCGCCCGCCGTCGAGATCGTGTACGTGGCACGGCTGCGCCAGGTCGACGGCGCCCCGATGGCCATCGAGCATCTGCACATCAGGGCCGATCTGGTCCCCACCCTGTCCGCCCAGGAACTGGAAGCCGGCGACCTGTACGAGCACCTGCGCGAACAGCATGGCGTGCACGTCCAGGAGGCTGTACAGGCGATCGAGCCGACCGTCGTCACCCGGGCGGAGGCCGAGCTGCTCGACGTGCCCGAGCTGTCCCCGGCGCTGCTCTTCGAGCGGCTCACCTCGGACACCACGGGGCAGCCCGTCGAGTACGTCCACTCGATCTACCGCGGCGACCGCTATCGCATCGTCTCCCGGCTCACCCTCGGCCCCTCGGCCGCGGTGCCGCCGGCCAGGCTCGGCCACCACCCCGGCATCCCCCCGGGCGACTTCGCCCACCGCGACACCATCGCGTCCTCCACGCACGGGGACATCCAGTCGGCACCGTGAGCCACCCCGGTGCCGGGCTGGCGGGGGAGGAACAGCCGAGTGCTGTTCCTCCCCCGCCATGACGGGACCGACCTCAGATGGCCTGAGCCGTGGGCATGATGGTGATCTCGGTGAGGTTGACGTGGCGGGGCACGGCGGCCATGAAGGCGACGGTTTCGGCGATGTCGGCGCTCTGGAGGCAGTCGATGTCGTGAATGAGGTCGGCCATCAGCTTGGAGGCGTCGGGGTCGGTGACGTGGTCGGGGAGTTCGGTGTCGACCATGCCGGGTTCGATGGTGGCGACGCGGACCATCTTGGGGCCGAGTTCGACGCGGAGCAGTCGGGTGAGGTGGCTGATGTAGGCCTTGGTGCCCGAGTAGATCGAGAACTTCGCCAGGATGCGGGTGGCCGCGATGGACGAGGTGTTGATCAGGTCGGCGGGCTTGCCCTGGGTGGCGGAGTCCGTCAGGTGGGGGAGGAACGCGGCGATGACGTTCATCAGGCCGCTGATGTTGAGGTCGATCTGGCGCTGCCAGTCGTCGACCTTGAGTTCCTCGATGCCGGAGATGAGCTGGACGCCGGCGTTGTTGAACACGAGGTCGGCCTTGCCGAAGCGCTCGGCGACCTGGTCGGCGGCGGTCTGGACGGCGGCGCGGTCGGTGACGTCGACGGCCAGGGCGAGTGCCGTGCCGCCGGCGGCCTCGATGTTCTTGACCAGGCTGTCGAGGCGCTCCTTGCGCCGGGCCAGTACGACCACCGTGGCACCGAGCTCGGCGAGGCGCTCGGCGGTGACGGCACCCATGCCGCTGGAGGCGCCGGAGACGACAGCGACACGGCCGGCCAGGGGAGTGCCGGTGAGCAGAGCAGCAGACATCACAAAACCTCAGTCTCTGTGATCGGAAGGGGGGAATACCGGATTGATCGGAGGGGGGAGTGTCGGAATGATCGGAAAACGGGGCCAGCCGGATCGGTGTGGTGCCCGGCCGGGCCGGGCGTCCTGCCCGGCAGGGCTGCTTGAGGAGGCTGTGCGTGCCCGACCGCGATGGCGTCAGGCGGCGTCGTCATGCGCGGTGGCGGCGGACTTCTCGCGCCACGGGGCGAGATCGTCCTGCACCTGCTGGTACTTGACCTCGAGCCGCTCGAGGGTGTCGAGCCCGAGGTAGAGGTGCGTGGGCAGCTTCTCGGTGGAAGCGACCTCGACGATCAGGGCGGCGCCCTTGACGGGGTCGCCGAGCTGGGCGTGGTTGGCCCGGTCGATCCAGTCCAGCGTCACGTGCGCGGGAGTGTCGTCGTAGTCGGTGATGCGGTT
The DNA here is from genome assembly GCF_042959425.1 of Streptomyces sp. NPDC007896. Classification (NCBI taxonomy): domain Bacteria; kingdom Bacillati; phylum Actinomycetota; class Actinomycetes; order Kitasatosporales; family Streptomycetaceae; genus Streptomyces; species Streptomyces sp. NPDC007896. Next base: position 55,517 of record NZ_JBIBKX010000028.1, on the reverse strand, counting down.
CGCGGCGACCGACAGGGAGCTGGCGTCGAGGAAGTCGGTGCGGAAGACGCCCGGCTCGACGACCATCGACTGGATCCCGAACGGCGCCATCTCGGCGGAGAGCGCTTCGCTGATGCCGGCGACCGCGAACTTCGACGCGCTGTACAGGCTGACGCCGGGCTCGCCCTCGAAACCGGACCGGGAACCGATGTGCACCAGCCTGCCGGACCCCTGCTTGCGCATGACGGGCAGTACGGCACGGGTGACGTTGATCAGGCCGAAGACGTTGAGGTCGAACAGTGACCGGGCCTCCGCGTCGGTGATCTCCTCCAACGCGCCGAGCAGGCCGCGGCCGGCGTTGTTGACCAGGACGTCGATGCCGCCGAACCGGTTCACGGCGGCCTCGACCGCCCGCGGGATGCTGTCGTTGTCCGTGACGTCCAGGGCGACCGCGAAGACGTTGTCGGAGTTCTTCAGATCGGCCGGCACGCGTTCCGGGTTTCGTACGGCGACCACGACATTGTTACCGCCGGCCAGAGCGGCGCGGGCGATTTCAGCGCCGATTCCACGGGAGGCGCCGGTGACAAACCACGTAGCCATGGGAAAGACCTCTTTCGTCGCTTCCCCTTCTCGGGGATTTCCTGTTGACGTATTCGAGTGTGCCCGTCGGCTACGGCGGTATGAAGGCCGCGCTTTTCCTGGGAGTCCCACACCCAGGAAGACGAGGCAGCCATGCCGAGCCGATGCCCGGGCGAAGTACCGGAGGCTGCGGCGCGAGCGCGCCGTCGAGGACGTGTTGCGGGCGAGGGGTCCTTGAGCCGAGGTGGGCTGGGACCACAGCCGTCCGTCCCGCCAGATGAGCCGCGACGTGCGGAAAACGTGCGGAAGCTGGTTTTCAGTCCGCTGACACCCGACGCGGTGCATATTTTCGGTGACTTCTTGGATCGAATTCCGGGTGCCGTCGACGGCACCCGGCTCAGGCGCCGTGTGCGGGATTCTGCTGGTGAGGTATTTCAGGTGCGCCGATGGAGCTCAGCAGGGCCAGACCGTCGGCGGAGGGGGAGCCCGGCTCGGCCTGCAGGATGACGAGCTGCTGTCCCGGAACACTGCGGATGCCGAGGGCCTCATGCCGCAACTCCAGATCTCCCACGCCGGAGTGGTGGATCTGCTTGACGTCGTAGGGTGGGACCCGGGTGTACTCGCGTGCCCACAGGGAGCGGAACTCCCCGCTGTGCACCGACAGTTCACCGACGAGCTCCAGGATGCGGGGATCCTCGGGCGTGCTTGCGGCGGACTGCTGAAGGTCGGCGACCGCACGGTGCTTGGCCCGCTCCGCGTTCCTGTAGAAGGTCTTCGCCGCGGGGTCCAGAAAGAGCATGCGCAGCACGTTGTCGTGCTGCGCGAAGTCGCGGTAGAGCGCGTCGGCCAATGCGTTGGTGGCCAGCAGGTCCTGGGCATGGCCGACGATGAAGGCCGGCGTCCTGGTCCAGCTTTCGATCAGTTGCCGCAGATGCGGGCGGACACGCTCGACCCGGAAGGGTCGCTTCGTGCGGCGGGTTGCCGGCTGGGCCAGCCGGAAGAGTTCCCGCTTGTCCTCCTCCCCGAGTTGCAGCACGCGGGCCATGGCCTCCAGCACTCGGAGCGAGGGGCTGAGTTCACGGCCCTGCTCGAGTCGGCTGTAGTAGCTCGGACTGACACCTGCGAGCGTCGCGACCTCGTCACGCCGCAAGCCGGGCACTCGTCGCCGGCCGGCGCTGGGCAGTCCTGCGTCCACGGGGCTGAGGCGTTCCCTGCGGGAGCGGAGGAACCGACCCAGCCCTTCAACCGAGTCAGCGCGCGTGTCGTTGTCCATGCTGCCGAGGCTAGGCGGAAAACGCCCGGAAAGCTTCCGCCGACGGTGGGTGCATTACACCCAGGATTGCGGGCTCCCGGGTGGCACAAGGAGCCGACGGACGACAAAGGAGCCGACGGACGACAAGAGGCCACCCAAGTACGCCAAGACGGTGAATTACTCTGTGTGCAGAGTGTGCGACTTGGTGCAATAGTCCGCGACCGGCACTTCTCATCGGCCGGAAACCATCTAGTCTTGCCACATGAGCAATGGGACACCTTTGGGTGATTTCCTCAGAGCCCGCCGAGAGGCCCTCAAGCCGCACGACGTCGGTCTCCCCGAACATGGGCGACGTCGGGTGCCGGGACTGCGCAGAGAGGAAGTCGCGCTGCTCGCCGGGGTCAGTTCCGACTACTACATCAGGCTGGAACAGGGGCGCGAAAACAGCCCGTCCCCGCAGGTGCTCGAGGCCGTGGCGCAAGCGCTGAAACTGGATGCGGAGGCCGCCGACCATCTCAACCGCCTCTGTCTGACCTCCTCGCAGCGCCCGCACGGCTGGGGAGAGGCGGACGTCAGTCAGCAGTTGTTGCAGCTGATGGACGGGTGGGAGCACACTCCGGCCTTCGTCATCGGCCCGGCCCTCGACATCATGGCGGGCAACTCCCTTGCCACGGCTCTCCACAGTGGGTTCGAACAGTTCGACAACCTCGCACGCATGGTCTTCGTCGACCCGGCAGGACGCGAGTTCTACCAGGAATGGGAGCGTGCGGCGCACTCCTGTGTCGCCGAACTCAGGGCAGCCTACGGCCACGATCCCGAATCGGCCCGCATCGCCGAGGTCGTGGCGGAACTGTCCGCCCAGAGCGAGGAGTTCGCAGAGATTTGGCAGATGCACGAGGTCAAGGGAAAGTCCCAGGAAGGGAAGCATCTCAAGCACCCCGTGGTCGGAGACCTGCATATCAAGTTCGCGGCATTCACGGTCAATGGGGCCCCGCATCAGCAACTGGTGGTCTATCAGGCTGAGCCGGCCAGCCCGACCGCGGATGCCTTCGAGACTCTGAGGACCATGGCCACCGATCCGAAGCATGCCCAGGCGGCTGTGCCCGCGTCCGACCTCGCCGCCAAGGAGCAGTAGCGGCGAACGTGAGCAGGTGAGCCGGTGGAGGCTGGTCCTGCCGCACCCAGGAACAACGCGGCCTTCATAGCGGTGTGCCCGACTGCCGACACTCGATTCGACAGACAGAGCGCCGGCCGGGATGCCGACGCGCGGATCGCACGGCACCAGGAGCAGACATGATCACCGTGAAGGACCTTCAGCCCCACCCCCTGGACCAGGTTCACCGTCTGATCGAGCCTGGCCCCGTTATCCTGGTCACCACCCGGCACCGCGGCATCCCGAACGTGATGACCAACGGGTTCAACATGATGGTGCGCCATGACCCGCCTCTGATCGCGTGCACCATCGGCCCCTGGGACCACAGCTATCAGGCTCTGGTCGAAACCGGCGAGTGCGTCATCTCGGTCCCGACGGCGGACATGGCTGCCACCGTGGTCGACATCGGCAACTGCTCGGGCGCCGACGTGGACAAGTTCGAGGAGTTCGACCTGACCGCCGTATCCGCTGCGGAGGTCCAGGCGCCACTGGTGGCCGAATGCTTCGCCAACATCGAGTGCAGGGTCGCCGACAGCAGCCTCGTGGCCCCCTACAGCCTCTTCCTGCTGGAGGCCGTCAGGGCGTGGACCGACCCCTCCGAGCCCCAACCGCAGCTGTTTCACCACCGCGGAGACGGGACCTTCACCCTGGACGGGCCGACCGTGGACCTGAAGGACCGCATGACCAAGTGGCAGTACCTCGTGTAGGCCAGTAGGGCCAGTGCGTTAGTAGGCCAGTGGGTCAATAGGTCAATGCCCCGACACGGCTCCTACTCTGGTGTGACGTGCGACCAGGACCACCGCCGTCAAGGGAGATGCACATGCTCACCAAGCAGGAAGCCGCCGAAGCCGTACGTCAGGCCAAGGTGAAGACCGGGGTCACATGGGCCCAACTGGCCGAAGCGGTCGGCAAGCCGCTCGCCTGGACCACGGCGGCCCTGCTCGGCCAGCACCCGATGGGCAAGGACGAGGCGGCCACAGCGGCGGCACTGCTCGAACTCGGTGACGACGCCGCCCTGGCCTTCCAACTCCAGCCGACCCGGGGAGCCCTGGACGCGGCCGTCCCCGTGGATCCCACGATCTACCGTCTCTACGAGGTCGTCCAAGTGTACGGGCCGACCATCAAGGAGCTGATCCACGAGCAGTGCGGCGACGGCATCATGAGCGCGATCAACTTCCGGCTCGACGTCCGGCGTGTTCCTGACCCCGAGGGCGACCGGGTCGTCATCACCCTCGACGGGAAGTACCTGCCTTACCAGTGGTAGTGACTAACGGACGCCCTTCACCGAGGCGAAGAAGTTGGTGTAGGCACGCTCCACATCCCGCAGTGCCTGCTGCAGTACCACTGCCGACACCTCGCCCAGCCAGTGCCGCCCGGACGTGGTCTTCGCCTGAGTGATCAGCGTCTTCGACAGCACGGCCGCGCCCGGGTACGGGGATCTCTCCCGCCGGGCCTGTTCACGGGCGGCAACCGCGTCGTTGTACACCACCCGCGCACACCCGAATGCCCGCGCCAGCGCAGCACGCTGGCCCAGATTCGGGTCGAGACGGAAGGCATACCGAAGCTGCATGATCCGGACGCTAACACCCACCACCGACACCCCGGACCCGATCAGCCGAACCCAGCCCCGCCGGAACACTCCTGCACTGCCGTCACGCGGGCAACACCGGCCTGGACAAAGCACTGCCCGGCTCCGCCGCGCAGCCCTACGGGCGCTCCGCGCCCGCTCCACTGGAGGTCGACGTCGCCGCGGTCGACGCCTTCGCAACCGCGTTCCCGGATGACGCGGCTGCCGCGCCGGGCGTGCGCGAGGACGCGCTCGAAGAGCTGGCGGTCCTCGCGCCCCACCGGGCCCGGGTACTGGATCGGTTCGCCGCGCTGGTGGCGGCCCGCGCCGGCTACACGTCGACCCGTACGTTCTTCACGCCGAGGGCGGAGACCTGGGAGGAGCGCTTCGCGGCCGACGGACCCGTCTACGCGGCTGCCGTGGCCCGGATGGGGATCGGCGCGGGGCAGACGGTGGTCGACCTGGGGTGCGGCACCGGACGGGCGCTGCCCGCGCTGCGGGCGGGAGTCGGAGACAAGGGTGTGGTCCTCGGGGTGGACGTCACCGCGGCGATGCTCGACGCCGCCGCCCGGCACGGCCGTAACGAGATTGCGGCGTTGCTGCTCGCCGACGCCTGCCACCTGCCCCTGTCCTCCGGCTCGGTGGACGGCATCTTCAGCGCCGGACTCATCAACCACCTTCCCGAACCCGCACCGGCACTGGGCGAATGGGCCCGGGTGACCGCTCCGGGCGGCACCCTCCTGCTCTTCCACCCCTCGGGCCGCGTCGGACGCGCCGCCCGGCACGGCCGCCCACTGGACCCCGACGACCCGCTGGCCGAGACCAACCTGCGGCCCGCGCTGGATGCGGCCGGCTGGCGGCTGGCCCGTTACGAGGACGCGCGGCAGCACTTCCTGGCCCGTGCCGTACGGGTCGGCTGAGCCTCTCGGCTCAGTGCCTGGGACGAGAACTACGGCTCCAGCCGGACGCGGTCCGAGTTCCACGGGCGGTACGGCTGGTCGTGTGCACCCGCCGCCTCACCGCCTCACCGCCTCACCGCCCCAGCGAGGCAGGCGTGAGCGGCTTGGTGCGCGGCGGCAACTTCCGGCGCCATAGGGGGTAAAACGACGGCGGCACGGTGGACACATGACCGTACTTGCCGCAGCCCCGGTGACCTCCTGCCGCGACGGGCCGTGGTCGCGGGCGCGCGAACTGGCCCACGCGGCCCCCACGCCCCTGCCCGCCGGGCAGGTAGCGCTCACACGGGCCGCCGGACTGACGCTGGCCGAGGACCTGTGCGCCCGGCAGCCACTGCCGGCCTTCGACACCGCGGCCATGGACGGATACGCCGTCGCCGGCCCCGGACCGTGGCTGCTGTCGGCCGGAGCGATGCGCGCGGGTGCCACCGAGGCGCCGGCGGGACTGGCCGGCGGCGAGGCGGTGGAGATCTCCACCGGGGCGCAGATGCCCCGCGGCGCCGAGGCGGTGCTGCCACTGGAGCACGCGGTGCGGGACGGGGCGACGGTACGCGGCCCGGTGCCGGCTCCCGGGGAACACCTCCGCCGGGTGGGCGAGGACGCTTCAGCGGGCGCGTGCCTGGCGCCGGCAGGGACGCGGGTCGGTCCCGCCCTGCTCGGCCTGGCCGCCGCCTGCGGCCAGGACATGCTGCCGGTACGGCCCAGGGCCCGCGTCCGGATCCTGGTCACCGGCGACGAACTGATCCGTTCCGGGCAGCCCGCCCCCGGCCAGGTACGCGACGCGCTGGGCCCGTTGCTGCCGCCGCTGGTGCACACGCTCGGCGGCAAGGTCACCGACGTACGCCCCGTGCCGGACCACCCCGTGGGGTCACTGGCCACCGTCGTGCTCACCACGTCGTACGACACCGAGGTGATCGTGGTGACCGGCTCCACCTCGGTCGGAGCCACCGACCAGCTGAGGCGGCTGCTGGTCGAGCACGGAGCCCGGTGGGTGGTGGACGCGGTCGCCGTCCGCCCCGGCCACCCTCAACTGCTCGCCCGACTCCCCGACCGCCGCTGGATCGTGGGCCTTCCCGGAAATCCGTACGCGGCCCTGACCGCCGCCCACACCCTGCTCGCCCCACTCCTCGCAGGCCTGACCGGACGCCCACTGCCGGCCCTGCCCCGCATCCCGCTGACCGGTGACATCACCGCCGCCCCCGGTCGTACCCGGCTGATCCCCGTCACCTGGGACGGCGCCACCGCCAGCCCCGTCGGCGGACACCGGCCCGCGTTCCTGCACGGCGCCGCCCTCGCCGACGCGCTCGCCGCCGTACCACCGGATTGGCAGCCCCACACCCCGGTGCCGCTGATCCCGCTGACGGGATGAGGGGCACCGCACGCCGCTGCGCCGGACTGTCCGGCACTTCGGTCATAGGGCGTGGACTGGTCCTGGCGGCGACTGCAGCCGTGACGAACCAGGTTGCCGGACGATGATTCACACGCCTACGGTCGGCCCCATGGCGGATGACGAACCCACGCGCGCCGCGCGTCTGCTGGATGCCCAGGCGAAGGCCGAGCGGCTGTTCGCGGAGATCGAGGTGCGCGGGCTGGTCGCGCCGGGGGAGGGCGAACGGGCGGTCAGTGACCGGATCCGGGACCTGGCGAACGAACTGTTCGGCACGACCCGCCACTGGCACAAGCGGATCGTGCGCTCGGGCCCGAACACGCTGAAGCCGTACCGGGAGAATCCGCCGGACCGGGTGATCGGCGCGGACGACATCGTGTTCGCCGACTTCGGGCCCATCTTCGAGGAGTACGAGGCCGACTTCGGGCGCACCTTCGTCCTCGGCGACGACCCGGTCAAGCAGCGGCTGCGCGACGACCTGCCCAAGGTCTTCGCGGCCGGGCGGCACTTCTTCGAGCGCGACCCGGACATCACCGGCAAGCGGCTGTACGCCGAGGTCGAGCGGCTTGCTACCGACGCGGGCTGGGAACTGGGCGGCTGGCACGCCGGACACCTGGTCGGCGAGTTCCCGCACGAGACGATCGACGGTGCGGACGTCGAGTCGTATGTCGCGCCCGGCAACGACACCCCGATGCGGCGGACCGACAAGGCCGGGCGCCGCTGCCACTGGATCCTCGAGATCCACCTCGTCGACCGGGGGCGCGAGTTCGGCGGCTTCTACGAGGAACGGCTCGACCTCGGCTGATCCGTCGCGCCCGCATCACGAAGGGCGACCGGGCTGAAGGGACCCGCTCATCGACCTGGCGCCGAGCGGGCCGATCGCGTACTGGCGGAGCCCCTGCCCTCTCTGTCCTGCCCAACTGGCGTCCAGTGGCGTCCAGCGCCCGGTCACGTCGTGAGGCCGCCGCACGGGCCGCCGTTGAGCGGATGCGCGGGGCGGTCGCGTCAACGGCGGGGCGGCCACTGGCAAAGGCAGGGGCAAGAATCGCCTCCGTGGCCCGCCACTCGCGGCGCAATGACCGTCTGGCAACGCACCGTTCACTCAGGGGCCGCCGGGGCGCGCCAGGGTGCGGTCGTTGTCAGCTCAACTGCTCGCCAGAGAGGGCACCATGGCCACACAGACAGGGACACCGGACGGGTCGACGCAGTCTTCCGAGGGGGTCAGCCGTCGCCACGCGCTGGGCCTCCTCGGTACGGCAGGGGCCGGCGCGGCCGTCACCCCGTTGCTGGGAGCAGGTACGGCACAGGCCGCTCCGGCCCTTCACCTCACCGCGGACTCGGCCGGTGCGCCGCCGGTCCAAGGGCTGCACCTGACCTTCGGGGCAGACCCGCGCACCCAGATGACGGTGTCGTGGATCACCGACAGACCGGTGACCAGACCCGTTGTGCACTACGGCACGCTGGAGCACGGCTTCGGATCCAGCGCCGACGCCCGGACCGTCACCTACGTGGACGGCACCTCCAGCCGTACCGTCTATGTTCACCACGCCTCGCTGAACCGGCTCACCCCAGGGCACCGACTACGTCTACCTCGCCACCCACGAGGGGACGACGCCCGACAGCGGTACGTTCCGCACCGCTCCGCGCGGACGGAAGCCGTTCACCTTCACCAGCTTCGGCGACCAGTCCGCTCCGCAGGTGACCTGGGCGGCCAACGGCACGGTGGCGCTCGACGCGAACTCCACCCCCGCGACGAAGGACATCGTCACCGGCATCGAGCAGGTCGCCCCGCTCTTCCATCTGCTCAACGGCGACCTGTGCTACGCGAACCTGGACGTCGACCGGGTGCGTACCTGGAACAACTTCTTCACCAACAACACCCGTTCCGCGCGCTTCCGCCCCTGGATGCCCGCAGCCGGCAACCACGAGATCGAGAAGGCCAACGGCCCACTCGGGCTCGGCGCCTACCAGACCTACTTCACCCTCCCCTCGACCGAGACCGACGCCGAACTCGCGGGCCTGTGGTACGCGTTCACGGTCGGCTCCGTCCGGGTGATCGTGCTGCAGAACGACGACAACTGCCTCCAGGACGGTGGCGACGTCTACATCAGCGGCTACTCCGGCGGACGGCAACTCGCCTTCCTGGAAAAGGAGCTGAAGGCGGCGCGCTCCTCCGGGGACATCGACTGGGTGGTCGTCGCCATGCACCAGGTCATGATCAGCTCCTCGGACGCGAACGGCGCCGACCTCGGTCTGCGCCAGAAGTACGGTCCCCTGTTCGACAGGTACGGCGTGGACCTCGTGCTGTGCGGCCATGAGCACAACTACGAGCGCTCGCTCGCCGTCCGCGGCGTCGTCACCGGCAGCGAGACGCTGACCCCTCGTCCGGTCTCCCAGGCCACCGACTCCATCGACACCGGTCTTGGCACCGTGCACATGATCCTCGGCGGCGGAGGCGTCTCGGGCACGACGAACGAGAAGTTCTTCACGGACGGCACCGCCAAGGTGATCACCGCTGTGTCGGCGACCCCCGGCTCCAACGGCAAGCGCACCTCCACCTACACCAAGGAGGAGGCGGTCTGGACCGGAGTCCGGGACATCGAGCACCCCTACGGCTTCGCCGCCTTCACCGTCGACCCCGGCCGGCACGCCGGTGACACCACCCGCATGCACGTGACCTACTACAACGTGAACAAGCCGAACGGCGACCTGTCGGTGTTCGAGACCTTCACGCTCCACCGCCGGCGCTCCGACGGCCACTCGAGGTGACCCTGCCGCCGGTCCGCCACCGGCACCGGCCCATGGACGTGGTCGCGTCGGGACGAGGCAGGGGTGAACCGCACACCAGCACACCGGGATCCAGTTCTGGCTCTACATCGGTGTAGGCCGTGCCGAATGCGCTTGACGCTCATCGAGCAGTCCCTGAGCCGAGAGCACTGCGCGTGAAAGGTGCCTGACGGGTACACGCCCAGGTCAGGCGCCTTTCTTTGCGGGTCTGGAAGAAGCCCGACTTCGAGGCTGGGGGTGTCCCTGTGGCGCCACATGGCGCAGATCGTTCGAAGCGTTTTCTGGCGTTCACAAGGTCCAGGGCGGGGGCGTTTCTCAGGTGGAGGCCTTGTGGTCCAGGTGCGTCGAGGCAATCCGCGCAGGCAGGTCCGGCTGTCGTTCCTCGGCCTGGCGGCGCGGCCGCGGGAGGCTCAGGCGGCGTGCCCCGTGCTAACGCTGAGCGTTTGCAGCGTCGCTGTGCCGGTGCTCCGTCAGGTGTCCCTGGCTGGTGGCCGCGTCCCCGCCGCGCCTTCCTCGGTACGGTCCCTTCGGACCCGCCGTCCACTCCGTGGACCCCTCGTCCGGCGCGGTCTCTGCGATCGTGCACCACGTCTTCGCCGTGCACGGCCCGGACCGGTACGCCGTGACCACGGAGATCGCCGCCCGGCTGCGTCCTGCTGTTCCTGGACACCAAGCACGGCGTCGACCAGCTCACGCGGCATCTGCGGGCCAGCGGCGTGGCCGCCGCCGCACTGCACAGCGGCAAGTCGCAGCCGCAGCGCCCCCGGACGCTGGCCCGGTTCAAGAACGGGCAGGTCACCTCGCTGGTAGCGACGAACGTCGCCGCACGCGGCCTGCACGTCGACGACCTCGACCTCGTGGTCAACGTCGCCCCGGCCACCGACCCGAAGGACTATCTGCACCGCGCGGGCCGCACGGCCCGGGTCGGACGCTCCGGCACCGTCGTGACACTCGTGCTGTCGGGACAGCGGCGCGAGACGAGCCAGGTCACGGCGGACGCCGGCGTCGTCCCCAAGGTCACCAAAGTGCGGTCCGGCGAGCGGAGATAAGCCGGATCACCGGCGACAAGGCCCCCTCCGGAAAGCCTCTCGACGTCGGGCCCGCCGCACCGCGCCCCAAGAACCACAACGCCCCGTTCCGCGGCCTGGGCAGCACCATGGACGCGAAGAGCGGCTCCGGCGGCAGGTCGTCCCGCACGAGCAGCGAGGCCCGCGAGATCGCGGAGGTCCGCAAGGCGGCCCGGGTGCGGCGCGGCGGCTGATTCCGGCCGTAGGGGTGCCGTGCCCCTGTGGTGGCTGCCGTGGAGATGAGCTGTACGAGGCGGCTGAGGGCGGGGAACCAGCCGTTGTAGACGCTGACGCTGTCGAGTTGGGGAAAGGGGCGCAGGCGTCGGCCACGGTGGGCGCCGCACCCGGCCCGTGACCTTCCCCGTCCTGAAACCCGGTGGCCGCCTCGGCGTATCCGACGTCGCGTGGGCTGCGGGGGGCATTCGGGGAACGGGGTCACGTCCTGGCAGGATGTGACCCCGTTTTCGCCGGTCAGGTACGGCCTCGGGCGGGTGGCCGGTCAGAGGCTGACGATCTGCCAGTCCTGGTTGGAGCCGTCGGTCACGGGCCACTGGATGACTTTGGTGCCGTCGGTGGTGGAGGCGTTGGCGACGTCGGCGCACCGGCCGGTGCGGACGTTGACGAGCCGGTAGTAGCCGCTGGTGGCCGAGGGGACCAGCTTCCACCACTGGTTGTCACCGCCGTTGTCGGACTCCTGGGTCAGGGTGGCGCCCTGGGTGCTGTTGGGGCTCTGCAGGAGCTTGCCGCTCTTGACGTTGGCCAGTCGGAACGATCCGTCGGTGTTCGGCAGGAGGCTCCACTGCTGGTTGGTCCCGCCGCCGTAGGGCCACTGGATGAGCGTGGCGCCGTCGGCGGTCGAGGCGTTGCTGACGTCCAGCGCCTTGCCGCTGTTGCGGTTGATCACCTTGTAGGTGCCCAGGTCCGCGGTGAAGGGCCGGTCGTAGACCTCCAGGTTGCGGACGGACGCGTACACCCCGGCGGGCAGCCCGGTGACGGTGACGCGGACGTAGCGTGCCTGGGCCTGGAACACGGCCGTCTGGACCTGGCTTGTGCCGGCGGTGGCGGTGTTGTCGACGAGTGTGGTCCACGTGCTGTTGTCGGTGGAGCCCTCGATTTTGTACTGGTAGTTGGTCTTGTCCCGTTCCCAGGCGATCCGGGTGCCGGTCAGTGAGCGGGTCGAGCCGAGGTCGACCTTGAGCCAGTGGCCGGTGTTTCCGTCGTTGGCGCACCAGCGGGTGGCGGTGGCTCCGTCGACCGCCTTGGCCGCGGTGTTGCCCTTGGAGGTCTCCTCACTGTCGGCGGTCGCGGTCCTGCCGGTGGCGACGTCGGCAGGCTGCACGGGGCGGTCCAGTGCGACGCCGACGACGCTGTCCTGGGGGTGGGTGGTGCGGTCGATGCCGTTGACCGTGATCCGGCCGTCGCCTTCGACCGAGTACGACAGGTTGGCACCGGAGCGCACATCGAAGACCCGAGTGACCTGGGCGTCCCCGATCGACGGGGTGGTGAAGGTGGTGCCGCTGTAGCCGGGCAGCAGGTGGGTGTAGAAGGTGTTGTCCTTGTACGTGAAGCCGTACTGGCCGTCGACCGGGTTCCACGGTCCGCCGCGAGTGCCGTAGACGGACTGGCCGCAGGCGGTCATGAAGGTGCCGATCTGGCGCAGGAGGGCGGCCTGGGCGTCGGAGACGGTGCCGTGCCGGTCCGGGCCGACGTTGACCATCACGGTCATGTTCCGCACCCAGCAGTTGACCAGGATGTTCAGGGCGGTGCCGTAGCTCATGACAGCGGTGTTGGAGTAGCCCCACGTGCCGATGATGCTGAAGACCTTCTCGACGAGCCTGCCGGTGCGGATCGCCCCGGTCGGGACCCCCGGGCCCTCGTCGCTGTCGTAGTCGCCCTTCCAGCCGGAGCGTGAGGTGGCGACGATGTCGGGCTGGTGCTTACGGACCATGCCCATCAGTCCCAGCGGCTTGCCACTGGCGTCCGTCTCGCCGTAAGTGGCGTCCACCTGCCACTGGTTGGCGGTGTCGCGGAACTGGCCGGGCTCCCAGAAGAACGCGCCGTCCGCGTCGGTGCCCTGCTCGGCGATCCAGCCGCCGTCCCACCACAGGTCGTCGATCACGCCGTACTGGGTGACCAGCTCCTTGACCGACTCGTACACCTCGGTCTTCATGATCCGTGCGTTCTCCTTGTGCGCCGGATCGGTGGTGTAATTCCACGGGTTGCTCGCGCAGTTGGTGCCGGTGACGTCGTAGTAGCCGGGGTAGCGCCAGTCGATGGGCGAGTAGTACAGGCCCACCTTCAGCCCGGCCGCCCGCACCGCCGCCACGTAGTCCTTGACGAAGTCACGCTTGAGCGGTGCCTGTCCGGAGCTCCAGGCGTTGGGGTGGTTCAGCGGCCACATCGCGAACCCGTCGTGGTGACGGGTGGTCAGCGTCGTGTACTTCGCCCCGAAGTCCTTCGCCAACTGCGCCCAGGCCGCCGGGTCGTAGGCGTCGGCGGTGAACTGCTCACTCGTCGCGTCGGTGACGTACTTCCGGTAGTCCGCAGGCGTGACCGGCCCGGCGTGCATCCACCACTCGCCCTTGGCCGGGCCCGCGTACGGCCCCCAGTGGATGAACATGCCCAGCTTGGCGTCCATCAGCCACTGGATCTTGGAGTCCGGCTGCTGTTCCAGACCCAGGTCGACCTTGGGGATCCGCAGGGGAGGGAGCGGCAGGGGGATGGCGGCCGTCGCCGCGTACGCGGGTGTCGCCAGTGCGGCGGAGCCGACCGTGGCGGCCACCGTCATGGCCGCCAATCCGGCGAGAACTGATCTTCGTGAGATGGATTCCGGCACTGTGTATGCGTCCTGTTCGGTCGTCGGAACGCCGCCCGGAGTCGGCGGCCACAACTGGAACGTCTACAAGGGCACCAACGGGTCGAACCAGGTGTTCTCGTTCCTGCGGACGTCCGACTCCAACTCCGGCACCGTGGACGTCAAGCCGGTCCTCAACTGGATCGCGTACACCAAGGGCTGGATGCCCGGCAACGAAGTCATCGGCGACGTGCAGTTCGGCTATGAGATCACCTCGTCGTCCGGCGGACTCAACTTCAACACCAACAACCTGACCGTCAGCGGCGGCTGACCCGACAGCAGTGACATGAGGGCCGAGGTCGGTCCGCGTCCTTTCTCAGGCGCGGTCGACCTCGGCCCTCAGTGCGTTGCGGTCCGCGAAGATGGCTTCGACGTCGGCCTTGGGCGGGCGGTGGGATCAGTGTCGGGCGAACTGGACCTGGGTGGGTTGCGCGACGTTCGGCCGCACCGCGATTCCGTTGATGGTCAACCGTTCGCCGTAGATGTCGGTGAGTCTGATCGCGCTGCCGCACCCGCTGCCGTCCGCGGAGATGAAGTAGTTGTAGGAGGTGCGGGGCAGTCGCCGCCAGCCGCCCGCGGTGCGGACCTCAAGCCTGGCGACGGGGTTGCGGTGGCCGATCGCCTGGATGCCGCACCAGTAGCGGCTGGATCCGGTCTTGTACCGGATGGAGATCATGTTGGAGATGCTGGGGCTCACCAGGCTCCAGGTGATGGGGATCCGGCCGACCTTGAGGTCGGCCAGTTTGGCGAATGCCTGTTGGCTGAGGTCGAGTTGCCCGGGTGCACAGGGCAGGGGGCATTCGTTGGTGATGCGTACCGTGATGGATTTGCCGTTGGCCGCGTGTACGAGCACGTATGCGCCGCACGCCCTGGACGTCTCGTAGTCGGTGGTGTTCATGGCCGCGATCATGAGGTCGGGGCTGGGGCCGAACAGGCAGGCGCCGTTTCCGTCCGCGGCCTCGTAGGCGGTGGCGACGCCCCGGTAGCTGGTGTGCGGCTGAATCCGTCCTGCCTGCGCAGTTGTTGTAGCGGGCTTTTGCTTGGGCTCCGGGGTGTGAGTGGGTGACGGTCGCGCCGACTTGGTGGTCGAGGCACCCGTCGGGCTGGGCGAGCCGGTTGGGCTCGCCGTCGCGGCCGGGGTAGCCCTCTCGCCGCCGGCGGCGGTGGCTTTCACCTGGGTGCTGGCGAGGGGTGTGGCTGCGGCAGGCCCTGCGTCGACGTTGCGGTCGGGGAGCAACGCCATGACCAGGTAGGCGACAACGCCCGCGGCGATCAGCGCCGATGTGCCGGCCAGCATGAGCCTGCGTCTTTGTCTGCGCTGCCGCGCGGCCTGCCTCGATGTGTTCATTTCCTGTCCGTTCGCAAGATCGAGCCGATGGTGCACTACTGAGTGACCACCGGAAGCGCAAAGGTTGCCAACGATTTCTCACAGGAAGTGGCCCACGCGCGAGCGGGGATATGCCGCGGCGCCGCAGAGACGTCAGAGCCCT
The DNA here is from genome assembly GCF_042959425.1 of Streptomyces sp. NPDC007896. NCBI lineage: Bacteria > Bacillati > Actinomycetota > Actinomycetes > Kitasatosporales > Streptomycetaceae > Streptomyces > Streptomyces sp. NPDC007896. The sequence continues at coordinate 40,446 of NZ_JBIBKX010000028.1, read as the reverse complement.
GGTTGCCCGGGAGGTGAGCAACCAGGGCGAGGGTCGGTCGGTCAGGATTCCGTGACAGCCATACCGGTGACGGAGTCTCCGGACTTCGTGACCTTGTACTTCACCTTGGCGCCGCTGTGGAAGTGGAAGGTCAGCGTCGCCGGTTCCCCGTCACGCAGTGCCTTCAGGAATTCGGGAGTCAGGATGATCGTGCCGTTCGGGTAGTCAGGCGAGAAGGCCGCGTTGAACTCCTGGTACGGAGTCCAGCTGGTCTGGCCGGCGTTGCTGCCGTCGGCGTACGTGGCCTCCATGGTCGCCAGCAGGTCGCCCTGGTACTTCGTGGGAAGGGTGAACGAATCGGGTGTGCCCGTGGCGTTCGACAGCACCGGGGTGTCGTAGGTGACCACGTCGATCTTCCAGGGCAGGCCGCGAGAGAACCGGGCCTGGAGCGTCGCATTGACCCCGTAGTCCCGCTCACCGGTCAGCCGGGTCAGCGCCTGAGCCGTGAGAGTGAGCCGATCCTTGAAGACGGTGTAGTCCTTGCCCACGACAAGCTTGGTGTCGCCGTCCCACAGACTCTGGAACTTGGTGCCGTTCAGGTTCAGTGTGAGCGACTGGGCCGTGATCCGGCTCGACTTCGCCACGAAGACCTTGTCGAAGGAGGCGGTTCCCGAGCGGGAGGTCCAGCTCGACTTGATCCAGGCGAACAGGGCGGGGTCCTGCCACTTCAGGGTGTCCCGGTTCAGGTAGGCGAAAGTTCCGGGGTCCCACAGGGCGGTCGTGACGCCGGCATGGCGCGCCGTGTATCCGAGGTGCTCGAAGTACTTCAGCGCCTCACCCCGCTCGACGCGGTCGGGATGGTTGTGGTCGGGCCAGGCCAACAGGCCGTACTCGCCGAGGTAGACGGGGATGCCCCTGTCGACGAAGGTGTCGTGCATGCGGGCGAAGGCGTCGGTCAGGTCGTTCTGGGCGGCGGTGTCGTACCGGGTGCCGCCCGCGACGTTCACGCTGAACGGGTAGTAGCTGTAGTAGTGCACGGTGGCGACCAGGTTGCTGTCGTGCAGCGCGCTGATCGTCGTGTACAGGTCGTCCATGAGGTCCTGTGAGGGGGTGCCGCCCTGTGTGGTCAGGACGAGCAGCCGGCCCTTGTTCGCGCCGCCCGAAGAGCGGACGATCTCGTGGAACGAGGTGTTCAGCTCGTTCATGAACTCGGTCTTCTGCGCCGCCGTGGCGTTGTCGAAGCCCGGTTCGTTGATGCTCTCGAAGAGCAGGGTGCGCGGCTCGTCCCGGAACGTCGCGGAGATCTGGGTCCACAGGGCGTCGTAGCGGGCGAGCACGTTGTCGTGGTCGGTGGAGATCTTCGAGACCCACTGCCATGAGTCGTGGTGGACGTTGAGCACGACGTAGAGGTTCTCGGCCTGTGCCCAGTCGACCACCTCCTTGACACGGCTCAGGTACGCGGCGTCGACGGTGTAGGGCGCGGTGGTGGACTGGTGTGCGCTCCAGGTCACCGGGATGCGGACGCTGTGGAAGCCCTGCGACCGGATGGTCTTGAACAGTTCCCTGGTGGCCTTGGGGTTGCCCCAGGACGTCTCGTCCGGAATCGCGTCCAGGGTGTTGCCCAGGTTCCAACTGGGCTGCATCGCGGCGACGGCGTCCTTGGCACCGGCCGGCACCTTGACCGTGGCGAGTGCCTGCTGTGCCGTGCCGTCGGTCGCGGCCAGCGCGGTGCTGCCGGACAGTCCCAGGACGACGAGCAGGGCCATCAGCAGGCCGGCCAGGCGTCCGGGGCCGCGGTTGCGGTGGTGTGCGGGTCTGCGTATGTCCTTCATGTGTCATGCCTTTCGGTCGGTGGTGCGGGTGATCCGGTCCGTGGCCGGGCAGCGGTCAGGCGCCACCGTCGGCTCATGGTGAGTAGAGGGAGGCGGAGGGATGCAGAGAGATGCAGCGGGAGGGGCCTGGTTCAGCCGTCGAGGGGCTCGTAGTCGAACCAGTCGAAGTGGACGGTGCCTGCCGCGGCGTACATGCCGATGACCCGACCGGTGAAGCCGCCGGCGACCTCGGTCGACAGGTAGCGGCCGTCGAGGGTCGCGAGCTCGGTGAACGTGCCGTCGGGCTGCTCGACGCCGAGGGAGACGACGTCGGGTCCCGTGCACGGCCCGTGCGGCGACGGCGGTTCCGCGATCGTGACGGCGAGGACCACCGGCCCGGCGGGCACGGACTGTGCGGCCACGACCGTGCGCAGGGAGCCGATACGCGCGACCACCCGCACCCGCGTGCCGGACACCTCGATTTCGTAGTGGTGTCGCTCGTCGAGCCGCACGGCGAGGCCACCGCCGCCCTCCGTGGCATCGACCAGGGTGCGTGCCCGGCACGACCTGTGCTGCTGGCGCCGACCGGTGAACACCACGTCGGGCTCGTCCAGGGAGCCGCCCCGCGCGCGGAGCGTCAGCCATCCGGGGCGCTCCTTGGTGGTGCAGTGTTCGGCGGGCCGGTCCCGCAGGGAGATCCAGGACGGCCGCAGTTCGGCGAGCTCGAAGTCGTCCCGGTGCTCCTCGACAGAGCTGGGGGAGAGCGGCCACGGGAGCTCGGGCAGGTCCAGGGCGACCTCGCCGACGACCGGCCAGTCGTCCACCCAGGTCACGGGGGCCAGGAAGGTCTCCCGGCCGAGCACGTGCCAGCCCGGTGTGCCGCCGCCCGGTCGGACGCCGAGGAACACCATCCACCAGGAGCCGTCGGGGCCTTGGACCAGGTCGGCGTGCCCGGTGTTCTGGACGGGGTGGTCGGTGCCGCGGTGGGTGAGGATCGGGTTGTCCGGGCACGGCTCGAACGGGCCGGCGGGCGTACGGCCGCGGGCGATCGATACGCCGTGGCCGCGCTCGGTGCCGCCCTCGGCGATGAGCAGGTACCAGTAGTCGCCGATCCGGTACAGGTGCGGTGCTTCCGGGGCCTTGGCGCCGGGCCCGCCGGACCAGAGCTTGTGCGGTGTTCCGTGCGTCTGCCCGGTGGACGGGTCGAGACGGACCTGCGAGACCCCGGCGACCGTGCACCAGCAGGTGCCGTCCTCGTCCCAGACCAGGTCGGGATCGATGCCGGGGACACCCGGCGCCCAGATGGGGTCCGACCAGGGTCCGGTGGGGTCGGTGGCGGTGACGATCAGGTTGCCGCCGCCCTCGGTGCAGTTGGTGACGATCAACCAGAAGCGGCCGTCGTGGTGGCGCAGGGTGGGGGCGTAGATCCCGCCGGAGGACCAGGCGTCCGACAGACGCAGCTGCTCCGGCCGGTCCAGGGCGTTGCCGATCTGCGTCCAGTGCACCAGGTCACGGCTGTGGAAGAGGGGCACCCCAGGGAAGTACTCGAAGCTGGAGCAAGCCAGGTAGTAGTCGTCGCCGACGCGGCAGATGCTGGGGTCGGGGTGGAAGCCGGGGATCACGGGGTTGGTCAAGCGTCCATCCGGCTGGTGCAGAGGGGGCACCCGATAGGTCCTCTCGTGGATTCGTGATGCGGGCGTGGGGTGGTTCAGGGAGCGCCGGGGTCCGTGGCGGTGATGCGGAGCAGGACGGCGGACGGCGCGGTGGGCAGGGTCAGGCTCAGCTCGGCCGTGCCGGGCGTCCAGGCGGAAACGGCCCGACTGACCGAGGGATAGAGCAGATCGACACGTGCGGCGGTGTCCCGCAGGTGGGGCAGGCGCAGCGTCGCCGTGATGTCGGTTCCGGGTCGGCGCCAGACAGTGAGGTAGGTGGTGGCCGGCGTGCGCAGGGCCAGGGCGATCCAGGGGTCGTCCCAGCCAGGAAGGCCCAGGGGCCAGGACGGCACGGCCCCCGGCAGGTCGCCGCGGATGGCCTTGTACGCGGCTACCGCCTCGTGGACCAGGGCGCGGGCCTCCGGCTCGAGTTCGGGGATGCGGCCGGAGAGATGGATCCGGCCGAGGAGCGCGTTGGCCATCGTGAAGGCCACCTCGTCGAGGGAGTCCTCCGGTTGGGGGTACGCCCAGACGGCACCCTGTTCGGGGGTGACGGCGGTGGGCGCGGAAGCCGCGATGGGCGCGTAGAGGTGGAGGTTCTGCTGATCGCTCGTGGACTGCAGCTGCATCCGGGACAGCAGGGCGTCGTCCCAGCGCATGCCGCCGGAGGAGCAGTTCTCCAGCACCAGGTGCGGGTAGCGGTCCAGGACGCCGTCGAGCCAGTCGAGGTGGGCGCGGTTGTGGCCGAGCAGTCCGGCGCCCGGGGTCTCGCCGGGGTGGGCGCTGGTGCCGGAGCCGGGGTCGATGTTGTGGTCGAGCTTGAGGTAGCCGACGCCCCACTCGCCGACCAGGCGGTCCACGACCTCGTCCAGGTGGGCACGGGCGGCCGGGTGGCGCAGGTCCAGGTGGTGCCGGCCGGCCTCCGTGACGCGGATGCCGTCGCGGCGGAAGAACGCCTCGTCGGGCAGGGACTTGGCCATGGGGCTGCGTACGCCGATCACCTCCGGCTCCAGCCACAGGCCGGGCACCATGCCACGCTCCCGGATACGGTCCAGGACCTCGTGGATCCCGCGGGTGCCGGGGAACCGGGAGGCGGCGGGCTCCCAGGCGCCGACGCTGTCCCACCAGCCTCCGTCGTCGCCGTCGTACCAGCCGGCGTCGATCACGAAGTACTCCGCGCCCGCGTCGGCCGCCGCGTCGATGTGCGGCAGCAGCTTCTCGGTCGTGGGGTCGCCCATCAGGCAGTTCATGTAGTCGTTGAAGATGACGGGCAGGCGCTGGTGGTCGGCATGCGGGCGGCGCTGGGCGCGGCGGTAGCGGGTCAGCGCGGCGAACGCGGCGTCGGGGCCGCCGTCGGCGCTGAAGGACAGGGCGGCGGGTACGGTGCGGAAGACGGCGCCGGGTTCAAGGGCGTGCCGCCAGCTGTGGTGGGTGTCGGTGGGTCCGAACAGCGCCGCGTAGGCCGCCTTGTCCCGCTCGCCGCACTCCCAGCGCCAGCCCCCGCCGTTGTGTTCGATCTGCCACACCCAGGTGCGGCCGGTACGCCGGTCCGTCAGGCCGCCCATGGGGAGGCGTCCGCAACTGGACCAGGTGCCCTGTCCGTTCAGGGGGAAGCCGGCTCTGCGGTTCGCGTAGCTCACGCGTCCGCTGTGGGCCGGTGTGGTCAGGCGCATCGGCTGTCGCTGCCAGCGGCATTCGGCGAGCCAGTCGTTCTCCGCCCACAGCAGGTCCGCGGCGTCGATGGCCGCCGGGTCCTGCGGAGTGAGGCAGCCCGCCGCGAGCGAGCTGACCGACTCCAGGTGCAGCGTCATCTGTCCTTCGTTGCGCAGGGTCACCTCGCTGCGGAGCACGGGGATACCGTCCGGTGAGCGGTAGGTCACCTCCGCGACCAGCCCGGTCTCCGGATCGTGGAGGTGCACGGTCAGCGTGTGCCAGTCGCCGTCGCGGCTCGCGCGGTGGGTCCGGTGGCGCAGACGCCCGCCGAGATCGGTGCCCACGAGGCGGTCTCCCGACCAGCCACGGCCGTGACCCGCGGCCGTCACCTCCACCAGGGGCAGGGACGCACCGGTGACGTTCTGCGCTTCGCCGGGCAGTCCGAGGTTCGTGAGGCGCGGGCTGCCGTCGTCATCGAGGACGATCTCGAGGTGAAGGGCCTCGTGCCCCCAGTGGAAAGGCCCTTGTTCCTTGGTCATGTCGGCTGTTCCTTGGTCATGTCGGCCCTTTCGAGGTCAGTGCCCGCGCAGTACCGCGCAACCGCCGGGCGGCAGTTCGGACACCGTGCCGTCTGTGAGCAGGTCGTGGGCTGGCTCGGGCAAGGACACGGGTGCAGCGCTGTGATTGATCAGGAAGCGCCAGCGGCGGCCGTCCGGGGCGTGCCGGGTGACGGCCTCGACCTGCGGGGGCAGGCCCGGCAGCTCGGGGCCCACTCCGGCCTCGTCGAGCAGCCGGGCGACCAGGGCGCCGTAGTCGGCGTCGTCGAGGTGGGTCGAGAGGTACCAGCCCTGCCCGGTGCCGAAGCGGTGACGGGTCAGCGCCGGGCTGCCGGTGAGCATCCCGTGGGTGTAGGTGGCGAGCGTCTCGGCGCCCTCGGTGCGCAGGGACTCGCTCCAGGCAGTGCCCTGTGTGCCGTCCGACAGGGTGATCCGCTCGCTGCGCCGCAGTGGCCGGTACTCCTCGACGCGGATGCCCAGTGCCTCGCGCAGGGGAGCGGCCGGGTAGCCGCCGAGGTGGGCGTGGAGGCGCTCGTCGACGTAGCCGCTCGCGTGCTGGACAAGGAGCGTTCCGCCGTCGGCGACGTATCGGCGCAGCTTCTCGGCCACCGCGTCGGAGAGGAGGAACAGGGCCGGCGCGACGACGAGCGGGTAGTGGTTCAACTCGTGTTCGGGGTGGGCGAAGTCGACCGTGACGCCGGCGTCCCACAGCGCGCGGTGCGTCCGGCCGAGTGCCGTGTGGTAGTCGAGTTCTGTGGAGGGCAGGCCGTCCACGCCGAGTGCCCACCAGGCGTCCGGGTCGTGCAGTACGGCCACCTGCGCGGAGACCGTCGAGCCCGCCAACTCGGCGAGCCGGGCGACGGCCTCCCCGGTCTGCGTGACCTCGCGGAAGATCCGGCTGTCGGGCCCGGCGTGCGGCACCATCGCCGAGTGCCAGGTCTCGGCGCCGGCCCGGGACTGGCGCCACTGGAAGAAGAGGGCGCCCTCCGAGCCGCGGGCGATGTGGCCAAGGGAGTGGCGCAGGATGTCACCGGGGTCCTTGGCGAGGACCCGGTCGCCGTCGTAGACGGTGTTGGTGCCCTGCTCCATCAGCAGCCAGGGACGGCCGCCGCCCAGCGATCGGGCGCGATCCGCGTGAAAGGCGAGGTCGGCGGCGGCGCCCAGACCGGGCGAGGTGGGGTACTGGTCGGAGGTGACCACGTCGAGTTCCCGGGCGAGGCCCCACAAATCGAGGTTCTGGTACGAGGGCAGCATCAGGTTGGTCGTCACCGGCCGGTCGCTGTGCGCGCGGATCGCGTCGCGCTGCTCGCGGTAGGCAGCGATGACCTCGTCGGCCCAGAAGCGGTGGAAGTCCAGATGCTGGCCGGGGTTCTTGTGCCAGTTCGTCGCACGCGGCGGCAGTACCTGTTCCCAGGAGGTGTAGCGCTGGCTCCAGAAGGCCGTTCCCCAGGCCTCGTTGAGGGCGTCGAGCGAGCCGTGGCGGGCGCGCAGCCACACCCGGAAGGCGGCAGCCGTGTGGTCGCAGTAGCAGAGGGTGGCGTACTCGTTGTGCACGTGCCACAGCGCGAGGGCGGGATGGTCTCCGTAGCGTTCGGCGAGCGCCCCGGCGATCCGACGGGCCGCGCTCCGGTAGGCGGGTGCGGTGAGGCAGTACGTGTCCCGGCTGCCGTGGACGAGTCGGGTGTCGTCGGGCCCGACCATCAATGCGTCCGGGTGAGCCAGGGTGAACCAGGGCGGCGGGGAGGCGGTGGGGGTGGCCAGGTCGACGGCCACGCCGTTCGCGTGCAGGCGTTCGATGTGGGCGTCGAGCCAGGCGAAGTCGTAGCGTCCCTCCTCCGGTTCGAGCAGGGCCCACGAGAAGACGCCCACCGTGGCCAGGTTGACCCTGGCCGTGCGCATCAGCTCGTCGTCCTCCTTCCAGACCGGCTCGTCCCACTGCTCGGGGTTGTAGTCCCCGCCGAAGGCCAGGCCGCCCAGGCGGTCGGTGATGCTGCGAGTCGTCATGACGGTTCCTCGGGTACGGAGAGTCGAGTCGTGCTCTGTCGGGCCGTAAGGGCCGGTGACAGCAGTACTTGTTCGTTCTCGGGCCGCTCGCCTCGCGGGACGGGTGCGGGGGATGGCCATGAGGGCGGGGCGGCATTGTCGAAGCGCTTCACTTCCAGGCGCAAGTTAACGGACATGTTTCGTGCGAAACAAGAGCCTCTACCGCCAGACACTTTCTTCTGCCGGTCCATTGGCAGCCCATCAGGGAGGATGCCACTGTCGAAGCGCTTCGACAACCCTGCTTCAGAGTCGGCTTCGTACTCGGTTCCGAGGGGTGCGCGCTGGGGCTCGGCGTCCCTTCCGCCACTGACCGGCATTCCTTCCGTGCCCCCGGATCGCTGGGGCGCGGAGCGTCGCGGCCTGCTCGAACGGTTCAGGTACGACGAGCGGTTCGCGATGCCGCATCCGTACGGTCCGGCCGGGCGGTGTTCCTCAGCCACCCGGCGCTGTCCGCGGACTGGATGCCGCGGTGGAAGGCGTCCGCTATCTTCTCGTAGCCCGTGTCGTTGGGATGCAGGGTGTCGGTCAGGTCGGCGGTGGTCAGGCCGCTCATGTCCACGTATGCGACGTGCTTGCCCGCGGCCTGTGCCTCGCTCACGATGTGGGGGACGGCCTGGTTGTACGAGGCACGGTACTGCTCCACCGTGCCGCTGGTGGATACGACCAGGGAAGCCACGAGGACGGTTGCGTCGGGGACGGCGGCGGTGATCTGGTCGACCAGCGACTTCAGCCGGGCGGTGGCGGTGGCGGGCTGGTAGTTCCCGTTGAGGTCGTTGGTGCCGATCTCCAGCGTCACGACGTTGGGCCGGTAGCGGGTCAGCGAGGCGTCGGCGAGCGCGGCGATCTGGTCAATGCGGTATCCGCAGTGGCCTTCGTTGTCGGGGTCGGACATCGAACCGCCCCGCAACGTGCCGACGAAGTCCAGCGGATGGCCGTCCGCCGCAAGCTTGTCCCACAACGGACCCCGATAGCCGTTGCCCGTACTGCTTCCCTCACCCCAGGTGATCGAGTCGCCCAACGGCATGACCCGCAAAGGCGTGTTGGAGGCGGCGGAGGCAGGGGTCACACCTGCCTCCGTCACCCCGAGCGCGCCAGTGGCAAGAGTGAGGGGCGATGAAGTCCAGGACTTTCTCATTCAGGCGTCCTCTCATGACGAGTGAGTGCCGAATCAACGGGGCTGAAACGGGGCTGAATCGCCATACGAGTCAGCAACTCGGCCGTCGTACCGTCCCGTTGGCGTCGACGGCCGACTCGTACAGATATCACGCACATCCCTGGCTGGACATCCCATGGATGCCAGAATTTAGGGATCGGCGGCACAGGGTGAACTCTGCGGCGTTTCGTCCCGTCGCCGCTGCTCCGACGGCCTGTTCGCCGCTCCCTCCCTCTTCGGCAGTGACCCAGTAACATCCCATGTATGGTTGCTGGTGCACGAGAAGTTCCATTCCCGCGCTCCGAGGCAGGTCGATACGCTCGCCGTGATCGATTCGACAGGGAGAGGGCAATGACCGTTCTCGAGGGGATCCTCGCGGGGGTTCGCGAAGACGTGGAACAACGCAAGCGTGCGACGCCGTGGGCGGAGCTGCGCTCCCGGGCAGCGGACGCGGTACCCGCGCTTGACCCCCTGCCCGCGTTCCGTGCGCCCGGGGTGTCGATCATCGCCGAGGTGAAGCGGAAGAGTCCCAGCAAGGGTGCGCTGGCGGACATCCCCGATCCCGCGTCCCTCGCGGCCCAGTACGCGGCCGGCGGCGCCGCTGCGATCAGCGTGCTCACCGAGAGCAGGCGTTTCGGCGGCTCCCTCGCCGATCTGGACGCCGTGCGTGCCCGGGTCGACGTGCCCGTCCTGCGCAAGGATTTCATCGTCGACCCCTATCAGCTGTGGGAGGCTCGCGCGCACGGCGCCGATCTTGCGCTTCTCATGGTCGTGTCGCTCGACGATGCCCAACTCGCCGACCTGATGGGGCTGTGCAAGGAGTTGGGTCTCACGCCGCTCGTGGAGGCGCACACGGCCGACGAAGTCCGGCGCGCTGCCGCCGCAGGAGCCGAGCTTCTCGGCATCAACGCGCGGGACCTGACAACGCTGGACGTGGATCGCACCGTGTTCGCGGACCTCGTGACGGGCATTCCCGAAGGCACGGTCAGGGTCGCGGAATCAGGAGTGACGGGCCCGAAGGACGTTGCGGAGTACCGCGGTTGGGGAGCCGACGTAGTGCTGGTCGGCGAGGCACTCGTCCGCTCGGGGGACCCGCGCGGCGCCGTGCGCGAGTTCATCGGGGCCGCCGAGGCGTGATGGCGTTTGGCTCGGTCAGCGGCGCGCCTGGAAGGTGGCCGAGCCTCTCACCGTCAAACCGGCTGAAAACGGCCCCGGCCTCCACCGCGGCGGGGGCACGGCCCCATGCAAGTGGCCGCTGTTCGTGAGCAACTGGGCGTGGGCGAGGGCCCGTTCCGCGCCGCAGCGGGCGGCGGGGTTGCCTCGCCGACGCCGAACCTTCTCGTTCCATCGATCGGCTTCGCCTGCGGCGTTTCATTCATAGTGCCCTGCGAATGTTTCGGCATTGCTCGCGCATCATGCGAGAGGTATTGACGCCGTTCATCGGTTCCCTATGATCCAGGTTGCTCGGCACTTCGATCCTCGTTCGGTATGACGAACGCACCAGAGTCGCTCCCCTCGCACAGCAGGGCACCTCCGGGTCACGCCCACCGCAACGGCCGAGTCGCAAGGGGCATGTCGCACGATGCATATGTCATGGCCTCATCAATGCGTGCCGGCCACTCGGTGCCCGTCCTCGACTTCGGCGCCGAGTGTGACCTGAACGGCGGGAAGCCGTAAGGGATCGGCCCGGTGCCCACGGACCGCTGCGAACCGCACCACATCGACAGTCCGGACAGCCTCTAAACGAGGCCGACCGGAACCCCTTCCTCAAGGATGACGAGGTCCCCATGCGCAGACGAAGTTTCAGCCGCAGGCATCTGTCTGTGGTGCTCGCCGCCGCGGTTACGGTCCTGGTCGCGTTGGCGGCGATGCTCGTCGTCAACCCGGCTCAGGCGGCCACCAGCGGCGCCGTGCGCGGTGTTGGTTCCGGCCGGTGTCTCGATGTGCCGAACGCCAGCCAGACCGACGGCACGTACCTGCAGATCTGGGACTGCTCGGGCGGGACCAACCAGCAGTGGACGTCGACGGACAGCAACCAGCTCACCGTGTACGGCAACAAGTGCCTGGATGTTCCGGGCCACGCCACCGCGGCCGGTACCCGGGTGCAGATCTGGACCTGTACCGGCGGTGCGAACCAGCAGTGGCGGGTGAACTCCGACGGCACGATCGTCGGCGTGGAGTCCGGGCTGTGCCTGGATGTTACGGGCGCCAATACGGCCAGCGGCTCGGCGGTGGAGATCTGGACCTGCAACGGCGGCAGCAACCAGAAGTGGACCGGCCTGTCCGGGGCGCCGGGCGGCTCGTGTGCTCTTCCGTCGACATACCGGTGGTCGTCGACGGGTGTGCTGGCGCAGCCCGCGAACGGGTGGGTCTCGCTGAAGGACTTCTCCAACGTGGTGTACAACGGCAAGCATCTGGTCTACGCGTCGAACGTGTCGGGATCGGGGTACGGCTCGATGGCGTTCAGTCCCTTCACGAACTGGTCGGACATGGCGCCGGCCGGCCAGACCGGGATGAACCAGTCCACGGTGGCGCCCACGCTGTTCTACTTCGCACCCAAGAACATCTGGGTGCTGGCGTCCCAGTGGGGTGCGTGGCCCTTCTTCTACCGCACGTCGAGCGACCCCACCAACCCCAACGGCTGGTCCGCGCCGCAGGCGCTGTTCACCGGCAGCCTCCCCAACTCCGCCCCGATCGACCAGACCCTGATCGCCGACGACCAGAACATGTACCTGTTCTTCGCCGGTGACGACGGCAAGATCTACCGTGCGAGCATGCCGATCGGGAACTTCCCGGGCAACTTCGGTTCCTCGTACACGACGATCATGAGCGACTCGACGAACAACCTGTTCGAGGCGCCGCAGGTCTACAAGGTCAAGGACCAGAACCAGTACCTCATGATCGTTGAGGCGATAGGTGCGAATGGGCGCTACTTCCGCTCGTTCACGGCCTCCAGCCTGGGCGGTTCGTGGACCCCGCAGGCCGCCAGCGAAAGCAACCCCTTCGCGGGCAAGGCCAACAGCGGTGCCAACTGGACCAACGACATCAGCCACGGTGACCTGGTCCGCAACAACCCCGACCAGACCATGACCATCGACCCCTGCAACCTGCAGTTCCTCTACCAGGGCAAGTCCCCCACCGCGGGCGGCCCCTACGACCAACTGCCCTGGCGGCCGGGTGTCCTCACCCTGCAGCGCTGACCTGCTCACCGTCTCAAGGAACCCCAGCCGCTGGTCGGCTCGGGTTCCTTCGCTGTTACGGCGAGGCCCGTCGGCGAATGTCGCCGAGTCGCTTTGAACAGGATCGAATTCATGGACGAGGCGGCGTAACCGTCGCAGGGTTGGCGCGAAGACCGCAGGTCACGACCCGTCATCGATCAGGTCGTCGACCTCGGCTCGCAGGGGTGGGCCGACGGGGGTCGGCCGCGGACTGAGGGAGACCATTATGCGCAGGATCACGCGGGGCGCCGCCGCGCTCGCCATCGCCGCGGCTGCTCTGACGGCGGTCGGTACCCGCTCGGCACACGCGAATGCCAGGCCCGTGTACGGCTGTCCGGGCGGGGCGGTGTGTATCTACCCCGAGGGTGCGGACATCCATACGAGCACGCCGACGGACATCTTCTACAGCTACGGTGCCCACAATCTGAGCGACCAGTTCGGCGACCACTATGTGCTCAACAACCAGTACGGCAGCGGCAACGCCACTGCCCAATTGTGCAACGGCTACAACGGCGTCGACTGCGTGACCGCCATCGAGCTCAACGAGTTCGGCGTCTTCAACCTGACGCCGATCAACTCGGTCGTACTGAACCGGCCGTAGCCGCCCGCAGCCGCCCGTGCCGTCACCAGCCTGTCGGCAGACCGGCGATGAACGAGGTGAGCCGGTCGGCGATGAGGCGGTCGTCGTGGGCCGAGTAGTGCCAGTCGCAGCCGAGGAAGTCCAGGCCCGAGTCGTCGAGGGACCAGTAGCGGACCCGGCTGTCGCCGGCGTCGTTGCGCGCCTTGACGACCTGCTGGACATGGTCGGCGTACCGGCCGGCGCCTACCGCCACGATGGTCGTGTCGGCCCCGTAGCGCGTGCGCAGCTTCTGGATGAAGTCGCCGTAGGCGCTGCGGTAGGCGGCCGCGAGGCTGTCCGGCGTCCACGGCTCACCGGGGTTGATGGCGGTCGAGAAGTCGTTGGTGCCGAGGTTGACCACCACGACCTGGGGGCGCCAGGTACCGGGGTTCTGCCAGACGTCGCCGGACACGTTCAGCAGGGCACGGTCGTAGAAGGTCCGGTACGTGACGTCCGGCGAGCCTCCGTTGTAGTTGCGCACCATGCCAAGGCCCGAGTAGCCGTTGATCTGGTAGTCGGCGTTCAGTTGCCGGGCGGTGAGGGCGCCGTAGCTCACATCGGAGTTGGTGTTCCGTTTGACCTGGTCCCAGGTGCAGGTGCGTGAGGTCGAGAGGTTGCCGTAGCCCACCGTGAGGGAGTCGCCGATGAACTCGATCTGGCGGTTGCGGGCGGCCGGTTTGCTCAGCACGGCGCCGCCCGGCGCGGCGACGAAACCTCCGAAGGTGCTGGTGTCCCCTGGGGTGTCGTTGCGCTTGACGAGCCGTACGGTGTGCGTGCTGTTCGACAGGCCGTTGACCCAGTGCGTGGTGTTGCCAGGCGTGACGAGCGTGGCGACGGTGGCTCCGTCGATCTGGACGTCGTAGTCGGCGGCCGAGTCGTTGAGCACGATGCCCACGCCGGTGCCGCTGACGCGGCCCTCGAAGTACACACCAGGCCAGCTGTACTGCACGGTGTTGCCGGCGTCCTTGACCCGCCCCGCGGTGTGCACCTGTGCCGGCACTCCTGTCGCGCGGACGAGTTGCGACCCGAATGTCATATGCATGTCATCTCTCTGCATTTGTGTCCCTTTCACTGAGTGTGGCCGCCCGTCCCCCGGGACACGCGCCCAGTCGCGTGGAGGCACGCCTTGGCATCCCGGACGCAACGGGATCGCTCCGCCGCCGTACACGGGAACAGTGCTGCGCCTGCTGATTCCCCGAGTCTTCGGAGCTGACGTCGGGGGTGTCGAGGCGGCAGCGACACGATCACCTCTCCTCACCTGATACGGCCCCGGATCCGGCCCGACACCGCCTACTGAAGCCTTGCCACCGACTACGAGACGTCCAGGGCGTCCGGCGTATGCGTCCACGGCCGCGCGGCGAACCGCGCCTCCGCCCCGGTACGGATCGCACCGACGAGTGCGACGGCAGCGGCTGCGGCGGCACGATCCGTATCACGGTCATCCATGGAGAAAGGCTGCCCCTCTGCGGAATCGCGCTGAAGCCGAACGTCGCGCAACTGAGGCAGGTCCGGTTCGCACGGCACGGATTGCGCCGCCACGTCCGCGGCAGCGCGCTGCGCCGGCTACAGCGCGGTGAAGGTCCACTGCAGGTTGGTGCTGCTGCCGTAGGTCCACTGCTTGGTGATGGAACCCGAGTCGACGTTGCCGCCGCCGTCGAGGGCCAGGCCGGTGGTGCGGTTGGCGATCGAATAGTGGTCGCCACCGCGGTGAGTGATGGTCCACTGCTGGTTGGTGCCACCGTTCCAGGCGGCCTGCCTGGCGGCGGAGCCATCGGTGGTGGCGCCCCAGCCGTCGGCGACCATGCCGTTTGTGCGGTTGACCAGCTTGTAGTAGCCGCCTCCGACCTCCACCGCCTGCCACTGCAGGTTGGAACTGCCGTTCCAGGTCCACTGCTTGAGGTCGGACCCGGAAGCGACGTTGCCGCCGCTGTCCAGGGCCAGGCCGTCGGTGACGTTGGTGATCCGGAAGTACGTGGCCGGGTTGAACTGGACCTTCAGCGAGGTGATCTGGTCGTTGTTGCCGGTGACCCGCAGGTCGGGGTTCTCAGCCGTGAACGTCCAGGAAGTGCCGGTGAAGTTGTCTCCGGAGTAGCCGATCACCTGGTAGCCGGGGGCCGGCCGGAGGGAGGAGAGGGTGCCCGCGCCCAGTCCGGCCGAGGCCAGGCTGTGCGCGGTGTAGTCGCCGACGGTGAACACGGCGGCGTCGCCGGTGTAGTTGACGTTCTTGAAGGCGACAGCGCCGGCGAGCGGCCGGAGCCCCGGGATCGTGCCGGAGAAGGCGAGCTTCAGGACGTAGGCGCCCGCGCTGTACGGCGCCGAGGACGGCAGGGTGACGGTGAGGCCGGAGGAGTTCTGGGCTGGCGTGGACAGGTCGATGTAGGTGCCGGCAGTGTTCCCGAGGAGCTTCACCGAGGTCAGTGAGGAGAGGTTGATCCGGTCCGAGCTGAGGGTCTTGATCGTCAGGGAGCTGCCGGGCCAGCCCAGGACGGTGGCGTACAGGACGTTGTCGGCCTTGTTGCGGGTGAAGCGGATGTCCTGCGCAGTGCCGGCGTGCGGAGTGGTGAACGCACCGCCGCCCATCTTCGTCGGGCCCTCGCCGTACGTCGTCCAGGCGCGGGTGGAGTACACCGACTCGCCGAAGCGCTTCAGATAATCCCCGATACCGAGCAGGATGTCCTTCTGCGCCTGGGGGATGGTGCCGTCGGCCATCGGAGCGATGTTGAGCAGCACGTTGCCGTTCTTGCTGACCCGGTCGAGGAACGAGTGCAGCATCTGCGGGATGCTGTAGTAGCCGATGCCCTGGGTGTAGCACCAGCTGGAGCTGGAGACGCTGTCGTCGGTCAGCCAGTACGGGGTGGTGATGTCGGCCGGGCCGCCGCGCTCGTAGTCGAAGACCTCGCCCTTGCCGTTCATGCCGTCCTTGTAGGTGGCGACGACCTCACGGCCCCAGCTGTTTGCCTGGTTGTAGTAGTACGCCAGGAAGTTCAGCCGCTGCGTCTCGTCGACGGCGTCCAGCTTGAAGTCCTGCCACAGGATGTCGGGCTGGGCGCGGTCGATGACCTCCTTGAGCTTGTCGTACCAGAGCTGGTTCTCCGCGGTCGAGCCCAGTTGCCCGTAGAGCTTCTTGAGACTGGGGTCCGCCTGGGCGGGGACGTACTCGTAGAAGCCGTTGAAGTGGTACGCGTGGTGCATGGCCACCAGCAGCTTGAGGCCCTTGGCGCGGATGGCCGTGGAGAAGAGCCGCAGCAGGTCCAGACCGGGGCCCTTGTCCACCGAGTTCCACTCGTTGACCTGGCTGTCCCACATGGAGAACCCGTCATGGTGCTCGGCGACCGGGCCGGCGAACCGGGCGCCGGCGTCGACGAACAGCTGCACCCACTCGTCGGGGTCGAACTTCCCGCCGGCCGACTTCAGCTTCGGCGCGAACTTCACGGTGTTGCCCGCCAGGTCCTGCGCTCCGTTGATGAAGTTGTGGTACGGCCATGCCGATGGCTGGCCGTAGGTCGCGATGTGATGCTTGTTGGCGTTGCTCCCGCTCTGGTACATGCTGCGCGGGTACCACTCGTTGTCGTAGGCGGGGACGCTGAAGGCGCCCCAGTGGAAGTAGATCCCGAACTTCGCGTCCTGGAACCAGTCCGGAGCCGGCGGGTGCTGGTCGACCGAGTTCCAGTCGGGCGTGTACGTACTGGGCGCCGCCTTGGCGACACCGGCACTGAACACACCTCCGGCAACGGCCGCCGTGGCCACGCAGGTTGCGGAGGCCAGGAACTGGCGTCTGTTGATCGAGCTCGACATGGACACATCCCTGATGCGGAAGGGGGCAGGGGGAATACAGGGCCACGCATGAAGGTCGGCCATGTCGCCATGGGATGTCAACCAGCGTGCAGGGATGAAAGTGGCCAATGCTTCGGGCGAGATGACGGATTTGTCCTGATCGGGCGTGTATTGCGGTCACGTAAACATGGCATGTCTTGCAGTGCTTCATGGTCGGCCGCGAGTCATCTAAGGGCCGCGATTGATGGGATGGATACTCTCCCTATGATGCCCCTCCCGTACCCGCGGGTGCCTACTGGCTGGGATTTCATCGTGACTTGCGCAGAGGGCTGGACGGGCGGCCGAAAGTCGCTCTATAAACATCCCATCTCTACTGCGCGGCGATACATGGATGTCGTCGAAGCGAAACCTCTCCCACTACGGGACCGGCGCGAGGAAGCACCGATGAGACTGAGAACCGCCCTCTGTTCCGCCGTCTCCACCCTGTCCGCACTCGCGCTGCTCAGTGCGTGCAGCAGCGGCTCCACGTCGGCGTCGGCGGGTGACGCGCCGCTCGTGGGCGTCGACTATCCGCGCTCCGACACCGACTTCTGGAACTCGTACATCAAGTACACGCCGGAGTACGGCAAGAAGCTCGGCCTCTCGCTCAAGACCACCAACTCGCAGAACGACGTCGCCAAACTCACCGCCAACGCACAGACGTTCATCAGCCAGGGCGTCAAGGGCATCGCGATGGCCCCGCAGGACACCGCCGCCATCGCGCCGACCCTGGCGCAGCTGGAGTCGAAGAAGATCCCGGTCGTCACCGTGGACACCCGTCCCGACACCGGCAACGTCTACATGGTCGTCCGCGCCGACAACCGGGCGTACGGCGAGAAGGCGTGTCAGTACCTCGGCACCAAGCTCGACGGCAAGGGCAAGGTCGTCATGCTGGAGGGCGGTCTCGACTCCATCAACGGCCGTGACCGCACTGAGGCGTTCAACGACTGCATGAAGAGGAACTACCCCGGCATCAAGGTGTTCGGCGAGGCCACCAACTGGGACGGGGCCGTCGCCGCACAGAAGCTGCAGACCGACCTGACCGCCCACCCGGACATCAAGGGTGTCTACATGGAGGCCAGCTTCGCCCTGTCCGGCACGCTCCAAGTCCTCAAGCAAAAGGGCCTGTTGGTCGACCCGAAGGACAAGAAGCACGTCTTCGTCGTGTCCAACGACGGCATCCCCGAGGAGCTCAAGTCCATCGCCGCCGGGAAGATCGACGCCACGGTCTCGCAGCCCGCCGACCTCTACGCCAAGTACGCCCTGCTCTACCTCAAGGCCGCGATCGACGGAAAGACGTTCAAGCCCGGCAAGACCGACCATGACAGCACCATCATCAAGGTCCGCGACGGCGTGCTGGAGGACCAGCTCTCCGCCCCGCTCGTCACCTCCGACGGCGGCACCTATGGCGGCGTGCCCAGCGTCAAGAGCGACGACAAGTCGCTGTGGGGCAACAACCTCGGCTGATCCCTCCTCCGGCACGCAACGGCTCACGAGAACAAGGCGGTTGAGATGAGTGACGGGGAGCGAGCGATCACCCCCGTGCCCGCCCCGGCGGACGACGGACGGGCCCCCTCGGACCCGCCCGTCGTCGAGGCGACGGGCATAGTCAAACGATTCGGTCCGACGGTGGCCCTGAACGGCGCCCGGATCACCATCAGGCCCGGCGAGACCCACGCGCTCGTCGGCCGCAACGGGGCGGGCAAGTCGACCCTGGTGTCGGTCCTCACCGGCCTTCAGACCCCCGACGAGGGAACGGTCACCTTCGGCGGCGAGCCTGCGCCCCGGCCCGCCGACCGGGACGCCTGGCGACAACGCGTGGCCTGCGTCTACCAGAAGTCCACGATCATCCCCACGCTGACCGTCGCCGAGAACCTCTTCCTGCACCGGCACGACCACGGAAGCAGCCGGCTCATCAGCTGGCAGGCCACCCGTCGCCGCGCCCAGGAACTGCTGGCGACCTGGTCGGTGGACGTCGACCCGCACACCCCGGCGGGCGAACTGAGCGTCGAGCAGCGGCAGTTCGTCGAGATCGCCCGCGCGCTGTCCTTCGGGGCGCGGTTCATCATCCTCGACGAGCCGACGGCCCAGCTCGACGGGGCCGCCATCAACCGCCTCTTCGACCGCATCCGTGACCTGCAACGCCAGGGCGTGACGTTCCTGTTCATCAGTCACCATCTCCAGGAGGTCTACGAGATCTGCGACATGGTGACGGTGTTCCGCGACGCTCGGCACATCGTGACCGCGCCGGTCGCGGAGCTCCCCCGCGTCGAACTCGTCGCCGCCATGACCGGTGAGGCGGCAGCCGGCCGGCGCGAGGAACGGGCGAGCACCCTCACTCCCGGCGCCACGGCCGCACTGAGCGTCCATGCTCTGCGAGGCGACGCGTACGACGACGTCGGCTTCCAGGTCGGGGCCGGTGAGATCGTCGGCCTCGCGGGCGCCGCCGGCAGCGGACGTACCGAGGTCGCCGAGACCGTCGTAGGGCTGCGGGCGGCAGCGGCGGGCGAGGTGGAGATCGCCGGGCAGAGGCCCCGGCCGGGCAGTGTGCCCGCGGCGCTCGCCGCCGGTGCCGGGTTCGTTCCACAGGACCGGCACCACCAGGGCTTCGTGCCCGACATGTCCATCGCGGACAACGCCACACTGTCCGTACCGAAGCGCCTCGGCTCGAACGGGTTCCTGAGCCGCAGCCGCCGGGACCGGCTCGCCGAGGGCATGATCGAGTACCTGGCGATCAAGACCCCCGGTCCCGAACTGCCCGTCTCCGCCCTGTCCGGAGGCAATCAGCAGAAGGTCGTTATGGCCCGCGCCCTGGCGAACGACCCGCGTCTGCTGGTCCTGATCAACCCGACCGCGGGCGTGGACGTGCGATCCAAGGAGTTCCTCCTCGGCAAGGTCGAGGAGACCGCGGCCACCGGCACCGGAGTGCTCATCGCCTCCGACGAACTCGACGATCTGCGCATGTGCGACCGGGTCCTGGTGATGTTCCAGGGCCGTGTGACCTCAGAGATCGCCCGCGGCTGGCACGACCACGACCTCGTGGCCGCGATGGAAGGAGTGGACCTCAATGCCTGAAACCGTCCTCGCGGACACCGCCGCCCCCAGGGAAACGGAAGCGAAGCGAACCACGCTGCTCGGCGGCCGGATACCCCTGGCGCGCCTGCGCGATCTCGCGCTCGTCCCTGCCATCGTGGTCATCGCGATCGTCGGCCAGATCGTCAACCCGGTCTTCCTGCAGTCCGACAACCTCATCAACGTCCTGCAGACCATGTCCGAGATGGCCCTGCTGGTCCTCGCCCAGGCGGTGATCCTGATCGTCAAGAAGATGGATCTGTCCCTCGAGTCCACGATGGGCCTCGCGCCCGGCGTGGCGGCCTGGCTGGTGGTGCCGACCGGCGCGGGACACGGTCTCGGGTTGCTGTCCGGCGCCTGGGCGATCCCGGTCACGCTCGCCGTGGGCGCGCTGGTCGGCGTGATCAACGCCCTGCTGATCATCCGCTTCGGTCTCAACGGATTCATCGTCACCCTGGGCATGCTGATCGTGCTGCGCGGCGTCCTCACGGGCATCTCCGGCGGCCAGACCTTCTTCCAGCTGCCCGAGTCGATGCTCTACCTGGGTACCGCCGAATGGTTCGGGATGCCGGCCTCCATCTGGATCTGCCTGGTCCTGTTCGCCGTCGCCATCGTCGTCCTCGGCTGGACCAGCTTCGGCCGCTCGCTGTACGCCATCGGCGGCAACGTCGACGCGGCGAAGGCGGCCGGCATCCGCACCGACCGGGTGCTGTGGATCGTCATCGTCACCGGCAGCGTGCTTGCCGCCCTTGCTGGGCTGATGCTCTCCGGACGGCTGGCCTCCGTCGCCTCCGCACAGGGCAACGGCTACATCTTCACCGTCTTCGCCGCCGCCGTGATCGGCGGGATCAGCCTCAACGGCGGCAAGGGCACCATGTTCGGGGCGTTCTGCGGCATCCTGCTGCTCTTCATGATCCAGAACGTGCTCACCCTGGGCGGCGTCCCCGCCCAGTGGATCGGCGCCCTCAACGGCCTGATCATCCTGGTCGCCCTCGCCATCTCCCGCATCACGGGCGGCAAGGTCCAGGAGTGAACCGGGCGGCCCTTAGGGCCGCCCGACACCCTGCGCCGCCCCATTTCACGTCGCAAGGGCCCGTATTGCCCCTGCTTTCACAGGAGTTGCCGCCATGTCATCCGCCCTGCCCGCTTCCCCGGCTTCTGCCCGCATCACCGCCCTGGACGTCCTCGACGTGCGCTTCCCGACGTCCGAGCACCTGGACGGGTCGGACGCGATGAACCCCGAACCCGACTACTCCGCCGCCTATGTCGTCCTGCGCACCGACTCCACCGACGGACTGGAGGGCCACGCCCTCGCCTTCACCACCGGACGCGGCAACGACGTTCAGGCCGCCGCCATCGCGGCCCTCGCCCCGCACGTGGTCGGCCTGTCCGTCGAGGAGGTCTGCTCCGACCTCGGCGCCTTCTCCCGCTCCCTGGTCCACGACCCCCAACTGCGCTGGCTGGGGCCGGAGAAGGGCGCCATCCACATGGCGACCGGCGCGGTCGTCAACGCCGCCTGGGACCTGGCCGCCAAGCGCGCGGGCAAGCCGGTGTGGCGGTTCCTCGGCGAGATGTCGCCGGAGGAGCTGGTCGCCCAGGTCGACTTCCGCTGGCTCAGCGACGCCCTCACCCCCGAGGAGGCCCTGGAGATCCTGCGCCGCGCCGCGCCCGGCCGCGAGCACCGCGTCGGCCGGCTGCTCGACCAGGGCTATCCCGCCTACACGACCACCCCCGGCTGGCTCGGCTACTCCGACGAGAAGCTGTCCCGCCTGGCCCGCGAGGCGGTCGCCGACGGCTTCACCCAGATCAAGCTGAAGGTCGGCGCAGACCTGGAGGACGACGTACGCCGCATGCGCACCGCCCGCGAGACGGTCGGTGACGACATCCGCATCGCCGTCGACGCCAACCAGAGATGGGACGTCCAGCCCGCCATCGACTGGATGCGCGCCCTGGCCCCCTACCGGCCGTACTGGATCGAGGAGCCCACCTCACCCGACGACATCCTCGGCCACGCCACCGTGCGCAAGGCCGTCCGCCCCATCAAGGTCGCCACCGGCGAGCACATCGCCAACCGGGTCGTCTTCAAGCAGCTCCTCCAGGCCGGCGCGGTGGACATCGTGCAGATCGACTCCGCACGGGTCGGCGGCGTCAATGAGAACATCGCGATCCTGCTGCTCGCCGCCAAGTTCGGCATCCCCGTCTGCCCGCACGCCGGCGGCGTCGGCCTGTGCGAGATGGTCCAGCACCTGTCGATGTTCGACTACGTCGCCGTCTCCGGTACGACCGAGGACCGCGTCATCGAGTACGTCGACCACCTGCACGAGCACTTCGTCGACCCGGTGCGCATCGTCCATGGCCACTACCTGGCGCCGACGCTGCCGGGGCTGAGCGCGCAGATGCACCCCGAATCCCTCAAGGAGTACGTCTACCCCGACGGCCCCGTCTGGACCGCCCGTGTCTGACGGTCAGGCCCTCGTCGACGCCCACCACCACGTCTGGGACCTGGACCTGCGGCCGCAGCCCTGGCTGGACGAACCCGGCCATGAGCCGATCCGCCGCAGCTTCAGCTCGCTCGCCCTGCGCTCGGCCGCGACCCGGCCGATCGCCGGACGGCGGCTGACGAGCACGGTGGTCGTCCAGTGCGTCACGTCCGTGCCCGAGACCCGCGACCTCCTCGCTCTGGCCGAAAGGGACCCGCTGATCGGCGCGGTCGTCGGCTGGGCGGACCTGACATCCCCCGCGATCGGCGACGTCCTCGACGACCTGCGGACAGGGTCCGCCGGCCGGTACCTGAGGGCCGTACGCCACATCGTGCAGGGTGAATCGGACTCGCACTGGCTCCAACGACCCGACGTGGAGCGCGGGTTGCGGGCGGTCGGAGAGCGCGGGCTCGGATACGACGAGCTGATCCGCAGCCACCAGCTCCCGCGGGCGATTCGCCTCGCGGAGCGGCTCGCGGAGCTGCCGCTCGTCCTGCACCATGCGGGCAAGCCGTCCCTCGCACGGCGAGAACTGACCGACTGGGCACGGCAGGTGCGGGCCCTGGCCAGGCATGCCCAGGTCCGCTGCAAGGTGTCGGGCCTGGTCACGGAGGCCGACCACGAGAAGTGGACCGTCGACGACATCCGCCCGGCCTGGGACGTCCTGCTCTCCGCTTTTGGCCCCGACCGGCTGATGTTCGGCTCCGACTGGCCGGTCTGCGTCCTCGCCGGCGGATGGAACCGCTGGGCCGCCACCGTCGAGGAACTCCTGGACGGCTGCTCCGGCCCCGAGATCCACGCGGTCCTCGCCGGCACCGCGACCGCCTTCTACCACCTGACCCCCGCCCCGACGAAGGAGGGGACACTGTGCTCCTGACGGAACTGCTGCACCCCGGGATCCTCGAAGCCCTGGCCGGAGCCGGCCACGGCGCCCGCGTCCTGCTCGCCGACGGCCACTACCCCGCGAGCACCGCCACCGGCGAGCGCGCCAGGATCGTGCACCTCAACCTGGCCCCCGGTCTGCTCGACGTCACCACCGTGCTCGACGTCCTGCTGCGCGCCCTGCCCGTCGAGGCTGCCCACGTCATGGTGCCGCCCGAGGGCGAGTCGGAACCGCCCGCCATCGCCGAGTACCGCTCGATGCCGGCGCCCGTCCCGTTCGACACGCTCGGCCGCTTCGAGTTCTACGACGCCGCCCGCTCGCCCGACCTGGCGCTGGCGATCGTCACCGCCGACACCCGTACCTACGCCAACCTGCTGCTGACCATCGGCGTCCGCGCTGAAGGGACCCTGACGACACGATGACACTTGCCGTCCGTTACATTTCCGCCCGCACCCTGGACACCGCTCCCGCCGAACCCTCCTCTCCCGGTCCGGGTGAGGTGGAGCTGGCTCCCGCCTTTGTCGGTATCTGCGGTACTGATCTGCACATCTTCCACGGCGACATGGACGCCCGGGTCGCCGCGCCCGCCGTTCTGGGACACGAGATGTCCGGCCGCGTCGTACGCGTCGGTCCGGGTGTGGAGGGCTGGCGGCCCGGTGACGCGGTCACGGTGATGCCGTTGCGCTGGGACGACACCTGCCCGGCCTGTCTCGCGGGTCATCAGCACATCTGCCAGCACCTGGACTTCATCGGCATCGACTCCCCGGGCGCGATGCAGCAGCGGTGGACCGTGCCCGCCTCCACCCTCATCCGGCTGCCCGACACCCTTCCCCTGGACCTGGCCGCGCTCGTCGAGCCCACCGCCGTCGCCGTGCACGACGTGGGCCGGGCGAAGGTCACCGAGGGCGAGAAGGTCGTGGTGGTCGGCGGTGGTCCGGTCGGCATCCTCATCGCGCTGGTCGCGCGGGCCACGGGGGCCGAGGTCAGGGTGGTGGAGCTGAGTGCCCACCGTCGGCTGCTGGCCGAGGAGTTGGGGCTGACGGCGTGGGACCCGGCTGACGACGACGTGTCGGCGCTCGTGCAGCAGTGGACGGGGGACGCGGGCGCGGATGTCGCCTTCGAGGTGTCCGGCGCGGCGGGCGGCGTGGACACCGCGGTCGACGTGCTGGGAGTGCGCGGCCGGTTGTGCCTCGTGGCTATCCACCCCCGGCCCCGCGAGGTGAATCTGCATCGCTTCTTCTGGCGCGAACTCACCCTCATCGGCGCCCGGTTGTATGACCGCTCGGACTTCGAGCGGGCGGTGACACTCGTGGCGGACGGCACGATTCCGGCCGGGCGGCTGATCAGCAAGGTCGTGCCGCTCACCGAGGCGCGCGCCGCGTTCGAGGCGCTGGAGGGCGGCAGTGACGTGATGAAGATCCTCGTGGACTGCACCGGCGACACCGAGGGAGTGGCCGTATGACCGTCTTCGACCTCACCGGGAAACTCGCTGTCGTCACCGGGGCGCGGCGCGGCATCGGCCGGGCCATGGCCCGCGCGCTCGCGGCGGCCGGCGCGGACGTCATCGGCGTCAGTGCGTCGCTGGAGGAGTCCGGCAGTGCGGTGGAGAAGGACGTCCTGGCCGCGGGCCGTACCTTCGAGGCGGTCCGCGCCGATTTCGCCGACCCCGAAGCCGTACGGGCTCTGGGTACGGACCTGGCCGGGCGGGAGCGGCCGGTGGACATCCTGGTCAACAACGCGGGCACCATCCGCCGCGCCCCGGCCGCCGAACACAGTGACGCGGACTGGGAGTTGGTACTCCAGGTCAACCTGAGTGCGCAGTTCGCGCTGACCCGGACGGTCGGCGCCGCGATGGTGGCCCGCGGCCGGGGGAAGGTCATTTTCACGGCGTCGCTGCTCAGTTTCCAGGGCGGCATCACCGTTCCCGGCTACACCGCCGCCAAGCACGGCATCGCCGGACTGACCAAGGCGCTGGCCAACGAGTGGGCGCCGCACGGCGTGAATGTCAACGCCCTCGCGCCCGGCTACATCGCCACCGACAACACCCAGGCACTGCAGGACGACCCGGTGCGCAGCAAAGCGATCCTGGACCGCATCCCGGCCGGACGCTGGGGCAACGCCGACGACCTCGCGGGCGCCACCGTCTTCCTCGCCTCGGACGCCGCCGCCTACGTCCACGGTGTCGTCCTGCCCGTCGACGGCGGATGGCTCGGCCGATGACCGCCGGCTTTGCCTCCGTGCTGAACGGCTGCCGTCTCCTTCCGGTGCTGACCGTGCCGTCCACCGCGATGGCCGGCCCACTGGCCGACGCTCTCGCGGCGGGCGGTGCCCGGTGCGCCGAGGTCACCTTCCGTACCCCGGGCGCCGAGCGGGTGCTCAAGGCCATGGCCGCCCACGGTGGCCTGGCCGTCGGCGCCGGCACGGTCCTCACGCCCGAGCAGGCGGAGCGGGCCGTGGCGGCCGGGGCCCGCTTCGTGGTCTCGCCCGGTTTCGACGAGGACGTCGTCGCGAAGTGCCGGGAGCTGGGGGTGCCCGTGGTGCCCGGCATCGCCACCGCCACCGAGCTGATGCATGCCCTGCGCGCCGGCCTCGACACCGTCAAGCTGTTCCCTGCCGAGGCGCTCGGCGGCCTGCGGACGCTGCGAGCGCTCGCAGCGCCCTTCCCCGGAATGCGCTTCGTACCAACCGGAGGGATCGACGCCTTCCGCCTGGCCGCCTACCTCGCCGACCCGGTGGTCCTCGCCGTCGGCGGCAGCTGGATGGCCACCTCCGCCCACCTGGAGCGCGGCGACTACAAGGACATCCGCCGACTGACCGTCGAGGCCGTCGAGGCCGTCGAGGCCGTCGAGAGGAGCATGACGTGATCGACGTGGTGGCCCTGGGCGAGGTGATGCTGCGCTTCGATCCGGGCGAGGGACGGATCCGAACCGCCCGCTCCTTCCAGGTCTGGGAGGGCGGCGGCGAGTACAACGTGGTGCGCGGACTGCGCCGCTGCTTCGGCCTGCGGGCAGCCGTCGTTACCGCGCTGGCCGACAACGCGGTGGGCCGGCTCGTCGAGGACCTGATCCTCCAGGGCGGCGTCGACACCTCGCTGATCCGCTGGGTGCCCGACGACGGGATCGGCCGCAGCGCCCGCAACGGGCTGAACTTCGTCGAACGCGGCTACGGCATCCGCGGCGCCCTCGGTGTCAGTGACCGCGCCCACACCGCCGTCTCCCAGCTGCGCAAAGGGGACGTCGACTGGGACGCCGTGTTCTCCGCCGGGGTGCGCTGGTTCCACACCGGCGGCATCTTCGCCGGCCTGTCGGACACCACACCGGATGTCGCGGACGAGGCCATGGCCGCGGCGCGCCGCCATCGCGTCACGGTCTCCTACGACCCCAATTACCGTCCCAGCCTCTGGGCCGGCCGGGGCGGCGCCGACGCCGCCCGCGAGGTCGACCTGCGGCTGGCCCGGCAGGCCGACGTCGTGGTGGGCGCCCTAGGCCTGGCCGGGACGTATCCGGGACAGGCGCGCGTCGGGGCCGACGAGGTGGCGGACGCGCTCGCCGAGGTGGCCGGCCTGCTGCCCGAGGCGAAGGTGCTGGCGACGACCCTGCGCGAGGTGCCCTCCGCCGGGGTCAACGACTGGTCCTCGGCCGGCTGGTCCGCCGAAACCGGCTTCGTCACCGGCCCTCGGATGCCCGGCCTGCAGGTTCTGGACCGCATCGGCTCCGGTGACGGCTTCGCCGCCGGCCTGATCCACGGACTGCTCAGCGACACCGGCCTGGAGCGCGCCCTGGCCTACGGCACCGCCCACGGCGCGCTCACCATGACCACGCCCGGCGATGTCTCCATGGCTTCGCTCGCCGAGGTCGAGGCGCTCATCGCGGGCGGATCAGCCCACGTCAGTCGCTGACCGGCGCCCCTCACCCGTATTCCAGGAGCACGTCTTGCACCAGCAGAAGATCCAGGACACATCCGTCTCACTCACCGAACTCGGCTTCGGGGCGTCCGTGATCGGCAACCTGTATCGCGTCACCCCGGTGGACGATGCGACGGCCGCCGTCGACGCGGCTTGGGATGCGGGCATCCGCTACTTCGACACCGCACCGCACTACGGCCTTGGCCTCTCCGAACAACGCCTCGGGGCCGCCCTGCGAGGCCGCCCGCGCGACGAGTACGTCATCTCCTCCAAGGTGGGCAGGCTGCTGGTGCCCAACGAGGAGCCACACGGCGTCGACACCGAGGGCTTCGTCGTCCGCGACGACCTGCGCCGCCAATGGGACTTCAGCCGGGACGGCGTGCTCCGCTCCATCGAGGACACGCTGGAGCGCACCGGCCTGGACCGACTGGACATCGTCTACCTGCATGATCCGGACGACCACTGGCAGCAGGCCGCCCAGGAGGCCATGCCCACTCTCGCCGACCTCCGCGACCAGGGCGTGATCGGCGCGATCGGCGCCGGCATGAACCAGTCGGCCATGCTCGCCCGCTTCCTGCGCGAGACCGCCGCCGACGTAGTGATGCTCGCCGGCCGCTACACCCTCCTGGACCAGTCCGGCCTGGACGACGTCCTGCCCGCCGCACAGGAACACGGCAAGAGCGTCGTGGCGGTCGGCGTCTTCAACTCCGGACTGCTCTCCCTCGACCGGCCCGCCAAGGGCATGAAGTACGACTACCAGGACGCCCCACCGGAACTCGTCGCACGGGCCCTGGCGATCGCCCAGGTCTGCGCGACGCACGGCACCACCCTGCCCGCCGCCGCCATGGCGTTCCCGCACACGCATCCCAGTATCATCAACGTCACCCTCGGCATGCGGACTCCGGAACAGGTCGGACGAAACGTGGAACTCCATGATCAGCACATCCCTGACGGTCTCTGGGATGATCTCCGTGCTCAAGGGCTGATCAGGTCGGACGTACCCGCTGAGCGCGGTCGGGGTAGGGAGTAGCGGTGTCTCTGACGGACAAGGCCATCGAGCGGATCCGTGAGCTGATCCGGACCGGTGCCCTGCCACCCGGCTCGAAGCTCCCGCCGGAGCCGGACCTGGCCGCACAGCTGGGGCTGTCCCGCAACCTCGCCCGCGAAGCGGTCAAGGCGCTGGCCGTCGCACGGGTCCTGGAGGTCCGGCGGGGCGACGGCACGTATGTGACCAGCCTCCAGCCGAGCCTGCTGCTGGAGGGGCTCGGCGGCGCGGTGGAACTGCTGCAGGGCGACTCGGTCGCCCTGCAGGACCTCATGGAGGTACGCCGGCTCCTCGAACCGATCGCCACGGCCCTTGCCGCCACCCGGATCTCCGACGACCAACTGGCCGAGGTGAAGCGACACTTGGACGCCATGCGCGAGGCCCGCGACGACGTCGGACAACTCAACGCCCACGACGCCGCCTTCCACCGCGCCGTCATCTCGGCCACGGGCAACGAAACCCTCCTCACCCTCCTCGAAGGAATCTCCGGCCGCACCCTGCGCGCCCGCATCTGGCGCGGCCTGATCGACACTCAGGCCGCGGGCCGCACCCTCGCCGAGCACGAGGCGATCTTCAACGCGCTGTCCACCCGTGACTCCGCCCTCAGCCAGGCCGCCGCACTGCTGCACGTGAGCAACACCGAGCGGTGGCTGAGGGAATACCTGCGCTCCGGCGAACCCCTCCCCTTCGGAACGGCAGCGCGGAACTGACGGGCGGCCGCTGCCCGCCACCGGCCACCGGCCGCCGTGACCGCTGTGGCCGCTGTGGCCGAGGGCAGGCCGCACGACGCGGACGAGGCCACCGTTCATCTGCACGAACCGGGCGGCCAACACATGCTCGTCGACATCTCCGGCACCGCCGCCCTGCACGCCCTGGGCGTCACCGAGGTCGTCGCGCACCGCTCCCGCTCGGCCGGGGCCGGGTGAACTCCGCGCACGGCGTGCTTACCTGCACGGCACCGGCAACCCTCGCGCTGTCGGCCGGAGCAGCCGTCACGGGCAGCGACCTGCCCGGGGAGACGGTGACACCCACCGATGCGGCACTGCTGCGTGCCGTCGGAACACGATACGGACCGCTCCCGCCCATCACCCTGGGCCGCACCGGCTACGGGGCGGACCCCCGCCGCCTGCCCGACCGGCCGAACGTCACAGCAGTGACGCTCGGAACCCCCGTACCCGACACGGCAGCCTGTGGGACCGGTGGGAGGGCGTCGAAGCCCAGTTCGCCCGCATGGCCCGATGGGTCTCTGACAGAGCGCAGCCCTGTGGCTGATCTCGCGTTTCCCGCTGATGATGGGCGGCGACCTCCCCACCAGCCCGCCGGAGACCATCGACCTCTCACCAACGACGAGGCGCTGGACGCGCTGTGGCACAGCGGTGACAAAACCGGGAGGGCGGCCGACTGTGGCCGTCCTGGCGAGTGCGACAGTGGCAGGGGAGCGAGGAGCTGAGGCAACCCCACCCCGCTCCCTGCCCAGTGGCTCAGACCGCGACGATCTGCCACTCCTGGTTGGAGCCGCCGTCGGTGGACCACTGGATGATGCGGGTGCCGTCGGCGGTGGCGCCGTTCTCCGCGTCCGCGCACAGGCCGCCCTTGACGTTGACCAGGCGGTAGTAGCCACCGCTCGTGGGGACGACCTTCCACCACTGGTGAGCCGCCGAGTTGTCTGTCCACTGGTCGAGCACCTGCCCCTTGGTGGTCGACCCGCCGGGGGACTCAAGGACCTTCCCGCTCTTCACGCTCACCAGGCGGAAGGATCCGTCGCGGTTGGGCTGGAACCTCCATTGCTGGTTCGTGCCGCCCGACCACGCCCACACGATGGCCGCGGCCCCGTCGGCCGTCGACCCGTCCTTGATGTCGAGCACCTTGCCGCTTCTGCGATTGACCAGACGGAAGGCGCCACTGAGGAGACCGATGGTGATCGTCGTCGCGTGACGCGCGCCGACTGCAGCGGCAGTCCAGCGCGATCGGGATCCACGACACGCTCGGTGAAGGAACCGAGTCCGCGGTCGTGGAGCACGAGGTGATCTACCGGGCCATTCGCGACGGCCGGCCCGACGAGGCGGCCGAGGCCACGGCGACACACCTCGACAGGACGCTCGAGGACTACCGGCGGGAGATTCAGCGACGCCTGTTCGGATAGACGTAGAAGTGCTCCGACCCGCCCCGGTAGTGGAAACACACCTCCGTTCAGTAGCCGTAGATCATCTTGTAGGCGACCTCGGGCAGGAACTGTCCGGCCGAGGAGCCGGTTCCGGCGCCACAGTTGCCGTCGGACTCGCCCGGGACCTTGATCCACAGGAGCATCTCGGCGCCTCCGCCCACCCGGGTGGGGGTGCCGATACGGCGACCTGAGGGGTTGCACCACTGGCCGTTGGAGCCGTTGCCGTTGCGGCTGGTGTCCACGACGAACGGCTTGGTGTAGCCGTACCGGGCGCCCAGTTCACTGTTCACGGCGTTGCCGTACGCGGTGTTCTCGGCCGTGGTCAGGTAGTTGGAGACGTTGAGCGAGAAGCCGTGGGCCTGTCGGAGGCCGGCTTCGTGGAGGCGCCGGGCCATGGTCGCCGCGCTCGCCCAGGCCGGGTTGCCGCCGTCGAGATAGACCCAGGTGTTGGGAGCCTGGCGATTGAACTCGGCGAGCGCGCCGGTGAGCATCCCCTCGCGTTCGTCGACCTGGGCCTGGGTCATGCAGCCGTAGTCCCCGAGGGAGTCCGGTTCGAGGATGACGACGGCCGGGCGGCCCGCGATCCCGCCCGCGAACTGGGCGATCCAGTTCGCGTAGCCGGACGGCGAAGAGGCTCCGCCCGCGGAGTGCCCGCCGCAGTAGTCGCGGTTGTAGATGTTGTAGGCGACGAGGATGGGCAGCTTGTCCCAGTAGTCGGCGGCGCCCACGTACGCGCCGGTGGCCGTGCCGATGGTGCCGCTCCAGGAGCCGAACCAGCGGGCTGTCGGGGTGTTGGCGATGGAGGCGTTGATCGCGGGCGCCCGGCCGTCTCCGAGGTTGGCGGCGACCCACCGTTTCCCGCTGGAGTCGGGATCCACGTAGAACCCGTTGGTCATGGTCGTCGGGTCGGCCGCGTGGGCGGACGGTGCGGTGGCGAGCGCCAGGGGCAGCGAGGAGAGCGCTGCCACCAGAGCGAGGAGTCTGCGGCGCATGACAGTACCTCGGCTTTCTGACAGGGATATGTCCGAAGGTCGGCGGTGAGCATGGGGGAGCGCTCCCACCGGAAGCGCTCCCCACGGCACGGTCGGTCAGCAGGTGGAGTTGGTCTGGGTGAGGAGGCCGAGCCGCCACGGGAGGCTGTTGTAGTCGCCGCTCGCGTTGGGGTCCTTGCCCTGGTAGAGGTACTGGAGTCGGCAGGCAGGAATGGTGAGTGTCTGGTCGTAGCCGGCGCGGATCATTTCGCCGTGGCTGATGTCCTTGGTCCACGCGCCTGTGGGGAAGGTGACGTTGCTCGCCCGTGCGAACGGGTTGCTCTCGGTGGCGGCCAGGGGTGTCCAGGAGCCGGCGAGGCTGCTCGTCGTCCAGGAGCGGAAGTAGCGTCGGCCGTCCGATCCGATGGCCTCGACGAGCAGCAGGTACTGGTTGGCGCCCTGCACCTTGTAGACGTTGCTCGCCTCGAACAAGGCGTACCTGTGGGAGTCCTGGGCCGCGATGACGGTGTTGGTGAACCCGTTCGGGAACTGGCCGACGGTCGTCTGGGAGCGGTACAGATGCCCGTTGTCGTCGGAGGAGAATAGGTAGCAGTTGGCGTTGTCGCAGATCACCCACATGTCGACCCAGTAGCCGTTGCCGATGTTCTGCCGGATGATGTCCGGCATCGAGGCGTAGAAGTTACGCGGCGCGCTCCAGCCGTTCGGGTTGCTGATGTCGGGGTTGGTGGAGTACGACGCGTTGCCGGTCTGGTAGACGAGGTACCACAGGCGTTGCGGCGCGTAGTAGAACACCTGCGGCGCGGCCCGGTAACCGGACCCGATGGCGGTGCGGTCCAGGTAGTGGTGCGTGGCCGAACCCGCCTGCGACCAGTCGCTGAAGTTCAGGTAGACCAGGTTGTAGCCGGAGGCGTTCGCGGTGCTCGCGAACACGTGGTACTTGCCGTTGTAGTAGACGACCGTCGGGTCCTTGATCCCGGTGATGTTGTGGGTCGCGTCCGGCTTCGGCGAGATCAGCGCACCGCTGGAGCTCCATGTGAAGGTGGAGGGCAGGGCGGCTGCGGACTTGGCCGAGCGAACTGCCGTACGCCGAGCGGTCGTTGATCCGCTCGCGGCGGTGGGGGTGCCGCCCAGCGCGGTCAGTGCCGCGTTGTAGGCCGGCTTCTTGTTGCCGTTGCGGTCGAACAGCAGGGGGTTTTCGCCGCTGCGCCACGAGTCGCTGTCTCGGATGCCCCAGGCCGTGATGCCGGTGCAGCGGGGGACGTTCATGCAGGCCCTGACCGTGTTCGCGTACGCGGTCGGCGGCGCCTGCGCGATGTCCAGTTCGGTGATCTGGACGTCCACGCCGAGGGCGGCGAAGTTCGACAGCGTGGTCTGGAAGCCGGCCGGCGGTCCGCCGGTGCCGAAGTGGGACTGGAAGCCGACGCAGTCGATGGGCACGCCACGGGACTTGAAGTCGCGCACCATGCGGTAGACGCCCTGCGTCTTGGCCGCGTTCCAGTCCTCGATGCTGTAGTCGTTGTAGCAGAGCTTGGCCGCCGGGTCGGCCGACCGAGCCGTGCGGAACGCCTGCTCCAGGAAGCCGTCGCCCAGCACGTCCCGGAAGACCGAGCTGCGGAGCTGGCCGCTGCCACCGTCGGCGAACGCCTCGTTGACCACGTCCCAGGCGTAGATCTTGCCCTTGAAGTGGTTCATCTCCGCGGTGATGTGATTGTTCATCACACTGCGCAGAGTGTTCGCGTCCCTGATGGAGCTGACCCAACTGGGCAGTTGGGAGTGCCAGACGAGCGTGTGGCCGCGCATCCGCTGCCTGTGCGCGATGGCGCGGTTGACGATCTGGTCGGCGGGGCCGAAGTTGAAGTTGCCGCGGGATGGTTCGGTGGTGTCCCACTTCATCTCGTTCTCGGGTGTGACCGAGTTGAACTCACGGTCCAGGATGCCGGTGTACGTGCCGTCGCCGAGCCGGCCTGCGGCCACGGCGGTTCCGAAGTACCGTCCGGACTGGGCCGCCTGGGCGCCCAGGGTCGAGGCCCGGACGGCGTCGGGCGCGCCGGTCGCGGTCCCGGGTGTCACCAGGACGGTCGCGGCCAGCAGGCCCAGGACCGAGGCTCGGCGACAGCCGAGCCGTTTCAGCGGGTTCATAGTTCTCCTTGTGGGGTGGGTGGGGGGCGTGGTGCGATCGGTGGACCTCTTCAGGGCGTGGTCAGCTCGAACCGCGCGATGCGCACCGAGCCGCCGAGCGCCTGGGTGGCGTGGTTGAAGAGGGCGAAGCGGTAGCCCATGAAGAACCGCCAGTCGTTGTCCTGGGAGAAGGCGGGCCCGAGGCGGGTGAAGGTGGTGCCGTCGGTGCTGTAGGACAAGGTGCCGGGGCGTCCGGTGCCGGGGCGGATGTCCGCGTTCGCGCGCAGCCAGACGCGGCTGCCGGAGAGGGTCGCGCTCGCGGCCTCGGTGCCGGAGCCGGTGGTGTTCCAGTTGCCGTCCATGGTCAGCCCGTTGACCATCACCAGCCGCGTCGTAGCGTCGTCGCGCTTGACGCCGATCCAGGCGGAGGAGTCACGCAGCAGTGCCAGTCCGGCGCGGTCGCCGTCGCGCATCGTGGTGTGGTCGAGCTGGACCGTGGCGGTCGAGGTCGGGCCTTGGATGCGGTGGGTGAGGGTGTTGCGGGCCCAGTACAGGTCGTTGGTGACGGTCGCGGTCCGCAGGGTCAGTCCGTTGTCGAGCGACCATTTGGTGTTGTCCGGGTTGTGGTTCCACTCCCACCGGGGCTTGAGGGTCGTCCCGTCGAAGGTGTCGACGCCGATCATCGGGGTGACCTGGCGGGGTGGAGTGGGCACGGCCGGGCTGGGATACGAGGTGCCCCATGCGCCGTTGACGAGTTGCACGACGGGCCAGCCGTCCGCGGTCCAGGTGATGGGCGCCAGGGCGGGCATCCGGCCGCCGGGGTAGGCGTCCACGAAGGCCAGGTAGTACCAGGCGCCGCTCCGCGTCTGCACCAGCCCGCCCTGGTGCGGGACGCCACCGCCGGGGATCGGCCCGCGCAGGTCGAGAAGGACCTGCCGCATCGTGTACGGGCCGAAGGGGCTGCTCGACGACTTCAGGATGTACTGCCCGTTCGCGGGTCGGGTCAGGAAGATGTAGTACTGCCCGTTGATCTTGTAGAAGCGGGAGCCCTCGAGGGTGCCGACACTCGACGGTGCGGTGAACACCTCTTGCGTGCGCACCTGGTTGCGGCCGTCGGGTGAGAGCTGGGCCACGCTGATGGTGGTGTTGCCGTACGCCACGTACAAGGTGTCGTTGGTGTCGACGAGCAGCCCCGCGTCGTAGTACGGGGTGCTGATCGTCGTGAGTCTGTTCCACGGCCCCTCGGCGGCGGTGGCGGTGTAGACGTACGTCCGGGCGAAGTCGATCTGGCCCAGCCTGTAGAAAGTCCGGTTGCTCGGCCGGTAGGCCAGCGACGATGCCCAGATGCCCCGGACGTAGCCACGGGCGCCGTTCAGGTCGTACTTGGCGCCGAAGTCGAGGACGGGCACCGAGTGGCCGGCGATCTCCCAGTTGACCAGGTCGTACGAGCGCAGGACGGGTGCGCCCGGCGAGTAGTGCGTCGTCGTGGCCGAGGCGTAGTAGGTGTCACCGACGCGGATGACGTCGATATCCGCGAGGTCCTGCCAGATCACCGGGTTCGTGAAGGCCGCCGCGGTCTCGAGGGCCGGCACTTGGGTGGAGGCGGTGCCGGGGGCCGCTGTCGGAGGAAGCAGGGCACCGGCGGCCAGGCCGGTGGCGGCCGTCAGCGTGCGTCGACGGGAGAAAGCTTGATGAGTCCATGACATCTGCACGTGTGGCGTTCTCCTTCTGTGGCCCAGCCGTTGGCGGTTGGAGTTGTCCGGAGGTGCCCTGCTGGTTCGCCAGGAGCGGCTGCTCCGTATACGAGATGTCGAACGTGGATCGGCTTGTCGAGCACCCTGGATGATAGAGAGCCGGTGAACCCCGTCAATACCTCTCGCACAAATCGTTGGCGGCTTCGAAACATTCGAAGATTGATCCCATGTCGCCTCGGGTCAGATGCCCGGGTAGTGCAGATGTGCCACTTTCCCTGAGCCTGTATGGCCGGATCGTGGAGGCAGTGCGGTGATGGGTGTTGACATGTTCGATGGCCTCCCTAGTATCCGTGAGGCCTTAGTTTCCGAATGACTCACGAAATTT
Organism: Streptomyces sp. NPDC007896; assembly: GCF_042959425.1. Classification (NCBI taxonomy): domain Bacteria; kingdom Bacillati; phylum Actinomycetota; class Actinomycetes; order Kitasatosporales; family Streptomycetaceae; genus Streptomyces; species Streptomyces sp. NPDC007896. The sequence goes on along the minus strand of NZ_JBIBKX010000028.1, from coordinate 5,211 downwards.
CGAACTGCCCATCCCTCTTCTGTCATGTGTCATGGACGTGACATCGATTTTCGTGTCACCCGCCCATGGCGCCCTTCCGTGAAGGAGCCCTTGGTGCCCAGACGGCCAGGCGGACGACTGCTCCGCCTCCTCGCGACCATCGTGCTGACGGTCACCGCGTCCGTGACGGCGTCCGCTCACTCCACTGCTTCGGCCGCGCCCGGCAGCCCGGCGCTCACTCCACCGTTGGGCTGGAACAGCTGGAACAGCTTCGGGTGCGGGGTCACGGAGGCGCAGGTTCGCCAGGCCGCCGACGCGATGGTGTCCTCGGGGATGCGGGACGCCGGTTACCGGTACGTGGTGGTCGACGACTGCTGGTTCGACCCGCAGCGTGACGCGGCGGGCACCCTGCGGGCCAATGCGGCCAAGTTCCCGAGCGGGATGAAGGCGCTAGGGGACTACATCCACGGCAAGGGGCTGAAGTTCGGCATCTACCAGGTGCCGGGCGAGCGTACCTGCGCGCAGACCAGCGGCGCCTATCCCGGGTCGACGGGCAGCAGGGGGCACGAAGCCCAGGACGCCGCCACGTTCGCCGCCTGGGGTGTGGACTACCTCAAGTACGACTGGTGTTCCTCCAGCGGCACCCGTGACGAGCAGGTCGCACGGTTCACGGTGATGCGCGACGCACTGCGTGCCACCGGGCGGCCGATCGTCTACAGCATCAACCCCAACAGCTTCCACGCCATCACCGGCGCCACGTACAACTGGGGCGAGGTCGCCGACCTGTGGCGGACGACCGAGGACCTGCTCGACATCTGGCAGAACGGCAACACCAACAGCTATCCGATGGGCGTCGGCAACGTCCTTGACGTCACCGTGCCACTGGCGGCGCAGTCGGGTCCAGGGCACTGGAACGACCCGGACATGCTGGTTGTGGGCCGTCCCGGCCTGTCACTGACCGAGTCCCGCTCGCACTTCGCCCTGTGGGCGCTGCTGGCTGCCCCGCTCATGGCCGGCAACGACATCCGCACCATGTCCGCCGACGTGAGCGCGATCCTGCGCAACCCGCGTCTGCTGGCGGTGAACCAGGATCAGCTGGGCGCGGGCGGGCGCAGGGTGCGCGACGACGGCAGCACCGAGGTGTTCGCCAAGCCGCTGTCCGACGGCTCGGTAGCGGTGGGCCTGTTCAACCGGGGAGGCAGCACCGCGGCGGTCAGTACGACAGCAGCTCAAGTCGGCCTGTCCGGCGGGCCGTTCACCCTCACCGATCTGTCGACCGGCGGCACGTCGAGTACCGCGGGGCAGATCTCGGCGAGCGTCCCCGCGCACGGCGTGGCCGTGTTCCGGGTGAGTGGTGGCAGCCCGCCGGCCGCCACCACCTCGCGGCTGCGCGGCAACGGGTCCGGCCGCTGTGTGGACGTGGACAACGCCTCCACCGCCGCCGGGACGACAGTACTGCTCTGGGACTGTCATACGGCCGCCAACCAGCTGTGGACCACGTGGGCCGGCGGAGAGATCCGCGTCTTCGGCGACGAGTGCCTGGACGCCTACGACCAGGGCACCACCGACGGCACCCGTGTCATCACCTGGCCCTGCAACGGCCAGGACAACCAGAAGTGGTCCGCCGGTTCCGACGGGTCGATCCGCAACGTCCACGCCGGGCTGTGCCTCGACGTCGACCGGGCCGGCACCGCGAACGGGACCCCGTTGGTGCTGCGGACCTGCAACGGCCAGGCCAACCAGAAGTGGACCCGCGCGTGAGCAACCGCGGCTTCAGAAGGGGAGTTTCACGATGACGAGGACGAGATCCCTCTTATGGTCCGCCGTGGTCGCGGTGGTGGTCGTCCTGAGCATGGGAGGCACGGCGATGGGCCGCGGCCAGGGCGAGAACACCCAGCGCACGGTCTCCGCCACGGCGGCCGCATCCGCCGACGCCGCTGCCCCGACCGCAGGGTGCGGCAAGGCTCCCGTCCTGACGAGCGGAACGCACACGATCCAGAGCGGCGGCAAGAACCGGAACTTCATCCTGCGCGTCCCCGACGGCTACGACCGCAACCGTGCCTACCGGCTGGTCTTCGGGTTCCACTGGCTGGGCGGCACCTCTACCGACGTCGCCACCGGTCGCACCGTGGAAACGGGCACCTGGGCCTATTACGGGCTCCAGAGACTGGCGAACAACAGCACCATCTTCGTCGCACCCCAAGGTCTCGACAACGGCTGGGCCAATGCCGGTGGGGAGGACGTCACCTTCGTCGACGACATGATCAGGCGCATCGAGACGGATCTGTGCGTCGACACGACACAGCGCTTCGCCCTGGGATTCAGCTACGGAGCCGCCATGTCGTACGCCCTGGCCTGTTCCCGCGCGACGGTCTTCCGCGCGGTCGCGGTCCAGAGCGGCGGGCAGCTCAGCGGATGCAGCGGTGGCACCCAGCCCATCGCCTACCTCGGGGTGCACGGCCTCAGGGACAACGTCCTCGGCATCTCCGGCGGACGGGCGTTGCGGGACAGGTTCGTCAGGAACAACGGCTGCACCGCCCAGAACCCGCCGGAGCCGGCGCAGGGCAGCCTCACGCACCGGGTCACCGCCTATTCGGGTTGCTCGGCTGGGCATCCGGTCGTCTGGGCCGCGTTCGACGAAGGGCACATCGCCGCTCCGCAGGACGGGGCCGCGGGTGACAGCGGATCCAGGACCTGGGTGCCGCAGGAGGTCTGGAAGTTCTTCACGCAGTTCCAGACCTCCAACCCGCCGCCGGGGACGGCGACCTGCCGGGTCACCAGCACCGTCAGCGCCTGGAACACCGGCCTGACGTCGAACATCACCATCACCAACACCGGCACCACCGCAATCGACAGCTGGTCCCTCGCCTTCACCCTGCCCGACGGCCAGACCGTCACCTCCGGCTGGAACGCGGTCTACTCGCCCGCCTTCGGCCAGGTGACGGCCAGGAACGTCGCCCACAACGCCACCATCGCTCCAGGCGCGTCGGTCGACATCGGCTTCCAGGCGACCCACACCGGCAACACCGCTCCACCGAGCTCCTACACCCTCAACGGCTCGGCCTGCGCTGCGGCGGTGACTGCGGCGAAGTGACCGACGGTTCGTCGGCGCCCGCCCTGGCGCTCTCCGCCTGCGGCTGAGCACCAGGTCGGGCGGCGGGTCAGTGGTCGCGGCAGTGGGGCCTCCCGGTGCCCGGTCGGCGCCCCATACGGCTGGAGCCGTAGTCAGGAGGTCGTGCCGGTCACCGTGCTTCCCGACTTGGTCACGTGGTACGTCACGGTGGCGCCACTCCAGAAGTGGAAGGTGAGGTTGACGCGCGTGTTGTCCTTGAGCGCGTCGAGGAAGGCGGGGGTCAGGCGGATGGTCTTCTTTGCGTAGTCCGGCGCGAAGGCCGTGTTGAACTCCTGGTACGAAGTCCAGTTGGTCGGGCCGGCGTTGCTGCCGTCGGCGTACGTGGCCTGCATCGTCGCCAGCGCGTCACCCCGGAACTGTGTGGGGATGCCGAACGACGCCGTCGTACCGGTCGTGTCCGTCTGCACCGGGGTGTCGTAGGTGACCACCTGGATGCGCCAGGGCACTCCCCGGGAGAACCCGGCTTGGAGCGTCCCGTTGACGCCGGGGGAGCGGTCGCCGACGAGCCGGGTGAGTGCGGCCGCCTTCAGGGTGAGCCGGCTGCCCGAGAGGGTGTAGTCCCGGCCGTTGACCAGCTTGGTGGTGCCCTGCTTGAGCCCTGTGAAGGTGGCGCCGTTCAGGTCCAGGGTGAGCGTACGGTCCTTGACGCGGCCGGACCTCGTCACGAAGACGCGGTCGGTGGAGGCCGTCGCCGAGCGCGTCGTCCAACTCGACTTCATCTGGCGGAACAGCCCCGTGTCCTGCCACCGGCGCTTGGCGCGGTCGTAGAAGGCGCCGTTGTCCCACAGCACGGTAGTGACTTTGTTGGTGCGGGCGGCGTGGCCGAGCGCCTCGAAGTACTTGAGCATCTCGCCGCGTTCGACCGCGCCGGGACCGTGGTCGTAGCCGAGCAGGCCGTACTCACCGAGGACGACGGGGATGCCCTGGGAGACGAAGGTGTCGCGCATCCGCTTGAACGTCGTGTCCAGGTCGCCGCGGGCCTGCGCGTCGAAGCGGGTGGAGCCGGCGACGTTCACGCTGAACGGGAAGTAGCCGTAGTAGTGCACGGTCGCGATCAGCCGGGAGTCGTGCAGCGACTTGATCGTGGTGACCAGGCCGTCCATCAGCCGCTGGTCGGGGGTGCAGACCTCGGTGGGCAACATGAGCAGACGGTTCTTGTTGTTGCCGCCCGAAGCCCGCACGACCTTGTGGAAGGACGCGTTCAGCTCGTTGAGCAGCTGCGCCTTGCGGGTGTTGTCGGCGTTGTCGAACTGGGGCTCGTTGACGCTCTCGAAGACCAGCTGTGCGGGCTCGTTCCGGAACGCGGAGGATATCTGGAGCCAGGTCGCGTCGAAGCGGGCCAGGACCTGGTCGTGGTCGGTGGACATCTTGCTGGTCCACTTCCAGGAGTCGTGATGCACGTCGATGACCACGTAGAGGCCGTCGGCGATCGCCCAGTCGACGACCTGCTTGACCCGGCTCATGTACGCCGGGTCGATGATGTAGTTCGGCGCTGCTCCCTGGTGGTCGCTCCAAGTCACGGGGATTCGGATGCTCTTGAAGCCCTGGGCGCGGACCGAGTCCAGCAGGTCCTTGGTGGTGCGCGGCTGACCCCAACTTGTCTCCTCGGGGCCGGCGTCCAGGCTGTTGCCCAGGTTCCAGCCCGGCTGCATCGCGGCCACGGCCGCCGTCGCGTCGCCGGGTACCGGGGCCGGCGCCGCTGCCGCGTGAGGCTCGGCGTCGCCGCCGAACGTCCCGAAGACCGCGCCATAGGCGAGAACGCCCGCGGCGATCAGCGCCAGCGGCGTACCCACGGCCAGCCGAAGCCTGCGTCGGCGGTGCTGTGGGGCTTGCTGCTTTCTCATTGCTCATCCGTTCTGGAAGATCGAGCGGTTTTGCTTTCCAGTGGTCGCCGCCGGGCAGGAGGTTGCCGCGTTTCACAGAAAGGGCACAGAAAAGAGGCCGCTACCCCTGCGACGACGTTCGTCCACGCCGGTCGGCCCCTTCCCGTGCTGCGGCGGAGCCAGAGGGCGTCTGAAAAGCCGGTCAGCGGGGCGCTCTTGCGAGTCGCCGTAGGAGCAGCATGGCCATGGCGAGGTAGATGACGTTCTCCGAGTTGA
>NZ_JBIBKX010000027.1:0-138211 GCF_042959425.1 Streptomyces sp. NPDC007896 | reverse complement strand
CCAAACCCCCACCCCCACCACCCACATCACCGCACACCAAAACAACACCACCGTCTTCACCGCACAACTCACCACCCACACCCCCACCACCACCTAAACCAACCGGCAACATGGCACGGCAGCCCCCGCAGCAGGTCGGCTACGGCACCCCCGACCGGCAGACGACGACTCGTCAGCCGACGCCCCGCCCGCGCCTCACCCCATACGGCTCCCGCAACTTGTACCGCTGGAGCTTTCCGGTCGCCGTACGCGCCAGCACCTTCCGGAACTCCACCGAAGTCGGCGCCTTGAAACGGCCGCGTCGACTCCTTCGTCACCACCCGCTGAAACATCTCCCGCACACCGTCAGGCGCCAACCGTTCAACCATGGGCACCCGCAGAAATCACCGGACCCGTTGAGAAAGGTGATCTTTTCTGGACGTGGCGGCGGCCAGTAGTCCGTCACGACGCGCCCTCGACCGGAAGCTCCAGGTGCAGTTCGTAGCCACCGTCGGCCGTTGGGCCGGAAGTGACGGTGCCCCCGAGGAGGGCGGCGCGCTGCCCCAGGCCGACCAGACCGTGGTGCGCACTTGGCAGAGGGAGGGGAGGCCGGGTCGGTGCGGTATTGGTGACCGTGGCACGGATAGCACCGCCTTCGTGGCGGATGCGAACTGTCGCGCTGGTCCCGGGGGCGTGCTTGCGTACATTGGTCAGCGCTTCTTGGACGGTGCGGTAGACGGCGCGCTGAACGGTGGGCGGAAGGCCGTCGGACACGTCGGTCTGCAGCTCGACCTGGATGCCGCTGTTGTCGACCAACCGCTCAAGGTCGGCCAGGGACGGCTGCGGTGTCAGCTCCGTGGGGCGGCCCCCGGAGGCGCGTAGGACGCTGACCATGTGCCGCAGTTCGTCCAGAGTCTGTACGCTCAGCCGCCGAATCGTGGCGGCGGCTTCCTTGACTTCGGCGTCCCTGGTGCCGACCTGAAGGGCTCCGGCCCGCACCGCGATCAGACTGACCTGGTGGGAGACCACGTCATGCATCTCCCGGGCGAGCTGCGCGCGTTCCCTGGCCAGCACTGCCTGGGCGGTCAGCAGCCGCTTGTGGTCGCGCGCCTCGGAGATCTCGGCGAGCCGCTGCGACAGATCGCGCCGGGTCTGGACGAGTTGCCCCAGGAAGACCGGAGCGGCCGCCGTCGCCGCGGTGTAGCCCAAAGTGACGATGGTCGAGGTGGCGACGAGGTTGAGGTGCAGTGCCGGCCACGAGGTCATGTCGCAGATCGCGAATGTCGTCGCGCAGACGGCCAGCAGGGTGCGGTGTCGGGTGAATGAGGCGAGGGTGTACAGCGCGGCCAGCGCGGCGAAGACCGCGTCGGAGACCAGGACGGCGGGCAGAGTGAGCAGGAAGGTAAGCAGCGGCCGGCGACGGCGCAAGAGAAGAGAGAAGGCGGCAACCAGGGCGCAACCCAGGCGCAGCGGCTCGTCGATGTGGACCTTGACCCAGACATCGAGCAGCGAGGCTCCGACGAGGGTGGCGTCCAGCAGCGGGCCATGCAGGCGGCGAGGGATCATCCCCCCTCCTGGTCCCGCGGCGGTTTGAGCAGGCAAGCCCGTTCGGCGAGCAGGGCTGCCTGAACACGGCCGTCAACCTCGAGTTCGGTGAGGATGGCGCTCACATGGTCCGTGACCGTGCTCGTGCTCAGATGCATCCGTGTGGCGATGTCGGTGTTGGACAGTCCCTCGGCGATGAGGACGAGTACGGCGCGCTCGCGGTCAGTGAGTCGGGCGAGGCTGCGGGCAGCGGGACCCTGGGGTCCGGTTTTCAGGTGGACGTCCACGACCGTCCGGGTGACCTTGGACGACAGTACGGTACCGCCACCGGCCAGGGTCCGCACCAGGAACGGAAGCCGCTCGGGGTCGGTGTCCTTGAGCAGGAAGCCCGCGGCGCCCGAGCGCAGTGCCGTTGCCACGTATTCGTCCATGTCGAGTGTCGTGAGCATGGCCACCACCGGAGGGTGGCGCAGTCGGCGGAGGCCGGCCAGGACGGTGAGGCCGTCGACGTCCGGCATCCGGATGTCCAGGAGCACGACGTCAGGACACATCTCCCGCGTCGCCTGAAGCGCCTGGCTGCCAGGAACCGCCGCGACCTCGATGTCCTGCGCCGCGTCGAGGATGTGCTGAAAACCCTTACGAATCAGGGCCTCGCCGTCGACCACCAATACTCGGATCACGGGTCCTCCACTCGCCATCGGACCACTGTCCGATTCGTACCATGCCGTGACACTCCCGGCGGTGTGAGTCACGGAATCCAGCCAGTCGGCGGGGGCTGCATCGGCCAGTCGGCGGGGGCGGTTCCGGACACCTGCCGGATGGTTGTGACGCACACCGTCCACGACCCTGGATCACATGTCGCACGTCGTATCAGAGGTCGCACCGTCCGAGGCGGCACCCGCTCTGGGGGCAGGTCCCGCCCCCTCTCTTACGGCGTCAACAGGACGGCTGATCGGCCTCGACCTGGCCCGCGGCCTGGCGGTGTTCGGCATGTACGCGGCCCACATCGGTCCCGACCCCTCGGTGGGCGGCCCGCTGGGCTGGTTGATGGAAGTGGCACGTGGCCGTTCCTCTGCCCTGTTCGCCCTGCTCGCCGGGTTCACCCTGGTCCTTCTCACCGGTCGGCCGCAGCCACGGACGGGGCGAGCCGGGCGGCAGGCCATGGGCAGGGTACTGATCCGCTGCGCCGTCCTGGTTGCCCTGGGATATGCCCTGACCTGCCTGGACACCTCGGTCGACGTGATCCTCGCCGCCTACGGAATGGTCTTCCTCCTCGCCCTTCCGCTGTACCGGCTGCGGGCCGAAACCCTGGCCGTCATCGCCGCGGCGACCGCGCTCGTGCTGCCCCAAGTCCTGTATGTGCTTCGGGCTGCGGTCGAGGGAGGAAGCTGGGCCGATGCCGTCATCGCCCACGACCCGCTGGCCCGGATCACCGCTTCGGACGGGATCGTTGAACTATTCATCACCGGCGCGTACCCGGTACTGACCTGGCTGCCCTTCGTCATCGCCGGAATGGCGGTGGGCCGACTCGACCTCGCCAGGCCCGGCATAAGCGCCAAGGTCGCTCTCGTCGGCAGCGCACTGGCCCTACTCGGCTACGGCGGCTCTTGGCTGGCCCTGAACCTGGTCCCTGGCGCGCAGGCAGTCGTGAGCGCGACGGCGGTTGGCGGGTCGGCCGCATCGGCCTGGTGGTCCGACGCCGTGGGCGACCCCACCACCAGTACCCCGGACTGGCTGCTGGTGGCCGCGCCGCACAGCCAGACGACATGGTCGATCCTGGGTAACACCGGCGTCGGCCTCCTGATCGTCGCCGCCTGCCTCATCGCCACGGACCGGTCGGCCCGCCTTCGGCGGCTTGCCACGCCCGTCATCGCGGTCGGCTCGGTCTCCCTGACCGCCTACGTCGGCCACATCGTCGCCATCAAGACCTTGGGCATCGACGACCTGCCGGCCTCCGCTGCCCTGCCGGCCCTGGCCTGCCTGGCCGCGGCCACCATACTGCTGGCCGTCGCCTGGACGCGGGCCTTCCGACGCGGACCACTGGAATACATGCTGCACGCCGCCGCCACACCCGCTCGCCTGATCAACTAGCCGACCGTGGTCGGCCAAAGCCCTTACAGGACACAGCCTCCGTCACCGATTCCGCAGCGCCCAAAGTTTCCGAAGGTCTCACACCATCCGGCGCCACGCCGGGCCAGGAAAGAGGTAAGCCGATGTCGGTCCGCCTGACATTCATGTGCGCGACAGCCGGGGACACCAGCAGGAACGCAGTCTTCGGTGACGGTCTCCTCAGCGAGCGCGGCCTGCGCGAGGCACGCGTCGTCGGCGCAACACTCCCCCCGTACTCGCTGGCCATCCGGGCACCGTCGAACCGCTGCGCGCAGATCGCCGACGCTCTCGGCCTGAACGCCACGCTCGAACCCGCACTGCGCGACTTCGACTACGGCACGTGGCGCGGGCGCGCAGTCGGCGAGGTCACCGAGGACGACCCCTACGGGTACGGCGCCTGGCTTACAGACCCGGATGCCGCGCCACACGGAGGCGAGTCGGTACGCCAGCTCTGTCGCCGAACCGCCAACTGGCTGAGCAGGGTGCCGCCGGGCACGGGCGACGCACTGGCCATCACCGAGCCGGCGATCATCCGGGCCGCGCTCGTCCATGCTCTGTCCGCACCACCAACGGCCTTCTGGCATTTCGATGTGCCACCCCTGTCCGCGGTCTCCCTCACATTGCGTGGTGACCACTGGAACGTCCGGCCCGGGCCCGTCACCTCTGGAGGAGGCGGCACCAGTCGCGCTGTTCCCAGGCCTTGTGTCGCCGCACGGAATCAGACGACGCTCCTGTGGAACGAGGCGGCGAGCCACGAGCGATACGACCTCGTCGCCTGGGTGTGACGCACGAGCAACCTGAACGCGAACGTCCCCGGGAACCCTCCCGCCTTGCTCGTGGTCATGGACACCGGCCTGGGTTTCGTGCAGGGGCACGGCGGCGGGCTCGTCGCCCGGAGCAGGGAGTGGGTGGCACCGCGCCTGGAGGGCTCGCCTGCCTATCGATCGGCCCGGGAGTCGCCGTCCACGCCGCGGCCTGGCGGACGACTGTCATCAACGCCGCCCCTGCCGGGCGCCAGAAGACCTGCCGACCTGCCAACCAGCCGCACCCGCGGCTCGATCCCCCGATACGGTGCCGATACGGTGCCGAGCGGCAGCCTCGGGCAAGGGCTGGACCACCACCCGGACCTCCGGGAGGAACTCGACGCCGCCTCGGAAGAGTTGGTCCGCCGCTCCTCAAACCTACGGCTTCCTCACGAGTGGAAGACGACGTGAAGACACCACGCATGCCCCGCCATAAAATGGGCACGGCTTGCTGGCATGAGCGTCACGAATATGCCACCCTTCATTCCCGGCCTGGAACTCTCCCGCCGCTTCTATACCGAAGCAGTACGCCCCCTGCTGGAGGAAGCCTCCCCCGGAATCCCTCACTCCGCAGCACGCCTGGGCAGCGGCTCCGAGGTGCTCGGTTTCGACACCCCACGCTCCGCCGACCACGAATGGGGACCCCGTCTCCAGCTCTTCCTCCGCCGCCAGGACGTCTCCCGGCACGCGGGACGCATCAGACACGTACTCGCCGAGCACCTGCCGAAGACCTTCCACGGCTACCCCACCCACTTCGCCCCCACCGGCGACGGCGACATCCGCGTCATGCGGGCCACCGACCGCCCCGTCCACCACCGCGTCGAAGTCACCCACCTCTCGGGCTGGTTCACCGACGCACTCGGCTTCGACCCTTCCTCCGGCATCACCCCGACGGACTGGCTCGCGACCCCCACCCAGTTACTCGCCGAAGTCACCGGCGGAGCCGTCTTCCACGACGGTCTCGGTGAACTCGCTCCCATACGAACGGCCCTCCGCTGGTACCCGCACGACCTCTGGCTCCATGTCCTGTCCTGCCAGTGGCAGCGCATATCCCAGGAGGAGGCCCTCGTCGGCCGCTGCGGCGAGGTCGGCGACGAGCTCGGATCCGCCGTGGTCGCCGCCCGCCTCGTGCGCGACCTGATGCGCCTGTGCCTCCTTATGGACCGCCGCTATCCGCCCTACAGCAAGTGGCTCGGCAGCGCGTTCGCCCGCACCCCCATGGGCCCTCGCCTCACCCCTGACCTCACCGCCGCCCTCGCCGCCACCGACTGGCGCGACCGTGAGCGGCATCTGGCGCACGCCTACGAGACGGTCGCGGGCCTGCACAACCAACTGGGCCTGACCGACCGCGTCGACCCCGCCACCCGCCCCTACCACTCCCGCCCCTTCCAGGTCCTGCGCGCCGACCGTTTCACCAAGGCCCTCACGGCCCGCATCACGGACCCGACGCTTCGCCATCTGCTGCCCGTCGGTTCCGTGGACCAGTTCCTCGACAGCACCGACGTCCTGAGCCGCCCGAAACTGACCCGCGCGGCAAGCCACACCGTGCGAAAATCCAGGTCGGAGTGGACCTGACCTGGGCTTCCGAGCCAGCAGCGTGCCGCCGCAGCCGACCCAGGGAGTCGTCGAGGAAGTTCAGGAGCATGATCCGGCCGGCGTTCCGACCGCCCGGCTGTGGCGTGCCGATGACCGGCTCCGTTTCCGCCGGCCCGACGCCGTGCCGCCTCAACTGCGGCCGTTCGGGGTCCAGTTGGCCCGCCTTGGCATCGCTCACGTCATGGACGCCACCCCGGACCTGGACAGCACCGCGATCGAAACCATCGGCCGGGCCATGCGCGCCGGGGCCCTCCCTCAGCAGTCCGGCTGTTGGACGCGCCCCTGCACGGGACGTTGCGTTGAGGCCGGTTGCAGGTGGTCGAGGCCGCACCACACTGACGCGACGCAGGAGCAGGAGAGGTGACGCCGGAAAAGCGCCGAGCCGGGAGGGCCAACTTCCCCATGCCCCGCCGGTGATGGAGGATCCACACATGACTCAGCAGCGAACCGATGAAACGCCGTCGGCCGACGCGGCCAACGCCTACCTGGAGGTACTCCGTGAGCGGCTGGCGGCCGACGGATGCGAGGTGACCGCGACCACCTGGCGCGACTACCGGGTGGTGATCGGAAGTCGATCGGACCGCAGGGTGCGGTGGTTCGGCACCAAGGTGGAGCTGTTCACCCTCGCCGCCGCTGTCCCCGAGGTCGACAACGCCTCGATGGCCGAGTTCACCGGGTGGGCGATGGACTACGTGAAGAGCCTCCGCAGCGGTCTGCCCGGCGCCCGCAACGCGGCGATGATCCTGCCGGCCCTGGTCGGCTGCAGCGTCCAGCCGTCCGCGAGAAACTGGGCTGCCAAAGACGCACGGATCCTCGGGACGTCCCTGATCAGTCGCCCCATCACGGTGGAGACGCCGACACCGAGGGCCACCCAAGTCACCATGTACCGGGGCAGGGTCGTGTACGGCGGGATGTTCACGCGTCACGTCCTGGAAAAGGCGTCACTGTACTTCCCCTGAGTGCTTCTCTGAAGGCGCTCCGATGGCGCGGCGGTGATCTGGTCGGCTACGACGCCCGGTGGATAGGGAAGGTCAGACAACAGCCGCAGCCGGATGCGGCGGCGGTAACCGGTTCGGTACGCGCGGGTTGCGGCCGATCGTGATGAACAGGCCAGGCCTCACGCCCCGTTCGCAAGGCGGTGGACCCCTCCGCCGTCCGTCTCCTCATCAACCGTACGAGTGCTCTTCGCCGGTCGGCGGTGAGACGCCTCAGAAGGGTCCCCCTTGCCGTTCCGCCCCAGGCCACATCGTCTCTTCCGCGACGTCTGCTCACGTGATGGGCGACGTGGTCCTGCTGACCCATTGGGACAGCGTGAGCTGCGTGGTCAGGTTCGCTCGGTGTGGCCCGCGGTGGCGGGGCGACGCGTGGCCGCGCCCTGGCCGGGTGGCAGCGTGCGTCCGCGTGTTACGGCCCTTGCCGCAGGCCAGGGCGTCGCGTAGAAGAGACAGGTGTGCGGGCACGGCTGCGAGGCGGTTGTACTCGTCCCGGCATATGTTGCAGGTTGCCAGGTGGGCCCGCACCGCGCTTGCCTCATTGGCTGCAAGGGTCTCGCGTTCGTTTGCGGCCAGAAGTTCACGGATCGCGCGGCATTCCTCGGCGGCCGTCTTCTCGTCGGACTTCGTCAGGCAGTGGGCTTCGGTCATGGCGAAACCTCCGTTCAGGGTTCCACCTTGGCTCAGAAGCGGCCCTCAGCGCGTCGTCCCCACGCAGCGACTTCCGGCTACCACGGCTGCGGTATGCGGTACGTCGGCCTACAGCCTGGACAGAAGTTGGACGCACCGCGCCGGCGATCATGCGGGTTGCTGGGACTGATCTGCTTCCGTAGCCGGGCTGACCAGCCCGCACTGGTAGGCGATGACCACGAGCTGGGCGCGGTCACGGGCCGCCAGCTTGGTCATGGCCCGGTTGACGTGGGTCTTGGCGGTGAGCGGGCTGACGAACAGGCGCTCGGCGATCTCGTCGTTGGACAGGCCCAGAGCGACCAGGCTCGTGACGTCGCGTTCCCGCGGCGTCAAGTTCTCCAGCCGCTCGTGTACGGCCGACGGGCATGGATCCGGCTGGGCCAGAAAACGAGTGATCAATGCTCGCGTCGCCGACGGGGACAGCAGTGCCTCGCCGTCTGCGACCGTGCGGACGGCATCGAGGAGCTCCTCGGGTCGCGCACCTTTGCCGAGAAAGCCGCTCGCACCCGCACGCAGTGCGTCGGCGACGTGCTCGTCGTCTTCGAAGGTGGTCAGGATGAGCACCTTCACACTTGCCAGTTCCTCAGACTCGGTGATGAGCCGTGTCGCCTCGAGGCCGTCCATCTCCGGCATGCGGATATCCATCAGGACCACGTCCGGGCGCTGTGAGCCGGCCAGCTCGACCGCCTCACGGCCGTTGGACGCCTCGGCCACGGTCTCCATGTCATCCGTGGCGTCGAACAGCATGCGGAAGGTGCCCCGCAGCAGGGCCTGGTCATCGGCAAGCAGTACGCGAATCGTCATGCTCATGTCTCCGATTCCCTGCCGGACTGGGGCGCAGCGGGAGTTCCGCGGTCACGGTGAAACCGCCCTCGGGGCGCGGTCCCGCATACAGCGTGCCCCCTATCGTGGAAGCCCGCTCACGCATCCCGATCAGCCCGTGACCGGCCCCCGGGTGAGGATGGTACGGTCCGGCGCACCCGTCGTCCTCGACGGTGATCGTCAGCCGTTCACAGTGGTAGTGCAGGAACAGCCGGGCGTGGTCGGCCCCGGCGTGCTTGCGCACATTGGTCAAGGACTCCTGCACGATGCGATATGCCGCCAGGTCGACCGCCGGCTCCAGCGGTTCGGTGGTGCCCAGCCGTGTGTGGCTCACGGCCAGCCCGGCGCGTTCGAACGACGCCAGAAGTGCTGGTACTTGCGCAAGGCCCGGCATCGGGTCGCGGAGCGCGACCGGCTCGTCGGACTGCCGCAGCAGGCCTACCGTCACCCGTAGTTCGTCCAGCGCTGAGCGGCTGGTGTCCCGGATGTTCTCCAGAGCCGTCAGGATTTGTTCCGGGCGCTGGTCCACCAGGTGGACGGCGACGCCCGCCTGAGCGTTGATCAAGGCGATGTGGTGCGCGACGATGTCGTGCAGCTCGCGTGCGATCCGGACGCGTTCGGCCGCCACTCGCTGCTGTGCTTCCTGCTCGCGGGTGCGCTCGGCGTGCTCCGCCCTTTCCACCACGGCCGCCACATAGGCGCGCCGTGAGCGCAACCCGTCCCCGACGGCGGCCGGCAGGGCCGTCCAGGCCACCATCGCAGCCTTGTCCGGGTCCAGCCACGAATTCGAGGTCCACACCGCGTCGGCGCCTACCAGGACGGCGGCCGAGACAGCTGCCGCGGTCCAGGCGGTACGCCGGTCGGTCCGCAGGGCCACGTTGTAGATGGACGCCAGAACCGGGCTTGTCACCAGCGGGCTCTCCCGGAAGCCGAGCATCTGAAAGACCACCCCGCAGCCAATGGTGATGGCCAGTACTCCGAACGGGTGACGGCGCCGCCAGAGCAACGCCGAACAGCCGACGGCAGCCAGCACCACGGCGGACCAGCGCAGCACGAATTCGTGCTCGTGCGGGTCGACCGAGGCAGCCACGACCGAGAGCACGCACAGCACGCCCACGCCCAAGGCATCGACCGCGCGGCTCCGGGCTCGCCCTCGCCGCCTCCAACCGTTGAGCACCGTCATGCCATCACCGTAGGGTCGGTGGCCGGGTCGGGCATCGTTTCACCACGGCAGGGGCGCCCCAGGGCGCCGTTGCCTGATCCGCGATGCTCCAAGGGTGCTTGTGTGGCCAGGGCTATGTGACGGTGCGAGCCCAGGTAGCTGTCGGCGTTGCGGATCAGCTCGTCCGGAACGGTCCCGGGCGGGCAGTAGGCAATGTCGTAGGAGATCTCCTCGGGCCTACGCACGCTGCGGCGAGCGAGTACCCAGTGGCGGCGGTCCTCACGGTGCCAGGGCCGGAACGCGACGCGGGCCCAGCCGTAGATCCGCCGTCCGCGGGCCCCTCGCCGCACGAACGTGGTCGATGGACCAGCGGGTGACGACGGCTTTGTGCCGGTTGATGGCCATGATGTGGACGACGTCGGCCTGCTCCATCTCGAACCGCCGGCCCTGGTTGAAGCCGTAAGCGGCGCCCGCCGCCGCCCGGACGTCGTGCTCGGTGACCGCGGCGACGACCATGACAAACAGTCTCGGTCTAAAGCTGGGTGGCGCCGCCGTCGACGAACAGTTCCGCCCCGGTGGTGAAGGAACTCTGGTCCCCGGCCAGGTAGAGGGCGGTGGCGGCGACCTCGTCGGGGCGGCCGACGCGGCCGAGCGGGGTCGGCACGGCGGACTCGGTCGCAGCGGTGGCTTGATCGCCGTGCGGGAAGGTGGCCCGCAACTCGTCGCCGCCGGGGGTTGCGACGGGGCCGGGGGTGAGGGCGTTGACCCGGATGCCGCGGCCGGCGAGTTCGGCGGCCCAGGTGCGGGAGAGGCTGCGGATCGCGGCCTTGGTGGCGGCGTAGACACCCAGGCCCGGGACGCCGCGCAGGGCCGCGCTGGAGGAGAGCAGGATCACTGAGGCACCGGCCGACAGCAGCGGGAGCGCCTTCTGGACGGTGAAGACTGTGCCCTTGAGATTGATGGTGGTGGTGCGGTCGTACTCCTCCTCGGTGATCTCGCCGAGCGGACGGAAGTCCCCGACGCCGGCGTTGGCCACGACGATGTCGAGATGACCAATGCGCTCGGTGATCTCGGCGAAGAGCCGGTCGAGGTCATCGAGCCTCGACACGTCGCTCTGGATGCCGATGCCGCGGCTGCCGACCTGCTCGACGGCGGCCTCCAACTCGGCCTTGCGACGGCCGGTGAGATAGACCGTCGCCCCCTCGGCGGCGAACCGACGGGCGACGGCCAGGCCGATACCGGTGGAGGCACCCGTCACGAGAGCGGTCTTGTTGTCCAGTTGCCCCATGAGATTCTCCCTATGCTTGACGTAACTATTTTTGTTACATTATTGGGTGCAAGAAGTGCCTTACCGTGCCCAGAGGAGGCCAGCGGTCGAAGCTAGGCGGCTTTCAGCACGTCCTGCAGCACGTCCTCGAGCGTGGTTCCCGCCAGCTCCCTGCGGAGGGCGGCTTCGATCCCGTCATAGACGGCTGTCATCACCGGCACGATGCCGTGGCCCACGACGCACTCGGGGTCAGGCGCAGCGCGGTGCAGGGCGAAAATCGGCCCCACCTCCACCGCCTCGTAGACATCGAGCAGGGTGATCGCCGACAGGTCCCGCGACAGCGTCCAGCCGGCACCGGCGCCCCTCCGCGAGTCGGCCAGGCCGGCCTTGCGCAGCTCGGCCAGCAGGCGACGAATCACCACTGGATTCGTATTGACGCTGGTCGCGATCTGCTCGGAAGTGGCGACGTCGTGGCCACGGCGCTGATACAGCCCGATCCAGGTCAGGGCGTGTGCAGCGACAGTCAATCTGCTGTTGGCGCTCATATCGCCCATCACCTCCACTATGTTGTAACTGTAATAGTTACGACTACCTACGGCAAGCCCGATGGAGAGATCAGCGCCTGATTCGTGCGCCAGGAGACCAGAGCGTGTCGCCCCCAGACAGTCAGACGACCTGGAGCACTGTCGCCAAGTGGGCGGCCCGCACGCGCAGGCCATACGGGTGACGCACGTCGCCGAAGATGGCCGGCGGCACCTGCGCACCCGCCGTTGGGCCGCCACGGCGTGTCCGCCAGACGCTGGTTGGGGCGGCCTCGATGGCTGCGCGGCGAGCTGCTGTACAGCTGCGGTCCATAGGCGGCGGCCAGTTAGCCCACCTGGCGGGTTGTGGCTGTGCCGATCAGCGGTCGACGAGGTCTCCTGTGCTTCCATCGCGCAAGGAGGCATATGACATGGCTGACAAGCGACAGCAGGACACCCGCTCCCGACTCACCCCGTCCCGGCGCCGTGTGCCCGCCGCGGCCGCCCTTGCGCCCGTACTCACCGGTGTGCCTGCCAGGGCCCGCGCCCTGGCCGCCAGAGCGGAGGACCGGTCCCCGATCGAACCGGTAATGACCGAGCCGGCGGACTGGACGGACGCGGACGAGGCGCTCGGCCCGCCCAGTGACCTGAGGCGGTTCATGCACCACACGCGCTTGCCGCGCCGGGGCCTCACGGCTTTCTCTCGCGGCACCCGGATCAACCGCGAGCCACTCCTGGGCACGCACGTGCCCTTCGTCCGCCACGCAGACCACACCATGACTTTGTTGAGCGACGCCGTGGTCACCGAGCGCGAACTGCGGCATTTTGGATGTCCGCCGCGAGACCGTCGCCGACGGCCCTGTGAGCCCGCCTCCGGGACCGGGCGCCACCACCTCCGTCACCTTCCAGCCGCTCTGCGGCGGAAGCGCCGCCCTCAGCGATGACCTGGTCATGATCGCCAAGGAGGTCCGCCCCGCCCTCGTGGCCCTGCCGCGCGGAGGCGTCGAACTCGTCGAGGGACACCAACACACCCTCAACGACGAACCACGCCTGTTCTTCGTCCACTACCGGGCCGTCGGCGACGCCGTCGGCCTCGCCAAGGCCATTCGCCGGGCTGTGGACACCACCACCGTCGTACCCATGCCCGGAGGAGCCGCCTGATGACCGCGGACAACGAGACAAACATCTGCCCGTTCGACTTCAGTGAAGCCCTGGAGTTCGACCCTGTGCTCACGGACCTGATGGACCGCGATTCCCCTGCACGCATCCGGCTTCCCTACGGCGATGCGGACGTCTGGCTGGTCACCGGCTTCGACTCCGTCAAGCAGGTGACCACCGATCACCGGCTCAGCCGGGCCGCCATCATCGGCCACGACTACCCCCGGTTGACGCCGGAGCCCATCGTCTCGCCCGAATCGATCAACGTGATGGACCCGCCCCACAGCAGCCGCGTCCGCCAGCTGGCCTCGCAGGCCTTCACCCAGCAGCAGGTCGACGGGATGCGGAGCCGGATCATCTGGCTCGCGGACGTCCTGCTGGACAAGATGGAGGAGGACGGCCCGTCTGCGGACCTGGTTCAGTACCTCTCCGACCCGCTTCCCCAGCACACCATCCTGGACCTCCTCGGCGTCGAGCAGGAGGACTGGCCCCAAATGCAGGAGTCCGTACGCCAGTTGCTCGTCGTCGGCGCGGGCAACAAGGAGGCCGCGGCGAGCGCCAAGGCCGATCTGACGTCCTACTTCGCCAAACTCGTCGAGCAGCGCCGGAACTCGCCCGGCAAGGACCTCATCAGCGCGATGGCCGCAGCGCGGGACGGCGCGGACCAGCTTGACGACAGGGAACTGGCCGTCATGGCACTGACGTTGACACTCAGCGGCCAGGACACGGCGACGTGCCAGATCAGCGACATCGCATACCTGCTCCTGACGCGTCCCGAGCTGATGGAACACGTCAGGCGTCGGCCGGAGACCCTGACTGACGTCCTGCAGGAGATGCTCCGCCACATCCCGTTCCGCAAAGGGGTCGGTATCCCCCGGATTGCCCTTGAGGACATGGAGCTCGACGGCGTACGGATCCGGGCGGGCGACTTCGTCCACGTGTCGTACCTGGCGGCCAACCGTGACGCGAAGCGCTTCCCGGACCCGCACGTCCTCGACCCCGACCGGCCGTACCAGACGCACATGACGTTCGGCTGGGGCGGACACCGGTGCATCGCGGTGCCCTTGGCCATGGCGGAGCTGGAAGTGGCGATCGGGCGCCTCTTGGAGCGCTTCCCCACGCTGCGACTTGCGGTACCGCCGGAGGAAGTGCGATGGGACACGGAGACGATCCGGCGTTTTCCGCTGGAGCTGCCGGTGACTTGGTAGGAACGCCTGAATCGCGCCGGGCCTGATGGGCTAGTGCATCGGCTCGCTCGGCCGATGCGAGCCCTTCAGGTGGGGGGCACGGGGACGGCGACCAGGCTGTCCGTGTCGCAACAGCACTTCGCGGGACGCGACCTCAGCGTGTGCCTGCCGGTCACGTCTTACGGCGTGCCCGGCAGGCACGCGCCGCAGTGGCAGCAGCATCCTCGTGCACCCCTCGTACGAGCACCTGCCCCGGGCTCAACGGCGGGGGCGAGTAGCTGGCCGAGGAGGGCGGGCGACCGCTGACGCTCGTTCAGAGTGCCCCTGTCCGAGTGAGACGCACCCCGTACGGCAACTCGCGGAGCGTGCGCGGCCACGATGCACGCTCCGCGTGGTCGAAAGTCGTACACCTTGCCGCAGTACCAGCGGCCCGGCCGACGATCCGGGTTCCCCTAACGTTCGGTCCGGACGACGTCGGCACAGTCTCGCCTTCTTCAACGGTGCCGCCATCTCGCTGCGGAATCAGCGCTCAGGTCAGGCGCGTCTCGGACTGCTGAGGAGGTATTCCTCGTCGCGCGCGTGGCGGCGGCCATGCCCGATCGCTTCAAAGAGTCACCGAGTACGCTCCTTCAGTCCTTCGTCGAGAGGAGTTGCTGAGTGGCCCGGTCAAGTGGACCCGTTCTGCGCACCCAGAGGCTTGTGATGGAGCCGATCCGCCACGAGGACGGCGACGATCTCTTTGAGGCTGTGGTCAGTCAGGACAGCGTCATGCGATGGCTCGCGACCGGACGGGCGGACAGTCGGTCTGCGGCCACGGCCATGTGCGACGACCACGTCGCCCACTGGACCAGACATGGCTACGGCGACTTTGCGGTCAGGGATAGTGCAACGCACGCGTTTCTGGGCCGGGTGGGACTGCGTAATCGGGCCCAGCACGGAGTTGACCTCGGTTTCGCCGTGCACCCACGGGCCCAAGGCCGTGGGATCGCCGGCGAGGCGGGCCGTGCGTGCCTGGACCTGGCGTTTCGCCGCCTCTCGCTCCCTTCCGTTTTCGCGTTCGTCCTGCCCGGCAACACGGCCTCGATCGCGGTACTGCGCCGCCTGGGTGCCCAGGCGGACGGGACTGTCCAGTCCAGCGGCCTGCATTGTCTGCGCTACCGGTTTGACCCAGCGGCCACGACCACCACGGTCGCTGCGGAGCATGTGGTGGACGACGATGGTGCGGACCTCCAGCTGATCCATGCGCTGGGCCCCGGTTATCCGGATGATGGAGCCGCACTCCGCTATGGCCTGGCCGACCCCTTCGGGGTGAACGGGCTCGGTCTGGTGTGGGCGGACAAGCAGCACACCCTCACGGCTGTCTCCGAAGGCCGGCCGGAGCCGACTCTCCGTGCCCGTCACCCTCCGGCAGCCCGACGGCGCTCGGACCTCGCCGCTGACCACCATGATCTACGACCTGGCCGGCCTGCCTCATCCGACCATCGGTGTGGACCTGCGGGGCCTGCCCTTCTGATGCAGCACCCCGCGGATGGCATTGCTGTCGGGCAGGGGGGCGAGAGCGGCAGGCCGAAGCTCCAGTCGTTCGGGAGGATGCGCTCCAGAACGTCCGAGAAGACGCCCTGCGTGTTCTGTCCAATCCGCACGGCCTCGCCGGGCGCTGTATGAGGGCCTCGGTGAGGGTCTACGGAGCCCTGGCCTGATCACCTGGCTCAGCGTCTGATCCAGGATGGCGCTAGTTGCGCGCGTAGGTGGGGCTGTTGCCGTCGTATCCACCGAAGCCGGAGATCCGCAGGTAGCCGGTTCCGTCCGGCAACCGGGCGTACCCGATGCGACCGTTCGCGAAGGTCCGCAGTCGCGTGCCGGCGAGGTCGCGCTGCTCGACGAACGCCTGGGCCTGCCGGTCAAGTCCGGGGCCGGGGATCATGGTGCCGGGGCGGCTCTGCCCGAAGCCCCCGGTGTCACCGGCGTCGATGCCCACATGCGCGTCGTACAGCGGCAGCACCATCTCCCGCAGAAGGGCGAGGAGCTCGGTGTCGGGTATTCCGTCGTAGATCCGTGGGCGGTATCGGTCCCTGACTGTCTGCCAGTCGGTCTTCTTGGCTGCGAAGAGGGGATGGTTTTCCTCGAAGGTCTGTCAGAAGACGTCGAACGTCGCCGGCGCTCCCGTCGGTGCAGCCTTGGTGCAGCCAGCAGGCAGTGCCGGAAGGCGCAGCAGCCTGCGGTCGCCGACCGAGCCGTCGAGGGGCAAGGTCGCGTCGGCTCCATCCACCGCGGGGCGTATCCGGTAGATGGTCGCGTCGTCGCCGGTATAGATCACCGAGCCGTTGCTCCCCTGGCCGGTGCGCCGTGCGGTGTCGCCGGCCAGACAGCTGACGGCGGTCGCCTGGTATTCCTGCAGCCGCCCGTCCTCGATGGACAGCACGGCGCCGTAGCCGTCGAAGCGCCACACGCCATCGCCGCGGTCGGCTGTGTGCGGCGGGGCCGACAGCCGGCTCCAAGCCCGCTACCAGGGTGAGTAGAACAACGGCTGCGGCGCCCCTGCTCCTTGTTCGCCCCCTGAGTCCCCTGGCTTCTTCGACCGGTGAGTTCCTGCTGAGCACGGTCGCGCCTTCCTGTTCGCCTTGTCAGCTCCGGACATCATGATCTTCGGCGCGGTCTCGGCGTGGTATCCGGCTGACCGGCCCAACCGCGCGGGGGGGGCAAACCCCACCCCAACGTCGTTTGCAGGCCGCATGGCTGCGGCCCAGCCAGCGTCACCTGCGCACCGAACCGCCCGGAGCCCGGCGCGCCCCCAGCAGGAGCCTGCGGTGATCCGGATACCCAGGGGCCCGAACTCGTCGAAGGCGAAGACCCGGTCCGGGAGGCGTTCCAGCAGCTACTCGACACGGTCAAGCTTGGCGTCGTGGGCACCGTAAGGCCTCACGGCCGATGCGGGTGACGCGTCCGGGGACGCGGCGCAGCTAAGTGGCGAGTTTGCGGATCGACCGGCGAGTGAAGGGCCGGCCGAGTTCGGTGGGCGGGCGGCGGCCGTCCCGATGACGAAGTCCTCATCGTCATCGCTGAGCAAGCGGGGACGGCCTGAACGAGTGCGGTGATGCGGGTGGTGCTGCACCGTTTCGTGGGCGAGGAAATCGGTGGCACCTCGTGAGGTGAGCCGTTAACTTCCGCCTGAGCGCAGTGAAGTACGAGACACGACGGCGAAGGGAAGCAATGCGTGGAGACTGAAGGCGTGCGGACCGACCGTTTGGGCTTGCTGCTCGACCAGTTCGACCAGGCCAGGGAGATGGCCCAGGTACGGCTGTCGGGGCTCGGCGACGAGGAGTACCTGTGGGAGCCGGTGCCTGGTTGCTGGTCGATCCGGCGCCGGGGTGATGCGGCGACGCCCAGGGCGTTCGGGCCGGGCGAGTGGGTGCTCGACTTGGGCGAGGCGGACATCCCGGCGAGCGAGTACGCCGAGGTCGCCCGGCAGGCCGCCGGCGGCATGACCATCGCCAAGATCGCCGATGACTGGAGCGTGAGTACCGAGCGGGTGGAGCAGATCCTCGCCCACACCGGTGTGCCGGAGCCTGACTCAGCGCCGGTCTCGACCATCGCGTGGCGGCTGGGGCACCTGCACTTCCACTTTGCGGGGGGATGGGAGTGGACCTTCGGTGAACGCCGACAGGAGCCGAAAACGCTGGTCGACTTCACCCCCTCCGCCGCCGTGGCACTCGAGCGGTTCTGGGCTCTGATCGACCGCTGGCGAGAGAGTGTCGCCGCCCTCACCGACGAGCAGCTCGACAAGGTCGGCTTCTCGCAGTACCCGTACGCCTCCGACCCCGACGACCCATACATTGCCGTGCTGTCCGGGGCCAACCTCGAATTCATCCATCACATGGCCGAGATCGCGTTGCTCCGCGACCTGTGGCGGGCCCGCTTCACCACTCCTGGGTAGGCCCGCGAACGCTCCGTAACCTCGTTCGTAACCTCCGGCGCGCGCTTGCCAGTTGAGCAGACAGGAGAGCGACGCCCCCGGTAGACGGGTTTTCGACCAGGAAACCCGTCTCCACCAGGGACTTCGTGTGCTCGTCTACCCGCCCGGCAGAGACATTCCAGCTCCACCCTGCGCTTGGTGTCCGCCCGCCTGTTCGTCCGTCACCGCGACCGCGGCACCCGTCTGGCACCGACTGACCACCGGCCGCGAGACCCCGCTCGCTCGCCCTGGCCACCTGCGCCGCGGCCACACCTACACCCAACTCGCCGCCGGGTTCGACATCGAGGTCACCACCGCCTGCCGGTGCATCGGCGAGGCCGTCGACGCTCTCGCGCCCCTGGTGCCGATCTGCCAGGGCGCTGTCCGAACGGCACGCGCGAAGGCGTACGTCATCCTCGCGACGGCACCCTGTTGCCGATTCAGCCGGGCGGCGGCCTGTTCGGACGTCTTGGCCCGGGCGGCCTCTCGCACCATGAGATCGGCCAACGAGCGTAAAGGTGACGGCAATTGACGCTCATGGCATCAAGCCGGCCTACATAGCGGGCTTCTCGTTTCCCTGTCTGGCGACGGCGGCGGTGCAGTTGTACCAGCATGGCGGCCCGTTCTGGCTGATGATCACCGTTTTCGTGGCTGTGGCCTGGAGCAACGGCCGATGGCGGGAGGCGGCACAGGCGCGAGAGGCAGGTCAAAGCGATGACCATCTGCTCACCGGCCCTGCCTTCTCCTTGATGTTGCTGGCTCCGCTGTCAACCATAGGGTCATCAAGACCGCCACCATCCACCTGGCCGCACTCCACATCGCAGGCATCATCATTTGGTCAGGGTCATGATCCGAAGAGACGACCTAGCTCAACCGGACGGCGTGACCGAGGACCACACGCCGAACCACTGCTCGGCGCCGTAGTCCTCGAACCGCTCCACCTCGGTGAACCCCAGCTTTGCCGCGAGACGCATCGAGCGCTCGTTGGCGGTCTGGGTGCGCAGCACCACCGGCTTGCCGGGAAGCGCGTCGGCGAACCAGTCGAGTGCCGCTGCGCACGCCTCGGCGCCGTACCCGCGTCCCCATACCTCGGGCAGGAACAGGTAGCCGAGCTCGGCGTCCCCGACATCCGGACGGACGTGCCCCGGACTCTCCGCGTCGTGCCGATCGAGCTTGACCATGCCGATCATCGCTCCGCCGAGATCGATCGCGAAAAGGCCAGGCCGCCGTCGGGATATCTCGGGCACCGCGCGCTCGAGTTCATCACGCGATCGAGGGCCACCGAGGTAGGTATGCACCTCCGGTGAGGCGAGCAGCTCGATGAACGCCGCATGGTCTCGGGCCTCGGGCTCGCGGAGCACAAGCCGTTCGGTTCTGATCGGGGCAGGTGGCCAGGCGACGGAGCCGAGTCCATTCATGGCGCGCAACCTATCCCACGCCCGTGAGAGTGATCCGAAAGAGATGGCCAAGACTGAACCCGGTCACGCGCCCGAAGCTCCCGCAGTGCGCCTTCCCGCGGAGCCCACCGCGGGTCGGCCCACGGCTCGGTCAACTCGGCCAGGAGCTGCCTGATCGCGGGGCATCAGCCCAGTACGGCCTCGCCCGCGTGGACGGCACGCATGGCGCGCTCGACAGTCTCCTGGTTTTCGCCGACCGGAGCCACGTACCCGATGACGTCGCGCGCGGCGTCCTCCCCGAGCGTCCGGGTGATCACCCACGTGGCGAGATACTGGGACGCCAGACAGCCGCCCGCTGTAGCGATGTTCCCCTCGGCGTGGAACGGCGCGTCCAGCACGGTGACATCGCAGGCTTCGACAAAGGGCCGGCTCTTCATGTCCGTGCAAGCCGGCATGCCGCCCAGCAAACCGAGCCGCGCAAGCACCAGTGCGCCGGAGCACTGTGAACCGATCAGTTGTCGCGAGGGGTCGAGTGGCAGCCTGGAGATCAGCCGGTCGTCGTCGACCACGTCTCGCGTCTTCACTCCGCTGCCGATCAGCACGACGTCGGCTTCGGTCACGAACTCCATCGGGCGCTGCCCGGTCACCTCGACGCCGTTCATCGACGTGACCACCGGCGTCGGCGTCGTGATGAAGGCCTCCAAGCCGTCCTTACGGCACCGGTTGATCAGCGCGGAAGCGATAAAGCTGTCGAGCTCGTTGAACCCGTCGAAGGTGACCACGGCTACCTGCATCACGACTCCTTCAAGTACGGCATCGGACCGCCAGTCTCCCTGGCGCACCGTTCCGGAGCGAGAGCCAATCAGCGGCTGGTGGCATGCCTATCGCCGCTCTGCGTCTCGGGTTCCGGCCTCAGTACCGTACTTACTGTCCCGCCGACCTGCTGACGTCCCGAGGCTCTCCAGGTTCGGCTCAGCGAGAGCCCAATCGTGCTCGCCCTCGTCAGTGGGCACGCGCGCCGCACCATGTAACTCCGGCGTCGTCCGCGATCTCCTGAAGGGTTACTGGCCCCGTTCAGTGAACCTTCGCGACGCTGCGCGGAGAGTGCCGTCCCGCCTAGCTGCCCAGTCCTTGACGCGCCTCGTGTCACGGCCCTTCGAACGAGTGGTTCGCGTCGCCCGTTTCGTCCCTCGTGATCCGGCCTCACCCACATCGTCGAGTCCCCCATACCCTTGCCGGCGCGAGCGAGTCGAGGATGGTCTTGGATGGCTTTGGCAGCTCGGACCGTCTTCGCCTCGATCGCACGTACCGGCACGCACGCAAGGCCTTCTCCAGATTCTGTTGCTTGGTCGCTGCTGATCTTGGAAGGCCTCGCTCCGTCCCGCCCTCGCGCCACGCCGTGGACCCGGACATGGCGAGACGGCTCACCCAGGCTCATCCACGAGAGCCAAAAAGATTCGGTCGGCGATGTCGAGAACCCGTGCCCGGCTCCGTCCCCGAGGTGAACGCGCCCACAATGGGTCGCACCAGCACCGAGGAGAACGACGATGGCCAAGTGCCTGCTGCTGAAGCACTACCGCGGCGCCCCCACTCCCGTGAACGACGTACCCATGGACCAGTGGACGCCCGAGGAGATCTCGGCCCACGTGCAGTACATGAACGACTTCGCGGCCCGGCTGGAGAAGACCGGCGAATTCGTCGACAGCCAGGCCCTCGCCCCCGAGGGGACGTTCGTCCGCTACGACGGCGAGGGGCGCCCGCCGGTCACCGACGGCCCGTTCGCCGAGACCAAGGACGTCATCGCCGGCTGGATGGTGATCGACGTCGACAATTACGAGCGCGCTCTAGAGCTGGCCGGGGAGCTGTCGGCCGCCCCCGGGGCCGGTGGCAAGCCGATCCACGAGTGGCTGGAGCTGCGCCCGATCCTCGGCGTGCACCCCACCGTAACGGAGTGACCTCCGAGGTGAACGAGGTCCTGCTGAGAAGCCTCACGCCGAGCGTGCTCGGGATCCTCGTCCGCCGCGGAGCAGACTTCGCGGCGGCCGAGGACGCCGTACAGGACGCGCTGGTCGAGGCGGTCCGCGTCTGGCCGGCCGATCCGCCACGGGATGCGAAGGGCTGGCTGGTCACGGTGGCCTGGCGGCGGTTCCTCGACGCCACCCGCGCCGACACCGCCCGCCGCCGGCGCGAGGACCTCGTGGACGAGGAGCCGGCGCCCGGGCCCGCGCCCGCGGTGGACGACACGCTCCAGCTCTACTTCCTCTGCGCCCACCCGTCACTGACGCCGTCGTCCGCCGTCGCGCTCACCCTGCGTGCCGTCGGCGGACTGACCACCCGCCAGATCGCCCAGGCCTACCTGGTCCCCGAGGCGACCATGGCGCAGCGCATCAGCCGGGCCAAGCGCACCGTCTCCGGCGTGCGGTTCGACCGACCCGGCGACGTCGCCACCGTGCTGCGCGTCCTCTACCTGGTCTTCAACGAGGGCTACTCCGGCGATGTCGACCTCGCCGCTGAGGCCATCCGGCTCACCCGGCAGCTCGCGGCCGCGATCGACCACCCCGAGGTGGCGGGGCTGCTCGCCCTCATGTTGCTCCACCATGCCCGGCGCGCCGCTCGGACCGCGCCCGACGGCAGCCTGGTGCCGCTCGCCAAGCAGGACCGCGGCCGGTGGGACACCGAGTCGATCGCCGAGGGCGTCGAGATCCTGCAGACGGCCCTCGCCCGCGACCGGCTGGGCGAGTTCCAGGCCCAGGCCGCCATCGCGGCACTCCACGCCGACGCACCCACCGCCGAGGAGACCGACTGGGTACAGATCGTCGAGTGGTACGACGAGCTCGCACGCCTGACCGACAGCCCGGTCGTCCGGCTCAACCGCGCGGTGGCCGTCGGCGAGGCCGACGGACCACGCGCCGGCCTGGCCGCACTCGCGACGCTGGACGACACACTGCCCCGCCACACCGCGGTTGCGGCGTACCTGCACGAGCGCGACGGCGACCTGGCGACGGCGGCACGGCTGTACTCCGAGGCGGCCCAAAAAGCACCCAACCTCGCCGAACGCGACCACCTGACGCGCCAGGCCGCCCGGCTCAACGCGCGCAGGTGTCTCTGACCGGTCGCGCTCGGCTTTGCCCCGCTGCACTTGGCGCGGCCTCGCAGCCACGGCGGTCGCCTCAAAGTGAGTCGGAGGTCGAGACGCGTTGAACGACCCGTCCGCGACGGTTCGGCTGCCCGAAAAGCGGCTCACGCAGGCTCATCTGCGAAGAGTCGATATCGGCGGGGGTGCCCTGCGCGGCGAGCCCGAGGAGGCGCGGGTCGTACGGCGAGCGGGTTTCGAGCAGTCCGGCACCGGCCGGTGCGACCCCCGGCCGCCGACGTAGAGCTTGTCGTAGCCGACGTGGTCGCGCCGACGTGATCGCCATGCAGGTGCATGAGGAAGGCCGCACTGAACGGACGGTCGCGGCGGCCCGTGCCCGGCCGTGACGATGTCGCCGCCAAGCCACGTCGACGTCTACGGCCATAAGCAGTACGGCGGGCTGCCTGAACCAGGTGAGCACACCACCCAGCCTGCCAGGGCGGTATCGCGATGCGCCTGCCGGGGCGGTATCGCGGTACGCCTGCCGACCGGCAGGTGGGAGTTGGCTTACCCACGCAATGCGAAGGAGGGTGTGCGGCACCCACGTCGGTGGGGCCTTCTTGCCGGAGTCACGTGGCCGAAGACCCGGGTTGTCGGCGATCGCCGATACCGAGCTTCACCCCACTCCGGAGGGTCCTGAGACCACGACTTCCATCCCGTCCGACCGCAAAATCGTCCGCGTGACAGGGGCGTCCAGCGGCATCGGCGAGGCGACCGCCCGCCACTTGGCCGCGGCCGGCCACCACGTCGTCCTCGAGGCCCGGCGCACCGACCGCCTCGCATTGCTGACCAAGGAGCTGAGCGAGGCCGGGTTCAGCGCCGAGTACGCCGAACTGGACGTCACCGACCAGGCCGGCGTCCATGCCTTCGCCGAGGGTGGCACCGGCCCGTCACGGCCGCATCGACGTGCTGGTCAACAACGCGGGGGTGATGCCGCTGGCACCGCTGGCAGCCGTACGCGTCACGGAGTGGGACCAGATGATCGACGTGAACGTGCGGGGTGTGCTCCATGGCATCGCGACCGTGCTGCCGTCGATGCTGGAGCGCCGGTCTGGGCACGTCATCAACATCGCGTCCGCCGCCGCCCCGCAGTGCCACCGAGATGATCGGGCTGAACGCCTCGGCGGACGCAAGGTAGGTCAGGTCCTCCGCGCTACGGCTGCCTGGCTCTGCCGAACCCACCAGCAGTTCCTGGCCGGGCGCGTCGTGCACGTCGAAGCGTGGGTAGGTGAGCTCGATGCGGCCGACCTCTGGGTGGACGAACACCTTGTGGGCGCGCGTGAGGGTCCCGACGGTCTGGTCGTGCCACAGGGCCCGGAACTCCTCTGACGCCTCCAGCAGTTCCTGGACCAGGTCGCCGATCTCGGGGGCGTCGCTGAACCGGGCCGCATTCAGGCGGAGCACGTACACGGTCGCGCTGGTGACCAACTGCCGGTCGGGGAAGACCTCGCGGGCCCGCAGGTGGGTGAACAGAATCCGCGGCATGCTGGTCTCCCCCTTGAAGGGGGACAGGAGGGCGTCGGCGATGGCGTTGGTGGCCAGGATGCCGAACGCCGGACCCATCACGTAGGCCGCGGCCGTCGGGAAGGTGTCGAGCAGCCGCAGCAGGTCGGGGTGTATTTGGTCGCGGAAGCTGTCGGCCTTCGTGCGGGGGTTGATGCCGGCGAGGCGGAACAGATGAGTGCGCGCATCGGCGCCCAGGCCCATGCCCTGCCGAGCGCGTCGACGACCTGCGGTGAGGGGTTGGTTTCGCAGCCCTGTTCCAGGCGGATTAGTAGTCGGCGCTCACGCCCGCCAGCACGGCGGCCTCTTCCTGGCGCAGGCCCTTCACTCTGCGGGTGCCGCCGCCGACGGGCAGCCCGACGTCGGACGGTTCCAGGCGGAAAGGCCGACGCGCAGGAAGCCGCCGAGTACGTTGGCAGGCGCGTTCCGCATGTGACCGACAGTACCGCCCGGACGGCTTCCCGCACCTGTGAGCGGCCGTTGACGACTCCCGCGGATCGACACGCCCGGCCCGTCGATCAGTCGGTTGTCTCGGCCGACTCTGTCGACTCGGGATCGTCGGTCGGCGCGGACCGCTCGATGTCCTGGTCGGCCGCGGCCCAGCTGGCCAACAGGTTCAGGGCCTCTTGCGAAGGTGACCCGGGCTCGGCGGTGTACGTGAGAAGGCTCTGGCCCGCGTCGGCCCCCAGGGAGAAGGCCTCGAAGGGCAGGTCGAGGTCCCCGACGACCGGGTGATGGAGAAGCTTCATGCCCGTGGTGTGGATCCGGACGTTGTGAGCGGCCCAGCGGCGACGGAACTCCTCACTGCGGGTGGACAGCTCCCCGATCAGGTCCGACAGTCGCCGGTCGTAGGGATCGCGGCCCACCTCGGCGCGCAGCATGGCGACCGTGTCACCTGCGACCTTGTCCCAGTCGCGGAAGAACTCGGTCGCGCCGGGGTCGAGGAAGACGAACCTGGCGTTGTTGGGCGGCCGCACCGGGTCGGCGTAGACCGGCGAGAACAGCGCGCGTCCGAGATGGTTGGCGGTCAGGATGTCCAGGCGTCCGCTGAGTACGAAAGCGGGCGTGCCGAGCATCGAGTCGAGGACGCGCTGCACCGTGGGGCGGACGCGCTGCTGGGCCGGTCGGCGGCGCGGCGGACGGGTCGTGTTGGCGCCGCGCAGGAGGTCGAGCAGGTGGGTTCGCTCGGCCTCGTCGAGCCGTAGCGCTCGCGCGATGCCGTCGATGACACTCTCGGAGACGCCGGTGGCGTTGCCGCGTTCCAGGCGGGTGTAGTACTCGCTCGAGATGCCGGCGAGCAGGGCGACCTCCTCGCGGCGCAGCCCGGTGACCCGTCGGCGGTCTCCGTACACGGGCAGTCCGACCTGCTCCGGGGTGACCCTGGCCCGCCGTGTGCCCAGGAATTCCCGGATCTCCGCGCGGAAATCACCACGGACATCGCGATTGGTGCCGTAAGGGATGTTTCTGCCTGCCATGGGCTCCACTCTACGAGCGCTGCCGCACGGCTGGGGGTCCCTCTCAGTACCCCCTCCCATCAGGGTCTCCCACCGTCTCGTGACAACCGGTTCTGTAGATGGTGCACCGCCCACGGTGGTGTGAATCGCCCGGAAGCGGCGGCGCATCCGCCGCCCGTCGCCGGCCTCTCCGCGGAGCCGTCCGCGCTGCGGTTCTCCGCCAACAGCAACACGACCCTCCGGAACAGATTCAGAAGCCGGAACAGAATCAGAAGGACGAACAATGCGTCGATACACCAAGCCGGCCGTCGCACTCACGACGCTGGGAGCGCTCACCCTCGCGGCCTTGGGATCGGGTGCTGCGGACGCGGCCGGCGCGGCGGGCGGCACCACCGACTCCGGGTCGACGTCGCGCGCCGCAGCGGTATCGCTCTCGTGGAAGCACGGGACCGCCCGGGTGAACAAACGCATCATGGAGCGCTTCACCAGTGAGTTCCTGCCCACCGGCGACCCGGCGCTGGCGAGGAAGTTCATCAGCCCGGACATCGTCATGCACTTCGGCGGCCGGACGCAGCAGGGCCGGGACACGTATCTCGGCGTCGTCGCCGCGAACATGAAGGCATTCCCCGACCTCAAGTGGACAGTGGAGGACATGCGCGCCGAGGGCGACACCGTGGCCGTCCGCTACACCATGACGGGCACCCACAGGGGCCCCTTCGCCGGTGTCGAGGCAACAGGCAAGGCCATCCGCGCGGAGAGCATGGCGTTCTACCGCCTGGCCCACGGCAGGATCGTCGAGGAGCGCGCCCAGCTCGACATGCTGAGCATCCTCCAGCAGATGGGCGCCGTACCGGCCGCGTAGCAGCGCCCGACTTCACCCACGTCCCCTGCGCCCGCCCCACCCCGCCGCACCCACCGCCACGGCCACGCGGTGACCGGCGCTCGCCTCGCCCCTCGGCACAGATGGGTCCGCCCCCACCGACCCTGCCCCGCACATCCAGAGAACCAAAGAAAGAGAACAGGACACCCCCATGGCATCGAAACTGACCGGCACCGTCGCGCTCGTCACCGGCGCGAGCAGCGGTATCGGCGCGGCCACCGCCCGTCGGCTCGCCGAGGACGGCGCCTCCGTCGCCCTCGTAGCCCGCCGCAAGGGCCGTCTGGACGACGTCGCCGCCGAGATCGAGAAGGCGGGCGGCACCGCCCTGGTGGTGGAAGCCGACATCACCGACCGCACCCAGGCCGAGGCCGCAGTCCAGCAGGCTGTCGAGCACTTCGGGCGCCTCGACACCCTGGTCAACAACGCCGGCCTGATGCTTCTGGGCCCCGTCGTCGGCGCGGACGTCGACGAGTGGGAGCGCATGCTCGCCGTCAACGTCCAGGGCCTGCTCCACACCACCCATGCCGCCCTCCCGCACCTGCTCAAGGCCGCCGAGGACGGCCCCCGCAAGGTCGCCGACATCGTCAACATCAGCTCGATCGCCGGCCGTGTCGCCTGGAACGGCTATGGCGTCTACAACCTCACCAAGTTCGGCGTGAACGGCTTCACCGAGTCCCTGCGCCAGGAGGTCACCCAGCGGCACGTCCGCGTCGGCGTCCTGGAGCCGGGCGGCGTGGACACCGAACTCGGCTCGCACAACGATCACAAGCCCGAGATCCGCGAAGCGATCGGCACCTTCTACGAGCAGACCGAGGTCCTCGCCCCCGAGGACATCGCCGACGGCGTCGCCTACATGGTCACCCGGCCCCGCCACGCTTCCATCGGCGAACTGTGGATCATGCCCACCGACCAAGCCTGACCGTGACCGGTCGCGTCGGCTCCCGCCCACCCCCTCTCCCCTCCACCGCCCGGACATCCACCTCCGGGACATCCACCGCCCGGACATCCCCCGGGACATCCACCGCCCGGCCGGCCGCCGGGACGGACACCACGCGTCATCACCGCACCACACCGGGTGCCGGACCACGGCACCTGAAAGGAACCCCTCATGAGCAAGGTCATTCTCGTCACCGGCGCCGGACGCGGTCTGGGCACGGACATCGCCCGCCAGGCCCTCGCCGCCGGCCACCAGGTCGTCGCCACCGGCCGCCGTCCCCAAGAGGTCGAGAAGACCCTCGGCGGCCCCCAGGACAACCTGCTCGCCACCAAACTCGACGTCACCAGCCTGGACGACGCCGAAGCCGCCGCGCAGGCCGCCGTCGACCGCTTCGGCCGCATAGACGTCCTGGTCAACAACGCCGGCAATTTCTTCGCCGGCTACTTCGAGGAGATCACGCCCGCGCAGATGCGCCAGCAGATCGAGACCAACCTCTTCGGCCCGATGAACGTCACCCGCGCTGTCCTGCCGGTCCTGCGGAAGCAGCGCGCCGGCCACATCATCACGCTCTCCTCCTCCGCCGGTCTGATCGGCCAGGAGTTCTGCGTCGCGTATGCCGCCTCCAAGTTCGGGGTGGAGGGCTGGATGGAATCCCTGCGCTACGACGTCGAGCCCTACGGCATCCACACCACGGTCGTGGAACCCGGCTTCTTCCGCACCGAGTTGCTCGTGGACGCCTCCACCACCTGGCCCGAGCCGACCATCGGCGACTACGCCGAGCGCACCACCGCCACCGTCGCGGCCTGGAAGAACATGAACGGCCGGCAGACCGGCGACCCCGCCAAGCTCGCCCGCGCCCTGCTCACCATCGCCGACCAGGACAAGCCGCTGCTGCGTTTCGTCGCCGGCGCGGACGCCATCGAAGGCGTCGAGGCCAAGGCCAGGGAACTCCTCGCCCAGGCCCAGGCATCCCGCGAACTGGGCGGCGACCTGGCGTACGACGACACCCCGCAGTAGGGGGACGGACCCGGATTCAGGACCAGTCGATCGGTCCGGTGCGGGCGATGACGGACTGAGGTCCGCTGTGGCCGCTGAAATTGGTTGCCGTACAGCAGGGATCGGCGGCATTGACGCGAACGTCCTTCAGCCTCTTGGCGTACTGAGTGGTCAACTTGGCGTACTGAGTGGTCAACAGGGTCAGGTGGTGCTCTGGGACCGCGAGTAAGAGTGGGTCGAAATGCGGCCGCACGCCCGTTACGCCCTGACCGCCGAGATCCCCGTGCCCGATCTGACTGTCGACTTCGCCTCGGTCGAGGAGCTGCGCCGAGATGTCCGCGCAATTCCGCCAGGACGGCATCCGCGTGGAGCCGACGGCCGCCGGGATCGCACTCCGCCGTCGGCGGAACGATTCGGGCGGTCGCTCCACACTGTCACCGACATTCCCCACAACGTAGCGAGTACATTTCGACGGCGTTTCCGGTGGCGTGCCGAACTTGGGATTTGGTCAAGAATGGGATTCAACCCTTGTCGCCCGTCGGCACACCGACACACCATGTGCCGAACATATCGACGCCTAACAGCAGGAGGCCTGGGTGTCCGCTGGTCTGTCCAAAATCGAGGTGGACACCACTACACTCGCGGCGGAGTCCGAGCGGAACAAACTCCGCAAACATTTCGGCCGCTTCGACATCCTGTTCTTCCTGGTCTGCACCCTCGTCGGCCTCGACACCATCGGTACGGTGGCCGCCTCCGGAGCGGAGGCGTTCACCTGGCTGATCGTACTGGCCGTCATCTTTTTCGTGCCCTCAGCACTGCTCACCGCGGAACTGGGCACGGCCTTCGCGGAGGAAGGCGGCCCGTACATCTGGACCAGCCGGGCCTTCGGGCGGCTGGCCGGAGCGGTCAACAACTTCCTCTACTGGGTGACCAATCCGGTCTGGCTCGGCGGCACTCTCTCCGTCTCGGCGGTCGCCGCGTTCACCACCTTCTTCAATGACGGCAAGGATCTGAGCACCCCCGCCTTCTACGCCTTCACCCTGATATTCATCTGGGTCGGCGTGCTCGCGGCGATCCTCTCCTTCGACGTCGGCAAGTGGATCCCCACCGCCGGGGCGTGGTCCCGTTTCGTGCTGCTCGGCCTGTTCACGCTCACTGTGGTCATCTACGCCTTCAAGCACGGCCTGCACGGTTTCGGCTTCGGCGACTTCTCCCCGACGTACGCCGGCTTCGTCGGCCTGGTCCCGGTCCTGATGTTCAACTACGTCGGCTTCGAATTGCCCAACACCGCGGGCGACGAGATGACCGACGCTCAGAAGGACATCCCTTACGGCATCTTCCGCGCCGCCGGGCTCGGCGTGCTGCTGTACGGCCTGCCGATTCTCGGCATCCTGCTGGTCCTCCCGGTCAAGGCCATCACCGGTCTCGGCGGCTTCCTCGACGCCATCCGCCAGGTTTTCACCGTCTACGGCGGCCACGTCGCCTCCGACGGCACGGTCACCCTCAGCGGGGCCGGGACCGTGCTCGGTGATCTGGCCGCAGTGATGTTCATCCTGACTGTGCTCTCCTCGGGCGTCACCTGGATCATGGGCTCGGACCGTGCGCTGGCGGTCTCCGGATACGACGGCGCCGCACCCCGTGCCCTGGGTGTGATCTCCGAGCGGTTCGGCACGCCGGTCCGGGTGAACCTGCTCAGCGGAGTGCTCTCCACCGGCGTGCTGATCCTCGCCCACCAGCTCACCGGTGGTAACGCGGGCAAGCTCTTCGGCGCCGTGCTCGGGCTCGCCGTCTCCACGACGCTCATCAGCTACCTCGGCATCTTCCCGGCGCTGCCGGTGCTCCGCCGCAAGTACCCGCAGGTGGAGCGTGCCTACCGGGCACCCGCTGCCTGGCCGATCACGATCGTGCTGACGCTGCTGATCCTGTTCGCCTCGGTGCAGCTGCTGGTCCCGGGCGCGCCCTTCGACTGGTTCAGTTCGGACTTCCGACCGGACGGCTGGAGCTACAGCGAGCGCTGGACCTATCTGCTGACGGAGGCGGTGCCGCTGGCCGTCTTCATCGTCACGGGCGTGATCTTCTGGGCACTCGGCGCACCGACCCGCGCCAAAAGCAAGAAGACGGGCGCCGCAGGAGTGACCCAGGGTTGAGCGCCGGCTCACCGACGCGGCCGTGATCTCGTTCCAGCGTCAGTGGCAGGCCGTGGCGTGGTGCTGGTGGCGACGTCGCCACCAGCACCAACGCAGGGCGACATGAGAACGAGTCAGCGCCCAAAACTCCCCTCGCCCCTGTCCCCCACGATGGACAGTGAACTATTTCTCGTCCTCCCACGTCGGTCCCGGTCAGTCGGGACGGCGCTCCCCACGACATCGCCCTGGTGGGCGAGTTAGTTGGCCGCAACCTTGCCCGGGTAGCAGCGTCGCGCGCTATGGCGCAGCGAGCGGAAACAGGGCGGTCGCCGATAACCGCACAGCTGCGTTTCACCGGGGCGCAGACGGTCCGACTGGTGAAGAGTGCGGGATGCCTCGTCGTAGCGACGCGGGTGATTGCCGGATTCGGCCGCCAGCGTCCTCGATCCACAGGTGGGTGGTGGGTGGCGAGCCTGCTTCGCAGACCGTCCGCCCCGGCCCTACGGCGACCCGAGGCTGAGGCACCGTCTTCCGCTGCCGCTGCCGCCAACGGCTCGGCGAGCAGTTCCCGGAGCTTGAGCGCGGTCTTGTCCTCGGCGGCCACGAAGTCGACTGAGCGTCGACTCTGACGATCGGCAGACGTTGCGAACCTCGTGGAACCGACCCGTAGTCCGTCCCGTCGGCCGCGAGACTGGCGGGCCAATGAAGCCACGGCTTGACTGCGTTGCCAGACGGGTTCGCCACCAGCTCATCGAGCCTCGGGCTCGTCCGAGGTGACCGAGGAGACCCCAGCGCAGGGTCAAAGCCGACTCGCACAAGGAGAACCTCGTGAAAGTTGCGCGGTCGGCGCTGATGCGGGGTGCCTTCGTCCTGTTGAGTGCTCTGGGAGGAGTGATCGCCCTGGGTGCCAGTCCGGCACAAGCGGCGGACAAGTGCGTGAACCTTGGCAACGGCAGGCTGTGCGTAGCCATCACACCCGTCAATGCCCAGGGAGCGATACAGGTGATCTATCAGAAGACAGGAGGAGCGCCGATCTACGGACATCTGGCCTGGCAGGTTCCGGGCGGAGATGATTTCGTGTCGCCGGATATCTCCATGACCGCCGGGCACACCTACTACCACACCTGGCCGACTTGGGTCGGTCCTGGTTACGTGGAGGGCGCCTTGTGGTCAGACCGGTACGGGCGTCTCAGCACCGGCTATGTGAAGGTGAACTGACGGCTGTTGAGGGCTGGGGTGCACCGGCCCTCTGCTCGGACGGTTGACCGGCAACGAACCGCAACACTCTGTGTGACTCCGCAGCACCGTGCTGTCCGTATCAGCACCTACCCTGGACGCATGATCAATGGTGGGCACATCATCATCTACAGCCATGATGCGGAAGCGGACCGGGTCTTCTTCAGGGATGTTCTGGAGTATCCGCATGTCGACGTGGGAGGTGGCTGGCTGATCTTCAAGCTTCCGCCGACCGAGATCGCCATGCATCCCACGGACGGCCCGGAGACACAGGAGCTCTATCTGATGTGCGACGACGTTGACGCAACCGTGAAGAGCCTGACCGCGAAGGGAGTGGAGTTCACGCAGCCGGTCACCGACGCGCGCTGGGGGCGGCTGACCAGGTTCCGTCTGCCGGGTGGCAGCGAGGTGGGCTTGTACGAGCCCCGCCATGAGCGGGCGACCGACCTGTGAGGCATCCCGGCACTCGGAACGGCCCCGCCGGGAAAGAGACTTCGCGGCCTTCGTCCGCGACTCGACGTCATCAAGCCGGCGATCGCCACCCTGGTCTCCGAGGGAAACCACTGGATCACCGCCCAGAACAGCGAGGCTGAGGCGGGATGTGTACGTGATGGATGGCTTGCGGTACACACACGGACCCGAGTGGGTCCGCGTCCAGGACGGCAAGGCGACCATGGCCGTGATGCCGTACGCCTTGGAGCGCCGTGACGTCATCTACGCCGAAGTCCTCGGTCAAGAGAGCCACTTGGGGGGCGGTGAGTCTTTCGCGACGGGGAGTCGGTCAGCGCCCTACGTCGGATGCCCTGCC
Organism: Streptomyces sp. NPDC007896; assembly: GCF_042959425.1. Lineage (NCBI taxonomy): Bacteria > Bacillati > Actinomycetota > Actinomycetes > Kitasatosporales > Streptomycetaceae > Streptomyces > Streptomyces sp. NPDC007896. The sequence continues at coordinate 105,958 of NZ_JBIBKX010000027.1, read as the reverse complement.
GATCGTCACTGTGGCTGGCGCAGTCCGGCGATGAGGAGGCCGACCAGTCGGCGTGCGTCGTAGCGCGGATCGCTGTCCGCACCGACGCAGAGGTTGCCCACGCCTCGCATCAGCTCAAGGCCCTCAAGGCCGGTACGGATCTCGCCGCGATCGGCCGCGGCGTCGAGCAGTTCGTCGCACACGGGCACGAGCCGGTCGAGGAAGTAGGCGTGCAGCGTGTCGAAACCGGCATTGTCGGGCTGCAGCACGGCAGCCAGTCCGTGCTTGGTGACCAGGAAGTCGACGAAGAGGTCGATCCACTGCCCCAGCGCGGCGTAAGGAGTGGCGCAGGTCGCCAGCAGGGCCGGACCGGCCTCGGCGCAGGCGTCGACCTGGTGACGGTAGACCGCGATGATGAGATCCGCCCGTGTCGGGAAGTGCCGGTAGATCGTGCCCATCCCGACACCTGCCTTGGCCGCGATGTCGCGTACCGGCGCCTCTACGCCCGAGGTGACGAAGACTGCGGCAGCCGCATCCAGCAAGGTCTGTCGATTGCGCCGGGCATCCTTGCGCTTGGATCCCGCTGCACTTTCCGCGCCCTGACCGCTTTCGTCCACCGCGGCGATCCTTCCATGAGACTCATGAAGCGGAACATTGCTCCGTATCAACTGCGGAGCGAGGTTCCGCTTCGTGCATTGTGGCAGACCTGGGACCAGTGCCCAAGCCGTCTGCCGTCAACACGCTCCGCCCGGACGACAGACACGCACTCGTCGACACCTGACGTCGATATGGCCGCGCGTGCGAGCTGTAGGTGTAGGGATCGGTGAACCAGCGTTCTTCGGTTCGGTGGGCCCGTCGACCGGCGCCCCTCCCTTGTTTCGGAAGGCGTCACCGTGCCCCGCCCCGAGCGACACGCATCCAGCAGGGACCGCCGACACGGCCAAGCCCGCTTCAAGCTGGTCCGCCGGGTGGAAGCAGACGGGCTTCGGCCCATGGCCCGGAAAGGGAACAGAACGCGCTCTCTTGGCCTCGCCCCGCAGCGTCGGCCAGACCGAAGCCGGCTCGCTGCGACACGAGCGAGGCGGGCTGCCAGTAGGACCAGCCCGAAGATCACGACACGTACCCTTACGCCCATGGTTGAGCATCGAATGGTTGACGTGAACGGCGTTCGGCTGCACATCGCCGAGCAAGGCGACGGCCCCCTGGTAGTTCTCCTGCACGGCTTCCCCGAGTCATGGCACTCCTGGCACCACCAGTTCGGTCCTCTGGCCGATGCCGGCTTCCGAGTGGTCGCCCCCGACCAGCGTGGATACGGACGCAGCGACCATCCCGACGACGTCGACGCGTACACGATCCTCCACCTGGTCGGCGACGTCGTCGGACTGATCCAGGCCCTGGGCGAGGAGAAGGCGTACGTCGTCGGGCACGACTGGGGCGCGCCGGTCGCCTGGCACACCGCGCTGCTGCGACCGGACATGGTGCTCGGGGTGGCCGGCCTGAGCGTGCCGCCCCCGTTCCGGGGGACGGAGCCTCCGCTGGCCGCCATGGAGAAGAGGTTCGAAGGCCGCTTCTACTGGAACTACTTCAACCGCCCCGGTGTCGCCGACGCCGAGTTCGCCAAGGACACCCGCACCGCGTTGCGGAAGTTCTTCTATTCGGCCTCCGGCGACGCTCCGGGCGCCCTCGAGAGCAGGCAGCCGCTGGTCGACCCCGAGCGGGGCTGGCTCGCCGCCATGCCGGACCCCGAGGTACTGCCGGGGTGGTTCACCGAGGACGATCTCGACGCGCTCACCGAGAGTTTCTCCAAGGGCTTCACCGGGGCGCTCAACTGGTACCGCAACCTCGACCGCAACTGGGAACTCACCGCTCCCTGGCACGGCGCCGTCGTCACCCGACCCGCGCTGTACATCTACGGCGACCGCGACTTGGTCCCGGCGTTCCCCGGCACTCCCGAACTCATCGAACGCCTTCCCGACCTCATGCCCAACCTCTGGCGCGAGCCCCTCAAACTGACCGGCTGCGGACACTGGACTCAGCAGGAACGCCCGGCCGAAGTGAACGCGGCGCTCATCGAATTCCTCAAGGCCTGCGCCTGAGCCCGGCCTGCCGAATCGCCGAGCCCGCCAGGCTCTGACCTGCCTTGTGAAGCGGCGTCGCGCCTGCGACGGTGAGGAGATCGGCAGTTTCGGGATGAGGGCCATTGAGTGCCCAGTCCAGTGGGGACCAGCCTGCGCCGTGATCTTCTCGGAGATTCGGATCGGCGCCGTGCGCCAACAGTTCGCGCACTGTCTCGGTGTGCTGGTTCACGAGCGCCGAGGTTGGCGACCGGGCGCGTGGCGGGGCCAGTCATATCCGCTCGTTGACGGCCGCGACCAGCGCGGTTGCCGCGTAGGGGACCGCAAGCCTGATAACCCACTTGGGAAGGTGGCACGGGCCACGGGAGGATGGTCGCGTCACCAGCCGCATGAGGGGAACGGTGGATGAGGCGAAACCGGCTTGGGAAGAGCAAGGTGCAGGTCACGGAACTTGGCTTCGGCGGCGGACCACTCGGGGGACTCTTCGCACCGCTGGACGACGAGACCGCCGCGGGAGCCCTTGAGGCAGCCTGGGACAGCGGGATCCGCTACTTCGACACCTCTCCGCACTACGGCATCGGACACTCCGAGCGCCGTACCGGTGGAATGTTGCGCGGCAAGCCGCGTGAGGAGGTGACGCTGTCCACGAAGGTCGGCCGGCTGCTGGTCCCGCAGGACCCGGCGGGCCGGATGGACGAGAGTTTCATGGTGCCCGCCACACACCGTCGAGTGTGGGACTTCACGCGGGACGGTGTTCTGCGCAGCGTGGAGGACTCGCTCGAGCGGATAGGCGTCGACCGTATCGACGTGCTGTTCCTGCACGACGCGGAGCAGCATTTCGAGGATGCGTTGCGCGAGGGCTGTCCGGCCCTCGCCGAACTGCGTGCCCAGGGGGTGGTGGGTGCGATCGGCGCGAGGATGTACCACCCCGGCAAACTGACCCGGCTGGTCGAGGAGTCGGACATCGATGTAGTCATGCTCTCCGGCCGCTACACGCTTTTGGACCAGAGCGCCCTCGACGAACTGCTGCCCGCCTGCACGGACCGGGGGGTCTCGGTACTCGCGGCGTCGATCTTCAACTCCGGGCTGCTCGCGACGGCCCGACCTGCCGAGGGTGCCACCTTCGACTACGCGCCCGCCGCGCCGTGGATGCTGGAGCGCGCGCATCGCATCGCCGATGTCTGCGAAACACACGGTGTGACGCTCCCGGAGCTGGCGATGGCCTTTCCGCTCCGTCACCCAGCCGTCTCGGGCATCGTGGTCGGCACGCGTACCGCCGACGAAGTACGCCGCAACATGGCGGCGTTCGCCGCAAAGATCCCGGCTCAGGTCTGGGACGATCTGCGAAGCGAAGGCCTCTTGGACGAGCGGGCACCAGTGCGCGCCTGACGGTCACCCGACCGATGGTCCGCCACCCAACCCTCAGGCCCTGTCCGGCGTGTCTTCCTGGCCCAACAATTCGCGGCCGAACGGCTTGACTTGCTGCAGGGCCTGTAGCGGCGACTGCGGCGGGAGGAGTACGCCTCATCGCCTCCGGGGTGGGCCGGCCTGGTACGGGGCGCCCGCCGCCGAGCCGACCGACGCGAACGCGTTCCAGGACGGGTATCTGGTGAGCCCGGCAGGAGGTGGAGTCCGCGCTCACCATCACCATCGACCAGTCAATGAGGCCTTCCGCGTCAGCGGCCGCGAAGAGCTTGTCCCCCGTGCACTGGCCGATGCAGGACCCCGTTGATGATCCTGCGATGTGGAGTCCGGCGCGAAAGACTGTGGCGGTGTTCCCGTAGCGGGCGGCGGCAACAGCCAATCCCCCGCCATCTACGTCACCGAACACCTCGCCACCAGCATCGGCCCCCACCTGGCAGACAGCTCAGCCAATGCCCCGCTCGCGGCCCTCCCAATACGGCTCCCGCAACTTGTATTTCTGCAGCTTGCCGGTCGTCGTACGCGCCAGCTCCTCCCGGAACTCCACCGAAGTCGGCGCCTTGAAGCCGGCAAGATGCTCCTTGCAGAACTGGATCAGCTCGTCCTGCGTCACCCGCGCGCCGGGAGCGAGAACCACCAGCGCCTTCACAGTCTCGCCCCACTTCTCGTCAGGCACCCCGATGACCGCGACCTCGGCAACCGCCGGATGGCTGAAGAGCACGTCCTCCACCTCGATCGACGACACGTTCTCCCCGCCCGTGATGATCACGTCCTTCTTGCGGTCACTGATCGTCAGATGGCCGTACTCGCCGATCGACCCCCCGTCCCCGGTGTGGAACCACCCCCCGGACAACGCCCGCGCACTCTCCTCCGGCTGCTCCCAATACCCCTCCAGAACCACATTCGAGCGCGCGAGAACCTCACCGTCGGCGTCCGTCCTGAGCGTCACGCCCAGTGCGGGAGCACCGGCCCGCACCAGCTTCTCCGCCCGCTCCGCAGCGCCGAGGTCGTCCCACTCGGAGCGGGCACGGTTGACGGTCAGCAGCGGCGAGGTCTCGGTCAGGCCGTAGATCTGAATGAACTCCCACCCCAGCTCCGACTCCACGCGCGCGACCGTCTGGGTCGGCGGCGGAGCGCCCGCAACGATGATCCGCACCCGATCACGGCCGGGGATCTCTCCCTCCCAAGACTCGGCGGCCGCCAGCACCGCCCCCACGACCGCAGGCGCCGCGCACATCACCGTCACGCCGTGCTCGGCCACCCGGCGCAGGATCTCGGCCCCGTCCACCTTGCGCAGCACGATCTGTCGCACGCCCAGGGCCGCCATCGCGAACGGCATGCCCCAGCCGTTGGCATGGAACATCGGCAACGTGTGCAGATACACGTCCCGGTCCGTCACCCCGGCGTGCAACGCGAAGGTGACCGCGTTCACCCAGATGTTGCGATGGGTGATCTGCACCCCCTTGGGCCGGGCCGTCGTGCCACTGGTGTAGTTGATGGTCGCGGTGGCGTTCTCGTCCGGCTCCCAGGCCTGCGGGGCGGTGCCGAAGCGGTACAGCTCGGCGTCGGCGGCGGCCCCGAGCGTGAAACGGTGCCTGCAGCTGACACCGGCCAGACGCTCCGTCAACTCCGGATCGACAAGGAGCACATCGGCCCCGGAGTGACCGACGATGTAGCTCACCTCGTCCGCCGTCAGGCGGAAGTTGACCGGGACCAGCACCCGCCCGTGACCGCTGACACCGAAGAACGACGTCAGAAGCCGCGCGCTGTTCGGCGAGACCACCGCCACCCGAGCACCCAGCGGCACACCCAGCGCATCCAGCCCGGCAGCCTGAGCCCGCGCCAACTCCCCCACCCGCCCGTACGTCAGCCCCTCCCAGACCTCGGCCGGTTGGTCCGGCTCGTCGACCACACCCACCCGGTCGGCATACACAGTGACGGCACGGTCCAGAAAATCACGGACCCCGAACGGGACGATCATCACAGCCTCCGAAGCTTGAACGACACAGAGCCTCTATCCCGCCACGCCCTCGAGTATCCCGACAAGCCATCCGACACCCTGCAAACAACTCAGCACCACCCGGCCTCGCGAGACCCGGCCGGCCGCGGTGCTACGGCCGGACGGTCGCCGTGGCTAGGAGCTCCGCGTGATGTAGTTGTTCCCGATACGGTCCGATCCGCCGACGGCGTAGATCCCGATGTGGTGGCCCACGAACCGGTTGTCCCGCACGACCGTGCCCGCGGTGCCGGCCACGATGCCCGCATGCTGGGTCTCGCTGAAGAAATCGGGGCCGCAGTCCGGATCTGGTTCCTTGCAGTCGTTGCCGCTGACGGTGCTCCGCGTGACGCGCCCGACCGCGCCGGCCACGAACCCGATCCCGTCGGTCGACAGTCGCCGATGCCCCATGGCGGCGCTGTCGACGATCACGGCGCTGAACCCTCAAGACGAGCTGCGACAGCGCTGCGGACGCACCGTTGTGGATCTCGACGATCGAGGTACCGCCGTCCTCACCGGCAACCAACGTCTGCGGAGCCAGGATCCTTGTCTTCCGAGCCCCCGAGCCGGTGATCGACACATTCTCGCCGGCCAGTCGGTCGCGACGACGGCCCACAGGCCCAGGCGTGCGGCCGTTCTGATGCGCGGGAATGCCATTGCGTTTCCGCTCTCGTGCGGTACTCCATGGGGCCGCAGCATGACCGTGGCCCGCCTGCCGACTGCGCACGCAACGTATCCACGGTTCGGAGTGCGGGAACTGAGGTACACCTGATCGCGAGCCTGCTTCCCTCTGACGGACGACCGGCAGACCTCGATCGGATCGCCGTGCATGTTCGGAGGCCGGCCGCAGGGCTGACGTGATCGAGACGGACCGGTCCCGTTGCGATCCGCGGCTATCGTGCGGGCGTGACTGGCTCTCCGCAGCATCCGCTGCTGTTTCTCGATGTCGACGGACCGCTCATCCCGTTCGGCTCGGCGCCCGAGCAGTATCCGGCCCATGCCACCTGCCTCGAACCGCTCGATGCCGATACGAATCCGCTCTTGGCCCGACTCGATCCCGAGCACGGGCCTCGGCTGGCGGCGCTCCCGTGCGAGGTGGTCTGGGCCACGACATGGATGGCTGACGCGAACGAGTGCATCGCCCCGCGCATCGGTCTGCCGCAGCTGCCTGTGGTGGTCTGGCCGGAACCGTCCGCCATCGATGATCAGGACGAGCGGAACGGACTGCACTGGAAGACCCGCACCCTTGTCGAATGGGCGGCGGGACGTCCGTTCGTCTGGGTCGACGACGAGATCACCGACGCCGATCGGGCCTGGGTCGCCGCTCACCATCCAGCGAACGCCCTGCTCCACCGGGTCGACCCCCGCCGTGGTCTGACTGATCACAACTATGCGGCGATCGACTCCTGGCTGAGACGGTTGTTCTGACTCCCTCGTGGAGCAGGTGAGGTAACCGTCGGTCCGCAGCCGGGCCCAACACTGTATGGGCCTGTCCAGCCTGTGGCCTGGTCCGATTCGCCGGCTGAACCTCGGATCACCTATGGTCGTCCATCACGTACGCGTCCCACTCCGCCCCGTTGGCGCCGCACGCGAACCGAGCGATGGGCAACCGCGCCGCATCCGCGCCCTGTTGGCCGGATCACCGGCAAGCCGGGGCGGGCCCGCCCCGCTGATCTCCGGCTACTCCGACATAGCCATCGGCACCCGCCCGGCCCGCGGCTCCCGGGTGACACGCGGTCCCAAACAGAAGATCATCTCCCGTTGCTGCCGGGCTCTTTGCGCAGTGCTCCAGGTTTCGACCCGGGGGTGAAGCGCATCCTGTGGCTGCGACGCGGGGTGTCGTGGCGCCGGGTGGGGGCGGAGCGCCCGCAGGGCTGCCCTGCGGAGCCGGGGAATGCCTCATCCGGGCCGGTGTTGCCCGTATGACAGCAGTGCAGAAGTACACCTGGTTCATCCACGAGGACCAACGCCTGTCCGCCCCAGAGGCTTACCTCAATGGCGATGCGCGCCGTACCCAAGCGACCGCTGTCGGCCTCGAGCTCCAGCCAGCGGGGCGGTTCCACCCGACGAACCCCCATCCGCCCTTCGTACGTCCATGGGCCCAGGCCGACGCGATACGCCCCTGGTCGCACACTGGATCGATGGGTGCTCCCTCATGCCGCCGCCGACGAGGAGACTTCACGGTGATCACCCCGACCTGCGCGGCTCCGGCGAATCCGTCAAGCACACCCTGCTGCCCAGCCGACCTGCCGCCCGTCCGGGAGGCATCGAGCCGCAGCGCACGGCCGGCCCGGCGCCCGGACATCGAAATCGTGCAGGCCAACCGTTCGGGTTCAGTCGAGGCCACGCTGGGACAGCGGCGTGATGCTGGGTAGTCGTTGTGCATGAACACTCACGCCCTCGACACCTCTGCGAAGGCCAGAAGGACCTCGGCCCTGGACACCGCGTCGACATGGTGGCTGACGGCCCTGGATCGTATCGAACGGTCGGTAGTAGCGGATCCGGCGATCCGGGCCCTCCAGCGGGGAATCCGCTCGGTGCCGCTGGGCGAGGTACGCGACCTGCTGCGCGGCAGGCCGCTGGGTCATCCGGTGCATCCCGTTCTGGTACAGGTACCGATCGGCTGCTGGCTGTCGGCCGCTGTACTGGACATCGTGCCGGCAGGGCAGCGTGCGCCTACAACCCTCACGGCCGTCGGTTTGGCCGGAGTCGCCCCGGCAGCGGTCGCCGGCTGGGCTGACTGGGCGGACCTGCCGCCCGAGCAGGCCCGGGTCGGACTGGCCCACGCGGTCTCGAACGTGGCTGCGGTGGCCTTCTACACCGCGTCCCTGACGGCGCGGCTCCGCGGTCGCTCGACGAAGGGCAGGCTGTGGTCGTTGGGCGGATTGACAGCGGTCGCTGTGAGCGGTGCGCTGGGCGGGCACGTGGCCTATCGGCAGGCCGTCGGAGCGCATGCCTCAACCTAGGCAAAGCGCATGGCAACCATGCCGAATGGGTGTGAAGGTCTAGGCGCCGTGCCCGCGAAACGACAGGGGCCAGACGCCCATCCGGCATGTTGCGCCGATCGGGCGCACCCCCTCCCGCGGCCGTCACCGCTGGTAGCGCCCGGCGGCGGCGACCCCTTGCGCGCAGCCGAGCTGGTCGCTTCCGGACGGCCAGGAGGCCCCGGGCCGAGCAGCTGGGCCCTGGATGGGGCCCGCTCCCCGCGGATCGCGGACGAGCCCTGGCTTCCACGGGTTTCGTTCCAGGAGGTGAGGGGTGTCGCGGTGTGGTCGGGATGGTGATGGGTGCGGCGGCTCGCCTTCAGGCGGGCCTCGTGCAGGTGGTCGCGTCCGTCGGCCAGCTCGTCCACCATGTCGCGTTCCGTCGCGGCGAAGGGCTGGTAGTGGGCGGAGTTGTAGGCCTCAATGATCTGGAAGGTCCATTGTCCCGGGATGACGTCGCAACCTGCGATGTCGCGCTCGACCAGTGCGGCCTGCTCGTCGTGGCCCGCCCCGCGCAGGAGCCGGACGGCCTCACCGAGCTCGAAGTCCGCCGAGCCGAGGTCAGCTGGTGGAGCCCATAGCGGTGGCCGCGGGCCCGCTCCGTGGTCTCCAGCGCTTTCGAGAGCGCGTCCAGCGCGAGCACCGTCTTGACGTCGACACCGTCGGGTACCTGGTGCGCCGCATCCAACTCGCGATTGCTTTCCATGGTGGTTCCTTGCCCGGAGGGTGTCTTGCCGAGCAGTCGATTGCGCCATGCGGCGTACGCGCTTCCACCGGGCGCAGGGCCCGAGGTCGAGGTCGAGGTCGAGGTCGGTAATGCCTATCGGGTCGCGGGCACCGCTGTGCGGATCAGCTGACCCACCAGCGCGGGCGGGCGTGCGTCAGCGGCCACATCCGGCACCGGCGCACGCCTCCGCAACCAGAGACATGCCCTGTTTGAGTATTTATGTCGGCTTTACGAGGGTAGACGGTGGGTGAATATCTCTCCCTTGGAGGCCATCATGGCGTCAACCCATCACGCGCCCATCGAAGAACACCCCGACCTGATGGAACTGCGCGCCCGGCACGACCGCGCCGCCGCCACCCCACGAGCCCAGATGATCGAGGCCCTCGCGCTCATCACCGGCCTGTACCTCGCCGCGTCCCCCTGGATAGTCGGCTTCAACGGCTTCACCACCCTCGCCGTCACCAACCTCATCGCCGGGATCGCCTACATGCTGCTCCTGGGCGGCCTCGGCAGCTCCTACGAGCGCACCCACTCCATGGCCTGGGCCGCCGCCGCCATCGGCATCTGGACCTGCGTCGCCCCCTGGGTCGTCGCAGGCGACGTCGCCCACACCCGCTCCATCACCAGCAACCTCATCACGGGCGCCATCGCCACCCTCCTCGCCCTCGCCGCCGCCTCCGCCGCCCGCGACCGCACCGACAACCGCCGCAGCAGCACCGGTAACTACAACGACCGCCGCACCATGTCCCAGGGGCGCGACGACCGCTGACCCTGCGAACCCCGCCGCGAACGCCGCCAGGAGGACCGCACCCCTTCGCCTCCTGGCGGCCCCACCTGCCGCCAGCAGCTCTCAGCACCAAGATGTCTGCCAGGGCCTCTCCCAGGAAGTCCTGACGGCAGTGTGGGTACCGATAAATCATCCGGCCTGGTCACGCGGCATGTTGATACTCGTGGAGGGTTCCGCCGAGTCGGTCTCGTCGACGAACCTCGAGACGTCTGATCTTTGCCGGTTCGTGGAATGAGTGCGGGAATGGACGGAGTGGAGCAGCTCGGCCGAGGGCCCGGTGGGGCCGATGCTCGTTGTAGAGGGTTTCGAGATCATGATGCCGCCGATACCCTGCGCAGGTGAAGACACTGGGGTGAGGGACAGGCACGGCCGAAGACCGGCGATCAGTGCGGTGACCTGCGCAGATGTTGTATCGGCACCCGCAGTGCTCAAGAGCAGGCAACGGCGCGCTTTGGACTCCACCGTGCTCGATGACGCGGTAGCCACCCAGGGCACCGTCACCCAGGTCATCTCCGCCATCCGGCGGGTGATCCGCGAGCTCCTCCGCGGCCGCGAGACGGCCGCGAACACTGCACCGCACACGACTACCAGTCCGGACGGCCGACTCCGACGGCCGGGGCAGCAGACCTGATGTACCCGCCGTGGCGTGCCTTCAGGACACCTGAGCAGCAGGATGCGGTCGTCGCCGCCTCCGGGGAGCTTGCCATAGGTGTTGCTGGTGGCCAGCCACAGCCTGTCTCCACCTGCCGCCATCACGGTGCGCAGCCTGCCGTACGAACCCTCAAGGGCGACTGACGGCTCGCCCGCGACCTTGGAGCCGCCGAGCGGAATGCGCCAAAGGCGCTCGCCCCGCAGGCCCGCCATCCAGATGGCGTCCTCGGCGTAGGCGATGCCGCTGGGTGAGGCGTCGGCGGGACGCCACTGGGGCACCGGATCGGCGAAACCCGCCCGGTTGCTGCTGCCCGCGCCCCCCGGCCAGCCGTAGTTGCGACCGGGCTGGATCAGGTTCAGCCCGTCCCAGGTGTCCTGGCCGAACTCCGATGCCCACAAGCGCCCTTCGTCGTCCCAGGCCAGGCCCCGCGGGTGCGGTGACCGGAGGAGTACACCAGCGAGTCAGGCTCGGGATTGCCGCGGGCGGGGCGGCCCTCGGGGGGCATGCGGAGGATCTTGCCGCCCAGGGAGTCCTGGTCCTGGGCCAGCGGCTACTCCCACTTCTCGCCGGCACAAAGACCGAGGCCGGCACCGCGGCGGAAGACGGCGGCCTGGCGGGCAACACGCGCGCCCAGGTGCTCCGCGGGCCTGTGCACGTATGCGCTCGACGAACTCGAGCCCCGGGGCAGTACGACGTCGGCCCCCAGCCCCCGCTGAAGCAGACCGATACGGCTGCCCATCAGGAGTCCGAAGCTGTTAGCCACGATGAACAAACGCGCCCGGGAACAGCTCGAAATCGAGCGGCCCGCCCCGACATCCAGAGCTACTTCCGCAGAGAGTCTCATGGAATGCCGTTCAGGCGGGCCATGAGGACGGTGATGTCGTCGTGGTGGCCGTCGGGATGCTGGTGCCGCATCAGCGCCTCACAGGTGTCCTCCAGCGAGGAGTGCTGAGCGGTGAGTCTGCGGCCGAGCGCGCGGAGTGCCTCCTCGATGTCCTGCCCGCGGGTCTCCACCAGGCCGTCGGTGCACAGCAGGAGGAGGCTGCCGGGGTCCGTGAGCAGTTCCAGGGTGTCGAAGGTGACGCTGCCCACTCCGATCGGTGCGCCCACGGGGACCTTCAGCAGTTCATTGCTGCCGTCGGGCCCCACGAGGACTGGCGGAAGGTGGCCGGCACTGGCGAGGGTGGAGCGGCCCGTCGTCGGGTCATAGACGCAGAACAGGAAGGTGGCCAACTGGGTGTGGCCCAGGTGCTGTGCGAAGGCGTCGAGCTGGGCCAGAAGCCGCCCAGGGGGCAGGTCCAAAGTGGCGAGGGTTCTGACCGCCGTGCGTAGCTGCCCCATGACGACCGCTGCGTGCAGGCCGTGACCTGCCACGTCGCCGATGGCGAGTCCAACTCGATGGCCCGGCAGGGGGATCACGTCAAACCAGTCGCCTCCGACCTGCGTGGTGCGACTGCTGGGGTGATACCGGTAGGCGATCTCCACCCCTGGCAGGCGAGGGGGCTGCGTGGGAAGCAGGCTGCGCTGCAGCACCGCGGATGCCGTCGCTTCGTCGCTGTGGATCCGAGCGTTGTGCAGGGCCACGGCCGCCCGCGCGGCCACCTCCTCACAGGCTGTCAGGTCCGCGGCGACGAAAGCGGGGCGGTCAGGTTTGCGCCCGAACACCAGGAAGCCGAGGGCCCCGCCGTGCGCCACCAGATGCACCAGCAGGACGGAGGAGCCCTTCAGCACCAACCGGGCGGCCGGGCTGTCGAGCTCCGCCGGAAGTTGCTGCAGGACCTCATCTCCTACGTGGGGAATGAGGACTGGTTCGCTCTCCGCGAGGAATCGCGCCATGGCCGTGCCGGTCGTGTAGACGAAGGTCTTCCCCGGGCGGAGTTCCTCCCGGCAGTCCAGGTCCTCATGGTGGACTGCCGCCACGCGGTGCATCACCACCGCACCCTCCAGGCCCTGGGGCGCGAGGTCATCTTCCGACGCGACGACCTGATCGCACAGATGAACCGAAGCGAAGTCGGCGAACCCCGGCACCGCCAGGCCGGCCAGTTGGCCGGCCTGGCGCTTGAGATCCAGGGTTGTGCCGATACCACGCACGGCGTCGCACAGGAAGGTCAGCCTGGCTGTGTCGGTGCTGGTGGTCGCGCCGGGGGTCGCTCGGCGATCGGAGCCCGGGAGCGTCAGAGCGCATCGTTGTGTCTCTGGCGGCAAAGAGGCCCCCTGACGTGTGCCGGGCGCAGACGCACCCCTGGGATGACAAGGACAACTGCACCGGACCCGGCCCTCGAGACTGCCCAGACCTTCCGTTATGACCCTATCGCCACAGCTCAGCAGAGGCGTTCACTCACAGGGGTGATCCACGCTGGTGGATCGGCGGTGTGGTGAAGGGCCCGTGAGGTCTGTATCCAGCTCGGTGTGCTCCGGCGCTGGGTAGGGGCTCACTTCGCAAGTCAGGCCGTGCGCGAGCGGGTGCGCTTGCTCGTCGCCGACGGCTTTACACGGGGTGAAAAGAACGCAGTGATAGCCAAACGGCTCCCGTCCAAGAGGGTGTTTGGTGAAGGTCCGTCTCTCGGTTCAGGCTTTTACGGCCGCGAGGACCTCATGGGCGTGTGCCACCAGGTCCGGGATGGCCGGGTGCCCCAGCCCCTCGCGCCAGGCGAGCGCGACGGGAACGGCTGGCGCGTCCACGAGTGGGCGGTAGACCAGCGAGGGGTGCGTGTGGTTGCCCGGGGTCGCCGTCGTGGAGATCCCTACGGCGCGGCCGACGACGACGGCAATGAGCTACTCGTCGGTGTTGGTCACCTCGATGGTCGCGATGGGCCGGGCCGTGGGCTGCCACAGGTCCATGGTCGTGGTGCAAGAGACGGTGTTGAGGGCAATCGGATGGGCGGCGAGGTCCGCCAGGGTGACCTGGGCGAGAGCCGCCAGGGGGCTGTCCGCGGGCATGGCCACTACTCGTTCCTCCGACAACAGCAGCCCGGTGCGGAGCCCGACCGAGGGGACTGGGCCGGGCAGCAGGGCCACGCCGACCCTGCCCTGCGTGAGGCCCGCCATGCGGTCGTCGATGCGCAGCAGCTCCAACGGAATGCCGGGGCGGGTCTCGTCCCAGCGGCGTAGCAACGGGATGGTGTAGTCGCCGAGTGCCGCCCAGGGGTGGCCAAGGCGCAGGGGCCAGATGTTCAGCCCTCCGGGGTCGTGAGCAGTCTGTAGAGGCGCATGCGGTCCGCGTCCTCGGCCGTCAGCGCGGTCCACAGTGTCAAGCCAGGTCGTGTAGTTCCAGGTGATCCCTTCCCCTGGGATCTTGGCGTCGGCCTCGTTGGGGATCAGTCCCAGACCGCCGTAGGCGAACTCGACGACGTCTCGGGCGACAACCATCGCGGCGGAGAAGGTGACCAGGGGAAAGGCGGCGACGCGGGCGCCGTAGTAGTTGCGGTAGCTGTTGAGGGTCGGGAGGATCAGCAGGTCGGCGTAGCTGAAGGCAATCACGCCACCGAAGCTCATGCCGCCCTTCCACAGCACCACGGACAGGGGCACGTTGCCGATAGCAGACGATCCACCGCGACTCGAGGCTGCGGGCGGGTCGCGGCCGCCTACTGTGGAGGCATGGGCGAAATCGTCGTCGTGTACGAGCTCGACAAGCCGATGGCCAAGCGCTCCTCCCTGGGGATACCGGCTGGTGAGGAACGGTCCGTCCGCAAGGTGCACGCAGCGCCCTCCGCCCCGGGGGTGCCCTCCGCGACGGGACCGCGGACCCTCTGCGGCAAGGACACCTTCGCCATGGAGACGGCCTGCTGGAAGCCCTCCGAGCGCCCTGAGGCGCCCTGGTACCCCGCGGAGTACGTATCCGTGGTCTGCTCCGACTGCGATGCCGTGATCGAGACCTGACCGGCGTTCGGAGCATGCGACTCCAAACGGGGCCATTCCATATCCGTCAGATCCCCCGGCCCGCCGGCGGCGGCTCCGAGCGGAGGATGCCGTCCTCGACAGCCCCCGGCGCCCGCCTTCTCTACCGCTCAACCCCCTTGTTCCACGCACTCCTTGAAATGCTCCAGATCGCTGCGCACGAGCCGTTCGATCGCGTTCACCTGGGCGAATCCCCTCTGCCCGCCGAAGGTCTCCCTGATCGCGTCGGGGTCGTACTCGAGCCGCGCCTGGACGCGGGTGCGGTTCTCGTTGATCGGCTGCAGCGAGAAGGAACCCACCAGTTCGGGGTCGCTGGTGGTGTGCCACTCCATCACGCGTTCCCCCTTACGATCGGAGATCTCGGCCTCGAACACCCGGGCCCGGCCGCCGGCCTCGACGTCCAGACGCGCTCGACCACCCGCCTCCGTACGGACCTCGCGCACTCCTTCCACGAACCGCGGATAGTTCTCCACCCGGTGGAGGTCATCCCAAGCCTTGTCGATCGGCACTCCAACGTCGACGTGTTCTTCGAGGGTGCTCATGGCCCACCTCCATGTTCGACTCGTGACGCATGAGCTTTCTGTGTCCAGTGTGCGCCCAGTGGGGGTGCCAGGTGGTGGCGTCGAGTGTTCCGGTGAACGCGGTCCGCAACACGCACCGCTACGACCACGCTGCCCGATGCTGTCACCCCCGGCAGATACCTATGGGGTGTTCGGCCGGCAGGACACTCCGAAGCCGACAAGATCATGCACGGCATGCTGGAGACGCCGGGCGGCTTCACCCTGATGAGCGCCGACACCCCACAGGGCCTGGAGCACAGCCCGGGCAACAACGTCTCGGCGAGCCTCAGCGACGACGACTGGAAGCTGCGGGCCGACCGGTCCCGGCGCATGCTGGTGAAATGGACGTACGCCCTCCAGTGGTCGTGCTTGCGCCGGAGTCGGACGGGGGTCGGCGCGTGATGATTCACGGCGAGTACACGGGCACCGCGCACAGCCTGTTCGACGTGCTGGACTTCCTGCACCGTGCGGGCCTGCCCGCCGAGGACCGGGTCATCGACGACCCGGAGCTGATCGAGTGGCGCGGTGGCGGACCGTACGACTGGGACAACACGACGTAGCCACCGTAACCCCGGCCTTCCGCCCCACCGCGTATCGCCGTCCTGACGCGTTAGGGGTCTTCCCTGTCTGACCGCTTACCGAAAGGGCGACAGGGGCCTCCCCTACTCCCCTTCCTCTACTCGTCTCCGATGCGTACGACCGCCAGCGTGATGTTGTCGGGTCCGCCCGCCACGATGGCGGCCTTCCACAGTTCGAAGGCCGCCCGGCCGTCGTCGTACTCCCGCGTCACCGCGTCGATCTCGTCCGGTGTCACCGGGTCGGTCAGGCCGTCTGTGCAGATGAGGTAGCGGTCGCCAGGCGACAGCGACGCGGCCGTCACGTGAGGACTGATGGGGCGGTAGCTGGGCGTACCGCCCAAGCACTGGGTGACGAGGGACGTGGTGCGCTGCCCGGGTTCGAGCGGCGGGCTGTCGTCGACGCTCACCTGGCGCAGCCCGTCGCGGGAGGCCGCGAACACCCGGCTGTCACCCACGTTGAACGTCAGCAGCAAGCCGGGTTGTACGACGACGCCGGCGACGGTGGTCCCCATGGTGGCCAGCTCACTTCCGGTGCCGCCGGCGGCCTGGTAGAGGGCGCGGTTGCAGGCGTTCAAGGCCTCGCGGACGGCGTCCTCGCTGCTCAGAGTGGGACCGATCGACGCGATCCGGTGGGCGACCAGGGCGCTGGCCACGTCGCCGCCGGGATGTCCGCCGAGCCCGTCGGCGACGGCGACGACGAGGGGCGTCCCCAGCGGGAAGACCAGAGTCTGCGGGTTGTCGGTCACGGTGGCACACAGTGTCCACGGTCCGACGGCGAGGCTGTCCTCGTTCCGCTCGCGGAGCAGCCCGGGGTGGCTCAGCGCACTCACTGCGACGTACGACATGGAGCGCCACCGCCTTCCCGCAACGGCACACCGCCGGAGGCCGGGCCCCGGACCTGCTGACACTCGCACACGAGTCCTCACGGCCGAAAGCCTGAGCCGAGAGATGGACCCTCACGTGACGTCCTGTCCGGGGCACTCCGCGAGTTGATGCCCGTCGCTCAGACGTCGGCCAGCCGCGCGCACACGCGGAACTCGCGGGGTCCGGCCCAGCGGTCTCGCTGGCCGGCGAAGGCTACGACATCGCCCCGCCGTAGCGAATCCAGGCACAGTGCGTCGGTCGGTTCCAGCGCGCGCGGAGCGACCCGGCCGAGCCTGTCCATCCGACCACCACCCAACCGACGAGCAGGGCAGCAGCACCATTCTCCGCTCCGGCGTGCCCTCCGGCCAGCCTCCACGGACGGTCACAGTGGCCTGCCGCGCGCCAGGGAGCCTCGCGGACGGTGCCGCCAGCTCCTTGGTAGGCCCTGTCCGCCCAGCAGCGGATGCCCGCCCGGGCCACGGCGGCGGGGATGTCGTGGACGGCCCTGGGCAGTGCGGACGAAGCCCACAGCAGGCGGCCGAACGGGGCGGTGATGACCTGCACGTTCATGCCGTGCTTCCTGTGCTTGCCGGAGGAGAAGGGGTGATCCGCAGCGATGCGGTCGATCGGCAGCAGAGTGCCGTCCGGGAGCACGAATGCCTTTGCTGCCGCTGTTGTGATGGCCTGTTCGAGGCTGGGCGCGAGGGCGGACAGGACCTCGACGGCTTCGCGGATGGAGCGGTAGACGGTGGCGATGCCGATGTCGAACGCCGCGGCGAGGTGGCTGTAGGCGTCGGCACACCGCAGGTGCGCCAGAGCGAGCAGGGCCTGGCGCCTATAGCTGTCGCCACCGGCTGCCGATCTCCCGGCGGCGTTGATGAGTCAGGAATGCACAGCCAGAACAACGTGATACAGGACGCGGAGTTCGTCGCGGTGAGTTTCCGTGCCGTGTGCTGCGTATCGGCCGTTGCACCCGTGTCGCCACCGCGTCAACAACGAGGGCAGGTGAAGGCATTGGTGGCAAAGTGTCTGACCTGAATGCTGGAGTTTTTCACGATGTTGATGCGCACCGATCCGTTCCGTGAGCTTGACCGGCTCACCCAGCAGCTCCTGAACACGACCGGCACCGGGTAGCGTCCGTCGGCGATGCCGATGCGCCTACCGAGCGGGCGAGAAGTATGTGATCGCGCTCGACCTGCCGGGCGTCTCCGCGGACGCGCTCGACATCGACGTCGAGCGGAAGATGCCGACCGTCAAGGCCGAGCAGCTGTCCGTCACCAAGGCAGCCGGCCTGCAGATGGAGCTCTCCGAGCGGCCTCTGGGCGTGTTCTCCCACCAGCTCATGCTGGCCGACACCCTGGACACCGAGCACATCAAGGCGGTCTGCGACGCGGATGTACTGACCTTGCGTATCCCGATCGCCGAGCGCGCCAAGCCCCGCAAGATCGCCATCCGGGGCGGCTCCGCGCAAAAGGAGATCATCGGCCGAGTCCCCTCCCGGCCGAGTAGGAGACGGGGAGAGGGCCCTTTCCGGCCGCCGCCGTCCTCCGCTCGCCCCCGGGCGGGCGGGCGGCTGCTGCAAAGAGTCCCGCCGCTTCCTCTCGCCCGGAGCAGCGAAGCCCGGGACCGTCCTCCCGGCCTAGAGATTCGTGCCGGTGTCGCCCTCTTCATTCAAAGAGTCCCGCCGCTTCCTCTCGCCCGGAGCAGAGAGGTCCTCCTGCTCGTCCAGCAGCTCCAGTAGCGCGGCGTCTGCCTTCTGCCTGTCCTCTTTCGTCAGTTCAAGAGGCGCATTGCTGTAGACCGTGTACCGGTCGGGATCAATGATGTTGGCGGCCCTCAAGGTGAACGTCAGAAGGGAGCGCCATCCTTTGCGGTGGCCGACCCTCACCTGAAGCTGGACCTTGTAATCACGGGGCTCCGGAACGAATCCGGAAAACGGTGCCTCGAACTCGATGAGGAGCTGCTTCGCTTCTCTGCCGGCCACGGCGAATCCGGCCGGCAACTTCGGCTCGTCCTCCGGCCCGGGTTGGAGACGGGACGGTGAAGACATCCACAGGAGTGGCAGATGGGAGGCAGGCTCATCGGGGAAGGTCAACCTGAGATCCTGCACGACTATCGGCTTGGCACCGGTGTTGTGAAGGACGAGCGGAAGCCGCAGGCGAGCCATGGAGCAGTGGACAATCGCGGCGAAGGAATGGGGTTCCCAGGACTTCAGGTGCCCTTGCCTGGCGTTGATCCACCAGAAGGACGCGACGGTAAAGATCAACGCGCAAACCGACACAACGCCGGCACCAGGAATCGATGGAAACGCATCCTGAACTGCAGCGGCCATCAGCGGAAGCACAAATTCAGTGTGCCAGTCCCAGGGTGCACACGCGAACAGAACTCGGTGGGGTGGGGCCCTTGAGCGGCCCAGCCTCTCGGTGCGGAGCAGCTGGTTTCCGTCATCCTTCGGCGATGAGGTGCGCCAGCAAAGCGTCCGAGTCGATGCGATCGGGCTCGGCCCCCCGGGGCACCACCGCCTCCGTTTCCTGCAGGAACGTCTTGATTTCCCGCGCCGGAGCTTTGAGCAGGGCCGTGCCATCGGGCGGATTGAGGAGGATGTACAAGTCGCTGACGTCTCGCTCCTCGGCGGGCCATACGTGTATATCCCCCTCGCCGGCGGGGCCCTCCAGGCCATCGGCCAGAAGATCTCGTCCAATGACCCATTCCACCGTCTCGTCGCTGCCGACAACGGCGAATGCGGCGCGGACGGCATAGGGATCGCTGGGCTCGTACTGCAGCCTCATACTCATGGACAAGGACATCTCATGCGAGACGACAAGCTGTCCAGGTAGCCCCCGAATCACGGTTTTCAACGAATTCATTGCTCTCACTCCAAGCGCTTCGCGAGGCTACTCACAAGTTGCAGCAGCGCGGGCCGCTCTGCTTCCTGTGCATCGGTCGCCCCTGCACTGCGTCACTGGACGCGAGAGAGCTGCCGATGCGGTGATACCCCGAGGTTCCATACGTGGTACGGAACTCCTCCTCAGTAATACCATACGCCGTATGGAAAGTCGAAGGATGCTGTCAGCGAGGGAGAGACTCACCTGCCACTCGTGATGACGGCGATGCGGCGTTGCCCGAGGGCGGCCGTTAGGGAATACCCCGGCCCATCACGTGGTCAACGGCAGGTCGAGAACTTGTCCTTTGCGAACATTGCTCATTGCCACTGAGTGGTCTTCATCCATCTGCTCGACCTGCGGCCGAAGCTGTCGCTACCGCTGGGAGCTCCAACTGAGATACAGCGAGAGCCCACGACTTACCGAGCACAGCTTCCCGGGTTCGCATCGACCGCTGGCGCCGGGGACGCTTCTTCCTCCTCGGTCACGCGGTCCATCTACCGCGCCCGGCATCGCGGTGACGACAGGGTTGGGCCATGACCCGATGGGCATCGGCCGTCATCCCGACGTCAGTTCCGTCAGCGGCAGCGTGTGCCGGGTGCGGACCGCCTTGGTACAGAAGTAGCGGACGTTGTGGGCCGTGGTGAAGACGCCCGTGGGAACGTGGTGGGCCACCGTCAGGCCCAGGATTCGCAGCTGGGCCGCCTTGTCCGGGTTGTTGGACAGCAGGTCCAGCTCAAAAATGCCGAGGGCGGTAAGCATCTGAGCGGCCGCGGTGTAGTCGCGGGCGTCCTCGGGGAGGCCGAGGGCCGCATTGGCCTCGTAGGTGTCGAGGACCTGGTCCTGGAGGGAGTAGGCCTCGAAGACATCGCCGGTCAGGCACTCGGAGTGCAGGCGCACCAGGCGGTGGCCGGCCGGCGGCGGGTTCGCCGAGGATGACGGTCACGTGTTCCTGCCCGTCGGCGAGGTGGTGGAAGGTGACGAGGTCGGCGGTCACCGCACAGCCGTCGCCGAAGTGGGACGGGACCGTCACGCGGGTGCGCACCGTGGCTGCCGACAGGCCTGTCGGATTGCTGCTGTCGCTGGATGCGATGGCGTTGCGTGATTCGCGCATGTCGGTCTGCTTCTCCGGGGCGGCGGTTTTTCGGGTGTTGGTCGCACAATGGGCCGGCTCCGTCGCCGGGGCGGCCCACGCGCTCGGTCGAGTCGTCAGGGAACGAGGATGAGGCGGATCGGATAGCCGATCTTGTTCTCGAGGCGGTGGATCGCCTCGGGGGCGTCGGCCACGGAGATGCGGTCGGTGATGGACGGGGCCAGGTCGAGACGGCCGCTGCCGGCCAACCGGATCAGCTCGTAGACGTGATCAAACGAGGATCCGTAGGGTCCGAACACCTTCTTGTTCTTCAGGCTTGTTCTTCAGGTTGAAGGTCATCTTCTCCCGGATCTTCAGCGGCTCGGTGGTGATACCCACCAGGACGAGCGCACCGTGGTTACCGAGGAGAGGTGACGCCTGCTCCCGGACCCGGGGAACGCCTGCGAAGTCGAAGGCATAGTCCAGGCCCAGGCCGTCGGTGGCCCGCAGCACGGCTTCGGCGAAACCGGGGGCGGACGGGTCGAGCGCGATATCGGCGCCGAACGCGAGGGCTCACACACGCGCATTGGGCAGCGGGTCGACGGCGATGATCGGCGTGGCACCCATCATGCGGGCCAGCCGGACGGCGTGGGCGCCCACCCCTGCGACTCCCCATGTGCCCACGGCCTGGGCGGAGCGCACCTGCACCGTGCCGACCAGGGCCGCGTACGAGGTGGGAACGGCGTCCGGGATGATCGCCGCCTGGTCTAAGGGAAGTGTGTCGGGGATGGGGACGGCGGTGTCCTCACGGGCGATCGTGTACTGGGACCAGCCACCGTCGCAGTCGACGCCACGGCCGCGGAACGATACGCACGTGCCGCCGCTGACACAGCGGGCGCAGTCTCCACAGGGCTGTCCCGCCTGCAGGGCGACCCGTGTGCCGACGGCAAGGTTGCGCTTGAGGCCGGGTCCCAGGGAATGGATGACACCGGAGATATCGCGAACATGACCGCTCGACGGCTATGAGGCAGCCCGTGCAACCCGGTTCTGCGCGAGGACAGCGCGCTGGAACAGGGCATGGGCTCGAGATGTCTGGCGGAATGCGAGGTTCTGCAGCGCCAGTTGGAGCCCCCGCTCGGCATCGGCCCCCACGGTGAGCCAGAAGTCGGCCGCGTGGTCGGCGTAAGCCTCCGGGTGACACAGCACCAGTTCGTCGTAACGCGCCGCCGCGCGCTCGAGCCACTGGTTCGCCTCCTGGAACCTGCCGCATGCGTGCAACGCGGCCGCGAGGTGGCCGTCGTATTCGGGGTCGTCGCTGGCCCGGGTAGAGGGGTCGCAGGAGGGCGACGGCACCGTGAAGCTCCCCGCGCAGCATCTCGACCTCGGCCAGGTGGCCCAGTTCCGGTGCGTAGTCGGGCACGCGGCGCCGGGCGGCCTCGTAGCACGAGCGGGCGGCATCGAGATCTCCCTCGCGGTGCCACATCACACCGCGTCGGAAGTCCAGCTGAGCAAGTGGAAACGGCGAGGTGCCCTGATAGTGGCGCCGCGCTTCACTGAACAGCCGCTCCGTCTCGGTGACCTCCCCACACTCGGCCTGGAGTACGGCGAGCGCGCCGAGCGTCGTGACATCCATGCACCGAATGGAACTTAGCGGAGTGCCACCGAACCAGCGGCTTCCGTTTCGACCGATGGCCGCCGGCTGCGCCCTCACGAGGGGTGAACTCGCCGATGCGGCTTCGACATTGCTGGGGCGCACCGCATCACCTGCATAAGCAATCGCCGGGACTGCGCATGACGCCAACACGAAGGAGGTATCCATGAGGAAGCTCACGAGGCGCATTCCTCTCGCTGCCGCCGCGGTCGCGGTCGCGGTCGCGGTCGCGGTCGCGGGGACAACCAGTGAGACAGGCGTGTTGGCACGGGTGGGCTCGGACCGTGCACGTCGCCGTGATATCCGCTGGCGGCAGGGAGGCGGCCGCTGGTCTCAGGATCAGTGACTCCTGACCACGCCCAGGCAGCAGGCTCCGACTTCGTCCGGCCGGAAGACCCCTCTGGGCACCGGCTCCCGGACCTGCTCGTCGGAGTCAGCACCAACACCGACGAGAGCCGCGGCCGGCGACGAGGTGACAACGGTTGCTGCCCGGCGAGAGCCGCGCATCTTGATCACGTTCCTTCAGAAGTGAGGGAAGACCGCACATGACAGCCGCGCCGACGGCCACCGGCGGTCTCCGCACCCGATGGCGACGCATATCCGGCTCGGTGAGCCGTGCCGAGTGGGGCCGCGCAGCCGGGATGGTCACCTCTATCATCGCGCTCCACGTCATCGGGTGGTTCACGCTGATGGCGATCGTGGCCCCGGAGCACTACAGCCTGGGTACCAAGGGCTTCGGGATCGGCATCGGGGTGCGCGCCTACACCCTGGGCATGCGGCACGCGTTCGACGCCGACCACGTCGCCGCGATCGACAACACCACCCGCAGGCTCATGGACGAGGACCGACGTCCCCTGTCGGTCGGCTTCTGGTTCTCCCTGGGGCACTCCACTGTCGTGTTCGTGCTGACCCTCCTGCTCTCCCTGGGCGTCAAATCCCTTGCCGCACCGGTTCGCAAGGATCATCGACATCGTCATCCTTGCGGGCATCTGGAAGGTGTTCCGGCAGATGCGGTCCGGCCACTTCGACGAGGCCGCGCTGGAGCAGCAGCTCAACAACCGATGCCTCATCAACCGCCTGCTGGGACGCGTGGTGAAGTCGATCACCAGGTCGTGGCAGATGTATCTACTCGGCCTGCTGTTCGGCCTCGGCTTCGACACCGCCACCGAGGTCGCTCTGCTGGAAGCTCGGCCGTATCGAGGAGAGGTAGGCCGCCGGCCTGCGCCCCGCCGAGCAGCAGGCCGAATGACAGCAGGCAACTCGTGAGCGGCACGACGGCGCACTTATTGTCACGGTGCCGATCGGCGCCCTGGTCTCGTTCTCGTGCCCTGACACCTCTGCGGAAAGTCCATCACAGCCACTTCAGTGAAAATGGGCGCCGGTACTCGGAAGAGCACCGGCGCCCACGGCATGGCGCCTCTCACCTACCAGGCGGCGGTGCCCTCAGGCATAGGCGACGGCGTCCTCGACGGGCACGCGGGGCAGCCGCGGGAACCACGGGTCGGCACCGGGGTGCCCGATGTTGACCACCAGTTGCGAGCGCCAGCTGGTACCGGCGAAGAACTCCCCGTCCACACCCGCCTTGTCGAAGCCCGCCATAGGACCGGCCGCGAGCCCCGCCGCGCGCACCGCGAGCAGGAAGACCCCGGTCTGCAGTGCCGAGTTGTAGACCGCGATGCTCTCGCGCGCGTCGATCTGGTTGGCGAACGCCGCTCGCAGCATGTCGCCGCGAGCCGGGAAGACTGTCGGCATCTGCTCGTGGAAGTCGACGTCGTACCCCAGGATCGCCACGGCCGGCGCACTGAGTGTCTTGGCCCTATTGCCCTCGTCGAGATGCCGGACCAGTCGCTCCTTACCTTCGCGGGTGCGCACGAAGAGCACGCGCAGAGGCTGGCCGTTGGCGGCGCTCGGCGACCAGCGGGCGAGTTCCCAGATCATGGCGAGTTCGTCGTCGGCAACGGCCACCTCGGCGAAGGTGTTCGCGGTGCGGGCCTCGGTGAACAGCACCTTTCGTCCGGCGTCGTCGAGGACATCGAGGGCCTGCGGTTCGCGGTCGGTCATGCTCATCATTTCTCTCTTACTTCGGTTGTGTGTGGTGCCGGGGCGGGTTGACCGCCCCGGCACCACCCCGTGGGGACGGGGTTTGCGGAGCCGGGCGGGGCGCAAGGACCCGGTGCTGTCACGTGCGCCTGTGGTCCCCTGGCCGACGTCATGTGTCTTGTGCTGACCTCTTGTTCCGCTCCGCGCCCAGGCGGGCGAAGTAGGCGATCAGGTCGGGATTGTCGACCGCCTCGGGGTTCAGGACTTGCTCGGCAGGGGCACCCTGGAGCAGGCGCTTGACGGGAACCTCGAGCTTCTTGCCGGTCTTCGTGTGCGGCAGGGCCCGTACGGCGAGGATCTCGTCGGGGACGTGGCGGGGTGAGGCGCCGGTGCGGATCGCGTCGCGGATCCGGACGCGCAAGGAGTCGTCCAGGGCGACCCCGTCGGCGAGGACCACGAAGAGGGGCATCCAGTAGCCGCCGTCGGGTTCCTCCGCGCCGATGACGAGGGCCTCGGTGATCTCGGGGAGGCGTTCGACGACGTCGTGGATGTCGGCACTGCCCAGGCGCACGCCGTTACGGTTGAGGGTGGCGTCGGAGCGGCCGTGGACGATCACCGAGCCGTGCGAGGTGAGCGTGATCCAGTCGCCGTGCCGCCACACACCGGGATAGGCGCCGAAGTAGGCGTCGCGGTAGCGGCTGCCGTCGGGGTCGTTCCAGAAATACAGCGGCATGGACGGCATGGGGCGGGTGACGACCAGTTCGCCGACCTGGTGGATGACAGGGGTGCCCCTCGCGTCGTAGGCGGCCAGGGCCACGCCGAGGCTGGGGGCGGACAGCTCCCCCGCCCAGACGGAGGTCGTGGAGGCGCTGCCGGCGAAGCCGGAGACGATGTCCGTGCCGCCGCTGGTGGAGGCCAACTGGACGTCGGCGCCCACGTGGTCACGGACCCAGGGGTAGGCAGAGGCGGGCAGAGCGGAGCCGGTGCAGCCGACGACGCGGATGGCCGACAGGTCGTGCACGGAGGGTTCGATGCCCAGCTTGGCCATGGTCAGCAGGTACTGAGGACTGGTGCCGAAGACGGTGACCTTGTGACGGGCCGCCAGCTCCCACAGGACGTCCGGACGCGCCTGCGGTACCGGGCTGCCGTCGTAGGTGCAGGTGGTGGCACCGGTCAGCAGTGTGGAGACAACCAGGTTCCACATCATCCAGTGGGTGGTGGTGTACCACAGCAGGCGGTCCCCGGTGCCCAGATCGGTGTGCAGGCCGAGGGTCTTGAGGTGTTCGAGCAGGACCCCGCCGTGCCCGTGGACGATTCCCTTGGGCAGTCCGGTGGTGCCGGAGGAGAAGACGACCCACAGGGGGTGGTCGAACGGCACCGGGGCGATGGTGAGGTACTCGACACGGGTGGCCGCGTCCTCCCAGGGAACCGTCAGCCCCGAGTCCCCGCCCTCGGGCCACGCAAGGCCCACGTGGTCCACGAGCACCGTGGCCTTCAGCGTCGGCAGGGCGGCGGTGAGTTCGAGCGAGGCGGCGCGGCGGTCGTGGGTGGTTTCGTTGAAGAGGTAGCCGTCCGCGGTGATGAGCACCGTGGGTTCGAGCTGGGCGAAGCGGTCGGCGGCGGCCTTGGGTGCATAGTCCTGGCCGCACACCGACCACACCGCGCCCAGGCTTGCGGTGGCGAGGAAGGCGATGACGGCGTGGGGGGTGTTGGGCAGATAGCCCACCACCCGGTCGCCCTGTCCGACGCCCAGGTCGCGCAGGCTGGCAGCGACGGAGGCGACCCGGGCGCGCAGTTCCCGGCCCGTGATCTCATAGCCGGCCCCGGTCTCGTCCAGGGCGGTGATCGCGGGAGCGTCCGGCTGCAGGTTGCGCAGCGCGTGATGCGTGTAATTGAGGGTGGCGCCGGGGAACCAGCGGGCGCCGGGCATGGTCTCCTCGGCCAGCACCCGCTCGAACTCAGTTGTCGCGTCGATGTCGAAGTACTCCCACACCGCGGCCCAGAACCCTTCGAGGTCGGTGACGGACCACTGGTACAGGGCTCGGTAGTCCGTAGGGTCCTGGAGCCCTTCGGCGCCCCGGTGCCGGGCCGCCCATCGGGCGAAGTCCGCGATGCGGCTGTGGGCGGCCGACTTCGGGTCGGGAGTGAAGAAGGGTTCCGTATACGGCTCAGGGCGCGGGGTGGTCATGGTGTGGTGCTCCTCGTCAGGCGGGCCGGGCGTCGGCGGTACGGCGGGCCGTGTGCAGCAGGGGGGCCCAGGCGACGGTGTCCGTGAAGTCGCTGGTGCCGGCCGGGACGGTGTCCATCACGACACGGTCGGGGCGCAGCAGGACGGCGTCGGCACGGCCGCGTGCCAGCCAGCCGGCCAGGGTGCCGTCGTCGGCCAGGTCGTCGACGTGGATCGTCGGGGCGCCGAGTGCCGTGGCCACGGCCGTCATCTGCGTCGTGGGTGGCACAGCGGTCAGGACGGCGAAGGAGTCCCCGAGGACGTCATCGAGGCGTACTCGCCTGCCGTCGTGCCGTACCCAGGGCTGCGGGCAGAAGGTGCCGGCCAGCATGCGGCCGGTCAGCCTGGGGCGGCGCCGTACGAGTGGACCGGCGGTCAGGGCGGGGCTGAGGTCACGGCTCACCGCAGCGGTCACACCGGGGATGCGACAGGCCGTGCCCACGACGGCCCGGCGGAATGCCGCACCGCGGTCCTGTCCGCCGGTCATGGCCCAGCCGACGGCGACCGCCACGCGGATCACATGGCGGACGTGCGGCTTGCGCTCGCGTTCGTAGGTGTCCAGCAGCCCCTCGTGTGCGCCCCGTTGGAGCACTTGGGCGAGCTTCCAGGTGAGGTTTTGGGCGTCGCGCAGGCCCGCACACAGTCCCTGCCCGACGAAGGGCGGGGTGAGGTGGGCGGCATCGCCCAGCAGAAAGACACGCCCCTTGCGCCACCGGTCGGCGAGGCGGGCCCGGAAGGTGTACTGCGCCTGCCGGATCACCTCGAAGTCGTTGCCCGGCGAGGCGTCGGGCGGCAGGTCCACCCAGGGGGCGACCAGCTCGCGCAGGCGCTCCCATCCGTCCGGGCCGTCCAGGTGCTGATCGTCGGCCAGCCGGAACTCCCAGCGGTAGCGGTCCTCGCTGACGCGCATGAAGGTGGCCGGCTGGGTCGGGGAGCAGATCTGCTCGGCGCCTTCCCAGGTGCGCACGGGGCGGCTGGTGCGCACGTCGATGACCCGCCAGCTCTCCTCGAAGTGCAGGTCCTCCCACAGGGCGCCGATGGCGTCACGGGTGAGACCGCCCGCACCGTCGCAGCCGAGGACGGCATCGGCCCACAGGTGCTCGTCCTCGTCGCTGCCGTCGCGACGAAGGGTGACCCGGACCGGACCCGTCGGATCGTTCGGTCCGTCGGTGTCCCGTGCGACGGACTGGGTGACGGACACGACCTCCACCCCGCTCCACAGCTCGCACTCCGGGCGGCGCGCCAGGGCGTCACGCAGCAGGCGTTCCAGCTCGGGCTGGTCGAACATGCTGGTCTGCGGGAAGCCGTGGTGTCCGTGCATGGACCGCGGGAATTCGGCGATCACGCGGCGCCCGGCGTCCAGCAGCCGCAGTCCGGGAGCCGGGCGGGCGAGGGCGGCGAACTCCTCGTGGACACCGGCGCTCTGCAGGATCCGGCGGATCTCGTCGTCCACGACGACGGCGCGCGGCAGGGGGTAGATGTCCCGGTGACGTTCGAGGAGCAAGCTGCGCACTCCGTGCCGGGCGAGCAGGAGGCCGGCCATGACCCCGACGGGCCCCGCACCGATGATCACCACCGGTCTCCGGGATGCGACCTTCATGACGCGTCCGCAATGGGGGTCCGCTGCTCGCCGAGGTCGATCCGCCCGTCCGCGGTGGCGATGGTGGCGGTGATGAGGTCACCGTTGCGCAGGTAACGGGGGTTCTTGGCCTGGCCCTTGAAGAACGCCTTCCATTTCAGTGCGGGCGGCAGCAGCGCAGCGATCTTCTCGGCCGCCTTGGGCGGGGCCTTCAGGGCCGTGCCGCCGGGAGTGCCGGTCAGCAGCAGGTCGCCCGGGGCGAGGGTCTGGAAGCGGGCGAGCAGGGTGAGCGCCTGTGCGGGCCGCACGATCATGTCGGCCAGCGTGCGGTCCTGGCGCGACACGCCGTTGACCGACAGCCGCAGCCGCAGGTTCAGCAGATGGCTGAAGTCCTCGGGCTCCAGCAGGGCCAGGTACGGACCCGTCGGCGTGAAGGTCGGATAGGACTTGCTCTCGTAGAACTGGGTCTTGGTCAGCTGGACATCGCGGGCGCTGACATCGTTGGTCAGGACAAGGCCGGCGACATAGCGCCGTAGGTCCTGCTCCTCGACCACGGTGCCGACGGGCAGGGTGGCGCCCACGACGAGGCCGAGTTCCACCTCGTAGTCGAGGAACTTCACGTGTCCGGGGCGGATGATCGTGTCATGGGGGCCGCTCACCGAGCCGGACGCCTTACGGAAGAAGGTGGGCGGGATGTCGCCGGTGAAGCCCGAATCCTTGGCGTGGCTGCGGTAGTTGACCATCTGGGCGACCACCCGGCACGGGGTGGTGACCGGAGGCAGCGGCACCAGGTCGGCGACGGGCGTGCCGCTCTCGGTGGAGGCGGCGGCTTCGCGGACCGCGTCGCGGTCGACGAGCAGTTCGGCGGTGGTGACGGCCTTGGTGTCGATGCGGACGGCGCGTTCGTCCCGGACGACCCACCAGCCGTCGGTGGTACGCAGAACGTTGGTGCTCATGAGCTCATCGCTTTCATCAGGCCCAGCAGGCGTGCGGGGTCGAGTTCGTTGTCGCCACGCAGGGCCGTCATGACCTCGCGCAGCTTGGCGGGGGAAGGGTTCCTGCCCAGGAAGTCGCGGGTGACCGGCGGGCCCCACTGGGCCAGGCCGCTCGCCGACATCGGCGCCCACCCGGCTTCAACGTCGCAGGAGAAAAGGTCGCCGTCGGCGAAGTGCTCCAGCATGAAGTGGTCGGGGTCGCGCCAGTAGTCGAAGAGCTGGCTGCCCTGGATGTGCCGGCCGATGCCCCAGCTGCGCCGGTAGCCGCGCTCGGCCAGGTACTCCCCACCGGCGGCGATCGCGTCGAGGTCGGTGACCTGGTAGGCCGAGTGGACGTAGCCGGTTCCGGGCCCCAGGTGCAGGGCCAGCGTGTGGTGATCGACGGCCACGCTCCCCTGGTCGCACCGGATGAACGTCATCGTCGGCCCGCGCCCGCGCTGCCCGTCCAGGAACAGGAAGTCGGACACGATCATCCCGAGGGTGTCCAGGTACCAGTCCAGAGTGCGGGCGAACACCCTTGTTTCCAGCACCACATGGCCCAGCCGCTGGATACGGGACGGCTCACGGGGCGGACGCTGGGTGGCGTTCGTACGACGGTGATCTGTACCGAAGTTGAGGATCAGCGGCTCCTGCTCGGGCAACGCGGGCAGCTGCTCGGCGCAATGCACGACCCGGACCGGCAGGCCCGAGGGATCGAGCAGGGCGATCGACTGCCCACCGCCCGGTACGCCGATGTCCCGGACGGTACTGCCGGTGGCGCGGGCCAGCCGGTCCAGGTCGGCTCGCTCGGCCGCGCGGAACGCCGGCCCGATGAACCGGGACGCATGTCCCCGCCGGATGACCATGCAGGGTGAGCCCGCGAAGGTGCCGCGCAGCCACAACTCCCCCTCGGTGCGGGCGGCGATCGCGAAACCGAAGTCACGCGCGAAGACCTCGGCCCGCTCCAGGTCCGGCTTCTCGAACTCAAGCCAGGCCAGATCCGCCACCTTGATCACAGGATTCCGGGAACGTCCAGGGTGCTCTCCGCGCAGGGCGCCCTGGTCACTGTGGAGGTCTTGGTGGGGCGTCTGGGGAGCGGCCCCGTCAACGGGGGTGTGGGACATGGTGTCCTCCAAGCAACATTGCCGTAATGAGGAAATCATCAACTTTGCCGTTCCTCATCGTCAATAGGGTGGACCCAAATAATTGATAATCTCATCAGTAATGGCAGACTCATCGCGGCGGTTGTTACACTCGCTGTATGCCGACGTCAGCCCCGCCCAAGAACCGCTTCGAACGACGCCGAGCCGAGACCCGTCAGGCGCTCGTCCGCGCGGCCCGGCAGATCCTCGCGGAGACCGGGGACACCAGCGCCAGCATCCAGGCCATCGCCGAGCGCGCGGACGTCGGCTTCGGCTCCTTCTACAACCACTTCGAGTCGAAGACAGAGCTGTTCGACGCCGCGGTGACAGACGCCCTGGACGAGTTCGGGCAGGTCATAGACGAGCGCGTACAAGGAATCGACGACCCGGCCGAGCTCGTCGCCGCGGGCTTCCGGCTCACCGCCCGCATGGCCGACTCCCACCCTGAACTCATGCGGATCCTGCGTGACCGCGGTCTGGCCTACATCCACTCCGACCGCGGACTCGCCCCGCGAGCCCTGCGCGACCTGGAGAACGGCATCGCCTCGGGCCGCTTCACCTGCCGCAACGCGACCACCGCCCTGTCCGCCTTGGGCGGCACTCTGATGTCCCTCGTGGCGCTGCGACTGGCCCGCCCCGACCTCGACGGGGACGAGGCCGCCTCCGACCTGGCAGAGATGGTCCTGCGCATGCTCGGCGTCCCCCCGGACGACGCCCACCAGGTGACCCGGCGGCCGCTGCCCGGCCTCGGTTGACCCGGACCCCGGCTACGCCAGGCCCCCTGGACACCGGAAAGCCGTGGGCCTCACCCCGCGAGCGGACGAGCTGATCCACGACGTGAAGCAATGCCTGCGGCGCGAGGTCCCCGAGCTGCGGGACGAACCGGACATCGCGCAGATGACGGCGGAGAATGTCGCCGAGCACGTCGTCGCCATATTTTTCGGCGTCGAGCACGAATCGAGCCAAGGCGGATCGAGCCGCCGGCCGCCGACGCGGAGCGCGCGCGTCGGCTGGCTCAGCGCGGGAAGCCGGGCACAGCGATGCTGCGCGCCCTCCGGCTCGCGCAGGGCCTCGTCCTCGACCGGCTGCTCGAAGAGCTATCACGGTTCACCAGCGATGCCGAACCGATCAACGCGGCGACACGCAAGCTGATCGCACTGGCGACCGAGTACATGGACCGCACATCGGAAACGGGCGTCCTGGCCTTCCAGGACGAGCGGGATCGCCAGGTGCAGTGGCGGCTGCCAGTGGTGAACGAGGCGAGCGTACGCGTCGGAACTGCTGGTACCGCTGTGCGCCCGTGGCACAACGCTGGGTGTCGCTCAGTTCTTCCGTCACCACAAACCCGACGCGTACGGGGACGAGGACCTGCTCCTCGCCCAGGAGATCGCGGCCAGGGCGGCAGTGGCCATCGACAACGCCCGCCGATACACGCATGCGCGTACCACCGCCCTCACCCTCCAGCACAGTCTGCTCCCGCGCCGTACACCCGTGCAGTCCGCCGTGGAGGTCGCCGGCCGCTACCTTCCTGCTGCCACCCAGCTCGGCGTGGACGGCGACTGGTACGACGTCATCCCGCTGTCACCGAATCCGCGGGGGACATCGGAGCCACCTGCCTATACGCCGTATACGATCCCGTCGCCATCCGCTGCACCCTCGCCCGCGCGGGCCACGTGCTGCCCGCCGTGGTGACCCGGGACGGAACCGTCAACCTCCTCGAGTTGCCCGCCGGCCCGCCACTCGGCCTGGGCGGCCTGCCGTTCGAGACGGCGGAGATCGACCTGCCCGAGGGCAGCCTCATCGCCCTCTACACCGACGGCCTGATCGAGGTCCTCGACCACGACATCGAGGCGGGCCTCACCCGACTGTGCCACGCCCTCGCGCGGTCCTCCGCCTCCCTGGAGGCGACCTGCGACACCGTCCTCGAAGCGCTGCTGCCCGCAGACCGACCGCACCACGAGGAGTCACCTGATTCTCCACTTCGCCGTGGCGCTCACATGGAGACCTCGCGTTCCTGTCCTCCCGCGGCGGCCTGTACATCGGTGCGTCCCACGCAGAGGCATCACCCGGCTCGCCCTACCCGACTTCACATGCCCCGGAGTCGGTTTGCCCCAGACCCGGACAACGGGAAACCGTGGGCGCCGGTGCTCCCTCAAGCACCGGCGCCCACTCACCCCTGCCCGAGGTGGTCTTGATGAACTTTCTGTTCAGTTGTCAGGGGACGAGGATGAGGCGGATCGGGTCGCCGATCTTGTTCTCCAGCCGGTTGACCGCGCCGGCGGCCTCGGCGAGCGGGATGTGGTCGGTGATGGAGGGGGCCAGGTCGAGACGGCCGACCTCGGCCAGCCGGACCAGCTCGGTGACGGACTCGGGGGTGCCGCCGTAGTGGCCGCGCACCTGCTTGCCCAGATAGTTGAAGGTCAGGCCCTCGCTGATGGTGATCGGCCTGGGGCTGATACCGACCAGGATGAGGACTCCGTTCAGGCCGAGCACGGCGGCGGCCTGCTCACGGACCGCCGGCACGCCGGCGCAGTCGAAGGCGAAGTCCAGACCCCGTCCGCCGGTGGCCGCGCGGACCTGGTCGGCGAAGTCGGAGGCGGCCGGGTCCAGGGCGAAATCCGCACCGAAGGCCAGGGCACGCTCCCGGGCGCCGGGCAGCGGGTCGACGGCGATGATCGGCGCGGCGCCGGCCAGGCGGGCGACGCGGACGTTGTGGGCGCCGACACCGCCCACGCCCCAGACACCGACGGACTGGGCGGGGCGCACCCCAGCGGTGGCGACAACAGCGGCGTAGGGGGTGGAGACCGCGTCGGGGATGATCGCTGCCTGGTCGAAGGGGAGGTTGTCGGGGATGGGGATGAGGGTGTCCTCGCGGGCGAGGGTGTACTGGGCCCAGCCGCCGTCGTAGTCGATACCGGCGGTGAGCATCTGGGTGCAGGGGCGGCGGCGCACGCAGCCGGCGCACTGGCCGCAGGTCTTGCCGGCCTCCAGGGTGACGCGGGTGCCGACGGTCAGGCCGCGCTTGAGGTCGGGGCCGAGAGTGTGGATCACACCGGCGATCTCGTGGCCCACGGTGACCGTGTCGGAGGTGGCGAACAGCGGGACGAGGGAGCCGTCGATGAGGTGGACGTCCGAAAGGCAGACGCCTGCGGCCTTGACCTCGATGAGAACCTCGCCCGGGCCGGGCACGGGGACGGGGACCTCCTCCACGGCGAACTTCTTGCTGTCCAGGTGGAAGCGTCCGGCGAGCATGGTGTCCATGGTGCTCTGCTTTCTGTGAGCGGCACTCCCGGCGGTTCGGGCCGATGGGTGCCGTGTGGTGCCTCGCGGGTGAGTGGTGGCCGGAAGGCGCGCGGGACGACAGGTACGCCGCACGCCTCCCGGCGTCTGGGGGGTCAGGCGAAGACGTCCTGCTGGTAGCGCTCGTCCGCTTCCAGTTGGGCGAGCCACTGCTGGGCGGCTTCGTCGTCGCTGCCGGTGTGCTTGCGGTAGATGGCGGCGAGCGCCCCGCGCACGGCGGGTGCCATGCGGCGGCCGTCGCCGCAGACGTAGAGGTACGCGCCGTCCTGGATGGCCTGCCACACGGTGTCGGCGGCGCCTGCGATGGCGTCCTGGACGAACCGGGCCGGGTGTCCGGTCACCGCGGAGAAGGCGGTGTGCACCTGGGCGATCCCGGTCTGCTCCCAGTCCTGCATCTCCTGGCGGTAGAAGTAGTCGTGCTCCGGGTGGCGGCAGCCGACGAAGACCTGGGACAGGCCCACCCGGGTGCCGTTCGCGTGCTGGTGGGCACGCTCCTCCAGGAAGCCGCGCAGCGGCGCGATGCCGGTGCCGGGGCCGATGAGGAGCAGCGGCGTGGCGGGGTCGGCCGGCGGGGCGAAGGTCGGGGAGGGCACGCGCACGTAGCCGTAGAAGACGTCCCCGGGATTGAGGCCTGCGATGTAGGAGGAGCAGGTGCCGCGGTACCGGCCGTCGCCGGACAGGGCCGGGCCTTCCAGCAGACCGACAGTCAGCCGCACGTGCCGCGGATCGGCCAGCGGGGAGGAGGAGATGGAGTAGAAGCGCGGGCGGATCGGGCCCATCATCTCCAGGAAGACCGCCAGCGGCAGTTCGACCGCCGGGAAGCGCTGCAGCAGGTTGAGCACGGAGACGCGCTTGCCCAGGATCTCACTCTGGTAGCGCTCCTCGGCCTCGATGGTGTCAGCCGCATAGGCCTCCAGTTGCGGCCGGGTCCACGGGCAGTCGGTGTGGCCGGCCAGCGTCTGTATCTGCGAGCGGGTGGCCACGTCCTGCAGCTCCACGAACTCGGTGAACAGCAGACCCGCGGTGACGGGCGTGCCCACCGGAAGGTGGGTGCGGCCGCCGGCGGGCTGGTCCAGACGCAGGACCTGGTCGCGGTCGACGCCGAGCCGCGCGAGGGCTCGGTCGACCAGCTGCGGCTCGTTCTTGGCGAACACGGCCAGGTGGTTGCCGGTGTCGTAGGTGACACCGTCGGGGAGTTCGATGGTGATGGACTTCGCGGCCGGGCGTGGCGGCTCGATGCTGAAGTCCCACAGCCCGGTCGCGTCGCTGACCAGCTCCTCGTTGGCCACGATCGTGAGGGGGTAGGCCTGCTCGGAGACGATCGCGGGACGCACGTCCGCCTCGGTGAGCAGCTGGACCTCGAAGCGCGGCCCGGTGGTTTCGGAGGTGTCGGCGGCGTACTCCTCGGCCAGGGTGGTCCACAGGGTGTCCATCCAGCGGGTGGCCATGCCGTCGAAGTCACCTGCGGCGTCCGCGATGCCGCGCTCGATGACGCGGGTGGCACCGGCGGCCAGCAGGCCTGCCTCGATCCGCTTGGGGAAGCCCTGGTAGGTGGCCACCCACTGGGTGTTGCCGGCACCCAGCAGCGCGAACCGCACGTTGGACAGCGAGCCCTCCGGGAGTCCGGTGGCGAGCAGGTCGTCGAAACGCTGCGCGTTGTCCGGGGCCTTGCCGTTGTAGCTGGAGGCCACGACGACGAGCAGGCCCTCGGTGGGCAGGTTGTCACCCAACTCGTCCAGGCCGACCAAGGTGGTGCCGAATCCGGAGCGCTCACCGCGGTCGGCGATGGTGCGCGCCAGGTCCTCGCACGAGCCCAGGCTGGAGCCGTAGGCGACGGTCAGGTTCACTCCGACACCGCTGACCGCGGCCTGCGCCCGCGTGTCGTCGGTCTGCAGGTCCACTGCGCCGAACACGGTCCGCTCGTGCTCCTGACGGGCCCGCACGTTCAGTTCGAAGCCGCCGGGCTTGCGCGTCAGCGCCTCCTTGACGTCCATCTTGTAGTCGTCGGTGTCGGCGAACTTGAACTTCTGCAGCACCAGCGCGAGGGCCAGACGGGCCTCGGTGAGCGCGAACTGCCGGCCGATGCAGGCACGCACGCCGTTGCCGAACGGCTTGTAGGCGTGCGGGTGGTGGTTGACCCGGTTCTCCGGCAGCCACCGGTTGATGTCGAACTCCTCCGGCCGCTCCCACGCCTTGGGGTGGGTGTGCAGCGGACCCTCAAGGATGTTGACCCGCGCTCCCTTCTTCAGCCCGTAGCAGCCGCCGATGACGGTGTCCTCCAGCGGGGACTTGCCGATCATCGGGATGGGAGCCCACAGGCGCAGGGTCTCCTCCAGGATCCGCGGGATCACGTCCATCTGCATGATCGTGTCGTAGTCCGGGACCGTGTCACCCGGCAGCAGCCGGTCCACCTCGGCGTAGGCCTGGGCGAGGATGTGTGGGTTGCGCATCAGCGAGTACGTGGCGAACGACAGCAGACCGCTGGTGGTCTCGTGACCGGCGATCAGGAACGTCACCACCTGGTCACGGACGTTGTCGTCGTCCAGCCCCTTGCCGGTCTCCGGGTCCGTGGCTTCCAGCATCAGGCCCAGCAGGTCATCCTCACCCGTGCCCATCCCCTCACGGCGCTCCTTGATCACACTCTCGACCAGGTCCCGCATCAGCCGGATGTTCTCGCGGTACTTCTTGTCATCGGACTTGCGCATCTTGGTCATCATCGGCAGCTCCTGCGAGCGCCGCAGCGACTCAACCAGCGCCTGCAGCAGCGCGTTGAGGAAGGGGTGCAGATCCTCCTTGGCGAAGGAGTCGAACCGGTAACCGAAACCCGACAGGGCGATGGTGTCCAGGGTCAGCCGGGTGTAGTCGTCGGTGATATTGACCGGCCGGCCCTCCCTGCGCTCCCACTTGCCCACCAGGTTCTGGGCGATCTCCAGCATCTGCCCGAAGTAGCCCTTCATCGCCCGCTGACTGAAGGCCGGGAGGAGGACTCGGTGCGCCATGCCCCATTCCTCTTCGTGCTGGTGGGCCGTGAAGAGGCCGGCTCCCGCGTAGTCCCGGACGTGGGCCAGTGGCGTCTTGTCGATCTGCTTGAAGAACCGCGTCTCGTCGCAGACCTCGGCCACCAGGTCCGGGTCCCAGACGAAGACCTGCTCGATGCCGGCGATCTCCATGCCGTAGAGCCCCTCGGGGAACTGTTTGGTCAGCCTGCCGAAGTACTCCACCGGGTTGGTGCTGGGGATCTGCGGCGTGTGGCCGAAGAGCGGGACCCCCCGCGGAGACCGGATGGGCCGCAGGTCGGTCTCGGGCTGTGTGGTCATGGCTGGCTCCTTCAAGGGGAAAGGCAGGCAAGGGCGGCATTCGGTGTGGCGGGGCGCCGGTACGGCAACACCCGGTTTCCATACGCTGTATGCCTTCAGTGATACCATACGACGTATGGAAACTCCATCGGCGGGCCTGGGAGCGAGAAACAGGAATGTTCGGCTCATCAGGGACGACGCCGCTCGCGCAGCGGGGTCGATCAAGATCAGGCGTTTCCGAACGCACTCCCGACCGGAGGAGGCGAGGGGGGCGAGACCGGCCGTCGTCAGCCGGCGGCTTGACCGGGCTTCTCCTGGCGAATGCGACCGATGGAGGACACCTACGATCCGCGACGGCGGCCGCGGGGACATCCTGGCGAGCAGCCAACGCCCCCGCCTGCCGGTACGCATCACGGAGATCGGGTCTGCACCCATGTGCGTTGGCGGCTGACGACAGCACCGGAGAAGCAGGCGCGCGTGCCGCCTCGCGGTGGCGCCTCTGATCTCTACGCCGCGCTCGATCAGTCCGGCATCAGTCCGTGGGAGCTGGCAAGCCGGGTTTCGCCAGGGTCTCCTGGGCAGGACATACCTGCGATCTGCCGCCACAGGCGAGCACACCAGGAAAGGGGGGCGGCCGACACGTCTTGCCTGGTTCCATGTCTGCCCGCGTTAGGGCCTGTCCGGCGGATCAGGTCGCAGGAAACGGGCGGTGCCTCATCGACGCCGGCGAGCGGGGCTTGGTGCGTCCAGCTGCAAGGCGGAGGAGGGCGTCGACGCGGAGCGTCGGCGACCGACGACAACGCCGCAGATGTGCGTGCCAAGCCCCACGTCTGCGGCATGATCCGCCGGACAGACCCTAAGCGGCAGTGCGCTGAAGCCGCTGCTCAAGCGCCTTGCCGCACTCCTCGAGCACGGCTTCCAGTCGTGCCTTTCCCGTTCAAGGCGCGCCTTGGCGACCTCGTCGCCCACCAAGGCCACCAGTCCGGGACTGTCCACCGCTCGCTGTCAGTCGGCACCGCCCACCAGCGCGCACAGCACCGTAACCAGCCCCACCGCCGCGAAGCCGGATGAACGGAGGGGTGAAAACGGTGCCACTGTCCTCGGCGGCTGCCGACGCTGCTACCATACACCGTATGGCTACTGAACGTAAGCCCACTCGGGGCACGAGAAAGAGGGACGTACCGCTCACCACGGACGGCATCTACGCCATGGCGTTGCAGCTCATCGACGCCGACGGGGTCGAGGCGCTCACCATGCGCAAACTCGCGACCGCGCTCGATGCGAACCCGATGTCGCTGTACCACCACGTGTCGAACAAGGACGCCGTGCTGCGCGGCGTGGCCCACCGGGTCGGTTCGCAGTTCAGCGCGGGGCAGCGGGAGGGCGTCCCCTGGCAGGACCGGCTGCGTGAACTGGCCCGGGACTTCCGCGAACTGTCGCACCGCCACCCGAAACTGATGGGGTATTCCTTCACGCGCCCCGACTACGTGCAGCGGGAGGACCCCTTCTGGCAGGCACTGATCGACATCCTGGCCGCCGCGAAACTGCCCGAGGAGGAGATTCCGCGCGTTGCCGCAACCCTGGTCGGTGTGTTCACGGGTCTGCTGCTCAGCGAACTGAACGGGGCACTGCAGCGGTGGGCCACCCTGCCACCGGCACCGTCGGACGCCGACGAGGAAGACGCGCCCCCGCCCTCCAAGGACGTGATCGACACCATGTTCACTTCCGCGCTGGACGCCGCGGTCGCCGGAGTGGAGAACCATGTCGCACGAGCCCGCGAGAGGGTGTGACGGAAGCGGAACAGCTCCGGTGCGGCGGTGCGCGGTCCGGCGGTGTCTCCGCCGGGCCGACCTGGTGCCGCAGCGACAGCGAAGGGCCATAGTCGAGGCAGGATCCCAAGGAGGCCGCTGCGATGCCCGGAGCGGCGACACAGCACTAGTCAGCCCGGTACCTGCGCACCAGTCAGCCCGGTACCTGCCGATCGCCGAGCACAGCCTGATCGGGGATCTGCGCACAGCGGCCCTGGTAGGTACCGACGGGACCATCGACTGGTACTGCTGCCCGCCCTTCGACTCCCCGAGCGTGTTCGCCGCCATCCTGGACGCGGACCTGGGCGGGGCGTTCGAACTGTCCGCGGCCGTGCCCGCCGGCACGAAACAGTTCTACTTCCCCGACACCAACGTACTGATCACCTGATTCATCACCGAGGACGGGCTCGGGGAGACCCAGGACTCCATGGCGAAGGACGCCGGGTAGAGCTCGCCCATGAACCGGTCGCCCTCGACCGGGTCCTGCCAGATCTTGGTCAGCGGATGCCAGACGTACTCGGCACTGACCGGAGCGCTGCGGCCGGTCCACGTACGAACGAGGTCCGGCCGCAGGGAAGCGACGCGCGCGGTGATGATGCAGTCCCAGTCATGGCAGACCAGGTCCATCGGCTCGCCCACCCGCTCCATGAGCCAATCGACGTACTCCTCCTTGGTGGAGCCGAAGCCGCGCGGCCGGGACGTACCGAAGCCGGGCCGATCCCAAGCCTCGACATCGCTCCGGATCAGGTGTCGGCGCACGCAGTCCCGCCACAGAGTGGGTGTCGGGACGCCGTGGATCAGAGCTGCAGGCATGACTGAACTCCCTTACCGCTGAACAAAAGCAGCATGTCTGGGCTTTTGGTCGTCACTGCTCTTTCGACTCGAAACCGGCCGCCAGATCCGAGGCGCGATTGCCCATGGGCTCTCCTTCGCAGCGTGCGACCGGTGGGCTGAGTTGACGGGGGATGCGTCCGGAGGCGCGCTGGGAGTTCTGCGGGTGCTGACCCCCGCGCCCACCGGCGTGATCGGCTGTGAGCCGGCTTTCCAGGCCGCTGATGATCGTGTCCAGCACCAGGCGGAACATCCGGTCCTCGCCAAAGCCCTCGTTCGTCGGCCCGTCCTCGCCGGAGGCGGGTGTGGTGGGCTGGAGGTTCGACCACCGGTGGAGCGCGCCGTTGAGCTCGGCGATCATCACGCCGATGACGACGGCGCACACGAGCGCGGCGAGTTGCGGGATCTCCGAATGCGGCACCCCTGCAGCGTCCAATACGGCGGTGAGCGCGACCCAGAAGGGATCTTCGGGCTGGATGAAGTCCGGCTGGCTGAACGAGTAAGCCATGAAGTTGGGATGGCGGTGTGCCAGCGTCCGGAAATCCGTGGCAAGCAGGCGCATACGCTCCTGCCAGGGCGCGTCCTCCAGCGTCACGGTGCGGAACCGGGCGCCGACCATTCTCGCCACGCCACGCAGCAATGCGTCCTTGTTCGGCACGTGGTGGTACAGCGACATCGGGTTCGCGTCCAGCGCCGCGGCGAGTTTGCGCATCGTGAGCGCCTCGACCCCGTCCGCGTCGATCAGCCGCAGGGCGGAGGTGCAGATCCCTGCCTCGGTCAGAGGCACATCCCTCTTCCGAGTTCCTCTAGGGGTAGGCTTCGCTCTTTCCATACAATGTATGCTATCAAGCCGTACGGCGTATGGAAATCTCTTGCCCGG
Organism: Streptomyces sp. NPDC007896; assembly: GCF_042959425.1. Classification (NCBI taxonomy): domain Bacteria; kingdom Bacillati; phylum Actinomycetota; class Actinomycetes; order Kitasatosporales; family Streptomycetaceae; genus Streptomyces; species Streptomyces sp. NPDC007896. The sequence goes on along the minus strand of NZ_JBIBKX010000027.1, from coordinate 65,755 downwards.
GTGGGCCGTGCGTTCCGGCGGGCCGACGAGAGGGCTCACCGCCCGTGGTGGCGATGACTCCTACGGACCTACGTACAGCACCCGGAACGGGCAGGACGGGCCCTGGTTCCTGTCGGGTGGGTGATCCTCGGATCGCGATGCCCCAGCCACTCAGCCACGTCCGTCACTGGAACGCCCTTCGACAGGCCGGCTCAGTACTGCTGCCACGGTTGCTGTGCCCGGTGGTCGGGCTGTTCGTTGAGCTGGGCATGGGTGGGGACGTCAGGGTTGATGAGGTGCACCCGCCGCGCACCTCGTCGCGGACCGCGTCGGCGTCCCAGTCGGCCTGGTTCAGCAGCCGCTGCGTACCGTCCGGGCACAGCTCCCCGGCCTGCTCGGCCGGCATCCAGCCGTTCTTGCGCTCCAAGGGCGCGAGCAGTCCGCGCAGATACTCCGTTGGGCCCGCCGACACGGCTCCGACCTCCGGAAATGCCCACCGATCCGAGCGTATAGAGCCTCCAGACCGGCCGCCTAGGTTCGTGCTGGAGCATCTGGGCGCCGAAGACGGCGTGCTGGCCGTGGACGAGACCGGCTTCATCAAGAAGGGCACCCGGTCAGCCGGCGTGCAGCGGCAGTACACCGGCACCTCCGGGAAGATCGACAACTGCCAGCTGGGGGTGTTCTTGGCCTACGCCCCTACGAGGGGGCGGGCGTTGGGCGCGGGTGCTCGCCGCCAAGGTGCCGTTTCGCTGGGTGATCGGCGACGAGGTCTACGGCCAGGACCCGGTCCTGCGCGGCTGGCTGGCCGAGCAGCGCCTGAGCTACGTGCTGGCGATCGCCTCCAAGCATCGATGCGGGCCGCGCGGGCAAAACGCCCGCACCGTCTCGGCGATCCTGCCGGATCATGTCTGGGAGATCCGCTCCGCCGGCGATGGCGCCCACGGCTTACGCGAATATGCCTGGGCCCTGGTCCCGATGCCTGGGGGCAGCGACGACCTCTTCGACGACGCCCTGCTGATCCGCCCGCAGCCTCGCCGACGGCGAGCGTGCCTACTACCCCACCCATGCCCCGGCGGGTACTGCGCTGGCGGAAATCGTGCGGGCCGCCGGCGCCCGTTGGGCGATCAAGGAGTGCTTCCAGGCCGCGAAGAACGAGACCGGCCTGGACCACTACCAGGTACGCCAGTACCCGGCCTGGTACCGGCACATCACCCTGGCCATGACCGCCGCCGTCCACCTGACTGCCATCCGCGCGACCGAGCACGAAAAGGGGGAGCCGGCCGCGACCTGATCCGACTGAGCGTGAGCGAGATCCGCCGCCTGCTGAGCAGATTCGCCCATGCCGTCCGGCACGAAGCCGGTCACATCCTGCACTGGTCACGCTGGCGCCGACGCCATCAACACCGGGCCCGACTCAGCCACTCCCGCCGCCGAGGCCACCGACTCCCGTAATCTCGGCTCCAGTAGTAGGCTGCGGGTGTGGCCATATTCTGGTGGCGGGCAGGGCGCCACTCGGACATGATCGCGCGCATGGCCTCAATGGTGACGAACATAGCGATCGACTGCGCGAACGCCTACCAACTGGCGCGGTTCTGGAGCGATGTGACCGGACACCCGCTGGATCCCGAGGACGAACCGGGTGACGACGAATCCGAGATCATGCTGCCCGGCGGCCCGGCTTTGCACTTCAACGAGGTTCCAGAGCCGAAGTCGGCCAAGAACAGGCTTCATCTATGCCTGCGTCCGGACACCTCACGGGACGCAGAGGTTGAGCGGCTGCTGAAGCTGGGCGCTTCCCTGGTCGCCGATCGCCGCAAGCCCGACGGCTGGGGCTGGGTCGTTCTCGCCGACCCGGAGGGCAACGAGTTCTGCATATTGCTGGCCGAATCCGAGCGGGCAGCACTGTCCTCGTGACCTCACCCCTTGCTCAAGCCCAGCGTCAGCCCCGCGATAAGTGCCACTGAAGTATTAGTACTCCAGTCGCGGTTCTCTATTTTCCCTGGTCACAGGCCTTGTTTGGAGTGTAGTCGGCTGACGCCGCATCAGGGCGATGGCGGTTCGTGACTCACTCGATCAGGGTGCGTTGAGCCTGTCATGGAGTCGGATATCGAAGCAGGGCTGTGGGCCACCGAGTTGGAGTCATTGCTGCTGCGGATGGGCCAGCGGTTCTCGCGTATCGAGCCGCGGCGGCGGATGCAGGACTACGTGCGCGGGCTGCTCGGCCGGTCGGCCGGAAGAACAGCTGGCAGCTCGCCGAGCACGCCGGCCATGCCACCCCGTACGGCCTGCGGCGGCTGCTGTCATGGCGCCAGTGGAATCCGGACGAGATCCGTGATGACCTGCAGGATTACGTCGCCGAGCGGCTCGGGCGACCTCACGGTGTGCTGATCGTGGACGACACTGGCTTCCTGAAGAAAGGCACGGTCTCGGCCGGGGTGCGGCGCCAATACTCGGGGACGGCCGACCGCACCGAGAACTGCCAGATCGGTGTGTTCGCCGCCTATACCTCTACGAAGGGGCGGACCTTGGTGGATCGGGAGCTTTATCTGCCCAGGTCGTGGATGGATGAGCCGGATCAGTGCCGCACGGCGAGGATTCCTGAGGGCAGGTCCTTTGCGACGAAGCCGGATCTGGCACGTGCGATGGTGTTGAGGGCGCTTGACTCCGCGCTGTCGATCGCCTGGGTGACCGCTGATGCGGCCTACGGCCAGGAACGGGGCTTCCGGCGGATGCTGGAGGAGGCAGGTGTGAACTATGTCCTGACGGTTCCCAAGTCACAGCAGGTCAAGTCACCTGCGGAAGCCGGCGCATTGACCATGTCCTGACCGGTGCCCCGGACGCTTGGGAGCGGATCTCGTGCGGGGACGGCACGAAGGGTCCTCGGGGCTACGACTGGGCCGCAGCCAAACTCCCCGTTGACGACCATGCGGACGGCGAGGCACGCACGCACGCACGATCGCTGGGTACTGGCCCGTCGCAGCCTGACCCACCCCGAGGAGATCGCGTACTACCTCGCCTTTGCCCAGGCGGACACGACCGTCTCCGAGCTGGTTCGGGTAGCCGGTTCGCGGTGGGCCATCGAGGAGTGCTTCCAGGAGGCCAAGAACGAGTGCGGCCTGGACCAGTACGAGGTCCGCCGCTACGTGGGCTGGTACCGCCACATCACCCTGGCCATGACCGCCCGCGCATTCCTGGCAGCGATGACCGCCCACGCCCTCGAAAAGGGGGCCGCAGAAACGGTCCGAGCAGTCTCGTTCCCCTCACCGTGGCAGAAGTGCGACGGCTCCTGGATCTTGCCTGTCCCCCGACGACCTGGCTCCAGCCACTCTCACACCGGCTCCACTGGCCTTACTGGCGCCGACGCCACCAAGCCATTGTCCACCACCGCCACTACCAACGCCGCACGCGCCCCGATCGGGTGAGTCACGAACCGCCACCGCCCTGATGCAGCGTCAGCCAACTACACTCCAAACAAGGCCTGTGACCAGGGAAAATAGAGAACCGCGACTGGAGTACCCGCTGTAAGGTCGTGATCTTCATGTCTGGGCGGCTTGTCGCTGATAGTCGATGGCCTGGGATCGAGCCTGGTGGCGGCGTCGCCAGGGGGATCAATCGAGCCGGTGGGCCGTGCCGTGGACGGGCCAGCCTTCTCACCGGGCGGGGGCAGGGTCAGTCAGCGGTCGAGGTCGATCGTGAAGCGCCTCGTGCCCGGAGCGATCGTGTCGGCGTGGACCGAGCCACGAGCCCGGTCGAATTCCCCGGTGCCGCCGGTGATCCCGTTGTCGAACGAAGGGGGAGGGCCCGGGTTGAGAATGCCGAAGACCGTCCCCTGCACGGAGAGCTGGCCGCCCGGGAAGTTGTAGGTCACGACGCACTCCTCCGCTCCGCCATTGTCGACCCGGGTGGTGGTGCAGGTGCCGCCGGTGTCGCCGACCTGGTTGCCGTACTGGTCGAAGAGGATCGAGCGGAAGACGGTCCGATCGCCCTGGGCGGGGCCGCCGCCGGGGTTGACGGGGAAGCGCGTCTGCTGCGCGAGCCGGCCGATGAGTGTGATGACCCGGTCTCCGCCCTTGGCGTGGGCGGAATCGGTGCCCGTCGTGGCGGCCGCGACAGGGGCGCAGGCGAGAAGGGTAACCAGCGCAGTGGTCGTGCCGAGACTGGCTGCTCTGATGGGGCGCATCGTGTGGCTCCTGAGGTTGATGCTCACGGATGGTCAGGTGACGCATTCATAACCTCGGCTCTGCCGCCGCCCGGAACGTCCCGGCGCGACCCACCGGCAGATCCGACCAATCGGACCAACCCGGGACGAGAGGCGGCCCGCCCGACCGGACGAGTCGCGCGGGCGGGTTGACGCTGGTGCAGCACATTGGCTCCTGGATCTTGCCCGTTCCCCGACGACCCGGCTCCAGCCACCCTCACACCGGCTCCACTGGCCTTACTGGCGCCGACGCCACCAAGCCATTGCCCACCACCGCCACTACCAACGCCGCACGCGCCCCGATCGGGTGAGTCACGAACCGCCACCGCCCTGATACAGCGTCAGCCAACTACACTCCAAACAAGGCCTCTGACCAGCGGTAATGGAGAACCGCGACTGGAGTATTAGGCGAAGATGTGCCGAAGCCAGTGTGTGGTGATCCTGCGCAAGAAGCCCGCCGCCTTCTCCGCGTTGCGCCAAAGCCGGTCTACGAGGGAGTGCATGAGGACTCACCGATGCCAGCTAACGGATGCCACCGGCTTCCCGACCTGGCCGAGCGCGGCCTGGCCTACGCGGTCGCCTTCAAGGGCGCCACGACCGCCTACCCGAGGGAGGCGCGACCCGAGCGCCCGCCCTGCAGCGGCCGAGGCCACCCGGCCCGCCCACCCGATGCCGCACAGCATCCTGCGCGCCCTCGTCCTGGCCGCCGGACGCAGCGCCGCCCGCAGCGTGAACATCAGGAATTGCGCAGCAGAGTCACCGCGTTCCTGGCGCCGCAGGGGTGCGACACTCGGAGATCCCGCAGATCACCGCTCCGTGGACGCCGTCATCACCGGAGTCCTCACCGCCGAACTCAACGGCGCGCACCACCAGTGGGCGAGACCCACCCCCCTGTCGGCGATACGAGCCCCCATCCAGGCCATGCCCAGAACCACGTCTTCCACCTGCCGCTGGACACGATCATCATGGGCCTGGAGAGCCGACTCGACACCAGTCGTGACGGCCAGGGCCCGGGCCGCGGCTCAACTTTCACAGTTGATTTCGCAGTCCTGAAGCTTGCGGCCTGAGGGCAGCCGTGGTCGGGCGGCCTCAGGCTGCGGCGCATGAGGAGGCACCCATCAGATCCGGGAAGGCCCTCTCCATGCGGACGCCCGACCTGCCCGTAGTCTCACCCTTGTCGCTGGTTCGCTCGCCTGGATGGCGTGCCTCGTCCCTGGTCTCGTAAGGTTCCGGGAACCGCAGTGTCTGGCGGCGGCCAGGGCCTGGACGCTGCCGTACGGCTCGCTCGCACTCCGGACGACGATCCTGCGCATGACTCGGCCGGGCGAGCCGCGGACGCGGCAGCAGCCGAAGCCTCGCGCACGGTGTCGCCGGTACGCGTTCACTCCCCGGCCGGCTGGGCCTCCATGTCACTGAGCGTCGGCCGCCCGTACTGACACGCACTCAACCGGTCTTCCGCAACTCCCCCCGACCTCGCCGATCTCGTCCATACCCGTTGCCGTCCGGCGAGCGCCTTGGCCGAGTTCCGCGGCGTTCTGACACGACCGAGAAGGTCGCCGCAGACTTCGAGCGGCTCGGACCCGTCACCGCAAGGGTGAGTCGGCGGTGGGCGTCAGCACGGACTCGGCGACGCCGACGATCTGGCTGATGTCGAAGCCCTCCATGTCCGCGCGGAATTCGGGGCTGGACAGGTATGCCCCCAGCCGCTCCTGAACGTCGTCGGCGTCCCGGTAGGAAACGAGGGCGTACAGCTGGGGCGCCTCACTCCCGGGGGCCGCAGGCACCGTCCAGACGCCATGTGTGGCGATCCCGTGCTTGGCCATACCGGGAATGTGCTTGGCCCAGATGTTCTCGTAGGCGACGAGCGCCTCAGGGCTGCGCAATGTGTAGACACGAAGCTGGTACTGGGACATGAACTCTCTTTCCTTCTCTTCTGTGACGGGCCAAAGATCCCCATCCGCACGGCGGTTGGGAGGCTTCTCTCAGCCTTTTGCAAACAAGTTCGCCAGTTCGAGCTCCCAGTCGACGTGTCCGGACTCGGCACCCCGTGGCACCAGCGCCTCCGTGTTCTCGAGGAAGGTCCTGACGTCCTGCACGGGAACCTCGAGCAAGGCGGTCCCCGCGGGAGACCCGAGGACGATGTACATCGCTTGGTCACCACGGCCGACGGGCGGCCAGACCCGGATGTCCCCGCAGCCTGCGGAACCGGTCAGGCCATCGGCCAGAAGATCACGCCCCAGAACCCATTCGGCCGGCTTGTCGGTGTCGGTGAAGAAGACGGCACGGACGACATAGGGATCAGCGGGCTCGTACCGCAGGCTCATGCACATGGGCAGCGAGTAGGTGCGCGAGATGACAAGCTGCACGGCCACCCCCTGCATGACGGTCTTCAAAGACTCCATCGGCTTTCACTCCCGGCTGGGCGGCGGTCAGCGAACGCTGATCTCAACCTGGCCGTCGTGATACCAGCCACGGATCTCGTCCCAGGAGTAACCCAGTTCGACCAGGTAGCCGACACCGTGGTCCCAGCGGTAGTCGCCGGCGTAGACCCTGCCGGCCGGACGCTGGACGTGCGCGGATGCAGAAGTCGCCGCCGAAGCGGTACCCCCGGCACCAAGAACAGCGGCACTCGCGACCGCCACGGAGGAAACGGTGACGGCAACGCGCCTCGTGAGCTTCTTCATGATCTTCCCTTCCCGATTGGTGCGATCTACACCAAGCGGCCACACGCAGGCGCTATGCGGCGCCTGGCGTGGCCGAGCAAACTCTTCCATACGGTGTATGGAAGCACTCTCCAGAATTACCATACGCCGTATGGAAATGTCGAGGCGGCAAGAATGACCCGCACGGCCGACAACGGCATGAACAGCTCGACGTTCTCGCCGAAACCGCGCCGGCCGCCTGGACGAAGTCCGCCTGGCCTTCGAGAAGATGCCCACCTGCATCGACCATCTCGGACTCCACGCCGAGGAGACCAGCCACACCGCCGAGCAACTGGGCAGCAATTCCCGGATGTTCACCCACCCTTCTCTCATCCGCGCAGCCTTCGGACTCGACCACGTCCTGGGCCAAGCCCTCACCCCTGAGGGACGAGCTGCCCGGGATTTCCGTCTCCGGAGCCGTGGCATGCGGGCGCCCGGGTCCGGCCCCATGCTGGAAGCGAGGGGGTGAGGCCACGGAGGAGGTGGTGAGGATGCAAGCCGTTGTGGATCTCACGCGCTGCCAGGGCTATGCGCAGTGCGTGTTCCTCGCACCGGAGGTGTTCGAGCTGCACGGCGAGGAGGGGTTGCTGTACGCCACGGCCGTCCCGGACGACCAGGTCGAGCGCGTGCGCCAGGCTGCGGCGGCGTGCCCGGTTCAGGCCATCCTCCTCGGTGAAGGGGTGAGCGCCGGTGCCCGGTGATCTGAGTGACGGCCGCATCGTGATCGTCGGCGCGTCGCTGGCCGGGTTGAGGGCCGCGGAGACGCTGCGCGAGGAGGGCTTCACCGGCTCACTGACCGTGGTGGGGGACGAGCCCTGTGCGCCTTACGACCGGCCACCGCTGTCCAAGCAGGTGCTGCTCGGCAAGGCGCCGGCGGACACCACGGCGCTGCCGATGCGCCGGGACCCGGACGCCGACTGGCGACTGGGAGTAGCCGCCACCGGCGTGGACCCTTTGGAGAAACGGGTGATGCTGGCCGATGGCGATTCGCTGCCGTACGACCGGCTGCTGATCGCCACCGGGACCCGGGCGCGCCCCTGGCCCGACGCGGAGGAGGCCTCCCTGGACGGCGTGTTCACCCTGCGCACCAGTGACGAGGCCGGGAGGCTGGCCGAGCGGCTGGCCGCCGGGCCGGAGCGGGTGCTGGTGATCGGTGCCGGTTTCACCGGTTCGGAGATCGCCTCCGCCTGCCGGGAGCGGGGTATCGAGGTCACGGTCGCAGAACGCGGCCCCGCGCCCCTTGTGGGCGCGCTCGGCGGCACCCTGGCGAAACTCGCGGCAGCCATGCACCGCAATCACGGCGTGGACCTGCGCTGCGGGGTGACGGTCACCGCTCTGCGCGGGGACGGGAACGGCCGGTTCACCGGCGCGGACCTGTCCGACGGCAGTCGTGTCGAGGCGGATGTGTGCGTGGTGGCGTTGGGGGCGGTCCGCAACGTCGAGTGGCTGGCGGAGTCCGGGCTGGCGGCGGGTCCGCGCGGGATCGCCTGCGACGCCGGGTGCCGGGCCTTCAACATGTACGGGATAGTCACCGACGACGTCTTCGTGGCCGGTGACGTCTCCCGGTTCCCACACCCGCTGTTCGGGTACCAGATGCTCTCCCTGGAGCACTGGGGCAACGCGGTCGAACAGGCCGAGGTGGCAGCCCACAACATGGTCAGTCCGGGGCCCCTGCGGCGCCCGCACCTCGCCGTCCCGACTTTCTGGTCGACCCAGTTCGGGCTCAACATCAAGTCGGTGGGCGTGCCCACCTACTCCGACCACGTGGTCATCGCCCAGGGCTCTCTGGAGGCTCGCCGTCTGGCGGTGGTCTACGGCTACCAGGGACGGGTCACCGCCGCGGTCACCGTCGACATGGCCAAGTCGCTCGACTACTACAAGCACCTGATCGAGACGGCCGCTCCGTTCCCGCCCCCGCCCGGCGCGGCGGACCGCGCGATCGCCGCCGACGTCACGATTCCGTCCGACGTGCCCGACCCGAGCGTGCTGTCGCACGGCCCCACCGTGGCGCTCACCGGTCACCTGCCCGATCGACGACTGACGGTGGTGCAGCCCACGCGCTGACCCACGTCCCGCCCAACCACGAGGAGCCACCATGGCCTCCGAGACCTTGCTGGCACGGATCACCGACTACGCGAACCGCCCCAACCCCTACCCGCTGTACGCGGAACTCCGCGAGGCCGGTCCCGTGGTGCGGCAGGCCAACGGCAGCTACCTGGTCGGCACCTACCACGAAATCGCCGCCCTGCTCCACGACCCGCGGATGAGTGTCGATCCCCGCAGCCGTGGCGAAGTGACACACAAGCCGCCGTTCCTGCGGCTCGACGACCCGGAGCACCACAGGCTGCGCACCCTCGCCATGCGGCCCTTCGGCCCGCCGCACAGCCCGGGCCGGGTCGACGCCATGCGCGGCGAGATCGACCGGATCACCAAGGAACTGATGGAGTCCTTCGAGGCGGGTCGGCAGATCGACATCGTCGACGATTTCGCCTACCCGCTGCCCGTCACGGTGATCTGCCGCCTGCTCGGCGTACCGCGCGAGGACGAGCCGCTGTTCCGGGCCTGGTCCGACGCTCTGGTCGCAGCCGCCGACGTCAGGCCCGAAGAGGACACCGCCGAGACGGACAAGGCGGGCGACCAGGCGCGCATCGAGATGGGCGGGTACCTGGTCAACCTCGCAGAACAGCGTCGTGGCAAGCCGAGCGACGACATGCTCTCCGCCTTCGTCAACGAACCGGACCCGGCCCTGCGGCTCACGCAGGAGGAACTCGCGGAAACCGCCGTGCTGCTCCTCATCGCGGGACACGAGACCACGGTCAACCTGATCACCAACGGGGTGCTCACCTTGCTGCGCCAACCCGAGCACCTGGACCAGCTGCGTAGTGACCCCGACCTGCTGCCGCGAGCGGTGGAGGAACTGCTGCGCTACGAACCTCCGGTCCACATACGTGAGCGCCTCCCGCTCGCCGACATCGACGTCGCCGGTACGCCGATCGCCCAAGGTACCCCCGTCCTTCTGGTACTTGCCTCGGGCAACCGCGACCCCAAGCGGTTCCACGATCCCGACCGGTTCGACCCCACCCGCCCGGACAACGAGCACCTCGGCTTCGGGAGCGGCATCCACGTCTGCTTCGGCGCACCCCTCGCCCGCATCGAAGCCCAGGCCGCCCTGGGCGCACTGCTCCCCCACCTCGGCACGGCACGCCTGGTCCAGGACCCGCCCCCCTACCGCGAGAACGCCATGCTCCGCGGACCCCGCCACCTGCCCATCCAACTCTGAGCCTGCGGGGCGGCGACAGCAGGCGAGAGAGACCAGCCGCCCCGGCACATTACGCAGGCCGCAGGAACCGGTGCGCAGTCGGCGCCAGTCGGCCGGTGCGCGACAGGATGCTCTTCACGCTGTCGCGGGAAGGGGCCGCCGGGCGAGGTCACGGGCCTCGTCCGCGGAGAGGCCGAGCATGTGCAGGATCATCTCGGCCAGTGTGCCTGCGGCCTGGTCGCTGTCGGCCTCGGGCTGGTTGCACCACAGCTCCAGGAGCGCCAGCAGGCTGCCGTTCAGCACGGTCAGGGCGATCACCGGGTCGACCACGGTGAACCGCCCTGCGGCCATGCCCTCCTCCACGTCGCGCTTCGCCCGCGGAGCCAGTCCGTCGCCGGCGCATATCCGACCGAGCTGGCTGTGGCACAGGATCTGCATGATCTCCGGGTACGACTCGGCCATGTTCGCGCTGAGCCGCACGCCCCCGGCGAGGCGCTCGGCGGGATCATCGACGCCGTGCAGGCGTTCGTCGACGGCTTGGGCGTACTCCTCCAGTGCATCGGCCACGGCCGCGTCGAACAGGTCCGGCTTGCCCGTGAAGTGGTTGTAGAAGGAGCCGAGGCCCACATCCGCGCGCTCCGCGATGGCATGGATGCTGGCGCTGGTGCCGCCGGACTCGGCCAGGATCTGCCGCGCGGCGCGGACGAGTGCCTGGCGGGTCTCGGCGCGACGGCGTTCGAATCGGTTCCTGCGTGGGGCTGGCATCGGCATGCTCCATAAATAAGAGCAGCAGTTCTGATGAATTCATCATTGCATCGCCGACCTCGGACGTCTACCCCGGCCCGCTAATCCCGACTCCGCGGTCGCGTGATTGACAGCACACGGTCACATCTGACGCTTTGATCAGTTTCGAGGGGCTTGACGATAAAGCGGTCGTATCTGATTATTTCATCAGAAGTGGACAAACTCGTCCAAGGTTGGCAGGCGTCGTGCCGACTTCCCTTCCACCACGGCCACAGATCGGGCCGACTCCACACAGCCGACGCTGTCTCACACCGATGGGAAGAACCGGATGACGAACACCGACCACACGCCACTCACCGAACCGGTGAGCCCCCGAGAGATACCCGATGCGGCCATAGCGATGCTCGATATGCAGAGGACCGTGGTGGGGTGGACGCACGCCGCCGAGCAGCTTGTCGGGTACTCAGCCGGGGAAGTGGTGGGCCGGTCCGCCACACACGTGCTGCCGCCCGGCGAACACGCCCCGAGTGCTTCGGCGTTCGCCGAGCAGTGTCGTGCCCAGGATGGCTGGTCCGGCACCGTGACGGTGCGCCACCGCGACGGCCACGCCATCAAAATGACGCTGCGGATCTCACGGCTGTGGGGGCAGGACGCCGGCACCCGGTGGCTGGTGTCCGTGACCGACATAGGCACCCTGTCCTCGGGGGCGTCCAACGGAGCTGTGCGGGAGTCGCTCCTGGCCCACGCGCCGATCGGCATCGCCGTCTATGACCCGCAGCTGCGCTGTACCTGGGTCAACGACGTCATGGAGCGCCACGACGGCACTCCTGCTGAGCGACGGTTCGGACGCCGCCTGCGGGACTCACTGCCCGCCGTCGAGGCCGAAGCGCTCGAGGTGGTGATGCGGCAGGTGCTGGAGAGTGGCACCACCACGGTCCACGAGTACCGGACGTGGTCGTCGACGGACCGGCGCCGGGAGCACGCGTTCTCGGCCTCGTTCTTCTGCCTCCAGGACGCGGACGGCACGGCAATGGCAGTGTGCTCCATGAGCGTGGACGTCACCGGCAACCGGCGGGCGCGCGAGCGCCTTGCCATCCTCAGCGAAGCCAGCACGCGCATCGGCAGCACCCTCGAGGTCATGCGGACCGGGCAGGAACTGGCCGACCTTGCCGTGCCCCTGCTGGCCGACCACGCAGTCGTCGACCTGATGGAGTCGGTTCCCTTCGGCGTGGATCCCTCGGCGGGGACCGGCAAGGCGAACGGCCGCCCACCTGTGCTGCGCCGTGCCGGTGTGGCCTCCATCGACCCAGGCATCCTCAAGTTGCCGTGGGTGCGCCAAGAGGTGATCCGCCCCTTCCCGACCTCGCTGTTCGCCACCGCCCTGCGCACGGGCAGGTCTTACCTGGAATCGGTGCTGGACACCTATTCAGGCCACTGGGTCAGTCACGACCCAGTGCAAACGCAGAAGCTCCGTGACAGCGGCGTCCACTCCTTGATGGTCGTGCCCATCCGTGCGCGGCGCTGTGTGCTGGGACTGGCCGTGTTCGGCCGCTCCGAGGAGCCGACGCCGTTCCAGGAGGACGACCTCCTCCTCGCCGAGGAGCTCGTCACCCGGGCCGCGCTCAGCCTGGACAACGCTCTCCAGTACGCCCGCCAACGCACCGCGGCCCTGACGCTCCAACGCGACCTGCTCCCCCACCATGTGGGAGGCGGCGCCGCCCTCGATGTGGCCTCGCGCTATGTGCCGGCTGACATGGACCACGGCGTGGGGGGCGACTGGTTCGACGTGATCAAGCTGTCCGGCGCCCGGGTGGCCCTCGTCGTCGGAGATGTGGTCGGACACGGCATCAACGCCGCGGCGACGATGGGCCGATTGCGCACCGCCGTGCGCACGCTCGCTGACATGGAACTGCCTCCCCACGAACTGCTGGCGCACCTCGATGACACGGTCAGGCGGCTGAGCGAGGAAGATGCCGACGCTCCGGACCAGCTCCCCGCGGCGGTGGGCGCCACCTGTCTGTATGCCGTCTACGACCCGGTCACCCGGCGGTGCACGATGGCGCGGGCCGGGCATCCCCCGCCCGCGATCATCCACCCGCAGGGCCACATCACTTTCCCGGACATGCCCGCCGGGGCCCCGCTCGGCCTCGGCCTCGGTCTGGTCCCCTTCGAGTCAGTGGAACTGGAACTGGCCGAGGGAACTCTGCTCGCGCTCTACACCGACGGTCTGGTCGAGTCCCGCGACGACGACATCGACGTGGGCCTGAATCGCCTGGGCGCCGCCCTGGCAGAGTCCGGTTCGTCCCTGGAAGACCTGTGCTCTCACGTGATCGAGACCTTGCCGACTCAGGCCCCGGCCGACGATGTCACCTTGCTCCTTGCGCGGACTCGCGGACTCGAACCGGCCCAGGTCGCCTCCTGGGAACTGCCGAACGAGCCGGCCGCTGTCCGCATCGCCCGACAGGCAGCCGCCCGTCAGCTCGGCGAATGGGGGCTTGAGCACCTGGTGGCCACCGTGCAGCTGATCGTCAGTGAACTGGTCACCAACGCCATCCGCTACGGCGGCGGCCCGATCCGCCTACGGCTCATCCATCACCAGTTCTTGACGTGCGAAGTCTCCGACAGCAACACCAGCCACCCACGCCCCCGTCATCCCCACATCATCGACGAGAAGGGCCGCGGTCTTTTCCTCGTCGCTCAGTTGTCCCGCAGGTGGGGCTCCCGCTCCGCAACGGACGGCAAGGTCGTCTGGGCCGAACAGGACCTGCCCTCCAAAGCCCTTGCGGCGTGACGCGCGACCGACCGGGGGCTGGCGGCCGCCACAGCATGCCGATCTCTCGAGCCGCAGGCTCTCGCAAAGGAAGCCACAGAAGGAAGCCACACATGGACATAGAGAATGTCAAGAACGCCTACTCGGCAGGCGCCGCCCAAGGACCGACGGGTGTCTCCGGTTCCGGTCCCAGCGGCAGATCGCACCCCTTCGACGGTCCAGCAGCCGCCGTACTCGACGATCGAGGCACGGTAGTGCGGTGGACCTGGGCAGCAGAGGAGCTGACGGGGTTCCGCTCCGAGGAGGTCTGTGGCCGCCCCGTGCGGGAACTGGTGGCCGACCTCCCGGACGACCTGCGCGACGCGGAGATGCCGGCGTCCGGCCGGGTACGGCTGTGGCACCGGTGCGGCGACACCATCGATGTCACCTTCCGGACCACCAAGGTGGGGGGCTCCGGCTCGGCGGAGGTCCTCGTCCTGGCGGCCCCTACACACCACGTCGCCGGCCACGAGCACGGCGCGGCGCTCCTGCGTGCACTGTCCGCACAGAACCGGATCACCATCGCTGTGTACGACACGGATCTCATCACTGTGCAGACGAACGCCGCGCCGGACACTCTCGACGGCCGTCCGGTACAGCCCGGCGCTCGGCTGAGCGACGTGCTGGAGGCCACGGACGCCGAGAACCTCAAGGCACTACTGCGCCAGGTAATCGAGACGGGTACCCCAGTGGTCCGCAGAGACCAGCACGTGAGCTGTCGGCACGATCCGGCGCGACAGCACGCGCTGTCGCTGTCCGCCTTCCGTCTGGAGGACGCGCGAGGACGCCCCACGGGAGTCGCAGCCCTGTACTTCGACAACGCCGACCAGATGCGCGCCCGCCGCCTTCTGGATCTCGCCCGCGAGGTGGCCGAGCGAGTAGGAAAGTCCCTGGATGTCGTGCGCACCGCGCAGGACCTCGCGGACGTTCTCGCACCTGCCTTCGGGGATCTCGCCGCAGTCGACCTTGCGCACTCCGTTTTCGACGGGGACGAACCCTCGAAGCAGCTGAACGGTGGAAACATGGGCAACGCGGCCCTTGCGCCGGCCACCGCGGTGTGGCCGGCCGGCATCAAGCGCGGCCAGTCCATCCCGCCCCTTCCCGACCACCCCCTGCTGCGCAGCTTCCGACACGGCGAGCCAGTCGTCTTCGGCCTTGACGACTTCATCGCCATGGTCAGAGACGCGCAGCTGGTCGAGTATCTCGTCCCGAAGGGCACCCATTCGGTGATGGTGGCACCGTTGCATGCCCGCGGGCTCACACTCGGCGCCATAACGGCCTGGCGCCGCGGCCGATCCGACCCCTTCACCGAGGACGAGGCGGATCTCATGAAGCAGATCGCCTCACGGGGTGCGCTCGCCATCGACAACGCCCGCCGTTACACGCGCGAGCACAGGGCGGCCGTAGCGCTGCAGCAGCTCCTCCTTCCCCCGGCCACGACCGACACTCCGGCAGCCGAGACCGCCGGCGCCTACCTGCCCGCAGGCGGCGGAGCAGAAATCAGCGGCGACTGGTACGACGCCATTGCCCTGCCCTCTCTCCGGGTGGCCCTTGTCGCCGGAGACGTGGTCGGCCATGGCATGCCCGCAAGCGCCACCATGGGCCGCCTGCGCGCCGCCATCCAGACGCTCGCGGACCTGGAACTCGAACCGGACGAGCTGCTCACCCGGATCGCGGACCTGGTCCAGCGCCTCGCGGCCGAAGCCCCACTCGGCGACCACGACATCGTCGGCGGCACATGCCTGTACGCGGTCTACGACCCGGTCACCAGGCGCTGCACCATCGCCAGTGCCGGCCACCCGCCACCCGTCCTGGTCCGGCCCGACGGCACCGCCGAAGCAGTCGGGATCTCGCCAGGGCCACCACTCGCCCTCGGCGGCATGCCGTACGAGACCACCGTGATCGACGTCGAGCCGGGCAGCGTCCTCGCCCTCTACACCGACGGCCTGGTCGAACGGGGCGACCGCGACACCGGCCAAGGCCTGCGGCGCCTGACGGAAGCCCTCGCCGCGTCCTGCCGTCCGGATCGTGCCCTGGACGAAACCGGCCGGGCTCTCCTCGCCGACCTGGCAGACCAGGCTCCGCGCGACGACGCGGCCCTGCTGCTCGCCCGCACCCGCGCTGTCCCAGCGGCGGACACCGCTCACTGGGAGATCCCGGCCGATCCGGCCGCCGTCTCCAAAGCTCGAGAGTGGATAACCCGCCAACTCACCATGTGGGGCCTGGACGACCTCCTCTTCACCACCGAACTCATCGTCAGCGAACTGGTCACCAACGCCATCCGCTACGGCCGTCCGCCGATGGACCTCCGTCTGATTCGCCACCATGTCCTGGTGTGCGAGGTCACCGACTCCAGCAGCACCCAACCCCGCCTGCGGCGTGCCCGCACAACCGACGAGGGAGGACGCGGCCTGTTCCTCGTCTCTCAACTCGGCGGACGATGGGGCTGCCGCCATGGCCAGAACGGCAAGACTATCTGGTCCGAGCAAGTCATCCAGGATTACCTCTGAAGCTACGGCTCACCGTGGGTCGAGGCAGAGTCGCCCACAGCTCTGATGTCTCGCAACCCGGTGTGCCATGACAACACCTATCCGCGGCTGGAGTCTGCGAGCAGGCGCAGACCCCCACCTCGTGGCCGCGGCGCGGCTCGGATCGATGGAGGCGCAGCGACCGGGATCAGGTGCCATCACCGAAGCCTGGCTTGGTATTAATCACGGAAGAGACGTCCACGACCACGTCACTCGCACGCTACTCCGGCACCCCGGCAGCGATCAGGGTGGCGATGACGAGTGGGACGACATCATCATCCAGTACCCCGTCATTAACACTCTCCAACAAGGCGGCCGTCAGCGCTTCTCCCTTGATCGCTAGGGGAAACGGTAGACCCCTGATGCCCAACTGCCATCGTTTGGGACAGAATTCGTCCCGCTGATGCGAGTAGCGGGTGTCTCGCGGACGCCGAACATGATCGTTCCAAAGCGCAGCGTCTCCGGCATGATCCGCCGGACAGGCCCTAAGTCCCCCTGAAGATGAGCCGCATTGCATCACAGCTGCTGCGAGGCATAGGGCAGTGCCACACTGTGTCCCCGGGGAGAGGGGTGGGGCCATGGGATTCGGTTCCCGTGTCGGTGTTCCAGGGATGAGTGTGCGCGTCTCGACGCGCGGGGTGCGGACCTCGATCGGTCCGCGTGTGGCAAGGGTCAGTGTGGGCAGCGGCGGCGTCCGGGCGTCAACAGGTCTCGGCCCCTTCTACGCGTCGAGTTCCCTCAGCGGCAGCCGACGGCGGACCAGCACGCGTCGCACCGCGCGGCCCCGGTCGGTCGCGCCCTCAGCCACCCAGCTGGAGCGGGCACACCGTCAGGCGGAAAGAGCGCAGCAGGAGGCGGAGCGCGATGCCGCCATCGCTCGGTTGCGAGAGCTGAGGCGACAGACGACCAGCGTCCACCTGCAGACCTTCCCCGTCGCGCACCCGCCCTTGATCCCAGACGCTCCGCAATTGGGCCTGCCCTGGGCGCTCGCCGAGGCCCAGACCTTCCACCTCCAGGGGGTGGGGCGGCCGGCCCGTACCGAACGGGCTGCCGCCAAACAACGCGCGCAGCAGGATGCGCCCGCATACCTGGCCGCGGAGACAGCACGTCTGCATGCGGCCCGTGAACGGATGGCCTCCGAGGCCGAACAGTGGTGGCAGGCCCTGCTCGCCAACGACGAAGACACGGTCTGCGAGGCGGTGAACACCGCCTTCTCCGACAACCCGGCCGCCGGCTGCGCCGTCGGCATGGACGGCACTGCTCTGTCGGTCGTGATGCGGCAGCAGGACCTCGACTCGATGCCCCCCAGACACACGGCCTCACCCCCAGCGGGCGCCCCACCCTGAAGAACCTGACCAAACGCGATCGGATTCTGTGGTGGCTGACCGCCATGGGCTCCAACATCATCGCCACCCTCAAGGAAGGCTTCGCCACCGCCCCGGGCATCACGGCCATCGACCTTGCCGTCATGACGCGACTGCCCGACACCCAGCGCCTCGGCTTCGTCGCCTACGGCCGCTGGAGCCGTCAGGCGATCGAGTCCACGCCCTGGCTGGACCCCGAGGACGCCCTGCGCTTCCTGGACATCGGACAGGACGTCGCCTGCTCCGTCACCACCAGCGCCTCCGGCAACCTCTCCAGCACGGTCAAACCACTGGACACCACCCGCGTGCCCGGCCTGCAGGATCTGCTGGATCACGCCCAGGACGAGCCCGACTCCGGCGATCTCTCCCTCGCCGCCCTGGACATCACCCTCGGGGCCAACACCCCGCCCGACGACCGGACCACGATCAGCGACCCATACCGGATCACACCGTTCACCGAGTGGAAGCACGGATCTGTTTCCTCGCCGCCTCCCCCTCCGATCGTCCCTCCCGTCACGCCGACCGTGCTCGTTCCCGGGCAGACCCTCGTCCTGCCCGAGGAAGCCTGGCAGGGGCTACGTATCGTCTTCCGCTTCGCCGGTGCGGACGCGGACCTCACGCTCTTCCTGATCGGGGGCGACGGCCAGGTGGCCGGCGATGAGGACTTCGTCTTCTACAACCAGCCCGCCACCGCCGACGGCGTCGCACGTCTCCTGGGCAAGCAGCAGGAAGGACCGCACACCGTCGAACGCGCCACCATCCATCTATCCGCCCTGCCCGAGCGGGTGCGGCGCGTCGCCGTCGCCATCAACATGGATGTTGAAACCGGCCTGACCTGCGGATCCCTCACACACGCCGCTTTGGACATGGACTGCGTGACTGGCGCCGCCTGGACGTTCCAGCCTCCCGCTGACCCGAACATCCGCGCCATGGTCATCGCCGAGCTGTACCGGCACACCGCCGACGGCCACCCCGTATGGAAGCTCCGCGCCCTCGGTCAAGGCTGGGCGGACGGCCTCGACGGACTCGCCCGCGCCTACGGCGTCGACGTCGAATGACTGTCGCTCATCGTCCAGTAGAAGAGCCTGGTGCGTGCTCTCTTGCAGGTCCTGGTCTGCCGAGGGGCGGATCATGCAAGCGACGATGCCCTAAGGGAATCCGTCCGGCCGCACGGCGATCCCCCGGGCCCAGAACCACCGCTGTGCCAGACTGGTGCAGCTCAGGTTGGGTATCTCCTTGACTGGACTCGCCGAAGGACTTGTGACACCTGGCCGGCGCCCGCCTCCTCCGGACGATCTAGAGGTCGTCTTAGGGGCGGACTACTGGTAGACCGTGGTGATCGGTGTGGAGACACTGGCGCCACTGTTGGGGGCGGAGTAGGAGATGGTCCACAGCGCTGCTGTCTTGTTCGGGTAGCCATACAGATAGCCGCCGTTGTCGCATCCGTAGTTCAGCCGCTGCCCGGCAAGGGTGGAGGTACCGCCGCCTGTGAAGGAGCAGCGAGCTCCGTTGGACAGGACAAGGGTGATCGGTTCGATCTCGGGTCCGCCGGGCCTGTGATCGTTGTTGCCGGGAAAGCCCTGCGGGACCGACAGTTCGACCATGCGGTTGGGGGCTCCGTCCAAGCACAGCGCGCTGGTGTCCCCGGGATTTGAGTCCGGGGAGAAACACGGGTCAAGGATCCGGTCACCGGCACTGCAGCGCCAGGCGTCCGTACGCATGGTGGACTCGGCGGTCCCGAAGCAGGAGCCGCTGGACCGGCCGGTGACGGTGATGCCGCCCGCTGGCGTGCCGTCCGGGGACCAGGGACTGATCGTGACCACCTGCGTCTGAGTCGCCTGCACGGACGAGACCACCGCGGCCGGAGTTTGCGACGGGGCGGAGGCAGTGGGGCGGCCGGTGGGGGAGCTCGATGTCGCCGGTCCGGCAACAGGGGTGGCGCGGGCAGCGGTCGCCCGCAGGGGTTGGTTGCCGCGCGCTTGGGCATGGCCGGGCGCCAGCGCGAGCCAAGTGCCCGTGGCTGACGCGGCGAACACCGCGGCCGCGATGACGGTAAGCCAGGTCCGGCCGATGGGACGGCGTGTCGCAGGAGTGGGCCAGGCGGGGTCTCCGACGGTCGGGGGGTGCCACTGCTGGGCGAGCAGGTTCGGGACCTCGGTGGGCCGGTCGTGGAACGCGCCGAGGACCTGGGTCGCCTGCTCGCCGAGCAGTTCGGCGGTCTTCTCCGCGACGGCGGCGGCCGGAGGGCGGTGGGCCGGGTCTTTGGCGAGGCAGGACTCCGCCACGCCGGCCAACTCGTCGGGGACGCCCGCGAGGTCCGGCTCGCCATTGAGCACGCGGAAGGCGACGGCCTCGGCGTTGCCGGTGCCGAAGGGGTGGCGACCGGTGGCCGCGAAGGCGAGCAGCGCGCCCCAGGCGAAGACGTCCCCGGGCGGCCCGGCGGTGCCGTCCCGGTAGTACTCGGGGCTGAGCCAGCCCGGGGTCCCCGTCAGCATGCCGGTGCGGGTGACCGCGGTGCCGTCGGCGACGTGGGCGATGCCGAAGTCCAGCACCCGCGGCCCGTCCGGGGCAAGGATCACATTCGCGGGCTTCAGGTCGCGGTGGACCACCCCGACGGCGTGCACGGCCGCCAGCGCCCCGGCGGTGCCTGCGGCGAGCAGGTGCAGCTGGATCCCGGCCAGTGGCCCATGTGCCGCCGTATGCTGAGCGAGCGTCAGGCCCGGAACGTAGGCGGTGGCCAGCCACGGGGTCTCCGCCTCGGGATCGGCCTCCAGCAGCGGCACCAGGCCCGGGCCCGAAACCCGCCGCAGCACCTGTATCTCGCGGCGGAACCGCGCCCGGAACTGCTCATCCGCCGCCTGTCCGGCATGCACGACCTTCACTGCCACCCGCTCGCCCCGCTCCCCCACCGCGGCGTACACCGTGCCCATCCCACCCGCACCCAGCACCCCAACCACCCGGAAACGCCCGATCCGGACCGGATCGGAAGCACGACGAGCAGCAACCAGCGACACGAACAACAACCCCCGCCAGGAGCGAAATGTGAACGAGATGTGAACCCTAGCGAGGATCGCTGACGCCGTGGGCCAGTTGACGCCAGCTGAGATCCACCCGTGCCTTGCGCGCCAACAGACAGCGGGTTCGCTGGGCAGCCCTCTCTGCGGCAAGGACCCTGATGAGCCCGGCGGAGTCTGTCCGGATCAGGATCTCGGTGCCGTAGCGGTGGCTGTCGGGGACTTGGGCCAGGGCGTCGTCGAGCACCGTGATGTGGTCGGCGGCGGTGTTCGCTCCGGCGTTGCCCGGTCGTAGTCGTCCGGACAGGGCCTCGCCGGTGTTGACCGGGAAGCACAGCAACGGGTGGTAGCCAAAACCACCCTTGTAGGTGGCTGCGGCCAGTTCCTTTTCCGAGTGCCAGGCCACCAACGTGGCGTCGATGTCCAGCACCAGGCCGGGCAGGGTCTCGAGGCCAGGAGCGATTGGACGACTCACCGTCCCTGCTCAGAAGGCACTTTTGCGTTCACGACACGGTGACCACCCGCACCCCAGCTGAAAGGCCGAGGTTAGTGCGGGAAGCGGCGGGGTGGGCGAGTGACTATGGATTCGCGGAACTCGGCAATCCGCGAGTGAACTTGGCGCATCAGGTGGGTGTCCTCGATCCGATCCAGGTAGAGGCAGCGGGCTGCCAGGCCCGGGAGGTCGAAGGCGAAGTACAGGGACATCAGCGGGTTCACGAACAACTCGCTGCCCCGGGTGCGGTCAGTGAACCGGACATCGCCGAACGAGCCGCGCACGGCTGCCGCGATGGAACCGTTCACGATGCTGGGGTGCTCCGGGGTGTGGTGCTGAGCGTGCGTCACCGCGTCAAGGTAGAGAGCGCCCTCACGGGTGGCCCGCGGTATCGAGAACGCACCGAGGTACGCGCCGTCGCGCTCCAGCGCGGCGATATTCTCCAATACCTGCATATGGTTTACGCCGTGGTACGCGTCTACACCGAAGCCGACTGACACGACGAGCCGCGTCGGTACGCTGTCCAGCGCGGCCAGCGCCGCCACGCTCGTCAGGTCCTCCTCTGGAGTGCCGAGCCCGGCTTCATCGCCGCGCATCAGAATGTCCGTACCGCCGTCGACCAGCACCACAGCGTCGACGCAGTGCAGCTCGATCAGTGCTTCGTAGGCGTCGCGCAGCGGGCGCACCCCGGTCTGGGGGAAGGCGTACACGGTGAACGGGTAGCCGTGCTGGCGCAGCCACTGAGCGAGAGTCCGCTCCGGGAAGTAGCCCTGGTGCAAAGCGGAGTCGGGAGTGACGGCGGCCAGGTCGGGGGCGACCCAGTCATCGATCGGGAGACCGGCGAGTGCACTGAAGGAGAGGTTCGCGAGATATACCTGCTTGCCCTGATGCAGGAGGGAGAGAGCCAACGGCAGGCCGGAGTAAATGTCGAAGCCGCCACCCGCGCCAGCGACGAGGATCCGTTCAGCATCGGCCAGCCGGGTGAAGAGTGGGTTGGAGTGGAGGGACGTCATGACGATCATTGTCCGGGGACCCGGCCCCGGGCGCTCCCGAGTTCTCAACGCGACGACGGAGCCACGGAGTAACCGGAATCAAGACCTCCGACCATCGACCGCCCAGAGTCAACCTGTTGCGGTGATGGCCCTGACTGCGGACACGACCGGGTGGCCGTACCGGCGGCGCAGGGCCGCGCTGGAGTCTGTGTTCGCCGCCCGCCGACCATCGGCGCCATGGGCGCTGCGCCCGTCGACCACCGAGGCCGATGTCGTGCGCGAGTGGCTGACGTGGGCGTCGGTCGAGATGGAGGGGGTGGTCGGTGGTCTTCAAGAGGCTGGACGACGCCTACCGGCCCTCGGTGAGGGGCTGCCAGAAATACAAGGTCCGCGAGACGAGCGAGGCGATCGTCGGCGTGGTCACCGGCTCCCCGGCCACTCCCCGCACGCTGCTGCTCGGCAGGTACGACACCGATGGCCGCCTTCAGTACGTCGGCCGCACCACCACTCTCGCCCGGGCAAAGGGTGCTGCGGTGGGCGGACTCCTCGCTCCGGCCCAGCACTGCCATCCCTGGACGGGCTGGTCTTTCTCCGCCGAGTGGGGCACCAGGGAGACGCTGAACGTCACGCTGGTGCGACCCGAACTGGTGGTAAAAGCCGGCGTCGACGTCGCTCGCGACGCCTCCGGCCGATGGCGCCATCCCGCACGCCGGCACCGCGCCCGCCCCGACCTCTCCCCCTCCGACGTCCCCACGTGACGCCGCCGCTCTGACTGCGGCGCAGCGCGGCGGCCCCGGCCGACGCGCGGGGAGCACCGACGGCGCCCGATCCCCTCGCCCGCCGCCCGGGACTGTCCCACCCACCCACTTTCCTTGTTCTTCCTGCTGTGGGGCGTGGTCCGGGGGCGTAGAGGGGATGTCGGCCTCTCGACCACGGCCTGACCGACATGGTGGCCTGCGGGTTCACAGGAAGGTGCGGCAGAGGGGGCGGGCAGTCGTCGCCCGGGTTGTCGGAGGGGATTCCGGCCTGGTCCACGGAGGCGTTGTCGCTTCGTGACCGTGGTCGGGCCTCCATGGTCGGGGCTCTGGTCGGGGCCGACTGCTGCTGTGGCCGCTACGCGCGGCGCCGGGCAGGACGGTGCCGCACCGGACGGGAAACGAGCGGAACCGTGATGATCAGCGTGGACGCGGGCAGCGGGGACCGGCTGGCGCTGGCCGTGCTGATGCAGTACCGGATGGCCACCACCGAGCAGATGACGGCCGATCAGGAGCCTCAATGCGGGCCGTCTGCCGGTGCCGTAGCGATTCCTCGCTACGGCCCTTGCCAATCCTGCTCGGCAAGGCCTCACTCGATGGGTCGTGAGCGGGCGACCCAGGGTGGAGCTTGGCGGGGCGGCACGGCGGCCGGACCGTGCCCTGCGAGTCCCCTCCGGCGGCCGTTTGGATTCAGCCGCCGCTCTTGCGCCGGAACGACCGCTGACTCGCAGCCGGGCCGTGCGCCCCGCGGACCTTCGACGCGCCGGTGTTCGCAGCGAGGGCGGCCGCGTCCGCCTGCATGCCCCGCTTGCGCGCCAGGGCGTCCCGGAACTTGCGTTTCAAGTCATCCTGCCCGTCATCGTCGGGTGCCGGCGCGGGCTCCTCGATGTCGGCCGGCTCCGAACCTTCTTGCTGTGAGGGCTCTGCAGTCATGGTGACCTCCGTGTTCGGGCAGTGGGAAGCACAGCTTGTCATGAACCTCGGTGTCCGCGATCAGGCCCCCAGTCCGGGCGCGCGTCCGCGTGCGGGGGCGTAGGGTCCCAGGCGCAACGACAGCGCGGGCAGCGAGAGGACGGTGACGACAAGGAGCGCGGCCACGGCGAACAACGTCCTGTGGCGCTCGACCCGCTCGGCCCAGCGGCCCCGGGACCTTGCCGTTCCGTGCCGCTGCGTGTTCACGGGCGGGTGACCGGTCCCTGGGTTCCGGCTGGTCACGGCTCGCCACTGACGCCTGGTCAGCAGTCTGCCCCCGAAGAGGCCGAGCAGGGCCGGCAGCAGGGTCACCGCCGCGATCACCGTGGCCAGGACGGCCGTCGCGGCGCTGATCCCCATCGCGCTGAGGGGGCCGATCCGCAGGACGAGCAGGCCGAGGAGGGCGGTGACGACGGTGAGCCCGGCGAAGACCACCGCCCGCCCGGAGGTGTCCAGTGCGCGTACCGCCGCCTGCTCGGGTGCCAGGCCGGTCCGCAGGGCGGTCCGGTAGCGGGTGACGATGAACAGGGCGTAGTCGATGCCGACTCCGAGCCCGATGAGGGCCGCGACCGTCGGGGCGTCGCTGCCCAGGGTCATCACGTGCGAGGTCAGTCCGACGGCGAGCAGTCCGGCGCCGAGCGCGGCGATCGCGACCAGCAGGGGCAGGAGCATGCCCAGCAGGGAGCCGAAGGCGACGAAGAGGATGATGCCGGCGGCGACCAGCCCGATCGCCTCGGTGCTCTGCGCCTCGCCCTCGGCCGCGGAGCTGATGGCCTGGCCGCCGAGTTCGACCTGCAGATCCGCGTCACGCGCGGCCTGAGCGGTGTCGATGACCAGGGTGACGTCGGCGACCGGTATCCGGTCGGCCTGCGCGTCGAACGTCACCGTCGCGTAGGCGGTCCTGCCGTCCTTGCTGATCCGGGACGCTCCCGCGGGGCCGTACATGCTGGTCACCGAGGCGACCGAGGGCAGTACCGCGACCCGGTCCAGCATGGAGGTCACCTTCTGTCGGACGGCGGTGTCCCGGATCGACCCGTCGCGGCGCACGTGCACCACGATCTGGTCGCTGTCCCCGGCCTGCTGGGGCTCGGACGCCTGGAGCCGCGCCTGCGCCTTCGACGACTCCAGCCCCGGCAGGCTGAACGCGTCGGAGTAGCGGGCGCCGAGCGTCGCGTACGGCACGGCGAGCGCGACCAGCACGGCGGCCCAGATCCCGACGACGAAGAGGCGGTCCGGAAGCACCATCTGGCTAGTGCGGACATGGCTGAACAACCTTCTTTGCGGTGCGGAGAGTGGAACGAGAGCGGAAGGGGGGTCGGCGCGCACTGGTCGGCGCGGCTGCGTCGATCCGCCAGGGGGCCGCGGCCGACCTGGGCCCGCGTCCCCGGCGGCGGGTCGGGGTCCCGACAGGGGCTCAGGAGTCAGCCGGCAGGGGACTCGGCTCCGCTGGGGGCTCAGAATCGGTCGGCACGGACGCGGGGGACTTAGGAATCAGTCGGCACGGACGCGGGCGTGGTGGGGATCGGCTTGTCGAGCATGGTGCACACCGCGGCGTTCACCAGGGCCTGGTCGGCGGCGCCGGACTTGGGGTTCGCGATGCCGAAGATGGTCGTGGCGAAGACCGAGACGGTGCGCCGGCCGGTGCGGTCGGTGTAGTCCCAGCTGGAGTAGCCGGGGACCTGGCCGTCGTGGCCCCAGACGGTGCCACAGGGGGTGCCCACCTTCTTCTCCAGGCCGAGACCGTAGCGGTTCGGGTTGCCGCTCTCCTCCGCGACAGTGGTCTTCATCTCCTTGAGCTGGGCGGGCGGCAGGAGCTTGCCGGACATCAGCGCGGTGTCGAACCGGGCCCAGTCCTGCGCGGTGGAGACCATGCCCCCCGCGGCCCACTCCGTGCTGAGGTTGATCCAGGTGGTGTCGACGTAGCCGGCGGCCCGGGCGGGGCCGGCGAACGCGGTCCCGGCAGGCGTGCCGAGGGGAAGCACGGGGGCCAGATGTGCGGCGTCGGGTTCGTAGCCGTGGGCGAGACGGGGGCTCTTCGCCTCGCCGGAGCCGGTGACCAGGTAGGTGCTCTTCAGGTGCAACGGCCCGGCGATCCGCTCCTGGATCAGATCGCTCAGGCTATGTCCGGCAGCCTTCTCGGCGACCAGGCCGAGCGCGATGTAGTTGGTATTGCTGTAGGAGTACTTCGCACCGGGCGCGAACAGCGGGTCGTGCCGGACGGCCGCGGCGAGCACCTCCCTGGGAGTCCACTGCCGGGTGTCTGACCGGTGAACGCCTTCAGGACGTCGGGATCGTCAATGGTGTTGAACAGGCCGCTGGTGTGGTTGAGCAGCATCCGCAAGGTGATCGCGGCGCCGTTCGGGATGAGGCCGGGCAGCCACCTCTCGACCGGGTCGGTCAGCCGGAGCCGGTGTTCGGCGACCAGTTGGAGGACCACGGTGGCGACCATCGTCTTGGTGTTGGAGCCCATCCGGAACTCGTCGCTCGCGGCGAGCGCGTGGTCGGCCCTGGTCCAGGGCGCCTGCCGGGCGATCTCGATCACTCGCCCGTTGCCCTTGTCGACCCGCACGACAACGCCGGGAGCTCCGGCGTCCACGTCCCGCTGGGCGAGCGTTGTCAGTCGGGCCTCCTGGGCTGTCACCACGCCGGGCCGTCCGGTCGGGGTGTGGGCGGTGCCCTGCGCCGCGGCGGACGCCTCGCAGGCCGCGAGCGTACCCGTCAGTGCCGCGGCCAGGGCCAGCGTCAGGTATGCCTGCCGAGCATGGCGCGGGTAGGGCGTGTTCCGGGGCATGAGGTGTCCTCCTGGACATGAGGCATGGGTCGATCGAACGTGGGGCGTGGGTCGATCGGGTCGGGCGAGGACCGCATCCACGTGGGGCCTGCCGCACCACGCGTTCCGACCACTTCAGCCTCCCGGCCACGGAGACGAAGAACACGGGTGCTGGGCCCCTGCGATGGTGGAGATAACCCCAGTGCGCGGACTCGGGCCGGCCGGTCATCATCAACTTCTGGCCCGTACGGTGGCCTGGCGTCGGCCGGCCGGTCGACGCGGCACCGATGCACGACGATGGACCGATGCACGACGATGGAGCCCGATGACTCACACCGGCGAGCGCCACTCCCCCCGTGGCACACCGCAGTCGGGGGAACGTCCCGCGCCCGGCGTCGCCCCGCGCACCGGTCTCGCCCTGCGGGTGAGCCTGCTGGGCTGGTCGCTGGTGCTGCTGCTCGGTGCGGTCCTGGGTTTCGGCCTGCTCACGCTCTGGATCACCTCGGTGACGGTCGTCGCGTTCTGGGTCGGCATCCCGCTGACCCTGCTTTCGACCGTCCTGGTGCGCTGGTTCGCCGACCTGCACCGTCAGTGGGCCGCCGACCGGCACGGTGAACCGGTGGCCCGGCCCTACTTGCCGACACCCGACGGCGGTTGGCCGGTGCGGCTGTGGGCGATCCTGCGCGATCCGGCGACCTGGCGGGACTGGGCCTGGCTGGTGGCCAACTCGATCACCGGGTGGTTCACCTACGGGCTGTCGTTCGTGTTCTTCCTCTGCGGCGTCTTCTACCTGAGCTATCCGCTGCTGTTCGCGCTGACCCCTCCTCAGGTGTTCCGCACGCCGCTGGGCAACGGCTTTCGTCTGCACAGCGTCCAGGAGTCGTTCGCGCTGGTTCCGCTGGGCCCGGTGTTCCTCCTGCTCTGGTACACCACCGCCGAGCGGCTGGCGAACCTCAACGCCTTGGTGATCCGCTCCCTGCTGGCGCCCACAGCGCAGGCACAACTACGGTCCCGTGTCGCAGAGTTGGCCGCCTCGCGGGCCGAGACCGTCGACACCCAGGCGGGCGAACTGCGCCGGATCGAACGGGACCTGCACGACGGCGCACAGGCCCGACTGGTGTCGCTGGGCATGAGCCTGGGCCTGGCCGAACAACTCCTGCCCGACGATCCGCAGGCCGTCCAGCAGCTGCTGGCCGAGGCCCGCGCATCGACCTCCAGCGCCCTGGCCGAACTGCGGGACCTAGTGCGCGGCATCCATCCGCCGGTGCTCGCGGACCGCGGGCTGGACGGCGCCCTGCAGGCCCTGGCCCTGGCAAACCCGATACCGACGACGGTGGTCACCCGCCTGCCCGGACGGTTGCCCGCGCCGGTCGAGTCCGCGGCCTATTTCGCCGTCGCCGAGGCCCTGGCGAACGCCATTAAGCATGCCCAGGCCCGGCGCATCCAGATCACCGTGGAGTTCACGCCCCACAAGGGCACGACGGCGGGGTTGCTGACGATGCGGGTGTCCGACGACGGCCGTGGGGGCGCCCGTCCCGACGGCGGCACCGGCCTTCGGGGCATCGCGCGCCGCCTGGGGGCCTTCGACGGCACCCTGAGCGCCGACAGTCCGCCCGGCGGACCCACCGAGATAAGGATGTCGCTGCCGTGCGCATCGTCATAGCCGAAGACCACGGAAGCTGGAGCGCATGACGACCCCTCACAGACGGGCAATGGCCGAGCAGATGCTGCCCAGCCGTTGCACCGCCACACCGGCCAGGCACCGCGCGCGGGAGCACGCACGCGGTGCGGAGGGCGCCGTCGAGGTACGCGGGGCAACGGCGAAAGCCTCTGGCCGTGCCCCTCTTCACGCGGTGCCCCGATGCCAAAGGCGGAACAACCGGGGCTGGTTGAGCATTCATCTGTGACTGCCCAGGGACGGTGTCCCCGGGCCCCACCTCCAGCCCATCGGGACAATCCTGCCTGAGGCCCTGGCTGGTCTCCCCCGTCCAGCCAGGGCTTCTCACTGCCCGGACGCCCATCGGCCAAGGACGCTCCCTGCTGCCTCAGTCGAGCAGTTGCTATTCACCGAGAACTGGCGCGACGGCGTACACGGCCTGGTCAATGAACGCCTGCTCCCGCATGGCCGGGTACCTTTCCCAGCAGAGTCAGGGACGGCACGGCACTTACGGAAGACCGGTGCGGTGAAGCGGCACAACAGTCGGAGCGGGTTCTACGGGGCACTGACGGGCGCGGTCGTGGCGGCCATGGCGGCCAGCGGCTGCAGCGCGGGGAGTGGCAGCGCAACCGGCCCGGCCGCCACCTCATCGCAGCCGACCCCCAGCACCGCACTGAGCGCCACCGCCTGGAAGAAGTGGAGTCTCGCGCCGCTGCCCGCGCCCCCGAAACCCCCTGCCGACAAGCCCGTCAAACTGTCCGCTACCGGAACCGTCCCGGTCTTCGAGCACCTACCGACCTCGCAGAAGGTCGTCTTCATTACGGTCGACGACGGAGCGGAGAAGGACCCCAAGTTCATCGAGATGATAAGGGACTTGAAGATTCCGATCACGATGTTCCTCATGAACGACACCATCAAGTCGGACTACGGATACTTCAAACCACTGCAGGCGATGGGGAACCACATCCAGAACCACACCCTGCACCACCCCGCGATGAACACCATCCCGTTGGCCCGCCAGAAGGAAGAAGTGTGCGGCGACCAGAAGATCCTCACCCATCAGTACGGCACCGCACCGCTGCTGTTCCGCCCGCCCTACGGCGCATACAACAGCGACACCAAGACCGCGGTCGGGGAATGCGGGCCCCGGGCCATCGTCCGGTGGCGGGAATCCATGCAGATCACCACCATGCGGTATCAGGAAGCGGACAAGAAGCTGCGCCCCGGCGACATCATCCTCGCCCACTTCCGTGGGTCCAAGGAACTCAAGGGCACCACGATGACGGAGATGTTCGGCAATCTGCTCAAGCACATCCAGAAGCAGGGATTCACCGTGGCGCGCCTGGAGGACTACATCCAGCCACCGGCTGGGTGAGACCGTGGGACGAACCTCCGGCGCACCCCGCGGTCCCGGCGGTGGGGCCTGTCAGAGGCGATCGAAGCACTACTAGGAACTGTCCGGCCGATCCGTGTGGTACGCCATGTGGCTGCAGCGCATCGACACCAAGATCGCCGACCTCCAGAAGCGGGAAGCCGAACAGGAACAGGGCCAGAAGAACCGGCCACAGGAGCCGGACTGGATCGTCGAACTCGGCATCGGCAACGGACGCCCGCCCATCGAAGTGCACGTGGGCGGCTGCTACGCCGCAGGCAAACGACGACGCCCCGTCCCGCGCGACGAAGCACGCCGGCTCCTCACCTCAGGCGTGCGCGCCTGTACGCACTGCAAGCCCGACGCCCAGCTCCGCATCCTCGACTGACAGTGAGGATGTGACGTGGTGACGCCGCGGGTGGGTCTGACTCGCCGACTGACTGACGTCTCGACTGTCCTGTGTGGGATTTGTCGGCCCGCCGGACATCACCACGCGCGCGGCCGGACGGCCGCTTGTGACCTTTTGGCTTGGTCCAGAAGACCCATCACTGTCTTGTCCACCCGCCCGACCGGCGCGTACCGCCCTCCCGTCACAGATGGCGGCGCGGCGCGTGTTCGTCGGCCTCGCTGATCAGCTCCGGGTGCCACCGCTGTCACCGTTCGCGAATGCGCCACCACCAGCGCCCTGCCGTCCACTCGCTCACCCAACCCGGGTTCGGAAGAGTACGACGCTCGAACTCAACATCGATCTGCTCCACCAGGCGGCCCAGGTCGGCTCGGGCTCCCCTCGGAAGGTGCCTCAGAGCCACGTCCAGCGCATCGCGGCCGTCTTCGACCTCGATACCGGGACTCTCACCTGGGCCAGTCAGATAACGTCCCGGCTGCCTGAAGGCCCACTCAAATCGGCTGAGCGCGTCAGCAACGGCATTCGGCCACAGGTACTCGGCCTCAACACGGCGAACAGCGGCCCGTGTCCGAGCAGATACCCCCGGAATCCGAGGGACCGGCACATGTGTGGGGGGCCGCCACCGCTCCACGCGGACGGCCTTCGGGCGCCTACGCGGCATCGCCCTTTCGGATGGGAACCATGTCGGCATTCTGCCACGGCCCACACCTTCGAGGTGGGGCCAACCGACTCGGTCACGCTACCCATCGAAGATCCCCAACTGGGGCCATCAGACTCGCTTGGGTTCTATAGGTCGTTGCAACACCTGCCCTGAGGGATGTTGCGATGACCAAGCCGCGCCGGAAGCCCAAGAAGCCTGGACCTGCCCCGCTCGCCGAGAAGCGTGATCAATACCTTCGGCTCATGGCGCAGGGAATGAGCAACTCGGCCGCGTGCCGCGAGGTGGGTATCAACCGTAGGACCGGGACCCGGTGGAGGTACGGACGGAAGGTCGTTGACCGGGCAGGCCGCGAACGCGTCTACTCGCCGATCGCCGAACAGCGGGACATCGTCGAGGTGTCGCCGCGCTATCTGTCCGAGGACGAGCGGATCGTCATCGCCGACCTGCTCCGGGCCAAGAAGTCCCTGCGCGCCATCGCCCGCGAGCTCGGCCGCGACCCCGCCACGATCAGCCGCGAGATACGCCGCAACCGCGACCCGCGCACCGGCAAGTACCACCCGTTTCAGGCCCAGCGGCGAGCTGCCGTGCGCCGCGCCCGCTCGAAGGAGGGAAAGATACGGCGCGATCCGGAGCTGAAGGAGTTCATCCAGCAGCACCTGGACCGCCGTTGGAGCCCGGAGCAGATCAGCCAGGTCCTGCGTGCCGCCTTCCCGGACGAACCAGACCGCCACCTGGCGCACGAGACCATCTACCAGGCGATCTACCTGCCGCACCGCGGCGGCCTGGAACGCAAGCCCGGCCTGCTGCGATCCGGCCGCCGCGCCCGGCGCCGCCGTCGCCGCGTTGATGAGCGCGCCACCCGCTTCATCGCCCCAGGCACCCTGATCAACCAGCGCCCGGCCGAAGCCACGGACCGCCAGATCGCAGGTCATTGGGAGGGCGACCTCATAGTCGGCCAGGGCAATAGATCGGCCATCGGCACCCTGGTCGACCGCGCTACCCGCTACGTCAAGCTCCTGCACCTGCCCGACGGCCGGGGAGCCGAGCACGTCCGCGACGCCCTCCTGCACGCCTTCGCCGAACTCCCCGCCGAGGTCGCCCGCTCGCTGACCTGGGATCAGGGCAGCGAAATGAGCCGACACGACGAGTTCACCCGCGCCACTGACATACCGATCTACTTCTGCGAGCCGGCCAGCCCATGGCAGCGCGGCTCCAACGAGAACACCAACGCCCCGGCGCCGCCAACCAGTCCTGGACCCTGACGCCCTCCGGTCAACTCACGGTCTACGGCGGAGCGAAGTACCTGGACGCCAAAGGCAGCGCCACGACCGACGGCACCCCGGTGCAGATCTACGACTGCAACGCCACCCCCGGCCAGCAGTGGACCGTCAACAGCGACGGCACCGTGGTCAACCCCAACTCCGGCAAGTGCCTGGACGCCACCGCAGGCGACACCACCCCCACCACCCCGCTGGAGCTCTGGACCTGCACCGGCGGCACCAACCAGACCTGGTACCGCGCCAACACCACCGCCGTCTACAAGGGGAAACAGTCCGGCCGCTGCCTGGACCTGCCCGGCGGCAACCAGGCCAACGGCACCCGTCCTGCGCTGTGGGACTGCAACGGCGGCACCAACCAGACATGGTCCTCCACCGTGAGCGGCGAACTGACCGTGTTCGCCAACCGCTGCCTGGACGCCACCGGCGGAGCCACCACCGACGGCACCCCGCTACAGATCTACGACTGCAACGGCACCCCCGGCCAGCAGTGGCGAACCCGCTCCGACGGCACGATCGTCAACGTCGGCTCCGGCAAGTGCCTCGACACAACCGGCAACGGCAACAGCAACGGCACCCAACTCGAACTCCGGACCTGCGACGCAGACACCAACCAGACCTGGACCCGATCATGAGCCCGACACTCATCCAGAGATAAGCCGCAACCCGGCGGCGCCGACGCCCGGTGTCAGTGGTCGCTGGCAGGATGCGTTGCATGACCTCAGCCACCGCAGCCGACTACGGCTGGGTACGTTCCTCGTCCTCACTGTTCGGGTACGCGCTGGAGATCGGGTACACCCTGACCCTGGTGCGGGGAGTCTCGCCCGCAGAGCTGCTCGGCCTGGCGGGGGCCTAGCAGCGGGGTGTGTGTATTGGGCTCGACACCCTGATCGGGGAACACCAGGAACTCATCCACGAGTCCGATGGCTGGGACGAGTCCGTCATCGCGGGAGCGTGCACCGTCCGGGGCGAGGGAGGAGATTGGACCCTCGCCCTGGCGTTCGGCGGTGATCTGGGGTCGCCTCGATTCATGGAGGAGCTCTCCGCCGGGACCCGTGCCGTCTCCCATTCGAGCAACGGGGGAAAGCCCATGCACTTCTTCCACTGGCGCGAGAACGGGGAATTGCGCACGACGTTCGAGTGGCCCTCGGTCAGAACCGGCAGCACCCCGGACGAGCTGAACGCCGTAATGACGGAGGTCGGGCTCAACCCCACCGGTGATGAAGCCCCCGACGTGGATCGCAAGGCAGCACTGTTCGCACTGGCCGAGCGCCTTACAGGCGTCCGAGTGACCGAGGAACTGCTGGCGGAGGCCGAATACCGGATGGCCGATGTGCCCGAGGCGCCGGCCGATGAGTGGGAGAGCGTCACCATCGACAGCACGGACCCGTACGGCAAGCGGACTTACGTGCAGCTTCGACCGGACCAGCTCTGAACAAAGCCATGCGGCCGGTCGGAGGTGAAGCCGGTACTGTCCGGCATGCAGGCGTGGCGTCCGTTCCTCGGGCGGGGTGTCTGCCGTCCGGTCGCCCGGCTGGCCCCGGCCCGCCCTCTCGAGATTCTCTCGTGCAGCAAGCTCCAGTGCCTCCCGTGCCACCCCGACGGCCCAACCGGCTCATCGCGACAACCGGCTCTCGCGGCCGTGTCCCTGCATCAGCTGGAAAACCCGAAGCCACTGACCCAAGTGGCGCCACCGCCACCCCTTGCAGACAGTAAGAAGCATGAACCGGCACCGACGCTCAGCCCGTCGAGCCCCGTGGATCGCGGGCGGTGCCGCCGTGCTGGTCGCCGGTGGCATCGGCGTCGGCATTTGGGCGATAGTGACGCCCGACCATGAAGCCCCTAGGCCCACGCCGTCGGACATAACACGGCCCACGTCGACACGCACCCCGGGGCCCAAGCCGACAGCGACAGCTCGTCCCCGGCAATCGGCACCCTCGAGCAACCGGCCTCAGCCGACGCCCCGCGAGACGGCGGCGGCCCCCTCGTCCGGGCCGAAACCGAAGCCACCGGCAACGCGGCTCCCCGCGCCCAACCCGTCGGCGACAGCAGTGCCGAAGCCCACGCCGAAGCCGCCCGTACCGTCCCTGCCCACGCCCACACCGAAGCCGCCCGTACCGTCCCTGCCCACGCCCACGCAGCCTCCAGCACCCAAACCACCGACAACAGCAACAGCGACGTCCATACCGACGCTGACCGCGCCGCCCCCGCCCAGGCCCACACCGATACGGCCTTCTGCGCCCAAGTCCACGCCACCCGTGCCGCCTCCGTCGCCGACGCCGACGCCGACGCCGACGCTGTCACAGCCTCCGACGCCGACGCCGACGCCGTCACAGCCTCCGTCGCCGACGCCGACGCCATCGCCGACACGGTGGTACACGAGCGCGGCGGCGACGGCCGCTGCTCAGCGCATGGCCGCCGCTGGAGTGGTCGGCGATCCTGCCTGTTCGCTGGCGGCCGTCGGCAACCCGGACCCGGCGCTGCTTCCAAAGGGCCTCACGTCGGTCGGCACCGGGCAGGCCGGCAACTACTGGTGCCTGATCTGGTAGCGCCCTGGGTCCGGTCGTGTCAGGTGTCCTCGCGGCCCGAGCGCAGCACTCACGGAAGCGGGGAGACATACCGGTCTCCTCTTCGCGCCGTATGACGTCGAAAGCCCGCCGGCTACCGGCCGGATCCATGGTCCTGGCCGGTGAGCAGGGCTGGTTCGCGTTCGGTGTGCGTCTCCTGGGCCGAGCCGGAAGCCGGGCAGCCTGGGCCGGGCAGTCGAGGATCGGGCGTGCAGGCAGGACCCCGTTGGTCGTGAGGTCGCCTCCCGTGTCCTGCCCCGCAGCTGTGTGTGCTGGTGGCGCAAGGCCCCGCGGTGTGCCGGCGGCGGTGGTCATGGTGACGTCGACAGTGCCGGTTCCCGCGGAGGGGGCGACGGCGGTGAGCGACAACGACGTCCCGCCCTGAACGGCGACGCCGCCACAGCTCACACCTGACCGGGCGTCGGTCTCGAAGGCAGGGACCGGCGTGGGGGGAAGCGATCGGCAAGGGAAGCGGTCGACGAGGTTCATGTGTCGGTGCGGGCCTGGCCGTGGTCGGCGTGGCGGGCGCTGAGGGCCAGAGTGCCTTCGCCTTGCGTGCGGCGTGCGTCTCAATGCGGGTGCGGACCGCCGTGGGGCGCGCGATCCGGGATCCTGGTCGGCCGGGGGTGCGGCCGTGTTGCTGTGTGGGCAGGCGCCGGCGTTCCGGAGTGGGGCGGCTCGGGCGCGTCAGCTGTGGTTCAGGGACCACACGACCTGGTCCTCGTGCCAGCGGGCGGTGCTGACACCGTGCCACGAGGCCGCTTCGTCGACCTGGTCCTCGTACCAGCGGGCGGCGCTGACGCCGCGCCACGAGGCCGCTTCGCCCTCGTGGTCCGCAGCCCGTACGTAGCGCACAGTGTCCTGCCCACGGTGGTCGTCACGGCGGTCGTCGTCCGTGTGGCGGCCGGCTTGCTCGCTGCTGGTCGCGGAGGTTGCGGACACGTACTGCGTGTGCTGCACGGGCACCGAAGTCGTGGCTGCCGACGCCGAGCCGCCGGCTCCGAGAAGGGCTCCGCCGGCCAGTGCCGTGGAGGCGAGTGCGATCGAGACGCGCTTGGTCATGCTGTTCATGGTCATTTCCCTTGCGAGACTGCCGCGGTTTCGCCGAGCTGGCGGCCGCCGCTTCCATGTGAACCGAGATCCGGAAATCCCGGGTCAGTCGGCTTGCCGCAAGGTCATCCGGAGGGGTGCCTCACATTCGGCTCTGCCACCGTACCCGAGGGGTGCCTCATATTTGCAGTGAGGCTCATCACAGCACGTCAGAGTGGCGAGATTGCGATCGGAAACATGACAACAACCGAATTCGAGGGGGGCCTCATGTTACGCTCGAGCCATGAGCCACCACCACGCCCCGTCCGCGAGGGAGACACCGGCGAAACCCCTGCGCCGTGACGCACAGCGCAATAGGGACGCGATCGTGGCCGCCGCCCGCACGGCCTTCTCCGAGCAGGGCCTCGGGGCATCCCTGGAGGGCATCGCCCGCGAGGCCGGCGTCGCGATCGGCACGCTCTACCGCCACTTCCCCACCCGGCTCGCCCTGGTCGAAACACTCTTCAACGCGAAGTACACGGAACTGCTCACCACCGCGGAAGAAGCCGCGGCCATGGACGACGCCTGGGAGGGGTTCTGCCGCTACCTGGAGAAACTCTGCCAGCTGCAGGCCTGCGACCGCGCCTTCAACGACCTGGTCTCGGCACGGCTGCCCCTTCACGTGGCCGGCCGCGAGATGTACGAACGCGCCAAGGAAATCTGCATCCAGATCATGCACAACGCCCAGGAACAGGGCGTCCTGCGCGGCGACGTCACCGCGCAGGACATCGCCTTCGTGATCTGGTCCCAGGCCGGGATCATCCAGGCCACACGCACCATCGCCCCCCAAGCCTGGCGCCGCCACCTCCACCTGATGCTCGACGCCTTCCGCACCGAGGGCGCCCACGAACTGCCCGAACCCCCTCTGACCAGCCAGCAGGTCGACCAGACCCTCGTCACTCTCGAGTGCACCGAAGAGGACTGCCGCGAGCAGTCCTGACCACACGCGAGACCAGGCCGCGGACAACAGCTGCGCATCACACCGGACCGGCGCCACACCGGACCGGTACCTCGGCCGACCGGCCGGGACGACCCCGGACAGCACTCCGGGCGGCAGGACCACGGGCCGTCCGACCGCCGTCTTCCGGCTGCCCCGGCCCGCGCTGTCACCGGGATTCCCGGAGGATGCCCCGTCCTTCAGGCCGGGGAGGAATCCGGTTTCCCGCGTAGCGGGGCAGGAGAAGCCGGATCGCCGCCGGGCGATCCGGCGTCTGGCCGGGGAGCGGCGAGGGCGACCTCCAGGAGGTGGAGGATCTCGGAGTTGAGGGACCGCCGGTCCGCAGCGGCGCGGGCGGTCACCTGTTCGTGCAGGTCTGCCGGGATCCGGAGTGAGAAACGAATCACGACGCTACGGTGGCCTCATGACGACGCCAAGTGAAGCCGACAGGGCCGGGCACGCCCGGTACACCTACCGGCTTCGCGTGTCGTCGAGTGCCCGTGTGGCGCTGGAGGCGGAGTGGGCACGGTGCCGGTGGATCTGGAACGAGTGCGTCGCCAAGTCCAAGGCGGTCCACCTGCACAACAAGACCACGGGACAGAAGCGGACCTGTGGCCCGGCGCAGCTCGACCGGATGCTGACCGGGGCGCGGGAGCGTACGCCGTGGCTGCGTGAGGGCAGCTCGGTTGTTCAGCAGCAGCTGATCCGGGACTTCGGCAGGTCCCGCGCGAAGGCGCACAAGGACATCCGGGAACGCCTGCCTCAGCGGCAGCGGGCTGGTATGCCGGGGTGGAAGAAGAAGCGCGAGGCGTTGCCGACGCTGAACTACACCCGGCGCGGGTTCCGGCTGAAGGACGACCGCCTGTGCCTGGCGGGTGGGATCGTGCTGAGCGCGGTGTGGTCGCGCAACCTGCCGGGCGAACCCTCCTCGGTGCGCGTGTACCAAGACAGCGTCGGGCACTGGTACTGCTCGTTCGTGGTCCCCACTGAGGTGCGGCCGCTGCCGCAGACCGGCCGAGTGCTCGGCGTGGACTGGGGGGTGAAGCACACCGCGACCACCACCTCAAACGCCCACGATCTGCCGCACGCCCAGTATGGCCGCAAGGCGCAGGCTGGGCTGACGCGTTACGACCGGATGGTGACCCGCCGCCGGCCGAAGAAGGGGCAGGCCGCCTCGAAGGGCTACCGCGAGGCGAAGAAGTGGCGGGCGAAAACCTACGCGAAGATCGCCCGGCAGCGGCAGGACACCGGCCGCAAGTGGGCGAAGAAGGCCGTGACCGACCACGACGCCATCGCCGTCGAAGACTTCAGGCCGAAGTTCCTCGCCAGGTCCTCGATGGCGCGCAAGGCGGCGGACGCCGCAATCGGCGCCACGAAGAAGGCCCTGATCGAGATGGCCACAAGCACGGACGGGACATCCGTCTCGTGCATCCTGCACACACCACCATGGACTGCGCATCGTGCGGAGCGAGAACCAAGCACGCACTGCCGTTGTCCGAGCGCACCTACACCTGCACCGCGTGCAAAGTCGTCTCCCCCAGAGACAAGAACTCCGCCCACGTGATGCTCGTCCGGGCAGGTCTGAACCCGGCTGGTGTCGAGGGCGTAAGACCACCGGGAGCGCTGCTCCCAGAGGCAGCCTGAGCCAGAAATCCC
Source organism: Streptomyces sp. NPDC007896 (assembly GCF_042959425.1). Taxonomy (NCBI): domain Bacteria; kingdom Bacillati; phylum Actinomycetota; class Actinomycetes; order Kitasatosporales; family Streptomycetaceae; genus Streptomyces; species Streptomyces sp. NPDC007896. Next base: position 27,554 of record NZ_JBIBKX010000027.1, on the reverse strand, counting down.
CGCTCAGCCCTGAAGGGAAGGAATCCCCTCCCTTCAGGGAGGGAAGCAGACAAAGCCGGGACAGTGTGCGCGTGCGCCGCCCGGGAACCGGCCGCTTCGGGACCGCCCCGGTATCAGGGAGTGCGGACGGATCAGTGACCGCCCGCGTCGACGACCTCGACGTCCTCGATGTTCTGCTCGATCGCGTCGGTCGGCAGGGCCACGCGGATCGCCCAGTGGTAGATCGCCAGGGAGAACACGGCCACGACGGCGATGTCCGTCCACATCGGCAGGTTGCCCTGGCCGTTACCGAACGTGCCCTGCCAGGAAATCACACCGATGCCGAGCAGGTAGACCGGCAGCCACTGGGCGGACTTCCAACTGATCCGCGGAGCGTTCGGCAGGCCCTTCTTGGACGCGTAGAGGGCGTAGCCGCCGAGCAGGATGTAGCCCAGGACGATCGCTTCGCCCAGCTTCTCCAGGGTCTGCCAGCCGCTCCAGTAGATGATCAGGCTCGCAACGATGAACGCCAGTGGGGAGAGCACACCGCCGAACGGCAGCCGGTAGCTGCGCTCACGGTTCGGCAGGCGCCGGCGCAGCGCGCCGAAGGCCAGTGGAGCGCCCGCGTACATCAGCACGCTGGCGGAGGTGATGAAGCCGACCAGCTGCTGCCAGCTCGGAAACGGCAGGAAGCAGACCACGCCGGTGACGAAGGACATGATCAGGCCGTACACCGGGACCCCGCGTGAGTCCGTGCGCTCGAAGGCGCGCGGCGCGTAGCCGTTCTTGCTCAGACCGTAGGAGATACGGGAGGTGGAGGTGGTGTAGATCAGACCGGTGCCGCCCGGGGAGACGATGGCGTCGAAGTACAGCACCACGGTCAGCCAGCCCAGACCGACAAGGGTGGCCAGACCCGCGAAGGGGCCACTGATACCGACGAAGTCGAGCTTGTCCCAGCCCTTGGCGAAGCTGCTGCCGGGCAGCGCGCCGATGAAGACGACCTGCAGCAGGACATAGATCAGCGTGCCGATGGCCACTGAGCCGAGCACCGCGCGAGGGATGTCGCGCTTGGGGTTGCGGCTCTCGCCCGCCAGCTGGATCGCCTGCTCGAAACCGAGGAGGGCGAAGACGATGCCGCTGGTGCTGATCGCGGCGAGCACGCCCTTGGAGCCGAACGGCGCGAAGCCGTGCGAGGTGAAGTTGCTGCTGTGGAAGTGGGTCGCAGCGAGGGTGAAGATGGCGAGCAGCGGCACGAAGATCTTCAGCCAGGTGGCAGCGCTGTTGGTCCGGGCCAGCACCGTGACACCGAGGAAGTTCACGGCGACGAAGACGCCCATGAGGATCACCGCGACGATGAAGCCGCTCGTCGTCAGGGTGCCGTTGTCATTGAGGAAGCTCTTGGCGAAGTGCCAGTGACCGGCGTAGCCGATCATGGCCTCGACCTCGATCGGCGCCACGGTCGCCGCCTGCAGCCAGGCGAACCAGCCAAAGGACATGCCTGCCAGGCCGCCGAAGGCGTAGTGCGGGTAACGGGCGGTACCGCCGGCGACGGGGAACATTCCACCCAGCTCGGCATGAACAAACGCCAGCAGCACGATCGCGACCGCGCCGATGCCCCAGGAAATCAGAGCCGCCGGGCCAGCGGCGACGACGGCGTTCTTCGCGCCGTACAGCCAGCCGGATCCGATGATCGAGCCGGCGGACGCCCAGAGCAGTCCAATCATTCCGACGTTCCGTCGGAGGGAGCTGTGGTGCTGGCCCGTGCTTGGTGGGGCGAGCTGGTCGACAGATGCCATGGGGCGGCCTCACGGTGTTAGCGGTGCGTTAAAGAGTCGCCACAGGCTAGGTTCAGAATGTCACCATGCAACAGCCCATAGAGCTGAATGGTTATTTTCATCACGTCACATTCATGTTCGTCTGCGCAGCTCGGTGGCCACAGCTGGACGTGGTGGATCCCGTTCGGCGAAAGTGCGCCACCGGCACGCACATGGGCAAGCAGCAGGCCGAGCAGCTGGTTGAGCGCGCCGCGGCGGACGTCGACGACTCCTACGCACACGCGCGCGACTCCGACTCCGACTCCGACTCCGACTCCGACTCCGACTCCGACTCCGACTCCGACTCCGACTCCGACTCCGAGGAGATGCTGCTGGTGCTCTTGGCGGACGGCAAGGGGATCGTGATGCGTCCGGAGGCGCTGCGCGAGGAGACCAGAAGAGCCGCCGCGAGGAAGGCTGCATCCGGGGGCGGGCCGTTCGCCACCCGCTTGGCCGGCGGGGAGAAGAACGGGCGCAAACGGATGGCGACCGTCGGCGCGGTCTACGACCTCGCGCCGATGCCGCGCCAGGCAGGCGATGTGGTCAGACTCCGCGCCGCCGAGCGCGCAGAGTGCACCGAACGCCCCAGGGCGCGGGCGAAGTGGCTGACCGCCTCCGTCGAACGAGACGCTGAGCAGGCCATCGGCGCGGTGTACGACGAGGCCGAGCGCTGCGACCCGGACCGGGAGCGGGAGTGGACCGACCCGGCCGCCGAGGCGTGGGTCGGCCAGAGTGCGTTCGAGATCCTCGAGGGCCGGGCCGAGCAGGTCGCCGACGTGCTCGTAGCGCGCGGAGGCGGAGGAACTGGACGCCCAGCGGCGCTTCGGGGTGGACAAGGCGATCGGCTACCTGCGGGTCAAACTGCCCTACCTCGGCTACGACATCGCGCTGGCGGAGGGCTGGGATCGCCACCGGCGTGATCGAGGGGGCGTGCCGGCACCTGGTCAAAGACCGGATGGACATCACCGACGCCCGCTGGGGCCTGACCGGGGCCGAGGCTGTGCTCAAGCTCCGCGCGGTGGTCAGCATCGGTGACTTCGAGGAGTACTGGGACTACCACACGCAGCGTGAACACCTGCGGGTTCATGCCGTCCGCTACCGCGACACCCCGGACTCGCAGCGTGATCAAGCTCCCTCAAACCGAGTCGTACCGGCCGGGTTTCAGTACCACCTCAACCCGCATTACTTCTGGTTATCCAACGGAACGTTCTCCTGCCACCGCCGCACTGCCGTTTGCACGGCCTCTTCGTCTTCGACGGTATGGGCACCGGATGCGCCTGCGGCACCGAGGATCAGCTCACCGTCGGTGACCAGAACACCGCCGGCCCACGGGACGAAGTCGCCGCCGTAGAGGTGCTGGATGCTGTCGACAATTCCTCCGGGGAGGTTGATCTGACCGGAGGGCTGCAGTAACCAATCTGTCGGCCGACGTCAGCCCAAGCCCAGGAAGGCGTGGAGTATCGGACACGACCGCGAAGCTAGGAGCGTGGGTCAGTATCAATTTGGGCAGTCCGTGCTGTGCGGCGCTTGGGGCTGCATGAGGCGGCACGGCGGAAACGTGTAGGAAAAAGTTGACACGTCGGAACTCTCCGACGCATCATGGTTTCCATGCCCAAAGGAGATGTGTTCAGCGCGCTGGCCAATCCAGTGCGGCGGCGGCTAATGGAAGCTCTGCAGGACGGACCGTGTGCGGCCGGGGAACTCGCCAGCCAGTTCGCACTCAGCCGACCCGCGATCTCCGAGCACCTGACGGTGCTCAAGAACGCGCAGCTCGTGCGCGAGGAGCCCAGGGGTCGCCATCGCTACTACCACCTCGAGGCCGCTCCACTCGCCGAGGTGAGTGAGTGGCTGCATCCCTTCGAACGCTACTGGCGCACGCGCTTGGGCGCACTGCGCGACCTGATTGACGAGGAGTCTCAATGACCACCACCGATCCGACCGTCATCAACTGCGAGCAGTTCATCGCGCATCCCCCCGCCGCGGTGTGGAAGGCCCTGACCGATCCCGAGCTGCACGCGCGCTGGTGGGCGGCTGGTGACGTGCGGCCGGTCGTCGGCCACCGCTTCACGCTCGACATGGGCCAGTGGGGACAGCAGCCCTGTGAGGTGCTCACGGTCGAGCCCGAGCGCCTGCTCCGCTACAGTTTCGCGCCCGGCACCCTGGACACCACGATCACCTGGCGGCTCCAGAGCGAGGGTACTGGCACCCGACTGTTCCTCGAACACGCCGGATTCGACCTGGACTCCCCGCTGGGCAAGGCCGCAGTCGAGGGCATGGGCAACGGCTGGCCAGGCGTCCTGCGCCGCATCGAATCGGTGCTCGGCGCGGCAGTCCGCTGACAGCCAGGGGTTTCGATCCCCGAGCGAGACCGAACCCTCTGCGTGCCGGAGGCGCGATGGGCTTCGGGAAGGGTGATGGCACCCGGTCCTGACGGGTGTCGGGATCAGGAGCGTGTCTCAGCAACCGGCTACCCGCCTGCGTTCCGTGGGGTGGGGGCGAGCCAGTTCTGATGCGCCTGCCAGTGCTCGACGGGCACGTCGGGGAAGACCTAGGCCGTGTCCGGCCGATCATGATGGAAGTGACAGAGGGCCCCTTCTGCGACGCAGCCTCCGGGGCAGGTGCCTATGTTCTAGGCTCCGGCCAGGGGGTTCTTATGACTGATCGTGGCTGGCACGACGACACTGACTACCAGGATGCGGTAAACCGGGCCGAACGCATGACGCGGTTCAGCTGGAGGGTCATCACGACCGTCAGCTGTGCTTTGCTCACTGTGGTTGTTCTCTGTCTGGTTGCCTGGGTCACATTTGCATTCGCTATAACCGCCATGGATTAGGGAGGGAGTGTCCGGTCGCTCAAGAGCGGAGCCAGATGATCAGGGCTGCGGCGGTGACGGTGCCGAGGAACATGTATCCGCGCTTGTCATAGCGGGTGGCCACGGCCCGCGACTGTTTGAGCTTGTTGATCGCCCGCTCGACGACATTGCGCTTCTTGTAGCGCTCGGTGTCGAATCCGGGGGGGGCCGCCCGCCGCGTGAACCCCGCCGCAGGCGGGCGGCCTTGGAGTCGGACTTCTCACGTCTTCCACGGCCCGAACCGTTCCGGCAGGTCACGCCACTGCACCCCGGTCCGCACCCGATGAAGGATCCCGTTGATCACCTGGCGATGATCCCGCCACCTGCCACACCGGCCGTTGCTCACCGGCAGGAACGGCCACAGTCGTTCCCACTCCTGATCTGTCAGATCACCCCGCCCCATGACCAGAACAACGACCACAGCAACCGCCAGTCACATGATCGACCGGACACGGCCTAGTCGCGGGTGCGGCCTTTGGCGGGCAGCTCTACCACACGGGTGATCTCCACCTTTCCTAGCGCGATGGTGTCCATACCTCCAGCCCGCGCGCCGGATGACGCCGGCGCGATCGGTCGCATGGCTGCAGCTCGGGAGGATGCGGGACGCGGCGCGACACGGCCGGTCCGCGACGCGTGACACCAGGTTCGAGCGGGACGGTGACCATGGTGGGGCGGGACAGCGGGAACTCGTGGCATGTCGCGCGAACAGCGACAGTGCCGCGCTCGGAACGGCCAACTATCACGCTCACTGGCCCCTACGGCGCTCTGTCACCACACCTGTAACCGTTCGCGCTTGTTGGCGATTGAGGCGGGGTGGCTTCGCTGCACGCGCGGTTTCTGTTCACGCGGGTTGGCGGTTTTTGTTCGCGATAGCTGGCGGGAGGAAGGCTTCGGTGGTCACGAAGAGTGCTTGGCTGGGTTGCCTCCCGTGGCTTTGCAGACCCCGGGAGCCTGTCCGCGTGGGGGCGGTCGCCAGGTCATCGTTTTGAGCGAACCCGTCGTGATAGTCAGAACCAATGATTGGTCGACTTCCCCTTGATGAGCAGCTGGACGTCTTGCAGACAGTCCTCTCCCGCAATGGCGTCTTGACGGATGTGCTGGCCAGAACTGCGACGCTTGACTTGCCCGGTTGGTATGTGACCGCAGGCTGCCTTTTCCAGACGGTGTGGAACGTCGTCACCGACAAGCCGCCAACCAGCGGCATCAAGGACTACGACGTCTTCTACTTCGACAGCTCCGATCTGTCCTGGGAAGCGGAAGACGCGGTGATCAAAGCTGGGCAGGAGCTGTTCGACGGGGTGCCGGCCGAGGTGGAGATCCGCAACGAAGCACGCGTGCACCTCTGGTATGAGGAGAAGTTCGGCGTGCCCTGCGCCCCGCACGAATCCACCGAGTCCGCGATCGATTCCTTCGCTGCGACGACGTGCTGCTTGGGGGTGCGGCTGGAGCCGGACGGACGATGGCGCGTCTATGCCCCCCACGGACTCTCCGACGTGTTCAACCTCGTTGTCCGCCCCAATCCGGCGCTCGCCCCACAGGCTGTCTATGAGGCCAAGGCACTGCGGTGGAGAAGCCAGTGGCCCGAGCTCTCCGTGCTGCCGTGGCCGAGCTGATGCTGGTCGATGACAAGGCTCCAACCGCCCATAAAACCCAGCGACATCGCCTTCGCCGACACCACGGCGTCATCCGCGCTCAACGACGAACGACATCACGGCTCACCGACAGAGCCAGTGGCTGCGTGCCCGGCTGCGTACTCATCCAGGAGCGGTCCGAGGGACCGGACGCAGGGGTCCCGCCGGGCAAGTAGCCTTGTCATCGCCTCGCCCATTGGACTTCGACGGGCGAGCGCTGCGCCGGCGCCGGACGTGAGCGGGTCGATGGTGGAGGCGAGACGCCACTCACTGCCGGTGAGTTCCGACCAGACGAGTGCAGACGCGCATTCCTCCAGTCTGCACGTTACTCAGTGCGACGTGATCGCTTGCAGCGGGAACTCGCCAACTCCGACGAACAACCGCCAACAAGCCTGAACGGTCACGACGCCCGGCCGCAGCAGCCGAGGGCAATCCGATTCATTCGTTCGAACACTTGCGCGATCAACTCGACGTCGCGCGGTCCTCCGACGAGTTGACGGATACTGACGGGAGCGCGAAGAAGGCCAGTGCTGCGAGGACCGCCACACTCGCTGCGAGTGCCAAAGCGCCTGGAAGGGACCGGGTCACGACCGGTCCGGCCACTACTGCCCCCAGGGCGAATCCGGTGATTTTCAAGCTGGCGCCGGTAGTGAAGATCTGGCCGCGGAGGTGTTCCGGGGTTTCCCGGTGACGGATGGCGAACAAGGCGGCCAGTTGGGGTCCTTCGCCGATCCCCGCGATGAGTACCGCCACAATGAGCACGACGGACTGACCCCACGTGGCCAAGGCCAGCGCGGCAGCCTGGACGAGAGCACTGGCCCAGATGATCGTGTCGGGGGCGGCTGAACGCGGAAACCGGGCCAGCACGGCATTGGCCACCAGGGCGGAGATCGCCGCGCAGGAGAGCAGCATCGCGCCGCGGCCGGCTCCGCCCAGGACGCGCTCGCCCAGGAGTGGGATGCACGCCGTCAGCATGCCCTGGGCGGTGCAGGAGAGGACCGAGGTGAGGGTCGCTCGGGCCAAAGCCTGCCGTCCGGCGATGACCCGCATTCCGGCAGCGAGGTCGCTGATCACCGAGGTTGTCCGAGCGCCCCGCCCCCGACCGGGACGGGCGGGCAGCATCCATGCGGCAGGCAGTGCCAAGGCGATGAGCCCCGCGGAGACCACCATGGCCGTCGGGGCTCCCAGCGCCCCTGCCACGCCGCCGGCGAGAGCCGGACCGGCCAGACTCGCCACGCTGAACGTCATGGCATCAAGGGTGTTCGCCCAGGGCAGCTGGTCACCCAGCACCACACAGGGCAGTTGGGCCGTCCATCCACCCGACAGGGCCGGCCCCCACAGCCCTGTCAACACAGCGATCAGGATGATGACAGCGAACGGCATACGGCCGAGTCCCAAGAGAATAATCCCCAGCCCCGCCGCATACAGGACGAGGGCCACAGCCAGCAGGCGTCCCGGCCGCCCTGCTCTGTCGAGGAGCGCCCCGAGCACCGGCCCCCCTACCGCGGCAGAGATCGTGATGCCCGCGAGCAGCGACGACGCGTCGGTAGTCGATCCGGCCAGGACGAATCCCGTCAGCATCAGCGCCGGTCCCGACATCTCGTCCCCGGCACGAGCTGCCACTGCCCCGGCCAGATAGAGGCGGAGTGAGTAACGCCTTTTCATCGACAAGACGTTACGGAGGTAACTCAAAACTCAGAAAGATGCGTTAAATTCCACACGTGTCCTCCAACAGTGACGACTGGTCCACCCGGCACTCCGTGCTGACCACAGCTCGGCGGACCGCAGCCCTGATCAACGCTCTCGCTGACGACTGCCCCGACCCGGCCGAAGTCGCCGACGTACTCCGCGCATACGGTGAGACAGACCCCATCGACCTCACCACCCGCGATGTTGCCGGGATGCGCGCAGCCGCCACCCTGCTGCGGCAAGTCTTCGAAGCCGAACCCGCCGATAACGCCGCAGCCACCCTCAACCGCCTCCTGCAGGAACACACCGGGCCCCTCCGCCTGACTTCGCACGGCGGCCGCGCCCCCTGGCATCCCCACCTCGACCACGACGACAACGCCCCCTGGGACGAATGGCTCCTCGCCTCGTCCTGCATGGCCCTGACCGTCCTCGTCTGGGACCGCCAACGCCCGCCCGGCAGGATCTGCGCATCACCCACCTGCCAGAACGCCTTCATCACCCAAGGCAGCGGTCCCGAACGCCGCTACTGCTCCCGCCGATGCGCCACCCGCGAACGAGTCGCAGCCCACCGACGCTCCCACTCCGCCGAACCGTCGCGCGAGCCCAAGTAGGACGCGCTGTGGACGATCACGCAACTCCCCACCGGTGACGCCAACTTCCCCGCCCTATCGTTCGAACGTGCGGATCACGGCTCGGGGGTCCATTCCACGGGAGGGGGTGTGCGGCTGTAGTGGGCTCCTCTGGTGCCGTAGCGGGCGAGGTGGAGGGTCTCACCGTCGATCTGGATCTCTGCCGGCGGAGGGTTGGGAACGGAGATCCGCGGGTGGGCGTAGCGGTGGCCTTCGATGAAGAGAGGCTCCCGGTGGCGGTTCCGGCCGTCTGCCCAGCTCTGGGCCCGCTCGCGGGACCACGGGTTCTGCAGGGTCCGCGGGGCGGCCGGGTCGTGCTCGTAACCGTTGAGGCTGCGCACCAGAGCTTCGCTGTAGACACCCTTGACCCGGAAGTTCTCCAGGTCATTCGCGCGTACGATCATGTGGACGTACCGGCGGCCGTTGCCTCGGTGCCGGCCCACAGCAGGCCAGCGACCGTGACCGGGGTCCCAGCGGACGGGCGGGAGCCACAGCAGGGCACCTGTGCGGAAGTGCTTCGTGCCGTGCTGGATGTCGAGGCCGCTCTCGCCGTGCGCGGTTTCTCGAGCCACGTTGGCCACCAGGCACCAGCCCAGCAGCCCGTCCGGCGTCTCTTCTTCGGTGGGTCCCGTGTCTGTCACGCCGAGAATTTTGAGGCACGAGACGGGGCGCGAGCCAGCGCTTATCAGCTGAGCCGACCGGAACGAACCCTCTGCGGATCACCAGCTGAAGGAGACAGCGGCCTCGTTCGAACATGCGGGTCTATCGGTCAGCCAGACGACCGACCGGACTCAGCCTGCCGCACCGCGCGGGGGAAGATGGGGATGTAATGACGGAACGCGAGGTCTGGAGCTTTCATGGCGAAGCGGGTTCACCAACCCCGTGAGGACGCGGAGTTCGATTTCATCCTCGGGATGAGCGCAGTCCCGGTCCTCGCATACTTCACCGGGACATGGCCCAAGGCAATCGAGCCCTGCCGGGCGATGGACCTCGCCGTGGGTGACATCGCAGACGAGTACACGGGCCGCCTGACGGCCGTCCGCGCCGACATGACGCGCTGTCCGGCCGCGACCAAGCGATACGGGATCACCGGAGCCCCGTCCTACGTCCTGCTGAAGGAGGGAGAGGTGGTGGCGCACGGCACGGGGCCTATGACCATCGCCGAGGTACGGGAGTTCCTGGACGGCCACCTCTGAGCGGTCGCCGCAGCACTGCGGCCTCAACGTCCGTCACGCAAGCCGTAGTGCGCGGGCTGCGGGCGTAGTAGCCGTTGGGATCGACACCGACGACCAAGAACGCGTGGCCCTCCGCGTTGCGCAGCGCGACGTCGGGCCGGCGGTTGGCAAAGCCGACGATGGCGCGGGCCAAAAGAGTTCCCGGCTTCTCCCGAGGCGTCCGGTATTCCTCGGCTTCCTCGGCGACGTCTTCTTCTTCCAGGTGCTGACCGAGCGCGAGGAGAAGAACAGCGTCGCCATCATCGAGACCGGCACGGACTCCTCTCGCCTGGCCAGCACCCGGGCACGGGTTGAGGAGCCCGCCAGGCCGGCTGACCTTTGCAGCTACCTGCTTCGACGGCCAGCCGCCCTGGCGGGCGGCTGGCCGTCGAAGCGCACGGCTACGGATGTCAACGACCTGCAATCCCAACGGGAGCGCAGGTCATCGTCGACGAGGGGGTCTCGGAGCCGAGCCCAAGGCTGCCAAGCAGCCCAGGGGTGTCACCCAGCGGATACGGGACGGTCTCAGGGGACTACTGGGGCGCTCCGCCGCCACGGTCGCGTCGTTCTCGTGGACTGTCCGGTTTGATCACTTGGTGTCCAAGGCGGCTCAGGATGCGACGGGGGGGACGGGCGGATCCTGGGGAAATGAGCGGCAGGGCCCCCCTGGTACGCGGTACGGTGCGCCGATGTCAGCGATCAAGAAGTTCCAAGTCACCTTTGACTGCGCAGAACCTGAGCGCCTCGCTCGCTTCTGGTGTGAAGTGTTGGGGTACGTCATACCGCCGCCACCGGAGGGGTTCACCACCTGGGACGATTTCAACCGCACCCTGCCTCCTGAGGAGCAGGGATCATGGTTCGCCTGCAGTGATCCCTCAGGCGTGGGCCCGCGTCTGTACTTCCAGCGCGTCCCCGAGGGCAAGATCGTTAAGAATCGGGTGCATCTCGACGTCCGGGCCGGCACCGGGCTCGTGGGGGACGAGCGCCTCGCCACGCTCGAAGCCGAGTGCGCACGACTGGTCGCGCTCGGTGCGACCCACGTGCGAACGCTGTACGCCGATGAGGAAAACGAGTCGTGCATCCCGATGCTGGACATCGAGGGCAACGAGTTCTGTATCGACTGAACATTCTCCGAGCCGGGGAGGTGGGGAGCCACCTCCCCTGGGGCTCTCTGGTCTCGTAGGGGGCGGGAGTTACCCCGCGAGGGCGAGGTTGTGCAGCCGGGCGATGCCGAGCATGGCGGTGTGAACGCCGTCGCCTTTCAGACGGCAGTCACGAAGGATCTTCCATGCCTTCATCCGAGCGAAGACGTGCTCGACGCGGGCCCGGACCTTGCGGTAGGAGGTGTTGTGCTCCTCTTTCCAAGCCGGCGGTTCGGTCAGGCCGCGTTCACGGCGGTGCGGAATGAGCAGGCCGGTGCCCCGATAGCCGCCGTCCGCGATGACCGTGGCCCGGCCGACGGCGGCCTTCGCACCGGAAAGTTCCCACGCCTTGCAATCGTTGCGGTTGCTCGTGACCGGTCGGCCGACGGCGACGACGAGCGGATTCGGCGCAAGGCCAAGCGCTTTGCCGCCGAGCGGCGACATCCGGGTGGTGAAGACCGTTCTCAACGGCGGCGGCAACGTCATCGTGGGCACGGCGAACACGATCCGCTACCCGATCGACGTCACCTTCAAGGACAGCTCGGGGGTGAAGGGGCTCACGCACGTCAGCACCTTCAACAAGACGAACGCCTACACCTTCGCAACCTGGAACGACGACTCGTCACGGCCGCCGCAGAAGCCAGACTGTTCCAGCAAGTGCTCTGCCGCGGTCTGGACAAATAGCCGGAAATTGTGGAGGTCTGTCGCCTCATCGGTTTCCCGGCCGTTTGTCACGTCTCTGCTCTCGGGCACCGCTCGCTCCCTCGCCGTGAGCCCAAGGCCTGTGTTGGGCGTGCCAGGCGTGGCACAGAGCGCTGAACTCCTCCTGGCGTTCGGCCAGGAGGTCCTGCGGCCGCTGCAGGTGGCAGTCGAGAATGTGCACACCGTCCTGGAAAGGCTCGAAGCCGAGCTGCTCCCACACACGGCCCAGCTTGACGGCGGCCTCCCAGTGCTGGTCCTCGGTCAGCTCGCGGCCGTCGGCAGAGCCCGGCTCACACACCACCGCGACGCAGTCCTGCGACAGAGGCGGGATCGCCGCCCCCGCCAGGACCGGCCCCAGGCCGCAGCCGCGCCACGCGGGCTCCAGGATGACCCGGTCCATGACCAGCAGATCACCGACCGGGTGCGCGAGCACAGCCTCGAAGGCCGGCTCCCACTCACCGGCTGCGACGTCCAGGACCACCTCACCGATGCGAGCGACGTCCCCGGTGTAGGAGTCCATCGCCTCGAAGGGATGGTCGGGACCGAACATCCGTACCCGCACGAACGACATCCGGCCTACGGAAATGTCCTGCACCGCGTCCAACGAATCCTGATCCATGTCGCTGTACGCGGCCATGTCCTCAGCCAGGACATCCGCGTCGATCCGGGCCGTTACCGTCCACACCTCCAGGGTGTCGACGAACTCGTATGCCTGGAGGGGATGTTCATGGTGGTAGGCGAGGCTGATCAGCCACGGATCGGCCGGCAGCTGGGCAATGTTGGGAGCCACAGTGGTCACCGTGCCACCGAAGTTGCCATGGCCTTCCGCGCGCCGGGAACAGCTCACGCTCACCCGCTCCGCGGCGCTCTGCGGCGCTCTGCGGCGCTCTGCGGCGGGACACGATGCGTGGTTTGGTGAGCCCGGAGCCGCTTCCCAGGTGCAGCGCAGCCGTTGCCGCTTCGGCCGCGCAGGGGACAGGTAGCCATGATCTACAGTGCTCGGTCCGCTCGAGCTCGGCATGACCACGTTCAGCTGTCGTCTGCGTCGGTTTCGTCGTGCTCGGACGTCAGCCGCTCATACAGGTCCTGGATGCGCTGTTCGGCTTCCGGGCTCAGCGGGCCGGGGCGCGGTGGCGCGGCCCGCTACGGAGCAGTCGCCCGGCGAGCTGGAACAGTTCTTCCGCCCGGACACCAGGGCCAGCGAAGATCCCCCGGGTCTGGCCCGGGGGATCACGTGGAACGGGTGACCGGAATCAAACCCGCGGCTGTTCGTGCAGGCTGTGTTCAGAAGCCGCCGTTGAGGCCGTACCAGCTCTGGTGCGCCAGCCGGTACTTGCCGAGGGAGCCCTTGCCGTTGCCCGGGTACAGCCGCAGCTGGTCCGCCGTCGACCCGGCGTGGGGGTTCTCGTACAAGTCCTGCGTGGCGGCGACCAGGTCGAGCCGCTCGTCGCCGTCGACATCACCGACGCTGAGGAAGGCCGACATCTGTCCCCAGCCGCCACTGCCGATGAGCTTCCGGGGGCCGAAGGAGCCGCGTCCGGTGCCGAGGTACAGCCACAGCTTGCCCAAGGTGTCACGAGCGATCAGGTCGCCGTGGCCGTCGCTGTTGAGGTCGCCCGGTGCGGTCAGGGCGTTCATGGACTTCCAGCCGCCCAGGGACTTGCGGGTGCCGAACCAACATGCCACAAACCCACCGCGAAGATCAGCGACAGCAAGCCCACGAAGAGGATGTTGACGGTCTGCACCCGCCCGGCGCAACCGAGGGAGAGCGAACTGACGGGATGACGGAACGGCTTGTAGTCCACACGGCTGGCGCCTTCCAGTACATACGCGAGGGTGAACACCGGGCCAGCGGCTATCCCACAGGCAAGCAGCGCTTGATTACCCATCTTGTCAACAATCGCCAGTCACGGTCAGCATTCCTTTCGCTCTCCCGAGGCGGAGAGCCTACGGAGCCGTCCCCGTCCCGTGCATGGTGTTTTCGGCGGTGCCCGATGAACCAGATCGAGCAGGTCGCGACGCTGGCAACGTTCGGCGCGGTGTGGGCAGTCCTCGCTGTCGGCCACTACCTGGCGGACCATGTGTTCGGGCAGAGCTACCGCCAGACGGCGACCAAGGAGGCGCCGTCAGTGGCCGAGGTCGCCGATGACCATCCGCGTGGGTTGATTCGCGGGCTGGGAGGCCACCAGGCTCAGGGCAGTGCGGCACCATCGGCCTATGCGCGTGGCCTCCTACAGGTGGAGTGTGCCTATTCAGAACCAGGGTGGAGTGGGCGAACCGTCCGGGTTCAGCCCGTACGGCCACCACCTGTCGATACTGAGGCGGGATGCGCCGGCGTCGGCGGCCTGCCGGTAGAGGGTTTCGGCGCCCTCCTGGTCCCCGGCCTTCTCCCGTATCCACGCCAAGCTAGTGCCGCATCAGGCAACGTTCGCCCTGTCGTGACGCGCCGTCCGGGTGCTGTACCGGGCAGCGTGTGGCTGTCAGGGTGTGTCGGTGGCAGAGCGAGTACGCGTGCGTGAAATCGATGACGACGAGGGCCGGCGGTTGTTGCGGATCATCCGCCGGGGCACCGGGTCGGTGGTCACCTGGCGGCGGGCCCAGATGGTGCTGCTGTCCGCGCAGGGCATGCCGGTGGCGAAGATCGCCGAGGTGTCGTTCACCAGCGACGACCGGGTCCGCGATGTGATCCACAACTTCAACACCGACGGCTTCGACTCGCTCTACCCGAAATACAAGGGCGGCCGGCCGACAACGTTCACGCTGCCTGAGCGGCGCGAGATCAAGAAGATCGCGAAGTCCAAGCCGACCGAGCACGACCTGCCGTTCTCGACCTGGAGTCTGACCAAGCTGGCGGACTTCCTGGTCGCCGAGGGGGTGGTCGACGACATCAGCCACGAGGGCCTGCGCATCCTGCTCCGCGAGGAAGGCGTCTCTGCGGGTAGCAGCGCGGCGCAGGGGGGCTTGTTTGCCGTGGACGGGGAGGGCGAGAGCGGCGAAGGCGGATTCGGCCCAGTCATCAGTGAGCTGGTCGTAGTCGTCGTCGGTGAGGTAGTCGGTGGCGGCATCGATGAGGAACGCCTGCGGGAGGTGGAGTCCGACGCCGAGGCGGCGGGCGTCCATCGCGGCCTCCAAAAGGGCTCTGACGGACGGTGTCCCTTGTTCGTAGCGGCGCACCAGTTCGGGCGCGCCAGCGAGGTCCTGGGCGACCCGTCCGTGGGCGTGGGCGCGGGTGAGGGCGTCCCGCCGGATCACCATCGCCGGACACGGACACGTCCAACGACTCGGCGAACTGCCCCACCAGACCCTGCTGGCCTGGCTCGCCCAGCGTCGCGTCACCTGGCCGAAGACTCCCAACCGGCACGTTCTGATCAACGCGAGACCGCCCCGGGAACCGAGCCCGTCAGTACCGAATACCTCAAGCGGCACCTGCTGCACCAAGGCGTCTACCTCGAACGTATCCGCGGCGACCGGGTACTGCACGAAGCACTGACCGTCGGCGCCGACCCGCTGCACCTCGCCCAGGTCTTCAACCTGTCCCACACCACCGCGAGCCGCTACGCAACCATCGCCCAGAGCCTGCTCGACGACCAGATCGAGCAGGCCGCCGACAGCGAGTGAGGGTGCCGATTCACCGGAAGCTCATGGTCATATCCAAATGCAGACAAGATGTGCGGAGGCTCTATCCCCCCGACGGTTCCCCCCATCGGCTCCAACCAGCCAGCTGCGGCCCGTGAAACCAGCACAAAATAGCCCTGGTCTTACAGACGGCGCGTGTGACCTCCATTGATCTGGCCAATCTGATCGAGAAGGGCTGCGTTCAGCTGTGCCCGCGCAGCCCTGACTCGCTCCAGAGCCTCGAGGACCTCACTGCGCACGGGGCTCTCCCACCGGGGACCTTGCAGGACATCGCCACGGACTTCCCGGGTCGCCTCTCGCAAGCGGCCCAGGAGCTGGGAGAGGGCGATGAACGCTGTTCCGTCCGCACTGTCTGGTCGCGCCCCACCTGGGGCTGGGACCAGCGGAATGCCGTGCGGCGGTGTGTCCTGTGATTCGAGCCAGAGACCGCTGTGAGCCAGCGCGTGTCCGGCTTCAGTGGCCTCTCGGCTGACTTGGACCATGATCTCGTCGAATCGGTCGACGTCCACAGGGTGGTGTGCCTGCAGATCTTGAACGAACCGCTCCAGCGCGTCGATCCACGCCCGACCCGTGGTTCGCATCTTCAGCAGCCGAGCGATCTCTATCCCACTTTGGCGAGCCTGCTCCTCGCTCGCCTTCTGCTCAGCTTGCCGCCGATGCAGACGCAGTGGGCCATAGACAGTCGCGAGGCTCGCAACGGCAGCTCCCCCTACAGCCCCGAGCAGTCCGTACAGCGCGCCAATGTCGGCCATACCCCCCCATCCGCTGGTGTAAGGCTGCCAGTAGCCATACCCGTGCGCTCTGTCCCCGATGCTTGCACAGCTGCAGGGTCCGCCCCCGCGCTTCTGGTCGGAAGGCGCAGCCCAAGCTCCTCACCTGAACAAGTTCGCCAAAGTCCACTCGGCACCGTCGACATACCGTCGGCGAACTCATCGCGTTTCCAGGCAGAGACAGTAGGAACAAGCGCGGGTTTCCACTGAAGACCCTTCAATCTCGCTGAACTCACGGCGGACGTGCCGGTAAGAACCGTGTCACCAGCCGCAAACGGCGGTGATCAGTCCTTTGACCTGGAGGGTCGGGGCAGTTCTGCCGTGTTGGTCGACTCGGCGAGCGCGAGACGGCCGCCCTTCAGTTCGGGCACGTAGTTGTAGATGGTGTTGCGGGAGACCCCGAGGAGCTTGGCGATCGAGGTGACGGTGTTCTCCGGGCGGGCGAGCAGGTCGCGGGCGTGACGTACCTGTTCGTCGGTCATGGCCGGCGGGCGGCCGAGGCGGGCACCTCGGGCGCGGGCGGCGTCCAGGCCCTCGTTGTGCCCTGGACGATGAGTTCGCGGATGAACTCCGCGAGGGCCGCGAAGACATGGAAGACCAGGCGCCCGCCGGGCGTCGTCGTGTCGAGTGCCTCGTGCAGCGAGGTGAAGCCGACGCCGCGCTTCCGCAGGCTGGGCACGATGGCGATGAGGTCTTGGAGGGAGCGGCCGAGCCGGTTCAGCGACGGGACGACGAGGGTGTCGCCTTCGCGGAGGTAGTCGAGAGCCTTCCACAGCTCCTCGCGCTCGGCGTTCTTGCCGGACTTCTTGTCGGCGAAGATCCGGATGCACCCTGCTTCGGTGAGCGCGTGGACCTGCCGGTCGAGCAACTGTCCCTTGGCGGACACGCGTGCGTATCCCACAAGGCCACCGGTCCGTACGGCCGGAACGGGGGCGAGGAGATTGGCGGTGTCGTCGTCCTGGGGTGGCTGCACCCGCCAGATCGTACAGAAAAGGGTGCTCCTCAAGTTCTTGAGCACGTCGACTTTCTGACACCGTTTTATGGGCATGATCCGGGGTCGATCCGGCCGCGAGCCCTCGGCTACCGATCTTGCCCATCAACCGGTCGATAAATGAGCAGCGGCGCCTTGCGAGCGAGCTGAACCGCAAAGGATTCTTCGCGAAGATCTCTTTGCGAAGAACCCTTTGCGGACTACTGTGTGTCGCATGGCTGATGCAGTGGAGAGGCCGGGTGGCCCGAACGTTGAAGAGGACTCGGTTGTCCTGGATGCCAAGGGGCTGCGTGCCCTGGCGCATCCGGTGCGCGTGCAGTTGGTCGGGCTGCTGCGGAAGTACGGCCCGTCGACGGCCACCCGCCTCGCGGAGCGGCTGGGTGTGAATTCCGGTACGGCCAGCTACCACCTCCGGCAACTCGGCGCGGCCGGTTTCGTCGAGGAGGACACCGAACGCGGCAACGCGCGAGAGCGCTGGTGGCGTTCGGTGCACCGGACTACCTGGTTCAACGATCCGGAGCTGGCCGAGCGGGAGCCCGAGGCCTCACTGGCCTACCAGCAGTCCGTCGCCGCCATCTACACCCTGCGCACGCAGCAGACCCTGAACGGGCTCCAGACGATGCCCCGCCCATGGCGGAATACCTTCGACATGAGCGACTGGGCCTTGCGGCTCACCCCCGAGGAAGCCGCCGCCCTGTACCGGGAGTTGACGGAAGTCATCGCGCGCTACCGGCGAGACGCGCCGGAGACGGCGGCAAGTGCCCCCGAGGGAGCCGAACGGGTCGCCGTGATCACGCAGATCCTGCCCGAACTGGATGCGCCTGCCGCGTCGTCGCTCCCTTCCGGCCCTCAGGAAGAGGAAGGAATCCCGACGTCATGACCGACGACGCCTCGGAGGCCGGCGGCATACCCGGCAAGAGGTCCTTACGGCCGCTAGGCGGGGTGCTAGCGGCCATGGCCGTGTCGCTGACCGGCACGCGGATCTCCGTTGTGGCACTGCCCTGGTTCGTCCTCGTCACCACCGGCAGCGCCGCCCAGACCGGACTGGTCGCCTTCTGCGAGATGACTCCCTACGTGGTGGTCAAGGCGTTCACCGGACCGCTGGTGGACCGGATCGGCCCGCGGGCCGTTTCCTGGACCACCGATCTGGCCAGCGCGACCGCCGCCGCCGCGGTTCCCCTGCTCCACGCCCTGGACCTGCTCTCCTTTCCCCTTCTGCTGGTTCTGGTCGCACTGATCGGCGCGGCCCGCGGACCCGGCGACCTGGCCAAGGAGGTCATGGTCCCGGAGGCGGCCGAGCGCAGCCAGGTGCCGCTGGAGCGGGCCACCGGTCTATCCGGCGTGATCGAGCGCCTCGCCTCTACCGTCGGCCTGGCGATCGGCGGATCCCTGGTGGCCCTGCTCGGGCCCCTGACCGGACTCGCCGTCAACGCGGGCTGCTTCACCCTCGGATCGGTGATCATCAAACTCGCGCTGCCTCGCGGCATGGGGCACGCGGCTGAGGAAGCCCCCTCGCCGGCCGGGGAGACGGGACCGGGCTACTGGCGGCGGTTCGGCGAGGGCTTCACCTTCCTGCGCGGCGAGCCGCTGCTGCTCACCGTCATCGTCATGTGCGGCATCACCAACCTGCTGGACGCGGCGATCACCTCGGTGCTCGTACCCGTCTGGGCCAGGGAATCAGGCAACGGGCCGACCGCGATCGGCCTGATGGGCAGCGTGATGGGGGCCGCGGGGGTCGGCGGGAGCCTGATCGCCGCGGTGGTCGCGCACCGACTGCGGCGGCGGGTGGTGGTTCTCACCGGGTTCCTGCTGGCCGGGGCACCGAGGTTCCTGATCCTCGCCTTCGATGCCCCGTTGGGGGTGGTACTGGCCGTCTTCGCGGTCAGTGGGTTCGGTGCCGGCTTCGTCAACCCAGTGCTGGGGGCCGTCCTCGTCGAGCGGGTGCCGCGCCGGATGCTGGGCCGGGTCAACGCGCTCGGTGACTCGCTGGCCTGGGCCGGTATCCCTCTCGGCGGGCTGCTCGCAGGGGCGGCGGTGACCGCTGTCGGACTCGTGCCGGTGCTGCTCACCTGCGGCGCCGCGTACTTCCTCACCACGAATCTGGCTGGACTGCGGCCGGAATGGCGCGAGATAGACCGTACGCGTGGGCGGGGCGTCCTGAAGCCGCATTCCAAGGAAGACGCCTCACAAGACAGTGCGAATGTAGCGACATGACGTTTACGGGAGGGAGGTGGACCATCTGGTTTCCTTCTCCCTCCCACCGCTCCTTCTGACTTCGCCCACGCTTCACGCACGCTCAGATAACTGTTGGTTGGCGGCGTCCGTCGGAACTCGGGGGCCTGGAAGTTTGACCGCGGCAAGGTCGAGACGGGTGTCCATGTCGAGGGTGACCTCCCCGTACGGGCGCACGTGCGACCAGAACAGCGGGGTCAGGCCGCGCCGATCGGCGGGTGTGAGAAGCTCGGCCCACTCCGGTTCGCCGAGGATGTCCTGAAGCATCAGGGTGTTCACGTAGACCAGGGCCGATTGCAGAATCCGCAGGCACAGCACGAACATCTCCTGCTCGTCGCGCCGGTTCGAGGCGATCTCGCCGCCCTTGCCGTACGCGATGACGGAGTTGGCTCCGTTGGAGGATTCCACGACGTTCAGGCCCTCCTCGATCTCCCGCTGCAGGTCGCGCAGCCGGAGGTAGCGGGCGACGAAGATGGTCTTCTGAGCGCGGCCGACCTCCAGCATCGCCGCGTAGGTGGGGTGGGAGGCGTTGCGGGTGAAGCGGCGCAGGATCGCCTCGGTGGACGGGGTACGGATCCGGATCGCGGTCGCATACTTGATCATCTGGTCGTACTGCTGGGTGATGAGTTCCCAGCGGATCGGGCGGGTCAGTGCCGGGGTCAGCTGCGGGTAGGCGTCCGGTTCGCCGGCTGCTGGCCGGTACACCTTCACCTTGTTGATCCGCTTGATGCGCGGCAGCAGGTCGAAGTTCAGCAGTTTCGTGATGCCGAACCCGATTTCCGACTGGCCATGGCTGTCTGTGTAGTTGGCCTCGACGTCCATGGTGGTGCCGTGCCGCATTGCGCCCTCGATCATCGCGGCGATCTCGGAGGCGGTGCAGTTGATGAGCTGGGAGTGGATGGCCAGGGACTTCTTCTCCACGTGCCAGTAGATGAGCACCCCGCGGCCGCCGTAGCGCGACACGGTCTTCGGCGGCAGCGACCACTGGTCCGCGGCCGCCGACGAATTGCGCTCCGACGAACGGTGGCGCGTGTGGCTGCGCACCTACCGGGATGCACTGCGCCGGGCAGGGTTCGGCTACCAACTGCAGTTCGAACTCGTCCCCCGCACCGGGCAGCCCCTCTACCTCGTCTTCGGCACCGGCAGCACCGCCGGTCTGAAAGCGATGAAGGACGCCATGTGGAAGGTCGACGACCGCGACGGTGAAAGCTTCCGCGGTCTCAGGACCCGGGGAGCCGAACCCGAAGGTCAGCTCGACCTGTTCCAGGCGGCCGGGCTGGCTGACAGCGAGCTGCTGGAACTGGTCACGCAGCGCCTCACCATCGGGGCTGCCAGCGTAGAGACGGTCGGCGAGTGGCTGCTCACCGAGTCCGCCCGCTGGCTGCCCAAGCACGCCATGCAAGCGGCCCGGCAGATGCGCCAGGACGGTCTGATCGTCGTCCAGTCCCCGGGCAAGCTCACGACGAAAAGCAGGGTCACCCTGCAGGCACAGGTTCGGGCATAGGCATCTGGTCCCAGGTACGGCCCTGAAGAGTCCGGCCGGACACCTTCGGAGTGCGGCCGCCCCATTGCTTGAAAAAGAAGGCAACATCGGCCTGTACGCAGATGTCCCGGATCTCAGTGGTCCGCTCCTCCTCCACTGGGCGGAACCGTGGACCGGACTCACCGCCCGCGATCACCCAGTGAATGCCCGTCAGGTCCAGGCCGCCCAGAGACCCGAGCAGCGGCTCGCAGGACAGGAACCGCACCGAGGCAGGGACTTTCCGGAGATCGTCGACGCGTGGCAGTTCCTTCGCGCTCTCCACCGACACCCCCATCCACAGGTTCGCCGGCCACTCCAGCCGGTCCGCGACCTGCCGCAGCCGCCGCGCCCGCTTCGTCAGCACCTGATAGGTGTGCTGCGGGGTCTGTGCCATCACTTCGAAGACCTGGCGTACATAGTCCAGCGGGACCCGCGCACGGAACAAGTCGGACATAGAATTCACGAACACGGTACGCGGGCTCTTCCACCCATACGGCACCCGCAGCGCATCCGGGTGCACCGTCAGCCCGAAGCCCGGGCCCGACGTGCGCGGATCGCCGTCGTTCTGATACTTCGCCGACCCCATCGCCTTCAACCGCTTCGCCAGCGTCAGCGCGTAACAGTGATCACAGCCGTCCGAGACCCGGTCACAGCCGGTCGTCGGGTTCCACGTCGCCTCGGTCCACTCGATCGCACTCCGGTCACTCACCGGCCGGCCCTCCATTCCCTTGAACCGCACCCTGCGCCGACGCACATCCAGCCCGTCGCTGGTCCAACGAAACGCCGCACGGCGGGACATCGGCATCCGACCATCCGCCACCGGCGGCCGTGCCGCCAAGCCCTAACTCGAACATCTGTACGTGAGCCGCCCTGAGGGTGAAGGCCCCGGTTTCTGATAGAGGTCACCGGCCGTTCGGCCTGGTCGCACCGTGCCAACGCGGGGAATCAAACGCGGCCGCCGGACGCTTTGACCTGGAGTGAAGAAGATAGGTTTCCTCTCGTTCGGCCACTGGTCGCCGAGCGCGCACTCCAAGACCCGGTCCGCAGCCGACTTCCTGCACCAGTCCATCGACCTGGCGGTCGCTGCGGAGGAGCTCGGCGTGGACGGTGCGTACTTCCGGGTGCACCACTTCGCGCGGCAGGCGGCGAGCCCGTTCCCGCTGCTCTCGGCCATCGGCGCACGGACGTCGAAGATCGAGATCGGCACCGGCGTGATCGACATGCGCTATGAGAACCCTCTGTACATGGCCGAGGACGCCGGCGCTGCCGACCTCATCTCCGGCGGTCGGCTGCAACTCGGCATCAGCCGCGGATCACCGGAACAGGTGATCGACGGCTGGCGTTACTTCGGGTACACCCCCGCGGAGGGCGAGACCGGCGCGGACATGGCCCGCCGACACACCGAGACCTTCCTCAAGGTGCTCGAGGGCGAGGGCTTCGCGGAGCCGAGCCCGCGGCCGATGTTCCCCAACCCGCCGGGGCTGCTGCGCATCGAGCCGCACTCCGAGGGGCTGCGAGAGCGGATCTGGTGGGGCTCCGGCTCGAACGCGACCGCCGTCTGGGCCGCGAAGCTGGGGACGAACCTGCAGAGTTCCACGCTGAAGGACGACGAGACGGGCGAGCCGTTGCACGTCCAGCAGCGCAAGCAGATCGAGGCGTACCGCGAGGCGTACAAGGAGGCAGGCCACACCCGAGAACCGCGTGTGTCGGTCAGCCGCAGCGTCTTTGCCCTGACCAACGACCTGGACCGGACCTACTTCGGACACGACCGCAACTCGCGGGACCAGCTCGGCATGATCGACGACACGACCAGGGCGATCTTCGGACGCTCGTACGCCGCCGAGCCGGACGTACTGGTGAAGCAACTCCAGGAAGACGAGGCCATCCAAGCCGCGGACACCCTGTTGCTGACCATCCCGAACCAGCTCGGTGTCGACTACAACGCCCATGTACTGGAGAGCATCCTCACCCACGTAGCACCGGAGGTCGGCTGGCGCTGAGTGTTCTGCCGCCCTGAGTGGGGGCCGACTCGGCACCGTGGTGGTCGGGCTCACGGATGGGCCGAGCCCCGGGCTCTGGCGCGTCCAGCTGCAAGGCGGAGGAGGGCGTCGACGCGATGGGGTTCCCCCCTGCTCGAGCGAAGCCGAGAGCTCGGGGGAGTCGGCAACCGACGACAACGCCGCTGGGGGCACCCCCTACTCGAACAGCTTCGGGGAGAGCGTGCCAGACTCCGCGTCTCCGGCATGATCCGCCGGACAGGCCCTAGCCAGGCGGCGGAGTCGCCCCACCTCGCGAAGCTCATCGCCTTCTCGGCGAAGCCATTGACCTTCTTGACCATGACGTCCGGCACCGGCTTCGGAAACACGGTTCCCGCAGCCTATACTGCACCCCGATCAGGGCGTTGCCCTCCCACCCGTCGCCTTCCTCGAAGTACCCCTCCATGGCGGCGGCGTTGTCGGCCCATCCGCCCTGCCTGACGATCTCCTTGCGGTGCTTCATGTCTCGCTCCTGTCGGTTCGCTTGCTCCCGCTGGGTTGAGCGGAACGGCGCTTCGATTGCTGACACGGCGTGGGTCACAGGGCAGCAGGGGCGCCGCCCAACGATGCTCGCACCGGTGTCCAGCACACCACCACGTCTCCGGACGACCACTCCTGGCGCATGCCCACTCCCGCCCGACGACTCGTTCGGCCCAACGAAGGGTCGACCCGAAGCAATGGGGCCGTCAGGAGCCACGGTGGCCACTTTGCACGGCCGCCGCCAGACGCTGCATACCAGGTGGTCCTGCCCATACCGCGCCGAGTCCTACGCTTCGGGTCAGAACGGACCGTGGAGGCTGCCGAGTCGGTCGGTCAGACGCAGGTTTTCGGAGTAGTCGACGGGACAGGCGATCACGGAGACCGTGTCGTCGTCGAGGGCCTGACGCAGCACGGGCAGGAGCTGGTCGGCGGACTCGATCGCGTAGCCGTGTGCGCCGAAGCTTTCGGCGTAGGCGACCAGGTCCGGGTTGGTGAACCGGGTATGGCTGTGGCGGCCGATCTCGAGTTCCATCTTCCAAGTGATCAGGCCGTATTCCTCGTCGACCAGGACCAGGACGACCAGCGGGATGCGTTCGCGGACGGCGGTCTCCAGTTCCTGGGAGTTCATCAGGAACGAGCCGTCGCCCATCATCGCCAGTACGCGCCGGTCCGGCCGTGCCAGTTTCGCGGCGATCGCGCCCGGCAGCGCAAACCCCATGGTCGACAAGCCGTTGGAGACCAGGCACGTGTCCGGCTCGTAGGTGGGGTAGAGGCGGGACATCCACATTTTCCCGGCGCCGGTGTCGGCGAGGACGATGTCGCGGCGGTCCAGCGCGGTGCGCACGTCGGCCACGACGCGCTGCGGCACCAAGGGGAACGCCTCGTTGTCGCGCCCGTACTGGAGCTCTTCGTCGAGCAGCGTCCGGATCTTCTCGTTGCTTCCGAAGTCGTAGGTGAGTCCGTCGGGCAGTGCTGCCGCGAGTGCGTCCAGCGCTTGAGAGGGGTCGCCCTCGACGCCCACCGCGACCGGGTAGTGGGTGTCCACCTCGGCGGGGAAACGGTGCACGTGGACGATTCGCTTGTCGCCGTTCGGGTTGATCTTGACCGGGTCGAACTCCTGGATCTCGTAGCCCACGCAGATCAGCACGTCGGCGCTGTCGAAGCCGAAGTTGCTGTAGTCGTGCCGCATGAAGCCGACCGCGCCGAGGGCGTTCGGGTGGTCGTCGGGGAAGACACCCTTGCCGTGGAACGTGGTCGCGACCGGGATGTTCAACCGCTCGGCGAACCGCACGAGGGCGTCCGTCGCCCCGGCTCTGGCAGCGCCGTGACCTGCCAGTACGACCGGGTGCCGGGCAGCGGCGATCACCTCCACTGCACGTGAGATCTGGGAGGGCGACGGCGCATCGGTGTGCACCGCGTCGATCTGCAGGGGTGCCAGCTGCTCGGCGGGACGCTCCGCTTCGATGTCTTCCGGCACCGCCAGGAATACAGCTCCGGGCCGCTCGCTCTGCGCGGTCTTGAACGCCTTGCGGGTCATCTCCGGCACCGCGTCGGGACACTCGATGCGGGCCGACCACTGGGTGACCGGAGCGAACATCGACACCAGGTCGATGACCTGGTGCGACTCCTTGTGGACGCGGCGCAGGGAGCCCTGGGCGGCCAGAGCCACCATCGGGGAGCTGTTGGTCATCGCGTCCGCGGTGCCGAGCAGGAGATTGATCGCGCCGGGTCCCAGCGTCGCCGAGCACACCCCGGCGCGGCAGGTGAGGCGCCCGTAGATCTCCGCCATGAACGAGGCGGCCTGCTCGTGGCGCACGAGGATGTACCGGATCCCGGAGTCGTTCAGCGCGTCGACGAACCGGATGTTCTCCTCGCCCGGAATCCCGAAGACGTACTCCACGCCCTCGGCCTGCAAACAGCGCACCAACAGGTGCGCGACGTCCTCCACTGCTGCCGTGTTCCGCGACTCGCTCGCGCCTTCGGTACCCATGAGACGAACGTAGGCACGCCCACCGACCCCGGCCACTCATCGGCCGCCGACCGAGGCGGCCGTTCGGATACCGAAGCATCAAGCATGCCGAGGCCGTTCGGCGGCACTGTGATGGCGGCTGCCACAGGCTGCCCGCAAGCTGGAGCCGGATGTGGACGCGCGCCGCCGAGCATCGTGCTGCGCAAAGGGTTCTGGGAGGACCGTGTGACCGCTTCGTCGCCCGCCACCGACGCACCGCCGGCCCGATACGACGACCTGCGTGCTCTGGTGATCAACTGCACCCTCAAGCGCTCGCCGGAGACGAGCAACACCCAGGGCCTGATCGACCACAGCACCGCCATCCTGGACGCGCAGGACGTGCAAGTGGAAGTCCTCCGGGCCGTCGACTACGACATCGCCACCGGCGTCTGGCCCGACATGACGAAACACGGCTGGGAGACGGACGCCTGGCCTGGCCTGTACCAGCAGGTCCTGGCAGCCGACATCCTCGTGCTGGCCGGCCCCATCTGGCTCGGCGACAACAGCTCCGTGATGAAGCGCGTGATCGAACGCCTCTACGCCTGCTCCAGCCTGCTCAACGAGGCCGGACAGTACGCCTATTACGGACGGGTCGGCGGCTGCCTGATCACCGGCAACGAGGACGGCGTCAAGCACTGCGCCATGAACGTGCTCTACAGCCTGCAGCACCTCGGCTACACCATCCCTCCCCAGGCGGACGCCGGATGGATCGGCGAGGCGGGCCCGGGCCCCTCGTACCTCGACCCCGGCTCGGGCGGCCCGGAGAACGATTTCACCAACCGCAACACCACGTTCATGACCTGGAACCTGCTGCACCTGGCCCGTGCGTTGAAGGATCTCGGTGGCATTCCCGCATACGGCAACCAGCGCACCGCCTGGGACGCCGGCTGCCGCCGTGACTATGAAAACCCCGAACACCGGTAGGGACACCCCCGGCCAGGACAGCCGCGCGCAGCCCGGAAGCAGCGTCTGTCTCCGCCGCCGAGCGTGGCACGGTGCTGCATCGTCAGCCCAGCGCCGTGAGAGCCGCGAGGATGTCGGCGGGTTCGGCTTGGGTGGTGTAGCCGCTGTTGACGAAGTTCCATCGGATGGTGCCGGCGCGATCGATGACGTGGGTGGCGGGCAGCGGCAGGGTGCGCGGGTGGCCGTCGTTGACACGCTGGAGGTCGAAGCCGAGCGGGCACTCAGCAGCCAGACGTGGTGTGACCGGGCGCCCGATGCCCCTGCAGGTTCTGGCGCCGACAGAGGGTTTCGCGCGGCAGCCAGTGCTTACTAGGGCGGCAGGCTCGCAGCGAAGGCGCAGCCCTTGTCGATCCACTCGCCGAGCACCTCGTCCTCTGCGGCAGCGGAGCCAGCGACCTCGACCCAGCCGCGCATCGGGCGACCGGTCATGTCGAAGGTCCTCGTGCCTGGCCGAGCCAGAGCCTACTCGGTGGCTTCGGGGCCAACCCGGACCATGAGGTCGTCGCCGGTCACGCCGACTGCCGTATTGCCGCGGCGCAGGAAGGCGAGAGTGACGCGACCACGAGGCACGGGGGCCTGGAGATCACCGAGACAGCAGTTCCGCCGTTCGGCTGGCGACGGACACCCGCTTGCACCTCAGGCCCGGACAGCCCACCTGACCTGTGCCAGCTTGTAAGTGCCCTGTTTGTCCGGCATGGGTCGTGGCATTGAGGGCCGTCCTTGTGTGAGCGCAGCTCGAAGACTGAAGGAGGCGGCCGATGGCAAGTGACGAACGGCCGTCCGGTCCGGCCCCAACCGGTGGGTCTCGACGCCACAGGTCGGAAGAAAAGCCAGCGTTGAAGCGACTCAAGCGCCTACGTGGCGCGGTGGCTGCGGCCGCGGCCGCAGGCCGTGCTCGGACTCGTGCAACGGCACAGCGCGTCGGGCAGCTTCCCCCACCCCCGGGTCCGTTCCGTCCTGGATTCTGGCGCAGTCCGATCCGCGGGCCTTGGCTGACGTCGGTGTTCGGCCTGGTCCTCCTGATCGGCATTCCGGTGCTGTTCGTCACCGGACTGCTCTCCTACGCCTCCTACAACCCCGACCTGAGCCCCCTCAACGACGAGACACCCGACAAGGGCGTCCTGGGCTTCTACCTCTTCGCCTGGCCCACGCATCCCTACTGGCTGTACCGGCTTCTCCAGGGCGTGCATGTGACGCTGGGCGTGGTGCTGGTGCCGGTGCTGCTGGCAAAGCTGTGGTCGGTGATCCCCAAGCTGTTCGAATGG
>NZ_JBIBKX010000026.1:0-149060 GCF_042959425.1 Streptomyces sp. NPDC007896 | reverse complement strand
GGCCAGGAGGTCAAGGAGGGCGACCTCGTCGTCGTCCTGGAGGCCATGAAGATGGAACAGCCCCTCAACGCCCACCGCTCCGGCACCATCAAGGGCCTGAGCGCGGAGGTCGGCGCCTCCATCACCTCCGGCGCCGCGATCTGCGAGATCAAGGACTGACGACACCGTCGTACGACATCCGAAGCGCCCGCCGGACCGAGCAATCGGTCCGGCGGGCGCTTCGGCGTTTCAGGTGACGGGCCGGGGATCCTCTTCCCCGGCGGCGACCCGCAGACCGTCCCTCCCGGTGGCGGACCGCGGAATTCGTCGCCTCAGCCGGGTGAGCGGCCGGGATGGTCCGGCTCGGGCCGGGCCCGCATCTCGCTGATCACGGACCAGGCCACCGACACCATCGGGACGGCCACCACCGCGCCGATCACACCGGCGAGGATGCCGCCCGAGATGACGGACAGGGCCACGACCACCGGGTGCAGCCGGACCGCCCAACTCAGCACGAGCGGGTGCAGGACATGGCCCTCGATCTGGCCGACGACCACGATCAGGGCGAGCACCACGAGCGCGATGACCGGCCCCCGTGAGGCCAGCGCGACGACCGTGGCCACGGCCAGCGCGATGGGCGAGCCCACCAGCGGGATGAACGCGGCGAAGAACTCCAGCAGGGTCAGCGGCAGGGCCAGCGGCACGCGCAGCGCGAACAGGGCGATCCCGACCAGTACGGCGTTGGTGGCGGCCACGATGATGATGCCGCGGGTGTACCCGGCGAAGGTCCGCCACGCGACCCGTCCCGCGCGGCTCCAGGGATCCCGGGCGCTCTCGGGCAGCAGGCCCTGGAACCAGTGCCAGAACCTGTCCCCGGAGTGGATGAAGAACAGGGAGCAGAACAGCGCGAGCACCGCTCCGGTCAGCACCTCCACCGCCCGCCCGGCACCGCTGAGCGCGCTGCTGATCAGTGTGGAGCGGTGCTCCTTGACGTACGTCGTCACCTTGCCCTGAAGGTTCGACAGCACGGTGTGGCGGACACGGAAGGGAGGGCCCTCCAGCCACCGCTGGATCCGCCCGATACCCCCGGCGAACTCCTGCCCCAACTGGTCCGACTCGCCCGCGACCAGGCTGCCGACCAGCGCCAGCAGCCCGAGTATCAGCACCAGGCTGCCCATCACGCTCACCACGACGGCCAGGGGCCGGGGCATGCGCCCCGCCAGCAGATCGGCCAGGGGACGCAGCACCGAGGTGACCACCAGTGCGAGGAACAGCGCCACGGCGACGAGCTGCAACCGGCCCAGAACCTTGAAGGTCGCGTACACGGCCACCCCGAGCACCAGCAGCCGCCATGCGTACGCCGCGGCCACCCGCAGCCCCTGGTTCACCGGCACGTCGTCGCGCTCCGCGGCACGCCGGATCGCCGTCCCCGCCGTACGGGCCCGTGCCACCGCCCCCGCTCCGCGGGCGGGCCGGCTCCCCAGGACGACGTACCGCATCCGTCGCTGGTGCGAACGGCGCGATCCGTCGTTCACCTGTACGTCACCGCCTCCCGTCGCCGTGTCAGGGACAGGTTGCGGGTGGACAAGGAGCCGTCGCAAGCCGGGGCACATGCGGACAAACCGCACTCGTGTGCCGTGAGCTGCGCCGCTTCCCCGTATCGCGGCCGGGGGACGGCCGAGTGGAGGGTGCCCGGCGTACGCCATACGGCCCATGGGGGTGCACGCCGGTCGAGTCGGTCAGCGGCGGCGCAAATCCGCCACTCGCGCCCGCTCTCCCGGGGACTGCTCGCCCAGGACGGTGGCGCTGCGCAACTGCGGTCCCGCACCCGGCACCTGGCCGCGGCGCGGACCGGGGAGGGGCATGTCCCGGCGCGGCTGGCGCCCCGTCGGGACCGTGTCCCCTCCCGCACCGCCGCCCGCCTGCCCGGCCACCGCGATCTGTACGCCCTGGTCAGCCAGGGCCTGCAGCTCGGTGACCGCGCGGTCGTCGTGCGCGGGCGGCTCGTCCGTGACCAGGCGGGTGATCAGATCGGTCGGCACCGTCTGGAACATGGTGTCGGTGCCGAGCTTGGTGTGGTCGGCGAGGACGACGACCTCCCCGGCGGCCTGCACCAGCGCGCGGTCGACGGACGCCGACAGCATGTTGGAGGTGGACAGGCCGCGCTCGGCGGTGAGCCCACTGCCGGAGAGGAAGGCCCGCGAGACCCGCAGCCCCTGGAGGGACTGCTCGGCACCGCTGCCGACCAGGGCGTAGTTGGAACCGCGCAGGGTGCCGCCGGTCATCACGACCTCGACGCGGTTGGCGTGGGCCAATGCCTGCGCCACCAGCAGGGAGTTGGTGACGACGGTCAGCCCGGGGACCCGCGCGAGCCGGCGTGCCAGCTCCTGCGTCGTGGTGCCCGCGCCCACCACGATGGCCTCGCCCTCTTCGACGAGACCCGCGGCGAGATCGGCGATGGCCGTCTTCTCGGCGGTCGCGAGATGCGATTTCTGCGGAAAGCCGGACTCCCGCGTGAACCCGCCCGGCAATACCGCACCGCCATGCCGGCGGTCGAGGAGTCCTTCTGCCTCCAGTGCGCGCACGTCCCG
This sequence comes from Streptomyces sp. NPDC007896, assembly GCF_042959425.1. Taxonomy (NCBI): domain Bacteria; kingdom Bacillati; phylum Actinomycetota; class Actinomycetes; order Kitasatosporales; family Streptomycetaceae; genus Streptomyces; species Streptomyces sp. NPDC007896. The sequence goes on along the minus strand of NZ_JBIBKX010000026.1, from coordinate 146,490 downwards.
CCGTACGGTCACTTCGGAGGTCTGGACGACGCGGGCGAGCTCACGGAGCGACACGGCCCCGTTCGCTCGCACCATTTCGAGGATCAATTGGCGACGTTCTGCAGCGAACACGAAACTGACAGTAACCCCAACGACCGTCTGCTTTCAGCAGTTTGCGCCGAATAACAGAAGTTGTTCGCATGGCAGTACGTGAAGTGGTATACGCGCCTACTCGCTCCGCCTATGCCGTACGAATGGTCGACAACTCCCCGTGACCAGCGGGAAGTCGGGGTGGGACGTCAGCTTTCGTCGCCCGCCTTGCGGGTGTGCAACTGCCGTGCGACCTCGGCGATCGAGCCCGAAAGGGAGGGGTACACGGTGAACGCGTTCGCGATCTGTTCGACCGTCAGATTGTTGTCGACCGCGATCGAGATGGGATGGATCAGTTCCGAGGCACGTGGCGCGACGACCACGCCACCGACGATGATCCCGGTGCCGGGGCGGCAGAAGATCTTGACGAAGCCGTCCCTGATGCCCTGCATCTTGGCGCGCGGGTTGCGCAGCAGGGGCAGTTTGACGACCCGGGCGTCGATCTTGCCCGCGTCCACGTCGGCCTGCGTGTAGCCGACGGTGGCGATCTCGGGGTCGGTGAAGACGTTGGACGAGACCGTCTTCAGGTTCAGCGGAGCGACCGCGTCGCCCAGGAAGTGGTACATGGCGATACGTCCCTGCATCGCCGCGACGGAGGCGAGGGCGAAGACGCCGGTCACGTCACCGGCGGCGTACACGCCCGGGGCCGTGGTCCTGGAGACCTTGTCGGTCCAGATGTGCCCGGAGTCCCTGACCCGGACCCCGGCCTCCTCCAGACCCATTCCGCTGCTGTTCGGGATGGCGCCGACGGCCATCAGACAGTGCGAGCCGCTGATGACCCGGCCGTCGGAGAGCGTGACCTCGACCCGGTCGCCGACCCGCTTGGCGGACTCGGCGCGGGAGCGGGCCATGACGTTCATGCCACGGCGCCGGAACACGTCCTCCAGCACGGCGGCGGCGTCCGGGTCCTCGCCCGGCAGCACGCGGTCGCGGCTGGAGACGAGCGTGACGCGCGACCCGAGCGCCTGGTAGGCACCGGCGAACTCGGCACCGGTGACACCGGAACCGACGACGATGAGCTCCTCCGGGAGCTCGTCGAGGTCGTAGACCTGGGTCCAGTTCAGAATCCGCTCACCGTCCGGCTGCGCGTCGGGCAGCTCACGCGGATGCCCGCCGGTGGCGATCAGCACCGCGTCGGCGACGAGCGTTTCCTCGGTCCCGTCCACGGCCCGTACGACGACCTTGCGCGAGCCGTCCAGGGCCTGCATGCCCTCCAGTCGTCCACGCCCGCGCAGCACCCGCGCGCCGGCCCGCGTCACGGAGGCCGTGATGTCGTGCGACTGCGCGAGGGCGAGCCGCTTCACACGCCGGTTGACCTTCCCGAGGTCGACACCGACGACCCGGGCCGCCTGCTCCATGGGTGGGGTGTCGTCGGCGACGATGATCCCCAGCTCCTCGTACGACGAGTCGAAGGTGGTCATCACCTCGGCCGTCGCGATAAGGGTCTTCGACGGCACGCAGTCGGTGAGCACCGACGCCCCGCCCAGACCGTCGCAGTCGACGACGGTCACCTCCGCGCCGAGCTGGGCGGCAACCAGCGCCGCCTCATATCCGCCGGGTCCGCCACCGATGATCACGATCCGAGTCACGTACTCCATTGTCCCGCACGCTTCAACATGCTTCCGCCCGGGGGCCGCGCCCGCCCCCATCCGAGCCCCTTCCGTTATGTGCTCATCGGTTATGCGCATATGCGTTCTGTCACGCAAGAGGCTCCTGTGCTCCCTGCCGTACCCTCGACCTCATGTCGCTCTACGCCGCGTACGCCGGCAATCTCGACCCGCGGCTCATGACGCGCCGCGCCCCGCACTCGCCTCTGCGCGCCACGGGCTGGCTGAACGGCTGGCGGCTGACGTTCGGGGGCGAGCACATGGGCTGGGAAGGCGCGCTGGTGACCCTCGTCGAGGCCCCCCGCTCGCAGGTCTTCGTGGCGCTGTACGACATCGCCCCCCTGGACGAGGACTCCATGGACCGCTGGGAGGGCGTGGGCCTCGACATATATCGCCGGATGCGCGTACGGGTGCACACGCTGGAGGGCGAGGAACCCGCGTGGGTGTACGTACTGAACGGGTACGAGGGCGGACTCCCCTCCGCGCGCTACCTCGGTGAGATCGCCGACGCGGCGGAGTCGGCGGGCGCACCCCACGACTATGTGATGGAGCTGCGCAAGCGTCCCTGCTGAGGGCCCTTCCCGCGCCCCGAGCGCCCCCGCCGACGACACCCCTCGTGGGAAACGTCGGTCCACCCCGTTCCCACCCCTTCGTCGGAAACAACAAGACAACGATCGCAAGACCGTGACCTCTGTCATCTACGCGCGTAGGCCTGGACCAGCTACCCTCATGCGCGTGAACGCATCTCTTCTTCCGGACGACATCCAGGGCGACCCCCACGCCGCCGCCGACGCCGCCGCCACCCGCCTGCGGGAGCTCACGGGCGCCGAGACCCACGACGTCGCGCTCGTGATGGGCTCCGGCTGGGCTCCGGCCGTGGACGCCCTCGGCACCCCCGAGGCCGAGTTCCAGGTCACCGAGCTGCCCGGGTTCCCCCCGCCGGCGGTCGAGGGGCACGGCGGCAAGATCCGCTCGTACAAGGTCGGTGACAAGCGGGCCCTGGTCTTCCTCGGCCGCACCCACTACTACGAGGGCCGCGGGGTCGCCGCCGTCGCGCACGGCGTGCGTACCGCCGTCGCCGCGGGCTGCAAGACCATCGTGCTCACCAACGGCTGCGGTGGTCTGCGTGCGGACATGCGCCCCGGCCAGCCGGTGCTGATCAGCGACCACATCAACCTGACGGCGACGTCCCCGATCGTCGGGGCGAACTTCGTCGACCTCACCGACCTGTACTCGCCGCGGCTGCGCGCCCTTTGCAAGGAGGTCGACCCCACCCTGGAGGAGGGCGTCTACGCGCAGTTCACCGGGCCGCACTACGAGACGCCGGCCGAGATCCGGATGGCCCGTGTCCTCGGCGCGGACCTCGTCGGCATGTCGACGGTTCTCGAAGCGATCGCCGCGCGTGAGGCCGGTGCGGAGGTTCTCGGCATCTCCCTCGTCACCAACCTCGCCGCCGGTATGACGGGCGAGCCCCTCAACCACGAGGAGGTCCTCCAGGCGGGCCGCGACTCCGCGACCCGCATGGGCGCCCTCCTCACCCAGGTCCTGGACCGCCTGTAGGGGTTCATCGCCCCCACCGCCCCTACCCGTCCCATCCTCAACCTGGGGGCTCCGCCCCCAGACCCCCGCATCGGCCTGAACGGCCTCGTCCTCAAACGCCGGACAGGCTGAAGCAGGCGGACCGGGGTGGGTGCCTTGAGCGGGGTGGGTGGGGATCGGCCTCCGGCCTCGTCTTCAAACGCCGAACAGGCTGAAGCAGGCGGACCGGGCTCTCAGGGGCGCGGGGAACTGCGCGACCAGCCCCACCGGCCGGCAGCCAAAAGACAAAGGCGGACGGGGGACGCGGGGCGAAGCCCCCGCCCCAGGGGCGCGAGGAACCGCGCGAGCAACCCCCACCGGCCGGCAGCCGAAGCACCACGCACGGCCAGGGATTCGGGGCGCAGCCCCGACCCCAGGGGCGCGGGGAACCGCGCGGGCAACCCCCACCCACCCGCAGCCGACCGTCGCACCCCGGGGGGCTGGGGGCGCAGCCCCCAGGGATGGGACGGGTAGGGGCGGCGGGGGGCGAGAGAAGGCACCCCTGGCTGGGTACACACCAAGGGCAGCACAAACAGAGAGGTTCACCCGACGTGCAGGACGAACTCATCGCACGGGCCGAGACGTGGCTCGCCGAGGACCCCGACCCGGAAACCCGCGAGGAGCTCGCCGAGCTCATCGCCGCCAAGGACGTCCCCGAGCTCACCGCACGCTTCAGCGGCACCCTCCAGTTCGGCACCGCCGGCCTGCGGGGCGAACTCGGCGCGGGCCCGATGCGCATGAACCGCGCGGTGGTCATCCGCGCCGCCGCCGGCCTGGCCGCGTACCTCAAGAAGCAGGGCGAGACGGACGGCCTCGTCGTCATCGGCTACGACGCCCGCCACAAGTCCGCCGACTTCGCCCGCGACACCGCCGCGGTGATGACGGGCGCGGGCCTGCGCGCCGCCGTACTCCCCCGCCCCCTGCCCACCCCCGTCCTGGCGTACGCCATACGGCACCTCGGCGCCGTGGCCGGCGTGGAGGTCACCGCCAGCCACAACCCGCCCCGCGACAACGGCTACAAGGTCTACCTGGGCGACGGTTCGCAGATCGTCCCCCCGGCCGACGCCGGGATCGCCGCCGAGATCGCCGCTGTCAGCAGCCTCGCCGACGTCCTCCGCCCGGACTCCGGCTGGGAGACCCTCGATGAGGGCGTCCTGAACGCCTACCTGGCCCGTACGGACGCCGTCCTCGCCCAGGACTCCCCCCGCACCGCCCGCACCGTCTACACGGCGATGCACGGCGTCGGCAAGGACGTCCTGCTCGCCGCCTTCGCCCGGGCCGGCTTCCCGGAGCCCGTGCTCGTCGCCGAGCAGGCGGAGCCGGACCCCGACTTTCCCACCGTCGCCTTCCCCAATCCGGAAGAGCCCGGCGCGATGGACCTGGCCTTCGCGAAGGCCCGCGAGACCGGCCCCGACCTGATCATCGCCAACGACCCGGACGCGGACCGTTGCGCGGTGGCCGTCAGGGACGGTGCCGGCTGGCGGATGCTGCGCGGCGACGAGGTCGGCGCGCTGCTCGCCCAGCACCTGGTGAACCGCGGCGCGCGCGGCACCTTCGCGGAGTCGATCGTCTCCTCCTCCCTCCTCGGCCGGATCGCCGAGAAGGCGGGCCTCCCCTACGAGGAGACCCTCACCGGCTTCAAGTGGATCGCCCGGGTGGACGGCCTGCGCTACGGCTACGAGGAGGCGCTCGGTTACTGCGTCGACCCGGACGGCGTACGCGACAAGGACGGCATCACGGCGGCCCTGCTCATCACGGAACTCGCCTCCGAGCTGAAGGAGGAGAGCCGCACCCTCCTCGATCTCCTCGACGACATCGCCGTGGAGCACGGTCTGCACGCCACCGACCAGCTCTCGGTCCGCGTGGAGGACCTGTCGGTCATCGCGAACGCGATGGGCCGGCTGCGCGAGCAGCCCCCGACGGAGCTGGCGGGCCTGCCCATCACCAGGTCCGAGGACCTGACGAAGGGCACGGACACGCTTCCGCCGACCGACGGGCTGCGCTACACGCTGGACGGCGCCCGCGTCATCGTCCGCCCCAGCGGCACCGAGCCGAAGCTGAAGTGCTACCTGGAGGTCGTGGTCCCGGTCGGCTCGCACGCCGAGCTGCCCACGGCCCACGCGAAGGCCGCCGAGCTGCTCGCGGGGATCAAGCGGGACCTGTCCGCGGCGGCCGGCATCTGATCCCACGCCTCGGACCCCACGCCTCGGATCCCGCGCCTCCGCGAGGGCCCAGGTCCAGGACTCAGCCACTTACGGGTGATTTCCGCCCGGCAGTTGACGCAGCGCTCCGGTGCGCCACCGTCCGACCGAGGAACGGTTGGCGGTAGCGCACCGCCGAGCCCCAGGAGCTGCCGCGTGTCCTCGACCGCTTCCCGGCCGACATCCTCCCCACCCCGGAACGCTCCCGGCGAATTCCCCGCGAACCCGAACACAAGTACGGGCACGAGTACGGGCACGCATGCGAGCACAGGCATTCTGTGCGCCCTCCGCACCCATCTGCGCCGGGCGGCCCCCGCCCTCCTCGCCTACGGGGCCGTACGCCTCGTGAGCCTGCTGCTTCTCGCCCAGTGGGCGCACCATCAACACCACGGCCTGTGGCCGATCCTGGCCACGCAGTGGGACGCAGACTGGTACCTGGGCATCGCCCAGCACGGTTACACCCACCACCTGGGCACCCGGTACGACGCGAACAACCTCGCGTTCTTCCCGATGTACCCGTTCCTGGTCAAGGCGGCCGCGGTCCTGACCCCGGGTACGCGCGCCACGACGGGCGTGGCGATCTCGATTGCCGCCTCCTTCGTCGCCGCGTGGGGAGTCTTCGCCGTCGGCCACCATCTCCACGGCCGGCGCGTGGCCCTGCTGCTGACCTTCCTGTGGGCGGCTCTCCCGGTCGGCCTGGTCCAGTGGATGGGCTACACGGAGTCCCTCTTCACGGCGTTCGCGGCCTGGTCGCTGTACGCCGTGCTCACCGGCCGCTGGCTCTGGGCGGGCACCCTGGCATCGCTGTCGGGCCTGACCCGCCCGACGGGGATCGCGGCGGCGGCCGCGGTCACCGTCACGGCCCTGCTCTCCCTGCGGAACCGCTTCTCGCCGCGCGTCCTCGCGGCCGCGGCCCTCGCCCCGGCGGGCTGGCTCGCGTACGTCGGCTGGGTGGGCGTGCGCCTGGGCCGATGGGACGGCTACTTCGCCGTACAGCGGCTGTGGCACAACGACTGGGACGGCGGCGCGGAGACCCTGCGCCGTGTGCGGGAGGTCCTGACGCACGACTCCAGGCCGGAGCTCTTCCTGGTGATGGTGACGGTCACGCTGATCGTGTCCGTGGTCCTCTTCGCCCTGGGCGCCTGGGACCGGCAGCCGCTCCCCCTGCTGGTCTTCACCGGCGTCCTGCTGCTGATCGTGCTGGGCAGCGGCGGCGTCTACTTCCCCCGCGCCCGCTTCCTCCTGCCCGGCTTCCCGCTCCTGCTCCCGCTGGCCCTCCATCTGTCCCGCGCCTCACTCCGCTTCCGGGCCCTCACCCTGACCGCGGCGCTGCTGGGTTCGGCGTACTGGAGCGCGTACATGGCGCTGGTGTGGCCGAGCGCGCCGTGACAGGCAGTGAAGAGCCGTGCCAGGCAGCGAAGAGCCGTGCCAGGCAGTGAAGAGTCGTGACAAGCCATGACGAGTCGTGACGGACCGTGAGCTGATACGGGGCCCGCGTGCGGCAGCCGGGGTGGCTACCCCACCGCCAGCAGGATCACCAGGACCACGGCCCCCGCGAGCGCGGGACCCATGACCTCGTACGCCCACCGCACGCTCACCTCGCCCTGCGCGCCCTCCGTGGCCGCCCGGGCCTCGGCGAGTTCGCGCAGGTCGTCCATGACCTGGTCGGCCTGGGAACGGGTGGGCCCGCTCGTCACCGAGGAGGTGCGGCCGCTGCTGTCGGCGGCGGCGTCGCGCGCCCGCCGTCGGGCCGCGGACTTGCGGGCACGCAGGGAGACGGGGATCGCCCAGAGCTGGAACTTGCCGCCCTCGGTGTCGACCACCTCGTTGGAGTACCCGGAGCGCAGTGAGGCGACCTTGCTCCAGGGCAGCACGACGACACGGAACGGGTTACGGACGCGCAGTCGGTCCTCGTTGGCGTAGACCGCGGGGCGCAGGGTGAAGGCGGCCACCAGCGGGACCAGGAGGATCAGCGCGGCGAGTGCCAGCCAGGGGGTGCGGCCGTGGCCGGAGACCAGCGCGTCGATGCCGAGCCAGCCCGTGATGGCGAGCAGCAGTACGCCGCCCGCGATACCGGCGTGCGACCGGTAGATCCGGTCCTGCGACTCGGGTCGCGAGGCGTCCGGCACGGGTGGCTGGTCATCCGGGGTCGTCATGCCCCCGATTCTGCCCGACGCCCCCTGAACACTTCCTTCACCCCCGCCCCACGCCGCCGCTTCGTTACGGCCGGGCGTCCGCGCAGTTGCCCGCGCCCCCAAGAACCACGGCTCGTCCGGCGCTCGAAAGCCAGGACGCTCCGGGACGCAGACCCTGGGATGATGGGGTCCCCGAGGGTAGGGGTGGCGGGGACGAGACCCGCCCCGTGCGCACTCCTCCACACCCACCCCCAGGGCTGTACAGCCGCTACGCGCGTAGATATGCTCAGCTCGTGACCATGCCCACCACTGCACCCGCACTCGGCGACGTAACCGCGTCAGACAGCACGCTGCGCCGCTTCCTCCACGGGCTCCCCGGCGTCGACACGGTCGGCCTGGAGGCTCGCGCCGCCTCGCTCGGCACCCGTTCCATCAAGACGACCGCGAAGGCGTACGCCATCGACCTCGCCATCTCGATGGTCGACCTGACGACGCTGGAAGGCGCGGACACCCCGGGCAAGGTCCGGGCGCTCGGCGCCAAGGCGGTCCACCCCGACCCCACGGACGGTACGACGCCCAGCACCGCGGCCGTCTGCGTGTACCCCGACATGGTGGCCACCGCCAAGGACGCCGTCGCCGGCTCCGGCGTGAAGGTCGCCTCGGTCGCCACCGCCTTCCCGGCCGGCCGCGCAGCCCTCGACGTGAAGCTCGCCGACGTACGCGACGCGGTCGCCGCCGGTGCAGACGAGATCGACATGGTCATCGACCGCGGGGCGTTCCTCGCGGGCAAGTACATGAAGGTGTACGACGAGATCACCGCCGTGAAGGAGGCCTGCGGGACCAGCGCCCGCCTGAAGGTCATCTTCGAGACCGGCGAGCTCTCGACGTACGACAACATCCGCCGCGCGAGCTGGCTCGGCATGCTGGCCGGCGCGGACTTCATCAAGACCTCGACCGGCAAGGTCGCCGTCAACGCGACCCCGGCGAACACGCTCCTCATGCTGGAGGCGGTCCGCGACTTCCGCGCCCAGACCGGCGTCCAGGTCGGCGTGAAGCCCGCCGGCGGCATCCGCACCACCAAGGACGCCATCAAGTTCCTGGTCCTGGTGAACGAGACCGCGGGCGCGGACTGGCTGGACAACCACTGGTTCCGCTTCGGCGCGTCCTCGCTCCTGAACGACCTGCTGATGCAGCGTCAGAAGCTGGCCACCGGCCGCTACTCCGGCCCCGACTACGTGACGGTGGACTGATCACCATGGCATCCGCATCCGCTTTCGAGTACGCACCGGCGCCCGAGTCCCGCTCCGTCGTCGACATCGCGCCCTCCTACGGCCTGTTCATCGACGGCGAGTTCACCGAGGCGGCGGACGGCAAGGTCTTCAAGACCGTCTCCCCCTCCACCGAAGAGGTCCTGTCCGAGGTAGCCCAGGCGGGCGCGGAGGACGTCGACCGCGCCGTGAAGGCCGCCCGCAGGGCCTTCGAGAAGTGGTCGGCGCTGCCCGGCTCCGAGCGCGCCAAGTACCTCTTCCGCATCGCCCGGATCATCCAGGAGCGCTCCCGCGAGCTCGCCGTCCTGGAGACCCTCGACAACGGCAAGCCGATCAAGGAGACCCGCGACGCCGACCTCCCCCTGGTCGCCGCGCACTTCTTCTACTACGCGGGCTGGGCCGACAAGCTCGAGCACGCCGGCTTCGGCGCGGGCCCTCGCCCCCTGGGCGTCGCGGGCCAGGTCATCCCCTGGAACTTCCCCCTCCTGATGCTGGCGTGGAAGATCGCCCCGGCGCTGGCGACCGGCAACACGGTCGTCCTCAAGCCCGCCGAGACGACCCCCCTGTCCGCCCTGTTCTTCGCGGACATCTGCCGCCAGGCGGGCCTGCCCAAGGGCGTCGTCAACATCCTTCCGGGATACGGCGACACAGGCGCCGCGCTCGTCGAACACCCCGACGTGAACAAGGTGGCCTTCACCGGCTCCACCGCCGTCGGCAAGGCGATCGCCCGCCAGGTCGCGGGCACGGACAAGAAGGTCACCCTCGAACTCGGCGGCAAGGGCGCGAACATCGTCTTCGACGACGCCCCCATCGACCAGGCCGTCGAGGGCGTCGTCACCGGCATCTTCTTCAACCAGGGCCAGGTCTGCTGCGCGGGCTCCCGTCTCCTCGTCCAGGAGTCGATCCAGGACGAGCTGCTGGACTCGCTCAAGCGCCGCCTGTCCACCCTCCGCCTCGGCGACCCCCTGGACAAGAACACGGACATCGGCGCGATCAACTCCGCCGAACAGCTGTCCCGTATCACCTCGCTCGTCGAGCAGGGCGAGGCCCAGGGCGCCGAGCGCTGGTCCCCGGCCTGTGAACTCCCCTCCTCCGGCTACTGGTTCGCCCCGACGCTCTTCACGAACGTCACCCAGGCGCACACCATCGCGCGCGACGAGATCTTCGGCCCGGTCCTGTCCGTCCTCACGTTCCGGACCCCCGACGAAGCCGTAGCCAAGGCCAACAACTCCCAGTACGGCCTCTCCGCCGGCATCTGGACCGAGAAGGGCTCCCGGATCCTCGCCGTCGCGAGCAAGCTGCGCGCGGGCGTCATCTGGTCCAACACGTTCAACAAGTTCGACCCGACCTCGCCGTTCGGCGGTTACAAGGAGTCGGGCTTCGGCCGCGAGGGCGGTCGCCACGGCCTGGAGGCGTACCTCGATGTCTGAGAAGACCGACAAGACCGAGCAGCAGCGACTGAGCGTCTTCAAGACCTACAAGCTGTACGTGGGCGGGAAGTTCCCGCGTTCCGAGAGCGGCCGGGTGTACGAGGTGACCGACTCCAAGGGCAAGTGGCTGGCCAACGCGCCCCTCTCCTCCCGCAAGGACGCCCGTGACGCGGTGGTCGCCGCCCGCAAGGCGTTCGGCGGCTGGTCCGGCGCGACGGCGTACAACCGCGGCCAGATCCTCTACCGCGTCGCCGAGATGCTGGAGGGCCGCAAGGACCAGTTCGTCCGGGAGGTCGCGGACGCGGAGGGCCTGTCGAAGTCCAAGGCTGCCGCGGTCGTCGACGCGGCGATCGACCGCTGGGTCTGGTACGCGGGCTGGACCGACAAGATCGCCCAGGTCGTGGGCGGCGGCAACCCGGTCGCGGGCCCCTTCTTCAACCTCTCCACCCCGGAGCCGACGGGCGTCGTCACCGTCCTCGCCCCCCAGGAGTCGTCCTTCCTGGGCCTGGTCTCGGTGATCGCCCCGGTGATCGCGACCGGCAACACGGTGATCGTGATCGCGAGCGAGAAGTCCCCGCTCCCGGCGCTGTCGCTGGGCGAGGTGCTGGCCACGTCCGACCTGCCGGGCGGCGTCGTCAACATCCTCTCCGGCAAGACGGCGGAGATCGCCGCTCCCCTCGCCGCGCACCAGGACGTCAACGCGATCGACCTCGCCGGCGCGGACGACGTACTGGCGAAGGAGCTGGAGATCGCCGCGGCCGACAACCTGAAGCGGGTCGTCCGTCCACAGCCTGTGGATTATTCACGGACGCCCGGCATCGAGCGCCTGACGGCCTTCCTCGAGACGAAGACGGTCTGGCACCCGACGGGAGCGCTCGGCGCCTCCGGCTCGTCCTACTGAGTTTTTCCCCGTGCCCCGTCCCGGGGCACGGGGAAACTCACGCACCCCCCAGCACCCCCAACGCCTGCCCCACCACCGGCACGCTCCCCACCGACTGCGCCTGCGCCAGCGGCCTCGTCAGGGCCTGCGAGGTCAGCGGCTTGAAGTCCGCGAGCTGGGTGCCCACCCCGTTGTCGAGCGGGTCGACCCCCGTGCCGGCGAGCGGGTTGGGCTTGAGGCCCGCGACCGGACCGGTGACATATCCCACCGTGCCGGTCAGGGCCCCCAGGCCCGCCTGCGGGTCGAGGTTGCCCATCGAGGTGGGCTGAGTGCGCATCAGATCCACGGCGGGGGCCGTGTCCGCGACGGCCGGACTCGCGGCGGCGGCCGCACCGGCGGCGACCACCCCGAGCGCGACGGCGACGCGCGCGGTGGTGCGGGCCAGGGGGGTCTGCTGGTGTGCGTGTCGCGCCATCAGGTGTCCTCCTCGGTGAACGTAACGAATGCGAGCGGAGAGCAACGGGATTCGCACGCAGAGTAGTTGACCCGGATGCCGTTCCGGGCGGCGATGGCGGCGGATTCCCCTGTGCGGGTCAACAGACATACGGACGCAACCCAGATAATCCTTCGGGATAATGTTCCGGAGGCCTGCCGAAGCGCGGCGTGGCCCGGCCGAGTCACAGAAGGTACAGAGAATTGGGTTCCCATCCTCCGATACCCACCCGGGTGGTGCTGCTCTGCGGCCCCTCCGGCTCTGGAAAGTCCCTTCTCGCGGCCGACTCCGGGCTTCCCGTGCTCCGCCTCGACGACTTCTACAAAGAGGGCACCGACCCGACGCTTCCCCAGGTCGAGGGCAGCTCCGACATCGACTGGGACCATCCGCAGTCGTGGGACGCGGACATCGCGGTCGCGGCGATCGAGGAGCTGTGCCGTACGGGACGTACGACCGTTCCCGTCTACGACATCTCGCTGAGCGCCCGTACCGGCGCGGAGGCGCTGCACATCGGCCGGACGCCGGTGTTCATCGCGGAGGGCATCTTCGCCGCCGAGATCGTCGAGCGCTGCCGGGAGATGGGGATGCTGGCCGACGCGCTGTGTCTGTCCCGCGGCCCCCTGACCACGTTCCGCCGCCGCTTCCTGCGGGATCTGCGGGAGGGCCGCAAGTCGGTTCCGTTCCTGCTGCGCCGCGGCTGGCGCCTGATGCGTGCCGAACGTTCGATCGTGGCCCGGCAGAGCGCGCTGGGCGCCCACCCCTGCGACAAGGCCGAGGCCCTGGGCCGACTGACCGCGGCGGCCGCCGGACGCTGCACGACACCGGCGTAGTCACGAGCCCCTTCGCGCAAACACGTCAAGAGGCCACACACGAAAAGAGGCCCAGGCGGACCCCCCGTCCGCCCGGACCTTTTCTCGTTTCCCCCGTGTTCCCCCGTGCTCCGCGGGGGTCCCCCGACCCCGTTGGTTTCTTTCCCCCCGGTACTGCTCCCCCGTACCAACCGGTACAACCGGTTACCTGCTTCCCCCCACAGACCTTCAGGCGACGAGCTCCCCGAAGGACTCCTCCTCGTCACGGCCGAAGCTGAGGACCTCGTCCTCGCGCATCCGGCGCAGCGACCGCCAGATGCTCGACTTCACCGTGCCGACACTGATGTCGAGGATCTCCGCGATCTCCGGGTCCGTGCGGCCCTCGTAGTAACGGAGGACCAGCATGGTGCGCTGGAGTTCGGGCAGCCGGGCCAGCGCCTGCCACAGCACGGCGCGCAGCTCGGTGCCGCGCATCGCGTCCGTGTCACCGGCGGTCTCCGGCAGTTCCTCGGTCGGGTACTCGTTCAGCTTGCGGCGACGCCACGCGCTGATGTGCAGATTGGTCATGGTGCGGCGGAGGTAGCCCCCGACCGCGGCCTTGTCACTGATCCGGTCCCAGGCCCGGTACGTCGAGAACAGCGCGCTCTGCAGCAGGTCCTCGGCCTCGAAGCGGTCCCCGGTCAGGTGGTAGGCGGTTGCGTACAGGGAGGCGCGGCGCTCCTGGACGTAGGCGGTGAACTCCGCCTCCGACACCGAGCGACGTTCCCCCGTGGCCTCCCTGTACGCGGCTCCCCCGTGAGCTCCCCCGTTACCGCCGCTCTCCCCCGTGAAGGCGTCAACCACCGTCATGTACGTGGTGTGCTGACGCCCGGTGCCGCGAGCGCACCCCCGCCCGCTCACGGCACCGGACTTCTCCGAACCCCTGACGTCGTGGAGCCGCGTGACAACTGCGCTAGAGCTGGTGCTGTGCAGCGTGTTCATCTCGCGCCCCCCGTCGTGGAGTTCCGGTTCTTCGGTTCGTTCCGTCGTGCTGTGTTGCCGTCTTGCTCGCTTGCTTGTGTCGAAAAGCTTGCCCGGGCCACTTCATGGCCGTGTCCGCCGACTGTCACAGACCTGTCACAGGGCCCCTCCCCAGGCGCGTCACGGCACGATCACAGCAAGGTCACAGAGGAGAGCGATACGCCTCCGCGGACGCCCTTCGGACGCCCCCTTCTGTGCGGGAGATGGATGGGAGCGCTCCAACTGTCGAAAGAGTCCCTCGCCATGGGCCAGAATGACGTTCGTGCCTTCCCTGTTGCTGATCGAGGACGACGACGCCATCCGTACGGCCCTGGAGCTCTCTTTGACGCGCCAGGGACACCGGGTGGCCACCGCTGCCACCGGCGAGGACGGTCTGAAACTGTTGCGTGAGCAGCGGCCGGATCTGATCGTGCTGGACGTGATGCTGCCCGGCATCGACGGGTTCGAGGTGTGCCGGCGCATCCGGCGCACGGACCAGCTGCCGATCATTCTGCTGACCGCGCGCAGCGACGACATCGACGTCGTGGTCGGGCTCGAGTCCGGCGCCGACGACTATGTCGTCAAGCCCGTGCAGGGGCGGGTGCTCGACGCCCGGATCAGGGCCGTGCTGCGGCGCGGGGAGCGCGAGGCCAACGACTCGGCGTCGTTCGGTTCCCTCGTCATCGACCGGGCGGCCATGACGGTCACCAAGAACGGCGAGGATCTGCAGCTGACGCCGACCGAGCTGCGGCTGCTCCTGGAGCTGAGCCGCCGGCCCGGACAGGCGCTGTCCCGCCAGCAGTTGCTGCGGCTGGTGTGGGAGCACGACTACCTGGGCGACTCGCGGCTGGTGGACGCGTGTGTCCAGCGGCTGCGCGCGAAGATCGAGGACGTTCCGTCCTCGCCCACCCTGATTCGTACGGTCCGCGGAGTCGGCTACCGACTGGACACTCCTCAGTGACCCCACCGCACGACGAGCTCCGCGGCTGGGCCGCGGCGCGCAGGGCGATCCTGGCGGGACTGCGCTTCACGAGCCTGCGACTGCGGCTGGTCGTGGTGTTCGGACTCGTCGCGCTCACGGCCGCCGTGTCGGCGTCGGGCATCGCGTACTGGCTCAACCGCGAGGCGGTGCTGACGCGTACGCAGGACGCGGTGCTGCGCGACTTCCAGCAGGAGATGCGCAACCACGCGAGCATGCTGCCGGTGCACCCGGCGCAGGACGAACTGCAGCGCACGGCGGGCCAGATGGCCAACAGCAGCCAGCGCTTCAGCGTGCTCCTCGTCGCCCAGGACGGCAACGGCAAGACGGTCATCGGGAACTCCGCGCTGGACACCTTCACGCTGGACGACGTACCCAAGTCCCTCCAGAAGGCCGTGAACAAGGAGCAGCCGCTCTCCTCGAACAACAAGTCGCCCTACCACCTGTACTGGCAGCGCATCACCGACCACGACAAGCCGTACCTGGTGGGCGGCGCGAAGGTGATCGGCGGGACGACGACCGGCTACATGCTCAAGTCCCTGGAGCCCGAGGCCAAGGACCTCAACTCGCTGGCCTGGTCACTGGGCATCGCGACCGGCCTGGCCCTGATCGGCTCGGCGCTGCTCGCCCAGGCCGCCGCGACGACGGTCCTCAAGCCGGTGCACCGCCTCGGTATCGCGGCCCGCCGCCTGGGCGAGGGCAAGCTCGACACCCGGCTGCGCGTCTCGGGTACGGACGAGCTCGCGGACCTCTCCCGTACGTTCAACCACACCGCCGAGTCCCTCGAAAAGCGCGTGGACGACATGAGCGCCCGCGAAGAGGCGTCCCGCCGCTTCGTGGCGGACATGTCCCACGAACTCCGTACGCCTCTCACCGCGATCACCGCCGTGACGGAGATCCTGGAAGAGGAACTCGACGCGGAGACCGGCAGCGTCGACCCGATGATCGAACCGGCCGTCCGGCTGGTCGTCAGCGAGACCCGACGTCTCAACGACCTCGTCGAGAACCTCATGGAGGTCACCCGCTTCGACGCGGGCACCGCCCGGCTGGTCCTCGACGACGTGGACATCGCCGACCAGATCACCGCGTGCATAGACGCACGCGCCTGGCTGGACGCCGTCGACCTGGACGCCGAGCGCGGCATCATGGCGCGCCTCGACCCGCGCCGCCTGGACGTGATCCTCGCGAACCTCATCGGCAACGCGCTCAAGCACGGCGGCAGCCCGGTCCGTGTCTCGGTCCGCGAAGAGGCCGACGACCTTCTCATCGAGGTCCAGGACCACGGGCCCGGCATCCCCGAGGACGTCCTCCCGCACGTCTTCGACCGCTTCTACAAGGCGAGCGCCTCCCGTCCCCGCTCCGAGGGCAGCGGTCTGGGCCTCTCCATCGCCCTGGAGAACGCGCACATCCACGGCGGCGAGATCACCGCGGCCAACGCGCCCAAGGGGGGCGCCGTCTTCACGCTCCGCCTCCCGCAGGACGCGTCGGAGCTGCTCGCCGACGACGAGCGCGAGCGCGGAAGGAACGGGAACGGTACGGAGGGCAGCGCCGGATGACGACCTTGGTACGAGGCCGAGAGGGGCGCCGACGGACGCCTCTCGCCTCCCTCTCCCTCCTCTCCCTCCCCCTCCTCACCGTCCTGCTCGCGGGCTGCGGTATCCGCTCCACCCAGGTCCCGACGGACTTCGGCCCGGCGCCGTCCCGGGTGCCGTGCGCGCTGTCCGGCCCGGACATCACCACCCAGACCTCCCGTGGCATCCCGGTCCAGGTCTTCCTGATCTGCTCCGGGCAACTGGTGACGGTCGACCGGTCCGTGCGGATTCCCGACGGTACGGCGGAGGGGGCGCGGCGGGTTCTGGTGGCGCAGGGGCTCCTCGACGAGCTCGCCGAGACGCCCTCCACGCCCGAGCAGCAGGCCGGCTACACGACCGACGTGCGGGGCGGGATGACGGTGAGCGGGCCTCGGCGCAAGGACCCCGAGGACGCGCTCCGCCTCAGCACCCCGCCCCAGAACCTGACCTCCGCCGCCCTCGCCCAGATCATCTGCACCTTCTCCGACTCCGCCGCCGCGCAGGACGACGGTTCGGTCATCCTCGGCGGCCCCGACACCACCCCACTGCGCAGCTACGAGTGCCCCACCGACGTCCGCGCCAACCCCACCACCAAGTCCCCGCCGTCCAAGCCGATCTCCGGCGCGTAATCGTTCGCGCAACTGTTCTCGCCCTCAAACGCCGGACGGACTGAAGATGCCGACCGGAGTGCGGACTTTCAGGGGCGCGGGTTGTCAGGGGCGCGGGGAACTGCGCGACCCGCCCCCACCGGCCCGCGGACGCCGAACCGTGCCCGCTCCGCACCGTAGGTGTGGCGCATCCCTCACCCCTCAGACCCAAGCTCACCGACAACCCGGAACCGATCCTGCCGACCCCCGCGTCTTGGGAGGCGTGCAACGTCAAGGCGAAGGCGGCGGCAGCGCCGTGACCCGCGTCCGTGCGGCAGGAGCTCTCCTCCTCGTCGCACATCTCGCGCTCGTCGCCTGGATCACCCTGCGTCCCCTGGACGTCCCCTGGGTGAGCCCCGCCAACCTCCGCCCGTTCGCCGGCATCAGGGCCGACCTCGCGCTGGGCCCGGTGGAAGCCGCCCGCCGGATAGGTCAGGGCCTCGGCCTGCTCGCCCCGCTCGGCGTCCTGCTCCCCATGGCCGGCGGCAAGCTGACGGCATCCCCGCTCGGCTCCCTCGTCCGCACGGTCGCCGCCGGCGCCCTGATCTCACTGGGCATCGAACTGCTGCAGACCGGCGTCCCCGGCCAAGTCGTGGACGTCGACTCCCTGCTGCTCAACACGGTCGGCGTCGCCCTGGCCCATCTCGCGATCGTGCCGGCCGCCAGGGTCAGGCTCCGCCGCCGGGCAGAGACCCGGCGCCGCGCGGCCCTCCCCCGGGAGGACATGGCTCAGGGTCGGACCCCGACGATTCCCAGGGTCGGCATCGCCCCGTAGAGCGACGCTTCGCCCGCTTCGTCACCGTAGCGTTGAAGACATCGAAGAAGACCTCGATGTCCGACATCCCGGCGTCCCGCCACGGTTCACGAAGGAGCCCTCATGACCGCCCTTGCCCGCCCCACCAACGGCCGCATGATCGGCGGAGTGTGCGCAGCGCTGGCGCGGCGCTTCGGCACCTCCGCGACCACGATGCGCGTGATCTTCGTTCTCTCCTGCCTGCTCCCGGGCCCGCAGTTCCTGCTCTACATAGCGCTGTGGATCCTGTTCCCCTCCGAGGACAAGGCCCGCACGGCCTGGTGACCCCCGGCCGCTCCGACGGCACGACACGCCGGTGGGGCGCACCCCAATCAGGGTGCGCCCCACCGGCGTTCGTACAGGCGAAAGGCCGAAACAAGCGGAAGGCGTCAGCCGAGCGGCAGCCCGTTCAGCGGCAGACCGTGCGTCGGCAGGCCCTGCAGCGGCAGCCCCCCGAGCAATCCGGCCACCGGCGCCGCCGGCCCGTCGGCAAGGACCTTCGCGATGGCGGGCTGGGCCGCGGCCACCCCCGCGCCGAGCGCGCCCTGCCCCTGAGTAAGCGCCTCTCCCGCACCCGGGAGCGCCGCCGCGGCGTTCTGCGCGGGCAGCGCCTCGGTGACGGTGCCCAGCGCCTGGGAGGCGTCCGGCACGGCCGGGGCGGCGTTCGCGGCGCCCGCGCCGACGGCGGCGAATGCGGCACCGAGAGCGGCGACGCCGAGGGTCTTGGCAGCAGACTGCTTCATATTGAATGCGTCCTTGGATCCGTGTGACGGGGATGTGAGCGGTCCAAAAACGTAAACACGCCGAGCCGCCCTCCGCAAACATCAAAAAGCAGCCGAGTCATGGAGAACAGGTGAAGACCCGGCTGCCTTTCGCTCCTTCGATCAGCCCTGCTCCTCCAAGGAACCCCTGGTGGAGGCGGTCTGCTGGAACAGCCATTCGGATTTGAGCTCTGCATATCCAGGCTTGATCACGTCATTGATCATCGCTAGTCGTTCATCGAAAGGAATGAATGCTGACTTCATAGCATTGACAGAGAACCACTGCATATCATCGAGCGAATATCCGAACGCATCGACCAGATGCTCGAATTCGCGCGACATGCTCGTCCCTGACATGAGCCGGTTGTCCGTGTTCACGGTCGCCCGGAAGTGCAGGCGCCGCAGCAGACCGATCGGGTGCTCCGAGTAGGAGTCGGCGGCGCCGGTCTGGAGGTTGGAGCTGGGGCACAGTTCCAACGGGACGCGCTTGTCACGGACGTACGAGGCCAGCCGTCCGAGCTTCACCGAGCCGTCCGCCGCGACCTGGATGTCGTCGATGATCCGCACACCGTGGCCGAGCCGGTCCGCGCCGCACCACTGGAGCGCCTGCCAGATGGAGGGGAGCCCGAAGGCCTCGCCGGCGTGGATGGTGAAGTGGTTGTTCTCGCGCTTGAGGTACTCGAAGGCGTCGAGGTGACGGGTGGGCGGGAAGCCCGCCTCGGCGCCCGCGATGTCGAAGCCCACCACTCCCAGGTCGCGGTAGCGGTTGGCCAGTTCGGCGATCTCCAGGGCGCGAGCCGCGTGCCGCATGGCGGTGAGCAGGGCGCCGACCCGGATGCGGTGGCCGTTCTCCCGGGCACGCCGTTCGCCCTCCCGGAAGCCCTCGTTGACCGCCTCGACGACCTCTTCGAGGGTGAGCCCGGCCTCCAGGTGCTGTTCCGGCGCGTACCGCACCTCGGCGTAGACGACCCCGTCCTCGGCGAGGTCCTCGGCGCACTCGGCGGCGACCCGCACCAGCGCCTCGCGCGTCTGCATGACGGCACAGGTGTGGGCGAAGGTCTCCAGGTAGCGCTCCAGGGACCCGGAGTCCGCGGCCTCGCGGAACCAGACGCCGAGTTTGTCGGGGTCGGTCTCGGGGAGCCCGGAATAGCCTGTCTCCTGGGCGAGTTCCACGATCGTCCCGGGGCGCAGGCCCCCGTCGAGGTGATCGTGCAGCAGGACCTTGGGCGCCCGGCGGATCTGTTCCGAGCTCGGGGTGTTCTGGATCTGGCTCGTCATTTTCGCACTGTAGACCCTACGCGCGTAGATCTCCTGTCACGCCGTCCGTCGATACGTAACGGTGACCAGGCGGACGGGTGGCGTACACGGTCACTTCTGACACTGTTCTGTCATGGCACAGCAAGCGACGCCGGTTCGCAGGGCCCGGCTTGGGAGGGCGGTCGGCCCGGAGCCGACGGCGGTCAGCGGAGTGGTTCTGCTGCTCCCGGGCGGCGACGAGGTCTCCGCGCGCAGACCGTCCCCGATGTTGGCGACCGCCTCCGTACGCGCGCTCGGCCGCCGGCTCATGCGCGCGGGAGGCGCGGAAGGCCTGGCGACCCATGTCGTGCACTACCGCTTCCGCGGCTGGAACGGCAGCGAGGCGCATCTCGCGAGCGACGCGTCCTGGGCCGCCGACGAGGTCGTACGCCGCTACGGGGACGTACCGGTGTGCCTCGCCGGTGTGGGCATGGGAGGCCGGGCGGCGCTGCGGGCGGCCGGGCACACCGCCGTCAACTCCGTTCTGGCGCTCGCCCCCTGGCTGCCCGAGGACGACGTGGCGGCGCCACCCGAACCGGTGAAGCAGCTCTCCGGGCGGCGTGTACTGATCGTGCACGGCACCAACGACGAGCGCACCGACCCGGAGTTGTCCTTCCGGCTCGCGGCACGGGCGAAGAAGTCCAACCGGGACATCTGCCGGTTCGAGGTCCACTCCGACGGGCACGGGTTGCACCAGTACCGGTCCGAAGTGCACGCGCTGGCGGAGGACTTCGTGATGGGGGCGTTGTTCGGACACGGGGTGTCGCGCCCTCTGGAGGACGCGTTGGCCGCGCCGCCGCCATTGGGGTTGCGGATGCCACTCGCCTCCGGCTTCGGGAAGGCGTTGCGTCGCTAGGTCGTGTTTCGTCTGCGGCGTGGTGGAAGCCGGTCGCGCAGTTCCTCGCGCCCCTGAAAGCGGGGCGCGTCCGCCCCTCAGTCCGGTAGCAGGTGGCCCCTCCTCGACAGCAGGAACTTCTTGAAGGCCGCTACCGGTGGCGTGTCCGGGTGACCGTCCAGCCATGCCACCCCGATCTCGCGGACCGCTCTCGGGGCCGTGACCGTCAGTTCGACCACCCCCGGGCGGGGCACGGCCGGTGGTGGCAGGAGGGCGACTCCGAGGCCGGCGGCCACCAGGCCCCGTAGGGTCTCGGCCTCCTCGCCCTCGAAGGCGATCCGGGGCCTGAAGCCGGCTTCCTGGCAGAGGTCGTCGGTGATGCGGCGCATGCCGTAGCCGGGTTCGAGGGTCACGAAGGTCTCGTCGGCGGCCTCGGCGAGGCGGACGCGTTTGCGGGCGGCGAGGCGGTGGTCGGCCGGGACGACGAGCCGGAGCTTCTGCTCGTCGAGGCGGCGGCCCACCAGGTCGGGCGCGTCCGGCACCGGCGAGGTGAGGCACAGGTCCAGCTCGCCCGAGCGCAGCCCCTCCAGCATCGCCTCGCCATAGTTCTGGACGAGGCTGAAGCGGACCCGGGGGTGGTCGGCGCGGAAGGCGCGGATCAGGCCGGGGACGGTCTCCGATCCCATCGTGTGCAGGAAGCCGAACGCGACCTTGCCGGTGGCCGGGTCGGCGTCCGCGCGCACCTCCTCGGCGGCGCGCTCGATCTCGGCGAGGGCCCGTTCGACGGAGGAGAGGAACGTACGGCCCGCGGAGGTGAGGGAGACCGTGCGGCCCCGGCGTGCGAACAGATCGACGCCGAGATCCTGTTCGAGCCGGACCATGGCGCGCGAAAGGGTCGACTGGGGGACCTGCATCTCCTGCGCGGCGCGTGTGACGTGCTCCGTGCGGGCGACCCCGGCGAAGTACGCGAGGCGTGGGGCGAGCAGCCTCGACATGCCCGCGCTGTCTTCTGTGTCACTGGACGGTGACAGGTGAGCCTGTGACCTTTGCTGATGCACCATGGGAACGATTATGGCGATTCCATGCATTGGACGGATGAGCGGCGGTTCTTTAGTTTCGAAGCATGCCTTCCGCCAGTACCGGGGCGTCCACCACCGTGGGCGCCACCTCCTCCGTCACGTCCTCCACCGCCGCCGTCGACTCCCGTCTCACCCCGGGTGGGCCCGGCTACCGCCGTATGAGCTTCGCGCTCTTCCTCGCGGGTGTGGCGACCTTCGCGCTCCTCTACTCCACGCAGGCCCTCCTCCCGCTCGTCTCCACGGACTTCGGGGTCAGCGCGAGCGAGGCGAGCTGGACGGTGTCGGCGGCGACGGGCGGCCTGGCGCTGTTCGTCCTCCCGATGAGCGCGCTGTCGGAGCGGTTCGGACGGCGTACGTTGATGACGGCGTCGCTGGCGGTCGCGGTGGCGGTCGGGCTCCTGGTCCCCTTCGCCCCGTCGATCGGCGCGCTGGTCGCGCTGCGGGCGGTGCAGGGCGCGGCCCTGGCGGGGCTTCCGGCCTCCGCGACGGCCTATCTGGCCGAGGAGGTCCGCCCCAAGGCCCTGATCACGGCGATCGGCCTCTTCGTGGCGGGCAACAGCGTCGGCGGCATGAGCGGCCGGGTCATCACGGGCTGGGTCGCGCAGGAGTGGGGCTGGCGGGTGGCCGTCGCCACGATCGGGATCATCGCGGTGGCCTGCGCGGTCGCCTTCCGTCTGCTGCTGCCCGCGCCGAAGCACTTCACGCCCGGCTCGCTGCGGCCGGGGGTACTGGCCCGTACGGTCCGTGACCACCTCGCGAACCCGCTGCTGCGCCGGCTGTACGCGATCGGCGCGCTGTTCATGACGGTCTTCGGCGGGGTCTACACGGTGATCGGCTATCGCCTGACCGAGGCCCCGTTCTCCCTCCCCCAGGGCATCATCGGCTCGATCTTCCTGGTGTATCTGGTCGGTACGGTGTCGGCGTCCACGGCGGGCAGGCTGGTCGCCCGACTGGGCCGGCGCGGCTCCCTGTACCTGGCGGGCGGCACCACGACCGCCGGCCTGCTCCTCTCCCTGGTCGACTCCCTCCCCCTCGTCCTGCTCGGCCTGGTGCTGATCACCGCGGGCTTCTTCGCGGGCCACGCGGTGGCGTCCTCCTCGGTCAGCCACACCGCCAAGCAGGGCCGCGCCCAGGCCTCGGCCCTCTACCAGTCCGCGTACTACATCGGCTCCAGCGCGGGCAGCACGCTCGGCGCGGTCGCCTTCCACGCGGCCGGGTGGGCCGGGACGGTGACGCTCGGCCTGTTCGCGGTCCTCGGCGTCGTCACGATCACGGTGTTCGGCTCCCACGCGGCCCGCGTACAGGCCCGCCGCGAGCCCGCCCTGGCGCACTGAGCGTCCCAGCTCCTCCGTTCCCCCTGGTCGGACCCCGTTGTCAGTGGCGGCACCTAGCCTCCACCCGGTCAACTGGCCCGAACAGGGGGATCTTTCATGGAGTTCCGCGTCGATCGCGACGACCTCGCCGAGGCGGTGGCCTGGGCGGCCCGCACCCTGCCCACCCGCTCGCCGGTACCGGTGCTGGGCGGACTGCTGCTGGAGGCCGGTCCGGGACGGCTCGGCATCTCGGGGTTCGACTTCGAGGCGGCGGCGAGGATCGAGGTCGATGCCGGGACGGGGGCGGACGGCCGGATCCTCGTGCTGGGGCGCCGACTGCTGGACATCTGCCGGGTGCTGCCGCAGGGGCAGGTGAGCTGCGCGCTGGAGGGGACACGGTTCACGGTGGAGGCGGGTGGCACACGGTTCGGTCTGTCGACGCTACCCAAGGACGAGTACCCGGCACTGCCGGAGCCGCCCGAGCCGCGCGGCACCGTGGACGCCGCCGCGTTCGCGACCGCCGTGTCCCAGGTCGCCGTCGCGGCCGGGCGCGACGACACGCTGCCGGTCCTCACCGGCGTACAACTGCGGCTGTCCGGCGAGGAGATGACACTCTCCGCCTCGGACCGCTACCGGTACGCCGTGCGCACCCTGACCTGGAAACCCGAGGCCCCCCTCGACGGCGTCGTGGAGGCGCTGCTGCCCGCGCGCCGACTGCACGAGATCGCCCGTTCGCTGGCCCGCTCCGGTGACGTGCGCATCGGGCTCGACTCCGCGGGCGGCGGGATGATCGGCTTCGAGGGCGGGTCCATGCGGACGGCGGTGCGGCTGATGGAGGGGCGGCTGCCGCGGCACGGCTCGCTGTTCTCGGTGTCCGACGCCGCGGTCGCGGAGGTGGAGCGCGAGGCACTGGCGGAGGCCGTACGGCGCGTCGCCGTCGTCGCCGAGGTGAACAGTCCCGTGCGGCTGGACTTCACCGGTGACGGCGAGGGGTCCGTTCTGCTGCGCGCCGGATACGCCGACGACGTGGCCTCGCAGCGGCTGCCGGCGGCGCTGACCGGCACGGCGGAGATCACCGTCGCCTTCAACCCGGCGTATCTGCTGGACGCCCTGAACTCCTTCGAGGAGTCGCGGGTACGGCTTGAGCTGCTGGGGCCGGGGCAGCGGGCGCTGCTGAGCGGGGCCGAATCGGCGGCCGGGGCCGAAGCGGAGGCCGACGCCGGGGCCGAAGCGGGCGGTGCGTACCGGCATCTGCTCATGTCCGTGAAGCAATTGGTCTGAGCTGCGCTTTTTCCCACTTCGGGGGCCATTGTCAGTGGGCTGCGGTAGCTTCCGAAGTGCCGGCGCGACGAGGCGACGGTACGACGGGAACAGCCACAGGGGCGGGTTGGCCATGAGCGACGGTACGGCGGCGACGACAGATCTGGACGTCCGGCTGGAGAAGCACCGGGTCGAGCTGACCGGGTACTGCTATCGGATGCTCGGCTCCTCCTTCGAGGCGGAGGACGCGGTGCAGGACACGATGGTCCGCGCCTGGCGGAGCTACGAGAAGTTCGAGGGCCGTTCGTCGATGCGGTCCTGGCTGTACCGGATCGCCACCAACGTCTGCCTCGACATGCTGAACGCGGGCAACCGGAGGGCTCGTCCCATGGATCTGAGTGGTCCCTCACCCCTGGCTCAGGCGGCGCTCACCCCGCGCCCGGACAACGTCTGGCTGGAGCCGGCGCCCGACGCGCGTGTGCTGCCCACGATCAGTGACCCGGCCGAGGCCGCGGTGGCCAAGGAGTCGGTGCGCCTCGCCTTCATGGCCGCCCTGCAGCAGCTGCCGCCCAAGCAGCGTGCCGTGCTCATCCTGCGCGAGGTCCTGGCCTGGAAGGCGGCCGAGGTCGCCGAACTGCTCGGGACGACGGTCGCCTCGGTCAACAGCGCGCTGCAGCGGGCCCGCGCGACCCTCGCGGAGAGCGACAGTGCCGAGGCCGCCGTCTCCGACCCGCTCGACGAGGAGCAGCAGAAGCTCCTGGAGCGCTATGTCGCGGCGTTCGAGGGGTACGACATGACGGCGCTGACCGCGCTGCTCCACGAGGACGCGGTCATGACGATGCCGCCGTTCGACCTGTGGCTGCGCGGCACGGGCGACATCACCGGTTTCATGACGACCCTCGGCGCGTCCTGCGCGGGTTCGCGCCTGCTGCCGGTCGCGGTCAACGGTCTGCCGGGATTCGCGCACTACAAGCCGGATCCGGAGGAGGGCGGCTTCAGTGCCTGGGCGATCCAGGCGCTGGAGATCTCAGACGGCCGCATCACCGGGTTCCACTGCTTCCTCGACACCAAGCGCTGGTTCCCGCTCTTCGGCCTCCCCCTCCAGCTCGAAGCGGAGTCCGACTAGATCGAGAAGCAGGAGCAGGGGTGGGGCCGGGGCGCGCAGGCGGATGCGGCCCCCGGCCCGGCGGGCGGCGAGCTGCATCCTGGCCAGGGCGTCGACGGTGGCCAGGCCGGGCGGATCAAGGCCCGCGACATCGCAGACCACCACCCCGGCACCGGTCGCCGCCAGCCGCGCGCGCACATCGTCACAGAGCCTCGGCACCTGGTCACGGGTGACGGGGCCGGGCAGCACGAGTACGGCGGGTGTCGTGGCGTCCACGGTCAGTAGACCGGCCGGGGGCACGGAACTCATCGCGGAGAGCGGACCCGTCCGGGGCGCGCGCCCGCAAAGGATCACATTGACCTGCGCCCCTCCCGCCCCAGAGGGTTGGGTGTATGCCCCATGAATCAGCGCCTTCCGTGATACCCGACGGCCTCCTCCGATCGAAGGAGGCGCCGTGCAAGGGGTGCTGACGGGCTTCGCGGTCATCGCCGTCGTCATCGGGGTCGGTTACGTCATCGGGCGCCGCGGCTATCTCGGGGAGAACGGGCGGGAGGTGCTGACGAAGCTCGCCTTCCATGTGGCCTCCCCCGCGCTGCTGTTCACCACGCTCGCCAGGGCCGACCTGTCGGTGATCTTCTCCAGCCGGCTCCTGGTGACGGCGATGAGCACGGCCGCGGCGGCCGGTGTCTTCGTCGCGATCGGGGTCGTACGCGGCTGGGGCGTGGGCCGGACGACGATCGGCGCGCTGTGCTCCAGTTACGTCAACTCGGGAAACCTCGGCATCCCGATCGCGGTGTACGTGCTGGGTGACGCCTCGCTCGTCGCGCCCGTGCTGCTCTTCCAGCAGATCATGGTCACGCCCCTCGCCCTCACGGTCCTCGATCTGTCGGGGGACGGCGAGAAGGGCCCCCTGTGGCAGCGGCTGATCACTCCCCTGCGCAACCCCATCGCGGTCGGCTCGCTGAGCGGGGTCGCGGTGTCGGCGACCGGTCTGACGCTGCCGGGACCGGTCATGGACCCGCTCACGCTGATCGGCAACATGTCGGTGCCCGCGGTGCTGCTGGCGTTCGGCATCTCGCTGTGCGGCAGCACGCTGCCCGGCCGTGGCCCGGACCGGCACCCGGTGCTGTTGTCCGTCGCGCTGAAGTCGGTGGGCCAGCCGCTGGCGGCCTGGGCGCTGGCCGTCGGCGTGTTCGGGCTGCACGGGGCGCCCCTGCTCGACGTGGTGGTCACCTCGGCGCTGCCCGCCGCCCAGAACCTCTTCACGTACGCCTCGCGCTACCGGGTCGGCGAGACGCTGGCCAGGGAGTCGATCCTGCTGTCGACGATCCTGTCGGTGCCGGTGCTGGTGGTGATCGCGGCCGTACTCGGCTGACGGTGGACGGGCCGGCGTTCGAGAGCGGGCGGCGCACCAGAACGGGGCGCCGCCCCTCGGATACGTCAGTCGACGGGGAACACGCTGGTGTCGAGGGTGAGGTCGAAGGGCTCCGGCAGCGTCAACTTCCCGCCATACTCCACTGAGGCGAGCACTCGGTACGTGCCGTCTTCCGGCGCACCGTAGAGCGTCGCCGTGGGACGGCCACTGTGCCAGGCATCCAGGAGCAGGTAGAGCGGCACACCGGCCCGGGCGTAGCCGTGGACCTTCTTGATGCGGTCATGATTGGCATTGCTCTTCGACGTGATCTCGACAACCAGCTCCGCCTCATCCGCAGGGACACGGTTGCCGCTGCCCACCACTGACTCCACGGGCAGCACGGCGAGGTCGGGCACGAACAAGCCGTGCGCCCCTGGCACCTCCAGGCCCAGCGTCTGGTAGATCTCCCAGGACTCCGGAATCTTGGTGTACAGGCGCCTCTGCAACAAGGCTGCCGTGGTGTTGTGGTCCTTGGACGGCGGTGGTGACACGGTGACGATCCCCTCGATGATCTCCACCTTGCTGCCCTCCGGCCACTCCATCTCCTCCCAGAACCGGACGAGGTCGTCCCAGTTCTGCTCGGGGTCGTGGTCGACGGTGAGTGCGCTCACGGCGGTCTCCAATCGGTGCGTCACCGAGTCCAGCATGCCGAACGGGATCGGTGGACGTCCACCGATCCCGTTCACCCGTACGAGGAAAGCGCAGGTCAGGCGATACGTTCCAGCACGACCGGGGTGGCCTTGAAGTCCGTGCCCGCGGCCGCGATGTCGTAGGAACCCTCGACCGACTCCAGGGCGTACTCGAAGCGCTCGGGGGTGTCGGTGTGGAGGGTCAGCAGCGGCTGGCCCGCGGTGACGGTGTCGCCGGGCTTGGCGTGCAGTTCGACGCCCGCGGCGGCCTGCACCGGGTCCTCCTTGCGGGCGCGGCCCGCGCCCAGGCGCCAGGCGGCGATGCCGATGTCGTAGGCGTCCAGGCGGGTCAGGACGCCGGAGGACGGGGCCGTCACGACGTGCTGCTCGCGGGAGGTGGGCAGCGCGGCGTCCGGGTCACCGCCCTGCGCGGCGATCATGCGGCGCCAGACGTCCATCGCCGAGCCGTCCGCGAGGGCCCTCGCCGGATCGGCGTCCTTGATGCCCGCCGCGTCCAGCATCTCGCGCGCCAGGGCGATGGTGAGGTCGACGACGTCGGCCGGACCGCCGCCCGCCAGGACCTCCACCGACTCCCGTACTTCGAGCGCGTTGCCCGCCGTCAGGCCCAGCGGGGTCGACATGTCCGTCAGGAGCGCGACCGTCCTCACTCCGTGGTCGGTGCCCAACCCGACCATCGTGGAGGCGAGTTCGCGGGCGTCCTCGATGGTCTTCATGAAGGCGCCGGTGCCGACCTTCACGTCCAGGACCAGCGAGCCCGTGCCCTCCGCGATCTTCTTCGACATGATGGAGGAGGCGATGAGGGGGATCGCCTCCACCGTGCCCGTGACGTCACGGAGCGCGTAGAGCTTCTTGTCCGCCGGGGCCAGGCCGTCGCCCGCGGCGCAGATGACCGCACCGGTCGTGTCGAGGACGTTCAGCATCTCCTCGTTCGACAGCAGGGCGCGCCAGCCGGGGATCGATTCCAGCTTGTCCAGCGTGCCGCCGGTGTGGCCGAGGCCGCGTCCGGACAGCTGCGGGACCGCCGCGCCGCACGCGGCGACCAGCGGCGCCAGCGGAAGGGTGATCTTGTCGCCGACGCCGCCCGTGGAGTGCTTGTCGGCGGTCGGGCGGGAGAGGGAGGAGAACTCCATGCGCTCGCCGGAGGCGATCATCGCGGCGGTCCAGCGGGCGATCTCGCGGCGGTTCATGCCGTTGAGCAGGATCGCCATGTTGAGGGCGGCCATCTGGTAGTCGGCGACCTCGCCGCGGGTGTACGCGTCGATGACCCAGTCGATCTGCGCGTCGCTGAGCTCGGCGCGGTCCCGCTTGGTGCGGATGACGGAGACGGCGTCCATGGCCATGGCTTTCCTTCCGAAGACTTCCGAAAATCCGCGGCCCCTCCCGACCGGTCGTTCATCGTCCGGTCGTCGGGAGGGGCCGCGCAGGCGTTACTTGGTGAGATTCTCCGGCCCGAAGGCCTGCGGCAGCATCTCGGAGAGCGGCAGGATTCCGGCCGGGGTCTCCAGGAGCAGATCGGCCCCGCCGAACTCGTACAGCAGCTGGCGGCAGCGTCCGCACGGGACGAGGATCTCGCCCTGTCCGTCGACGCAGGTGAAGTGCGTCAGCCGACCGCCCCCGGTGTTCAGCAGCTGGGAGACCAGACCGCACTCGGCGCACAGCCCGAGCCCGTACGAGGCGTTCTCGACGTTGCAGCCGGTGACGGTCCGGCCGTCGTCGACGAGGGCCGCGACGCCGACCGGGAAGCCCGAGTAGGGGGCGTACGCCCGGGACATGGCGTCCCGGGCGAGCTCCCGCAGGGCCTCCCAGTCGACGGCCTTGGACCCGGCGCCGAGGGACGTCACTTGCCCTGTCCTCTCCGGTACGGCATGCCGTCCGCCTTCGGCATCCGCAGGTGCTGCGCGGACAGCGAGAGCACGAGCAGGGTCACGACGTACGGCGTGGCGCTCACGAACTGCTGCGGGACCTCGTCGGTGGCGAGATACCAGACGAACATCAGCGCCGAGACCACGGCCGTGATGACCGCGGGCACGACCCGCTTCTTCCATGCCAGGTAGGCCACGGCGAACACCAGCAGGATCGCGAGGAGCAGGATCAGCGCGTGCACGTTGGTGCCGCCGCCGCGCAGGTTGAGGCTGTCGGTGTAGCCGAACAGGCCCGCGCCGAGGGCGAGGCCGCCCGGCATCCAGTTGCCGAAGATCATCGCGGCGAGACCGATGTATCCGCGGCCGGCCGTCTGGCCGTCCAGGTACACGTTGGACGCGACGATCGACAGGAAGGCGCCGCCGAGGCCGGCGAAGCCGCCCGAGATGATCACGGCGATGTACTTGTACTTGTAGACGTTGACGCCGAGGGATTCGGCGGCCACCGGGTTCTCACCGCAGGAGCGCAGGCGCAGGCCGAAGGCCGTGCGCCACAGCACCCACCAGGTGGCGGGGACGAGCGCCACCGCGACGACGGTGAGCGGCGACAGGCCGGTGACCAGTCCGCCGAGCAGACCTGCGATGTCCGAGATCAGGAACCAGTGCTTGCCGTTGAGCGTGGTCAGCCAACTGGACAGCCCTGGGATGTCGAAGGTGCCGAGCGAGTCGATCGGCGGGGACTGCTTGGAGGAGCCCTGCGGCGCGTTCTCGAAGGTGAACTTGGAGAGGTAGCGGGTGGTGCCGAGCGCCAGGATGTTGATGGCCACACCGGAGACGATGTGGTTGACGTTGAAGGTCACCGTGGCGATGGCGTGCAGGACGCCGCCGAGGCAGCCGCCGATGATGCCGAAGGCGACACCGGTCCACGGCCCCCACTGGTAGCCGGCCCAGGCACCGAACCAGGTGCCGAGGATCATCATGCCTTCGAGGCCGATGTTGACGACGCCCGCGCGCTCGGACCACAGGCCGCCGAGGCCCGCGAGGCCGATCGGCACCGCGAGGCGCAGCGCCGTGGACATCTGTCCGGTCGAGGTGATGCCGTCCGCACCGGTGATCAGGCGGACGACCGAGGTCAGGATGAGTACGCCCGCGATGATCAGCAGGAGCACGGGGAGCGAGAATCGGCGGCTGCCCTTGCCGGGCTGCTGCGCCTGCGGCTTGGCGACGGTCGCGGTGCTCATCGGGCAGCCACCTCCTTCGGGGAGTTGTTGTTGGCGGCGGCCGCGGCCAGTTCCTCACCGACCCGCTTCTGCTGGCGGCGCAGGCCCCAGACACGTACGGCCTCGTACGAGATGACGACCGCGAAGACGATCAGGCCCTGCATGATGGTGGCGATCTCCTTCTCGTACGCCACCGGGGTGGCGTAGTCGAGCGCAGGGGACGCCTTGTCGAGGAAGGCCCACAGGAGCGCGGCGAGCGCGATGCCGCCCGGGTTGTTGCGGCCGAGCAGCGCGATGCCGATGGCGGTGAAGCCGAGGCCGGCCGGGAAGCTCAGGCTGTAGGTGTGGGCGTCGCCCAGCAGCAGCGGCAGACCGGAGAAGCCCGCGATCGCGCCGGAGATCAGCATCGCGGTGAGCACCATCTTCTTGGCGTCGACGCCGGAGGCCGCGGCAGCGGTCTCGGAGGCGCCGGTGGCGCGCAGGTCGAAGCCGAAGCGGGTGCGGTTGAGAACGAGCCAGTACAGAACGCCCATGAGGACCGCGATGAAGACCATGCCGTAGATCTCGCCGACGTCCGCGCCGAGGTTGATGCCGGGGAACCAGCCGGACTTCTTCATGATGCCGGTGGTGTTGTTGTTGCCGACCTGCACACCCCAGATGTTCTCCGCGGTGAGGTAGCCGATGAGGCTGGTGGCGATCGCGTTGAGCATGATCGTCGCGACGACCTCGCTCACACCGCGGGTGACCTTCAGGACGCCCGCGATACCGGCCCAGAAGGCGCCGGTGAACACCGCGACGAGCATGAGCACCGGGATCTGCAGGAAGGACGGCAGCGCGAGATGCGCGCCGACCACCGCGGTCATCATCGCGCCGAGGCGGTACTGGCCGTCGACGCCGATGTTGAACAGGTTCATGCGGAAGCCGATGGCCACACCGAGTGCCGCGATGTAGTACAGCGAGGCCTGGTTGATGATCAGGACCTGGGTGTCGGAGTACGTCGCCTGCTGGAGCATCAGGGAGTACGGCTCGAACGGGCTCTTGCCCGAGGCGAGCAGCACGACCGAGGTCAGCGCGATCGCCGCGACGAGCGCGATGACCGGGCCGGCCACCGCGAGGAGCACGCGCTCCTTGTCGAACTTCTTCATCGGGCCTCGTCCTCCGGGGCGGCGCTTTCCGCTACGTGCTCCAGGTGTCCGGAGGCGGCGCCGGTCATGGCCGAGCCGAGTTCCTCCGGGGTGACGGTCGCCGGGTCGGCGTCCGCCACGAGCCTGCCGTTGTAGATCACCCGCAGGGTGTCCGACAGGCCGATCAGCTCGTCCAGGTCGGCCGAGATCAGCAGCACGGCCAGGCCCTCACGGCGGGCCTCGCGGATCTGGTCCCAGATCGCGGCCTGCGCGCCGACGTCCACACCGCGGGTGGGGTGGGCGGCGATCAGGAAGCGCGGCTTGTGGCTCATCTCGCGGCCGACGATCAGCTTCTGCTGGTTGCCGCCGGAGAGCGAGGCGGCGGTGACGTCGATGCCGGGGGTGCGGACGTCGTACTCCTCGACGATCCGCTTGGTGTCCTCCTGGGCGCCCTTGATGTCGAGCCAGAAGCCCTTCGCGTTCGGGGCCTCGGTGACATGGCCGAGGATGCGGTTCTCCCAGAGCGGGGCCTCCAGCAGCAGGCCGTGACGGTGGCGGTCCTCGGGGATGTACCCGATGCCCTTCTCACGGCGCTTGCGGGTGGCCCACCCCGTGATCTCCTCGCCGAGGAAGCTGATGGCTCCGGAGTCCGCGTGCTTGAGGCCGATCAGCGCGTCGATGAGCTCGGTCTGGCCGTTGCCCTCGACACCGGCGATGCCCATCACCTCACCGGCGTGGATGGTGAAGGTGACGTCGTCGAGGACGCGCCGCACCGCGGCGGCGGTCTCGGCGGTGTCCTCGGTGAGCAGACCGGCGCCCGTCGGTTCGGCGAGCTCGCCGAGGGAGGGGGCACCGCTGGCGAAGACCGTGAGGCCCTCGACCTGGATGACCGGCTTGTCCGTGACGGTGGACTCGGCGGTCTCCGGGGTCGGGAGCTCGCTGCCGACCATCATCTCGGCGAGCTGGCGGGGAGTCGTCTCGGCGGGGATGGCCGTGCCGACCGTCGTACCGCGCCGGATGACGGTGATCTCGTCGGCGACCGAGAGGACCTCGCCCAGCTTGTGCGAGATGAAGATGACGGCCAGGCCCTCGGACTTGAGCTCGCGCAGGTTGTCGAAGAGTGCGTCCACCTCCTGCGGCACCAGTACGGCGGTGGGCTCGTCCAGGATCAGGGTGCGGGCGCCGCGGTAGAGGACCTTGAGGATCTCCACGCGCTGACGCTCGGCGACACCGAGGCCCTCGACCAGGACGTCCGGGCGGACGTTCAGCCCGTACCGGTCGGAGATCTCCTTGATCTTCTTACGGGCGCCCCCGCCGATGCCGTACAGCTTCTCGCTGCCCAGGACCACGTTCTCCAGGACGGTGAGGTTGTCGGCGAGCATGAAGTGCTGGTGGACCATGCCGATGCCGCGCGCGATGGCGTCGGCGGGGTTGTGGAAGGTGACCTGCTCACCGTCGACGGCGATGGTGCCCTCGTCCGGCTTCTGCATGCCGTAGAGGATCTTCATCAGCGTCGACTTGCCGGCACCGTTCTCGCCGACGAGGGCGTGGACCGTGCCCTTGCGGACCGTCAGGTGGATGTCATGGTTGGCCACCACACCGGGGAAACGCTTGGTGATCCCCGCCAGCTCGACCGCGGTCGACTGCGCGGTGAGCGGAGGGCTGCTGGACGCGTCGATGGCGCACTCTCCTTGGAAAAGGGGCCTATCTACGCGCGTAGCGCCCCTGCTTTGAATTGCACTCGGACGGACCGGGTTCTTTTCGGACTGCTTTCGGTCCGATCCGATCCGAGCATTCTGCCGCGCGAACGGGGCACGGGAAGGTCATCCTCCCCACGCCCCGTTCCGTGGCCGTAACGCTGCCATTACAGCGTTGCCATGGCCATGGTTTCGACGTCTGGTGATGACGTCGTGACCTGGGCCGGGATCAGGACTCGGGTCAGGAGGTCTTGACCGTGATCGAGCCGTCCTTGATACCCGCCTCGGCCTTCTTCAGCGCGGCCTGCAGGTCGGCGTTGTTCTTGAACACCGGGTTCGAGTCGGCGAGGCCGACACCGCCGGTGGCCAGGCTGGCACGGACGACGCCGGTCTCGGGCTTGCCGTCCGCCACGGACTTCGCGAGGTTGTAGACCGCCCCGGCGACGTCCTTGGTGGCCGAAGTCAGGATGTAGTCCTTGTACTTGGCCAGCGCGTCCTGCTTGTACTGGTCGGAGTCGACGCCGATGGCCCACACCTTGTGCGAGGCGGCGGACTGGATGACACCCTGGCCCGACAGGCCCGCGGCGGCGTAGATCACGTCTGCGCCCGCCTCGATCTGACCCTCGGCCGCGTCCTTGCCCTTGTCGGGGCTGGAGAAGCCACCCTCCTGGGGCGTCTGGGTCAGGTACTGCTTCTCGATCTTGATCTTCGGGTTGACCGACTGGGCGCCCTGGACGTACCCGGCCTCGAACTTGTGGATCAGCGGGATGTCCACGCCGCCGACGAAGCCGATGTGGTCCTTCTTGGTGGCCTTGGCCGCCGCGACACCCGCGAGGTAGGAGGCCTGCTCCTCGTGGAAGACCATGTCGGCCACGTTCGCGGCCTTGTCCTGCTCGTCGTCGATGATGCCGAAGGTGGTCTTCGGGTACTTCGCCGCGACCTCCTTGACGGCCGGCGCGTACACGAAGCCGACGCCGATCACCGGGTTGTAGCCGGACTTGGCGAGCTGCTCCAGGCGCTGCACCTTGTCGGCGTCGGACTCGCCGTCCTGCGGCTCGATGTCCCGGCCGCCGATCTTGAGGTCTTTCTCGGCCTTCTGGAAACCGGCGAACGCGGCGTCGTTGAAGGACTGGTCACCCTTGCCGCCGATGTCGTACGCAAGGCCTATGCCCTTGGTCTTGGCCGAGCCGCCGCTCGAGGCTTCGGTGGACGAGCCGCCACAGGCGGAGAGGGCAACGGCGAGGGATGCGGTCGCAACGCCCGCAACCGCGATTCGGGACACCCGGCGCATGAACGTGACTCCTTTGTGCAGGCGCCCAAACCAGGCGCTGATTCCGCCGCAGCGTAACGCGCGTAGACATAGCAGAGAACCCACGTCGCCAGAGTGTTATCCGACCGTTTTGAACCCTCGGAGAACAAACTCCGAACACCAAGGGCGCACCTGGGGCTTCCACTCGGCAAAGCCACCCGGCCCCCGGGCCCGTCGTCGACGTATGCGATGCCATGCACCAGACCATGGTACTTTGCGGAATTCTGCCCAAGTTTGATCTTTTCGAGAGGTTCCCACCGGGTATCGGCAGTGCTCTGTCGGGCACCGCGGTCCGGCTTCGAGGCGTTCACCGACGACCCCGCATGACCGCATGCATGAGGGAGCCCCCGGCCCGTACAACGGGCCGGGGGCTCCCTCACCGGTGATCAGTCGCGGCAGGCACGACTCACTGGGTCGTCTTGACCGTGACCTTGCCGTCGATGATGTCCTGCTTGGCCTTGTCGACCGCAGCGGCGACGTCCTTCATGGCCTTGTACTTCGGGTTGGAGTCGGCGAAGCCGACGCCGCCCGACTTCAGGTCACCGCGCACGACACCGCTCAGCGGCTTGCCGTCGACGACGGACTTGGCCAGGTCGTACACCGCGCCGCCGACGTTCTTCAGGGCCGAGCCGAGGATCCAGTCCTTGTACTTGGCCAGGGAGCTCTGCGCGTACTGGTCGGAGTCGACGCCGATGGCCCACACCTTCTTGGAGGCGGCCTCGGAGATCACGCCCTGACCGGACAGGCCGGCCGCGTGGTACAGCACGTCGGCGCCCTTCTCGATCTGGCCGGCCGCCGCGTCCTTGCCCTTGTCGGGGCTGGCGAAGCCACCCTCCTGGGGCGTCTGCGTCAGGTACTGCGACTCGATCTTGATGCTCGGGTTGACCGACTTCGCGCCCTGGTCGAAGCCCGCCTCGAACTTGTGGATGAGCGGGATGTCCACGCCGCCGATGAAGCCGATGTGGTTCTTCTTGGTGGCCTTCGCCGCCGCGACACCCGCGAGGTAGGAGGACTGCTCCTCGTGGAAGACCAGGTCGGCTATGTTCGCCGCCTTGTCCTGCTCGTCGTCGATGATGCCGAAGGTCACCTTCGGGTACTTCGCCGCGACCTCCTTGACGGCCGGCGCGTACACGAAGCCCACGCCGATCACCGGGTTGTAGCCGGACTTGGCGAGCTGCTCCAGGCGCTGCACCTTGTCGGCGTCGGACTCGCCGTCCTGCGGCTCGATGTCCCGGCCGCCGATCTTGAACTCGGTCTCGGCCTTCTGGAAACCGGCGAACGCGGCGTCGTTGAAGGACTGGTCGCCCTTGCCGCCGATGTCGTACGCGAGACCGATGCCCTTCCCGGTGTAGCCCGACGAGCTCTTCTTGGAGTCGCTGCTCGTGTCGGTGCTCGACTTGCCACAACCGACCGCCGCGAGGGCGATGACCGAGACGGCCACCGCTGCTTGGGAGAACCTGGTCCTCCGAGACATCAGACGCACAGCAAGCACCCTTCATCCCCACGGCCGTCGCCGGTCCGCTTCCCCAACACGCCGCCGACGCAGCGATTTCGGCGCACAGTAACGCGCGTAGAAGGGGAGGGGAACGGTGTTTCTCCTGGCCGTTATCGAACCGTGCCGCCACCGGGTTACGTTTGCGCGCCACCCGTTACGACGGGGTGACGCAAGCGGGCAAAGGGGTGCCGATCGGGGCATCGGACGGACCGGCGGCCCGGGTACCCCGACGTCATTTGTGCGCCGTCTCCGAGTGAGCGTCTCGCGTTCGTGGGACCGCGTCCAGGGCCTGTCCGGCGGATCATGCCGGCCAGGCCCTACAGGATCTGGAGGACCCGGGGGGGGACCTGGAGGACCTACAGGACCTACAGGACCTGGAA
Source organism: Streptomyces sp. NPDC007896 (assembly GCF_042959425.1). Classification (NCBI taxonomy): domain Bacteria; kingdom Bacillati; phylum Actinomycetota; class Actinomycetes; order Kitasatosporales; family Streptomycetaceae; genus Streptomyces; species Streptomyces sp. NPDC007896. The sequence continues at coordinate 110,174 of NZ_JBIBKX010000026.1, read as the reverse complement.
GACCTAGCGGATCGCGTCCAGCAGGGCCGCCGCGGTGAAGAGCTCGACTCCGGCCGTGATGGCCGACTCGTCCACGTCGAAGTCGCCGCGGTGCAGGTCACGGGTGGTGCGCTCGCCCGGCGTACGGACGCCGAGGCGGGCCATGGCGCCAGGCACGTGCTCCAGGTACCAGGAGAAGTCCTCGCCGCCGAGGCTCTGCTCGGTGTCCTCGACGGAGTGCGGGCCGCGCCGCGAGGTCATGGCGTCGTGGAGGAGCTCCGTGACCGCCGGGTCGTTGACGACCGGCGGGACGCCCCGGATGTAGTTGATCTCGGACTTGGCCCGGTACAGGTTGGCGATCTCGTCGATGGCCGCGTGCAGCAGGTCGGGCGCCTGCCGCCAGGCTTCGAGGTCGAGGCAGCGTACGGTCCCGGAGAGCTCGGCGTGCTGCGGGATGACGTTGCAGGCGTGCCCGGACTCGATCCGTCCCCAGGTCACCGCGAGCCCGCTGCGGGCGTCCACGCGCCGGGCGACGAGGGACGGCACGTCGGTGACGACGCGCGCGGCGGCGGTGACGAGGTCGGTGGTGAGGTGGGGGCGCGCGGTGTGGCCTCCGGCGCCGTCGAGTGAGACTTCCAGCCGGTCGCAGGCGGAGGTGATGGGACCGTGGCGCAGTCCGATCCGCCCGGCGTCGACCTTCGGGTCGCAGTGCACTCCGATGATCCGCCCCACGCCGTCCAGCACTCCCGACTCGATGGCGTCGGGCGCGCCCCCGGGCAGGACCTCTTCGGCGGGCTGGAAGATCAGCCGTACGGGATGCGGCAGGAGCCCCTGGCGATGCAGCTCGGCGAGGACGAGCCCGGCGCCGAGGACGACGGTCGTGTGCACGTCGTGGCCGCAGGCGTGCGCGCGGTCGGGCACGGTCGAGCGGTACGCGCAGTCGCTCTTCGTGTCCGGGATGGGCAGCGCGTCGATGTCGGCACGCAGGGCGAGCATGCCGCGTCCGCCGTCGACCGCGCCGTCCCGTGCGCGGGCTCGTACGCGGGCTCGTTCCCCGTCCCCCGCACCCTCCCCTGCACCTTCATCGCCGTCGATCCCGATGTCACAGATGAGCCCGGTCCCGATGTCGAGCACGCGGGGCTTGAGGCCCGCCTGCTCCAGGCGTGCCTTGAGTGCCGCGGTGGTGCGGAACTCCTGGTTGCCGAGCTCAGGGTGCATGTGCATGTCGCGCCGGAACGCGATCAGCTCGGCACGCAGGGCGTCGGACAGGGCGCCGGGGAGCGCTGCTCCCCCGGGGACATCGGCCTCGTACTCTCGGGACATCAATTGGTTCACCCTTTGAAGGGTAGGGCGACGGGGTGGCCAACTGACCCACGATCAACAAAACTTCAGCCCGTCAGGGGAAGAAACTTGGCCACGTGCCGCATAGGTTTCAGGTGGGATGGGTATGCTCGCCTGTCTTTCCGGACGATGGGATCTTGAGCCAGACGGTATGCGCGCCCTGCCCGGGCCGCATCCCGGCCGAAGGCCGACTGCCGCGTCCGGGAGGATGACCGACTGCGGTGACGGTCCGTGACCACGGGGCGACGCGGGCCCTTGATGCGGGCCGCCGACCCTCTCTCGATCCAGTCCGCCGGGGCTGCCCGCGGACTCCCATAGGGGAACGCTCGGGGTGTCCGAGCCCATTCCCGTGCTCTACGGTCCCACAGACCTGACCAAGATCATGCGCACGGATGCCCGGACACCACTTCCTGTCGACCCGGGCGCGAGGGGCCGCCGGGGTCAGCGCCGGAGGGGCGTGGGGATGACCTGGGGCGCCTGATCGGTCGACGGCGTCAGACAGCCATGCTGCCGATCATGAGGATCTTGATCGCGACGGTATCTTCGCCGTTTCCTACCTGGCCCTGAGTGCGTGGCCTGTGTGCGTGTCCCTGTCGACGCCGTCACACAGCCGCCGCGGGGTGGTCTTGCCGACGACGGCTCAGCAGGTCAGACATCAAGATCCCCGCGCGTTTCCAGCTCCGCCCAGACGGTCTTGCCCACGGTGAGTTTCTCCACGGACCAGCGGTTCGCGAGCGTGCGGACGATGAGGAGGCCTCGGCCGGACTGGTCATCCGCGACGGGCGCGTGGTGATACGGAAGCCGCTCGCCCCTCGGGTCGGTCACGGCGACGCGCAGTGCGTTGCCGGTCAGCGACGTCTCGACGCGGAACAGGCGGTCCCGTAAGCACCCGTGGAGCAGGGCGTTCGTGCACAACTCGCTCGCCAGCAGCGCCGCGTCGCCGGCGACGTCGGGGTGACCCCAGTCGACGGCGAGTTGGGCGACGCGTCTGCGGGCGCGGGGGATGTTGCTCAGGTAGGGGGTGTAGTCCACGGAGTCGTAGCGGTCGTTGCCCTTGGGGAAGCGAGGGGGAGGGCAGGAGTTGGTCACGGGGTGCGTCTCCTTGCGCGAGGGCGGGCGCCAGGTGGGGTGGCCATGCCGCGCGGGCCGGCTTGGGCAGCACGGTGCACTTCCGCCAACTGATGCCTTTGGGTAGTCGTTTGAAAACTGACAGTAGTGGAGTGGCGACATAGCGGGCAAGGAGTCTCAGGGAAATATGTCCCCTAGCTTTGCGACCCTGCTCGGCGACCTGCACACTGGCCGCGACCCGGGAGGTAATCCGACGTGACCGCAGTCCCGTTCACGCGCGGCAACCGCGTATCCACCGTCCTCGCCCGCAAGTTGGGCGGTGAGCTGCTGACGCTGCGCGACACGGCCGGCCTGACGCAGCCACAAGCCGCGGAGGCGCTGTCGGCAACTGCGGCCAAGGTCGCCAAGATGGAGCGCGGCTGGGTACCCTTCCGCGATCCCGACATCCAGATCCTGTGCGACCTGTACGGCGTGACCGACCCGAAAGTCGTGGAACGGCTGCTGAACCTCGCCAAGACCGACCGGGGGCGCCGTAAGGCCAAGGGGTGGTGGAACCAGTACCCCGAGCTTCGCTCTCTGGTTGAGTACGTGGCCCTCGAGGACATCTCGACCGGAATCCGTACCTGGCAAGGAGCCTTCGTTCCCGGCCTCTTGCAGACTCCGGACTACGCCCGGGCTCTCGCGATCGGCAACGCCGACTGGGACGACCCCGACGACATCGAGCGTTTCGTCGAGGCGAAGATCGCGCGGCAGGCACGCTTGACGGACACGAACCCTCTCAGCCTGTGGGCTGTCGTGGGCGAGGGCGCACTGCGTCAACTTGTCGGCGGCCGCGAGGTCATGCGTGTACAACTGGCGCACCTGGCGGAAGCGTCCCGTCTGCCCAATGTCAGGCTTCAGGTGCTTCCCTTCCTCGCCGGTTCCCATCCCGGGATGACCAGCGCCTTCAGCATCGTCTCGTTCGCCGAACCCGGCGCGATGGACGTGGTCTACATGGACACCACCTCATCTACCCTGTGGCTGGAGAGCGAGGCCGACGCCGCGCGCCACAACGCCACATTCGAGCGGATCGCCCGGAGCGGACTCGCTCTTCGCGATTCCACCGCCCTGATCGAACGTATCCGCAAGGAGTTGTGAGCCGTGCCGCAGTTCGAGTTCGCCAAGTCCAGCCACAGCAGCGGCAACGGCGAGTGCGTCGAAGTCGCCCGCAACATACCCGGCACCGTCGCGGTCCGTGACTCAAAGGACGTGGACGGGTCCGTAGTCGTGGTCGCTTCGTCCACCTGGGCGGCGTTCGCGGTGTACGTGGGGCAGAGAACGGCCCGAGCACTTCACTGACCGGCGTCCGGCCCGTAGTCCGCGTGCGGCTGCTCAAGTCGTTGGGAGACGAGGGTGAGCCAGCCGCTGGGGCTGTAGGGAGCCGGCGGGTCGACCTCCATGCCCAGTTCGGCGACGGCCAGGGCGTAGTCGGGCTCGTCCAGGTCCAGGGCGAGGAGTTCGCGCAGTTCGCCGACCAGGCGGGCGACCAGCTGGGGGTGGGTGCCGGCCGCGTAGTCGTCGACGGCGGCGTCGTGGTCGTCCAACTCGTCCGGCATGTCCTGGGAGAACCAGCCGCCGAGGAGCTGGGCGAGTTCGGGGAAGCGGGCGTGCCATTCCCAGTGGGTGGTGGGGGTGGCCGGGGGCGGGGCCTCGCCGGTCTCGACGCTGTGCTTGATGTGGTCGGCGAGGCAGGACAGCCACTGTTGGATGTCCGCCTCGGGTAGCCCGACGTCCGGGATCGCGTAGAACTCGCCGAGGCGCAGGCGGAGTCGGCCGGGCGGGTTGCGGGCGTACTCCCGCAGCTGGGTCTCCGCCGTGGCCAGTGCCCAGGGACGGGTGTGCCAGGTGTGGCGGAGGTAGGCGGTCAGGGCCTGGCTGGGCTTGTCCGGGGTGTCGTCGGCGGGCTGCCCGGCGTAGGCGCGGATCACCTGGTCCAGTTCGCCGTAGCGGCGGTCGTGTTCGAGGGGGCTCAGGGGCACGGTGATCAGCCTCTACTGGTCTCTACGGGGCTCTACAGATAGACGGGGAAGGTGGCCTGGACTACGAAGCCATGGGGGCGGGTCGTGTCGCGCTTGAGCACCACGCGGGCCGCGCGTACGTCCACGGGCTCACGGCCCGCCAGCATCATCGCCTGGATCAGCACCCGGCCGACCGGCTCGCTGCGCGAGGGCCACGACGCCTCGATCGTCAGGCGGGGGCGGGTGGACTGAGCGAGCCAGCGGTGGATCAGCTGCTCATTGGCGGTGACGACCTGCTGGGTGGCCCATTGGGCGGTTTCCCGGTCGGGGTAGGTGGCGGCCCTGTTGGCGGTCGGCCTTGTCATCGTCCTGAGACTCCATGCAGCTCGGCGAGGTGTTCATTGCCCTTTCGGACGATCTCTCGCAGAACGTTGCGAGACACCCACGGCATACTCTGCGAAAGCGTCGAGCGCAGAACGTCCGGATCGGGAAAGAGGAGCAGGGCTTCTTGTGACTGCGCTATGAGAGCCGTTGCCCTGCTCGCACATTCTCCGGGATGCAGGCTGTCGAACCCGGCCCACAAACACTCGTCGAGTGTTTCGAACTCGTCCGTCTCCACCCAGTATTTGAAGTCGATCACTTCCGGAAACACGAGGCGGGCCTCCCACGGAGCCATGGAAAGCTCCCCGTAACCGGGGACAACCCCGCCGTCGAGTTTGCGGATGGCGGAGGCGGCGTCCGACAGATACTCCTCCGCCGGACGACCGCCGGCCGCGAGGCTCAGCTTCTCCTCGAAACCTGCCGGAATTCGGGTTCGCAAGGAGCTCGCCAACACCTCTGCGACAAGATCCACCGTGGCCGCGGCAGTGGCCAGCGGCAGCACCCAGGAAGCACCCCGCGCACGCTGCATGCTCCGGCAGAGGCGGGCAAGATCATGCTCGAAGTCTTCGTTCTCCGAGGTGTTCGCGCGAAGGGACAGGTCGAGCAACCGCGAAACAAATCCGTTGTTGAACACTGCCCCGATGTATGTGGTCAACGCTGGCGACACCTTCCTCGCTTCTTCTTGAACGCTCACGAAACCTGCAGTCTCGGCTCACGGCGTCGTGGGCATGGAGGTGAGGACTACGAACTTCGGCTCTACGGCTTGTTTGTAGCGCAGCACCACTTCGACGCTGTGCACGTCGGCGCCCTGAGCGCTCAGGCCCTTCTGATCGTACTCGCTCCGCAGGACCGTCCGGCCGGTCACATCACTGAAGGAAAGAGACAGGTTGAGCGTCGATCTTTCGTTCGGGTTATTTTCCAGTCTGTTCAACCAGTTCTCAATCTTCTGCGCATTCCCAACGTCGTCCATTGCTTCCTGGGTGAACCGCTGGGCAGAGGCCATATTCGTGAAGCTGGACGCGGCTACTGGCCTCACCGTCCCGTCACGCAGTATCTGCTGATCCCTGAGGCGTTGCGCAAGCTGCTCGTCCGTCTTACCAACGTGTTTGTCGATGACGTGGCTGTCGTGAATTCCCTCCTGGCTCGCCAAGTCCAAGGCGTAGAAGTGGTTCTGCTCGTCCCCGTCCCTGATGTATTTGTGCTCCGTCTTGAATTCGTTCAGCGATCGCGCACCGAATGCCTCAGCCCGCGCCTCCTCGGCGGCGTACGTGGGCACACTACGTTTTGCCTCTTCCAATGCGTCCTTGAGATTGATTAAGTCGTCCCCGTAGCGGTGTATCTCACTGTTGTAGGAGTCGACGGCATGGTTGAGGCGGCCCGTGTCGATGTTGGAGATGAACTCCGCTGCCAACTCGGGGAGTTCGCCGAGCTTTTCCAGGGCATCCATGACTCCTTTCACCGCGAAGGTCTTCGCCGCGGCATCCTTGTATACGTCAGTGATCGTGGACCTGATCTTCGTCACTTCGGCGCTGACTCCGTCGCACGCGATCGCGATGGCGCGTGCGGTGTCCTGGAGGACATTCAGCGCGGGCTGTTGACCGTCCTTGTGGGCCCACTTGTAGCCGTGGTGCTCCTTGCCCCAGTCCGACGTTCCCCAGATCGCCGAGCAGAACTGCTTCATCGCGCCCTGCCACTCGTCGTTCCCTGCAGCAGGATTGGTGATGTAGGCGATCGCGTCGTCGAAGGAGTCCGCGGAATTCTTGGTATCTGTACGGGCCTGGCGCCAGGCCTGCGCGATCTTCGGAAGTTCGACGTCGTCGCCGCCGGGCGTGATGTCGGCGACCTTCCCGTGCTGCAGCGCGTACTTGAGGACCGGGCGCAGGATGTGGTCTCCGACCCAGCTCACCGCGCCGGAGACATCGTCGATGATCGCGTTGCCCCAGCCGTCCTCGGCGGGAGCGTTGCCCCAGCCGAGTTCGGCGACGGGGCCGCCCGCGCCGGCCTTCTTGAGGACGGCCGGTGGGCTCTTCTTCACCACGGCCGGGGTCAGGACATTGGTGGCGTGTTCTGCCTCCGCGTAGTTGTTGGCTGTCACCGTGAGGCCCACGGAGGCGCCGCCGACGCCCTCCGTAGCCCTGTCCCACACATCGAGGAAGAGGGCGGCGGTCTCGGCGTACACCTTGGCGAAGGCCTCCGGGCCCGATCCGCAGCCCGCCGCGTGCGCGTACCCGTCCAGAGTGTCGACGAGACTCCTGGCCCGGTCCGCGAAGTCGTACTGGGCGTTGCGCAGCATGTACGACGCGTAGTACACGTGCTTCGGCTGGACGTCGAAGCCGACGGCGTTGCCTGGCGCGGCGGGCTTCATCGTCGCCAGTTCGTCGGAGCGTTGGCCCCGTGCCGAGCCTGTGTCCTGCTGCGAGATGTCCTTGCCCTGGGGGTTCTTGAGGGAACCGGGAGAAGGGGCGGGGGTCGCGCCCGAGCCGGACGACGGGGCGGGCAGCGAGCCGTTGCCCGTGGTGGCCGGGGGCGTGCTTGAGGACGAAGGTGAGGGCGTTGCCATCAGGCGCCTCCCCAGCCCCGCAGCACCGCCCGGTGCGCCGCCGCATAGTTGGCGTGGCCGGTGGTCACGTACTCGTGCAGCCACTTCTGGGCCGCCTGCAGGTCCTGCGCCGAGCGGTCCCACTCGTCGAGTTTGTCGACGAAGACCTCGCGGGCCTCGCCCTTCCATGACAGGACAACGGGTTCCGCGCGGTCGTAGAGGTCGTCGAGCTTGCCGTTGAGCTGCTTGAGGATGTCTTCCAGTTCTGCGGCGAGGTCGTGGAGCGTGGCGAAGGAGACGGCTATGTGGTCGTCGTCGGTGGCCCCGGTCGACATGATCCCCCTTGGTGTGGGCAACGGTGGGTGCGAAACGAGTACTTGGCGGTTCTCTCAGTACGCCGGATTCAGAAGGAGTCGAGACTGCTGCGCGCCGGTGAAGGCTCACCGTTCGCCTCGGCAGCCGGATTCGGCGTGGAGAGCCTGTCGACCTCGCTGTCGATGTCCACCTGGATCCGCCGCATCTGCTCGAGCACGTCCAGGTCGCGCCGGCTGAAACCGTCGCGGCTCAGCCGTACGGCCTGCTCCAGCAGCCTCATCACTTCGCGGATGCGTACGGCGTCCTCGGTTGCCGCCCGGTGGAACTCGCGGTACGCCGTCGCCGCCGGGCCCCGCCAGCCCGCCTCGACGCGGTCGACGATCGCGTCCATCCGCCTGACCTGCTTGTCGAGGTGATCCTGCATGTCGTCGAGGTCATCGGCGAGCTTGGTGAGGTCCTGCCCTGACACCCTCAGGTCGGGGCCACCGCCTCCGTGCCCCCCGCCTGCTCCGTGCACTCCCATGCCGTACCCCTGCCCCCGTCACATCGGCATCGCACGTCACGTACGCCCAAGAATCTTACGAGGTTTCAGGTGGCGTCGAAGGACCAGAAGAGGGCAAGTTCGGTCCCGGAGACCGCGATCAGGCCGAGGTCCCAGTCGTACTGGGAGAGAGGGGTGCAGCCGGTGGTCGCCTCGTAGAAGTCCGGGGCGTCGGTGCGGCTGTCGGTACTCGCTCTCGGGTACCCGGCGTTCGTATGGAAGGACGTCTCCTCCGGGAAGCGGGAGAGGATCACCCGGGCCTTCCGCTCCAGTTCCGGACGACGGGTCTCGAAGTCATTGCGGGCGCGTTCACTCGGGACGTCCAGCCACGTGGTGGACAGCATGACCAGCAGCCTTTCCACCGATGTCCGGGGCACCGTCCGCAGTCCGCGCCGCCAGGCGGCCGCGCTTTGTGGAGCGGAGGGCGGCAGGGCGAAGGGGAAGAACGGTTCCTCCAGCCGTTCCTGCTCGCCTTCGTCGACGTCGAGCCACCTCCAGGACCGGGGATCCGTCACCTCCCGCCGCATGACTGCCGCGACGTCCCGCACCCAGTCCTGGTGGGCGCGGGGCCCCACCAAGACGTACGAGTACCGCCGCTCGTACATGCCGAGCGCCTCGGCCCAGGCCTGAGCATCCGGCGTCGACATCGCGGCTCCCTTTCGACGGTCGTGTTCGGTGAGGGGACGGTCACAGCACCGTCTGCCCCGCCTCCACCCGGTCGATCGCCCTGCGGGTCGCGGCGGTGAAGGTCCAGAAGGGCGGGAGGAGGTTGGTGGCGCGGTCGGCCACCGTGTTCTTCCCGGGGGCGAACATCGAGGCACGCAGGGCCGTGGTGATCTCCAGCTGGGCGCCCATGCCGAGCAGGGTGCGGTTGCAGATGTTGTCCGGGGAGACACCGGCGATCTCCTCCTCGCCGGACGCCGTCAACGCTCGGATGCCGACTGCGGTGAACTCCTCCAGCAAGTACTGCCGGAAGGTCGAGTTGAGGCCGCCGATCAGGACCGCCTTGGCGCCGGACTCCAGGCCCGCCTGCTCGGGGCTGCACCCGTGCAGGGAAAGGGCGTTCAGGCTGCCCGCGCACAGCGAGCGGGCGATCGTGTCGTCGCAGTGGGTGGAGGTGACGTGCAGCGCCCCGTTTCCGCTGCTCATCAGGCCCTCGAACATCCAGAAGTCGTGCACCGGGCCGACCGCCGGGGTGGGTGCGAGGTCGGCGGGGTCGTAACCGGCTATGGCCAGGCAGAGTTCCGAAGTGCCCCCTTCGATGCCGCCGCCGTGCGGGGCGATGACCGCGGAGCGGAGGAAGGGGGCGCGGCCGGTCGTGCTCTGGTCGTCGATCAGGTGGCGTCTGGAGCGGCGGCCCCAGTGGACGCCCTCGGTCCATGTGGGGTCCGCGTAGAGGGCCGTGTTCGAGGCGGGTTCGGCGGCTGCCGCAGGCGTGGCGGTCGTGGTCACCGCGACGCCACTCAGGACGGGGGTGGTCGCGAGCGCGGTCAGGAGGGTACGACGTCTGATCATCACGGAAGCCGAGGATGTCAGCCGAAGCGGCCCGCCACATAGTCCGCCGTGCGCTGGTCCTCGGGGGTGCCGAAGATGTGTTCGGTGAGGCCGTGTTCGACGATGCCGCCGGGGGTGCCCTGCTCGGCGAGGAAGAACGCGCACCGCTGGGAGACGCGGGCCGCCTGCTGCATGTTGTGGGTGACGATCACGACGGTCACCTGGCCCGCGAGTTCGTGGATGGTCTCCTCGACCCGGCGGGTCGAGGTGGGGTCGAGCGCCGAGCACGGCTCGTCCATCAGCAGCACCTGGGGACGTACGGCCAGGGCGCGGGCGATGCACAGGCGTTGCTGCTGGCCGCCGGAGAGCGCGCCGCCGGGCTGTCGGAGGCGGTCCCGTACCTCCTTCCACAGGCCTGCCCTGGTCAGGCTCTCCTCGACCAGCTCGTCCTTCTCGCGACGGCCGACGCGCGTGCCCGTCAGGCGCAGACCCGCCACCACGTTGTCGTAGATCGACATGGCGGGGAACGGGTTGGGCTTCTGGAAGACCATGCCGATCCTGCGGCGGGCGTCGGTCAGACGGCGCTCGGGGGCGTAGATGTCCTCGCCGTCGAAGAGGACCTCGCCGCCCATCGCGGCCGTGGGGATCAGCTCGTGCATCCGGTTGAGCGTGCGCAGGAAGGTCGACTTGCCGCAGCCGGAGGGGCCGATCAGGGCGGTGACCTGCCCGGCGGGCATCGTGAGGGAGACCTGTTGCAGCACCTGGTGGCTGCCGAACCAGGCCGAGACGGCACGGGCTTCGAGGGTCGCGGGAGCGGCGGCCCCCTTCGCGGCTCCCCTCACGGTCCTGACGGGCCCGACGGGCGCGACGGGCGCGACGGGAGCGACGGGCGGCAACACGGCGGTGTCGGTCGCCGTCGGATCGAGGGAAGCGGTCGCATCGGTCACGTCGGGCACCTCGTGGTGATCGTGGGTCTCGGGAAGGTTCACAGGGTTCACATCAGGTTGGGCAGCAGTTCGGTGGTGCGGACGGCGACCTGGAGGCCGAGCACCGCGACGACCGGGGCGAACACGATCCACGTCTGGTGCCGGCCCCAGCGGTGCCAGGTCCACACCGCGGCGACGGCGGCGGCCACCAGCGCCTGGAGCCACATGACCAGCGGCCACGGCACGCCGGAGGGGTGCGCGAGGGGCTGTTCGGACTCCGGGAGCGTGCCGGAGCGGATGACGGCCGCCGGGGTCTGGGCGGGGGTGGAGATCAGGTCGGCGTCGACGCGCAGCACTCCGCCGGGCATGAAGTGCGGGCCGGTGGCCGTGACGAGGACCAGGCGGCCCTTGCCGGAGGCCACGGCGGCGGGCGCCGGGTCGCCGGCCCGTCGTACGCCGAGGACCTGGTACTTCGCCTTGCCCTGGCCGGTGGTCACGGTGAACGTGTCGCCCGTGGCGAGCTGGTCGAGACGGCCGAAGGGCCCCCCGTAGGCGGCCGCGCGGCCCATCAACACGCTGGTGCCGGACTGTCCGGGCAGCGGGGTGTCCCGGCGGTGGCCGGGGCCGTCGGTGAGGACGGCGGAGTCGGTGCCCTCCAGGACGACCTGGTGGACGTGGACGGCGGGGATGTCGATGAGGGCGACCGCGGTGCCGGGCGCGAGCAGTCTGCCCTGCTGGTCGGTCTGGGCCACCGGGGCGGTACCGAGGGCGAGTTGGGTGCGCAGCGCGTCGTACGAGGCGTGCTGCGCGGCCCGTTCCTGGATGCCGCTGACGAGCAGCAGCTGCGCGGTGAGGCCGAGCAGCAGGGCGGCCAGGGTGAGCAGACCGCCCCGGGCGAGGTGCCGGACGGCGGTGACTCCCCGAACGCCCAGCCGCGGCACGGGCGTGGTGAGCGTGGTCTGTACGGCGACCGTCACGGCGACGCGTCTCCTTCCATGGCTTCACTGGTGGGGCCGTCGGGGAGACCGCGGTCGCGGCCTCCCCGACGGGTCCTGCGTCAGGTGGACTTGATGGTGAAGCTCGCGCCGTTCTTCGAGTTCACCGTCGTGGAGCCCGCGTAGAACACGTGCAGGGTGTGCTTGCCACGGCTCAGCTTGGGCAGGGTGATGGTCACCTTGCCGCCGCTCAGCGTGCCGGTGGCGATCACCCGGGAGCCCTCGTAGACACGGACCGTGCCGGTCGGCGTGGTGCCGGTCGCGGTGACCTTCACGGCGACCTTGGCGCGGCCGGTGTGGCTGATCGAGGCGGGCGCGGTGCTGCTGACCGACGCGGTCGCCTTGGTGATCGTCAGCTTGGCGGTCGTCGAGGACGCGTTGAGCTTGGTGCTGCCGCCGTAGGACACCGACAGGGTGTGCGTGGCGACCTTGAGGTGGTTGGACAGGCCGATGGTGACCTTGCCGGAGCTGTCCAGGGTGCCGGTGCCGAGCGTGGTGGTGCCGTCCTTGACGGTCACCTTGCCGCTCGGGACGACGCCGTGCGAGCCGGTGACGGCGACGGCGACCTTCGGGGTCCTGCCGTACGCGGTCGTGGCGGCGGTGGCCTTCACGGCGCTGGTGTACTTGACGGCGCCGGTCCAGGAGGCCGCGTTGCCATTGCCGTTGAGGTTGGCGGCGGAGACCGAGGCGGTGTAGGTGCCGAGGGCCAGGCCGGTGAAGCTGTACGACGTGGTGGTGGCCGGGACGTCCTTGACGGCCACGACGGCGCCGTCCGAACCGGTCAGCGTGACGCGGTAGTCGGTGACGGGCAGCGCGGGCGCGGGGGTGGGGGCGGTCCAGGTCAGCTTGAGGCTCGCGTCGCCGGGGGTGGCCTTCAGGGCGGGTGCGGACGGCGTCGCGGTGTCGATGCCGGACACCTCCAGGCCGCCGAGCTTGGCGTGCTTGGCCGGGTTGACCGAGCCGTTGTACGACTCGTTCAGGAAGCCGAAGTCGGCGATGACCTTCTCGGCGGTGTCGGTGGCGAGGGCCGCCTCGTGGGTGCCGCTGGTGACGAAGACGTCGTACAGCGCCTTGTCGAAGAAGACGCTGGTGGGGTCGATCGCGCGGCTCGGGACGACGTTGTAGACGTCGCGGCCGAAGGTGGCGTTCTCGAAGTAGCCGCCGACCGGGGTGAGCTTGCCGTTCACCGTGGTCACCGGGCTGGTGGCGCCGCTGTCGCCGGGCAGCTGGACACTGGCCAGGTGGGCTCCGGCGGCGACCGCGGTCTTGCTGTAGTCGGGGGCGATGCCGTTGTTCTGGGCGATCCAGCTGCCCACGGAGAACGGGACGAGCGCGCCGTCCTCGGTGAGCGCGGCGTTGGCCTGGTTCTCCTGGACGGTCGGGATCTCCGAGGAGACCGTGGTCTCGGTCAGGCCGATCGCCGCGAGGAAGAACTTGCGGGTGCCGGAGCCGGCCTGCGGGAGGACCGCGTGCAGGGTCTGGCCGTTCAGTACCTTCAGGCGGGTGTCGCCGGAGGTGTAGATGTCGTGCAGCTGGTCGACCGTCAGGGTGTCGAGGGCGGAGCCGCGGACGGCGACGCCCACCGCGTCCCGGGCGAACGGGATGTAGGTGAGGGTGTTGCCGGAGGTGCTCGGGCCGCCTGAGGAGCGGGCGAAGTCGACCTGTCCCTTGACGGCGACACCAGTCGCGTTCGGGAACTTGTCACCCGTCAGCGACATGCTGAGGGCGGCGCGGCCCGGGCCGGACCCGTTGGGGCGCAGGAAGGTCGGGCCGCCGGAGCGCGTCTGGATGGTGGAGGTGGCGGCGCCGGGCACGAACGCGTCGTACGAGGCGATGCCCGCGTCGCCCGCCTTCACGGCGGTGTCGGCGTAGCTCTTGCCGTTGACGATGTCACCGGCGAGGGCGTTGAGGACGTCCTGGGTGGTGTCGGAACCCACGCCGACAAGCTGGCGGAAGGTCCCGGCGGGGGTGGGGTCGGCGGACGCCGGGCTCGCGAGAGCCAGCGTGCCGGACACCACGGCGGCGGCGACCATGGCCGCGGTGAGGCGCGTTGTGCGCATCGAGGTTCTCCTGTGGTTGAGCGTCGGTTGTACGGCGGTTCTGCGTGGGTGGATCTGGCAGGGTGGGGGGTCAGGCCGCCCGCCCCGACTGCCTTTCGGGGCGGACGGCCGTCTGTGGGGAGCCCCGGCCCGGGCGAACCTGGCTCCGTCGTCATGGAGTCCTGGCCCGGCGGGCAGGACTCCCTCCTCGGGGAGCCTCGGCCCGTCAGGCCCGGCCCCGTGGTTCGGGAGCCGCGGCCGGTGGGCCGGACTCCGTGGTTCGGGAGCCCGCGCCCGGTGGACCTGGACTCCCCTGCTCGAAGGCCCAGGCCCGGCGGGCCCGGCCCCGTCGTACGGGAGCGTGGGCCCGGAAGGGCCGGACTCCGTCATCCAGGAGCCTCAGCCCGGCGGACCGGACTCCCCCGTCCCGAGAGCCACAGCCCGGCGGGCCGGGCACGGGGCTCAGTCCCGTCCCGGGGGCAGCAGCCTGCGCAGCCGTTCCGGGAGGGTCGGGGCGGGGATGGTCAGGGCGCGGCCGCCGGGCAGCGGCACGCGCAGCGGGAAGCGGAGCCGGCCGCCGCCCGCGAAGGGCGCGCCGAGCCCGGCCACGGCGCCGAGCGCGGCACCGACCGGCACGGCGTAGCGCAGCGCGTTCGCGGGGTCGGCCGGTGTGGTGCCCTGGGCGGTGGTCGCGAGGGCCTTGCCGCCGTCGTACGAGGGCGCGCCGCTGGGCGTGGGGCTCGCGCTCCCGCCGCCGGACGCCGCACCGTCGGAGCCGGCCGTGCCGCCGGTGTCGTCGGCACCGCCCCCGGCCGACGTACCACCGGAGTCACCCGTGCCCCCCGTACCGCCGCCGCTCGATCCACCGGAGGTTCCACCGGAGGAGCCGCCGCCGGTGGCGGACGGCCCCGTGTAGTGGACGAGGGCGTCGGCGGCGTGGGTCGTCTTCGCGCGCTGTGCCTTCGACAGCGGGGCGTAGCCGGCCGGGAGCAGGCCGGGGTCCGCGCCGGGGACCTGCCCGGTGCCGGAGGCGTACGTGAGCAGCGCCGCGTAGGCCTTGCGGGCGGCCGCGTCGAGCTTGGCCGGGCGCACCGCCGCGTACACGAGTTGCGCGAGTGGGTAGGCACCCTTCGCGGTGGCCTTGGCGGGGCTGATCTCGGCCGCGTGGGCACCGGACACGGAGGACGCGGCGGCGGTGAGGGACGCGGTCGTGGGCGCGACGAACGTGCCGGCCGTGTTGCGCAGCCGCGCGGTCTGCAGGCCGTAGCGGGCGGCGGAGGCCGCGTCCGTGACGGTGATCACGAACCGGGAACCCACCGTCTGCGGACCGGGGCTCTTGTACGCGGGCGGGCTGGCCAGCGGGTCCCAGGTCGCCTTCCACAGGCTGTCGGCGCGCCGGGTGTGCAGGGCGCCGGAGTGCATGTCCGTCACATACGGATGGAAGTCGATCATGCACTGCTTGTTGTCCTCGGTGGCGCCGGAGTTCGGCGGGACCGTGCACCAGGGGTCGCTCTTGGGGTACGTGTCCGTGTTCGCCGGGTCGAAGGCGACACTGGTCGGGTTCAGGTCCGCGTTGGTGCTGAAGTACGGGTTGACGCGCATCCCCCAGTCGTCGGACACGCCCGCGAGGAAGCCGCGGGCCTCCTTGTCGGAGACGATCCACTGCCAGACGGCGCGGGCCGAGTCGGTGCGGCCGAGCGAGGTCAGCAGGTCGGTGTCGGTGGCCGGGGTCTCGGGGATGGACAGCTCCGCGAACTCGGGGTTGAGCGCGAGGAACTCGGGGTCGCTCGCCAGGCCCGCCGGGTTGTTCTTCGCCCAGCCGTAGCCCTTGGCGACGGTGGTGCCGAGGACCGCTCCCCAGGGGGAGTTGCGGTAGGACTCGGTGAGCAGCTTGGCGACCAGCCGGGGCGTGAGGTCGATGGAGTCGACCTTGGTTCCGGCGAGGCGGCGAGTCGCTTCGGAGGCTCCGGCCCTGGGTCTGCGTTCGATGGTGAAGCCGATGACGGTGCCCGAGAGCGCGGTGGGCGCGTAGACGGTGCTGTCCGTCGGGGCGGTCGTGCCGGGGTCCGTGCCGAGGGCGCGGGTGGTGAAGGCGAGCCCGGAGGTGCCGTCGCCGGCGAGGCGGGCGCGGGTGTCGGGCTCGCCGAGTTCGGTGTAGCCGAACACCTTGCCGGTCGGGCACAGGGCCGTCTGCCAGCTGGTCATGGCGTCGGCGGCGAGTTCGCTGCCGGTGGTGGCGCGTTCGTCGGAGCCGAGGGCGCAGTTGGTGCCGACCGAGTTGAAGCCGAGCTTGACGGCGACGCGGTTCTTCCAGTTGGTGGAGGAGACCGGGGAGCCGGCGTTGACCTGGCTGGTGTCGGCGTAGGGCTTGCCGTCGAGGTCGAGGTGGCCCTGCGGGACGATCACCAGCCAGCAGGAGCGCGGGGTCGTACGGCCGCCCGCCGTGACCGGGACGCCGCAGCCCAGGTGCGGGGCCTCGTTGGCGGTCTGCACCTCGAAGAACTCCTGGCCCTTGCCGTCGGCGCCGGTGCGGGCGAAGTCGACCTCGTTGGTGGTGTTGCGGCTGTACAGGGCGTTGTTCTGGGTGCCGGAGGTGATCAGCGTGCCGTCGACGGACTTGAAGGGCACCTCGCCCTGTCCGGAGACGCCGCCGGCGCCGTAGCGGTCGTCCTGGCCGTAGTTGCTGGGGTCGGCGCTGTAGAAGATCTTGCGGGTGTCGTCGTACTCGTTGCCCGGCCAGTTGCCCCGGTCGGTGGTCGGGGAGGCCCCGTACTGGCACTGGGTGCGCGACGGGCCGGGGTTGGCCGGGACGGTGCCGTCGTCGTCGCCCCAGCACTGCATGATCTGGACGAAGTCGGTGTTGAACAGCGTGCCCGCCAGGGTGGTCGGGGCGCCGCCGGTCCAGGAGACGGTGATCGCCTGGCTGGTGAGGTGCTTGGTCTGGCTGACCGTGAACCTCATGTCCTTGAACTCGCCGCGGCCGGAGACGGTGACGGCGGAGTCGGTGGCCTGCGCGCCGCTCGCCGCGGTCGCGGGCGCGGCGGTCTGGGCGACCGCGAGGCCGGCCAGCGCGCCCACGGCGGCGCCGGCGACGAGGCGCGCCAGCAGGTTGCGTATGCGCTTCATCGCGCGCCCCCGTCCGTGAGGTTCTCCGAGTCGCCCTTCCGGCCGACCCCACCAGCCCCACCGGCCCCACCAGCCCCATCGATCCCACCGTTCCCGCCCCGCCCGGCCATCGCCCGTGAGACGAGGGACGGCAGGAGCAGCAGCCCGAGCACCAGGGCCACGGCGAGCAGCATCAGCGTCTGGGTGGTGGTCCAGCCGCTGTGTCCGGCCACGGCGACCGGCTGGGCGAGGGCGATGGTGCCGTCCGCGGCGGTGCCGCCGCCGGTGCCCGATGCGCCGCCGGTGCCGGGCGCCAGGGTCTGTCCGGTGTCGGGGTCGACGACGGGCTGGGCGCTGCCGCCCGCCGTGCCGCCCGAGCCGCCCGTGGCGCCGCCGGTGCCCGAACTCCCCCCACTCGTACCGCCGTTCGCGGAACCGCCCGACGTGCCGCCGCCGCTCGTACCGCCCGTCGTCCCCGAACCCCCGCTGCCGCCGCCCGACTTGGCGCCGCCGCTGCCGGTGTTGCAGGCCGGGGCACCCTTCTTGTCGCAGGCGGCCGGGTAGGGGGCCGTCTCGGCGAGCTTGTTGTGGCCGTCGGAGGAGAAGGTCGGGTTGTTGCAGCCCTTGATGTTGATGTTCTTGGCCTGCACGCCCGGGATCCGGCGGATCTGGTCGAAGCCCGCCTGCACCAGGTTGATGGGCAGGGGCGAGTAGCCGAGCTTGGGCATCTGCTGCTGGCCCTGGCACATGAAGTAGTACGAGAACGCGCCGAGCGTCTTGCCCTTGGCCTCGGTGAAGATGCCCTGCACCCGCAGCGGCAGGATCATGTACGAGTAGCTGGAGAGCGGGTAGTTGCGCTTGTCGGTGTCGTTGTAGACGCCGTCGAGCTGCTGGGTGAGGTAGTCGGCGGAGCTCTTGTTCGTGTTGATCCTCGCCTTGAGGAGCGAGACGGCGACGTTCTTCGGGGTCGGCTCGGTGTAGTAGCCGGCGTGGTTGAGGACCTTGGCGACCGGATAGCCCTCGTTGATGGCGTACGAGTAGTTGACGTAGCCGATGGCGCCCTCGCCGTAGTTCTGGGCGACGTAGCCCGCCACGCCCGGGTCGCCGGACTGGGCGATCATGCCGGGCACGGTCGGGTAGTACGAGGTCTGCCCGCAGGCCCCGGAGCGGCCGACCTTGCCGCAGTACGCCTGCCACAGCGACGCGTGCTGGTTGGCCATCCACATCGTGAACTGGGCGGTGGAGCCGGAGCCGTCGGAGCGGACGACGGGCACGACGGAGCGGTGCGGAAGCTGGAGCCCCGGGTTGTCGGCCTTGATCACCGGGTCGTCCCAGGTCTTGACGACGCCGGTGAAGATCTTGGTGACGACGTCTCCGGAGAGGCGGAGGTTGGTGACCCGCTTGCCGTTGACGGTCAGGTGGTACATGAAGGCGGTGCCGCCGGCCACGATCGGCATGTAGGCGTAGCTGCCGGCCGACGGGCGTTCGGCGGCCGAGCCGTCGGTGGGGTGGGTCTGGAAGGGGATGTCCGAGACCGCGAAGTCGACGGTGCTGCTGAGGAACTGGCGGCGGCCGTCGGAGGAGCCGTTGCCGGCGTAACTGATCCGCATCCCGTACTGGTTGACGGCCTTGCGCCACTGGTCGATGGCGTTCTCGGCCCAGGTGGAGCCGGCCCCGGCGACCGGGGTGTAGCTCTCGGCCGTGGCGGTTGCCGCCGCGGGCCCGGCCAGCAGCCCGGCGATCATGCCGAACAGGGCGCCGAGGGTCGCAAGGGCGCGCAGGCGCCCGAGGACGGTATGGAGGTGGCTGCGCATCAGTCGTTCTCTCCGGGGGCGGTGGGGGCGGCTGTGGCGGACGCTTCGGTACGGGGGGCGGCCTCGAACAGGGACAGGCCGGGGGCATGCAGTTCGTCGAAGCGCGCCACGTCCTGCCGCGAGGCGCGGGCGGTGCGGCGGGCCTGACGCCTGGTCTGGTGGCCGGGGCCGCGGCCACCGATCACGCGGGCGATCACGAACAGCACCAGGACCAGGGCCATGAGGACGGCCGCCGCGCCGAAGCCGCGGGCGATCATGGTCGGCTGGGGCGACTTGACGAAGTTGAAGACGGCCAGCGGCAGGGACACCATCGGCCCGCTGGTGGGATCGGTGTTGAGCGCCGCGGTGAATCCGGCGGTCAGCAGGACGGGAGAGGTCTCGCCGATGCCGCGCGCGGTGCCGAGGATGACGGCGGTGGCGAGTCCGGAGCGGGCGGTGGGCAGGACGACGTGCCAGACGGTGCGCCAGCGGGGTGCGCCGAGCGCCTCGGCCGCTTCGGTCAGGGTCCCCGGCACCAGTCGCAGCACGACGTCCGACGCGCGGATCACGATCGGCAGCATCATCACGCTGATCGCGAAGCCCGCCGCGAGGCCCGACTTCTGCATGCCGAGGCCGAGGATCCAGACGGCGTACACCATCAGGCCCGCCACGATCGAGGGCAACGCGGTCATCGCCTCGACGATGGTGCGCACGAAGCGGGAGAAGCGCCCCGGGATCTGGTTCAGGTAGACCGCGCAGGCCAGGCCCAGCGGGATGGTGATCGCGAGCGCGATGGCGGTCATGGTGAGGGTGCCGAGCATCGCGTGGGCGATGCCGCCGTTCGTCAGCGGGTCGAGCGGGCCCGCCGCCTGCATGTCCTGGGTGAAGAAGTTGCCGTGCGGCAGCGCCTCCCGGCCGCGCCAGGCGGTGAAGCCGACGACGAGGACGAGCGCCGAGAACAGCAGCGTGGCCGCGGTCCACAGCACGACGGTCATGACGCGGTCCCGTACGGCCTGCCCGTCCTCCTCGAATCCCGTCAACACCGCGTAGATCGCGAGGAAGAACAGGTAGGCGGTGAGGGTGAAGCCCAAGGCGCCCGAGAACGGGGCGAGTTCGCCGTACAGCAGGATCGTCACGCACAGCCCGGAGGCGGCGGCGCCGGTGAGGGACAGCACGCCCGAGCGGCTGACGCCGCCGATGCGGCGCGGCCGGTCGGGGGGCAGGGTGGGCTCCGGGGCGGGGGGCCCGGCGGCCAGGACGGGGTTCTCCGCGAGGAGGTTCTCTTCTACGACGGTCATCTCATGCCTCGCTCTGTGCGCCGGACCGGGAGCGGGCCACGACCGAGGAGGCGGTGAAGTTGACCGCCAGGGTGAGCAGGAACAGCGCCAGGCCCGCCGCCATCAGCGCCGACATGCCGAAGGTGGAGGCGTCGCCGTAGTGCAGGGCGATCAGCGAGGAGACCGAGTTCGAGCCGGTCTGCAGGATGTGCGGCTGGATGGTGAAGACCGGCGAGATGATCAGGTAGACCGCGATCGTCTCGCCGAGCGCCCGGCCGAGGCCCAGCATGGTGCCGCCGATGATGCCGGCCTTGCCGTAGGGCAGCACGACCGAGCGGATCATTCCCCAGCGGGTGGCGCCGAGCGCGTAGGCGCCCTCGCGTTCGCCCGCCGGGGCCTGCGAGAAGACCTCGCGCATCACCGAGCACTGGATCGGCGCGACCATGAGGGCGACGACGATCCCGGCGACGAAGGTGGAGGCCGTGTAGACGCTGTCGGAGGCGAGCGGTTCACCCGGCTGGGCGCCGTCCACCGTGAACAGCGGAATCCAGCCGAGCCAGCTGGACAGCCAGCGCGACAGTCCGATCACATGCTGCTGGAGGAAGAACAGTCCCCACAGTCCGATCACATGCTGCTGGAGGAAGAACAGTCCCCACAGTCCGTACACCACCGACGGTACGGCCGCCATCAGGTCGACCATCGTCACCAGGGTGCGGCGCAGCTTGCGCGGCGCCACGTCGGAGATGAACAACGCGGTCCCCACGGCCAGCGGCACGGAGAGCGTCACCGCGACGGCGGCGATCAGCAGGGTGCCGGTGAGGACGGCCGCGATGCCGAACCGGTGGACGTCCGGCTGCCATTCGGCGGTGGTGAGGAAGGAGAAGCCGGTGGCCTTGAGTGCCTGACCGGCTCTCAGGAGCAGGAAGAGGCCGACTCCCGCCATGATGGCGAGGACGACGACACCTGCGGCCGTCAGCTGGTACCTGAAGACACGGTCACCGAGCCCACGGGCGGCGTACGCCCGCCGGGGCACGGGCCGCTCGGGCTCCGGTCTGTCGGAGTCCTCTTGCGCGGACGCCACGTGGGTCCCCCATTCCGGAAACGGAATCAGAGCGCGGCGGCCGAACGGCACCACGCGGGGAGATTCAATGGCCGAATCGTGTCGCTCCAACGCGTGATCTGTGGACAACCGACGAACAGAATGTGGCCGTTCCGTGCGCCACCTGTGCAGGGTGCGCACAGATGTTGCGGCGCCCCGGGCCAGGAACGCGCTGCGCCCCGGGCCGGGAACGCGGAAAGCCCGAAGGGCCCGCCGGGCGGTGCATGCCCGGCGGGCCCTTCGGGCCAGGAAAAGTCCTATACCGCCGCCACCGACGACAACCGGTGTACGTCCCGGGCCGTCCCCGTCACCCCGGACAGGAAGCCCTGGGCCCGTGGCGAGGCGTTCTCCGTCAGCCAGGCCGGGTCGATGTCGCAGACGGCGACGCGGACCTCGGTGCCGGCCAGGGCCAGCGGCAGCGTGTGGACGACCGTGGAGGGGAAGCTGAGGATCGTGCGGCCGATGGGGCCGCGGCGGGCGATCAGCTCCAGGGGGAGGTCGGGGCGGACGATCTCCAGGCCCGTCTCCGCGGCCAGCCGGTGGAGCTTTTCGGCGCTCTCGCGGCGGTGGGCGAAGTAGCGGGTGGCGCCGTGGGACTTGGCGAGGGTGCGGACCGCCTCCAGGTAACGGTCCCCGTCGACCACACCCGTCTCGACGAGGGACGTGCCGACCAGGTCCGCGCCCTTGGTGAGGCGGGGCGGCCCGAAGCGGGCCCGGGTCCAGGAGAAGTCGTTGGCGGTGACGCGCACACCGATCGGGGTCTCGTCGATCGGCATCGAGGAGAACACCTCGACCGTACGGTGCTCACCGGGCGTCAGCCGGCGCCGGGCCAAGGAGGACACCGGGGCGAAGAGCAGGTCGCGCGGGCCCGGGCGGCCGCCCTTGCGGTGCCAGCGGACCAGGCGTTCGCCACGGGCGAGCTGGGCGACGAACTCCATCGTCGCCGTGCCGTCGTCGACCACGACCAGGTCGGGGGCGCGGGTGATGGTCAGAAGAAGCTGCACATAGCGGGAGAACGGGTCTCCCATGACGATGCGACGGGCCCTGCGCAGCAGCGGGGCGAGGCCGCCGATGGTGTGGAAGGGCGCCGTGGTGCCACCGCGTGCCTCCTCCCAGCGGACCTGGTGGCCCTCGTCGCGGGCCAGTTCGGCCATGCGGCGCAGTTGGCCACGGGTCATCGGGTCGTTGGGGGACAGGACGACGAGGGTGAGCCCCGCGCCGGGCGCCGTGCCGTGGTGGACAGAGGTGTGTGCCCATTCCAGCACGTTCAGGAGCTGTACCGGACTCTCGACGAAGGCGAGAGTGTGGGGGCCGGTGGATCCGGCGCGGGGGCTCATCGACGTACGACCGTCCTGTCGTAAGGAGTTGTCGTAGGGAGGTGGGAGGTAACGCGTGGGGGGTTCTGGAGGTCAGGACCTCAGACCGTGACCGGCTCGCCCGCGGCCGCGGCGATCTCGGACTCGGCGACGACGCCCGTGACGCGGCGCAGCTTCTTCATGGGGCCGAGCTCGGACTCGTAGACCTTCTTGACGCCGTCGCCGAGAGAGGCCTCGATGGTGCGGATGTCGCGGACGAGGCGGGTGAGGCCCCCCGGCTCGACGGAGGCGGCCTGGTCGGAGCCCCACATCGCGCGGTCGAGGGTGATGTGACGCTCGACGAAGGTGGCACCGAGGGCGACCGCGGCCAGCGTGGTCTGCAGGCCCGTCTCGTGGCCGGAGTAGCCGATCGGGACGTTCGGGTACTCGGCCTGGAGGGTGTTGATGACGCGGAGGTTGAGCTCCTCGGCCTTCGCCGGGTACGTCGAGGTGGCGTGGCAGAGCAGGATGTTGTCGCTGCCCAGGACCTCGACCGCGTGGCGGATCTGCTTCGGGGTCGACATGCCCGTGGAGAGGATGACCGTGCGGCCGGTGGCGCGCAGCGAGCGCAGCAGCTCGTCGTCGGTGAGGGACGCGGAGGCGACCTTGTGGGCGGGGACGTCGAACTTCTCCAGGAAGGCGACGGCCTCGGTGTCCCACGGGGAGGCGAACCAGTCGATGTTCTTGCTCTTGGCGTACTCGTCGATCTGGCGGTACTCGTCCTCGCCGAACTCCACGCGGTGGCGGTAGTCGATGTAGGTCATGCGGCCCCAGGGCGTGTCGCGCTCGATGTCCCACTGGTCGCGCGGGGTGCAGATCTCCGGGGTGCGCTTCTGGAACTTGACGGCGTCGCAGCCGGCCTCGGCGGCGGCGTCGATCAGCTTGAAGGCGTTCTCCAGCTCGCCGTTGTGGTTGATGCCGATCTCGCCGACGACGTAGACGGGGTGGCCGGGGCCGGCGGTCTTCGAACCGAACGTGCGCAGACGGGAGTTGGTGCTCATGGTGGAGAAGTTCCTTACTTGTCGAGGGAGTCGAGAGAAGGGCCGAGGATCCAGCTGGCGATCTCTCGGATCGCGCCGTCGCCGCCGGGGACGGTGGTGACCGCGCGTGCGGCGCCGCGCACGACGTCGTGGGCGCTCGCGACCGCCACGGGCCAGCCCACGAGGGCGAAGCACGGGAGGTCGTTGACGTCGTTGCCGACGTAGAGCACGCGCTCAGGCGCGATGCCCTGCTCCTCGCACCACTGCTTCAGTGCGAGGTCCTTGCGGTCGATGCCGTGCAGGACCGGAATCTTGAGCTTCCGGGCCCGGGCGGCGACCACCGGGTTCTGTTCCGTGGACAGGATCAGCATCGTCAGCCCGCTCTTGCGCAGGGCGGCGATACCGAGCCCGTCTCCGCGGTGCACGGAGACGAACTCCCGTCCGTCGGAGTCGATCAGCACCCTGTCGTCGGTCTGGGTGCCGTCGAAGTCGAGGACGACCGCGTCGATGTCTTCGGCGGTCGGCAGCGAACCGGGGCGGTTCGCGTCGAAGAGGGGGGCCAGCGCGCGGGCGCGGGCGAGGTCGTGCGGGTCGTCGATCTCCAGCACGCGGGCCGGGTCGGTGCGGACGAGCTCCGTGCGGCCGAAGAAGCGGTGCTGGTGCTTGCGCAGGCCCGCGGCGTCCATGGCGTAGGCCGCGCCGGTCTCCAGGAGGTCCTGGGGCCGGTCCTGGCGGCGGGGCCGGAAGGACTTGTCGTGGTTGACGCCGTTGCCGCCCTCGGCGGACTCGTCGGCGGCGTCGCGCCAGATGAAGCCGTGGAAGTTGGCCACCGTCAGCGCGGTGTCGGCGCCGTTCTCGGCGACCGCTCCGGCGACCCCGTCGATGTCCTCCCGCGTGATGAACGGGCTGGTGCACTGGACGAGCAGGACCACGTCGACCGCGGAGCCGTGCAGCGCCTCGTGGGCGTCCAGGGCGTGCAGGACGGCCGCCTCGGAGGTGGCCGTGTCGCCGGCGATGGCGGCGGGGCGCAGCACGACCTCGGCGCCCGCCTCGCGGGCGGCGGCGGCGATCGCCTGGTCGTCGGTGGAGACCACGACGTCCGTGACGAGCCGCGTCGCCCGACACTCGCGCACCGCGCGGGCCACCAGCGGCACTCCGCCGACCGGCAGGAGGTTCTTGGCGGGGACGCCCTTGGAGCCGCCGCGCGCGGGGATCACCGCGAGCACCCGGCGCACCGGCGCCGCTTGACCCGCTTCCGAGTTGGTCATGCGCTGTTCTCCTTGACGAGGGACACGGGAAGGGCTTGAGGGATCGGCGGAAGGCTTGAGGGATCTGCGGTGGTCACAGCTCCCCCATCCGCCGGATCACGGGGGCCACGCGCTGCACTCCGTGGCGGTAGGCGCCGCGGGCCGCCCGGCGGACGATCTGCCGTACGGGGCTGGGCTCCTTGTCGGCCGCCGGGGCGCCGGGCAGCGGGCTGCCGTCCGGGGCGAGGTGGTGGCGGGCGAGGATCCCGGGGAGATAGCCGGGGGCGGTGACGGGCGTGTAGTAGGGGGCGAGGGGCAGCAGTCCGGGGGCCGCCAGCAGGCCGGTGATCCGGGCGCGCGCCTCGTCGAAGGCCGTCTCGTACTGGCCGTCGGCGGCGACGCCCTGCCGGGCCACCCACGCCGGGTCGGGCGCGGGCTCGTACCCGGCGTCGAGCTGGTCCCAGGAGGCGAGGCAGCCGGAGCCCACGAAGTGGTGGTTGCCGAGCGCCTCGCGCACCCCGAGGTCGCTGAGGACGACGGTGGGGATACGGCGGTGCAGGGACTCCAGGGCCGCCGTGGAGCTGATGGTGACCAGCAGGTCGGTGCGGTCGAGCACCTCGCCCATGTGTCCGTACACCAGCAGGAAGTTGGCGGGCAGGTCGGTCTTCTGCGCCAGCTTCTGGTAGGGCAGCTCCTCGATGTGCGTGGTGTGTTCGCCCGGCTTGGAGCGCAGCTTCAGCAGCACCTCGCGGTCCGGGTGGAGGCGGGCGTGCTGGATCAGCCGGTTCAGCAGGTACGTACGGTCCTTGCGGTTCTCCGGGACGGAGGGCTGGGCGGCGAAGACGACCGTGTACGGGTCGTGCTTCTCGTAGGCGGCGCCGCCCAGGAAGGGCAGTGCCACCTCCGTCACCGAGGAGGCGTCGGCGCCCACTCCCTCGTACACGGCCCGGAACCGTTCCGCGTCCTGTCGGGAGTTGGCGAGGACGAGGTCCGCGCCGTGCCGCAGCAGCAGGCCGTCGGCGAGCTTCTCGTAGACGACGCCGACATAGCCGGTGACGACCACGGGCCGCTTGGCCCGCCCCTCCCAGACGTAGGCCAGGCCGTGCAGGATCGCCTGGACACCGCCGCCCACGAGGGCGACGACGAGGACGTCGTACGGCTCCCCTTCCATGGCGCGCAGGAATTCGACGGCGGTGACCTCGCGGAGGGAATCCGCGCGGACGCCGACTTCTTCGAGCTGGCGGGCGGTGGGGGTGGCTCGGCCACGCAGGAGATAGCCGTCGAGCAGAATGTCCGATTCATTCGGTGAAATGCGATTCGCGGTGAGCGAACCCCATTTCCACCGGGTATCGGAATCCGCGAGAACGGCGACCCGCAGGGACTTCCTGGTACTTGCTGGCACGTCCAAGACGCTAGGAAGCCATTCCGAGTTGCGGCCCAACCTGAATACAACAAACGGTTAACAGCACATCGACGAATGGCGAATCAGGCCGCGATCCAGCCGGAAATCAGCTGGGTTCACGGCTTCGCCACGCGTCGTTCACCTGACATCTCACCAACGGTCAAGACGAATGACGGGCCGCCGCCTAACGTCACATGGGTGGTCAAGCTCTCCGTCATCGTGCCGTTCTACAACGTGCAGCAATACGCACCCGACACCTTGAAGAGCCTGCGTGCGAACGCACGTGAGGACTTCGAATTCGTTCTCGTGGACGACTGTTCACGAGACGAGACACCGGACATTCTCGCGCGCGCGGAGCGCGAGCTCCCCGGCGCGGTGTATGTCAGACACGAGAAGAACGGAGGACTGGCGACCGCGCGCAACACGGGCATCGACGCGGCGCACGGCGAATACCTCACGTTCCTCGACGGGGACGACTGGCTCGCCCCCGGCTATTACGAACAACTCGTCGCCTCCATCGAGCAGTTGGGCTGCGACTTCGTCCGTACGGACCATGTCCAGTGCACCGCGCGGGCCCGCACCATCCACAGGGTCCCGCACGGCCGGCGCGGAGTGGTACTGAACCCCCGCGACGCGATACTGCCCGCCGACCGCTCCACCTCCGTCGACTACGCCTACGCCTGGGCGGGCATCTACCACCGCCGGCTGGTCGACCGGGGGCTGCTGCACTTCACCGACGGCCTGCGGACGGCCGAGGACCGGCCCTGGATCTGGAAGCTGCACCGGGAGGCGGAATCCTTCGCCACGGTGGGGCTTCTCGGTGTGTTCTACCGGCGTGGCGTGGCCTCCTCTCTCACGCAGATCGGGGACGTACGCCAACTCGACTTCATTCGTGCGTTCGACCAGGTGGTGGCGGAAACCGCCGCGGACCGCGACGCCGAAATACTCCTGCCCAAGGCCGTGCGCACCTATTGCGCGATTATTTCCCATCATCTGGGATCCATCGAAAGGTTCGAGCCGGCAGTGGCACGGAAACTGAAGTCGATGAGCGCCGTCGCTCTGCGGAACATGCCGCAGGACGTGCTCGACGACGCCCTCGACTCGATGGACGTCCAGCGCGCCACGCGGCTGCGCCGGCTGCGCCGCCGTCCGGCTCCCACCACGGGGGTGGCCGCGTGACCACCCAGATCTTCATGGCGTCCACGCTCTACGGCACGGCCACGCTGGCCGCGGCCCTGGACACCGACTGTTTCCGCCCCGCCGACCGGCGCATCCTGCTCGTCTCCAACAACGCGGCGACGCCCGAGACGACGCCCGGCGTCGACGAGATGCCCGGGTTCGAGCAGCTGCGCGGCCGCTTCGACGACGTGATCTCGTGGAACGAGACCATCTCCCCCTTCCACCCGGGCGGCTGGGCCCCGCGGCCCGACGACGTCCCCCTGTGGGAGCGGCATCTGCGGCTCGCCTGGAACCTCGGCGATGACGACATCGAGCTGGCCGTCGAGTCGATCCAGGTCAACCCGGCGCTCGGCATCTCGCAGATCTTCATGGGCGCGCCCGTCACCGTGTACGCGGACGGCCTGATGAGCTACGGCCCCACCCGCAACAAGATCGACCCGCTGGTCGGCACGCGCGTGACCCGCCTGCTCCACCTGGACCTCGTCCCCGGTCTCAAGCCGCTGCTGCTCACCGAGTTCGGCGTCGAGCCGGAGATCGTGCCGACGGACGCGTTCTCGAAGGTGCTCGCCGAGCTGGTCGACACCGGCGACGAGCTGCCCTTCGTCGACGAACCGGCTCTCCTGCTCGGCCAGTACCTCTCCGCGCTGGACATCCTCACCGCCGAGGAGGAGGAGAACCTCCACGTACGGATGCTGAAGGGTGCCCTCGCGCTCGGCCACACGCGGGTGGTGTTCAAGCCGCATCCCTCGGCCCCGGCCCGCTGGTCGCGCCTGCTGGAGAAGGAGGCCGAGAAGCTCGGCGCCGACCTCACCGTGCTCGACACCCCGATCCTCGCCGAGGTGCTCTACCAGCGGATGCGCCCCGCCCTGGTGGTCGGCTGCTTCTCCACCGCGCTGCTCACCGCGTCGGCGCTGTACGACCTGCCGGTCGCCCGCGTCGGCACCGGCCCCCTCCTCGACCGTCTCACGCCGTACGAGAACAGCAACCGTGTCCCCGTCACGATCGTGGACGCACTGCTGCCCGAACTGACGGACGAGTCGGCGGTCAACGAGCAGCGCCGGAGCATGGACGTGACGGCCCTGACGGACCTCGTCCGGGCCGTCGGCTTCGCGATGCAGCCGAAGATCTACCCGGATCTGCGCCCGGCCGCCGAGGCCTACCTGACCAGGCATCTGAACCACCACACCCGGCGCTACTTCAAGCGCAAGCGCCTCACCTCGCTGGCGCTGCCCGGCGCGGTTCCGGCGCAGCTGGCGTTCATCCCGCGCAACGCCACCGTGCGCCGGGTGGCGCGCCGCGCCCGCTCGCTGAAGCGGGCGGTGGGTCGCTGATCCGGCTCCTGGGCCGGGCCGTCGCGGGCCGGCCCGGGAACCCGAAACGACGTACAGGTGAACGCGCACGGACCGTCGGGCGAATCGTCGGTCGGGCGGCCAGGTAAACCCTATTAATCGGATTAGTGTGCTGTGGGTCCCATG
This sequence comes from Streptomyces sp. NPDC007896, assembly GCF_042959425.1. Classification (NCBI taxonomy): domain Bacteria; kingdom Bacillati; phylum Actinomycetota; class Actinomycetes; order Kitasatosporales; family Streptomycetaceae; genus Streptomyces; species Streptomyces sp. NPDC007896. The sequence goes on along the minus strand of NZ_JBIBKX010000026.1, from coordinate 81,647 downwards.
AGTCCCGCTGAGGGGAAACCTGTGATCGACTCGCGCGAGGCCGTCCAAGTGGCCTCCACGGGCACCGTGGCCCGCACCGTCCTGCCGCCCACGGACGTACCGCCCCCCGCGATACCGGCCAAGCGCCGGGAGACGCGGCTGCGCGCACTGGACGGACTGCGGCTGGTCGCGGCGCTGATGGTGGCCGCGTACCACTACGGCGGGCGCGACGGCGAGGTCGCGAAAGCGTGGGGCAGCTCGCCGCGCCACCAGTTCCCGGTGCTGCACGGGTACTTCGCGTACGGCTGCCTGGGCGTCCAGGTGTTCTTCGTGATCAGTGGCTTCGTCATCTGCATGAGCGGCTGGGGCCGCCCGCTGCGTTCGTTCTTCGCCTCCCGCGCCTCCCGGCTGCTGCCCGCGTACTGGGCCGCCATCATCCTGGTGACGGTGGTGTTCGCACTGCCGATGGTCGCGTTCAAGACGGTCTCGCCGAGCGACACCCTGGTCAACATGACGATGCTGCAGTATCCGCTCGGCGTCGACCGGGTACTGGGCGTGTGCTGGACGCTGTGGGCGGAGGTCCGCTTCTACGCCCTCTTCGCGCTGTGCATCGTCCTGCCCGGCGCGAACCGCCGCCGCGTGATCATGTTCTGCGCCGGCTGGACGCTGGCCTACGCCATCGCGCAGGGCGCCAAGATGCCGCTGCTGGACATCGTCCTGATGCCCCAGTACGCGCCGTACTTCATCGGCGGCGTCGGCCTCTACCTGGTGCACCGCGACCGCAAGGACGTGTACGCCTGGGGCATCGTGGCCGTGAGCTGGCTGATCGGCCAGCACTACGCGGTACAGGGGCTGTGGCACGCCCCGCAGGCGAACGGCTTCTCCTACCGCACCACCTACGGCATCGTCCTCGTCGTCACCTTCGGCTACGTCGCCGTCGCCGCGATCGCCCTGGGCTGGCTGCGCTGGGCCAACTGGCGCTGGCTGACGGTCGCGGGCGCGCTGACGTACCCCTTCTACCTCGTCCACGAGCACCTGGGCTGGGTCGTCATCAAGGCACTCCACCAGGGGCTGCACATCCCGTCGTACGCCACGTTCCTGCTGACGGCGGCGAGCATGCTGCTGCTGGCCTGGCTGCTGAACCGGTACGTGGAGAACTGGCTGACGCCGAGACTGCGCACGGCGCTGGCGAAGCCCCGGCCTCAACCGATCCCGTAACGCGTCCCGATCCCCGCGATCACCAGGGCCAGCCCTTCTTCGAAGTGCCGGCCGTAGTCCTCGAAGATCTCCGCGCCCGCCGCGGCCGACAGAGGGAAGTCGGCCATCCGGCGGGCGCGGTCGTCCACGTCATATCCCTCGCGGCGCTCCCCGGCGAGCGGCTGGACGCCCTGTTCCTCGGTGACGAACCCGAGGGTGTAGAGGTAGGCCGTCGTGGCCGCCCGGACCGCCTGGGCAAGGGTGAAGCCCGCGTCCGTGAGCAGACGCAGGGTCCGTTCCATCTCGACCGCGTGCAGAGTGCCGGTGAAGCGTGAGCCGCTGAAGACCCTGGCGCCGTCGCGGTAGCTCAGCAGCGCGGCGCGCAGTGCGCGGTTGGCCGCCAGGAGCCGCTCCTGCCAGGTGGCGTCGGGGTCCGCCGGCGCGGCCTCGGTCATCCGGCGGTACATCTCCGTCGCCATCTCGTCGAGCAGCGCCTGTTTGTCCTTGAAGTGCCAGTACAGGGCGGGTGCCTTGACGTCCAGTTCCTTGGCGATGGCGCGCAGGGTCAGGCCCTCCAGTCCCCCCTCGTTCAGGAGTTTCAGGGCGGTGTCCGCGACGCGCTTGCGATCGAGCGGCGCTCGTCGTTCCGTACTCACACTTGACAACTTAACACCGTTAAGGCCACGCTCGGAAACGCCAGAACTTAACAGCGTTAAGGAGAGTGTGGTCATGGCGGCACAGACAACGGCGGCGGGCGCGGGCCGGGACGTGAACTCGGACGTGAACTCGGACGTGGACGGTGACGTGGACGTGGACGTTCTGATCGTGGGGGCGGGCCCCGCCGGTCTCGCCCTCGGCGTCGACCTCGCCCGGCGCGGGGTCGACGCGCTCGTCGTGGAGCGGACCGACGGTCTGTTCCCCGGGTCACGCGGCAAGGGAATCCAGCCGCGCACGATGGAGGTCTTCGAGGACCTCGGCGTACTCGACGCGATCCGCGCGGCCGGTGGCCCCTACCCGGTCGGGATGATCTGGCAGGACGGGAAGCCGCAGGGCGAGCACCGGATGTTCGACCCGGCCGAGTCGAGCGACGGTTCGCCGTACGCCGAGCCGTGGATGGTGCCGCAGTGGCGCACGCAGGAGATCCTCTTCGCGCGCCTCGTCGAACTGGGCGGAAGCGTCGCCTTCGGGCGCGAACTGCTGACGATCACCCAGGACCCGGACGGGGTGACGGCCCACTTCGCCGCCGGCGCCCCCGTCCGCGCGCGGTACCTCGTCGGCGCCGACGGCGGCCGCTCGACCGTGCGACGCGCGCTCGGGATCGCCATGACCGGCGAGACGGTCGACCCGCATCCGGCGCTGGTGGCCGACATCCGCGTCACGGGCCTGGACCGCGACCACTGGCATGTGTTCCCGCCCCGGGACGACGACGGCTTCCTGGCGATCTGCCCGCTCGCCGGCACCGAGGACTTCCAGCTCGCCGCCCGGTTCCCGGAGGGGACCGAACCCGATCTGTCCCTGGAGGGCGTACGGAAGGTCGTCGCCGCCCGCTCGCACCTCGCCCCCGAGGCCGTGACCGAGGTGCGCTGGGCCTCGGACTTCCGCCCGCGGGCGGCGCTGGCGGACCGCTTGCGCGCGGGGCGGGTCTTCCTCGCCGGGGACGCGGCACACATCCACTCCCCGGCCGGCGGCCAGGGCCTCAACACCAGCGTCCAGGACGCCTACAACCTGGGCTGGAAACTGGGCGCGGTGCTGGGCGACGGCGCCCCCGAGGCACTCCTCGACTCCTACGAGGACGAACGGCGGCCCGTCGCCGCGCGCATGCTCGGCCTGTCCACGGCCGTCCATCGCGGCGAGGCCCGGCGCAGCGCGGAGACGACGGGCCAACTCGGCCTGGGCTACCGGGACTCGTCACTCTCGACGGACCTGCGCGAGGGCCTCCCGGAGAACGCCCTGCGAGCTGGCGACCGCGCCCCGGACGGGCCCCTCCCCGACGGCACCCGGCTCTTCGACGCCTTCCGCGGCCCCCACTGGACCCTGCTCGCGGCCGGCCCGGAAACCCGGGCGCCGGCACTCCCCGTCCGCACGGTCGGCGTCCCCGCGCACGAGTCGTACGGCACCGGCCTCTTCCTGATCCGCCCCGACGGTTACGTGGGGTGGGCGGGCGACACGGCTTCGGGGCTGCGGGAGTACGCGACGCGCCTGGGGGTCTTGAGCCAGGGCCTCTCCCAGGACCTGGCCGAGGAGTTGGCCGGGGACCTGTCCTAGGCGCTGGCCAGGGTGAGCTTCACGGCGAAGCCCAGGAACAGGGCGCCCGCCGCGGTCGTGGCCCCCGCCGAGAGCCGCTTGCGCCGCCGGAAGGCCGCCGCCAGCTTCGTCCCGCCGAAGATCAGCGCGGTGAGGTACAGGAAGCTGGCGAGCTGGGCGAAGGCGCCGAGGACGACGAAGGAGAGGGCCGGGTAGGCGTAGCCCGGGTCCACGAACTGCACGAAGAAGGCGACGAAGAACAGGATCGCCTTCGGGTTGAACAGGCTGATCACCAGCGCCCGCCGGTAGGGCCGCTCCTCGGCGGCCGGCGCGGCGGTGGCCTCGCTCTCCTCGGCGCGCTCGTGCCGGGTGCGCCACATGCCCCACGCGGCGCGCAGCATCCCGACCGCCAGCCATGTCAGATATCCGGCCCCGGCGTACTTCACGATCCCGAACAGCACGGCGTTGGCCTGCAGCAGCGAGGCGACTCCGGCCGCGGACAGGGTCATCAGCACGGTGTCCCCGCACCAGACACCCGCGGCGGCCGTGTACCCCGTGCGTACGCCCTTGCGGGCGGCGACGGACAGCACGTACAGCGAGTTCGGACCGGGAAGCAGAACGATCAGCACGAGTCCCGCGAGATAGGTCGGGAGGTCGATAACACCAAGCATGAGGTGGAGTGTCGCACGAGAGTACGACACCGCACCTTCGGGTGTCGGGGTCAGTCGTCGCCGTCGAGGAGGCGGTCGGCCGACAGTTCAGCAGAGATACCCACCGACTCGGGGAGAGGAACGCTCATGCCGCGCTTGTAGGCCGTGACCGTGCGGTACTTGTCGCCCTCGGGGTCGGTGTGCACGACGACCTGGTCATGCCGGTGATCCACGACGACGTACACCGGGATGCGCGTCTCGGCGTAGACCTCGGTCTTGGCGAGCACATCGGTTCCCCAGTTGGTAGAGGTGACCTCCAGGACCAACCGGAACACGTGGGGTGCGTAGCAGTTCTTCTCGACCAGCGCCTCTTCGAAATCCGCCTCGACGACCGACAGGTCCGGGATGGCGTAATCCGCCGGACCGGTCGGGAGCCACAGTCCGATACCGGGACGAACCTTGAGCCCGGCCTCCTTCGCCCCCGCCCGCCGGATCTCGTAACCAGCTTCGAAGACCGTCCCCTGGTGCGGCCCGTCCGGCGGTGGCGTCACAAGAATGCTCCCCTTGAGGATCTCCACGCGGTGTCCGGGCAGCCAGCTGGCGAGACGGTCAGCAGCCTCGGCAGTAGTCATCTCACGCTCTATCACAGCCACGGCAACCTCCTTTCGGGAGCACTCTCCATGAGCGTAACCGCCCACATCCGCATTCCGCCCACGGTCACCTGAACGGGGTAATCGCCGACTTCAGAACACATCACTCGGCACATACGTCCCCCAAACCCCCCGCAACGCGTTGCACACCTCGCCCACCGTCGCGCGGGCGCGCAGGGCGTCCTTCATGGGGTAGAGGACGTTGTCCGTGCCCTCGGCCGCCTTCCTGAGGTCGGCGAGGGCCGCGTCCACCGCCGACTGGTCGCGCTCGGCGCGGAGCTTGGTGAGGCGTTCGGCCTGCTGCGCCTCGATGGCCGGGTCGACGCGGAGAGGCTCGTACGGCTCCTCCTCGTCGAGCTGGAAGCGGTTGACGCCGACCACGACCCGCTCACCGGAGTCGGTCTCCTGCGCGATCCGGTAGGCGCTGCGCTCGATCTCGCCCTTCTGGAAGCCGTGCTCGATCGCGGACACCGCGCCGCCCAGCTCCTCGACCCTCGCCATCAGTTCGACCGTGGCCGCCTCGACGTCGTCGGTCATCCTCTCGATGACGTAACTGCCGGCGAAGGGGTCGACCGTCGCCGTCACGTCCGTCTCGTACGCCAGGACCTGCTGCGTACGCAGCGCCAGACGGGCCGACTTGTCCGTCGGGAGCGCGATCGCCTCGTCGAAGGAGTTGGTGTGGAGCGACTGTGTGCCGCCGAGGACCGCGCCCAGGCCCTGGACCGCGACGCGCACCAGGTTCACCTCCGGCTGCTGGGCGGTCAGCTGGACCCCGGCGGTCTGGGTGTGGAAGCGCAGCATCAGCGACTTCGGGTTCTTCGCGCCGAACTCCTCGCGCATCACCCGCGCCCAGATGCGCCTGGCCGCGCGGAACTTCGCGACCTCCTCCAGGATCGTCGTACGGGCCACGAAGAAGAAGGACAGGCGGGGGGCGAAGTCGTCGACGTCCATGCCGGCGGCCACGGCCGTGCGGACGTACTCGATGCCGTCGGCGAGGGTGAACGCGATCTCCTGCGCGGGCGAGGCACCGGCCTCGGCCATGTGGTAGCCGGAGATCGAGATCGTGTTCCACTTCGGGATCTCGGCCTTGCAGTACTTGAAGATGTCCGCGATCAGCCGCAGGGAGGGCTTGGGCGGGAAGATGTACGTGCCGCGCGCGATGTACTCCTTGAGCACGTCGTTCTGGATCGTGCCCGTCAGCTGGTCGGCCGGGACGCCCTGCTCCTCCCCCACCAGCTGGTACATGAGCAGGAGCAGCGCCGCGGGGGCGTTGATCGTCATCGACGTGGAGACCTTGTCCAGCGGGATGCCGCCGAACAGGATCCGCATGTCCTCGACCGAGTCGATGGCCACACCGACCTTGCCGACCTCGCCGTGCGCGATCGGCGCGTCCGAGTCGTGGCCCATCTGGGTGGGCAGGTCGAAGGCGACCGACAGGCCCATCGTGCCGTTCGCGATCAGCTGCTTGTAGCGCGCGTTCGACTCCACGGCCGTGCCGAAGCCCGCGTACTGGCGCATCGTCCACGGGCGGCCCGTGTACATCGACGGGTAGACACCGCGGGTGAAGGGGTACGCGCCCGGCTCGCCCAGCTTCTCGGCCGGATCCCAGCCCTCCAGAACCTCGGGTCCGTAGAGCGGTTCGATGGGCAGTCCGGACTCCGACTCGCGCGCCATTGCTGTGCCTCCCGCTGAAGTTACTTACTGGTAGGTCCGACCCTCGCCACGGACTGTAGCGGCGGCCGTGCGCGGGATGGAGAGGACCGCGCTGGGACCTTGCTCACAGGATTCATCGCTCTCAGGATTCCTTGCTCACAGGCTTCATTCCCCAGGATCGCGCGTCGTTCGCAACCGGGCGCGCCTGGGGAGCATCTCAGGGGACACGACGACGCACCGGGGGTTGGAATGCGCACGACTGGTATGGGGAGATCGCTGGCCGCCCTCGTGGCACTCGTCGCGGTGAGCGGCTGTACGGCCCAGGCCGTGGACGCGCGGGGGAAGACGCCGGGGAACACGCAGGGGAGCACGCAGGGCAAGACGCCGCCGTCCGCCTCGAAGACGGACCGTTCGGCCACGCCCGGGGACGACAAGCCGGGTGGCACGACGCCGTCCGCCGCCCCCAAGGTCCTCTGGTCCCGCGGCGACAAGGGGAACGACGTCCGTGAGGTCCAGGCCCGGCTGCACCAGGTCGCCTGGCTCATCCCGGCGCCGACGGGGACGTACGACACCCCGACGGTCACCGCGGTGAAGGGGTTCCAGGGCAAGCGCGGGCTGCCGCGGACCGGCGAGCTGGACGCCGTCACCTGGGAGCGGCTGCGGGGGATGACGCACAAGCCGGCCGCGTGGGAGCTGTACCCGTACGGCGGGCAGCCCGCCGCGCGGCCCGACCCGCGCTGTATGACGGGCCGGGTGCTGTGCGTCAGCAAAACGACCCGCACTCTGCGCTGGATGATCGACGGGAAGACGGTCTCGGAGATGGACGTGCGGTTCGGCTCGCAGTACACGCCGACCCGCGAAGGGGTCTTCAGCGTCTACTTCAAATCGCGCTACCACGTGTCGACGATCTACCACACGTCCATGCCGTACGCGATGTTCTTCAGCGGCGGCCAGGCGGTCCACTACTCCCCCGACTTCGCGGCCCGCGGCTACTACGGCGCCTCGCACGGCTGCGTCAACGTACGGGACGAGGGGAAGATCGCGGCGCTGTTCACACAGGTCCGGGACGGGGACAAGGTCGTCGTCTACTGGTGACGGCCAGGCCCGGAGGGCGGAAGGAGTGATGGGGCGCGGGCGGGACCGGGGGAACGTGTCCCGCCCGCGCCGATGTGCACCAGGCCTGGGTACGGGGGGAACCCCGGCGCGGTGCGACGGCCGATGACCAGTCGGCTCACCCAGTACTGCGTCGGCGCGGCCGAAAACGTCACACCCGGGCGGAAGAAAATTCCGAAGGAATGCGAAACCGCAGGTCAGAGGGCAGACGGAAGAGTTCTCGGAGTCCGGGTGGCTGAGAACACGCCCGGTCCGGATGGCCGAAAGCCTGCTCAGGAGATCGGCAGCAGCGGCTGCTCAGGAGGTCGGCAGCAGCGACTGCTCAAGGGGAGGGCAGCAGCGACTGCTCAAGGGGAGGGCAGCAGCGGCGCGACGACCGAGCGCGGCGACGGGGCGAGGATCCCGCTGCGGCCGTGGTGGCCCCCCGTGCCGCCGGAGCCTGTGTGGCCGTCGCCGTCACCGCCGTTGTCCCCGCCACCGGAGCCGTCGCCGGAACCGCCCCCGGCCCCCTGGTCGGAGCCGGAGTCCGAGCCCGTGGCGCCCTGCTGGTCCTGGTCGCCCCGGTCCCCGCCCGCTGCGGCGCCCGTCTGGCCCAGGACGTCCTTGCAGTACTTCTTCACGCGCCTGCCGCCGCCCGCGGCGTCCACCAGGACACGTCTGCGGCCGGACTCCAGGCTCTTGCCGTCCAGCACGTCGCGGCAGTACGAGCGTGTCCTGGCCCACCACTCGCGGGCGCGGGCCGACCGTCCGGCGTCGGAGGAGTCGGGCTGTCCGCTCGGCGCGCCGGGCCCCTGAGCCTCGTCGTCGCCTGAGTCGGCACCGGCCGGCGCGCTCGTGGTGGCACCCGGGACCGGCACCTCGAAACCATCGGTCTTCGACGCTCCGGGCGACGGCGACAGGGACGGCTGCCGCGGTGTCTGCGCCGCGGAAATCGTCGCGGCCGGGTTCGGCGAGTCGTCACGGAACGGAGTCGGCAGCACTCCGGTTCCGGCCGCGACGGCGACTCCGCCGATCATCCCCGCGGCCAGCGCGGCGACGATCCCGAGGCGCACCGGACGGCCCCAACGGGGCCCCCGCAGGGCCGGAACCGGACGGCCCAGCCGGACGAGACCCGCGTCGGCGAAGTGGGCCGCGGCCCCCGGGCGCCCCCGGCGGCCGAGCTGGACCACCTCGCCGTTCCGGCCCGCGCGCGCCTGCTGGAACGCGGCCAACGCGACAGCCTCGCCGGGGAGTTCGGCGCTGGTCGGCGCGGGTTCGCCAGCCAGCGCACCGAGCACGTCGGCAAGCCGCTTGGCCCGGCCCTGGGTGTCGGCGTCGACGGCTTCCAGCGGCTCACCACGCAGCAGACGCTCCGCGGCGTCACGGTCCAGCCACTTGTCCTGCTCGTCGGCCATCACATGTCCTTCTGCGTCCGCGAACGCGTATGCGTCACACCCGCGGACGTCACCGCGCGTGTGCGCGACTCTCTTTGTGACTCTCTTTGTGGGGGGACGACACCGAGGCCGCCGGCGGATTCCGGATCCGCGCCGAGCAGTTCCGCGAGCCTCTTGAGACCGCGGTGCGCCGCGGTGCGGACGGCTCCGGGCCGCTTGCCGAGGGTCTCGGCCGCGGTCTTGGCGTCGAGGCCGACAACCACGCGCAGTACCACGGCCTCCGCCTGGTCCTGCGGGAGTTGAGCGATCAGCGAGAGGGTGCTGTCGGTGGCCAGCGCCTCGATCGCCTCGCCCGCGGTGTCGGAATCGCCGGCCTTCGCGGTCAGTTCCGTCTCGTCACCGCCGATCGCGGGGCGGCGCCCGCGCATGCGTATGTGGTCAAGGGCGCGGTTGCGGGCGATCCGGGCGGCCCAGCCTCGGAAGCGGTCCGCGTCGCCGCTGAACCTCTCCAGGTCACGGGCGATCTGCAGCCAGGCCTCGGACGTGACGTCCTCCGCGTCCGGGTCGCCGACCAGCGTCCGTACGTATCCGAGCAGCCGTGGGTGCACCGAGCGGTACACAGTCCGGAACGCGGTCTCGTCCCCGTCCTGTGCCGCAAGCACCGCGGCGGTCAGCTCCGCGTCGTCCCCCAGCACCGCGCGCCCTTCTGCGCCTAAGCCGGCGCCGCTTTCGCGGACCGGGTTGCTCGCCGTTGTGGTTCCTCAATTGGTGGTTGCGGTCCTAGGCCCCTCACGGGTGCGGTTGTCCGTCCTCCGCACCCCGGCGCGAATGGCACGTTACGGCCTGAAACCGCTCCCCGTCCATGTTCGTACAGCATGCAACTAAATGGTGACGCAGTGAGGTGTGACAGAAAACGCAGTCGCGGCGCTGTAGAGAGTACGGGCCGCCGCGCGGCCCGTGCCGCGCGACGGTCGGGGCCTCTCCTGTGGGGGGTGGCGGCCCCGGCCGTTGCCATCGGCGTCTGACTCTCCTTGAACTCGCGCCCTGGTCGGCGCCGCTCACGCGGTCGCCAGTCGTCGCGCCGCCGGGTCCGCGCCCCGTGCGCCCCGCCCTCGTGAGCGGCCCGGTACGCGGCGACGGCCCGCCCCTCGGGCCCACCGCTCCCTGACGCTCGTCCCGGATTCCCCAGCGTCCGGGGGTCGTTGGGCGTCACACCCCGGGCTCCCCGTCGGCGCCGAGCTGCTGCGCCAGGCGCTTCAGGCCACGGTGGGCGGCGGTGCGGACCGCGCCCTGCCGCTTGCCGAGGACGCGGGCGGCGGCGGGGCCGTCGAGACCGACGACCACACGCAGCAGTACGGCCTCGGCCTGGTCGCGGGGCAGCCCTGCGACCAGTTCCAGGGCGCGCTCCGTGGAGAGGCTCTCCAGCGCCTGGTCGTGGGTGCTGTGGGTGCCGGGCAGTTCCAGAATGTCGTTCTCGAGCCCGGTCGCCCTGGGCCGTACCTTCTGCCTCCGCAGATGGTCGAGCGCGCGGTGCCGTGCGATGGTCGCGGTCCAGCCGCGGAATCCCGCACCGTCCCCCTTGAACCGACCGAGGTCCCGCGCGATTTCCAGCCAGGCGTCGGACGCCACGTCCTCCGCGTCGTCCCCGACGATCCCGCGCACGTACCCGAGCAGTCCGGGCTGCACGATCCGGTACGCCAGCGCGAAGGCCGCCTCGTCCCCCTGCTGCGCCCGCGCCACGGCCGCACCGAGCTCACCGTCGTACGCCTGTACGCGGCGGGGTTCCCCTCCGTGGCCCAACGCTGTCCTCGTTCGCCCCGAGTCGGTCAGAATGCGCACCGTGCGACACGGTCGGCCGTGTCGACGCCCACGTGGTCATCTGCGTCGGGCCCCACAGAAGTGTCACAGCCCGTCAGGCGCCCCGGGAGTCCCTCGGAACACGTTCTGGGCTCAGGCGTCTGTCTCCACCGGTTCGGGCAGCGGAGCCGGACGCCCCTGCGGGGCCGGCATCCGGTCCGCGTTCACCACGATCCCGGCGATCAGCGCGGCCAGCAACAGCGCTCCCATCGCCCACCAGGTGGCCACGTTGAAGCCGTGCACGGCGGCCCGGGAGGCGAGGGCGCGACGGTCGACGCCGGGGGCCGCGTGCGCGGTCGCGTACCGGGTCGTCACGCTCGCGGCGATCGTGTTGAGCAGCGCCGTACCGATCGAACCGCCGACCTGCTGGGCGGTGTTGAAGGTGGCGGAGGCCGCGCCCGCGTCCCGGGGCGCGACGCTGACCGTGGCCAGCGAGATGGAGGTCATCATCGCCGTGCCCATGCCGAGGCCGAGCATCAGCATGCCGGGCAGGATGTGCGAGGCGTACGCGGGTGCCACCCCGACCTGCGCGATGATCGCCAGCGCGCCCGCGGCCAGCAGCAGCCCGGGGACGATGAGGGCGCGCGGCGGGACCCGGTTCAGGAGGCGGGCCGCGACCTGCGTGGAGCCGGTGATCATGCCGACGGTGATGGGGAGATAGGCGAGTCCGGTCTTCATCGGCGAGTACCCGAGCACGCGCTGCATGTAGTAGGTGAGGAAGAGGAAGACCCCGAACATCCCGATGGTGACGAAGAGGATGGTGAGGAATGCCCCGACCCGCTGCCGGTCCCTGACCACCGACATCGGCAGCAGCGGCACCCGGGCGCGGGTCTGCCAGAGCCCGAACACGCCGAGCAGCACGACCCCGGCGGCCAGCAGTCCGAGGACCAGTCCGTCGCCCCAGCTCCTCGACTCCGCCTCCGAGAAGCCGTAGACCAGCGAGAGCATTCCGGCGGAGCCGAGCACCGCGCCCGGAACGTCGAGGCGCGCGTCCTCGTAGCGACCGCCGCTACTGAGCACCGCCAGGGCACCGGCGAACGCGACCAGGGCGATGGGGACGTTGACGTACAGGCACCAGCGCCAGTCCAGGTACTGGGTGAGGAAGCCGCCCGCGAGCAGCCCGAACGCCGCGCCCGCGCCGACGATCGCGCCGAACACGCCGAAGGCCTTGCCGCGTTCCCCGGGGTCGGTGAACGTCGTCGTGAGCAGCGACAGGGCGGCGGGGGCGAGCAGCGCCGCGAACACGCCCTGGAGGGCGCGCGCCCCGAACAGCATCCCGGAGTTCGCGGCCGCGCCGCCCAGCGCGGACGCCGCGGCGAAGCCCAACAGGCCGATCATGAAGGTGAGCCGGCGACCGGCGAGGTCGGCGATCCGGCCGCCGAGCAGCAGCAGTCCGCCGAAGGCGAGGGTGTACGCGGTGATGACCCACTGCCGGTTGCCGTCCGACATGTGGAGGTCGGTCTGGGCGGAGGGCAGGGCGATGTTCACGATGGTCATGTCGAGGACGACCATCAACTGGGCGAGCGCGATGACGACGAGCGCCCACCAACGGCGGTTGTCGGCCACGAGGCCTCCCGGGTCCGGCGGTTGCCCTCATGTTCACTCCGAAGACCGCCGTTTGGGAACGGTCGCGTACCTTAAGAACCGGCAATCTCGCCGCCGTTCGGCACGCTCCCCCGCCGTCCGACGGCCTCGCGGCACAGCAGCCGCAGCGAGCCGTCGCCCGCGTAGCAGCGGCGGGCCTCGTCGACGGGGTCCCACAGGCGCCCGTCGGGGGTGCGCAGCCAGTGCTCGCCGCCCGTCTCCCACCACTCGGCGCCGGTGCACCGGACGACGACCTCACCGGCGTACGCGCCGAAACCGCGCAGCACGGTGTGGACGGCGGCGTACGGCGCCCCCTCCCGGCGTATCTCCTCGATCAGCCGGTCGACGCGCCACAGACTCTGCGCCGAGTAGTCGAGGCGCAGCCGGGCGCCCTCGCGCATCGTCGCGACGGTGTCCGCGGCCCAGCGCACGGGCTTGGTCGCGGCGGTGGGCCTGGTCGCCCGGGTCGGGTTCGCACTCGTTGCGTTCACACTCGCAAGAGCGCCTTCCGGGCGGGATTCGTCACGCGTTCCCGGCGCCTTCGCGACACCGGCCCAGGACCCCCATCTCCGGCCCCAGGACGGTCACAGGAACCCCTCAGGGAAACAGGTTTACGACCGTCCGCGCGCCCGGCGTGACACCACCGCGCGCAGGACGCGCCGTCCCTCCGTCGACACCTCCAGGGCGGGGCGCAGTCCGCCCGCGCCGCGGCCCGCGAGCAGTTCCAGGACGGCGACCTGGCGGCGCAGTTCGGCCGCCACGAGGGGGCCGGAGCCGTCGGCGGCGACATCGAGGAGCCGGTGGATCTGCAGGGCCGCCGCCGAACAGGCGTCGGCCCAGGCGCGCAGGGCGGACGCGCAGGGGTCGTCGGGGGCGGCGGCGAGCATACGGCGGGCGAGTGCGGCGGCGCGGTCCTCGTCACTCACGGCGGCCTCGGCCCCGAGGCCGGAGTCAGGGACCGAGTCGGTGTCGGCGTCGGCGTCGGCGGAGTCCAGTTCCGCCCGTGCCTTGGCGAGCCGTTCGCCCCAGGCGTCGCCGTCCGCGCCGCCGTCCACGAGGCTCGACCAGAGCGGCCGCAGGACCTCGTCGTCGCCGCCCAGCAGGGGCACGCACCGATCCAAACAAGCCAGCCCGCTCGCTGCCAGACCACGCTCGTCGGCCTGAGCGATCAGGTCCACCAGGCTCATCACGCCTCCCTCGACAGGGCGCTCCCGCTTACGGAGCCCGCACTTTCCCTTACTGCGTGCTCCGGAGCGGGAGTGTCACAGGGGCACCACTGCGAGCCGGTCGAGGAACCGGAAGAGCAGGTTTTCGGCCAAGGGGTCGGCGTCCGCGGTCAGCACGGCGAGCAGGGGTTCGGCGACCACCGTGTGCCCGGCCTCCGCGGCCCAGGCGACGGCCCGTGCGGCGGCGTCGGAGGGCTCCAGGAAGTAGTCGTCGACGGTGAGTCCCTCCTCGCTCTGCCCCAGGTGCGCGGCCATCGCCGTGCGCGCCAGACAGGTCGTCCACGCGCCGCTCCCGGGACCGGCCGCCTCGACGACCACACAGTCGCTGTTCATGACGTACCCGAAGAGCGCGGGCGCGCCGGTCTCCCGGGCGAGCGTGTTCATGCTCCCGACGTCGCCGTCACCGCTCGGGTACTCCCAGACCTGCCAGCCGTCGGGCGCCGTGGTCCGCAGCACCATCCCGTGCGCCGCGCCCAGCGCGTCCAGCTCCGCGAGCGGCCGCTCGCTTCTGCCCACGACGTAGTAGCCCCAGTAGCCCATGCCGGTTTCCCCCCGGTGGTGTTTCGGTTCGGCCGCGCCGAATACACCACAGGGGTCGGGGAGTTGGCCAGGGAATCAGCCGAACCGGCGCGCCGCCTGCCCCCAACGGCCCAACGCCGACCGTCAGCGGTGGTCTCGAGCGGGCGCCGGGACCGGCTCTCCGGGCGGGACCGGGCCGCGCAGGGCCTTCTCGTTCTGCATCCGGGTCAGGCGCAGGACGACGAGGATGGCGAGTACGGCGGCCACGACGTCGGTGACGTCCGAGAAGATCTTCTGGCCCGCGGCCTGCTGGAGTTCCAGCGCGGTGTGGGCCGTGCGGTGCGCGGTGGACGCGGTCCGGTCGGAGACCAGCGCGACGATCCACATCGCCCACCAGACGTTGACGAGCCCGTGTGAGGTGCGGGTGCCGGCGGGACGGCTCGCGTCCCAGGTGTTCAGCATGATCCGGCGCGGGAACCAGAGGTTCACCACCGGCACGAACCAGCCCCAGCCCGTCCAGGCGCGCCCCATCTCGTGCCCGAACGGGTCGAACACCTCGGCGTTGATCCGCACCCGGTAGAACCAGACGAGGTAGACGGCGGTGGTGGCGGCCAGGGCGACCAGCTGCGCGACCCCGGCCGCGGCGACGAGCGAGTCCGCGTGGTCCGCGTCCCGCTGCACGGTGTCCCCGATCCCGCCGTCCGCGATGGTGCCGGTGACGTCGTACATCTTGACGCCCGCCCAGATCGCGAAGAGATCGACGGCGACGACCACGCCGAGCAGCACCGCGACCGCTCTGCCGAGACCCACCGGCGAGCGCAGCCAGGCATCCCCGTGCGGCGGCGCCATGGCGCCCCCGGGCATGGGCATGGGCGTACTGGACATGAAATCCCCCGAATCACCGGCACCTGAGACCGTGCCGGTAGAAGAAACCGGGCGCGCCCCCTCCCCAGGGGCACACCCGGCACACGAATCACAGGGAAGATACCGCCTCAGCCCAGCCGGTTCGCCAGGTTCTTGAAGTCCGTCCAGGACAGCGCGGGCCGACCGGGATCCCACAGCTTCTGGATCGTGGCGCGCAGCGGCATCCTGATCCCCGCCGCCACCTGGTCCTGGGTCTGCGAGTTCGCGCGGTCCGACCAGACGGCGAAGCTCCCGCCGAGGATCTGGCCGTCGTACTTCGCGGGGACCGGCGTGGTGCCGCGGACGACGAGCGGGGTCCACTGCTCGTAGATGCGCTGCCCGGTCGGGTAGACGAAGGTCTGCGGCTCACCGAGGACGTAGTAGAGGTACTCGTCGTTGTAGTTGATGAGCTTGCGGCCCGCGCTCAGGTACTGGACGGGCGGGCGCGCGCCGAGCTCCTTGCCGGTCCAGTACGCGACCTCCAGGTTCTTGTCCGCCTGGACCGTGCCGCCGCTGAAGAACCCGTCGTTCCAGGCCCGCAGGGTCCGGCCGTGTCCGCTCATCACCCGGGCGCGGTCGTTGAGCCAGCCGGTGGTGAGGTCCGCGACGGTGGCGTCGGGGCCGTAGGCCTGCTTGGCGGCGGCGGCCAGTTGCGGGAAGGAGGTCGACGGGCTGGCCACGGTCAGTGCCTGGTACTCGTCGCCGCCGAGGTGCCAGTACGGGCCGGGGAAGAGACCGGCGTACTCGTTCAGCAGGTCGTCGACGATGCTCGCCGCGGCGGGCTTGGAGATGTCGACGGTGCCACGCGGGGTGGCACCCGAGACGCTGCGCAGCTGGAGGTCGGGGTGGGCGGCGATCACGGCGCCGAGGTGGCCCGGCGAGTCGATCTCGGGGACGACATGGATGTACCGGCTCTCCGCGAGGGCGACGATGTCGCGGACGTCCGTCTTGCTGAGGTGGTCCTTCGACACGATCTCCGGGTGGGTGTCCGACTGGATGCGGAAGCCCTGGTCGTCGGAGAAGTGCAGCCCCAGCTCGTTGTACTTCAGATCGCCCAGTTCCCGGATCCGGTCCTCTATCCAGGCCGCGGAGTAGGGCTTGCGCGCGATGTCGAGCATGAACCCGCGGCGCGGCTTGGCGGGCTGGTCGCGCACGACGCCCTCGGACGCCGTACCGCCGCCGTGCACCTCCTGCTTGAGGGTGCGGGTGCCGTAGAAGACGCCCGCCTCGCCGGGCGCGGAGATGGTGACCCGGCGGTTCTTGACGGTCAGGGTGTACGACTCCGGGTCGGCGCCGCTGGTGTTCAAGCCGAGCTCGACGTCTCCGTCCTTGGCCGCCGCCTGTCCGGCGTACGACAGTTTCAGCTCGCCCGCGAGCAGCTTCCCCTCGTCGGCGAGGCCGGCGTCGTCGACGACCACGCGGGCGCCCGAGGCGGGACGCCAGCCGGGGCCGCGCGCCGGAGTGTGCTCGCGTACGGCGGGGATGGTGCGCGGGGTCTGGGAGAGCGGGTACGTCCGGGTCGGCGTGGGAGACGGTGGGTGCGCGGCCCCGGTCCGGTTCGCGGACGCCGCTGTCCGGTCCGGAGCGACACTCGCCCCGGTCGGCGCGCCGGCGTCGCCGGACGGCCACAGCGAGACGGTCGCCACCACGGCACCGGTCACCGCCGCCACGCCGACCGCTATCAGTACCGGCCGCTTCCCGTCCTGCACCGGCGCCCGTCGTCGCCTGCCCGTGCTCACCGCACCACGCCCTTCGCTTCGGTAACCGAGGCCCACGCCCTGTCGTACGCATCGAGCGCCTCGTACACCTCACGTCGTACACCCCCGGATGTTCCACAGTCCCCCTCTCCACGTCACCCGTCCACCGCAGGTTCCGAAACTCTCCCGTCCGGGTGAAATTCGAGCCTCCGTCGGACACCTGTCGTCAATCGTCGATAACGTGATGGCAGAATTCTCACTTCTTCCCCTGCCGCACCACACGTGACGTTCACAGGACGTCACGGCACCCCGTCGACATCCCACCGCCGAGGACCCACGCTGCCTTCGCACCGTCTTCCACGCCTCCCCGGCCAGGTCGCCCTACCCGAGCAGAAGAGCATGCCGTCGTCACCGGCGCGCCTGGAGCCGTTCAACTCCGCGCCCGCCGACTCCGTCGTGCGCGCGCTCCTGACCTGCTGCCGCAGCCTGCGCTGGGCCCACCGGCTGGCCGATCACCGGCCCTACCCGGACCTGGACGCCTTCCTCGCCGCGGCCGACGAGGCGGCCTACGACCTCACCCCGGCCGACCTCACCGAGGCCCTCGCGGGCGAGTCCCTCACACTGCTCCCGGACGGCGCGTACTCCGCCGCCCACACGGCCCTGAGCGCGGCCCACGCGGCCTACGAAAGCCGGTTCGGGCACGTGTTCGTCATCTGTCTGGACGACTTCTCCCCGGAGGAATCACTGGATCAGGTACTCGTCGGAATCCGGTCACGACTGACAAACGATCCCGAAGAGGAGCGGCTCGTCGCGGCGGAGGAGCTGCGCCGTCTGACCAGGGGCCGTCTGACGCGCCTCCTCGGGGACGCGGGGCCCTGGCCCGTCCGGAATAGCCCGAACGTGCCTGATTGATTGCCAGTTTGATCACATAGATAGGGCCGCTGTAAGCGTTCCGACAAGTCGTCGCTACGATGGCCAGGGCCGGTGGACCGTACCCGGCCGGGCCGACCGACACAGAAGCCGGCAGGCCCCAATCCCCGCTCCCGGAGGGTTCTTCCGTGCCGGCTGGAACGCTGTACCGCGGCCGGGAAGGAATGTGGTCCTGGGTGGCTCATCGAGTCACCGGCGTCCTCATCTTCTTCTTCCTGTTCGTACACGTGCTGGACACCGCTCTCGTCCGTGTCTCCCCCGAGGACTACGACAGGGTCGTGTCCACGTACAAGAATCCGATCGTCGCGCTGCTGGAGTACGGCCTCGTCGCCGCCATCCTCTTCCACGCGCTCAACGGCCTGCGCATCATCGCCGTCGACTTCTGGTCGAAGGGCCCGCGCTACCAGAAGCAGATGCTCTGGTCCGTCGTCGGTATCTGGGTCGTGCTGATGATCGGGGCCCTGTACCCGGTCCTCGGTCACGCATTCCGCGAAGTCTTCGGGAGCTGACGCCGATGTCCACCACTGAGACCGCCGCTTCCGGTATCGGCCCCGTCGAGGGCGCGGGTGAGTTCTCCGCGTACAGCGTCGACAACCCGGCGCCGTTCATCGAGGCCCCGCGCAAGCGCACCAAGAAGACCCCGAAGTCCACCCGTGGCAACTTCGAGATGTACGGCTGGCTGTTCATGCGCCTGTCCGGCATCGTGCTGGTCGTCCTGGTCATCGGCCACCTGCTCATCCAGCTCGTCCTCGACGGCGGTGTCTCCAAGATCGGCTTCGCGTTCGTCGCGGGCCGCTGGGCCTCCCCGTGGTGGCAGGCCTGGGACCTCGCGATGCTGTGGCTCGCGATGCTGCACGGCGCCAACGGCCTGCGCACGGTCATCAACGACTACGCGGAGCGCGCGAACACCCGGCTGTGGCTCAAGGGCCTGCTCTACACCGCCACGGTGTTCACCATCCTGCTGGGCACGCTGGTGATCTTCACCTTCGACCCGAACATCCGCTAGGCACGGGGCTGAGGTAACCGACTCATGCAGATCCACAAGTACGACACCGTCATCGTGGGCGCCGGCGGCGCCGGCATGCGCGCCGCCATCGAGGCGACGAAGCGCAGCCGCACCGCCGTGCTCACGAAGCTCTACCCCACCCGCTCCCACACGGGCGCCGCGCAGGGCGGCATGGCCGCCGCGCTCGCCAACGTGGAGGAGGACAACTGGGAGTGGCACACCTTCGACACGGTCAAGGGCGGTGACTACCTGGTCGACCAGGACGCCGCCGAGATCCTGGCGAAGGAGGCCATCGACTCGGTCCTCGACCTGGAGAAGATGGGCCTTCCCTTCAACCGGACGCCCGAGGGCAGGATCGACCAGCGCCGCTTCGGCGGTCACTCCCGCAACCACGGCGAGGCCCCGGTCCGCCGGTCCTGCTACGCCGCGGACCGCACCGGCCACATGATCCTCCAGACGCTGTACCAGAACTGCGTCAAGGAGGGCGTGGAGTTCTTCAACGAGTTCTACGTCCTCGACCAGCTGATCACCGAGGTCGACGGCGTCAAGCACTCGGCCGGTGTGATCGCCTACGAGCTGGCGACCGGCGAGATCCACGTCTTCCAGGCGAAGGCCGTCATCTACGCGTCCGGCGGCACCGGCAAGTTCTTCAAGGTGACCTCCAACGCGCACACCCTGACGGGTGACGGCCAGGCGGCCGTCTACCGTCGCGGGCTGCCGCTGGAGGACATGGAGTTCTTCCAGTTCCACCCGACCGGCATCTGGCGCATGGGCATCCTGCTGACGGAGGGCGCCCGCGGTGAGGGCGGCATCCTCCGCAACAAGGACGGCGAGCGCTTCATGGAGAAGTACGCGCCGGTCATGAAGGACCTCGCGTCCCGTGACGTCGTCTCGCGCTCCATCTACACGGAGATCCGTGAGGGCCGCGGCTGCGGTCCCGAGGGCGACCACGTCTACCTCGACCTCACGCACCTCCCGCCGGAGCAGCTGGACGCCAAGCTCCCGGACATCACCGAGTTCGCGCGCACCTACCTCGGCATCGAGCCCTACACGGACCCGATCCCGATCCAGCCCACGGCGCACTACGCCATGGGCGGCATCCCGACGAACGTCCAGGGTGAGGTGCTCCGCGACAACACGACCGTCGTGCCGGGCCTGTACGCCGCCGGTGAGGTCGCCTGTGTGTCCGTGCACGGCGCCAACCGCCTCGGCACCAACTCGCTCCTGGACATCAACGTGTTCGGGCGTCGCGCGGGCATCGCCGCCGCCGAGTACTCGGCGAAGGCCGACTACGTCGAGCTGCCCGAGGACCCGGCCTCGCAGGTCGTCTCGCAGGTCGAGCACCTGCGCAACTCCACGGGCACGGAGCGGGTCGCCGCGCTGCGCCTGGAGCTGCAGGAGTGCATGGACGCCAACGTGATGGTGTTCCGCACCGAGCAGACGATCAAGACGGCGGTCGAGAAGATCGCCGAGCTGCGCGAGCGCTACCGGAACGTCTCGATCCAGGACAAGGGCAAGCGGTTCAACACGGACCTCCTCGAGGCCATCGAGCTGGGCAACCTGCTCGACCTGGCCGAGGTCATGGCCGTCTCCGCGCTCGCCCGCAAGGAGTCCCGCGGCGGTCACTACCGCGAGGACTACCCGAACCGCGACGACGTCAACTTCATGCGCCACACCATGGCGTACCGCGAGGTCG
This sequence comes from Streptomyces sp. NPDC007896, assembly GCF_042959425.1. Taxonomy (NCBI): domain Bacteria; kingdom Bacillati; phylum Actinomycetota; class Actinomycetes; order Kitasatosporales; family Streptomycetaceae; genus Streptomyces; species Streptomyces sp. NPDC007896. The sequence continues at coordinate 61,370 of NZ_JBIBKX010000026.1, read as the reverse complement.
GCGACGACGGCACCGAGTCCATCCGTCTCGACTACAAGCCGGTCGTCCAGACCCGCTACCAGCCGATGGAGCGTAAGTACTGATGGCTACCCCGACCCTCGACAAGGCGGACAGCGCCGGCCAGCCCGAGGCGGGCTTCGCCGACTCGCCGTACATCACCGCCACCTTCCGCATCCGCCGCTTCAACCCCGAGGTCGCGGCCGAGGCGGTCTGGGAAGACTTCCAGCTGGAGATCGACCCGAAGGAGCGCGTCCTCGACGCCCTCCACAAGATCAAGTGGGACCAGGACGGAACCCTCACCTTCCGTCGCTCCTGCGCGCACGGCATCTGCGGCTCGGACGCCATGCGGATCAACGGCAAGAACCGCCTCGCCTGCAAGACGCTGATCAAGGACATCAACCCCGACAAGCCGATCACGGTCGAGCCCATCAAGGGCCTGACGGTCCTCAAGGACCTCGTGGTCGACATGGAGCCGTTCTTCCAGGCGTACCGCGATGTGATGCCCTTCCTGATCACGAAGGACACCAACGAGCCGACGCGCGAGCGTCTGCAGTCCGCCGAGGACCGCGAGCGCTTCGACGACACCACCAAGTGCATCCTGTGCGCGGCGTGCACGTCGTCCTGCCCGGTCTTCTGGAACGACGGCCAGTACTTCGGTCCGGCCGCCATCGTCAACGCGCACCGCTTCATCTTCGACAGCCGTGACGAAGCGGGCGAGCAGCGCCTGGAGATCCTCAACGACAAGGACGGCGTGTGGCGTTGCCGCACCACGTTCAACTGCACGGACGCCTGCCCGCGCGGTATCGAGGTCACCAAGGCGATCCAGGAAGTGAAGCGCGCGCTGATCACGCGTCGCTTCTGACGCTTCTGCCGGCTTTCGCACCAAGAACCCCGCCTCCGTACAAGCTACGTACGGAGGCGGGTTTTTCTTTCCACATTTGACCGTATACCGTCAATCCGATCCCTCTGCCACACTTCGAACCCCGATGTCCACATCAACGGGGGCGGCATGGACAAAGCGAAGTTCGACCCTGCCCTGCACGTCGGATATCCAAAGCCACTCGGGCTCGTACACGCCGCAGATGTGGCTCTCACCATCGCCGCTCCGCTGCTCACCGCGGGCGCGCTGTCGCTGATCGGCGTCGTCTGCGCGGACGCGGACAAGTTCCGCTGGCCGGGCCCCACGCTGCTGCTCCTCGTCCTGACCGTGCTCAGCCTCATCACGAGCATCCAACTCGGCTATCAGGCACGGCAGTACCTCTACTCGTACCAGGACCTCAAGGACTGGCGCGCCGAGGAACCCGAACCGAAGTTCGTGGAGAACCAGCACACGGACTACCTCACGTGGCTGGACAAGACGTTCCTCGCGAGCATCGTGTACAACCTCGGAACGGTACTCCTCCTCCTGAGCGTAGCCGCCGCACTCACCCCTGAGGGGACGGGCCCGCTGGCGTTGTGGCGATGGATCACCGCCGGCCTGATCCTCGCCGCCACCGGGGGCGAAGCCCTCTGGTCGTACTCGGTCTACTTCCCCCTGCGCCTCGCTCGCCGACAGGCCTTGGAGAGCAGGAACAAGAACAAGAAGCAGTCGATGGAGAAGGCAGCAGTCGAGAGGAGTACGGCACCATGATGTACGACGTCCAACTGCCCGGCTTTGACCTCCTGTTGATCGAATGCGTACTTTGCGGCGCACGCCCCGACCCCGACCACACCTACTCGGTCGCGGATCCCCCGCACTGGACCCGGCTGTGGGAAACCCGCGACAAGGACGCCATCACCCGCTACCTGGTGAAGGACGGGGACCGCTTCCAGCACGGCACCCGGCGCGACGAGCCCTGCCCGGCGATTCCCTTGCCCGGACCAGCCCTGCACAAGCTCTCGGGCCAGGAGGCCATCGACCTGGCCGTGGATCTCAAGGATCTGCTCTGCCAGGACTGACCGCTCCCTGACCCCCTCGGTACGATGTGCGCCGCGGCGCCGTCCCCCGGCCCGTCGGAACCGGGAGACGGCGCACAGCGATGGCAGACGGTGGCGGAAGCGGTGGCCGTTCGTCTCGCGCCCGCACGTGGGTGGGGCTCCTCGCCGTCGCCCTGGGATGCTATGCCGTCGGTGACACCGCCGACCGGGTCCGCAGCGCGGCCCAGGTGACCGGTCGGTGGTGGCCCTGGGTACTGCTCGGGCTGGCGTTGGTCAATCTGCTCCGGTCGGCCGTAGCGGCGGAGGCGCTGATCGGACCGCTGATCCTCGGATCGGTCGCGCTGGGCGGTCTCGCCCTGTCACAACGGGGCGGCGAGCGGACCGTGGAGGACTGGATCGTCCCCGTCGGGCTGACCGTGGCCGGTGCGGTGTTGGTGCTGTCCGCCGGCCGGAACAGGCGGACGACGCGATGGTCCAGAGTGCTCTCGACCGGACGGGTCGTGGCACCGGCGGGCTCAGGGCCGTTGCTGACGGTGCGGGCCGTGCTCGGGGAGTTGCGAGCGGATCTGTCGCGGATCGACGCTACGGAGGACCAGGTGACGGTGCACGTCACGGCGGTCGGCGGGCATGTGCGGTTGATGGTGCCCAAGGAGTGTCCCGTATCGGTGCACCGAACCGGCGCCGCACTCACACGGGTGACGGACAGCGGACCCGAAACGCCGCGCGGCAAGGGCCGGTTCACGATCCACGTACTAGGTCTCTGCGCGGCCGTCAGCATCGCGCGCGTCTGAGACGCCCCTGCCGTGCTCGTACGGCAGGTCGGGTACGCGCAGTCCCACCAAGCGCTTCGAGACTCTCTCGAACACCTCCTGTTCCTGCTCCTGTTCCGCGGGCAGACGATGGTGCAGCGCCTCCAGCAGATCGAAGCGATGCAGGTCGAAGACCACATGCATCAACCCGGAGTACGCCTGGGCGGCGATGACCGCCCCTTTGTACGCGACCGCTGCGAGGACGAGGGCCACCAGCGGAAGCCAGCGCACACCGGACTCGTCGTACAGCCCGGCAGCCAGAACGGCGGCGAGAGCCAGGAAGGACCAGCACAGGTTGACCGCCGCGTCGAGCGCGTCCCGCGTGGAGCGCAGGGACTGCGACAGCCGGTCGGACACCTGCATGTAGATGCGCGGCCAGGCGGACAGGGTGGCCAGGCCGTAGCGCTCACCCGCGCTCAGCTCGCCGGCGCGCAGGGCATTGCCCAGCTCCGTGGGCAGCAGAACCTCGACAGGCGGCCGGGCAGCCAGGCGCCGCAGGGCATCGGCAGAGGCCGCACCGGGGCGGGTCGCCTTGTCGCGCAGCGCCAGGTGGCGACGTCGCTGTATCTCCACAAGCACGCCGGCCACTCGGGCGGTTGCCGGCCAGCGGTCCCAGTACCCCTCCAGCACGCGTACGGCCCGGACTTGAAAGGGCTGGAGGAGCAGGGCCAGGAGCCATGCGCACGCGGTCGGCGCCAGCAGCGCGACGACCGTGGCGCCAGGGCCGACGGGAAGCACCCGGGCCCAGTCGCTGCGCCCCGTGAAGCTTCCGGCGCGCACAAGGCTCCAGAAACCGCCGACGAGAAGCCCGCACGGCACGAAACCGACCATGAGCAGCCGCCGCACGAAGCCGCCTCCCCATACGCCCCGAACGCCCCTGAGTCCTCACCAGTATGGACACAACCGCCCGTCTGTACAGACGATCAGCCCGGCACGTACCGGAAAGCGGATCGACGCGAGCGTGCGGTCGCCCTCGAAGGAGACACCGCGCGCTCGGCCTTGCACCACCCGGGGGACCCGCACGGTCAGCCACCGGGCTCCCGGCGCGGCCCGTACCTAATCTGATGGCATGTCAGATGATGTGTCGTACGAGCTGCTCGGCTTCGACAACGTACTGCTGCCCGTCGGGAACCTCGGCGCCGCGGTGGAGTTCTACGGGCGGGCCGGCATTCCGGTGGCGTTCCGGCTGGACGAGGCCGGGATCGCGCTGCTGAAGGTGGGCAAGGAGACACCGGGGCTGCTGCTGCGACTGGAGGAGGAGCTCGGTCTCCGGCCGCCGGTGTGGGCCTCGGCGCGGGTGTGGCTGGAGGTCGGGGACGCGCGGGCCACGGCCGACGCGCTGGCCGCGGCGGGCATCCGGCCGCTCACCCCCGTCTTCCCGGTCGCCACCGGCTGGACCGTCGAGATCGCCGACCCCTGGGGCAACGTCATCGGCTTCACGGACTACGGCAAGCGGCCCGAGCTGGGCCGCCATCAGGCGTGACCACCCTCACCCCGCACCTCACCCCGCCCTGACTTGAACATGTTCAAAAGCAGGTCTACATTCCTTCTCGACAGCGTTTTGAACGCGTTCAAGAAGGGGTGGGGACATGGACCTCACGGTCGTCGCGTACGTCATCTATCTGCTGGTCAGCATCGCGCTGACGGTCTGGGTGGCACGCACGCTCAGCCACAACGGGCGGATCTTCCTCGCCGACGTGCTGCACGGGAACGAGAAGCTCGCCGACGCCGTCAACCACCTCCTGGTGGTGGGCTTCTACCTCGTCAACCTGGGCTTCGTCGCGCTCTATCTGAACAGCGACGACGGCGAGATCACCGACACGCGCGGAATCTTCGAGGCCCTGTCGACCAAGCTCGGCGTCGTCCTGCTCGTCCTCGGAGTCATGCACCTCGGCAACGTGTACGTGCTCAACAAGATCCGGCGGCGGGGCGTCATGGAGCGGGAGCAGCTGCCGCCCGTCGCGCCGACGGACTGGGTCGCGCCGACGGCCGGGGCGTGAGCACCATGACCGGCCTCAAGGCCACCCGTGACCGGGACGCCGCGCGCGTCCCGGTCCTCGGGCTCACCGTCCTCTACGACGCAGGGTGCTCCCTGTGCACCTTCCTGCGCGACTGGCTGGGCAAGCAGCCCCAGCTGGTGCCGCTGCGGCTCGTACCGGCCGGTTCAGAGCAGGCCCGGGCGCTCTATCCCTCCCTCGACCACCGCGCCACCCTCGACGAGATCACCGTCGTCGGGGACGGCGGTCAGGTCTACCGCGGGGCCGCCGCCTGGGTCGTCTGCCTGTGGGCGCTGCGCGAGCACCGGCCGCTCGCCCACCGGCTGAGCACCCCGGCCGGGGCCCGCCTCGCCAAGGGCGCGATGCTCGCCGCCGCGAAGTGGCGCTCCGCGCACGCCCCGCAAGGGTGGGTCGGGGGCGCGTACCGGCGGGGCGACGGGTGGGTGTACGAGCCGGGCGCCGGGTGGACGTACCAGCCTCCTGGCTGTGACAGCGGCTCCTGTTCGACTCGTTAGGCTCTGTTCCCGTGCCAGCACCGACAGACAGCCCCGGCCCGGACGACACCAGCGCGCCCGGAAAGGCCCAGGAAAAGGGTCCCGCCAAGAGCGAGCAGACCCGCGCCCTGATCCTGGAGACCGCGCTGCGGCTGTTCCAGGAGCGGGGGTACGACAAGACGACCATGCGGGCCATCGCCCAGGAGGCAGGGGTCTCCGTCGGCAACGCGTACTACTACTTCGCCGGCAAGGAGCACCTCATCCAGGGCTTCTACGACCGGATCGGCGCCGAGCACCAGGCGGCGATCCGGCCGGTCCTGGAGCGCGAGAAGGACCTGGAGGCACGGATCGCGGGGGTGCTGAAGGCGTGGCTGGACGTGGCGGAGCCGTACCACGAGTTCGCGGCGCAGTTCTTCAAGAACGCCGCCGATCCGGAGAGCCCGCTCAGTCCCTTCTCCCCCGAGTCGGCGGGCCCGCGCGAGGAGGCCATCGCCATACACCGCGAGGTGCTCGCCGGATCGAAGGCGAAGGTTCCGGAGGAGCTGAGGGACGTCCTGCCCGAGCTGATGTGGCTGTCGCAGATGGGGCTCGTCCTGTACTGGGTCTTCGACCGCACGGAGGGACGCGAACGCAGCTACCGGCTCGCCGAGCGCGGCGCCCGCATCACCACCCGGGGCGTCTCACTGGCACGCTTCCGCGTCCTGCGCCCGCTCGTCCACGAGGTGCACGAGCTGTTCACGGACTTCCTGCCGGGGATGACGAAGCTGCTGCCGGATCCGGGGCGGGGCTCCACCATCGGGTGAAGCCGGTGATACGGGGCATGGGGGAGGGATGCGGCCTACGATGATGTTCTCGACCAAGCCCACAGGAGGCACGCAATGTCCACTGCGTCCGTCGAGCAAGCCTTCGACCCTGAGCCGGTCGCGCTCACGGCCATTGCCGACGAAATCATGGAGCGGCATCCGGGCTACCGCGTCGAGATTGTCGGAGGCCATCTCCTCGTGACCCCGGCCCCGGACGGCGCCCACGCTCGCGCCCTCACCAACGTCATGCTTCCCTTCATCGCAGCCGGACTGCACGGAGGCGAGACCGAGGTGCTCCAAGGCATCGGAGTATGGCTGCCCATCGACGACGAGGACTACGCCATCCCCGACCTCGCAGTGGTGGACGCCGACTTCGAAGACCACCTCGTGAAGAACAACTCATACGAACCGGCCTGCTTCCGTCTCGTACTGGAGGTCACCTCCGGAAACTGGAAGAACGACCTGAAGACCAAGGTCACCGCCTACGCCCAGGCCGAAATCCCCGTCTACGTGATCGTCGACCGCAAGCACCAGCGCCTCCACGTCCTCAGCGACCCGGCCGGGGGCAGGTACGAGAACCACCGCCCGCACGCTCCCGGCGAGATCGTCACCCTCCCCGATTCCATCGGCGCCAAGGTCACCCTCGACGTCGATGAAATCCTCAAGGCCGGGCAGCCGAAGGCTAATTGACGGCGTCCACCTCCCCCTCCGCCAACTCCAGGTCGTGCACCAGCGGTTCGTCGGTCACGATGACGTGCCGGGCGCGGGCGCCGTACGACGAGGCCGTCGCCGACAGCAGGTAGGTGCCCGGAGCCGGGACCGAGACGATGTACGAGCCGTCCGCCAGTGAGGTCACCCGGTCCAGTTGACGCCCGCCCTTGCTGAGCAGGGTGAGGACCGCCCCGTCGACCGGCGCGCCCTCCGCGTCACGGACGAAGCCGTGGACGACCGACGATCCTCCCGCCGAAGCCCGCGGCAGCGGCTCCGCCTCCTCAGCCGGCTCCACCGCCAGGTGCGGCAGCCGCTTCTCCAGACCCGCCGGCAGCCACCAGTTGGACTTGCCCAGCAGATGCATCGCGGCCGGCACCAGCGCCGTACGGAGAATGAACGCGTCCAGCGCGACCGCCGCCGCGAGGCCCACACCCGCCATCGCCGCCCCCGAGTCACCGCTGAGGACGAAGGCGAGGAAGACGCAGACCATGATCAGGGCGGCGGAGTTGATGACACGGCTGGTCTCCGCGAGGCCGACCCGGACCGCCCGCGCGTTGTCCTTCGTGTGCACCCACTCCTCGTGCATCCGGCTCACCAGGAACACCTGGTAGTCCATCGAGAGGCCGAAGAGCAGGGAGAGCATGATGACGGGCAGGAAGGCGTTGATCGGGCCCTCCTTGCCGAGGCCCAGCAGACTCAGACCCCAGCCCCACTGGAAGATCGCGACGAGGACGCCGAAGGACGCGGCGGCCGCGATCAGGTTCATCAGGGCGGCGGTGAGGGGCACCACCAGGGAGCGGAAGGCGACCATCAGAAGCAGGAAGCCCAGGCCGATGATGGTGGCGATGAAGAGCGGCAGCCGGTCACCCGTGACGGTCGAGAAGTCCTTGGAGATCGCCGTCACACCGCCGACATGCGCCTGCGCCCCCGCGTCCGGGATCACCTTCTCCCGCAGGGTGTCGATGAGCTGGTCCGTCTTCTCGGACTGCGGTGATGTGGTCGGTACGACCTGGATCACCGTGACGCCCCGCGCGGGCTGCAGCGCCGCGACCTGGGCGACGCCGTCGGTCGCACGGATGCCCTCCACCAGCCTGTTGGTGTCGCCGCTGGTGGAGACCACCTGGAGCGGCCCGTTGAAGCCGGGTCCGAAGCCCTCCGCGAGGAGGTCGTACGCCTTCCTCGTCGTCGTCGACGCGTCGTCGTTGCCCTGGTCGGTCGCACCGAGCCGCAGCGACAGCACCGGGATCGCGAGGATCGCCATGACGACGAGGGCCATCACGGCGATCGAGCGCGGGCGCTTCTGGACGCTCCCCGACCAGCGTGCCGCGAAGCCGCTGGCCCGCTCCGGCTCGGGGCCTTCGGCGGCCAGCTTGCGCCGCTGGCGGCGGCTGAGCACCCGGGAGCCGAGGAAACCGAGCAGCGCGGGCAGCAGCGTGACCGCCGCGAGCACGCTGAACACGACGGTGAGCGAGGTGCCGATGACCACGCCGTCCAGGAAGCGCAGGTTCGTCACGAGCATCCCGGCGAGCGCGATGCACACCGTGCCGCCCGCGAACAGCACCGCGCGCCCGGAGGTGTTGAGGGCGGTGACCGCCGACTCCTCCGGGTCCATGCCGCGCAGGATGCCGCGCCGGTGCCGGGTGACGATGAACAGCGCGTAGTCGATGCCGACACCGAGGCCGATCAGGGTGGCGAGCAGCGGGGCCAGGTCCGGTACGGACGTGACATGGCTGAGCAGCTGGGTGGAGAACAGGCCCGTGCCCACCCCGAAGATCGCGATGCCGATCGGGAGCAGCATCGCGAAGAGCGAGCCGAAGGCGAGGAAGAGGACGACCGCCGCGGCCAGGATGCCGATCATCTCGGCGAGTCCGGTCGGCGGCTCCTGCACCCGCTGGATCGCCTGACCGCCCAACTCGACGTGCAGACCGCCACGTTCGGCGCCCTGCGCGGTGTCGACCACGTCCTGCACCAGCGGCTTGGGCACCGCGTTCGCCTGCTTGGCGAAGGTGATCTGGGCGTATGCGATCTTGCCGTTGGCGCTGATCTGCGCCGCGCCCCGGTCGCCCGCGTACGGGCTGGTGACGCCGCCGACCCCCGCCATCTTGCCGATCTTCTCCAGCACGGGCTGGATCCGGGACTGTACGGACTGGTCCCGGACGGTTCCCGTGTCGACCTTCCACACCACCGTGTCGGTGTCGCCCGCGCGCTCCGGGAAGGCCTTCTCCATCTGGTCGTACGCGCGCTTGGAGTCCGTGTTCGGAAGGGAGAAGACGTTCGCGTAATCCGTGCCCGCGGTCGAGGCCGCGGCCCCGAGCCCGAGCAGTGCCCCCACCCACAGCAACAGGACCACCAGCCGGTGCCGATAGCACCACCGTGCCAATGTCGCCACGCTCAACGCTCCTTAGTCGACCGGTCATCCGGTCGTTCGGTTGTCGGTTGGTCCCCCAGGTCCTGGAACCAACCATCGACCGGCACGCTCGAGCGACGACACAGACCGCCCATGACTCTCAAGGAACTCCAAAGGGGGAGCCGCCCCCTGGCGCGACCCGCGTGCGGATACTGGGGGCATGACCGCTCACGAGGGGGCCACCGTACTCGTCGTCGAGGACGAACCGAGCATCGCGGACGTCCTCGCCATCGCCCTGCGCTACCACCGCTTCGAGGTGATGACCGCGGGCACCGTCCGCCAGGCGCTCACGCTCGCCGAACGCACCCGCCCCGACGCGGCGCTGCTCGACGTGATGCTGCCGGACGGCGACGGGCGGGCGCTGGGCCGTGAACTGCGCCTGCGCCGGCCCGACCTGGCGATCGTCTTCCTCACCGCGCGGGACGCGCCCGCCGAGATCGTCGGCGCGCTCGGTTTCGGCGACGACTACATCACCAAGCCGTTCAACATCGACGAGGTCGTCGCCCGGATCACGGCCGTACTGCGCCGCACCCGCCCCGACGACGTCCTTCCGCAGCGCCCGCCCCTTCGCTACGGCGAACTCGAACTGGACGAGACGACGTACTGCGTACACCGCGGGGACCGCACGGTGGAGCTCACCCCCACCGAGTACGCCCTGCTGCGCTTCCTCGTCCGCAACGGCGGCCGGATCGTGCCCAAGGAGCAACTCCTGCGGCACGTCTGGCAGTACGAACACTCCGCCGAGTCGACCGTCGTCGAGACGTACATCAGCTATCTGCGCCGCAAACTCGAACCCCTCGGCCCACCGGTGATCCAGACCCGCCGGGGCGTCGGATACGGCCTCGCATGACCCCGGCATCCCCGGACCCCGGGGTCGCCGCGGGGCATGCGGAGCCCTGCCCCCGCGCGGAACCCGCATCCCGGACCGAGCTCGCCCTCTGTGCGGGGATTCCCGCGTACGTGAGTGTGCGGCGCCCCCGGCGGCACCACGGGGTCCACTCGCTGCGCGGCAAGCTGACGCTGGCGAACGTGGCGTTGCTGGCGCTGGGCATCATCGTGGCGACCGCCGTCAGTCTGATGGGCATGCGGCACTACCTGCTCGACCAGGTCGACACGGAACTGTCCAAGACGCGGGAGTCGCTGACCGGTTCGCGGCTCACCCTCCACCAGATCGACTCACTCACCGCCCTCGCCTTCGTACGCGAGCGGATGGTCCCCGGCGCGGACCGGTCCGACAAGCCGGACTCGATCTTCGCGGCGGTGGACGGCCATGGGACCCCCCTCAGCGTCGGCGGTTTCAAGCCCACCGACATCCAGCGCGCGCTGGTCGCCGCGGTGGACGACCCGAGCGCCCTCGCGCACGACCCCGCCCTGCACGACACCACCGTGCACGGCGCCTCCTACCGGGTCACCGGGGCCCGGCTCGCCGACGGCACGTACGTGCTGCTCGCCGCCTCCACCGACGCCCTGCACAAGGGCATCGCCAAGGCCCTCAAGCTCGATCTGAGCGTCGGAACCACGCTGTTGTCGCTGCTCGCGGTGCTGACCATGATCAGCGTGAGCCGGCGGATGCGGCCACTGGAGGACATGGTGGAGACCTCGTCCGCCATCGCCGAGGGAGACCTCACCCGGCGCGTGCCCTCCAGCCACCATCCGACCCAGGAGGTCGAACAACTGCGGCTCGCCCTCAACTCCATGCTCCACCAGGTGGAATCGGCGTACCGGACCCGCGAGCGCAGTGCGGCGCAGCTGCGCCGGTTCGTCGCGGACGCCTCGCACGAGCTGCGCACCCCGCTGTCGGCGATCCGCGGCTACCTCCAGTTGTACGAGAAGGGGATGCTGCGCGAGCCGGGTGAGCGCCGGCGGGCCTGGGACCGGATGAACGCCGAGGCCGACCGCATGGGACGCCTCGTGGACGAACTGCTCATCCTGGCCCGCCTCGACCAGAGCCCCGAGCTGCGTTTCAAGAACGTCGACCTGAGCCGTCTCGTACGGGACGCGGCCGAGGATCTGCGGGCCCAGCAGCCCGGGCGTCCGGTGACCGTGGGCGCCGACGGGACACTGCTGGTGCACGCCGACGAGTCGGGACTGCGGCAGGTGCTGGGCAACCTCGTGGCCAACGTACGCACCCACACACCCGCCGACGTGCCGGTGCGGCTCGGTCTCGAACGGGAGGACGGGATCGTACGGCTGTGTGTCGCGGACCAGGGGCCCGGGCTGGCGGAGGACGACGCGGCGCGCATCTTCGACCGGTTCTTCCGGGCGGGCGGTGGTGCGGGCAGCGGGCTGGGGATGGCGATCGTGCAGGGAGTGGTGGCCGCGCACGGGGGTGACGTGGCGGTACGGACGGCGCCGGGAGCGGGGCTGGAGGTCACGGTGACGCTGCCGACGCGGTGAGCTGCTTTAACAAGCACAGTGAGGTGCTTGAACAAGCTCGGTGACTCGCTTGAACATAAGCAAACCCGGATGATTGAACACCGGCCGGTACGACCTCGTACCCAACAGATGAAGGCGGCCCCGACCTCAGCCTGGTCCGCCGCGCCACCACCGGGCTTCGCACGGAAGGACCGCCGGGTTGTCGTTCAACACGAGCTCTCGACAGCTGTCGAAAACGGACGAGGCGCCGGAGGACATGCCCTCGCAGGAAGTCACGCCTCTGGACGCCCCCGCTCCGAGGGACACCGTCCAGGTTGAAGCGCCGGAGACGAAGCCCCCGGAGGCCGACCCCCTGAAGGCGGAAACCCCGGAAGCGAAGATCCCGGAGGCAGAGACCCCTGAGGCGGAGACTCCCGAGGTGAGCGCTCCAGAGGCGAAGACTCCTGAAGCGGAGACTCCCGAGGCGGATGCCGCGGAGGCGGAGACCCCCAAGGCGGAAGCCCCGGAGGCCGAAACCCCCGAGGCCGAAGCCGCGGAGGCCAGTGCTCCGGAGGCCGAAGTCCCGGAGGCGGACGCCGTCGCACCCGCCCCCGCCGCGCCCGACACCCCCCACCAACGCCGGTGGCGGCGGCGTGGTTGGGGTGGGTGGCGGGAGAAGTACCCGGTCGCGGCCCGCGTTATCTGGTGGACCACCACCGCCGTGGCCCTCGCTGTCGTGGTCGTCGCGCTGCTCATGCCGACCCAGGCGGACAAGTTCCGGCTGGCCGCTTTCGTGCGTCTCCCGGTGGAGGCGATCTTCGGCGCCGCCGTGCTGATCGTCCTGCCCCGCAAGCCGCGGATCGCCGTGGCGGTGTTCGCCGGGCTCGGCCTGGGCGCCCTGACCGTCGTGAACTTCCTCGACATCGGTTTCAACGAATACCTCGGGCGAGGCTTCAACGTCGTCCTCGACTGGTCGCTCTTCAGTGACGCGCAGGGATACCTCCAGGACACGTTCGGCAAGGGTGGCGCGCTCGGCATCGTGGCCCTGGCCGTGACGCTCGTGATCGTCGTACTCGCCCTCGTGACGATGTCGGTGATCCGACTGGGCAACCTGGCGGCCCGGAACACCGAGACGGCGACCCGCACGACGCTGGTGCTGGCCATCGCCTGGGTCACCTGCGCGGCGCTGGGCGTGCAGTACGCCGCAGGGGTGCCCATCGCTTCGGAGCACACCATGCAGGCCCTCCAGTTCAAGGCGGAGCAGGTGCGGCGGACGCTTCGGGACGAAGCCGAGTTCGCCAAGATCGCGAAGAAGGACAACTTCGCCAACACGCCGCCCGACCAGCTGCTCACCGGGCTGCGCGGCAAGGACATGATGATCACCTTCATCGAGAGCTACGGCCGCAGCGCGATCGAGGACCCGGTCATGGCGCCGGGCGTCGACGCGACGCTCACCGCCGAGAACAAGAAGCTGACCGACGCCGGGTTCGCGGCGAAGAGCGGCTGGCTGACCTCGGCGACGTACGGCGGAAGCAGCTGGCTGGGTCACTCCACCTTCATGTCGGGCCTGTGGATCAGCAACCAGCAGCGCTACCGCACCGTCACCGCGGGCGAGCGCCTGACCCTGCCCGGCGCGTTCAAGAAGACGGGCGCCTGGGACACGGTCGGCGTGATGCCGGGCATCCAGAAGGCCTGGCCGGAGCAGAAGTTCTACGGCATCGACAAGCTCTACGACTCCCACAAACTCGGCTACAAGGGACCGAAGTTCAGCTGGTCGACCATGCCCGACCAGTACGCGCTGACCGCGTTCGAGCGCCTGGTGCACAGCAAGAAGCACGACAAGCCGCTGATGTCGACGATCATCCTGACCTCCAGCCACCAGCCCTGGGCGCCGATCCCCAAGCTGGTCCCGCAGGACCAGGTCGGTGACGGCTCGATCTACAACGCGATCGAGAAGGCCGGCAAGAAGCCCGCGGACATCATCACCGACTCCACCAAGTCGAAGCAGGAGTACGGCAAGTCCATCCAGTACTCGGTGTCGAGCCTCATCAACTACCTGGTGAAGTACGGCAACAAGAACACCGTGCTGATATTCCTCGGCGACCACCAGCCCATCGCCCGGGTCAGCGGCAACCACGCCAGCCGTGATGTACCGGTCTCGATCGTCGCCAAGGACCCGAAGGTCCTGGACAAGATCGCCGACTGGAACTGGGCGGACGGCCTGCAGCCGAAGCAGGACACCCCGGTCTGGAAGATGAACGCCTTCCGCGACCGCTTCCTGACGGCGTACGGCTCGACCCCGGCGCCGTGATTCAGGGCGCCGGGGCCGCCACGAGGGCCCACACGGTCTTGCCGTAGCGGCCCCGGCTCCACACTCCCCACGCCACGGCGACGCCCTCCACGAGGTGGAGGCCCCGGCCGGTCTCCTCCCCCACGGAGACCGGCCGCAGCCGTGGTGCGGCGAGACCCCCGTCGGAGACCTCGACGAAGCAGGAGCCGTCGGCGAGGGCGGTCACCGCGACCTCGAACTCCCCTTCATCAAGGGGTCCGTGGCGTACGGCGTTGGTCGCGAGCTCGGAGACGATCAGGACGACGTCCGCGAGCGCCGGGCCGTCGGGGCTGTGGCCCCAGTCCCGCAGATGGTCGCGCACCCGGCGCCGGGCGAGTCCGACGGACGCCGGATGCCGGGGCAGCCGGAACGCGTTGCGTCTCAACACCTCAGCTCCTCACCCCGCACACACCTCCGGCACAGTGTGCGCACATGGTGCCGCGTTGGGCGAGAGCGCTGTGTCACCGGGGTGGGGGGCCACCCCGCGAGATCACGTCACGTGTCATATCCAGCTCAGCCGCCAGAGGCGGAAGACACCGGTTCCGTCCGACAGATACTGGCCGCCTCCGACGTCCTCACTGCTGAGTACATACTCCTTGCGCTGCCACAGGGGAATCAGGGGAACATCACGGGCCACGATTTCCTGCAGCGCCTGGAAGTCGTCCGCCGTACGGCTGCGGTCCTCGTAGTGCTGACTGTCCTGGATCAGCCGGTCCACGTCCTTGTCGCTGTACCCGTTCTTCATGCTGTTGCCGGTGCCGACGAGCGGGGTGCTGAAGGTGTCCGGGTCGGGGAAGTCGGCGACCCAGCCGATCGCCCAGGCATCCAACTGGCCCTCGGCGTACCGCTTCTGGAAGTCGGTCCACTCGTAGCCCTTGATGTCCACCTTGAACAGGCCGCTCGCCTCCAGCTGCCGCTTGAGCTCGACGGCCTCCTCAGCGGCGGCGCCCCGCCCCTCGGCGTACCCGTAGGTGAAGCGCACCGGCAGCGACACCCCGGCCTCGGTCAGCAGGGCCTTCGCCTTCTTCGCGTCGGGCTGGGGGTAGGCGTCGAAGAACGACGTCGAGTGCCCCGTGATGCCCGCCGGGATCAGCCCGTACAGCGGATCGGTCGTCCCCTTGTAGGTCTGGCTGACCAGTTCCTCGCGGTTGATCAGCGCGGCGACGGCCTGCCGTACGAGGCGGTTGTGCAGGGGCGAGTTCGCGCGGACGTTGAGGACGAGGTTGCGGGTCTCGGCGCTGTCGGACTCGGTGACGTGCTGGTTCGGGTCGCTCGGCGAGAGGGTGGCGAGCGTCGCGGGCGGCAGCTGGCGCGTCGCGACGTCGACCTGCTTCGCCTTCCAGGCGGTCTCCAGCGCCTTGGGGGTGGCGTAGTAGCGCAGCACGGTGGGCGTGCCGCTCCCCTCGACGGCGCCCTTGTAGTGCTTGTTGGGCGCGAGGACGGCCCGCTTGTCCTTCGTATACGTCCTCAGTACGTACAGTCCGGTGCCGTCGGCGCCCGCGTCCTTGCGCAGGGCGTGCTTCGGGTAGCGGGTGTGGTCGACGATCGACCCGGCTCCGGTGGCCACCTTGAAGGGAAAGGTGGCGTCCGGCGAGGACAGGTGGAAGGTGACCTTGAGGCCCTTGGCGTCCACCGAGCCGAGGGTGGAGAGCAGGGACGCGGGCCCCACCTCGGAGTTGATGGCCTTGACCCGGTCGAAGGAGAACTTCACGTCCTCGGCGGTCACCTTGTTCCCGCTCGGGAAGGTCAGGTCGTCGCGCAGGGTGCAGGCATAGGTCCGCAGTCCCGTGCCCACGAACCCGCAGCTCTTCGCCGCGTCCGGCACGGGGGCCGCGCCACCGGGCTCGAACGTCAGCAGCGACTGGAACACATTGCTGAACAGGGCCCAGGAGCCGGCGTCGTACGCGCCCGCCGGGTCGAGTGACGTGACGGCGTCCGTCGTCCCGACCGTGATGGTCCTGTTGTCGTTCTCCTTCGACGGCAGTAACTGCCAGCCGCCCACACCCACGGCCGCCAGTACCACCAGCACCGCGAGAATGCGTATGCGAACCGATCGCATCGGCGCCCCTCCCCAGGCCACGCCCCGTGTCACTCCCCAGTGACGCGGATCACCCAACCACAGGTGTTTCGTCTGAGGGAAGAGGTGTCCGAAGAATCAAACGGGGTATTGGGAAAGACCGTTTCGCCCCTGTTTCACAGCCGGTTCTCAGGTTCGCAGGGACGCCAGTTCCACGACGGTGATGTCCGACGGCGCGCCCACCCTGGTCGGCGGACCCCACGCACCCGCGCCCCTGGAGACGTACAGCTGTGTGTCGCCGTACCGCTCCAGGCCCGCGACCGTGGGATTGGCCAGTTCCGCGATGTAGTTGCCCGGCCAGAGCTGTCCGCCGTGGGTGTGCCCGGAGAGCTGGAGGTCGACACCGTGCTTGACGGCGTCGTGGATCTGGACCGGCTGGTGGGCGAGCAGCACCACGGCCCGCGCGGTGTCCCGGTCCCCCAGTGCCCTCTCGAAGTCGGGCCCGTGCCCCTCGCTCTCCCCCGCGACGTCATTGACGCCCGCGAGATCGAATCCGGCCATTTCCGTCCGGGCGTTCTCGAGCGGGTGCAGACCCAGTTCCCGTACTTCCCGGACCCATTGCGCGGCGCCTGAGTAGTACTCGTGGTTGCCCGTGACGAAATACGAGCCGTGCCGTGCCCGCAGCCGCGCGAGGGGCGCCGCGGCGGGTCCGAGGTCCTTCACACTCCCGTCGACGAGGTCCCCGACCACCGCGATCAGGTCGGGCTGCGTCGAGTTGATCGTGTCGACGACCCGCTGACAGAAGTCCCGCCCGAGGGTGGGCCCGAGGTGGATGTCACTGACGACGGCGATCCGGTACCCCTGAGCGGACCGGGGCAGTCTGGCCAGCGGCACGGTGACCCGCTTCACCCGGGGCCCGCGCAGAACCCCGTACGTCCCGTATCCCACGGTCCCCACGGCAACGGCCGCTGCGGCCCCGCCGACGGCACGCGCGACGAACAGCCGTCGCGAGGGGGTGGGGACGGGTCGTGGTGGTTCGGCAGGCGGGGGCTCCTGGAGGGCCGCTCCCGTCGGCACCGACTCCGTGTGCGGCACCGACTCCGTCTGCGGCACGGGTGCCGGGTGCGGTACGGCCGCGGAGGGGGCCGCGCACCGCTCCACGACCCGGCGCAGCAGCGGTCGTACGACCTCCCCCGCCACCGCCCCCAGCAGCAGATAGATCGACAGCGCCATCCACAGGAACCCGGGCCAGGCCAGCACCCGCTGGAGCCAGAAGGGCGCACCGGCGCGCTCCGCGGCGACCGCGGCGATCATCAGCACCGGCCCGGCGACGAAGACCACCGTGCCCGCGCGCCGGGCGAGCCCCGGACCGGACGTCGTGTCGCGCACCAGGCGGCGCCACACGTACCAGTACAGCCCCGCGACCGCGGCGAGGGCGAGCAGTCCCACCAGTACGAAGACGATGACCAAGACGCCGTATCCCCCGTTTGGTGCCGTTGTGTTCGGTCGTCCCCCGTTTGTCCCCTGTTGTTATGACGTCTGGCGCAATGCGCGCAGTCCGCGGAACCCGATGCCTCCGACGACCGTCCCCAAGACAAAGGAGACGACGGCGAGCGTCAGGTGCACCCAGAAGTACGCCGTCGGATCCCCCGCGTCGTTGAACGCGAGCCCGCTGCCGTCCTTCCACAAATTCTTGACGAAAGTGACCCAGATGATCCAGCTCCACACTCCGAAGGCGAGCAGGAACCAGGAGACGGGGCGGCTGAGCTTCATGGGTCCAGTATCGCCGTCGCCGGCAGGGACCCGGCGCCGGGGTGGCCGGGACCTGGGGACTCCAGGTTCCGGTGATGGGACTTCCCGGCCCGCGCCCTGTACTTTCTCGACCGTGCCCGTCACCAAAAAGACCATCCGGCGATCGATGCTGGTCACTTCCACCACCCTGTTGTCTCTTTCGCTGACGACGACCGTCCCCGTCTTCGCGGCCGACAAGCCGTCTTCGTCGCCGTCACCGACGACGAGCCCGAGCGCGACTCCCCCGGCGAACATGTCGACGGTGGGCGGAGCCCGGCTGGGACAGGCCGGGACCCAGGTGGATCTCGGCGCGAGCGCCCCGGTGCTGCCCAAGGATGTGACCGCGCGCTCCTGGATCGTCACCGACGCCGAGTCGGGCGACGTGCTGGCCGCCCACAACGCGCACTGGCGGCTGCCCCCGGCGAGCACGCTGAAGATGCTCTTCGCCGACACCGTGCTGCCGAAGTTCCCCAAGACCGAGCAGCACAAGGTCGCGGTCACCGACCTCTCGGGCATCGGCGCGGGCTCCAGCATGGTGGGGATAAAGGAGGAGGAGACGTACACCGTGCACGATCTGTGGCTCGGTGTCTTCCTGCGCTCCGGCAACGACGCCGTGCACGTGCTGTCGGCGATGAACGGCGGTGTCGAGCAGACGGTCAAGGACATGCAGGCGCACGCCGAGGACCTGCAGGCCCTCGACACGCATGTGGTCAGCCCCGACGGCTACGACCAGCCGGGCCAGGTGTCGTCGGCGTACGACCTGACGCTGTTCGCCCGTTCAGGGCTGCAGAAGAAGGACTTCCGGGAGTACTGCTCGACGGTACGGGCGAAGTTCCCGGGCGAGACGAAGAAGAACGACAAGGGGAAGACGACCCGCGATTCCTTCGAGATCCAGAACACCAACCGGCTACTGACCGGCGACACCGACGTCTCCACGTACCAGGGCATCGCGGGGGTGAAGAACGGCAACACCACCAACGCGGGCGCCACCTTCACCGGTGTCGCCGAGCGGAACGGCAAGGTGCTGCTGGTCACCGTGATGAACCCCGAGAAGGACGAGCACAACGAGGTCTACAAGGAGGCCGCGCGGCTGCTCGACTGGGGCTTCAGCGCGACAGGCAAGGTCACGCCGGTGGGTGAGCTGGTGCCGCCGAAGGGCGTCGACACCGGTGCGCAGGCGGGTGCGACCGCGTCCGCCGGCAACACGCCGGTGTCGACCGGGGACCGGGGGACCAAGGCCTCGTCGAAGCCGGTGGCCGCCGCCGCGGCGGCGAAGGACGGCTCCAGCGGGATCGGGATCGCCCTGGCCATCACGGGCGGCCTGCTCGCCCTGGTCGCCGGCGCCGTCTTCCTCGTCAACCGCCGCTGGCCCCTCCCCGACCTGATGCGCCGCCGCCACTGACCTCCCCGAAGTCCCCGGGCTCCGCGGGCTCGTCAGGCTCGTCGTCGCGTTGTTTCGGGCCGGTGTCGGCATGTCCCGTGGCCGTCCAGGAGGCACAGAACAGGACCAGTTTCGCGGTGAAGTTGATCCACAGCAGCAGCGCGACGGGCACACCGAAGGCGCCGTACATGCTCTTCGACGCCACGCCCCGCATATAGCTGCTGAGCAGCAGCTTGAGCAGTTCGAAGCCGACGGCGCCCATCAGCGCGGCGACGACGAGCCGGTGGCGCGGCGGCTCGACGCCCGGCAGCAGGGTCAGGACGTACAGGAGCACCAGGAAGTCGGTGAGTACGGCGACGGCGAACGCGGCGGACTGCAGCAGCACGCTCCCCCAGTCGTGTTCGCCGATGCCGAGCTGCCGGGCCGTCAAGCCGACCAGCGAGGACGCGACGGTGGAGACGGCGATGGTGACGAGTACGGCACCGCCGAGTCCGACGAGGATCCCGGCGTCCAGGAGCTTGCGCAGAAGGGGGTTCTCCTCCCTGTCGGGCAGCTCCCAGACCGCGCGCAGACAGTCCCGCATGGAGCCGACCCAGCCGATGCCGGTGAACAGCAGGACGGCGCCCGCGATGAGCCCGATGGTGCCGGCGTTCTGGACCAGCCCGTTGATGTCGAGCTGGTCGGAGATGCCCGGCACCTGATCGGCGATCTTGTCCTGAAGCTCCTTCTGCCGCTGGCTGGTGAGGGTGGCGGCGGCGATCGCGGCGCCGACGGTCAGCAGCGGGAAGAGCGCCACGAAGCTGATGAAGGTCATCGCGGCGGCGAGCCGCGTCCACTTCACCCGGTCCAGACGCTCGTACGACCGCCACCCGTGCGTGGCCATCAGGCGGGCGACCAACGGCCCCACGCCCGGAAGCTTCTTCAGCCAGTCCATGATCCGACTCTGCCCTCACCTCGGAAGACCAATGTCCGGGTACCCCAAAAACGCAGGACCGTGGCGAGTGCCATACCGATCCCCGCGCCGGAGACCGTGTCGGCGCGCCGCGAGGTGAGCCCGAGGCCATAGTGGCTGACGGCGACGCACACGAGCTGGACGAGGGCGCCCGCGAGGTTCACGGCGAGGAACACGAGGAAGTCGGGGCACCGCCGGGACCCCCTGACGGGGTGGTGCCGGTAGGTGCCGAGCGCGTTGCCGGTGTAGGCGACCGAGCAGCCCGCCACGAACGACAGCGCCTTGGCGGTGAGCGGGTCGAGGCCCACCGGACCGCGCAGCCAGAGGAAGAGTCCGAGGTCGGCGGCATAGGCGAGGACGCCGACGGTGGCGAAGCCCAGGAGCTCCTGGGTCAGGGGCCGCTGGGCGAGGCTCACCAGTTCACGACCGCGAGCCCGTACATCGCGAGCCACACCAGTCCGATCAGGGCGAGCGCGCGGTCGCGCAGGACGACGTCCTCGGGCTCGCCCGCCGCGCCCCGGTCGGCGAAGACGGCGTAGCGCAGGACGGCCAGGATGAAGGCGACCATGGACAGTTGGCGCCAGGGCAGCACCCCGGCGCTGGGCACGCCGCTCTCCTCCAGGGCCCACAGGCAGTAGCCGAGGACGGCGACCCCGGCGGCCAGCTGCCAGACGAAGCGCAGATAGCCGGTGGTGTACTCGGTGAGCAGCGCGCGGGTGGCACCGGCGTTCCCGGCCAGCTGGAGGGCCTCGGAGTACCGTTTCGCCGCCACCATGAAGAGCGCCCCGAAGCCCGTGGTGATCAGGAACCAGCGGGACAGCGGGATGCCGAGGGCGAGCCCGCCGATCATCGCCCGCATCAGGAACCCGGTCGTCACGACGGCGAGGTCGACGACCAGGACGTGCTTGAGGCTGACGCAGTAGGCCAGTTGCATGCCGAGGTAGGCGGTCAGCAGTGCCGCGGTGACCGGGGAGGACAGCAGGGCCGCGGCGGTCGGGGCGAGGACGGCGAGGACGCCTCCCGCGGCGTACGCGAGAGGGACGGGGACCTGGCCCGCGGCGACCGGACGGTGGCGCTTGACCGGGTGGGCGCGGTCGGCTTCGGCGTCCCGGGCGTCGTTGATCAGGTAGACGGCGGCGGCGCAGGCCGTGAACAGGACGAAGACGAGCGCCAGTTGGATCACCGCGTGCCGGGAGAAGAGCTGGCCCGCCGCCGCCGGGGCCGCCACGACCAGCAGGTTCTTCACCCACTGGCGGGGACGGGTGGTCCTGAGGAGACCCCGGGCGAGGCCGGTGAGGGTCCGCACGGGAACCGGGGCGGTCGGCGTGGGGTCCAGGAGCACCGTGCGTTCAGCCATGGCCGGCCTCGATCCAGCGGGCTCCCAGGCGGGCCGTCAGTGCGCCCAGGGCGGCGCCCGCGACCACGTCCGAGGGGTAGTGGACGCCGGCCACCAGCCGGGAGAGGCACATCGCGGCGGCGAGCGGAAGCAGCGGGCGGAAGCCGAGCGCGCCGAAGGCGACCGCCGCGGCCGTCGCGGAGGCGGCGTGGGAGCTGGGGAACGAGTGACGTCCGGCCGTGCGCACCAGCGGGACGATGTGCGCCGGGCGTGGACGGCGCACGATCCGCTTCACGCCCATGCTGGCGAGGTGCGCGGTGGCGGTGAGCGCCGTGCCGCGCAGCCACGCGCCACGCCGTCCGCGGTCGACCACCGTCCCCGTGAGCCCGGCCGCGAGCCACAGCACGCCGTGCTCCCCGCTCCAGGACAGGGCGCGTGCGACGGCCGCCACGCGTGGATCCGTGCCGCGCTCGTGGAGGGCCGACAGCAGCCGACGGTCCATGCCGTCCCACCTTCGGCGGTCCATGTCGTCAAGGTCGTCCATGTGATCTCACTCTTCTAGGGAGTGGCCGCAGAATTACGGAAATCTTGTACGACATCCCATTAATCACCCATTTCGGTGAGGAGCCGCGAAGACGGGAGAGGTGAGGGCTTTATGCACCTTTTTCGCCGATACGGTCACGGTCATGCCTGCCGACACCGCCTCCGACCCGGCCGGATCCGCCTCCGACCCGGCCGAACCCGTCTCCGTCACGGGCTGGGGCCGCACCGCCCCGACCACCGCCCGTCTGGTCCGCCCGCGCACCTACGAGGAAGCGGCGGCCGCCGTCCGCGCCTGCGGGGTCCGCGGAGGCATCGCCCGGGGCCTGGGCCGGGCCTACGGGGACGCGGCGCAGAACGCGGGCGGGGCCGTGCTCGACATGACCGGCCTCGACCGCGTTCACGCGATCGACGTCGACGGCGGGACCGTGCTCTGCGACGCGGGCGTGAGCCTGCACCGGCTGATGGAAGTCCTGCTCCCGCTCGGCTGGTTCGTGCCGGTCACGCCCGGGACCCGCTATGTGACCGTCGGCGGCGCGATCGGCGCGGACATCCACGGCAAGAACCACCACGTGTCCGGCTCGTTCGCCCGCCACGTCCTCTCCTTCGAACTGCTGACCGCGGACGGCGCGATCCGCACGGTGGGCCGGGACACCCCCCTCTTCGACGCCACCGCGGGCGGCATGGGCCTGACCGGGGTGATCCTCACGGCGACCGTCCGGCTCCAGCCCGTCGCGACCTCGCTGATGTCCGTCGACACCGAACGCGCGGCGGACCTGGACGACCTGATGGCCCGTCTCACCGCCACGGACCACCGCTACCGGTACTCGGTCGCCTGGATCGACCTGCTCGCGCGCGGCCGCTCGACGGGACGCTCGGTGCTCACCCGCGGGGAGCACGCCCCCCTGGACGCGCTCCCCGCACGCGCGCGCCGGCGCCCGCTGGCGTTCCGCCCACCGCGGTTCCCGTCCGCGCCCGCCTTCGTACCGGAGGGACTGCTCGGCCGCGGAACGGTGGGCCTCTTCAACGAGCTCTGGTACCGGAAGGCGCCCCGCGCGCGTGCCGGTGAGCTACAGCGGATCTCGGCCTTCTTCCACCCGCTCGACGGGGTGCCGCACTGGAACCGGGTCTACGGGCGCGGTGGCTTCGTGCAGTACCAGTTCGTCGTCAGACACGGGTGCGAGGAGGCCCTGCGGCACATCGTGCGGCGCATCACCGAACGCCGGTGCCCGTCCTTCCTCGCCGTCCTGAAGCGTTTCGGTGAGGGCGATCCTGGCTGGCTCTCCTTCCCGATGCCGGGCTGGACCCTCGCCCTGGACATCCCCGCCAACCTGCCGGGCCTCGGTGCCTTCCTCGACGAGCTGGACGAGCAGGTCGCCGGAGCGGGCGGGCGCGTGTACCTGGCGAAGGACGCGCGGCTGCGGCCGGAACTGCTGGCCTGCA
Source organism: Streptomyces sp. NPDC007896 (assembly GCF_042959425.1). NCBI lineage: Bacteria > Bacillati > Actinomycetota > Actinomycetes > Kitasatosporales > Streptomycetaceae > Streptomyces > Streptomyces sp. NPDC007896. The sequence goes on along the minus strand of NZ_JBIBKX010000026.1, from coordinate 38,088 downwards.
TGTATCCACGGCTGACCGAATTCCGACAGCTGCGGGCCGAGTTGGACCCGCACGGCGTTTTCACCTCCGACCTGTCCCGCCGCCTCGACCTCTAGAACCGGTCAAACCTCCCGCCGCCTCGACCTCTAGAACCGTCCCGCCTCCTCACCCCTCTAGGAGTTGTCATGAAGGACGCCTTCGGAGCCCCGCAGTCCCTGCTGATCCTCGGCGGCACGTCCGAGATCGCGCTGGCCACGGCGCGCCGTCTGATCGCCCGGCGCACCCGCACGGTGTGGCTCGCCGGACGGCCCTCGCCGTCCCTGGAGCGGGACGCCGAGCACCTGCGCGGACTGGGAGCGGACGTCCGTACCCTCGCCTTCGACGCGCTCGACCCCGAGTCCCACGAGACGGTCCTCGGCAAGGTCTTCGCCGAGGGCGACCTCGACATGGTGCTGCTCGCCTTCGGGGTCCTCGGCGACCAGGCCCGGGACGAGCGGGAGCCGGTGGCCGCTGCCCGGATCGCGCAGACCAACTACACGGGCGCGGTGTCGGCCCTGCTGGTGTGCGCGCGGGCCCTCCAGACGCAGGGGCACGGCTCCCTCGTGGTGCTCTCCTCGGTCGCGGGCGAGCGCGCCCGCCGCTCCAACTTCATCTACGGGTCGAGCAAGGCGGGCCTGGACGCCTTCGCCCAGGGTCTGGGCGACGCGCTGCACGGCACCGGCGTCCACGTGATGGTCGTACGCCCGGGGTTCGTCCGTACGAAGATGACCGCGGGACGCGCGGAAGGACCCATGGCCACCACACCGGAGGCGGTCGCGACGGCCATCGAGGTGGGGCTGCGACGGCGCTCGGAGACGGTGTGGGTGCCGGGGGCGCTGCGGCTGGTGATGGCGGCGCTGCGGCACGTACCGCGAGCGGTGTTCCGCCGCCTGCCGATCTAGATCGACGGCGACCAGCGGCTGGCGATGGTCCCGCGTTCCACGTCCACGTGGCCCGCCTGCGGTGGCACCACGGATCCGCCGAAGGCGAACTCCCGGAGCTTGCGCCACACACTGTCAGGGCCCTGCTCGTAGAGCGCGAACCCCGTGCAGGGCCACTCGGCGTCGTAGTCGGCGAGCTCCTGGAACGCGCGGTCCATCGCCTCGTCGTCGATCCCGTGCGCCACCGTGACGTGCGGGTGGTACGGGAACTGCAGTTCGCGGGCCACGGGACCGGAGGCGTCGCGGACCCGCTGCTGGAGCCAGGTGCAGGCCTCGGCGCCCTGGACGACCTTCACGAACACCACCGGTGACAGGGGCCGGAAGGTGCCGGTGCCGGACAGCCGCATCGGGAAGGGCCGCCCGGCCACGGCGACCTCGGTCAGGTGCGCCTCGACGGCCGGCAGGTCGGCGGCGTGGACCTCCGTCGGCGGCAGCAGGGTGACGTGCGTGGGGATGCCACAAGCCGCGGGGTCGCCGAAGCCCGCGCGCCGCTCCTGGAGCAGGCTGCCGAAAGGCTCCGGGACCGCGATCGACACGCCGATCGTTACGGTCCCCACGTCGTCTCCTGTCGTCGTTTCCGGTTGTCGTCGTTTCCGGTGCGTTGTCGGTCGCGTCACCGGTTGCGTGGTCACCCGCATCGCCGGGCGCGTTGTCTGGTTCGTACTCAGCCGTCCGACTATCGACTGTAAGGCCACGGCTGTGTCGTGGGCAGGCGCAGCCGTAGTGATGTGCAGCGCTCTGCCCAGCGGTACGTGTGTGCGGTCGTACGCCTCAGTGCTTGGCGGGCAGGAAGCCCACCCGGTCGTACGCCTGCGCGAGCGTCTCCGCGGCGACGGCGCGCGCCTTCTCGGCTCCCTTGGCCAGGATCGAGTCGAGCGTCTCCGGGTCGTCCAGGTACGCCTGGGTGCGCTCCCGGAACGGCGTCACGAAGTCGACCATGACCTCGGCGAGGTCCGTCTTGAGCGCACCGTAGCCCTTGCCCGCGTACTTCTCCTCCAGTTCCGCGATACCGGTACCGGTGAGGGTCGAGTAGATGGTCAGCAGATTGCTGATACCCGGTTTCTGCTCGCTGTCATACCTGATGACGGTGTCCGTGTCGGTGACCGCGCTCTTGACCTTCTTGGCGGTGGTCTTCGGCTCGTCGAGCAGGTTGATGAGGCCCTTCGGCGTGGACGCCGACTTGCTCATCTTGATCGACGGGTCCTGGAGGTCGTAGATCTTCGCCGTCTCCTTGAGGATGTACGGCTTCGGGATCGTGAAGGTCTCACCGAAGCGGCCGTTGAAGCGCTCGGCGAGGTCGCGGGTGAGCTCGACGTGCTGGCGCTGGTCCTCGCCGACCGGGACCTCGTTCGCCTGGTACAGCAGGATGTCGGCGACCTGGAGGATCGGGTACGTGAACAGGCCGACGGACGCGCGATCCGAGCCCTGCCTGGCGGACTTGTCCTTGAACTGGGTCATGCGGGAGGCCTCGCCGAAGCCGGTCAGGCAGTTCATGATCCAGGCGAGCTGGGCGTGCTCGGGGACATGGCTCTGGACGAAGAGCGTGCAGCGGTCCGGGTCGAGACCGGCGGCGAGCAGCTGCGCGGTGGCGAGCCGGGTGTTCGCGCGCAGGTCCGCCGGGTCCTGCGGAACGGTGATCGCGTGCAGGTCGACGACCATGTAGAAGGCGTCGTGGGACTCCTGCAGATCCACCCACTGGCGGACGGCGCCGAGGTAGTTGCCGAGGTGGAACGAGCCTGCTGTGGGCTGGATTCCGGAGAGCACGCGGGGACGTTCAGAGGCCATGCTCACCATTCTCTCAGGTGTACCCGGGAGCTCGGGAACAGGTGGGAACAGAGCTCTCCCCGGAGGGGGGACCTGGGCGGATACTCAGGCGGGTACTCAAGGTACGTACCGGGGGCGGACGGGGGACACATGGCGGGCCGGGGCAGACGGGCGAGGTCGGGGGGCGCGGTGTTCGCGGGGGTGGTGCTCGCCGTGCTGGGGGCGCACCCGGCACGGGCGTCCGCACCGGCCGCGGGGCGCGGTGCCCCGGACATGGCGCTGGTCATCGAGAGCGGCACGGGGCGGACGACCGCGCTGCACTCCGGGGAGCGGGACTTCACACGGCTGTGGGACCTGCTGACCCCCACCTACATGGGGACGGAGCGAGTGCCGGACGCGTGGGCGGCGGGCGACTTCCCGCCGGTACGGGCCACCGTGGTGTGGGGGCTGAGCGGGGTCGGGGGCTGGCCGCAGACCGACAGCGCGCCGGGGGGCGATGTCGCCATGGCGCGCCAGGACCAGCTGTTCCTGGCCGCGGACGGCACGCCCTGGGTACGCACGGACCCCTCGCCCGACGTGGTGGACGACGACATCCGCTGGCACCGCGCGCCGCGCTCGCTGTTCGAGCGGGTGGTGGGGCGAGGGAGGCTGATCGAGGCCGCCGCAGGCGCACCGGCCTCGAAGCGGGGTGTCGGGGAGCGTGCGCGACGGGTGCTGCCCGGGCTGGGCGCGGGTCTGCTCCTGGGCGTCGGCGGCACCGTCCTCGTACGCCGCGCGGCGGCCGGGCGGGATGGCGCCGGACCGCCGCGGGAACCACGACAGGAGCTGATCGACCTGTAGGACCCGAAGGGCCTGGCCTGTAGGACCCGAAGGGCCTGGCCAGGAGTGGGTCAGCCGAGGTCGATCTCCGGGTAGAGCGGGAACGGGGCCAGCAGGTCGGTGGCGCGGTGGGAGATCTCGTCGGAGATCTTCGGGTCCAGGACGTGCTGGGCCTTGGAGGGGGCGCCCTTGGCGGTGGTGCCGGGCTCGGCGGCGGTGAGGACGCGGTCGATGAGACCGGCGATCTCGTCCATCTCGGTGGTACCCAGGCCACGGGTGGTCAGCGCGGGCGTGCCGATACGGATGCCGGAGGTGTACCAGGCGCCGTTCGGGTCGGCGGGGATGGCGTTGCGGTTGGTGACGATGCCCGAGTCGAGCAGCGCGGACTCCGCCTGGCGGCCGGTGAGACCGTAGGAGGAGGCGACGTCGATCAGGTTGAGGTGGTTGTCCGTGCCGCCGGTGACCAGGGTGGCGCCGCGCCGCATCAGGCCCTCTGCGAGGGCGCGGGCGTTGTCGACGACGGCCTGGGCGTAGTCGCGGAACTCGGGGCGGCGGGCCTCGGCGAGCGCGACGGCCTTGGCGGCCATGACGTGCGGGAGGGGGCCGCCGAGCACCATCGGGCAGCCGCGGTCGACCTGCTCGGCGAGGCTCTCGTCGCACAGGACCATGCCGCCGCGCGGGCCGCGCAGCGACTTGTGCGTGGTGGTGGTGACGATCTGGGCGTGCGGCACCGGGTCGAAGTCGCCGGTGAGGACCTTGCCCGCGACCAGACCGGCGAAGTGCGCCATGTCGACCATCAGGGTCGCACCGACCTCGTCGGCGATCTCCCGCATGATCCGGAAGTTCACCAGGCGGGGGTAGGCGGAGTAGCCGGCGACGATGATCAGCGGCTTGAACTCACGGGCCGACGTCCGCAGCGCCTCGTAGTCGATGAGGCCGGTGGCGGGGTCGGTGCCGTAGGAACGCTGGTCGAACATCTTTCCTGAGATGTTCGGACGGAAGCCGTGGGTGAGGTGGCCGCCGGCGTCCAGGGACATGCCGAGCATGCGCTGGTTGCCGAAGGCCTGGCGCAGTTCGGCCCAGTCGGCCTCGGAGAGGTCGTTGACGCCCCGGACCCCGGCCTTCGCGAGGGCCGGGGCCTCGACGCGGGCGGCGAGGACGGCCCAGAAGGCGACCAGGTTGGCGTCGATGCCGGAGTGCGGCTGGGCGTAGGCGTGCTCGGCGCCGAAGAGCTCGCGGGCGTGCTCGGCGGCGAGGGCCTCGACGGTGTCGACGTTGCGGCAGCCGGCGTAGAAGCGGCGGCCGACGGTGCCCTCGGCGTACTTGTCGCTGAACCAGTTGCCCATGGCCAGCAGGGTGGCCGGGGAGGCGTAGTTCTCCGACGCGATCAGCTTGAGCATGTCGCGCTGGTCGGCGATTTCCTGACCGATGGCGTCGGCGACGCGGGGCTCCACGGCCCGGATCACGTCGAGGGCGCTGCGGAAGGCGGTGGACTCGGTGGAGAGGGGCTCGGGCATTGACGGCCTCCGGACGTGGCGTTCAGCGTTCACGGGTCGGCCCAGGCGCACGGCACACAGTTCATGGGGCCGCTCCCCGATGGTCGGTCCCATCCCAGCGCGCCAGTCACGGCCCCGTCCGCCAGCCTACCGGGCGCGCCGGATCGCCGGGTTCCCCCGTCCACCATGCGAGCGACGATAAGAAGAGAGCCACGAGCCCGACCCCCGTGCGGCGGCGATCCCCGCGCTGCAGGAAACGGAGATCCCGTGACCACCACCGAACGACTCATCGCCTCCGCAGACGCGCACAGCGCGCACAACTACCACCCGCTGCCGGTCGTCGTGGCGACGGCGGACGGGGCCTGGATGACGGACGTCGAGGGCCGCCGCTTCCTCGACCTGCTGGCCGGCTACTCGGCACTGAACTTCGGACACGGCAACCGGCGGCTGCTCGACGCGGCCCGGGCGCAGCTGGAGCGGGTGACGCTGACCTCGCGGGCCTTCCACCACGACCGGTTCGCCGACTTCTGCGCGCAGCTCGCGCAGCTGTGCGGCATGGAGATGGTGCTGCCGATGAACACGGGCGCGGAAGCGGTGGAGACCGCCGTGAAGACGGCCAGGAAGTGGGGGTACCGCGTCAAGGGCGTCCCCGACGGACGGGCGAGGATCGTCGTGGCGAGCGACAACTTCCACGGCCGTACGACGACGCTCATCAGCTTCTCCACGGACGCGGAGGCGCGGACGGACTTCGGGCCGTTCACGCCGGGCTTCGACATCGTGCCGTACGGGGACCTGGCCGCGCTGCGGGCGGCGGTCACCGAGGAGACGGTCGCGGTGCTGCTGGAGCCGATCCAGGGCGAGGCGGGTGTGCTGGTGCCGCCGCCCGGCTACCTCGCCGGGGTGCGGGACCTGACGCGGGAGCGGAACGTCCTCTTCGTCGCGGACGAGATCCAGTCCGGGCTGGGGCGCACGGGCCGCACCTTCGCGTGCGAGCACGAGGGCGTGGTGCCGGACATGTATGTACTGGGCAAGGCGCTCGGGGGCGGGGTCGTGCCGGTGTCGGCGGTGGTGTCGAGCAGGGAGGTGCTCGGGGTGTTCCGGCCCGGTGAGCACGGGTCGACGTTCGGCGGGAACCCGCTGGCCTGCGCGGTGGCCCTTGAGGTGATCGCGATGCTGCGGTCGGGCGAGTACCAGCGGCGCGCCGCGGAACTGGGTGACCATCTGCACCGGGAGCTGGGGCTGCTGACGAGCACGGGGCATGTCACGGCGGTGCGCGGGCGGGGGTTGTGGGCGGGCGTCGACATCGCCCCCGAGTACGGCACGGGACGCGAGATCTCCGAGCGGCTGATGGACCGGGGTGTCCTGGCCAAGGACACCCACGGGGTCACGGTCCGGATCGCCCCGCCACTGGTCATCAGCAAGGAGGACCTGGACTGGGGACTGGCTCAGCTGCGTGCCGTGCTGGGTGCCTGAGCGCTCCGCTGGAAGCGCGGTGATGAACCCGCGGGCCGTCGGTGGCTGGTCGCGCCCACGCGGCGGAGCCGCATGATGTCGGAGCCCCGCGCCCCTGAGGGGCGCGGGTACCGCAGCGGACGTCGCCGGAGCCGCTTATTAGAGGATCACGTGGGGCAGGAAGCGGGCGTACTCGTCCGTGATCAGCCCGGACGACTCGCGGATGCCGAGCCCCGCCGACTCGCCGTCCACGACCCAGGCGCCCAGGACCACGTGGTTGCCGTCGAACGCGGGCAGCGGGGCCAGCTCCTGGTAGCAACAGGGCTCGTCCTCGCGTACGACGGGGGCGGCGCCCGGCGCGTGCACCGTCACCCCCGCGCCCTCGCGGCCGAGGAGCGGCTTGGCGACGTACCCCTGGGTGGTGGCCAGCTCCCGGGGTCCGTCGAGATGGGCGGGGAGGAGGTTGGGGTGGCCCGGGTACAGCTCCCAGAGGACGGCGAGCAGGGCCTTGTTGCTGAGGAGCATCTTCCAGACGGGCTCGATCCACAGGGTCGTACCCGTACCGCCGCCGTTGTCGAGGGTGTCCAGGACGTGGTCGGCGAAGCGGTCGGTGGTGAGCCACTCCCAGGGGTAGAGCTTGAAGCAGCTGCGGATGAAACGGAGCTGGTTGTCGACGAAGCGGCCGGAGAGGGGGTCCCAGCCGATCTCCTCCACCGAGATCCAGTCGGTGTCGAGGCCCGCCTGCTCCGCAGTCTCCTTCAGGTACGCCACCGTCATGAGGTCCTCGCCGAGTTCGTCGGCGGCGGAGTGCGCGAAGTAGAGGGGGTTGCCCGGCGGGAGGAGGGCGGCCTGCTTCCTCCAGGCGGCGACGAGGCGTTCGTGGAGGGAGTTCCACTGGTCGGCGCCGGGGAAACGGTCCTCCATCCAGAACCACTGGGGGCTCGCCGCCTCGACGAGGGAGGTCGGGGTGTCGGCGTTGTACTCCAGCATCTTGGCGGGAGCCGTGCCGTCGTAGCGCAGGTCGAAACGGCCGTAGACGGAGGGGAGTTCGCCGCGGCGCCGCCAGGCCTCGGCGATCGCCCGCACGACGCGAGGGTCGGTGATGCCGAGGTCGGCGAAACGGTTCTCCGTGACGATGTGCTCGGCCGCCGCCAGGCACATGCGGTGCAGTTCCTCGACGACCTCCTCCAGCGCCTCCACCTCCGGGAGCGAGAAGGCGTAGTACGCGCTCTCGTCCCAGTAGGGGCGCAGGGAGTCGTCCGGGTAGCGGGTCAGGGGGTAGATGAGGCCCTGTTGCTCGACGGTCTGCTGCCAGCCGGCGCGGGGCGCGATGGTGCGGCGTTCCATGGCGTACGGGTCCGATCGGTGCTGGGCGCGCGGCCTGCGGGTGCGGTGACGTGGTGTCGCGTCGCTCAGCCGCCGGAGCTGCCCTTGCCGCTGCCGAAGCCGCCGCGGTCCACGGAGTGGTGGCTGCCGCCGCCGGTGCTGCTGCCGGATCCCTTGCTCGCCTTGGTGAAGGAGCCGCCGTCGATCCAGCCGCTCTTCTTCTTGCCGCCGTAGTACCAGCCGCTGCTGACCGAGGTCTTGGTGGTCTTGCAGTTCTTGTCGGCGACGACCTTGTAACCCTTGGCCGAGGTGTAGCTGTCGCGGTCGACGCAGCGCTTGTCCGGCTCCGAGGAGCAGGCGGTGAGGGCCGCCGCGAGGAGTCCCATGCCGCCGAGTACGACCGTGCCCGAGCGCAGTTGCCGTCGTGTGTCCGCCATCTTCGATCCCCCGTTTGTCGTGACTGTGCGTTCTGTTGAGCGCCCTGCTGGGCGCAAGCGATCAGATTAGGGAACGGCTCTGACAGGTGGGCGGCAGCCCCCTCCTTTTCGGCGTCCCCTACAGTCACTTCGTGCTCTTTGGAATGGTGTGCGCACTTGGCGCGGCGGTCTGTTTCGGTACGGCGACGGTGTTGCAGGCGATCGCCGCGCGGGCGGCGGTCGACAGCGGCGGCTCGGGCGGGGACGCGGCGCTGCTGCTGCGGGCGCTGCGGCAGTGGCGGTATCTCGCGGGCCTCGCGCTGGACGGACTCGGCTTCCTGCTGCAGATCGCGGCACTTCGCTCCATCCCGATCTACGCGGTCGGGGCGGCGCTGGCGGCGAGCCTCGCGGTGACGGCGGTGGTCGCGGCGCGGCTGCTGCATGTGCGGTTGAGCGGGGTGGAGTGGGCCGCGGTGGGGGTGGTGTGCGCGGGGCTGGCGATGCTCGGACTGGCGTCCGGGACGGAGGGCAGCGAGGCCGGGTCCATGACGCTGAAGTACTGGATGCTGGGGACCGCCGTGGTGGTGCTGCTGCTCGGTCTGGTGGGCGGGCGGATGTCCGGGCGGGGTCGGGCGTTGGTCCTCGGCCTCGGGGCCGGGTTCGGTTTCGGCGTCGTAGAGGTGTCGGTACGGCTGATCGACGACCTCGCGCCCGCGACCCTGCTGACCAACCCGGCGACGTACGCGCTGCTCATCGGCGGAGGCGCCGCGTTCATCCTGCTGACCTCGGCGCTGCAACGCGGCTCGGTGACGACGGCCACGGCCGGTCTGGTCATCGGTGAGACCATCGGACCGGCCCTGGTGGGGGTGATCTGGCTGGGCGACCGCACCCGCGAGGGCCTGGCCTGGCTGGCCGTGCTGGGGTTCGTGGTGGCGGTGGCGGGGGCGTTGGCACTGGCACGGTTCGGGGAGGCGCCGGTGGAGGAGGAGTGACGGGGCGACGGGCCCGGCGTTGGGGCATCGCCCTCGAACGCCGGGCACACCGAGGCCTTTAGGGGCGCGAGGAGCTACGCGGCCCCCGGTTCACACTGAGCCCGTCCCGGCGGCGGACGCGGAGACAGGCCGTCAGCCGCCGACGGGGCCGGTGTAGGTGCCGGGGTGCGTGGCGCCGTCCTGGAGCAGGACGCTGCCACCGGGCCAGGCCAGGGTGGTCGAGGTGGTCTCGTTCGGCGGGGTGACGACGACCGAGGTGGCCTTGAACTCGGTGCCGCTGCCCTGGTTCCACGGCAGGAACGTGATGGTGAACGTCGTGCTGCTACCGGCGGCCAGGGTGACCTTCTTGGGCGACGCACCGCTGCGGGTCAGCGACCAGCTGCCGCCGGAGGACTTCAGGTCGACCCCGGGAAAGCCCTGGATGGTGCACGCGGCGGACGTCTTGTTCTTCAGCACCACGGCCAGCTGCTGCTGGTCGTCCGAGCTGCTGACCTTGCCGTCGCCGGAGCCGAACGAGAAGCCCAGCCCGGCGGTGTGGCAACGGCTCGCGCCGGTGCCGCCACTGCTGCCGGTGCCGCCGGTGCTGGTGCTGGTGCCCGTACCGCCGCCGCCCGTGCTGCTGCCCGCATCCTTGGTGGCGCCCGCGTTCTCGGCCGGGGCTCCGCCGGCCGCAGTGGCCGAGGTCGAGGAAGCCGGTGTGGACGACTGGTCGCCCGAGGCGTCGTTGCCGCTGCCGTTCCCGCAGGCGGTGAGCGTCAGGGCCAGCGCGGACGTGGCGGCGAGTGCGGTGGCGGCGTGGAACAGGCGCATGATGGTTCTTCTCCGCTGCATGAGGGGCGCTGACGGGCGCCGCGTTGATCACCACCGTACGAGTGGATTCTCAACAGCCCTGTAACAGCGGCGTCCTGACCTCGCGTCAGCCATCCAGAAGACGTTCAGGGCACTCGTTGGGTTCCGGTGTCCGCGTGCGACCGCAGCCGCCCGCCGCCGCCTGATGAAGCCCGGCACCAGGGTCAGCGCCACCGAGCCCGCCGAAATCCGCGTCCGGGAGATGCACGCCACCTTCGCGGTATGACCGGGTCCAGGACCACGGCCTCGATGCCGCCGTCCACCGGCCGCCACACGCCGACAACATGCCGTCCACCAGCAGGGTGGGCAGTACGCGTCACTGCACGCCAGTAGCAGCGAGAGCATCCCGCAACTGACCTCGTACTGCCGGGAGTTCCCTGTGATTGCCGTCCGCGCCTTCACGCCGCATCGAGGCGACCAGCTGCCAGTTGTCATGATTGATCACGAGTTACTCAAACATGTGGACGATCCGCTCCTTCATGGATACGTTGATCACGCGCTACGCCGCTGACCACGGCGTATTGCCGACGCCAGCAGTATTTGTGCAGCGGTACATCCAGACCTTCGGAGCGACCAAAGCCGCCCAGCCGGAACTCACGTACGAAGCGGTCACCGAGGCAGACTCACCGGCCGATTCTGCCGTAGCTGATGAGACGGACGAGGCCATCGCGGCGGCAGACTCCGCTGCCGTGGCGGATGACGCAGGGACGGCAGCCGATGAGGCCGCGAGCAGCCACTGGAGCGTGGTGAAGTTCGTGGGCCATGACGCGGACGGCCGTTACATCCCTACCCGGCAGGGCGACAGCAAGTTCGGCTGGTCCATTTTTCCGGACCGCACAGCATCCACAACAGCAAGGTCATCAAGGTAGCGGTAAGTGAGCACCCCGAAAGCGGGAGCACGAACACCCGGGAAGTTGTACGGTGCCGTGCTGTACGACCGCCTGGGGATCACTCGATGACGTGGGACGACGCGGGCCTGTCCGATCTGCATGCGCAGCTGGCACATGAAATGCTGAGCCGCGTCACGGCGTTCGCGATCGGGCAGGAAGTTCGGCTCGTGCGTGGTGTCGTGATTGCCCCGGATCGACGCGGCGTCGGCCGGATCGTTCTGTGGGACGGGCAGGAACTGGACACGTCCGTCGCCTTCGACCTGCCACTCACGGACGCGTACGGCGCAAACATCCCGTCAGGGGACCTCGCGGCCGCCTTGCGAAACGTACTGGCCGACTGCCCCGAACGCGAGGTCGAGGAGGAGTCGCGCGACGCCTTCGGAATTCCCGTGATCGACGCCTCCGCCGCTGTCCACGACTTCGTCGGCCAGCCGCGGTTCCACCTCTCGGACGCACTGCAGGCCGCAGCGGCGGCCTTCTCCGTTCCAGCAGAGCCTGACGAGGCCGCGGAGCTGCGCCTGCGCGGCTTCCTGCTTCTCGACCAGGCAACGTGTCGCCTCTATCTGGACACCCCCACATCACGGGACACTCCGCCGATCGGTATCGACCTTCCTCTCCGAGACGAGGAAGGCTCTGTTGTCGTCCCCCCGGTCGGGGGCACCACCGCTGTCCGGGATCTCAGGCCATCGCCTCCACGATCCCGTCCCACAACCGGACCCTCGCCTCAAGGGCCAGCGTCGCCGTTTCGACCGCCTCCTGCCAGCGCGTGTCGTCCGTGCCGCAGAGGTCGGCCACCATCTGCATGGCCATGGGGGTGTGTTCCTCGCCGTCGACCTCGATATGTCGGGCCAGGTAGTCACAGAAGAGCGGGAAGCGTTCGGTGCCCTCCTTCTTGATGACCTGGTCGAACATGTCGGGGATGAGGTCCTCCCGGGAGAAGGCGAACGCGGCCGCCCGGCAGTGCAGGGGCCGGTCCGAGATGATCTCGAAGGTGGTGCGGACGAACTCGGCTGCGGGGCCGGGGACTTGGGCGACCCGGAGTGCCGAGGGCACGTCGTGGCCCTCGGTGACCAGAGCGAGGAAGGTGTCGATCCTGGTCGCGTCGGCGTCCGCCTCGGTCATGCCCGCGCGGTACAGCTCGAAGTGACTGGTGAAGCCGCCGTTCAGTTCGTCGCTCTCCTCGACCAGGACGATGTCGTTGATCAGGCGCCGGCCGACCTCCGTGCCGCGCGGCACCCAGGGGACGTCGACGCAGGTCAGTTCCCGTTGGAGGGACTTCAGGAGCGACATGAAGTCCCATACCGCGAACACATGGTGCGCCATGAACGTCGCCATGTCCTCCCGGCTGCTTATCCGCTGGTAAATCGGATGGGTGGTGACCTCTTTCCGAGCGGGTTCGATCACGGAACGCGCCCGCTCGATTCCCTCGTGGTTCATATTCCAGTCGTACCTGGACATGGGATCTCCTTCTTGGGGACAGATGGGGGGGAAGATGAGGGGGCCGGCTTTGCGGCGGATGGCGATCGTGCAGCTTTACCGACGGGCCCCGCAAGCACTTTCGGAAATTACGGGAGAGTTACCAGGAGTATCGATCGACAGAAGATGTCAAGATAACCAAAAGGTAAACAAAAGGTCACGATCCGGACACTCGAAAAACTTCGTTGAAGATTTGAACGCGCTGTATGCGCTTTCCGTACTCGATAGCGTGACCAGGAATCCCGTAACCGTCACCGTGGCGTATCACGTGATCCCGGGCCGCGAGACCGACTTCCACTCCTGGGGGTGGGCCGTGCTGCGGGCGAGCTCACGCGAACCGGGCTTCCTGGGGGGTGGTGTACTTGCCGACGGAGAGGCGGAGTGGCATGTGGTCTACCGCTTCGACAGCGAGGGGTCGGCCCTGGCCTGGGAAGACTCGATCATCCGGGCGCAGTGGGCCACCCAGGCGGACCCGTTCGCCCGGGAGACGGGCCGGCGGAGCGTGCGGGGCTCCAAGAGCTGGTTCGACGCCCAGACCGGCGCGCCGAAACCGTCGGCCGCACCGCTCCCGCCCGCGAAATGGAAGCTTTGGTTCGTGAATATGAGCGCGGTCTTCCCACCGGTTCTCTTATTCAATCTGCTCGTGATTCCGTATCTCGGCGGTCTCAACCCACTGATCCGTACGCTGCTGCTGTGTCTGTGTGTGACGGCCCTCGTCACCTGGATTCTCATGCCGCGACTTCAGCGATTCTTCAAGAAATGGCTGTACCCACCGCTCCAGGCGCTCCGCGGACGTCACAAAAGACGGACCGCGTAGGCCCGAGAACGATCAAAGGGAGGTGGGCGGGTGAAGACCCTGCTCATCGACAATTACGACTCGTACACGTACAACCTGTTCCAGCTGATCGCCGAGGTCAACGGCGAGGAGCCGGTGGTGATCCTCAACGACGCCGCCCCCGACGGAACAGGCGGAAGAATTCCGGATCTCTCGGAATTCGACAATGTGGTGGTGTCGCCCGGACCGGGGCACCCGGCCGAGTCCCGTGACTTCGGGATCAGCGCCAGAGTGCTCGCCCAGTCCACGATCCCGGTGCTCGGTGTCTGCCTGGGCCACCAGGGCATCGCCCTCGGGGAGCGGGGCCGGGTGCTGCCCGCCCCGGAGCCCCGGCACGGGCATCTGTCGAGAATCCGGCACGACGAGCGGGACCTGTTCCAGGGGCTGCCTCAGCACTTCACCGCGGTCCGCTACCACTCGCTGTCCGTGCGCGAGCCGCTGCCCGAGACGCTGGAAGCCACGGCCTGGTCCGAGGACGGCGTCCTGATGGGACTGCGGCACCGCACCCGGCCGCTGTGGGGCGTGCAGTTCCACCCGGAGTCCGTCCTCACCGAGTACGGCCACCGGATGCTCGTGAACTTCCGCAACCTCACCGCGCAACGCGCCCGCAAGACCCGTACGAAGAACACCGCGGTCACCCCGTCCGCGGCGGCCATCCCCGCCCCGGCCGCGCCCTCCCGCCCCGCGCGGACCGTCCGCCCCGCCCACCGGCTGCACACCCGCCGCATCGCCACCGCCATCGACGCGGAGGCCGCCTTCACCCGGATGTACGCCACCTCCCCGCGGGCGTTCTGGCTGGACAGCGCGCGGGTGGAGGAGGGACGGTCACGCTTCTCGTTCTTCGGTGACGGCTCCGGGCCGCTGTCGGAGTTCGTCCGGTACGACGTCACGACCGGCCACTGCGAGATCGAGCGGGCCGGACGGCCGCCGCGCAAGGTCCGGGCGAGCGTCTTCGACTACCTCAAGCGGCAGTTGGCGAACCGGCGCGTGGACGCCACCGGGCTGCCCTTCGACTTCACCGGCGGATACGTCGGCTACTTCGGGTACGAGACCAAGGCCGACTGCGGCTCCCCGAACCGCCACCAGGCCGAAACCCCCGACGCCTGCTGGCTGTTCGCCGACCGGCTGATCGCGGTGGACCACCAGGAGGGCTTCACCTACGCCGTCTGTGTGGCCGAGGACACCCCCCAGGCCACCCGGGAGGCCACCGACTGGCTCGACGGCGCACTCGCCCAGCTCACCTTCGTCGGCGCCGACCCGCAGCCGTTACCGCCCGCACCCGTGTCGGCCGAGCCCGACCTCGGCGCCGCCGAGCCGTGGCTCGTCCGCGACCGGGCCACCTACCTCGCGGACATCGAGGCCTGCGCGCGTGAACTGCGCGCGGGCACCACCTACGAGATCTGTCTGACCAACGCCGCCCGGCTGCCCGCGCCGCCCGACGCGTACGACTTCTACCGGGTGCTGCGCCGCGTCAACCCGGCGCCGTACGCGGCCTTCCTGCGGTTCGGCGACCTCGACGTGGCGAGCGCCTCCCCCGAGCGCTTCCTGCGGATCACCCGCGGCGGCGTCGCCGAGGCCCGGCCCATCAAGGGCACCGCGCCCCGGGGCGACACCCCGGAGGAGGACGCGCGCCTGCGGGACGCGCTCGCCGCCGAGGCCAAGACCCGCGCCGAGAACCTGATGATCGTCGACCTGCTCCGCAACGACCTGGGCCGGGTCTGCCGGACCGGGACGGTACGCGTCTCCCGGCTCATGGCCACCGAGACCTACGCCACCGTGCACCAGCTCGTCTCCACCGTCGAGGGCCGGCTGCGCCCGGACACGGAGGCGGTGGACTGCGTGCGCGCCTGCTTCCCCGGCGGCTCGATGACCGGCGCGCCGAAGCTGCGCACCATGGAGATCATCGAGACGCTGGAGACCGAGGCGCGCGGGGTGTACTCCGGGGCCCTCGGCTACCTGGGGTGCAGCGGCGGCGCCGACCTCAGCATCGTCATCCGTACCGCCGTACTCGCGGACGGGCTGATGCACCTGGGGGCGGGCGGCGCGATCGTCCTCGACTCCGATCCGGTCGCGGAGTACGACGAGATGCTGCTGAAGACGGCGGCACAGATGCGGGCCCTGCGGGAGCACCAGGAAGCCACCCCGGCAGGGGTGAGCGCCCGTCGGGCGGACACCCCCCGCCGCGCCGCCGTAGAGGAGCCCGCCCGGTGACGATCCCCACGTCCACGCCGACTCCCCAGTCGCCGACCGGCACCCACGCCGACGCCTACGCCCCCGGCAACCTCGCCACCCATCTCGCCGCGCTCGCCGATCGGCGCGGCTGGGGCGACCGGGTCGCCTTCCATCAGGGCCACCGGGCCTGGACGCACGGCGAGGTGCACGAACTCGCGGGCCGCGCGGCCGGTGTGCTCCGCGGGCACGGCGTGGGTGCGGGCGACCGGGTGCTGCTCGCGCTGCCCGACGGCATCGCCTGGGTGGCGGCCTTCCTCGCCACCGCCCGGCTGGGCGCCGTCGCGGTCCTGGTCAACCCCGAACTGCCCCCGGCCGAGCACGCGTTCATGGCCGAGGACGCCAAGGCCGTGCTCTGCGTGACCGGACCGGGCCTGGAGGACCGCTTCACCGACCGTGTGCGTCTCGGCGCCGACCAGCTGATGGCCCTCACCGCCGACGCCGAGCCGGCCGCCGCGCACCCGGTCGACGCGCACACCCCGCTCTACGTCCAGTACACCTCCGGCACCACGGGCCGGCCCAAGGGCGTCGTGCACTGTCACGGCGACCCGAAGACGTACCACGACCTCATCGGCCGGCGGCTGCTGCGGATCACCCCGGACGACGTCACCCTGTCGGTGTCGAAGCTGTACTTCGCGTACGGCTTCGGCAACGCCTTCGTCTTCCCGCTCTTCTCCGGCTCCTGCGCCGTCCTGGTGGACCGGCGTCCGAACCCGGCCGCCGTGGACGAGCTCGTCGCCCGGCACCGGGTCACCCTGCTCTACTCCGTGCCTTCCGCGTACGCCGCCCTCGTCGCCGACCGGGGCAGCGGTCACGCCGCCTGCTTCGCCTCCGTACGCGCCGCCGTGTCGGCCGGAGAGGGCCTGCCCGAGGGGCTCGAAAAGCAGGTCGCCGATCTGCTGGGCGCGCCGGTCCTGGAGCAGATCGGCTCCACCGAGGCCGGTCACGCGTTCTGCGCCAACAGCTTCGAGCACAACCACCCGGGCACGGTCGGCCGACCGGTCCCCGGCTTCGAGGTGGAGCTGCGCGACGACGCCGGCGCGCCGGTGGAGGACGGCGCGCAGGGCGAACTCTGGGTCCGCGGGCCGACGCTGACGCCCGGCTATCTGAACCGGCCCGAGGAGTCGGAACGCACCCTGGTCGGCGGCTGGCTGGCCACCCACGACCGGGCGCGCCGGGAGCCGGACGGCAGCTACCGGCACCTGGGACGCACCGACGACCTGGAGATGGTCGGCGGGATCACCATCTCCCCGCTGGAAGTGGAGGCCGTATTGCGGACCCATCCGGCGGTGAAGGAGGTCGCGGTCGCGGCCATGACCGACTGGCGCGGCTTCAGCCGGCTGCGGGCCTTCGTCGTCCCCGCCTCGCCCCTGCCGCCCGGCCTCTCCGGACTGTCCGGGCCGTCCGGTCTCGAGACCGAACTCGTGGGCCTGGCGCGCGAGCACCTCGCCGCGTTCAAGGTCCCCAGAGCCATCAGCTTCGTCCCGTCCCTGCCCCGCACCTCGACCGGAAAGCTCCGCCGCCACCTCGTCCGCCAGGGCGCCTGGTGACCACCGCGGCACCACGACCACAGACCCGGACCACAGCCACAGCCACAGACCACAGGACAGACAGGACAGAAGGGAACGGGCACATGCGACAGCAGCAGCCCCTGCTCGCCGACCGCGGTTTCTACCTGGGCCCGATGTTCCGGCACGCGGCGGACCGCCACGGAGCCGTCTTCGTCACCCTGGACCGGCCGCTCGACGTCAGTCCCGGCCTCGGGGTCGACCTCAGCTATCCGGTGCTGGCCGAAGTGGTCGAGGAGCTCTCCGGACGGCTGTGGGAGGCCGGGGTCCGGCCCTCGGAGGAGGTGGTCGTCCACAAGACGGACAACGTCGACATCGTCCTGCTGACCTGCGCCGTCTCCCGCATCGGGGCCGTTCCCGTCCTCCTGTCCCCCGCGCTCGCCGGTCCGGTGGTGGGCCGGCTCCTCGAACGGCTCCACCAACCCTGGCTGATCACCGACAGAGCCAAGCTGGAGGGCCCGCTGGAGGACGTCGACCTCTCCGCCCTCGTACGCCGGACACTCTCCGTGGACGACGCGCCCGGGGCCGAACCCCTGGAGAAGTACGCCGGGTCGCGGACGCCTTCTCCCGTCCGGCTGCATCCGCGCGAGCCCGCCCTGATCACCCACAGCTCGGGCACCACCGGCCTGCCCAAGCTCGCCGTGCACTGCGCGAACACCATGTGGAACCGGCTCGTCCCGCAGAAGGCGATGGGCTGGCCCACCCGTGGCGAGACCGCCGCGCTGCACATGTCGTTCGTGCACTCGCGCTTCTACCATCTGCTCGGCGTCCTGCTGCACTTCGGCAGCCCGCTCGTGCTCATCACCGACCCGGACCCGGCCACGGTGGGACCGCTGCTGACCCGGCACCGCCCCGGCATCGTCGAGACCCACCCCAACACCTTCGTGCTGTGGGAGGAGCTGGCCGACGCGCCCGGAGCGCCGCTGTCCCGGGTCCGCTCGTACGGCTCCACGTTCGACGCGATCCATCCGCGCACCGTACGGCGGCTGCTGGACGCCTCGAAGCGGCGCACACCCTGGCTGATCCAGCTGTACGGGCAGAGCGAGACGGGTCCGGTGGCCTTCCAGTGGTTCACCCGGCGCAGCGCCGCCCGCGCGGACGGGCGCCGGGTCGGGATCGGGATTCCCGGCTTCACCCGGGTCCGGGTCACGGACGACTCCGGCGGGCGGGCCAGGCCCGGCACGCCCGGCCGCATCGAGGCCCGCACCCGGGGGCGGATCCTCACCTACCTCGGCGCCCGGGAGCAGTATCTGCGCCAGCTCGACGGCGGCGGCTGGTGGCAGATGGGCGACATGGGGTACCAGGGACGGCTGGGCGGGCTGTACCTGATCGACCGTGAGATCGATCAGATCGACTCGGTGCACAGCAATCTGGAGGTCGAGGACGCCCTGATGGACCGGCTGGAGGAGCTCCGTGAGGTGGTCATCGTGCCCGGCGCGGACCGGGAACCGGTGCCGGTGGTGTGCGTACGGGGCGAACGGCCGCTGGACCCGGCGCGCTGGCGGGAGGCCACGGCCGGTCTGCCGCCCCTGGCCGAGCCCCGGCAGTGGCGCTTCGAGGAGCTGCCGATGACCGCGACCTGGAAGGTGAAGCGGGTGGAGATCACCCGCATGCTGGCCGAGGGCGCGCGCACGTGAGCGGCGCCTGCGGCCATCCGGTCCTCGTGGTGGGTGCCGGGCCCGTGGGGCTGTCGGCGGCGCTCGCGCTGCGCGCGCACGGGCTGCCGGTCGTGCTCCTGGAGGCGGACCCCCAGGAGCGCGAACGCCCGGGCAGCCGCGCCCTGTTCGTCCACCGGGAGACCCTGCGGCTGCTCGACGGGATGCGCCCGGGGCTGGCCGACGAGATCACGGCGTACGGGCGCACCTGGCACACCAGACGGACCCTGTACCGGGGCCGTGAGGTGTACGCCCGCACCTTCCCGCCGCCGTCCACGCCCGGCCTCCCGCCCTTCACCAGCCTGCGCCAGGTGGACACCGAGCGCTTCCTGCGCACCGCGTGCGAGGCGGCCGGAGTGGAGTTCGTGTGGGGGGCGCGGGTGACGGGGGTGCGCGTCGCACCGACGGAGGTCGTGCTCACCGGCGCGGACGGCCGCGTCTGGACCGGCACGTACGCCGTCGCCGCGGACGGGGCGCGCTCGACGGTCCGGGGCGAGCTGGGCATCCCGATGGAGGGGACGCGCGCGGACGGATTCCACGTCGTCGTGGACGTCGCCGACCTGCCGGGCGCCGAGCTGCCGTTGGAGCGGGTCTTCCACTACGAGCATCCGGGGGTGGGCGGCCGCGGTGTGATGCGGGTGCCGTTCACCGGGGGCTTCCAGGTCGACCTGCAGTGCCGTGACGACGACACGCAGGAGGCGTACGGGACCGAGGAGGCCGTACGGGAATGGCTGCCCGCGGTGGTGGGCGACGGATACGCCGAGCGCGTCCTGTGGGTGTCGACGTACCGTTTCCTGCGCAAGGTCGCCGCCTCGTTCAGCGACCCGCGGCGGCGGGTGCTGCTCGTCGGCGAGGCCGCCCACCTGTTCCCGCCGTTCGGCGCGCGCGGGATGAACAGCGGGATCGCGGACGCGGCGGCTGCCGCACGGGCGATCGCCGAGGGGACGGCCGCCGCGGTCGCCGACTTCGCCGAGGTCCGGCGGGCGGCGGCCCTGTTCAACAGCGCGGCCGCCGGCAGCGCGCTGGACCATCTGCGGCCGCACCGCCGGATCGTCCGGGTCAAGCAGCGGGCGGCGGCGGCGCTCGCGCCCGTGCTGCCGTGGTGCGGTTCCTGGCTGGAGCACGCGCCGTACGGGCCACGGAACGGTTCGCCCGCTGTCGCGGGCCGCACGTACTGAGACCGAGAGGGGTACGCAGTGACACAACCGGCCATCGCGGAGGAGCTGTTGGCGTGGTCGCCCGGCCGTGGGCTGACCTCCGGACCGGCCCCCGGCACGTTGCCGGGCGGGCGGCTGCTCGTCGCGGACTCGTGGCTGCTGCGCGACGGCCGGATGCGCGGCTTCGACCGGCACCGGGAGCGCTTCCTGCGGGCCTGCGGCGACTGCGGCGGCCCACCGCTGGACCGGCTCGTCGCGTTCTGGCGGGACATGACCGCCGCGCTGCCGCGCACCGGGGAGTGGTTCCCCCGGGTCGAACTCGCCTCGGGCTCCATGGAGTTGCGGCTGCTGCTGCGGCACGCGCCACCGCTCGGCACGGGCGTGCGGGTCTGGGCGGCGGGGCAGAGCGATCCACGGACCGTCCCCCGCCGCAAGGGGCCCGACCTGGACACCCTGGCCCGGGTGAGGCGGCGGGCGTCCGGGAAGGGCGCGGAGGAGGCGGTGCTGATCGCGTCCTCCGGTGTGGTCCTTGAGGCGGCCACGGCCAGCGTGCTGTGGTGGGAGGACGACACCCTGTGTTCGCCCTCGCCGCAGCTGCCCGTCCTGGCCGGAGTGACGGCCGGCCTCATCCAGGAGCGGGCCCACCGGACCGGGATCCGTGTCGCCCACCGCGAACGGACCGTGGCCGAGCTCGACGGCCGTGAGGTGTGGCTCGTGAACGCGCTGCACGGAATCCGGCCGGTGACCGCCTGGACGGCGCGGCCGATGAGCCCGGGGGCGGCCGTGCGCGCCCCGGAATGGCGGCAGTGGCTGGACGACGTCATGGAACCGCTGCCGGTCGACTGAATTCCGGAGTCGACCGGATTCCGGGCGGGATCACCGGAACAAAAGACGGGATCACCGGGACAAAAAGCGCCGGGTCGAATTCAATTCGACCCGGCGCTCTCCCTCGTACCCGAATTCAGCTTTTCTTCTGAGCGGGCTGGTAGGCGCCCGGCGCCATACGGGTCGCGATCGCGATCCGGTTGTACGCGTTGATGACGGTGGCCGCCCAGATCAGCGCCGCGATCTGGGCCTCGTCGAAGACCTCCGCCGCCGCGGCGTAGACCGCGTCCGGCACGTGTCCGTCGTGGACCAGCGTCACGGCCTCGGTCAACGCCAGTGCGGCACGCTCCCGTTCGGTGAAGAACGGGGTCTCCCGCCAGGCGTTCAGGGCGTAGATCCGCTGCTCGGTCTCGCCCCCGGCGCGGGCGTCCTTGGTGTGCATGTCGAGGCAGAACGCGCAGCCGTTGAGCTGCGAGGCGCGAATCCTGATCAGCTCCAGGAGTTCCGGTTCGACCTTGGCGTCCTGCGCCGCGGAAACGGCGGCTCCGTGCAGGGCGCCCATGGCGCCGGACACCTCGGGGGTAATCTTCTTCAGGGCTACACGGGACAGGGCTTCACTATTGCTCATGAGGCGACTGTATTCCATGAAAAGGGCCGCCGACTCCCTCGTTGTGGAAAGTACCGTTGAAAGTGCTGTCGAAAGTGCTGTTGAAGGTTCCGCTGAAAGTGCTGTCGAAAGGCAGCGCCGCGCACAATGCGTCCAGCGCCCCCGACCACCCGTGGTCCGGCGGTGTCCCGTACCCCACCACCAGCGCGTCGGTCCGCTCGGCGGGCGACTCCGGATGGCGGTAGCGGTCGAGCCCGTGCACCGCGAGCCCCTGCCAGGCCGCCGCCCGCAGCGTCTCCTGCTCGGTGCCGGGCGGCAGGCGCAGCACCACGTGCAGGCCCGCCGCGATGCCCGTGGCCCGGACTCCGGGAGCCTGTTCGGCGAGCCGCGCCACCAGGGCGTCCCGGCGGCGCCGGTAACGCAGCCGGGACGCGCGGACGTGGCGGTCGTAGGCGCCCGACGTGATGAACTCCGCCAGGGTGAGCTGGTCCAGCACCCCGCACGACCAGTCCACCCCGCCCTTCGCCGCGACCACCTCCGGGGCGAGCGACGGGGGCAGCACCAGCCAGCCCAGCCGCAGACCGGGGGCCAGGGACTTGCTGGCCGTGCCCACATGGACCACGTGGTCGGGGTCGAGGCCCTGGAGTGCGCCGACCGGCTGGCGGTCGTAGCGGAACTCCCCGTCGTAGTCGTCCTCCAGGATCAGACCGCCGCCACGCCGCGCCCAGTCCACCACCTGCGCCCGCCGGTCGGGGTGCAGCGGTACGCCCATCGGGAACTGGTGGGCGGGTGTCATCAGCACCGCCCGTACGCCTCCCAGCGCATCCCCGCCCTGTGGTCCGGCCGCCAACTCCTCCGTACGCGTGCCGAGTTCGTCGAATCCGAGTGGCACCGTCCGCAGCCCGGCCCGTTCCAGCAGCCGCCAGTGGACGTCGAGCCCGTACGACTCCACGGCCAGCGAGTTCAGTCCCCGCCCGCGCAGCACCTGGCCGAGCAGCATCAGGCCGTGCACGAAGCCGGAGCAGATGACGATGTGCTCCGGGTCCGTGCGGACGCCCCGGGCACGGGCCAGATAGCCGGCCAGGGCGGTGCGCAGTTCCACCCGGCCGCGCGGGTCGCCGTAGTCGAGGGCCTCGTGCGGGGCGAGGGCCAGGGCGCGGCGGGAGGCCTTCAGCCAGGCCGCGCGGGGGAAGGAGGACAGGTCGGGGGAGCCGGGGACCAGGTCGTACGCCGGGCGGGCGTGGGCGGGGCGGCCGGGCGCGGAGGTGGTGGAGGGGGCCTGCACCGGGCGGCGTGCGACGCTTGTGCCCGAGCCCTGGCGGGCGGTGAGCCAGCCCTCCGCCACCAGGTCCGCGTACGCCTCCGCGACCGTGTTGCGCGCGATCCCCAGGTCGGCGGAGAGGGAGCGGGAGGAGGGCAGCCGGGTGCCGGGGGCGAGGCGGCCGCTGCGGACCGCCTCGCGGAGGGCTTGCGTCAGACCTCTGCGGACACCGCCTCCGGTCGGCTCGACGTGCAGGTCGACCCCGAAAGTGGCCCAAGATTTCGCCATGTAAATGGACCATACTCCTGGGCTGCTTCGCTCGTAGGGTCGAGAACATGACGACGAACGACACCACCACCGAGCCGACCGGCACCACTGCCACGACCGCCACCACCGCCGATCACGCCCCCGAGCACAGTCCCCGCCTGCACTGGGCCAAGCACGCCCCCGAGGTCTACAAGGCCATGCTCCGGCTGGAGACGGCCGCACAGCGGGGGCTGGAGCCGAAGCTGCGCGAGCTGGTGAAGATCCGTGCCTCGCAGCTCAACCACTGCGCGTTCTGCCTCGACATGCACACCAAGGACGCGCTGGCGGCCGGGGAGAGCGTGCAGCGGATCGTCCAGCTCAGCGCGTGGGAGGAGTCGAAGCACTTCTACACGGAGAAGGAACTCGCGGCGATCGAGCTGACCGAGGCCGTCACCGTCCTCACCGACGGGTTCGTACCGGACGAGGTGTACGAGAAGGCGGCACAGCACTTCGAGGAGGCCGAGCTGGCGCAGCTGATCGCCGCGATCACGGTGATCAACGCGTGGAACCGGTTCGGCGTGAGCACGCGGATGGTCCCGGGCCACTACGAGGCGGGCCAGCACCAGTGACGGAGCGCGCCGAACCCACGAGGGAGCGCACGAAGGTGCTCGACCCGGCGGTCGGGCGGGCCCTGTCCGCGTTGAGCGCCGCCGCGAAGAAGGGGCTCGGCGAGCCCGCGCTCGCCGAACTCGTCATGATCCGCGCCTCCCAGCTCAACCACTGCGCGTTCTGCCTCGACATGCACCTCGAACTGGCCCGCAAGAACGGCGAGTCCGAGGACCGCGTCCAGCTCCTCAACGCCTGGGAGGAAGCGGAGGACCTCTACAGCGACCGCGAGCGGGCGGCGCTGGCGCTGACGGAGGCGGTGACCGTCCTGACGCAGGGTTTCGTTCCGGACGAGGTGTACGCGCGGGCGGCCGAGCACTTCGACGACGTCCGGCTCGCTCACCTCATCGCCCTGATCACCGCGATCAACGGCTGGAACCGGGTGATGGTGAGCCGTCGGATCCCGCCGGGGGGATACGCGCCGTGAGCGGGGTCGAGGTCTTACGGGCGCTGCATCGCCATCGCCTCCCCGACGACCCCCTCGTCCTGCCCGGCCCCTGGGACGCCGTCTCCGCGCGGGTGTGCGTGGACGCCGGGTTCCCCGCGCTCGCCACGCCCAGCGCGGGGATCGCCGCCTCGCTCGGGTACGAGGACGGGGCCACGCCCGCCGCCGAGATGTTCGCGGCGGTCGCGCGGATCGCGCGGGCCGTGGAGGTGCCGGTGTCGGCGGACGTCGAGGACGGGTACGGGCTCGCGCCGAAGGAGCTGGTGGAACGCCTGCTGGAGGCGGGGGCCGTGGGTTGCAACCTTGAGGACTCCCACGGCGGAGCCCTCAAGGACCCGGCCCGGCACGCCGACTGGCTGGCCGAGGTGCGCTCGGCCGCGGGCGACCGGCTCTTCGTCAACGCCCGCGTCGACACCTTCGCCCGCGGGGACGGTGATCCGGAGCGGGCGATCGAGCGGGCCGCGCTGTACGTCGCGGCGGGCGCCGACTGCGTGTATCCGATCGGCGCCCCCGTCGGCGTACTGCCGCTGCTGCGGGCGGGGATCCAGGGTCCGATCAACGTGTTCGCCCGGCTCGAGGGCCCCCGGGCCGCCGAACTCGGCGAGCTGGGGGCCACCCGGATCACCTTCGGGCCGGGCCTCCAGCGCCGTGCGACCGGGGCGCTGCGGGAGATCGCCGCGCGCCTGAGGTAGCCGGGCTCACGACAGCCACGCGCGCCACGTCGACGCGTGGCTGTCGACCCACTTCTTCGCCGCGTCCTGCGGCGACAGCTTGTCGTTCGCGATCATCAGGGAGACCTCGTTCTGGTCCTCGGTGGTCCACTTGAACTTCTTCAGGAAGGCGGCCGCCTTGCCGCCGCTCTTCGCGAAGTCGGCGTTCAGGTACTTCTGGAGCGGTGTGTGCGGGTAGGCGCAGGCGACCTTGGCCGCGTCGGCGTCGCAGCCCTCCTTGTAGGGCGGCAGCTTCACCTCCGTCATGGGGACCTTCTTGAAGAGCCACTGGGGCGAGTACCAGTAGGTGAGGAAGGGCTTCTTCTCCTTGGCGAACTGCTTCATCTGGGTGATCTGCGCGGCCTCCGAACCGGCGAACACCACCTGGTAGTTCAGCTTCAGGTTGGTCACCAGGGCCTTGTCGTTGGTGACGTAGGAGGGTGAGCCGTCCATGAGCTGGCCCTTGCCGCCGCTCTCCGCGGTACGCATCTGGTCGGCGTACTTGTCGAGGTTCTTCCAGTCGGTCACGTCGGGGTGCTGCTTGGCGAAGTACGTCGGGACGTACCAGCCGATGTGTCCGGTGACGCCCAGGTCCCCACCCGGGGCGATCGTCTTCTTGTCCTCGACGTACCGCTTCTCCTGGTCGGGGTGGCCCCAGTCCTCCAGGATGGCGTCGACCCGGCCCTGGCTGAGCGCGTCCCACGCGGGGACCTCGTCGACCTGGACGGTGTCGACGCGATAGCCGAGCTCGTGCTCCAGCAGGTACTGCGCGACGGCCACGTTGGCCTGCGCGCCCACCCAGGACTGGACGGAGAGGGTCAGGCTCTTCGAGCCCCGCGCGTTCGCGAAGGGCGAGGCCTGCTTGGTCATGTCGACGGCGCCGCAACCGGTCAGCGTCACCAGCGCGGCCGCACCGGCCATCACCGAAGTCGTACGAAGGCGCATGTCACGCTCCCTTCTTCGTGGTCCGCGCGGTCGGCTGGGTCACCCGGTCGAGCATCAGGCCGAGGCAGACGATCGCCGCGCCGGCGACGAGACCGGTCGCCAGGTCGCCCTGCGCGAGGCCGAACACGACGTCGTAACCGAGCGCGCCACCGCCGACCAGACCGCCGATGATGACGACGGCGAGGACGAGCACGACGCCCTGGTTCACGGCGAGGAGCAGCGACTGGCGGGCCAGCGGCAGCTGGACCTGACGCAGTTGCTGGGCCCCGGTGGCACCGAGAGAGCGGGCCGACTCCAGCGCGGCCGGGTCGACGGCGCGCAGGCCCTGGGTGGTGATG
This sequence comes from Streptomyces sp. NPDC007896, assembly GCF_042959425.1. NCBI lineage: Bacteria > Bacillati > Actinomycetota > Actinomycetes > Kitasatosporales > Streptomycetaceae > Streptomyces > Streptomyces sp. NPDC007896. The sequence continues at coordinate 12,162 of NZ_JBIBKX010000026.1, read as the reverse complement.
CGGACGACGGCGGGCAGCGCGTAGACGACCGCGGCGGCCACGGCGGGCGCGCGGCCCACGCCGAACAGCGCCACCACCGGGATCAGGTAGACGAACTGCGGCATCGTCTGGAAGACGTCAAGGACCGGCCGCAGCAGCCGCTCGACGCGCTCGCTGCGCGCCGCCGCGATGCCGGTCGCGAAGCCGAGCACGAGGGTCACGGCGACCGCCGCGAGGACCTGCGACAGCGTGTCCAGGGACGGCTTCCACACGCCGAGCACCCCGATCGCGGCCATCGCGAGGACCGCGGTGAGGGCGGTGCGCCAGGTGCCGATCAGCCAGGCCAGGGCGGCGACGATCAGCAGGACCGACCACCAGGGCAGCCACTGGAGGCCGTCCCGGACGGGGTCCAGGACCCAGGTGGTGAAGTGGCCCGCCCAGTCGGCGGTGCCGCCGATGTAGGGGACGCCGGAGTAGAGGTGGTTGGTCATCCAGTCGACGACCCGGTTCACGGGCTCGGCGATGGAGAGGGTCCAGGAGGCGGGCCAGTCGAGACGGCCGGTGAGGTGTCCGGCCAGCGCCACGACGAGGGCCACGGCAGCGGCGTACGCCCAGCGCGGTGCCGTCGCCCCGGAGTCCGAGCCGAGTCGCTCCCCGGCCGCTCCCGTCACCCGGTCCAGGACGACCGCGAGCAGCACGATCGGGATACCGGCGGCGAGTGCGGCGCCCACGTCGACGGAGGCCAGGGCCTGGTAGACGCGGTCGCCGAGGCCGCCCGCGCCGATCACGGAGGCGATGACCGCCATGGACAGGGCCATCATGATCGTCTGGTTGAGGCCGAGGAGGAGTTCCTTGCGGGCCAGTGGGAGACGGGCGGTCAGCAGGCGCTGGCGGGCGGTGGCGCCGAGCGAGGTGACGGCCTCCATCACCCCGGCGTCGGCGTCACGCAGGCCGAGCGCGGTGAGGCGGGCCATGGGCGGGGCGGCGTACACGACGGTGGCGAGGACGGCGGCGGGGACGCCGATGCCGAAGACGAGGACGACGGGGAGGAGGTACGCGAACGCCGGGAGCACCTGCATGGTGTCGAGGACGGGGCGCAGCGCGCGGTAGGTGCGATCGGAGACCCCGGCGGCGAGGCCGAGCAGCGCGCCCAGCAGGACGGACGCGAGGACGGCGACCACCATGAGCGCGAGGGTCTGCATGGTCGGCACCCACATGCCGAGCAGTCCGCAGGCGAGGAACGCGGCGGCCGTGCCGAGCGCGAGCCGTACGCCCGCCGTACGCCAGGCGACGAGTGCCGCGACGGCTGTCACACCGGCCCAGCCCGCCGCGAGCAGCACCACGTAGACGGCGCGCACGGAGAGGACGACGGCGCTGCTGACGTACCCGAAGAAGTAGAGGAACAGGGGGTGGCTGTCCCGGTTGTCGATGATCCACTCACTGGCTCGGCCGAGGGGTGCGGAGAGGTCGACGGTGAGGGCGCCCGGCCAGGTGCCGCTCGCCCAGTGGGAGTCGAGGACCGGGACGATCACGGCCGCCGCGACGGCGAGCAGCAGCAGCTTGCCGACGGCCCGGTGTCCGCGGAGGTTCTTGAGCAGCGCGGAGACGCCGGAGTGACCGACGGTCGCGGTGACGGTGGCCATCAGGCGGCCTCCCCACGGGGGCCGTCCGGCGCCCCGCCGGCGGGCGTGTCCGCGCCGGCCACCACGCCGAGCAGCGCCGCGGAGTCCACGACGCCGACGCAGCGTCCGTGGTCCATCACGCGGGCGGGGTCGCCCGAGCGGGCCACCGCCTCGATGGCCTCGGAGACGGTCGCGTCGGGAGCGAGCGCCGGGCCTCGGGCGGCCTCCGCGGCGGACGCGGCCCGCATGGCCGTACGGACGGTCATGACCTGTTCGCGCGGTACGTCCCGGACGAACTCGCGGACGTAGTCGTCGGCGGGTGAGCCGACGATCTCCTCGGGGGTGCCGAGCTGGACGACACGGCCGTCGCGCATGAGCGCGATGCGGTCGCCGAGGCGCAGTGCCTCGTTGAGGTCGTGGGTGATGAAGACCATCGTGCGGCCCTCGTCGTGGTGCAGCCGGATGACCTCCTCCTGCATGTCGCGCCGGATCAGCGGGTCGAGCGCGCTGAACGGCTCGTCGAAGAGCAGGACTTCGGGGTCGACGGCGAGCGCGCGGGCGAGTCCGACGCGCTGCTGCTGGCCGCCGGAGAGCTGGGCGGGCCTGCGCTGCTCCATGCCCTCCAGGCCGACCTTGGCGACGACCTCGGCGGCCTTCTCCCGGCGCTCGGCCTTGCCGACACCCTGGATCTCCAGGCCGTACGCCACGTTGTCGAGCACCGAGCGGTGCGGGAGCAGGCCGAAGTGCTGGAAGACCATCGCGGCGCGGTGGCGGCGCAGTTCCCGCAGCCGGTTCTTGTCCATGGCGCGTACGTCCTCGCCGTCGATGACGATCCCGCCCGCGGTCGGCTCGATCAGCCGGGTGAGACAGCGGACCAGCGTGGACTTGCCGGAGCCGGACAGGCCCATGACGACGAAGACCTCGCCCTTGCGGACGTCGAAGCTCACGTCCCGGACGGCGGCCGTGCAGCCGGTGCGGGAGCGGAGTTCGGCGGGGGTGAGGGCGGCGAGCCCGGGGTCGGCGGGGACGCGCTCGGCCTTCGGCCCGAACACCTTCCACAGGCCGTCGACGCAGAAGACGGAATCAGTACTCATCACGCACCGCCCCCGATCAGCTCGGCGCATTTCTCCCCGACCATGAGCACTCCGATCATCGGGTTCACGGCGGGCATCGTCGGGAAGACGGACGCGTCGGCGATCCGCAGGCCGTCGAGGCCGCGCACCCTCAACTCGGGGTCGACCACGGCCAGTGGGTCGTCCGTGGCGCCCATCCGGCAGGTGCCCGCCGGGTGGTAGACGGTGTGCGCGACCTGACGGGCGTACGCGCTCAGCTCCTCGTCGTCGGTGACCTCGGGCCCGGGGCACACCTCGCGCTTGAGCCAGCCGGCGAGCGGCTCGGTGCGGGCGATCCGGCGGGCGATGCGGATGCCCTCGACGAGGGTGCGGCCGTCGTAGTCGTCCTCGTCCGTGAAGTAGCGGAAGTCGAGGGCGGGCTTGACCGATGGATCGGCGCTGGTCAGATAGAGGCGGCCGCGGCTGCGCGGCTTGGGGATGTTGGGGGTCATGGAGACGCCGTGCGCCGGGCGTTCGTAGCCCAGCCGCTCCGGGTTGTCCGTGAAGGGGATCTGGTAGAAGTGGAACATCAGGTCGGGGCCCGCCTGTTCGGGGTCGCGGCGCACGAACAGGCCCGCGTCGGAGTCCATCGCCGAGTTCTCCGGGATCGGCCCGTCGGTCTCCCAGACGATGACCGACTCGGGGTGGTCGAGCAGGTTCTCGCCGACGCCGGGCAGGTCGTGGGCGACGGGTATGCCGAGCTCCGCCAGGTCGTGGGCGGGTCCGATCCCGGAGTGCAGCAGCAGCCGCGGCGAGTCGACCGCGCCCGCGCACAGCAGAACCTCGCGCCGGGCCCGTACGAGGCTCTCCGTGCCGTCCTTGGCGCGCACGTGCACGCCCGTGGCGCGCGTCCCCTCCAGCTCGAGCCGGTACGCCCAGGTCTCCAGCAGGAGCGTGAGGTTGGGCCGTTCGTCCATCACCGGGTGCAGATACGCGACCGACGCGCTGGAGCGCTTGTTGTTCTCGGGGTGATAGGCGAGGTCGAAGAATCCGGCGCCCTCGGTGAACGGCTTCTTGTTGAAGCCCTCGACGCGGGGCACGCCCAGCGCGCCCTGGGCGGCCTCGACGAAGTCGCGGGCGACGGCGTTGCGGTCCTTCTCGTCGACCGGGACGATGTTGTTGAGGAGCCGCGCGAAGTACGCCTCCATCGGCACCGCGCCCCAGCCCTTGGCGCCCGCGGTCTCCCACTCGTCCCAGTCGGACGGCAGCGGCTTGAACGCGATCAGCGTGTTGTGGGACGAACAGCCGCCGAGGACGCGGGCCCGGCTGTGCCGGATGTGCGAGTTGCCGCGCGGCTGCACGGTCGTCGGGTAGTCGTAGTCCAGTTCGCCGCCGAGCAGGCCCATCCAGCGGCGCAGGGTGAGGACGTCCTCACGGCCGACGTCACTGGGACCGCCCTCGATGACGGCGACCGTCACGTCGGCGTTCTCGGTGAGACGGGAGGCGATGACGGAGCCTGCCGTGCCGCCGCCGATGACGACGTAGTCGTACGTGTTCTCGGACGCGTTCTCGTGCGTGCTTTCGTGCATGGGGGTGCTCCAGAGTGCAAGGGCAAGTGCTGTGTGGGGTGGGGGTTACGTCACTGGGGTCGGCCCGCGAACCAGCGGACCGGCTTCGGCGCCAGGTTCTGGTAGACGTGCTTGGTCTCGCGGTACTCGGCGAGGCCCGCCGGGCCCAGTTCGCGCCCCACGCCGCTCTTCCCGAAGCCGCCCCACTCCGCCTGCGGGAGGTAGGGGTGGAAGTCGTTGATCCAGACGGTGCCGTGCCGCAGCCGTCCCGCGACGCGACGGGCGCGGCCCGCGTCGGTGGTCCAGACGGCGCCCGCGAGCCCGTACTCGGTGTCGTTGGCGAGCGCGACGGCCTCGTCCTCGGTGCGGAAGGTCTCCACGGTCAGGACGGGCCCGAAGACCTCCTCGCGGACCACCTTCATCTCCCGGTGGCACTGGTCGAGGACGGTCGGCTCGTAGAAGTACCCGGTGGCGGGCCGTTCGGCGGACGGCTCGGGGCGCCGGCCGCCCGCCCGCAGCACCGCGCCCTCCGCGAGCGCGGAGGCGACGTACGCCTCGGTCTTCTCGCGCTGTCCCTCCGACACGAGGGGGCCGCACTCGACGCCGTCCTCGGTGCCACGTCCGAGCCTGATCCTGCTTGCCCTGCGGGCGAGTTCGGCGACGAAGCGCTCGCGCACGGACTCCTCGACGATGAGCCGGGATCCGGCCGAGCAGACCTGGCCGCTGTGGATGAAGGCGGCGTTAAGGGCCTGGTCGACGGCGGTGTCGAAGTCCTCGTCCGTGGCGCAGGCGTCGGCGAAGACGACGTTGGGGTTCTTGCCGCCGAGTTCCAGGGCGACCTTCTTGACGCTCTCCGCGGCGGCCCGCGCCACCTTCGTGCCGCTGACCAGGCCGCCGGTGAAGGAGACGAGGTCGACGCCGGGGTGCTCGGCCAGGCGGGCGCCCACCGTGTGCCCCGGGCCGGTCACGAGGTTGGCCACCCCGGCGGGGAGTCCGGCCTCGGTGAGCAGCCGTATCAGCGCGATCGTCGTCAGCGGGGTGATCTCGCTCGGCTTGACCACGAAGGCGTTCCCGGCCGCGAGGGCGGGCGCGATCTTCCAACTGGCCTGCAGAAGCGGATAGTTCCAGGGGGTGATCAGCGCGCAGACGCCGACGGGCTCGTGCACGACGACGCTGTGGATGTCGTCGGACCCGGCGTCGACGACCCGCCCGCCGCCCTCCCCCACGACGAGGTCGGCGAAGTACCGGAAGGCGTCCGCGACACAGTCGATGTCGACGCGCCCTTCTTCGAGGGTCTTGCCCGCGTCCCGGCTCTCCAGCAGCCCGAGCTCTTCCCGGTCCCGGACGAGGAGGTCGGCGACACGGCGCAGCAGCGCGGCGCGCTCGGCGACGGGGGTACGGGGCCACTCCCCCGTGTCGAAGGCGAGGCGCGCGGCGGCGACGGCCGCGTCCGCGTCCCGCTCGTCACCCTCCGCGACCACGGCGAACGGCTTGGCATCCGCGGGATCGAGGATCTCGCGGGTGGCACGGGAGACGGCCTCCCGCCACTCTCCACCCACGTGAAGCGTCTGTCGTGCCTGCTGAGCCTGGTGCGCCTGGTGTCCGGCCATGGTCGGTGTTGCCTTCCGTTCCTGTTCCGTGCCCCTGCGTGTCCGTGTGTGACACGCGTGTCACTCTCGGGGACCGGGAGCGCCTGCCCCTCGACCCGGAATGCATGCACAACCAGTGACCAAAAGTGCCCGGCGTCACTGAAAAATAGGCAGAAATACGACCAGAAGCCACAAAACGCAGGATGTGAGTGATCGGCACCCCGGAGGTGGCTTTCTTTGACTAGAGTCAAAGAATGACTCGTTCGGTGTCAGCGCAGGACGTGCGGGCGCTGCGGCGCTTCAACCGGTACTTCACCCGGCGCATCGGAGCCCTCGACGACCACTACCTCGGACAGGACCGGCCGCTCGGCGAGGCGCGGCTGCTGTTCGAGATCGGGGACGGGGCCTCGCTGCGGGAGCTGCGCGGCCGGCTCGGCCTGGACGCCGGGTACTTGAGCCGGATGATCCGGGCACTTGAGGCTCAGGGGCTGGTGCGGGTGAGCGTGCCGGCCGAGGACAGCCGACTGCGGGTCGCGGAGCTCACGCCGGCCGGGCGGGTCGAGGTCGACGAGCAGAACCGGCGGGCCGACGCGCTGGCCGAGGGACTGCTCGGCTCCCTCGACGAGCGCCGGCGCGGCGAACTCACCGCCGCCATCGCCGCCGCCGAACGGCTGCTGCGGCTGGCCGCGATCACCGTCGAGTCCGTCGACGGTGCCTCGCGCGACGCGCGCGACTGCCTCGCCGGGTACGCCGCCGACATCGGCGCACGGTTCCCGGAGGGTTTCGACCCCGCCGCCCTCGTACGGCCCGACGAGGTGTCCGGGGACTCGGGTGCCTTCCTGGTCGCGTACGAGGAAGGGCGTCCCGTGGGGTGCGGGGCGCTGCGGCGGCTCACACCGGACACCGGCGAGATCCGGCATGTGTGGGTGCGGCCAAAGGCCCGGCGGCTCGGCCTCGCCCGCCGGATCCTCGACGGACTGGAACGGGCGGCCGTCGCGCGCGGGTACGGCGCCGTACGCCTCGACACCCACGCGGTGCTCACCGAGGCGCAGGCGATGTACCGGGCGTGCGGCTACACCGAGATCCCGCGCTACGACGACAACGTCTACGCCGCCCACTGGTTCGAGAAGCGGCTGCCCGGCCCGTCCGAGGAGCCGAATGACAGGGCCTAGGTACGGCTCGCGCAGTTCGTGCCGGTGGGGCAGAAGGAGTTCAGGGCCGTGGTGAGCGGGCCGGTCATGTCCACGCCCTCGGGGCCGCTCGCGTTGATCGCGTAGAGCGTGCCGTCGGCGGCGCGGAAGCGGTGGTCGACCACGTGCGTGGCGCCCTTCTGCGGGCTGTCGTAGCGGTAGGTGACCTCTGTCCAGTCGGACCCGTTCTGCCGCTCGATGAGCCGGTACCCCGGGAGCTTCTGCGAGATCTCCTCGGCCTGGGACGACGACTCGGCCAGGGAGCTCTCCTTGACCTCGAACAGCATGAGCCTGCTGCTGCCGCCGGGGGCCGTGTAGGTGACGACCGGCGCCAGCTTGCCCTGTACCTCCTCGCGCACCCAGCCGTCCGGCACGTCCACCGTGTAGCCGACCGAATCCACCGACCTGCTGTAGCCGGGCGACGGCTCCGGGGTCGTGGGCTGCGTCGCCGGGTCGCTGGACCCGCCCGAACCGGCGTAGATGTCCGGACTCCCGGAGGTGTACCCGGTGTCCGGGGAAGGAACGCTCTGGGTCGCCGTGACGGTCACCGCCGGGCGCGACGGGTCCGCGCCGGTGTGCCCGGACGAGTCGTCCCTGGTCAGCGCCCACACCGCGCCTCCGACACCGCCCGCGAGGACGGCGACGGCCACGATCACCACCAGCAGCCGGCGCGAGTCCGTGGGGGCCGGCCCCCGGCCGCCGCCGGGACTCCCGCCGGGCCCGGACCACGACGGTGGCGGCAGCGGCGTCTCGGGTGGGCGCGGCGGCCCCGCCTGGGTCGCCGACGCCCACCACTGCTGCTCCGCGTCCGGCGGCACCCCGCCACCGCCGGCCCCTGCCCTGCCCTGCCCGCCCGCACCGTCGTCGTCGACCCATCGCTGGCGGTCCTCGTCCCACCGTTGCGCCACCTCGTCACCCCGTTCCCACTAGACCGATCCCGCGCCGACCGCTGGGACCTGATCCAAACGACAGGCCCTATCCGGCCAGCTGCGCGATCACCTGCACCACGGCGGCCGTCGACGCCAGTCCCGCCACAGCCGCGGCGGCGGTCTCCAGGCGCATCCGCAGCCGGCCGAGCCGCGCCGGGTCCGCCTGGCCCGATCTCTCGATCTCCCCTTGCACCACGGCCAGTTCGCCGTCGAGCCCGGTCGTGTCGTCGGTCTGCGTGAGCAGCCGCAGATGCTCACGCAAGGTGCGAACGGCCTCCAGGAGCGCCACGGTCGTCTCGTCGGCACCGGCCGCGGGCGGCGCCTCGTGATAGTTCGCGGTGCCGTGGTCGCCGAAGTTCACCGCGCTGCGCGTGATCCGGTCGACCCGCCCGCCCGAGCCCTCAGTCATCCCTGTTCCCCTCGTTGTACGACGCGCCCCCACTGCCCATGGAGACGGCGCTCTTGCTGATCCGGCCCACCGCGGTGCCACCGCTCATCTGCCCGATGAACTGGCCGCCCGCGGCCACGTTGAAGATGTTCTGCTCGAAGCTGCCCGTCTCGCAGCCGCTGCGCCGCAGCGCCTCACGCACCCCGCTCGCGATGCGGTCCTCCACGGTCTTGATGTAACGGCTGACGTCCATCTCCTGGAACAGGGACAGCCGGTCGGTGCTGCCCATCTCCCGCACGGACACCAACGGGGCGTCCGGCGGGGCGTGTTCGGGCCGGGCCAGCCAGGTGCGCAGACACTGGACGAGGGTGCGCAGCATGGAGAACCCGGCCACCACACCCGTCGACGGGGCGGACAGCACCGTCCGCAGCACCTCGCGCCCCGTCGCGCCTTCCCCGGAAGCCGCGATGAAGTCGGCGCGCCGGTACTCCTCGAAGATCGGCCCCAGCACGTGCGGTACGACTTCCAGGACCAGCATCCCGCCCTGCGTGTGGACGCGGACCAGCACCGAGACCACGACCTGCTCGTCCCAGGCACCGACCCTGATGCGCAGGAAGTGACGGCGCGCCTCACCGCCCTCGTCCACCGCCCCCTCCAGGTGCAGCCGGGCCGACGACGGCTCGTACACGCCCTGGTTCCGGCCCACGCCGTACGGCAGGTAGACGAACTCCTCGACCTCCAGGTCCTTGAGCCGGTCCCGGCTGGTGCGCGCGGCGGACTCCCGCAGCGCCTCCAGCTTCGGTACGACCAGGTCGAGGATCTGCCGGTTGGTCAACTGCACCGGCGGCCGGTGCCCGTTCGCCGAACCGTCGCCGGTCTGCTCGGGCAGCTTGCCGTTCAGGCCGTCGAACGGCTTCTTGGCGGGGGTGATCTCCATCGCGAACGACCAGGGCTCGTACGGCTTTCCCGCGCCGACGAACGGCCGGTGGGCGTCGTAGAGCGCCACGGACGCGTGCTGCTCCCAGGTGACGGCCCGCGCGACCCGGAGCTGACGCTCGCTGCCCATGGGCAGTGCCACGGACGTACGGGCGAAGGCGTCCCGGGAGAGTTCGACGCTCATGACCGCGGCCACCTGGGAGCGGTGGGCACCGATCACGAAGGTGAGCAGGAGCGGGAAGATCACCAGAAAGGGGTCGTGCAGCAACTGGGTGAACGCGTACACCCAGTAGGCGATCTCCGCGGCCCGCGCCATGAAGGTGAGCCCCCAGGCGGTCGCCCTGCGCGGCAGCCGCAACCGGGCGGACTCGTCCCGGCTCGCGGCGTACATGCTCATGCCCCACCCGGACGCGACCCGCGCGGACCACAGCAGAAAGCAGACGGCGGCGTAGAAGAACACCGCGAGGGCGCCGAACGCCTCCGCGAAGCCCTGGACCCCCGCGTCCGCGACGCCGGTGGCCGCCCGGACCATCTCCACCAGGAAGAACACGACCCAGATGGCCAGCAGCCCGAGCCCGGTCAGGGCCTCCCTGCGGCGCGCCCGCAGCGCGTGCGCGAGCACGGCGACGACGTCGACACCGAGGGACGGCGCCGCGGGCCGCTCCTCGTGCCCTATGAGTTCGTCGATGACCCGTGCCCGGAACACGGTGTCCAGATGTACTCCGGCGCACAACAGCCGTGTCGCCTCGCTGTGTGCGTACCGTCTGTCCGATTCCGTCACTGGGACCACCCCCGTGTGTCTCCCCCGGCCGCGCCCCAGCTCTCTTGAGCAGCCCTGCGCTCCCCTACCGGACCGTACGTAACGACGATAGCGAGAGTTACTCCCCGTGCGCCCCCGCATACAGTGAGAAAGCACGTACGTTCGATGCGTACTTTCTGTACGCATGCGTCGGCCCCGCCCGGGACACTTCCCGGACGGGGCCGATGAGTTGCGAGTGACTCAGGTGAGTCGGGTACGTCAGATCAGACCGAGACCGCGGACCGCGTCGCGCTCCTCCTCGAGCTCCTTGACGGAGGCGTCGATACGGGCGCGGGAGAACTCGTTGATGTCCAGGCCCTGGACGATCTCGTACTGCCCGTCCTTGGTGGTGACGGGGAAGGAGGAGATGATCCCCTCGGGCACGCCGTAGGAACCGTCCGAGGGGATACCCATGGAGGTCCAGTCACCGTCGGCGGTGCCGTTGACCCAGGTGTACACGTGGTCGATGGCGGCGTTGGCGGCGGAGGCGGCGGAGGACGCGCCACGGGCCTCGATGATCGCGGCACCGCGCTTGGCGACGGTCGGGATGAAGTCCTCGGCGAGCCACTTCTCGTCGTTCACGACCTCGGCGGCGTTCTTGCCGGCGACCGTGGCGTGGAAGATGTCCGGGTACTGGGTGGCGGAGTGGTTGCCCCAGATGGTGAGGCGCTTGATGTCCGCGACCGTGGTGCCGGTCTTCTTCGCGAGCTGGGTCAGTGCGCGGTTGTGGTCCAGGCGGGTCATCGCGGTGAAGCGCTCGGCCGGTACGTCCGGGGCGGCGGCCTGGGCGATGAGGGCGTTGGTGTTGGCCGGGTTGCCCACGACGAGGACCTTGATGTCGTCCGCCGCGTTGTCGTTGATGGCCTTGCCCTGCGGCTTGAAGATGCCACCGTTGGCGGAGAGCAGGTCACCGCGCTCCATGCCCTTGGTACGGGGGCGGGCGCCGACGAGCAGACCGACGTTGGCGCCGTCGAAGGCGACGTTCGGGTCGTCGGTGATGTCGATGCCCGCGAGCAGCGGGAAGGCGCAGTCGTCGAGCTCCATCGCGGTGCCCTCGGCGGCCTTCAGCGCCGGCGTGATCTCCAGGAGGCGCAGCTTGACCGGCACGTCCGCGCCGAGCAGCTGGCCGGAGGCGATGCGGAAGAGCAGGGCGTAACCGATCTGGCCGGCCGCGCCGGTGACGGTGACGTTCACGGGAGTGCGGGTCATGGCGTTCTCCGTATGACAGCAGGCGGTGGGGCGTCCCTGCCCCGGGGTGCAGGATCGTCCCCTGCGTCCACCGCAATGATCGATCAAAGGAACCGATGATCGATCTCTCGGCGTCAAGAGAGATCCGCCGTCAGGCTATCGCGCATCCAGGATGCCGGACGGCCGGGTCCCGTGTGGCCCACCCCACAACCCCCCGGTGGGGCGGCCGTCGGTCCGGGAGAGGATGACACGACGGCCGCCGTCGGGGTGACCGGCCGGGGCCGGATCCCGTGGGGGTACGGTGCGCCTGCCCCAACGGCGCCGGAACATTCCTGGGGCTCGGAATTTGAGGGTGGGTTCTCCGACTGCGGGTGAGCGGGGGTTGCTCACGCAGTTCCCCGCGCCCCCGGGGCCGGGGCTGCGCCCCGAAACCCCGCCCACACGAAGTACCTCGGCTGCCGCCCGGCGCGGGTTGCTCGCGCAGTTCCCCGCGCCCCTGGGGACGGGGCTGCGCCCCGAAATTCCGGCCGCCTGTTGTCTTTTGGCCGACGGTTGGTGGGGGGTGCCCGCGCAGTTCCCCGCGCCCCTGAAGGGGCGCGGCCCCTCGGAGTGTTTCCTCGCCTGCGGGACGGTGGGGGCTGGGCGCGCAGTTCCCCGCGCCCCTAAGAGCCTCGGCTCGACCGGCGTTCGAGGACGCGACCGAAGGCCGAATCCCGGCCACCCTCGCTCATCCCATCCACCCCGGCCCGCGCCCCTCAGCCCGTCCGGCGATTGAGGACGAGGCCGTTCAGGCCGATGCCCCCCCCCCCCCCCCGGCCCCCCCCCCCCCCCCCGGCCCCCCCCAACCCCCCCCCCCGCGGGTTTTGGGCACCCCCCCGGGGGGGTTAAGCCCCCCCCCCCCCCCCCCCCCCCCCCCCCCCCC